>NZ_CP136708.1:0-1200000 GCF_032925565.1 Alteromonas sp. CI.11.F.A3
CACATAAGCGGCCACCTCTTCGCCGATAATTTCCGTAATATAGCCGTTACCCGTAAAGGCTTGGCTAATGCGGGTAGCATCGACGTTAACTTGTACATCAGGTACTGCCCCCTTCATCACATCTTTTTCGAATTCAGGCGGTATTGTCACTACAAAGGTGTACTTGCCTGTATCTAAGCTGGGGTTAATCTCTTGATCTGTAATAATATCAGGTGTTAAGAAATAAGGTGGCACGAAGCCGTCTATTACCCTATGAGAAAGCTGCGAACGGTCGTGATCCACAAACGCGATAGGCGCATTGTGCAAAGACTCAGGTACTGCTGTAGCGGCGGTGTAAATATTTACGGTAAATACATAGAAAATAAGCACCAACATCACAGGGTCGCGCCACAAGCTCCACAGTTCTTTTACGCTAAGGTGTAATACATTGTTAAGTTTCATGACTTAGCGCTCCTGCTTCTTAAGTAGCACCACTGACAACCAGAGAGTAACTGGAATGCCAATAGCGATGGCATACACCGCAAAATCTAAGGAAGCAAAGCCCAACCCTTTGCTGAAAATGCCTCGACTGGCTAACAAGAAGTAGCTTATGGGGTGCATCTCTCCAATAACTTTACCAATACCCTCGAGCGCTGAAACCGGTGTAATCATCCCGGCGAATTGTACCGCAGGCACCATGGTCCCAATGGTAGTAAGTAGAATAGCGGCAATTTGGCTATTGGTAAAAACAGACGCCAACAAGCCAAAACTGGTAGAAAAGGTGACGAACAGTAACGCGATTAGGGCAAACGCGAATACATCGCCTTTTAGGGGTACATTAAAAAAGTACACCGCCATAAGCACCAATAAAATGAAGCTTACAAATGATGTAAGAATATAGGGCACTTGTTTGCCTAGCAAAAATTCGAGTTTCGATACTGGCGTTACATACAAATTAATAATTGAGCCGAGTTCTTTTTCTCGCACCACGGCTAATGAAGTAAGCAACGCCGGTATCATCAGTAACAGCATAGGAATAACCGCAGGTACAATGGCCACTAGGCTTTTAATATCAGGGTTATACAAATAGCGAGATTGCACATCAATCAGCGAGGTAGAAGTGGTCGTGCTCATTTGAGAAGCTTGTTCTAACAACCAGGTTAAGTGAATACCTTCAACATAGCCTTCGATAGTTTCAGCTCTTGAGGGCATAGAGCCATCTATCCATGCGCCAATTTCTACGTCTTCACCTTTATGGAGTTTTTGACCAAAATCAGGTGGTATCTCAATGGCAAGTGATAGTTCACCACTTTTCATTCGCCTATCCATATCTTCATAACTAGTGATATCAGGCTGGGTAACAAAATACCGTGAACCCGCAAGGCTATTGGTGTATTGCTCACTAATGGCAGATTTTTCGCGGTCGAACACCGCGTACTGTAAGTCTTCAACATCCATGGTTATGCCGTAGCCAATGACCATCATTAATACGATAGAGCCTAAAAAAGCCATGGTCAGCCTGATTGGGTCACGCATTAACTCCAGCGTTTCACGGGTGGCATAACTCATTAAACGTTGTAGCGACTGTTTATAGCGGCTCTTTTGTTTTGTAGCCGTAGACACTGGGCGGGTATTTTCTTTTTCTGGGCTAGCTTCTTGTCTCGCTGAGGAAACACCTTTCTTCAAGCTAGCCTCTTCGCCTTGCACATCATCTTTACTTGGCTGCGCGGCTTCTAAGTAGTCGATAAACGCTTCTTCTAAGGTCGCAGCTTGCTTGTGTGCCACAATGGCCTCAGGTGAATCGGTTACTAGCACTTTGCCAGCGTGCATAAGCGAAATGCGATCGCACCTTGCCGCTTCGTTCATAAAGTGTGTGGAAATAAAGATAGTGACGCCATCTTCTCTAGCTAAGCTGATAAGTAGTCGCCAGAAATTATCCCTGGCAATGGGATCAACCCCGGATGTGGGTTCATCAAGAATCAGCACCTCAGGCTTGTGTACCATAGCTACCGCCAGCGACAACCGTTGACGCAACCCTAGAGGTAACGATGCGGGTAGAGCATCTTTGTATTGGCTAAGTGAAAAGCGCTGTAGCATCTCTTGCACGCGAGTATCACGCTGCTTGTTGTCCTGGCTATTGGACTTCGTAAATAGCCGCGCGTGTAATACCAGATTTTGTTCAACGGTAAGTTCGGTATACAAGGAAAAGCTTTGTGACATATAGCCCACACGGTATCGCGTGGCAATGTCGTTAGGATCTAACACACTGCCTAACATCCATGCTTCGCCAGAGGTTTGTGGTAGTAACCCAGTTAGCATTTTCATGGTGGTCGATTTACCACAGCCATTCGACCCTAGAAAGCCAAATATCTCGCCTTTTTTAATAGAAAAGCTGACGTTATCTACCGCTGTAAAATCACCAAACATCATGGTGAGACTTTTCGCCTCTATGGCAATAGGCGCGTGAGCACTTTCATCAATAGGGGTTATAACCACGGGCAAGTGATTACGTTTTATTGATTCCGGCAATAGGGCAATAAATGCCGACTCTAGATTATCGGTTTGGGTTTTCGCCAGCAGCGCTTGCGGCGCACCTGTGGCTAACACCTTGCCATCGTTCATGGCAATAAGATGTTCAAATTGCTGTGCTTCATCCATATACGCAGTAGCAACCAGTACCGTCAGATCAACCTGCCCTTCTCGAATATCAGCAATTAAGCGCCAAAATTGACTGCGCGCTAACGGATCTACGCCTGTTGTAGGCTCATCTAAAATCAGTAATTTGGGGTCGTGTATAAGGGCACAGCATAAGCCTAATTTTTGCTTCATGCCGCCAGATAACTTGCCCGCAGGGCGAGATAGAAAAGGAAACAACCCAGTACGTTTGGTTAAATTGTCGATACGCTTGCGGCGCTCGGCGCGACCGTGCCCAAATAACTTGGCGAAAAACTGTAGGTTTTCTTCAACCGATAAGGTGGGATATAGGTTCTTACCTAAGCCCTGTGGCATATAGGCAATATCTGCACAAATGGCTTCTCGGTGAGCCCGCTCACGCATATCGCCATTCAGCACATTAAGCGTACCTTGCTGCAACGCCCGTTCACCAGCAATAAGCGATAAAAGCGTAGATTTTCCTACGCCATCAGGCCCAATAAAACCGACCGTTGCACCACGCGGAATTCGAAGTGATATATCTGCGATTGCGGTAGTTGATTTGTAATGAACCGTCAGACCTTCACAGGTAATGACGTCGGTCATAGCGCTACCATTTCAGGCACATCACTTGGCCACGCTGCGCTATCATCAAGCTTTACCCACACAACGCCTGGCAGGCCTGTTTTTACCTTCTCGATATGTTCTTGTAGTAAGTCTTTAGGAATTTGTGCTTTTACTCGGAACATTAACTTTTCTCGCTCACTTTCAGTTTCCACCGAACGGGGCGTGAATTGCGCGACATCTGCCACATAAGAAATACTGGCGGGAATAGAAATATCAGATGCGGCATCTAAAACAATGCGTGCTTCAGAGCCAATAGATAGCCGGCCTACTTGAGTAGCAGGCAAATAAAATGTCATATAAACATTGGTTAAATCCACAAGGCTAAGTACACGACCACCCGCGGCCACTACTTCACCAGGTTGCACAACACGGTATTGAATACGCCCGTTGCGCGGCGCTTTTAGCAACATATCGTCTATTTCAGATTCGATTTGCGCGATGGTAGCATCGCTTGCTGTTACCGCCGCTTGGGCAGACAAATGCTGAGACTTAGAGGCTTCAATGGTTGCGTCTGCAGCGGCCAATCTGGCCGACGCGGCATTTACGGCTGCTTTCGCACTTTCAACCGTAGTTTGGTTATCTTCCGCCAATTGCTTCGACACGGCACCGGTTTTTGAGAGTTCATCAGTGCGTTTAGCGTGAGCTTCAGCCGCTTTTAGTTCGGCTTCGGTTTGCAATAACGCTGCCTCTAGCGCGACTTTTTCGCTTTCACGCTGTGCAATCGCCATATGTGCGGCGGCAACTGCACTTTGCGCCTGTACTCGCTGGGCATTGGCTTGACGCAATTGACCTTGGATAGTCGTGGTATCTAGCTTGGCAACTAGCGTTCCCTCTTCTACTTGCTCGCCTTCATCCACATAAATAGCTTCCACTCTTCCCGCCACTTTGGCCGCAATACCAATTTCAATCGCTTCAATTCGGCCATTACTAGACACTACATCTTCTTGTTCTGTACCACCGAAAAAAGCGTTGTAGCCAAGCGCTAATAATACAATCAACAAAAAAACTAAAACGAAGGGGGTTTTCTTCACTGTCTTCACGGCAATGCTTCCTTAAAAATAAATACTATTTACGGGAGGGAGTGGTGACAAAGTTACTGAAACTGGCGCAGCGACAGTTAGTGCTACCATCATTAGTTTATAAAATGGTACGCAAAAGCCTATTGTTCTAAATCAATAAACAAGAAGGTTTTTCAGGGAAGAATGAATGAAGATTGCCACAAAACTAAAAAGAGCCGCCCTTTTGCAAAGAGCGGCGCAAATTTTGAGTGCTGGGTTAAAGTACTAGTACGAAGTCTTTTCCAAAGCTGGCTGAAGCACTAACTTGCAACGTTAACTTACGAAGCTAAACGGTTACAGTGTTTTAATGATAGAAGAAAAATCCAGCCCGCCGTTTTCTTGTGCTTTTTCACAATACTCCCGGTATAACTCAGCGGCTCTTTCACCCATAGGGACATTTGCCCCAACCGATTCAGCGCCCTGCATGGCTAAGGTTAAGTCTTTCAACATAAGCGCGGCGGCAAAACCACCGGCAAAATCATTATCTGCAGGGCTGGCAGGCCCTACTCCTTTTACTGGGCAGTAGCTGGTCATCGACCATGTTTGACCCGACGCATTCGAAGCAATATCGAAAAACACCTGCGGATCTAAATCTAGCTTTTCTGCTAACTGAAACGCTTCACAGGTAGCAATCATGCTGGCACCTAGCAGCATATTGTTGCAAATTTTTGCAGATTGCCCTGCCCCACACTCCCCCGCATGAATAATTTTCTTGCCCATAGCCGACAGCACTTTTTCAGCTTGTTCGAAGGCCGCGCTTTCGCCACCCACCATAAAAGTAAGAGTGCCATCGCCAGCAGCTTTAGTGCCACCAGATACTGGCGCGTCTACCATGAGCAGGCCTTTCGCTTTTGCCATGCCGCCGACGTCCTTGGCAGTGGCCACATCTATGGTTGAACAATCTAATAGCAAGGTGCCTGATTTTGCATTGGGTAACACGGTTTCTTCGTATATACCCTTAACGTGCTTGCCTGCAGGCAACATGGTTACCACCGCATCGCAGTTTTCAACGGCTTGCTTGGCAGATTCGGCTAATTGGCAGCCGTTGGTTTTAGCGACTGCCATGGCTTCATTACTCAAATCAAACGCCAATACGCTAAACCCATTTTTCACTAGGTTTTTAGCCATGCCCGAGCCCATATTACCTAGGCCAATAAACGCAATATTTTTAGTCATTATTCACTCCAGATTTATGTCGTTGGACTCGCCTTATTCCATCGTAGGAATAACAAACGCATTGTCGTTAGTATCAGAACCATCAGGCCAGCGCTGAGTGACCGTTTTCACTTTGGTCCAAAATTTCACCCCTTCCATACCATGCTGATTAGTATCGCCAAATGACGAACGCTTCCAACCGCCGAAGGTGTGATAGGCCACTGGTACAGGAATAGGTACATTAATACCTACCATGCCCACGTTCACCCGTTGCGCAAACTCTCTGGCGGCATGGCCATTTCGGGTGTAAATAGCCACCCCATTACCATATTGATGATCGCTTGCTAGCGATACCGCATGATTGAAGTCTGTGGCGCGAACAATTTGAAGTACAGGTCCGAAGATCTCTTCTTGGTATGAGCGCATCTCTGCCGTTACATTGTCGAACAATGTGGGCCCAATGAAATAGCCATTGGTGTGCTCTGGTATTTGAGACGTGCGACCGTCGTAAATAAGATTCGCACCTTCCGATATGGCAAGTTCAATATACTCTTCAATACGTGACTTATGGGTAGCCGTTACCACAGGCCCGTAGTGCGCCGACTTATCTTCTGAATGGCTTACTTTAATAGCTTTAATGGCTGGAATAAGTTTGTCGATAAGCTTTTCTGCTGTGCCCTCGCCTACAGGCACTACCACAGGTAATGCCATGCATCGCTCACCGGCAGAACCGTATGCTGCACCCACTAAGTCTGCGACCACCTGATCTAAATCAGCATCTGGCATCACAATACCGTGGTTTTTAGCGCCGCCCATGGCTTGAATACGTTTGCCAGCACGGGCTCCGCGTTCATAAACATAATTGGCAATGTCAGATGAGCCCACAAAACTGACTGCTTTTACCTCTTGATGGTCAAGCAGTGCATCAACCGCTACTTTGTCACCATGTACCACGTTCAGTACGCCTTTAGGTAACCCTGCTTGTAGCATGAGCTTGGCTAATTCAACAGGTACCGATGGATCTCGCTCTGAAGGTTTTAAAATAAAGGCATTCCCGCAGGCAATGGCTACGCCGAACATCCACATGGGAATCATTGCTGGAAAGTTAAATGGCGTGATCCCCGCCACTACACCTAAGGGCTGGCGCATGGAATACACATCAATACCCGGTCCTGCGCTATCGGTGTACTCCCCTTTTTGCGCATGAGGTATACCGCAAGCAAACTCAATAACTTCTAGCCCTCGTTGAATATCGCCTTGCGCATCAGATAGCACTTTACCGTGCTCGCTTGATAGCAACTGGGCAAGCCTGTCTTTGTCTTGCTCGACAAGGCGTTTAAATTCAAACATAACGCGTGCACGGCGCTGGGGATTTGTGGCGGCCCATTCGCGCTGGGCTTTTTGGGCAACGTTAACAGCGTGGTTTACCGTTTCCACGGTAGCCAGCGTAACGTGGGCTTGAACCTTACCCGTGTTAGGGGCGAACACATCGGCGTGACGCTCGCCGTCAGCAGTATAATCTTTACCTTCAATAAAGTGCGTTACGGTTCTCATGGCCTACCTCGACAACTAAAAAATAAAAACAGAATATTTACAATTTTGAAACCTTGCGTTAAAAACCGCAAGTCAATATAGTTACAGCACGGTGCTGCATTTTTGCAGCAACTCAAAAAGGTAATCGTGTGAATTGGGATGATTTAAGGCTGTTTCTTGGTTTAGCCAGAAATGGAAAAATTAGCATTGCTGCCAGAAACTTACACCTTGACGCAACCACGTTGATACGTCGTGTAAAAAGGCTGGAGACCGCCCTTAATTGCAATTTGTTCGAGCTAAGTAATAAAGGCTATTTGCTTACCGATCACGGTAAACGCTTAGTTCACTACATTGAACATGCTGAAAGACACATTTTAGAAGCGAAAAATGATTTAACCGACGAGCGTCAGGAGCTTTCCGGCACAGTAAGAGTGAGTGCTTCTGAAGGGTTTGGCTCTTGGGTATTAGCCCCTGCATTGGCTGAATTTAAACAGCGCTACCCCGCTATTTGTGTGGAGTTAGTGGCAAATAGCGGCTTTTTGAATATCAATAAACGGGAAGCCGATATTGCCATTTTGCTAGAAAAGCCCACGAAAGGCCTGTTGTATACCAAAAGGCTTACCGACTACCGCCTAAATTTGTACATGCACGAAGACCTAGTAGCAGCGCACGGCGCGCCCACATCTGTCGAGCAATTAAGCCCCTTCAATTTGGTCAGTTACGTGCCCGATTTAATTTATGCGCCACAGCTTAATTTCATTGAAGAGTCGCTGCTTTCGCCGCTTCACGCCCTTAAAAGCACCAGTATTAATGCGCAATTTCAAATGCTTCGAAATAAAGCGGGCGTGGGTATTTTGCCTCATTTTATTGCCAAGAATGCCCATGAACTACAACCGGTACTGCAAGATAAAATAAACATTACCCGCACCTTTTGGCTAGCAACCCATCGCGATGTAAGGCACTTAGCCAGGGTAAATGTATTTTTAGATTGGTTGAACAATACCGTGCAGAAACACGCTGATATATTCTGATCTAGTCACAGGGTTATCACGCTAATACTCACACCAACGCTATTTAGGATGGGGCAACATAAATAAAAAAAGCGCCCTAAGGCGCTTTTTAGCGTTTTATTTTATACCGTTTAGAATGCGTAAGTCAGGCTTACTGAACCATTCACTGGTGCACCATAAAAGCCTATGGTGTGTAGGCTGGTAATGTATTTTTCGTCAAAGATATTATTGATGTTCGCACGCAACGTAAGGTCGTTAGTTACTGCGTACGTTGCATAGGCATTCGCTAAGAAGTAGCTGCCCTGCTCTACGTTGTAATCGGTGTTACTAATTTCAGATTGCCATCTTCCGCCTAATCCCACCGTTAGCGCTGGTACTGTTGGCAGTTCGTAGCCTAATTGGAAGGTCACTACATCACGAGGCGCCCACAGGTTTGCGTCGTTGCCTGCTTCATCTTCCACATCAATAGCGGTATACGATGCCTGAACACGTAAAGCATCAGTAATCTGACCGACGACTTCCACCTCAAACCCTTCAGACTCTACCGACACGCCTTCGTAGTAGTACTGCTGATTTTCAGGGTTAATGCCTGCAAAAGAGGCTAAGTTGTCTTGTTCAGCAGTAAAATAAGCAAATGTGGTCATTAAGGTATCATCTAACCACTGGGCTTTAACACCAGCTTCAAAGTTTTTACCTTTAGTGGGTGCTAAGTATTGGCCAGATAAATCATATTGCTCTTGCGGCTGATACACATCTGAATAGCTTACATAAGTATTGATGTTTTCGGTTACCGCATAGGTCGCGCCGACGTAAGGGCTAGCCTCACTTTCTTCGTTATCGATTGCAGTACCCGCATTGTTACCACTGCGCTCAAAATCAATCGCATTGAAGCCCGCAATAACAAACAATTCATCGGTTAGGCTTATTTTTGTAGAGCCAAAGTAGCGGGTAAGATCTTGTTCAATGTCAGAATAAAGTACCGCGTCAAACCAGTCAGGCTCTGCAATGGCATCAAATGCATACGGGAACGCTGGGGTTGCGCCATAGGCAGGCGTATTGGCATAGTCGAAACCGTACTGATACATGGTATCGCTGCTTGAGGCATGGCTTACACCCACGTTCACTTCATGCTGGCGACCGAAAAGCTCGAAAGTACCAAAAGTACGCGCTTCTATAAGGTTTGAATCTATGTCTGAATCATAACGACCCGGCCAGCCTACTAAACCTAAGCCAGTGTCTCTATCGATAGCACCGTAAGCATAAAATAATTTATCTTGTTCTTCGTAGCCGCGGTAGTTATAGCTGACTTTCACTTCCCAGTCGTTATCGAAAATATAGTCAAATTCTACGAATGCGTTGGTGTTTTCAGTGTCCCACATTGCCCACTCTTGCGCTGTGGTATCACTTACGTCCCACTCAGCTTGCGTGCCGTCTGTGTAATTGAATACTAGCCCGCCCCAATTGTTTCCATCGGTGTTAGCATCTTGGTAAGAGTAGCCCAAGGTAATGGTGGCGTTATCGGTAAGTTGCCCATCCACTACGCCATATAAAAAGGTGCGATCGTTCTCTAGGCCATCCAAGTAAGACGCTTTATCTTCTATAGCACCTACAAAACGTGCAGCCCAGCGGCCATCTTCGGTTAATAGAGTAGAGTAGTCAGCCTGCATGCGTTTAAAGTCGAACGACCCTGCGCTTACTGTCACTTCACCGCCTTCTTCGTTGGTGGGACGCTTGCGTACATAGTTCAAAGTACCTGATGAATTACCTACACCCGTAAGCAAACCATTAGCACCACGAATAACTTCAATTTTTTCATAGCCGTAGGCTTCAAGCGCGCCTGTTACAATGCCCCAGTCGTTAGGTAGACCCACGCCATCAATTTGGGTATTTTTAATTTCAAAACCACGGGCGGTGTAGTTCGTTCGGTTCGTTTCCCACTCTTCTACGTTGATACCCGGTGCAAGTTTTAGTGCATCGTTAACATTGTAAGCACCAAACGACTGCATTAGCTCTTCAGAAATAAGGCTAATGGACTGAGGCGTTTCGCTTAGCTCCATTGTTAATCCGGTCGCCCCGCGACTAACACGATTTTGACGTACACCAACAATGTGAATTTTCTCGACCTGAGACTCATCTACCGTTGCAGTGTCTGGTTGCGTTTCTTGAGCGTTAATCGAAAAAGCAAGCGCTATAGGGGTAAGCGCAAAGAGCGTGGTCAGTTTCATTGTGTTCTCTACAGTGATTTTGGTTTAGTTTTTAGTCGCAGGGGATTATACGTAAGTAGATAAGAATCACAAATGATAATTATTAGCATTTACATAATTATCACAATACGCGATCTTTAAGTAAAAATGATCGTCATTGTGACGTATTCAAAATATAAATGAGGCAATTGAGTTGGCCGAAGAAGCTAGCGCCCTCGGCCATTGCTGGATAGGGAAAATACTAGTTGTCGGTAAGCCTCAACTTCACCTGCGTGATAAGATCTTGTTTCACCACGGGCTTAACAATATGCCCTTGCATACCGGCATCGATACAACGCTTTCTGTCAGCTTCCATGGCGTTAGCTGTCATAGCCAAAATAGGAATATTGTCCCAAGTAGCATTTGCGCGAATGTGCTCTGCGGCTTCTACGCCCCCCATAATAGGCATTTGCATGTCCATCAATATTAAGTGGGGTTTAAACCCACTCAGAAGAAGATCTAAACACTCTTGCCCGTTCTCGGCAAATTTAACAATAGCCCCTGCGCTTTTTAGCATTGCTCCCGCAACTTGCTGATTAATGGGGTTATCTTCTACCACCAGCACTAACCTTTTAGCCAGTAGCTTTTCATCATCTTCAACCACAGGATTTTGCGCTAATTCTTCGGTAGATTGATTACACGAAATAACCGTGTCATACAAAGTAGAAGGCGTGAATGGCTTGTATAAGAGGTCATCGAATAACACCAAGCTGTTTTTATCAAAGCTTTTTGTGTTGTGTGAAACCACAACTAAGTGGGTTATTTCTTTTTGTTCTTGCTGCCAGCTAGCCAATGCTTCTTTACTAATAACACTTAAGATGGCTTCATCAATGATAATGACCCTAGGTAAGCTATTCGAGGCTTTGTGAGACGTTAACTCTTCAACACTTTTCGCGACAAAGGACGGCCACCCAAGTACAGAACATTGACGCTGAATGCCAGTTTCTACATTCACATTTTGCGTAAGCACTATCGCCTGGTAGGACACGACATCTTGCTCACTTAAGCTTTCTGCTTGTGCTGCCGAGGCTTTTTTAAGTATAACATTAAAGTGGAATTTACTGCCTTTACCTTGCTGGCTAACTACACCAATCTTGCCGTCCATCATTTCCACTAACTGCTTGGCTATACTTAGCCCTAGTCCTGTTCCACCAAACTTAGTGTTGGTATCGCGGCTAGCCTGAGTAAACGCCCCAAATACTTGGTTGGCTTGCTTTTCAGTCATGCCAATACCCGTATCTTGAATCTCAAAACCTAACTGAACGGTATCTTCATTTTCGCTTAGCAGTTCAACGCTTAAGTTTACTTCCCCACGAGAGGTGAACTTAATAGCATTGCTAATTAAATTACTGATAATTTGATTAAGCCTAACCGCATCGCCAACAACATGTTTAGGACATTTAGGATCAACATCAATCCACAGCTCAATGTGTTTACCATAAGCGGCTCGGCCCATCATTTTACCAACCTGATTAAGCAAGCTATCTAAGCGGAATGGGGCTTCAACCATATCGAGTTTGCCAGCTTCAATTTTAGAAAAATCGAGTACGTCATCAATAATTCGGCTTAACAAAGAAAAGCTTGTGATGGCTTGCTCTATATTATCATTGATTTTTTTGTAGTTACGCTCACCTAACGTGATTTGCAGTAGGCCATATACACCATTCATCGGCGTACGAATTTCATGTGACATTCTGGCAAGAAAATCGGCTTTGGATTTCTCGGCATTGTTGGCTTTATTTTTTGCCTTTATGGCAAGCTCTTTTTCCAAGCTCAATTGATTAAGCAGTCGTATCAATAAGTACGCCAAACCTATTAAAAACAAAGCTGCGGCAACAAAGCCGAAAGAAATAAAGTGCTTGGTTCGCTCCAAATACGCCACGGCCTCAGTGGGCTTTTCCATGACTAACCAGTAGTAAGCATCTTCAATGTCTGTGTCGTCAGTATTTCTTTTACCAATAGGAATAATGCCGTGTTTGAATCGGCTGGTAAAATTGCCGTCTGGGGTAACATCTTCGCTGCCATTAAAGCGTTTTTCAAAACCTGGAAACTGCATACTTACTTGGTTTTTAGGCCTGTCGAGCAGCCAGCCCCACGCTGAGTTATTCGGAGAAGTTAAGAAGAATCCATCAGGGTTTATTAGCCAGTGTGCGTTTGTGAATTGCAGCTCTTTTAGGCGTGAAAACAATTCACGCAAATCAAAATTCAGTACAACTAACCCTAAAATTTCGCCATCAACGCGATATTTAGCAACACTTCTGATAGTTGGGCGATAAGGGAGCTCTATTATTCCCCGCTCCTTGTTTAAATCTAAGGGCGATACATAATAGTCTTTAGCTGACTCAACGGCCTCAATAAAATAATACCGTTCAGCTTTGTTTTGTAGGTCTTTGGTATCTCGCCAAATCAGGCTTTTGGCTGATTTTTCAGCACGTAATTGCTCATTACCATCAAGCGCAATATAACGAATTTGCTGTAAACTTGGGTACGCATCGAAAAGTGCTGACCAATGTGCAGTAAGGTACCGCTTAGCATCGCCTTCAACGAGTGAATCCACAATGAGGCTACTTTTACTTTCTTGAATAGCGAGTGAACGCGCATCCAATATAACGTGGTTTATTTCGCTCTGAAAATTTTGATGAAGGACGTCGAATTGTTGACTGATAGCGTCATTACTAAACCGCTTAGTTTCTATCCACAAGATATTGGCTAATATTGCCAAGATACCTATAAATAATACGCAGAAAATAGAAATAAAGAGTGCTGATTTAGAGACTTTATTGACCACAATGCATCCTTCGGGTTACTGCAACGGCTATCGTATTATACGAAAGTATAACACCTAAGTCGTAACGTACCGCAAATAAGCTAGCTTTGGCTATTAATGGCTACTTTAATGCTGACACCAAAGCACTTAATGGCTCTAAATCTGATTCAAAATGCTTCCATTGCTGCATTCCGCTTTGATAAATAGGCTGGCGAACCTGCTCAGCACTAGCCGTTCTTACTGAGCGTTTGGTTTTATAAAAATCTAAACAACTTTCTTCAAAGGGTAGCCCGCAAAAATCAAGCAGCTTACGTACTTGTTCTTCAAAATCGGTGACTACGTCTTCATATTGCATCTTTAAAATTTTACCTGGTAGCACTGTGTTCCAGTGCGCCATAAGCTCAACATAATTATTGTAGTACTTTCCAATATCTTCAAGGTTGTAGCTAAATTCCTGTCCTTCCGCAAACAACTGCTTAAAGATACTAAACCCGCATGACATGGGGTCTCGTCGCGCATCAATAATTATCGCATTGGGTAAAATGAGGTGAATAAGCCCGATATGCCTGAAATTATTTGGCATTTTATCTATAAAAAAGGGAGCACCTTGACGATAAACTTCGGTATCTCTAATAAATTCTTCGCCAAATTTAGATAGCTGCTCTGCCGAAAGTTCAGCGAGAACTTGCGGGTAACGCTTAGGCTTATCAATACCGCCACGGCCATTTAATCGATGAGAAAGCGACATTATGTTAGGCAGTTCCATGGTGCCATCAACCATGGAATGGGAAGACAATATTTGTTCTAACAAGGTAGAGCCAGCACGGGGCAGGCCCACTATGAATATTGGTGTTGCCTGGTTCGTCAGTATGCTAGGGGGGTTCGAGGGAGGTGCGTGTTGCGAAAACAGTGCTGGCGTACATACTTCTATCTGTGCCTTACACTCAGCATCTACCCGCGCAGCTTGATAGCCTAATTGCTGCTTTTTAAGCGTATTCCCTTTGGCATAATAGGAAAAGGCTTCTGAGTAATCGCCAGTATCTTCAAATGCTTTTCCTAACGCAAAGCTTAAATGAAATCTATCTTCAAATGGGGTATTGGGCGCTTGTTCACGAGCTTGCATAGTCGTGATTTCATCGGTGCTAAAGCTGTATGTTTTAAGGTTCGCTAGGCTCCAAAATGCGACGGTATACCGCATTAAATTCCACAAAGTGGATCGGGAGCACTTCACCCCGTTCGTTAACGTTAGCAAAACGACCCATGAGGTTATTGAAGTGGGTATTGATGAAGAAGAGCCTGTTGATTCTGAACTAGCTTCAGCCGTTGAGTCAGTTTCAGAGCCAGAACCAAAGCCAGTAACGGAATACGTGACCGCTTCTGAACCAGAACAAGACGCTGCAATAGCAGCTTATGATGAGCACGAACCAAAACCAGGTGCTTAGGCTAAACCTTAGAAAGGCGCGCAAGCTTAATAAGCAGGCTTTAACGTAAGTCATTCCGGCTGGGCTAACGTAAGAAATAAAGATTGGGGCTAAGCAGTAAAAACTTACCCCAAACTTATACTGCCGTGGCGTTACTTAGTGAACACCACGGTTTTTTGGCCATACAGGAATATGCGATTTTCAATGTGATTTTGCACCGCGCGAGCCAGAGTTAAACACTCTACATCACGCCCCTTTGCGGCTAAATCTTGCGGCAAGAAACCGTGATCGACCGTTTCCACTCCTTGGCTAATAATAGGTCCTTCATCAAGTTCATCACTAACATAATGAGCCGTAGCGCCTACTAACTTAATGCCTTTTTCATAAGCTTGATGATAAGGCTTCGCTCCTTTGAAGCCGGGTAGCAACGAGTGGTGAATATTAATCGCTCGGCCTTTTAGCTTCACGCACATGTCGTTCGACAATACCTGCATATAGCGGGCAAGTACCACTAAATCCGTATCGTATTGCTGAATAACTCCCCACACCAAGGCTTCTTGTTCAGCCTTAGTTTCGCTGCTAATAGGAAAGTGGTAGTAAGGAATATTGTGCCATTTTGCTAGGCTTTCGCAGTCGGGGTGGTTCGACACTATAGCTTGAATATCAACGGCTAAACTGCCCACCCGCCAACGGTATAACAAATCATTTAAGCAATGATCTTGCTTCGACACCATTATCACAATTTTAGGTTTATATGCCTTTGCGACCAACTGCCATTGCATTGAAAACTTATCGGCTTGCGGGCTAAAACCTTCAAAGAAGGCTTGTCTGTCGAAGTTAGCACCATTATCGGGTCGAAATTCAATGCGAATAAAGAACTGTCCGTTTTCGGTATCGTCAAACGAGTGAATTTCGGTAATGTAGAAGCCGTTTTGATACAAATAACGGGTGACCACATCTACCGTACCCAATTTACTTGAACAGCTAGCGGTAATAATTTGTGCTTGCGCGTTTTGTTGTTGAGTATTTGTGGGCAGCGCCATTGCTGTTCCTTTCACGAAATATAAAGAGGTAGACCCAATTATAGGGTTACACGCAAACCATATTCTTTGCTGCTTTGCTGTAACCACAACCAAAAGTAGTCGGCAAAGCTGCGGCGTACGATAAGCTGAAAACTGTCGTTACCAGTGCGGCGAATATGAGTAGACGATTTAGCGAATGCGGTACCGATAACCTTTCCAACAGGAAACTGCTTAAGGTGAAAATCGTAGCCCGTAGATTTTTGCAGTACCTTGATACAATCAGGCCCGCTGATCTCAAGAATAGTTTGCCCGCCACTAATATCAGACACCGCGAAGTGTCCAGTGATACTTTCCCTTAGGATCGCTTCTGTTGCTTCTTCTTTCCCGCCTTCAACAATAATGAGCCACTCATCAGGCGATAACCACATAATTGTAGCGTTATCATTTTGTAGAGACGTGCAAGGGGTTAGCGGTAGCGTTAAACCCAGTGCTTTTTCTACGCCGTTTTTAAATTCTGGACTGTCGCTATTGCCTCGTAGATTAAGGTGCCCCAGCAGCTTAGCTTCACGAAGAAACACGCCGCCTTCGTGCGTTACACTGGCTAAAGACTCAAAATCTGCATGGTACAAAGGTGACTGTACATTAACGATATTAGACATTTTGACGGTCTCCTTTGGCATCATAAAATACGGAACTGCATATCTCGGCTTCCACTGTGGTGCCATCGGCCAGAGGGACAAAAACAGACTGCCCCATGCGTTCAAGACCTCCTTTCACCACAGCCAGTGCAAAAGAGTGACCTAAGCACGCACTGTAATAACTAGAGGTAACATGCCCCACCATAGTCATAGGAATACTTTCGTTGGGGGCGAACACAAGCTGTGCGCCTTCGGGCAATACAAAGTTTTTGTCTTTTGGTTTTAGGCCAACGAACTGCTTGCGATCGCTGCGCTGGTTATCTTCTCGGGTCCACGAGCGTTTACCTAGGTAACTGAATTCTTTTTTCTTCCCTACCACCCAGTTCATGTCTAAATCTTGCGGCGTTACCGAGCCATCGGTATCTTGCCCCACTATAATAAACCCTTTTTCAGCCCTTAAAATATGCATGGTTTCCGTGCCGTAGGGGGTTATATCAAACTCCTCTCCGGCGGCCATTACCGCTTCCCAGGTATGAAGTCCATGGTTGGCTTGCACGTTTATTTCAAATGACAATTCACCCGTGAACGAAATACGGAAGATACGCGCCTTCACGCCCGCCACTTCGGTGGCTATCCATCCCATGTAAGGAAAGGCCTCGTTGCTCACATCAGCATCAGTGAGTTTTTCCAACACCTTACGGCTATTGGGGCCTGAAATCGTCATGGTAGACCAATGATCGGTCACTGTACTGAAGTACACTTCTAATTCAGGCCATTCAGTTTGATGCCATAGTTCTAGCCAGCTTAAAACAGCAGGCGCACCACCTGTGGTGGTGGTCATTAAGAAGCGGTTGTCGTTAATACAAGAGGTTACCCCGTCGTCAAACACCATACCGTCTTCTTTACACATTACCCCGTAGCGACATTTCCCAACGGCTAACTGGCTCCATGGGTTGGTATAAACACGGTTTAAAAACTCTCGAGCGTCTTTGCCTTGAATATCTATTTTGCCAAGCGTTGAAGCATCTAAAATACCCACGCTATTTCGCGTGGCTAAGCACTCACGTTGAAGTGCTTGCTGCATGGTTTCCCCTGGTTTAGGGAAATACCATGGGCGCTTCCATTGGCCTACATCTTCAAACTCTGCACCATTCGCTAAATGCCAACTGTGCATAGCGGTAAAGCGAGCGGGGTCGAAAAGATGCTTCACATCACTGCCCGACAGCGCCCCAAAGGTAACCGGCGTATACATAGGCCGAAAAATAGTGGTGCCGGTTTCAGGAATCGTTTTACCCAATGACTTGGCGGTAATTGCCATGCCATTAATGTTACCTAGCTTGCCTTGATCGGTACCAAACCCCAGTGCGGTATAACGCTTAACATGCTCGATAGACTCAAAGCCCTCGCGGTTCGCAAGCTCAATACCTGCGGCGGTCACGTCGTTTTGGTAGTCGACAAATTGTTTAGGAGCACGACTGGTAGGTTTCACATGTGGAATATGAAACAGTGCCATAGCGGGTGCTTCAACGGGCTCTTTGATAACAGGCGTACTGCTTGGCTTTACTAGTTTTAGCTTCGGAACTGGTTCAGCTGAAGGTTCTAGTTCGGCTGAAGGCTCTTGATCCGCTGAAGGCTTTTGATCCGCTGAAGGCTCTTGCGCCGGTTTACCGGTTGCCGCTTGTGATGCTTTAACGCCGCATTGCATACCTTCGTTCAACACCTGCGTTAACGAATATACGCCGTTAACGCCGCCACAGATAAGCTGTGCTTGCTCGGTTTTTCCTGGCACAAAACCTTGAATGTCATCTCGCCATACAGGCTTGCTGCCAGTGTGCGACGATAAATGCAATACAGGGCTCCAACCGCCAGAACTAGCGACGGTATCGCAGGTGTAACTCACCACTTCACCCTCAACCTTGTCGCCATTGCTGCTAATCGGTGCCACTTCCACCGATTTAACCCGCTTACTGCCCTTCACGTTAATAATGGCGTGGCCGAATAAAACCTTAATGCCGAGCTCAATGGCTTGTTTAACTAAATCGCCTTCAGTACCTGCTTCTGGAGTAGGCCGTGTATCAGCTATTACCGCCACTTCTTTACCAGCATCATGCCAAGCTATTGCGGCTTTATAGGCATTGTCGTTGGTAGTCATTAAGGCCAATGTATTGCCAGGTACTACCGCATAACGATTAATATAAGTAGAAACCGCAGACGCCAACATACAACCCGGCACATCATTATTACCAAACACCAATGGCCGTTCGTGCGCGCCCGTGGCCAAAATAACGTGTTTAGCCCGCACTTTATGCACCCGCTGACGGGTGCCATTGCTATCGGTTTCACCAATATGATCGCTACGGCGCTCGTTAATACCTAAAAAGTTATGGTCGAAATAACCGAATACGGTGCTGCGTGGAAGTAGCGTAACGTTTTCATTTTGCTCTAACTCGCTTAAAGTGTTGGCCACCCATGCAGATGCACTCATGCCATCAAGCAATTGGGTAGAGCACAGTAAGCTACCACCCATTTCGTTTTGTTCATCGGCAATAATGACGCGGCTGCCTGCTTGCGCTGCGGCCAATGCTGCAGATAAACCAGCAGGGCCAGCACCCACTACCATCACATCACAATGATGATGCATTTTGTCGTAGGTATCTGGGTCGGGTTGTAATGGGCTACTACCTAAACCTGCACCTTTACGAATAATTTTTTCATACGACATCCACATAGACTGCGGAAACATAAAGGTTTTGTAGTAAAAACCAGGGGGCATGGCTGCGCCGCCTACTTTACCTACCGTTTCCATTAAATCGAAATCTACATTAGGCCAACCGTTGGTGGCGTTGCACACAAGGTTTTGATACAGCTCGGTTTGCGTTGCCCGCGGGTTGGGAATAGTAGAAGCGTCGTTCGAGCCTATTTGAAAGATGGCATTGGGCTCTTGGGCATCAGCGGTAATAATGCCCCTTGGGCGGCTATATTTGAAACTTCTGCCTACTACATCAACGCCATTAGCTAATAATGCAGACGCGAGGGTATCGCCCTCAAAACCCTGATAAGTTTTGTTATTAAACGTAAAGTTTAAGGTTTTATGCCGATTAATGCGGCCACCCAGTTCAAGACGGTTTACTTGGCTCATTGTGTGTCCTCAGCAGTAATACTGGGCTGCTGCCCCATTTTGTAAGTTTCGAGTATTTTGTAAGTCACGGTGTGTCGCGTCATATTGAAGAACTTCCTACACCCAGCTGCATGCACCCACATTTCATGGTGCAAACCACGGGGGTTTTTGCGGAAGAACAAATACTGAGACCATTCTTCATCTGTTAATGATTCTGGTGCCAAGGGGCGCACAATGTGGGCTTGACCGTGGGGGTGAAACTCTTCTTCTTCGCGATATTCTTCGCAATAAGGGCAGTAGATATGCAACATGTTTTAATCTCCCTGACTTAGTGCGCAACACCGGCAGCGCCGTGTTCGTCAATTAGTTTGCCCGATGTGAAACGGTTCACGTCAAAGGCCTTAGCAAGTGGGTGTGGTTCATCTTTTGCCACTGTGTGTGCAAAAACATGGCCCGATCCCGGCGTCGCTTTGAACCCACCGGTGCCCCAACCGCAATTAAAGTACAGCCCCTTGATATGGGTTTTTGAAATAATCGGGCAGGCATCAGGGCACGTATCAACAATGCCGCCCCACGCGCGATTAAGCCTTACCCGGCTAAAAATTGGGAACATTTCGATAATGGCAGAAATAGTATGCTCAAGAATATTGAATGAGCCACGTTGCCCGTAGCCCAAGTAGCCATCGATTCCCGCGCCTATGACTAAGTCGCCTTTGTCCGATTGACTTACGTAACCATGTACATGGTTAGACATAACAACCGTGTCGAGTATGGGTTTAATCGGCTCAGACACCATGGCTTGTAAAGGATGAGACTCCAATGGCAGCTCCATGCCAACCATTTTGGCTAGCGTACCCGAGTTGCCTGCGGCTACGCAGGCAACTTTATCGGTAGAAATGAAGCCACGATTGGTTTCTACACCACAAACGGCTCCGTCTTTACGACGAATTCCGGTTACTTCGGTTTGCTGCAATAGGTCTACGCCTAGGGCATCTGCGGCGCGGGCATAGCCCCATGCCACGGCATCATGACGGGCTGTGCCGCCACGGGGTTGCCACGATGCCCCCATAACGGGGTAACGTGCGTTTTTAGAACAATCAAGAATTGGCACAAGGTCTTGTACTTCTTGGCCATTAAGTAATTGAGAGTCGATACCATTAAGTCGGTTAGCACTGACTCTTCGCTCAATGTCACGCATATCTTGTAATGTGTGACCTAAGTTCAGAACGCCGCGCTGACTGAACATTAAGTTGTAGTTTAAATCTTGAGCCAAGCCTTCCCACAACTTCAATGAATGTTCATACAAATGCGCCGCTTCATCCCATAAATAATTGGAACGAATAATGGTGGTATTACGCGCCGTATTGCCGCCGCCAAGATAGCCTTTTTCAACCACAGCAATATTGGTCATGCCATGCTCTTTTGCCATGTAATAGGCCGTGGCCAAACCATGACCACCACCGCCAACAATAATGGCATCGTAGTGCTTTTTAGGCGTTGGGTTTCGCCATACTCGTTGCCAGTTTTCGTGGTGACTCAAGGAGTGCTTTAGCAGTCCGAACCCAGAGTATTTTTGCATGGTTCTACCTTTCATTCATTGCGCGCAGCAATATCTGTTTATTAATGCCAACCCTACTTCTGTAGGCTGCTAGTCATAGTAAAAATGGCTAAGATGTTATCGATAGACGGGATGAGCTTCACATAGCGCCAACACGTTAGCGCGTACGGTGGCTATCGTATTTTCGCTATGAATGTCGTCTAACACATCGCAAATCCAATGGGTTAGGTCAGTCACCTCTTCAATTCCAAACCCTCTACTTGTGATAGCTGGCGTACCTATACGCAGTCCGCTGGTTACAAAAGGCGATTGGGGGTCGTTAGGCACTGAGTTCTTATTTACCGTAATATGTGCTTTACCAAGGGCGGCATCAGCATCTTTACCGGTCATATTTTTATCAATTAAATCGAGCAAAAATAAATGGTTATCGGTACCGCCCGACACCACTTTGTAGGTACGTTTTTTAAATACATCAGCCATGGCCCGGGCGTTGTCGATAACCTGCTTTTGGTATTCAACAAAGTTTGCTTCCATGGCTTCTTTAAACGAAATAGCTTTGGCTGCAATAACATGCATTAGCGGGCCACCTTGGCCGCCAGGAAAAACCGCAGAGTTAAATTTCTTTTCTAAAGCTTCATTGTGCTTGGCTAAAATAAGTCCGCCACGAGGGCCTCGAAGGGTTTTATGGGTAGTGGTGGTGACGACATCGGCAATGGGTACTGGGTTAGGATACTGCCCGGCGGCTACTAGACCTGCCACATGCGCCATATCAACAAAAAACCATGCACCTACTTCATCGGCAATATCGCGAAAACGCTGCCAATCTACTACGCGAGAATAAGCGGAAAAACCTGCAATAATCATTTTAGGTTTGTGCTCGTGCGCCAACGCCGCTACTTGGTCGTAGTCGATTTCACCGGTGGCTTCATTTAAGCCGTATTGCACAGAATGATAAATTTTACCGGAAAAACTAACTTTTGAACCGTGGGTTAGATGCCCACCGTGCGCCAAACTCATGCCTAATACCGTATCGCCTGGCGCGAGTAACGCCATAAATACTGCGGCGTTAGCTTGTGACCCAGAATGAGGTTGCACATTCGCGTAGTCAGCCGAAAACAACGCTTTGGCTCTATCAATAGCTAATTGCTCTACTACATCAACATGTTCGCAACCGCCGTAATAGCGTTTACCAGGGTAGCCTTCGGCATATTTGTTTGTTAGCTGAGAGCCTTGGGCCTGCATCACGCGGGCGCTGGTGTAGTTTTCAGACGCAATCAGTTCCACATGATCTTGTTGGCGTTTTTCTTCGTTAAGGATGGCTTGCCAAATTTCATTGTCGTACTCAGCAATCTGATCATCTTTGTAAAACATTATGCTTTCCTCAGCACCGACAGCAGCGAACATTGTCGTAAATAAATGTGAATGTAATGACACTAACGTTTGGACGAAGGCGCTTTGTATTTAGCTGATTCAAGGTGAATCTTTTTGCTGTTTAGTTCGACTTCTTGTGCAGCATATTAGCCCTCGTTTTACTGGTTAATAGTTCTGCTAACGCCACAATTGCCACCATTAACGACATTATTTTGGGGTTTAAAAAGTTAGGCTAAATGAAGTACTTGAGTTGTAAAAAAGCGGTTACTAAAACCGGATATCGAGAACAAAAAAATTCCGAACGGGTCGGAATTTTCGAAAAGAAATAAACGTTATGCTAGTGCTAAGTGAAGTGCTTAATACTCAATGGCCACATCGCCTTTCGGTATGCTACAGCAGCTTAGAATGTAGCCATCTTCTACATCTTCATCGGTAATGCCGCCATTGTGTGACATCACTACCTCGCCAGCTGTTTTCTTCACCATACACGTGCCACACATGCCTAGCCCGCACCCTTTGGGAATATGCAAGCCCACCAGGGCAGCCGCAGTATGCACGGTTTGATCGGGTTGAATCTTGATTGATTTACCGCTGTTACTAAACTCAACTTGCAATAAGTCGTCGGTATCAATGTCGATATTGGCGTTATCATCGGCCTGTTGCTGCGCGTCTTCATGAGCTTCGGTAGGCGGCAAGCCAAAGCTTTCTTCATGGTAATTTTCCATGTTAAAGCCTACTACCGTGAGCAGCTTTTTAATGGCATCCATGTAAGCGGGCGGCCCGCAGCAAAATATGGTTCGCTGCATAAAATCAGGGGCAATAATTTCTAGTTGGCGCTGGTCAACAAATCCATAATAACCATTCCAACTTTCTCCATTTTCATAGCGTTCGCACACAATATTTAAATTGAAGTTGTCGATGCGCGAGTCCATTAATTTCAGTTCGCGATAATAAATGATGTCTCTGGGTGTTCTGGCGCTGTGAACGAAGGTGATATCTACGTTAGCATTGGTGTCGTACCACCAGCGTGTCATCGACATAATAGGCGTAATACCTACCCCGCCAGATAGTAATAAGACTTTGTCGCTGACAATATCAAAGCAATTAAATGCACCAACTGGGCCGTGAATAGTGAGTAAATCACCCAGCTTTAAATTGTCGTGCATCCAGTTAGATACTTGGCCGCCAGGTATGCGTTTTATGGTAACGGAAAAGCTGTAGGGCACAGAGGGTGACGACGAAATTGTGTAGCTACGAAATACTTGCTCACCGTTTATTTGCAATTCAAAGGTAACAAACTGCCCCGGCTTGAAAAAATGCATAACCGGCGAGCTTGCCTTAAAGCAAAATGTGCGCACATCCATGGTTTCATAGATAACGTTAACGCACTGTACTTCGTGGCGCCCATTGGCCCAACTTTGCGTATTTACATCGGTTAAAAAATTCTCGCTCATTGCGAACACATTCCATAAAACTAAACGGGATATGCGCTCAATATCTACTAGTAAGAAATGCCCCACTTATTCAAAAACGACAAGCCTATAACCAATAACACCAACAGTAAGAATCCAAACTCGCTTGCGCAAATTAAACGGATTAAGAAAAAACGCGACAGGTCGGAATTGCACGCTAGTTTTGTCGTTTTTGGCAATGCTTTAATCACTAAGGCGCTGCAAAATCAAAAAATTCAGGTAGAGCACATGTCGAACATACAAAGGCTCTGTAAAAACCAACTCTCCACCAGCCTAACCATAAAAAAAAGCTGGACACCATACAGGGCAAGGAAACACATAGAATGGCAAACCTAAATATTATACCGAGTTCGACAATACCTTGTACCAAAGAGCAAGCGATAGCGGATAGCCTAAAAGCGCACCCTGTGTCGTTGTCGCTACCCCAGCCCTTCTACACCGAACAAGCCAACTTCGATGTTGAAATGGAGCAAATCTTTCAAAAAGAATGGTTATTTGTAGGGCTTAGCTGCGAAATTCCTAAGAAAGGTAATTTCCTGACTCAGCAAATTGATAATAGCTCTATCACAATTGTGCGCGATCAAAACGGCGAAGTACGCGCATTTCATAATGTTTGCCGCCATCGTGGTTCGAAATTATGTTTAACCGAAAAAGGTAAAGCGGCCAAACTAGTATGTTCGTACCATCAATGGACGTACGAACTAGATGGTAATTTACTGTACGCTGGCACCGACATGGGTGACGATTTTGATAAATCGAAATTCGGTTTACACCCTGTTCATTGTCGAAATGCGGGCGGGTACATTTATATTTCGCTTAGTGACAACCCAACCAATATTGACGATTACTTTGAAGATCTTGCCCACTACCTTGAACCCTACGATTTAGAAAATGCCAAAGTGGCCGTTGAAAAGACCATAGTAGAAGAGGCAAATTGGAAGCTAGTGATAGAAAATAACCGTGAGTGCTACCACTGTAGCGGCTCGCATCCAGAGCTTTTAGGCTCGTTATTGGAATGGGATGATACTGAAGATCCAAGAGCCAGCGATGAGTTTAAGTTTCTAGTAGCATCGAAGCAGGCGTTATGGGACGCAGAAGGAATTCCTCACAAGCACGTTTCCCACGGGTACGCCAAGCGCAACCGCATTGTTCGCATGCCCCTAAAAGAAGGCACTCATGTAATGACGGTAGACGGCAAGCTGGCCGTTAAAAAATTGATGGGGCGGATAAAAAACCCTGAATTAGGCTCCATGCGCATTTTGCACCTGCCTAATTCGTGGAACCATGCGCAAAGTGACCATATTGTTGCCTTTCAAGTTAAACCCCTTGGACCACGTAAAACTGAAGTAACAACAAAGTGGGTGGTACATAAAGACGCGGTTGAAGGCGTAGATTACGACCTTGATAGACTCACCTACGTATGGGATGAAACCAATAAACAAGATAGACGTTTGGTAGAAAACAACCAACGAGGAATTAATTCAATAGCCTATCAACCAGGGCCTTATTCTGCCACTTATGAGTTTGGGGTGATTAACTTTATCGACTGGTTTAGTTACACCATGCAAGTGAATATTGCGGCGTCGACAACTCGCAGTTAAGGGCTTTAACGAAAAGGCCTTAACTGAAAGATATAAAATAAGAGGTTTAAGCTAAGAGGCCTAAACCAACCAACTTTCACCATACTAATTTTATCAACCTGTACATACAAACTAACGAGAGTGCACATTCGTTGTAGAAAAAACTTTCGTTCTGTGTAATAAAAAATCAATAACTTTGTGTTTTGAATAAAAATGACGCAATTAGAATAGATAAAGTCGTTATTTTTATACTGCATTTGCCTGTAGTGATTCAATAATCGTCACCTAGCCTCATCGCTAATCTGACGGTTATTTGAATCAAATTTTGATCAAAAAATAGACCCACTAAAAATAATAAAAACATGGCAAGCTAGAGGCTAATGCAATGATACCTATACAGACAAAGTACGAAGGAAAGGGCGACCGTGTTCGCCATATCGGTTTTTTGTTACTGCCAAATTTCACCATGATGGCATTAACGTCTGCCATAGAGCCTTTGCGCATGGCAAACCACCTTTCAGGTAAAACCTTGTACACCTGGGCTACCATAAGCGCCAGCGGTGAACCCGTTGTCGCCAGTGATGGCTTGAGTGTGAACGTGAGCGCCCGATACGAAAACCATGGAAGCTATTCGGCGGTAATGGTTTGCGGCGGCGTGGCGGTGAAAGAAGGTATTACCAAACTCGATTTGAACTGGTTAAATTACTTAGCCAGAAAGAACGTGATTTTAGGTGGTATTTGCACGGGAAGTTATGCATTAGCAAAAGCGGGATTGCTAGATAACGTAAACTGCACTATTCACTGGGAAATGCTAGCCAGCTGGCAAGAAGACTTCCCAAAAATTAAAAGCACCAACCAACTTTACACCATTGAACATAAACGTTGGTGTAGTTCCGGTGGCACTGCCCCTATGGATTTGATGCTTTGCCTAATTGGCAGAGAATATGGAAAAGAACTGCAAATTGCGATTTGTGAAATGTTCGCCCACGAACATATTCGCGACGAATCAGAAATGCAGCGTATTCCGCTTCAGCATGTTGTAGGTGCTAACCAGTCTAAGCTTCAAGATATAGTGCATTTGATGGAAGCCAATATTGAAGAGCCTTTGAACCTAAACGAGTTAGCCGGTTTCGTGAACTTGTCTCGCCGTCAGCTAGAACGTTTGTTTCAACGGTATTTGCATTGCTCACCCCATCGGTATTACATGCAAATTCGTTTAACCCGCGCAAGGCAGCTTATTAAGCAAACCAATATTTCTATTATTGAAGTGGCAATTTGCTGTGGGTTTGTTTCTACCCCTCACTTTAGCAAGTGCTATCGAAACGCGTTTAAAATACCGCCTCGAGAAGAACGTGCAAACCGAGGCTTACAATTCGACAACGCCAGCGGCGAATCGACATTTGGCACAGTGCAACTTCATTCATTTCCCGTGCATCAACTAGAGTGTGGTTAATACTCAACCACACCTACTCACTCACCTTCTCACCCATTAAGTAAACACTCACTTACTCATAGAGACAACAATAAAGGTAAGTGAGAATTTCCTCGGACAACTTTCTACTTTTCTTCTTTTTGTATAAGTACCACTGCGCTTACCTGCCCTCCCTTTTCGCGAAAAGCTTATTTTGACTTATCTGCAGGGCACGACGCATTTAGCAAATAATGAGTCGTATTAGCCCTAATCGACCATTTTGCTAGTGCTATTCTAATTTCCAAATTGTAAGCATGAAGCACATTTTAAAAGCGGCTTTTAGTTAAGGAATATCCCATGCAAGACGCAAAAGAGTTGCACGACAGCTCGATAATATTCGACGGTCTAGTGATAGCCAAATGGAACCGAGATTTGTTTGAAGACATGCATCGCGGCGGCCTAACCGCCGCGAACTGCACCGTGTCTGTGTGGGAAGGTTTTAAAAGCACCATAGACAACATTGTGGAATTTAATCAATACTTTGAAACCGACAGCGACTTGATCATGCCGGTAACCAAAACCGCTGATATCGCCACCGCCAAAGCCCTTGGTAAAACCGGCATTATTTTGGGTTTTCAAAATGCGAATGCCTTTGAAGATCAAATTGGCTATGTAGAAATATTCAAAAAGCTGGGCGTAGGTATAGTGCAAATGGCCTACAACACGCAAAACTTAGTCGGTACGGGTTGCTATGAACGCGACGGCGGCTTATCCGGTTTTGGCCGTGAAATAGTCGCTGAAATGAATCGCGTAGGCATAATGTGCGACCTAAGCCACGTAGGCCCGCAAACCTCAATTGAAGTCATTGAAGCATCGACTAAACCTGTGTGTTATTCCCACTGTTTACCATCAGGTTTAAAAGATCACCCCCGCAATAAGTCAGACGAAGAACTTAAATTCATCGCCGACAGAAACGGCTTTATTGGCGTAACCATGTTTGCCCCTTTCTTGGCAAAAGGCATCGATTCCACCGTAGATGACTATGTAGAAGCCATGGACTACGTGATTGATATTGCAGGCGAAGACTGTGTAGGTATAGGCACAGATTTCACTCAAGGCCACGACAAAGCCTTCTTCGATATGCTAACTCACGACAAAGGCTACGCACGTAACCTCACTAACTTTGGAAAAATTGTGAACCCACTTGGTATTCGTACCCTTGGCGAGTTCCCCAATTTAACCGCCACCATGTTAAAGCACGGTTGGTCGGAGCAAAAAATCAAAAAGGTGATGGGTGAAAACTGGGTTAACGTTTTAAAACAAGTGTGGGGAGAATAATTATGTCGTATCACAGCCCTGAAATGCCAATACAAGTAGACGATGAAACCGGCGTATGGACCACCGACGCCCTGCCCATGCTTTATGTACCACGTCACTTTTTTGTGAATAACCACATGGGTATTGAAGAAGAAATTGGCGCAGAAAAGTATGCCGACATTCTTTATAAAGCGGGCTATAAATCGGCTTATTACTGGTGCGAAAAGGAAGCAGAGGCCCACGGTATATCGGGCGAAGCGGTATTTGAGCATTACATGAAGCGTTTATCTCAGCGCGGTTGGGGTTTTTTCATTACCGAATCCCTAGACTTAGAAGCGGGCACTGCCCGAGTTCGCTTAGAAAATTCCGCCTTTGTTTATCAGTACGGCAATGTGAACCGCAAAGTCGATTATATGTTCACCGGCTGGTTTGCAGGCGCTATGGATCAAATTGCCCAAAGCCTTGGCTACTCGGTAAAAACCCAAGCTGTACAAACCCAATGCGCGGCCGAAGAAGGCTGTGACTATGGCATTTTTGAAGTGTCTCCTTTGTAGCCACACCATATTGATTGAAACACGCAGTCGCGAAAATGTATTTCTTGAGGGAACACCATGGCGCAGTTTGAAGCCTTATTTAAGCCATTAGCAATTAATAAACTGACTATTCGAAACCGAGTAGTAAGTACGGCTCACGCAGAGGTGTATGCCACCGAAGGCGGTATGACCACAGAACGCTACGTAAAGTATTACGAAGAGAAAGCCAAAGGTGGCGTTGGCCTTTGTATTTGTGGCGGGTCGAGCGTGGTATCTATTGATAGCCCTCAAGATTGGTGGAAGTCGGTTAACTTATCTACCGATCGTATTATCCCTCATTTTCAAAATTTAGCCGATGCCGTGCACAAACACGGCGGCAAAATTATGATTCAAATTACCCATATGGGCCGACGTTCTCGATGGGACGGGGGCAATTGGAGCACCTTACTTAGCCCAAGTGGTATTCGTGAACCCGTACACCGTGCTACCTGTAAAACCATTGAAATTGAAGAAATGCAGCGCATTATTGGCGACTTTGCCAAAGCTGCTGGCCGCGCAAAAGCCGGCGGTTTAGATGGCATTGAACTTTCTGCAGTGCACCAGCATTTAATCGATCAATTTTGGAGCCCTCGGGTAAACCAGCGCACCGACGAATGGGGCGGTAGCTTTGAAAACCGCATGCGATTTGGCATGGAAGTACTAAAAGCCGTACGAGAAGAAGTGGGCCGCGATTTCGCCGTAGGCTTGCGTATTACTGGCGATGAATTTCATGCCGATGGTCTTAATCACGATGACATGAAAGAAATAGCGGCGTATTACAATAACACCGGCTTGCTCGACTTTTTCAGCGTAGTGGGCTCGGGCTGCGACACCCACAATACCCTTGCTAACGTTATTCCTAATATGAGCTACCCACCAGAGCCGTTTTTGCACTTAGCAGCAGGCATTAAAGAAGTGGTGAGCGTGCCTGTTATGCACGCCCAAAACATTAAAGATCCTAACCAGGCGCAGCGCATATTAGAAGCAGGCTACGTAGATTTTGTAGGCATGACACGGGCGCACATTGCCGACCCGCACCTCATTACCAAAATTAAGCTTAACCAAGTAGATCAAATAAAGCAGTGCGTGGGCGCGAACTATTGCATAGACCGCCAATACCAAGGGTTAGATGTACTTTGCATTCAAAATGCAGCCACGTCCCGCGAATCTACCATGCCCCATATTATTCAAAAAACTGACGGCCTTATTCGCACAGTAGTGATTATAGGGGGCGGCCCTGCAGGCATGGAAGCGGCTCGCGTTAGTGCAGAACGCGGCCATAAGGTCACCCTTATAGAAAAAAGCAGTGAGTTAGGCGGGCAGATTACTATTGCTGCCAAAGCGCCACAGCGGGATCAAATAGCCGGCATCACTCGCTGGTTCACCTTGGAACTTGCACGCTTAGGCGTAGATGTACAACTTAATACCGCCGCCGACGAAGCCAGTATTCGCGGGTTTAATGCTGACGTGGTTATTCTGGCTACCGGCGCAACACCGTTTATTAATCAAAACCCCCATTGGGGCGCTGATGACGGCTTAGTGGTTAGTTCGTGGGATATTTTAAACGGCCAAGTAACGCCAGGTAAAAACGTATTGGTGTACGACACCATATGCGAATTTAGCGGCTTATCGGTTGCCGACTTCTTGGCGCACAATGGCGCATTAGTAGAAGTGGTTACCGATGATATTAAGCCAGGTGCAGCGGTAGGCGGCACCACCTTCCCTACTTATTATCGCAGTTTATACGAGCGCGAAGTCATTATGACTTCTGACTTGTTGTTAGAAAGAGTGTACAAGGAAGGCGACAAGCTTGTGGCCGTGCTTGAAAACGAATACACAGGGCAACAAGAAGAACGGGTGGTGGATCAAGTGGTAGTAGAAAACGGTACTCGCCCCGACGAACTGCTGTACTACCAACTAAAACAAGACTCTCGTAACAAAGGGCAAATAGATATTGAAGCGCTATATGACGCTAAACCTCAGCCTATGCTTTTGGAAGAGGCGAGCGGCTATTTACTATATAGAATTGGCGACTGCGTGGCCCAGCGCAACACACATGCCGCCATTTATGACGCCTTAAGGCTATGCAAAGATTTCTAATTGGGCGGCAAGGTACAGCATTCACCGCCAACTTTTGCATAACCGCTATTTCGATAACAGCGCTACACACAGCCAACCCACGCTTGCGGTTGGCTACAAAAAATAAGAAACCTAACCACCGCGGGTGTTGTCATGTTTGCTGATGATTTTTTACCGTCTGTATTATTTGTACTGCTGCTAGTGTCGGTACTGCTTACGCTAATTGGCGCAGGCCGCCGCGTGCGATTGTGGCGACAAGGACAAGCATCTACTGTGCATTGGGCTGGGTTACTTTCCATTCCACGGCGCTATTTGGTAGACCTTCATCATGTAGTCGCTAGCGACAAATACATTTCAAATACCCACGTGGCCACCGCAGGCGGCTTCGTGCTAACCACTGTTTTAGTGCTAAGCATTTACCTATTCGGCATAACAGGCCCTGTTTTAAATTATGCGTTGCTAGCCAGTAGCGCGCTTATGTTTATTGGCGCAGTGTTTGTGTTCTTACGGCGCAGGAACCCACCGCCTAATTTGTCAAAAGGGCCGTGGTCGCGCCTGCCTTATAGCTTGTTAACCTATGCAAGTAGCTTCTTTACTTTAAGCTTACCCGCCACCGGCCTATTACCCGCAAACACAGGCGGTTGGTTGTTAGCCGTGGTGTTATTGCTTGGCATAACCTGGGGCGTGGGCGAAATGTATTTGGGCATGACCTGGGGCGGCCCCATGAAGCACGCCTTTGCGGGCGCGCTACATTTAGGCTTTCACCGCAGACAAGAGCGTTTTGGCGGCGGGCGCTCAACGGGCCTTAAAAGCATTAACCTTGGAAGCATTCACCTTAAAACCGAGAAGCTAGGTGTAGAAAAGCCTGAAGACTTTAAATGGAACCAGCTACTCAGCTTCGATGCATGCGTAGAATGCGGGCGATGTGAAAAAGCCTGCCCTGCTTTTGCTGCAGGCCAACCACTTAACCCCAAAAAGCTTATTCAAGACATGGTAGTTGGCATGGCCGGAGGCAGCGATGCCCAGTTTGCTGGCAGCCCTTACCCTGGCGTGAAAACGAGTATAGACAAAGCAGGCACTTATAAAGGCAGCCCGATTATTCCTATTGTAAACGTGCTAGTGCCATCTGAAACCGTGTGGTCTTGCACCACCTGCCGCGCCTGTGTTCAAGAATGCCCCATGATGATTGAACATGTAGACGCCATTGTTGATATGCGCCGTTTTGAAACCTTAGAAAAAGGCCAAACACCGGGCAAAGGTGCTGAATTGCTCGAGAACTTAAAAACCACCGACAACCCCAATGGCTATGCGCCTAAAAGCCGAATGAACTGGGCAGCAGATCAGAACTTACCCGTATTTGGCCAACAGGTAGAACAAGCAGACGTATTATTGTGGATAGGCGATGCCGCGTTCGACATGCGAAACCAACGTACCTTGCGTGCCATGGTAAGTTTATTGCGCGCTGCTAACGTAGATTTTGCAGTATTGGGCGATAGCGAATGCGACAGTGGCGACCCAGCACGCAGGCTAGGCGATGAAGCCACCTTCCAGCGTTTGGCGAAAACCAATATTGCCACTATGGCGCAGTATCAATTCAAGCATATTGTTACCGCCGACCCTCACGCTTTTCATTGCCTTAAAAATGAATACGGTGATTTTGGCGGCCATTACGATGTATACCACCACACTGGCTTTTTTGCCGACCTAGTCAAAAACCAAAAACTAACCTTAAGCAGTAATAAGGCCTTATCACTCACCTATCACGACCCCTGTTACTTAGGCCGATACAACGGCGAATACGACGCCCCTAGGTACTTACTAGAAGTGATGGGCATTAGTATAAAAGAAATGGAGCGAAGCAAAACCAAAGCGCGCTGTTGCGGCGGTGGGGGCGGCGCCCCCGTTACCGATATACCCGGCACACAACGTATTCCCGATATGCGCATGGAAGATGCCAAAGCAACGAACGCTGACATTATTGCCGTAGGCTGCCCGCAATGTAGCTTAATGCTAGAGGGTGTTGTAGAGCCTCGCCCACAAGTAAAAGACATTGCCGAGCTGATGTTAGACGCTTTGGTGTTACAGAGCACAGCCGATGTCTAACCTATTTCGTCGTGACCCGCGAGCCCAGTGGATTGCCAGAAACAGGCTACATCCACTACATGTACCTGAAGGCCAGTTAGCTCAACGCGGCCCTACCGGATTATTGCGTAAAAATGTACATGCCATCGGTTTTGTTGGCCCGAATGGCCTAAAGCGAATTGATAGGTCCGGCGCTGCGGGCTCTGTTAACCAGCTAACCAGACAATCTGCTCAAGGTAGTAAGTCAGCAGCCCAAGAAGAGATTGTGCTACCGCTACACAAAGTAGCTAACCCAGATTTTTATATTCTAGTGGTGGTAGACGGCGTTTCAGGCCGATTATCTAGCCACGACAGAGATACTCTAGGCTTAGCTCATAAATTGGCAACCCAGGGCGCTCATATTGATAATGGCGCTCTTATTGAAAATAGCCTACTTGTCGAAAATAACGCAGCTTTTGATAAAGGTATTGAAGGCAACGAAGCAAGCACAGGTACAGGTGTAGATGCAGGCGCGGGTGCAGGTGTAAGTCCAGGTGTGGGTGCAGGCGAAAGAACAGGCGCAGTAGTGGCGGTATTTTTCGACACCATTACCGAAGAAAAGCTAGATACCGCAGGCATAGACAGGCTGGTAAATTTTGAAGGCAATGAATATCAGCGCTACAACCCAGAACAGCGGTGCGCCGGTTTATACAAGCTAGTAAATCAGTTAAACCCCAAACATATTTTATTCCCAGATAGCATTCACGGCGGAGCAGATTTAGGCCGCAGACTAGCCGCAAAGCTTAATACCACTGTGGCCAGCAATGTATGGAAAGTTAATGGTAACCAAATAGTATGTCGCGGCTCTGCAGGTAAAACCGATATTACCCGCCCTATTACTAACGTTATGCTATTACTTGAAGAATGCAGCGAGCCGGTGAGTGATACTAGGCACGAATGCAAAGTGCTTGAGCAGCCACTTATTCCGCCTCCTAAACAGGCACCTGATCAAACACTAGAACAAGCGATAACAAATACCTACGAACAAAAAATTACAGACCTAGGCAATGAAAGCGTGAACCCTAACGATATTAATTTGGCCGAGGCTGGGTTTATCTTATCTGGCGGCAACGGCATTACCGATTGGGAGCAGTTCCACCAAGCAGCATCAATATTAGGCGCTACCGAAGGTGCAAGCCGTGTAGCGGTAGACGATGGTTTTATGCCACGGGAGCGACAAGTCGGTGCAACTGGCACTTGGGTTACAGCAAAGGTGTATGTTGCGGTAGGTATATCCGGCGCAATTCAGCACATGCAAGGCATAGCACAGTGTGAAAAGGTCATTGCCATTAATACCGATGATAGCTGCGACATGGTTAAACGCGCCGATTTAAGCGCCATTGGCGATAGCCAAGAAATATTAGCCGCCTTACTTGCACTGGTGCATAAGCCCAAAAACAATTTAGAACGGGATTCAAAAGGCGATCAGGAAATCGAACACACCGCCCCCCGTGACACTTCCGGCTTAAACACGCATCAAACTACGCCTAAACATGCAACGGAGGCATAACGTGAATAAGCTGCTTGAAGAAAATGTGAACTTAACGGTGTTAGTGTCTATTGGCGAGCACCCGCTATCGAAGCGCCCAAGACGTGCCGAGCAAGATGCTAGAGCGTTAGAAATTGGTCTGAATTCGCCTGATACCAACCTACAGGTGATGCACGCAGGCACTGCGAACAATGCGCAAACCCATACCGTATTAAAAGACTATTTAGGTATGGGCTTACCAGAAATTAAGGTATTAACCGTACCACAAGAAACCGATAGCCTTGCCGCGTTAACTAGCAGTTTCACTGATAGCAGTCCCGATATAATACTGGCAGGCATGCGCGCCGAAAATGGCGAATCATCTGGCATGCTGCCTTACTTATTATCTGAAAAGTTAGGTATGGCAGTAGTACCCAGCATAACCGAGATATTAAGCGTAGATAAAAAAGCTGGATTCGCAGAGTTACTTCAAGCCTTGCCAAGAGGCCAGCGCAGAAAAGTAAGCGTAAAACTGCCCTTTGTGGCTACCGTTGATATGGCAGCCGCAGCACCGCGCCAAAGTGCTTTTGGCGCAGCCATGCGAGGAAAAATTACTGTAGTGGACGCCATTGCTACTGACACTACCACTACAAACGATGCGCCCCCCCAATGGAAAACAACCCCAGCTCAACCACGCCCTAAACGGCTTAAAATAGTGAAAGCTAAAACCGCCGCCGATAGATTCAAAGCCGCCACCGCCAAAGCCCAAGGTGGTGGAGGAAAGGTTATTTATAATAACCAAGAAGCTGCCGAAGCTATTTTGAAAATGCTAAAAGAAGAGAAGGTACTGTAGACGGTATATTAAGCATTAAGCCTAGTGCGAGGCAATCATCGCCAAAGTACGACCTGGTTATTACATCGCGCCGCGGCACTGGTACTACTGCTTATGCTAATAATTTGGTAAGTTAATAAACAGCTTACCAAATATAATGCACGCATTAAGCGAAGCCATCTCACTATGATGAATTTAGCGTTCTCTTACCTTCCTCTTATTTTGCTTATTACCTTAATGGTAAAAAAGAACCCTATGCCATCTAGCAAAGCCTTACCTTTAAGCGCGTTGGTCGCTTATATAGTGGTGCTATTGGTATTCAAACAAGACGCAAGGTTAGTGAATGCCAATGTAATAAGTGGCGCATTGCTAGCACTCACCCCGCTGTCTATTATCGCAGGCGCTATATTCCTTTTTAAATGCATGGAAGTTACCGGTGCATTAGCTATTTTACGCAAAGCGCTAGACGGCGTAAGTGCAAACCCTGTAGCCCAACTAATGATTGTGGGCTGGGCGTTTATGTTTCTAATTGAAGGTGCCAGTGGCTTTGGTACACCCGCCGCCATTGCCGCGCCCATACTTTACAGCCTAGGTTTTCCCGCCTTACGGGTGGCACTGTTCTGTTTAGTGCTTAATACCATTCCTGTTACGTTTGGAGCCATGGGTACACCCGTATGGTTTGGACTATCGCTACTAGAACTTCCTCAACAAAGCGTGCTGGAAATAGCACAGCAAGCGGCCCTTATTAACACTATCGCCGCCCCTATCATTGTGATATTAGCATTGCGGTTAGTGGTAAACGATACCGCCGATATTAAAAAGAACCTGCTGTTTATTCTGCTTTCCACCTGCGCATGCACCCTACCCTATTTGGGGCTAAGTTACTTCGGCGTAGAATTCCCATCGTTACTGGGCGGTCTAATTGGCCTAGTTATTACCCTATTACTGGCAAAATATAAAGTAGGGACAGAGACAACAAATCAACCAGCAGCTAATCGACCCGAAGCTAATCGACAAGCAAGCACCGAACAAACGTCATCAATTACAGTACCATTAAAAACGCTAGTTAAAGCCGCGTTCCCGCTGTGGGGCACTGTGTTACTTTTGGTATTAACTCGCCTGCCCGAGCTTGGGTTAAAAGCGCTTTTACAAGCTACCGAACCTGCATTACACATTAGCCTAGGTTTTTTAGGCACCTTTCATATAAGCACAAGTTTAGTGGCCAGCTTGACCAGCATTTTAGATACCGCGGTAACCTGGAAGCATAGCGTTTTGTATATTCCGTCTATTATTCCTTTTGCGGTAACAGGCAGCGTAACCTTGTGGCTATTTCGCCAACAAGCAGCATCGAACACGCTAAAAACCGCAAGCCAACAAACCCTAGCGCGCATGCGCACACCTTTTTTCGCCATGCTAGGCGCGCTTATCTTTGTGAATATGATGATGCTTGGCGACAGTTCTGGCCAAAACAGCGCAGCGGTTGCCCAAATAGGCCATCACTTGGCACAAATAACGGGCGCCAACTGGACCTTCTTCGCACCAGTTTTAGGCGCGCTAGGCTCATTCTTTTCAGGGTCGGCCACTATATCGAATTTAACCTTCGCGGGCATTCAAACCACCATTGCCGAACAACTGTCATTACCCCTTACCACCATACTGGCACTTCAAAGTGTAGGCGCCGCCATGGGCAATATGGTGTGCATAAATAACATAGTGGCCGTTACCGCTATTCTGGGCTTGCAAAACCGCGACGGCGACATTCTAAAAAGCACATCATTAATACTGGCCGTGTTTGCTATTGTGGCGGGGGGCATGGGTGTGTTGCTGGTTGGGGTTGGGGGTTAATGGTTTTTGATAAAGGTTAACTGTATCTCTAGCGATTCGAAGATGAATACAATAATGTTCACACGACGTGAAGAAGGAATTAATCATGGATAGAATTAAATGACTTTATCAGACTACCTCCGAAGTCTAGGTTTTCAACAGATAGATTCTCAGTTCACTTCTTACCTTTTCAGTGATAACAGCCAAAAAGTCGGTATCATCATCGATACGCAACTGTATGGAGCCAACAAACCCAGCTTTCGCTACCACGTATACACTTCGTGGCAAAACATGTTGATGCATAAATTTGAGCGTCTATACCGCTTTATTGACAGCGAAGCACACGAATACAGATTGCTAATTGGTGCAATATTAAATGACAGTACTGATGAATATGATTTTCGGCAGTTTGGCGCTGACAGACAGGTTAGTGAAACGGACCCAACTCGCCCAGAATATAATTTTGAAAGTTTATTTGAGCAGGTTTATGGTTCAAAATATCTGCATGCTTTAGAGCGAGAATATCAGTATGTAGACTTGCTTGGTAAAAGCCGATATGTGGATTACGTTCTTAAAACTATTGATGGCGAAATTGCCATCGAGCTTAACGGTGAAAGCTTTCACCATCCACTGCACATCAGACAAAGCCGTTATCAATCCCAGCTACTTAAGCAAAATTCGCTTATGAAAGACGGTATCAAGGTATATCGCTGGTCTAATGCTGGAATGGCTGATGAGAAGAAGTTTGCAGATCAAATTCGCCTCTACTTTGGAGAGGAAGATAAATTTTGCGGTAAGCCAACAGCAAGCCAATTCAGAAACATTAGTTTTTCACTTTTCAAACACCAACAAGATGCACTATTAGATATTGAAAATGGCAGAGCGCAGGGAAAAAATACATTTTTGCTAGTACTGCCAACTGGAACCGGAAAAACCGAAGTATTTATTGCAGACCACAGCAATCAAAAAAAATTAGGCAACGCTGATAGAGCGTTAGTCATTGTTCCGTTCAAAGACTTACGCGAACAAACGAAAGACCGGTTCATAGAACGAAACCCCAACCTCATAGTTTCCTCCAACATTTTGGACTCATCAGCTCATGTAATAGTGCAAACGACACAAGCAATCCAACGACAATTTGCTTCGCTTTCAACGGATCATTTTGATTATATTGTGGTGGATGAAGCTCATCATGCCCCTGCACAAGGCCTTAAACGAGTATTAGAACACTTCAATCCAAAAACGTTGTTTGGTTGCACCGCTACGGATAAAAGACTCGACCAAAAAGATCTTGCTGAAATATTCGGTCGATATCAATTGAACATGACTCTTGAAGAGGCGATTAAACAAAAGCTATTACCACCAATTCGCGCTTTTCGTTTGGAAAGTAACATTGATTTTTCTCAGGTTAGATTCAACGGAAAAGAGTTCGTTAAAAGCGACTTAAACAAGCGCGTTATATTACCTTCCCGTGACCAACTTATTGTAGACGTACTCTCTAAGTACTTTACACAGCAAGATGCTGTAACAGGACAGTCTTTAGCAGCGCTGCAAGGTGTTATCTTCTGCGTTGACGTGAAACACGCCAATCGAATAGCTGCGCTTCTAAAGAAACATAATATTAGCGCCGAAGCCGTTTCTGCAAATAGCAGAGAAGGATTAAAGAAGTACAAAGAAGGTAAGGTACGTTTTCTATGTGCATGCGATTTGTTGAATGAAGGATGGGATGCACCCAATACCTCTATTGTTGTAATGGCACGGCCAACCATGTCGAAAGTGCTATATATGCAGCAACTAGGAAGAGGCACACGTAATCATCCTGGCAAGGAAGCACTTTATGCCATTGATGTAGTTGATAGCTATGGTCCCGCGCTACAACCATGGAGCTTACACAGTATATTTAATCTTGATGGTTATAAGCCCTTCGCTGACATATTTAGTCCAAACGAGGCGTTTGTAGGTGAAGAAGTGATTCTTGATCACCTTTATGAACACGAGCGCAAACTTCATCCCATCAAGTTATTTAACTTTGAAGATGAGTTTGGCGATTACATTAATGATGAACAGCTCGCTAGGGAACTTTTTGTATCGACTGGTACGGTTAAAGCTTGGGTAAAAAATCAAGGTTTAGTCCCAGACAAACAGTTACCGTTTGGTAGTCATATGCTCAATTATTATGAACAAAGTAGAGTGGACGAAATACGCGGGGAAAAAAAACTTAAATACCGCAACGAAGACACACGAAGAGATGATTTTTTCGAGTTTTTAGAACAACGTGATTACACGTTTTCATTCAAAATTATATTTCTGCTACTGATGCTAAAGCATGCCGATAAAACTGGAGAAGTGAGCCTTTCGCTACTGAGAGCGGATTATCAATCATTTTATAAAAAGCTGTTAACAAAATACGGCCAAGCGGAAAAAACCAATAGCCCGCTGAACAATGAAGAATACCTAGATAATGTACCAGCTATTACGAAAAGTATTTTACAGAACCCTTTCGAAAAGTTTGAACGCAAAAACTTCATGTATCACGCCAAAGAGTTAGACAAGCTGGCGTTCGACCCTGTGCTATGGGAAAAGCTGAAAAGTGGCGATATGGAGTTAATAAGGAAGCAGATGCTATCAGACGGAAAAGGTTATTTTAACAAACATCTAGAAGATGGGGCATTCAATGAAAGCATTTTTGAATATAAGAAGAACGTCTTATCAGAAAATGGGGGCATCTTCACTGGCTGAAACGCGAGCGATTATGGGGCTGTTTTACAATGGTTATGGTGAATTCACAAGGCTTCTTGCCAAGTAGGAACGTTTCTGTAAGAAACTTACGAAGCAGCCCGTTTTTCAGCTTATCCTGCACTTTTTCATCCTTCAGCCGGTTTGCTGAAATCAATATATTCCACCAGACTACGTAGCTAGCCTGAATACAATACAGTCACGTGAATCGAGCTTTTTTTAAAGCTGATTGCTTTGGAACACACATCAGCCACTCTGAGCACTTCTAATTTACCCATATTTTATATCATTCGGTTGCCCAAATTAAATTGATACTAATCCGTTTAGACATTGATAATGCCTATGAAACTGTCATTTTTTGCTAAAACAACTCAAAGGTTACATTAAGTTTAGTTTTTCTTTGACTACAATAATTGTTAACCTATCAGTTAGCATGTATATGCGTACAGCTTTTGCAGGCTGGAATTCCACTGCTTCCGTATATAGAATTTGCGAGAAGCTATGTCAGACCCTATATGTATTCATCAAAAAGTGAATCACGAAAATAGCCTGCATCACTCCAGACTCTTTCGGCTTAGTAGTAATATAATGACAAATAAAAACGACGCGCTTAAACAAGCAGAAAAACTGCTTACTCCTCTGGCACTTCCACATATTCCGCAGGAAAGCAGTATTGAAGCAGTCGTTGACCAGTGGTTACACGCGATTGCCACCGACAGCAAGTTTTATTGCAACCCAAACATTTCCTGCCCCGAAGAACTAAAAAATTCGGCGGTTTCCCACCTGAAAGAGCATGCTTTGTATAAAACACGGGAAACTTTCTATGACGATGTATTCTTCCAGCTACCGCTTAAGCCGGTGCTGAATCCGAAATTCAGATTTATTGATCTTTTTGCGGGTATTGGTGGTGTTAGATTAGGGTTTCAGCAAAACGGCGGAGCCTGCGTTTTCTCCTCCGAGTTCGATAAGCATGCGCAACAAACTTATAAGGCCAACCACGGTGAGGTTCCGTTTGGCGATATAACACAAGTTCCTGCAAGTGAAATTCCGGACCATGATGTACTCTTGGCTGGATTCCCTTGCCAACCGTTCTCTCATGCTGGCCTAAAACTGGGAGTTGAAGATACACGCGGAACTCTGTTTCACGACATCGCAAATATTCTGACCACTAAAAGGCCAAGGTTTGCTTTGCTTGAAAACGTGAAAGGTTTAATCAGCCATGACAAAGGCCACACTTTAAAAGTTATCCTTAATACTTTGACGAATATAGGGTATAGCTGCAATATTCCTAAAGAAGTTATTGAACATGGAAGTACAAAAGAAATACAGAAACTGGCTAAAGAAATGGTCTTAAAGTCTGTAGATTATGGAATCCCTCAAAACAGACAGAGAATTTATATTGTACTGTGGCGCGATGGTGAGATCGAAAAATTCGGATATCCAAAACCATTTGAAAAAATAACAACCGTTGGCGACATTTTAGAACAAGATCCAGATCCAAAACTAACAATTTCAGACAAACTATGGGCTGGTCATCAAAGACGTAAAGCTCAGAACAAGATAAATGGTAAGGGTTTTGGATTCGGTATTGTTACGGCAGAATCACCTTACACCAATACTATTTCTGCAAGATATTACAAAGATGGTAGTGAAGTTCTAATTGAACAGCCTGGCAGAAACCCACGAAAATTGAGCCCCAGAGAGGCTGCTAGACTACAGGGGTTTCCTGACGAATTTGAATTGAACCCATCCAAGGTTCAGTCATATAAACAATTTGGAAACAGTGTTACGGTTGATGTTATAAACGCATTAGCGAAGCAAATAGCCGCTCTTTTGTAATAAAGGACTAAAATGTTAAAACGTTTAACGGACTATAGACCCAAACAACGTATTGTTGAAAGCTCTCATCTGTCAGATTATAAATTATCACCTCCTTTACAATATTTATTAAAGCATAATCTAGGGCCAATGGATTATGAATTTAACAAATATACATCTTATGCAATAACAGATAAGGAAAATGGCGATAAACCTGCTAATTTTGCTGTTATACCAAATCAGTATTTCGTTTACGCAGTTGAAATGTATGACTTCGCTATTGAACTGTTTAAATATTTTGAGATATACGAAAAGTTAAGGACACGAGGGCAGCTTCTGCTGGGTGATTACAATCTTATACTCAACAACTTGCAGTCAAATAGCTTTCTTTCCTCTAACTTTCAAAATCAGGAGGACATGGAGTTTTTTGCACAGTTCTTAGATAAGGATGACGATTCTGGCAGACTTGGTTCAAAAAGGTTAGTAAATGATAGTGGCAAGTCCAGAGGTTCCCGAGATTGCTTTGGCTCGGTAATTCTTAAGGAGATAAACTTACCAGATGCATCCTCCAGTATCTTCGGAAGGCTTGTTTATGACCTGTGTAAACACCCACAAGTATATAAAAGCTTAAGAGATGCTTATCTGATCGAAAAAGCTGACGCATATGAGTTGCCTGATGATAATGTTACTTTTATCCACCTCCCTAAACCCTTTCTTCTACTAGCAGGCATATCCGGCACGGGTAAAACGCGGTTTGTCCGAGAACAAGCTAGGTACGGCGCTTATAAACTAGTTGCAGTAAGGCCTGACTGGCATGAACCTGGGGACTTACTCGGATATGAAACCCGCTTAACTGGATCCGGCAACCCCGAATATGTATCAACGGAAGTGCTGAAATTCATAGCTGCTGCGTGGAAGGAGCTGGTTGATATCGGCTTTGACTTGGAAGCCAGTGAACGGGACGGTATAAATTCTATCCATGTTTCCGGCGAGCAAGGTGCGCTCTCTAGTGTTCGAGCTCACTGGTTATGCTTGGATGAAATGAACCTAGCGCCGGTAGAACAGTACTTTTCAGACTATCTGTCGGTCTTGGAAACACGCAAGTGGCATAAAGATGGTAGTTCGTTTACTTATTCCTGCGATGCCCTGCTCGACAGCGGAAAGCTGAACGTGGGTGGCACCAAACTTAGAAAAGACCTTGGTCTGGAAGGGCTGGAATTTGATGAGCTGTGGGAATTGTTCTCAAAAATAGGTTTACCGGTCCCGCTCAACCTGATTGTGGCAGGTACTGTTAATATGGATGAGACGACCCATGGATTTTCCCGCAAGGTAATTGACCGTGCAATCAGTTTTGATTTTGGTGAATTCTTTCCGAATGATTTTGATGCTTTCTTTGATGAAGAAGAAGCACAGAAAAAACATCCAGTGAAGCTCAGTTTTCCACTATCCTCTCACACAGGAGCTGCGACAAACGCCGCAAAGGAAAGCCGAACATTTCTTAAAGCCGTAAATGAAGTACTCAAAGGCTCGCCTTTCGAACTTGCATTCCGCGCACTTAACGAGCTGTTACTTACAGTAGAGTCATTCGACGGCGTAAACTCGGACAGAATTAAATTACAGGCTGTCTGGGATGACTTCCTGATGATGAAGCTGCTTCCAAGAATTGAAGGTGATGCTGATAAGGTCGATACTATATTGAATTCACTGGAAGGCGTGTTAAGCGAGCAACTCTCCGATATATGGAGCGGTGAAAAAGTTCGACCTGATCTTTGGCGTGAACCGGAAGAAAAAATAGCATGCCGCTCAAAAAGAAAAATTGAGTTAATGAAGGAAAAGCTATCGGGTGGATTTACCAGCTTCTGGCCATAAAGGGAGAAATTAGACGTGCCGGATATCATTACTGTTGAAGAGCAGGATTTTACGCTGATTGTATGGACTAGGGATGTCAGCGCTAAACAGAAAAAGTTAAAGGCCGCACTGACTAAAAGGGAGCAGTATGCAGAACTGCCCACTCAGGATTTTTCTCTCCAACATGAAGTAGGTGATGCGCAGTTTGATAAACCACTTTTTTTTGAAAATACCGAGTACGAATTCGAATTTGTATTCAAAAGCCATCTGTCAGTGGCAGACCTGAAGCCGAAAATAGGCCATCACTACTCTGTATTTGCAGATGCGTTCCACCCTAAGAAGCGCACAAATAGTCTTGCCGGCACCATAAATTTTCGAAACCATCTGGGGAAAGCAATCCTTCCATTGCGTTATACGACAGATGACGGGGTACAGGAGGTCTTCGTTTCATTTACGGTGTGGCCAACCAAGATGGATTTACACAGCGATTTTGAGGCGATTTTTACTGAGTTTGAGCCAGACTACGATGAGTGGCGCTATGCTTTAATTACTCCTACCGAGCACAGCTTTACTCGGAAACGTTCGCAGCAGAAGGATTTTCCTTTACTCTGGCTGGCTCATTTCAAAAGTCTGTGGAACGAGTTACAACAGCAAGCCCAGCTAATTATTAACGCCCCACATAATCGATTACTCTCATACGAAAAAAAGCTCCGTGCAGATAGAATTAAAGGAAAGATTTCAGCCCGCCTAGAGCAGAAGATTTCCAGCGATTTTACTGCAGGTGACTTCGCTAGACGGTATACAGTAAAAAAGAAAATTCTAAGTGTTGATACACCTGAAAACCGCTTCATAAAATTTGCAATTTCCAGAATGATTCAGCGTCTAGGTCAACTCGACAAGATGACACGAAAACAGGAATCAGGCCGCGGTAGCGCTGATTACGGGTTATCAGAGCACTTTTTCACCGACTTAAAATCGTGGAAAGATACGTTAATTAAACTTCATCGCGCGCCACTGTTTAAAGAGCTCAGCTCGTTTAACGGTTTGAAAAAGGAGTCACTTGTTCTGCAGCAGCGAACTGGCTACTCGGGGTTTTATCGGGCGTGGCAGGAACTGAAGATGTATCTGGAGACTTTCGGAGAAGGTGCATCTCTATCCGTTAAGGGTATGGATGAACTTTATGAGGTATGGTGCTTTCTCAAAATTAAAACGCTGCTGGAAGAAACAGGCTTTAGAAGCTCAGAGCATGAAGGTGCTAATATCCAGCAGACAGGGATGGAATGGCAAACAAAGGATGGGTTTGGCGGCGCATTTAGGATGGAAAAGAAAGGCATAAAAGCCCGTCTTTCTCACGAAGTAACCTTCTGTAGAACAAAAGGCGTAATCAGGACCCTCACTGTAAACCAAAAACCTGACATTGTGCTTGAAGCTACATTTGATTCAGGGGAGACACTTGTCTGGCTGTTTGACGCAAAGTATCGGCTGGAAAACAAATCTGATGAAACTGACCGCGTTCCTGATGACGCTATTAATCAGATGCACCGCTACCGCGACTCACTTTTATATAAATCAAATAGAGGATATAGCAGACCCGTATTTGGCGCATTCGCTTTGTACCCAGGATACTTTGATCAATCGGACCCTTCTGTCAAAAATGTGTATCAATCTGCCATTGATGAACTCGGAATCGGCGCATTTCCTTTGCTTCCGACTGATGATGAGTCCGGTTACTACTGGCTTAAATCATTTCTAGTCAATAAATTCGGTGACAATTCACGATTTTCTTATGCTACTGACTATGATTCCGCAGACCGCTTCTATATTGAGGAACCTCCACGGATCCCGACTTATGGAATGACCCAAATAAGAAACGCCGGTCGAACTTTGCTTGTCACCGGTGCTGAAGATTTCCGCATTCCCGGCTACTACGAGCAATTTCATGACGGAACTGCAATGTTTTTCCATATGCGCTGCGAAGCATCCGAAAGAGAAAGTATTGAAGAAAAAATCATTCAATCATTGAAGTATTTGGTAATAGCGAGTCGAACTTGCAATGGCAAGTCTCCTAGAGTCGCCACAAGGCGATGGAAGGTTAAGACAATATCAAAAGTATTGCGCAAAGAGCTGACAGTAGAGCAGACGGGAACATCGAACTTCACTCGGTCAAATGAGAACTACTGGCTGTTCAGTCTTGAAGACGACGGCGAACTTAGCTCCCCCATAAGTAAACCCGATGGTCACCATATACTAGAGTTTTTACATGAAAAATAAGTAACTAAAAAGCGTAAGTACAGTCGCAATTATAGTGAAGTTTAAATTGCTGGCCTATAACCGTTGCAGCCAGAAGGGTAGAGAGGGGAATAAATTTAAATGAATCCCCCGATTAGTTGCCTTACTGACTAATAAGACTTAACCCCGTACTTCAGTAATAATACTGGCAAAATGTCATCCATGTTTTCGACATCTTTATCATTGAGCTCAATCAGGTTGAAATCATACTTTTTATAAATTTCCAACTTCTCGGCTTTTCTAGCTAGATATTTTTCATTATTTTCATAACCCCAATACTCGATATATACCTTTCCTGTAGGGATGTAAAAGTCAGAGTAAACCTCTTCCTCAATCGGTAGTTTACGCTCGTAAGCATGCGGTATTTCAGCCATATATAGCCAATTATCAATAAGCATTTCTGCCTTTGAACGCACAAAATGTCCGTCTGTCGTTCTCAATTTTGCTTGGAGTTGTTGCCTAAAATCTGAGATCTTTGTAGCGGATTGCTCATCTATTTTTGTACTAGAGAGGCTGTTTAACGACTCTATGAGTAGTTTTTCAGTTAAAATTGACTCTGGCCACTTTACATAGTGGTTGCCACTTTTCACGAATTGCTTTGCGCCTTTTCGCGTCCCTTGCTTTGTAAGCTTCCAGCACGAACCTTCTTTTTTCATCCAGCCGAGTTCAGAGATAAGCGCGTTTATTTTACGAGAAGAAACCCCAAAACTTTCGCCAATCTTTGTCGCGTTAAGTAGGCCCTGAGATTCCTTTTGTTCGTCATCATCTTCGTAAAAGTTGATATCAGCTGGCCAAACTACTTTTTTGCCATAGCTACCAAATGTTTTATATGAGCCCCCCGCATCCTTACCAGCGGTTGTGAGGATCCAATCTGTGTCTTGCCGCTGGATATAACCTATTGTTGCGAGATGCTCAAAGAGCTGTTTAGGTAAAATTTCAAGTTTTTTAGCAAGCGCAGAGGTTGATAACAGTTCCATTTGCATGAGTACTCCTGTAATAAGTTAATAAAAAGCTTAAAGGTTAGCGGGTAACTGGAATATATCATCGGATTAGTCGCAGCAATAAAAGAATGTATTCCGCGAAGTAAAGAGCTTAAACACTTTTCTTATGTTAATTAGCTATCAATCCGACCACTTCCCCCCAACCAACCCATGAAAAACCTCAACCGCCCTATCAAAACTCTCATCATTCTCATAATAAAGTTGGCTTAGTCGGCTTTTCTTTATCTGGTATGTTTCGCTGGCGAAGGCTAGCGCTTCTCTGAAGCTTTCAAATTCTTGGTCGAACACTTTAAACACTTGGTGCTGCGGTTTTGCTACCCGCGTTATGCTGCCATTTACTTCATAGTCGAACCCAGCAAATTGAAGCCTTGAAAGGGTTTCTTTGCCTAAACGCATGCCGCCTTTAAGGCTTATTTGAAATGCGATATCCATTTCTTCAATTTCATCCTTGCTCCAGTGGTTAAACACTCTAATGGCTTTTTTATACTTTGCTGCCAATAGTTTTTTTAACGCTGTGACTCTGGGTTCTAGCGTGCCGTTGTTTTCATTTTTAAGCAGGTCGAAACATTCATTGCATGAGGGTACTGAAATAAAATCAGCATGTGAGTTTACGTCTCGCCAGTCGTGAATAAATTTTATGGGTGGGATAAAGTCGGGGCGTGCGGCTTCGCAGCCACAGTAAATACAGCGGTGAAAGTCAGCCGAATGTACCGCGTTTAATGGTTCGTAGAATTTTTGATAATTCTTTACTGACATGCTGCTACTTTCTTGAGAATTTAGGCTTATTGAGGCTGATTACGTTAACACAGCGAGTTACTAGGAAAAGTTAATTGTGCCGTTTTAAAACAAAAAAACGCCGCCTAACATGCCAAGTGTTGGGGCAAGTTTAAGCGTAATGTTCACCTTACCTCCACAGTTTTATTATTGCGCTTTTTGATTACACACCGCTAATTGAGTTTATAATAGCGGTTAAACAGTTTTCGAATTACATCGACCAACCCGAGTAGAGCATGGCCCATAAAGTACGTTATAAGTTTAAAGGTGTGGCAAAAGAAATAAATTTTTCTTACAGCCGCTATCAAAATATGCATGAAGCCGTGGCCGATGCTGAAGGAATAGATCTTTCCCAGTTTTTACAAACTGAACAGCAACTTGCCTCAATCAGTAAAGACAAAAAAACCGTAAGAAACTTTAGAGATGCCGAATTTGTAAAAATGGGGTTTTCTGATCTGTACTTCTTAAAAAATGGTCAAGAATGATGGTTCAACTTCCTAATTCGCACAGCTATAGTTAAATGATTTGAGGGCATTAGTACGCGCAAAGTTAAACGTTAAGAACGCGTTGGAAAACTGGACAACAACCCCGTTTGAACCATTAGCCGGTTTAGCAGGCGGGCTGCTTATTGGTACGTCAGTGGTGTTGTGCCCTTTTCTGTTTCAATAAACCTACGCCCAATGCAGCCATGGTGATCGCAACAACACCATTTAGATAGTTAAAAAATGCATAGGGCGCGTAGTCGAGAACCTCAACCCCTAGGGTTGCAGAGTAAAATGCCCCCGCGGTTGTCCAAGGAATAAGGCCAGTGGTCATGGTGGCGCCCTCTTCTACTGACCGAGAAAGTAAGGCAGGATCAAGCTTGTGTTGCTGATATTTTGATTTAAACAATTGGCAATTTAAAATAATAGAGATATACGCCTCGCCCATTGCCACGTTACCTAAAAAACCTGATGCTATGGTGACGGCAATTAACGTTGCCGTGCGCTTTACCCGTCTAATAATGCCCGACAATAACGCCGCTAAAAAGCCTGTACCGTGCAATGTACCGCCCAATGCTATGGCCATTAACGCGAGTAATAGCGTCCAGCTCATACTGCTGATGCCACCCCGGCCTAATAATGCATCTAAATTTGCGATACCCGTATTTTGTGGGGTGTTTTCCCAAAGTGAATTAAGCACGCTAATGGTGTTCGTGCCTTGGTAGAAAATAGCGATGATAACGGCAAGAAGAATGCTGCATGACATGGCGACTTCAGCGGGCACTTTTTTAATGCTCATTACCGTTAACAACACTAGCGGTAACAAGGTAATGTAAGGCGCAAGGTGATAGTGGCTGGCAAGCGCTGCTTTGATTTTGTATATCTCCTCAACATTCAAACTTTGGCTTGCGTAGGTAAACCCCATAACTAAGAAAATTACGAATGTTAGAAGAAAGCTAGGCAGTGTAGTTAGCAGCATGGCATACATATGCCGATAAATAGTGGTGCCCGCACTCATCGACGCGAGATTGGTGGTATCAGAAACCGGAGACACTTTATCGCCAAACGTAGCACCACACACTACCATGGCGGCAACAATAGGTAATGGTATATTCATAGCTTCGCCAATACCCATTAGCACTACCCCCATAGTCCCCACTGTGCCCCACGACGTACCTGTGGCTACCGACATTACCGCACACAGAATTAACCCCACCGCTAAGAATATACTGGGGTTTAGCCAACTAAGGCCGAAATAAATTAGGGTTGAGATAGTGCCGCTTTGCATGAAGCTGGCGATAACCATTCCAATAAGGATAAAGATATATATTGCCGGCATTGCCCGTGTTAATGCACTGGTCATTAGTTCACGGATTTGCAGGTACTTGTACCCTAAACTAAAGGTATTAATACCAGCCCAAAGCAAACACAAGAAAATTAATGCATGCAGGCTAATGCCTAAGCCAAACAAACCGCCCGCTATCAACGCTACAATAACGCTGAAACATAGCAATGACTGGGCAAAGCTGGGGCTACGCATAGAGTGAGGCGAAGTTAAAGGCAAGTTGGTGCACTTAAAAATGAAGTAGTGAAAAGTAGTATAACTACTTTGAAAAGTCTTGTGACTAAGAAAAATTAATACATTTGGAAGAGATGGCGCACCCGACAGGATTCGAACCTGTGATCTTCGCCTCCGACGGAGGCCCGTCAAAAAGGGATTGAGAGTTTCATGACCACTAGCCGATTTATGACGATTAACACCATTGGTCACGGTTACGTCACGGGAAATGCTTTAAAATAGATAACACCCTGTAAGGTATAATTTGACACTTATACCGTTAAGGGTATATTGAACTTAATATACCTTTTAGGGGCTAGGGTCAACGTTATACCTTAAAGGGACTAATAGTGGAGAGGCATAATGAAGCTTAATAACTCAAAAGAACTGGCTGATTATATAAAGCTGCATCGAAATAATCTTGCACGAACGCAGACCGATGTTGCACAGAATGTTGGTTTAAAGCAAAAAACCATCTCGGCTATTGAAAATTCCGCCGGTACCTCTCGTATTGATACCCTCTTTAAAATTGCGCATGAACTAGGCCTCTCTATTGAGCTTAAGCCAAAGCAAGAAAATGAAAACGGCCAAAAGACCGAAAGTGGCTGGGATCAGGAGTGGTAATATGGAGCTGATGGTAAGCCTTAACGGGGTCAAAGTAGGTACACTGTTAAAAGATAAGAACGGTGGGCTCTATTTTTCTTATACCGAACATTGGATGAAGCGCTCAGGCGCACGCCCTATTTCTTTGTCGTTACCTATTACAAAGCAAAAATACTCTGGCGATCTCGTTTATAACTTCTTTGATAACTTGCTTCCCGACAATCCATCCATACGAAATAAAATACAAGCTAGATTCAATGTAGGCTCTGGACATGCGTTCGATCTTTTAGCGGCGATAGGCAAAGATTGTGTGGGTGCTATTCAATTATCTTCAGAACAACCTGAGTCCGTACAACAACTAAACTACAGGGTGTTGTCAGATGAATACGTTGAGAAATTATTGCAAGGCTACAAGCATACAGCGCTTGGAATGGAAAATGACGATGATGACTTTCGGATTTCAATTGCTGGCGCCCAAGAAAAAACCGCGCTACTCAAAATTGGTCAACAATGGGCGAAACCGACGGGCTCAACTCCAACAAGTCACATAATGAAATTACCCATGGGCGAGTTACCGCAAGTGGGTATCGATTTAACCGATAGCTGTGAGAACGAATTTATTTGCCTAGAGCTGGCGAGAGCCTTTGATTTTAATGTGGCTAATTCAGAGGTGCTTTACTTTGGCGACCAGAAAGTTCTAAGCGTTGAACGCTTTGACCGTAAATATGCATCTGACGGTTCATGGCTCATGCGCCTACCCCAAGAAGATTTTTGTCAGGCAATGGGCATTTCATCTGCTCAAAAATACCAATCTGATGGTGGCCCAGGAATAACAGACTGCTTAAATTTGCTCACGGCATCGTCTAACGGGAAAGATAGAGAAACTTTTTTTAGGACTCAGATATTCTTTTGGCTAATTGCTGCTATTGACGGTCATGGTAAGAATTTTAGCGTATTTTTAGAGCCTGAAAATACATATAGAATGACTCCTTTATATGATGTCTTGTCGGCGTTTCCTGTTATGACTAAAAAAGCCTTACAGCCACAAAAGATCAAAATGGCTATGTCTTTAAAAGGCAAAAACACTCACTGGAAATGGAACGATATTCAGCCTCGCCATTTTGTATCGACTGCAGTTCAGGTGAAATACCCCTCAGACAAAGCTGCATCGCACTACGAATACTTTGTCGATAATGTTGAGAACGCGATTGCAAAAGTCGAAGGTAAAATTCCCGATAACTTCCCACCCTACGTAGCGGAGGCAATTTTTTCCGGCCTGAGAAAGCAAGCATCTAAAAAATTGTTATAAATAGCCAGTGATTAAGTGCAACTGCCTTGACCGGTTGCTCTGTTAAAGTTCGACACGAGTATCCGATAAAAATGGCGCACCCGACAGGATTCGAACCTGTGACCTTCGCCTCCGGAGGGCGACGCTCTATCCAGCTGAGCTACGGGTGCATTGAAAATAGCTTAATATGATAAAAATTTAACCTGTTCTAAAGGAATAAGAACGTGGTGTGGTTAAACTTCCTGCTTAAGCGCGGCGTAATAATACTTAGGCCATGGGCTCGCATCAACTGGTTTGTGTAATTCTCTTACTTTAATAGGTTTTGAAGGTACTTTATCCCTACTTTTTATAGGTAATTGGTAGCAAATAGTTGTTCGGGCTTGAATTCCCGTTATAATCTGGCCAGTTATACTTTAATTTAAAGTTCATGATTGCCTGGAGACAGATGTGAAATTGAAAACCTGGTTTATTGTTGCAGCTACAGCACTTACTGTGTTTGCGGCGCAAGCACAAGAAATGAGTAACGACGATATTGCTAACCGTATTAAACCGGTTGGTCAGATACACGTAGCTGGCGCGGAAGCTGCTGGTCCTGCTGCTGCAGGCGGTGGTGCTAAGTCGGGTGAAGATGTTTATAACTCTGCCTGTGTAGCGTGTCATAGTTCTGGTGTGCTTGGTGCACCTAAAGTTCACGTAGCCGCTGATTGGCAGCCGCGTTTAGACGAAAAAGGCCTAGACGGCGTATGGCAAAATGCCCTTAACGGTATTAATGCTATGCCACCTCGTGGTACCTGTGCTTCGTGCTCTGATGATGAAATTAAAGCCGCAATTGAGTACATGATTGAAGGTATCTAACCTTCGCCATTTACTAACAATGTGTTGGAAAAAGTAGCGTTTTTCGAGTAGATCGGGTAATTTAACCGCATCTAAGAATAAGCTCTTTTTACTTGCCGGCGAACGGAATGTCATCAGATTCAACGCAATATGAGTTGACAGAAGAAGAGCTGCGGGAAATTATACCGCAGCTTCAACAACTCACTAATAAATATAAGCGTGCTGAACGAGTTCAGAAAGCGCTATTCGACATTTCCGAGCTTGCAAGTTCTGTTAGTCACTTAAACCGCCTTTATACCGCTATTCATGAAATCATTGCCGACTTCATGAACGCCGATAACTTCTTTGTTGCCTTCTACGAACAAGACAGCCAAATTGTCGACTTCGCCTATTTCGTTGACGAGTTTGACGAACAAACCGTAAAACAGTTACCCGCCGATTCCTTAATGGATGGCATGACGGGTTTTATATTGCGCACCGGCCAGCACTTATTCTATAAGCGTGAAGAAGAAGAAGTTTTTGCTGAAGATCACGGTATTAAATTAGTAGGTTCTCAGCCTTTTGAGCTACTTGGAGTTCCACTTAAACGTGGCAGCCAAGTAATTGGCGCTATGGTGGTGCAAACCTACGACGAAGGTGTGCATTACACTCAAGAAGATTTAGAAGTACTGCTGTTTGTTTCTCAGCACATTGTTACCACGGTAGACAGGGTTAAAAACCGTGAACTCACCGAACGTACCATTCGAGAACGTACTCGCCAGCTACGAAAAATTAATGACGACCTTCAAGAGGAAATTCTTGAGCGTCAAAAAGTAGAGTCGTTACAACAAGCCTTATTTGAAATTTCTGAATTAGCAGCAAACCTAGAAGGCGATATGTCGGTCTTCTATTCTAGCTTGCACGAAATTCTAGCCCGCCTTATTAGTGCGCCAAACTGCTTTATCTCTATTATTGATGAATCGAAGCAAATGCTAGAGTTTCCGTATTTCAGTGATGTTGAAGACACCGGCGTTGAAGCTAGGCCCATGGGCTTAGGTTTAACGGAATTTGTACTGCGTACCGGCCAAGCTGAACTGATTAACCCGCCACGGGTACTGGAACTTGCCGAAGCGGGTGAAATTGATGTGTCTGTTGCCCAAAGCATGTTAAACAGTGCCAACTCTTGGCTGGGGTCGCCCCTGGTGGTAGATGGTGAAGTGTTTGGAGTTATTGCGGTGCAAACCTACGGTAAGCATGCCAAATACAACGCCAGAGACTTAGAGTTACTGCGCTTTGTTTCACACCATATTGCGGTAACCATGGAGCGTAAGCGCAGTACTGAAGAAATTCATCGTCACAACAGTGAGCTTGAGCTCAGGGTTGCCGCGCGTACTGCCGAGCTTGATAGAGCCAACAAATACTTAAAACAGCAAATTGAAGAGCGTAAGGAAATTGAACTTAAGCTTATTCACGATGCGCATCACGATTCACTCACCGACCTTCCGAACCGTTCAATGTTTACCAGCAGGCTTGAACTAGCCATTGCCAGTAAGCAGCGTTACACCGAAAATTACTTTGCGGTGTTGTTCATCGACTTAGACCGATTCAAAGTTATTAACGATACCTTAGGCCATCACGCCGGTGATGAGTTCTTAGTTGAAGTGGCTAGACGTATTGCATTATGTATTCGTGGGCACGACTTACTGGCCCGCTTAGGTGGCGATGAGTTTGTGGTTTTACTCGATAACTTTGAAGATTTAACCGATGTGCAAGAAGTGGCGTCTCGTATTATTAACTCGATTTCAGAGCCATTCTTGCTGGAAGGCCGTGAAATGTATTCGGGTGCCAGTATCGGCATTGCTAATTTAGAGTCGTATTATCGTAGTGCCGATGAAGTGCTACGTGATGCTGATGCCGCTATGTACCAAGCGAAAACGTTGGGCCGTGGCCGATTTGTTATGTTCGATAAGAGCATGCGCGACCGCTTAATTGAAGAGCTTGAGCTAGAAAACGAATTTCGCCGTGCCTTGCGCGATGAAGAGTTTGAATACTTCTTACAGCCTGTTATTGATATAAGAGACAACACAACGCTTTATAACGAGATGTACGTACGTTGGAGTCACCCGACTTTCGGCAAAATAGCCCGAGAGCAGTTTCGCCAAGTGGCTGAACAAAGTGGCTTAACCTTAGATTTAGATTTGTTTCAGTTACGCAAAGCTTGCGAGTTACTGGCTCACGCGAAAACAACAGGCGAAGACACCGGCCGTATTGCGGTAAACGTTTCTATTATTCATTTGCTACAAGCGTCTATGGTGAATCAGATGATTTCGCTTATAGACGAATACAAAATATCGCCCCACGATTTGGTATTTGAGTTTGATGAAAACGATTTAAATCGTCGTTCGCAGTTTATTTTGCCCGCAATTAAGAAGTTGAAGCGTGCGGGGGTGACCTTAGTGCTAGATAACTTTGGTAGTGGCTTGGCGTCGCTTAGTTATTTATTCGCCTATCCGTTCGACTTCATCAAAATTGACCACAGGTTTGTGCGTTCGCTACCCCGTTCACAGCGAAACCTTAAGCTTATTCAATCGGTAATGCTTATTTCTGAGCACCTTAAATTTAAGGTTATTGCCGAAGGAGTAGACTCACCTGCACAGCTAAATGCGCTTACCGACATTGAGTGTAATTACGCCCAAGGTAAAGTGCTTACTCGCGCGACTGTACTTGATATGAAACAGCTAGCAGGCTAGCTGTTTGTTGCTATATTCCCCTGCTAGTTATCACTAACGCCTTTTTTAGATTATCAGCGCGGTTTGTTGCTGGTACTTGTATTACCTTACGGGCTTAGATTCATAGCCCTCCGCGTTATTTCTTACCCAGCATATCTCTTAAGTTAGCAATACTACTTTGGCCTTTTTGCTGGCGTACCTCGGCACTTTCTTTCGGCTTTTGGTTTTCCCATTGAAGGTCGTCTATGGGCAGTTCGTATAAAAAGCGGCTTGGCTCTGGGTTTATAACTTCACCGAACTGGCGGCGCTCTTTCGCTAGGCTGAAAATAAGCTCTCGCTGCGCACGGGTAATGCCTACATACGCAAGGCGGCGCTCTTCTTCTACATTGTCTTCATCTACACTGCTTTGATGGGGCAACAAGCCTTCTTCCATGCCCACTAAGAACACTATTGGGAACTCTAGCCCTTTAGAAGCGTGCAGTGTCATTAGCTGTACTTGGTCGCCATCGCCGTCGTCTTCGCCTCGCTCCATCATGTCGCGCAAGATAAGGCGGTTTACTACTTCGGTAAGGTTCATGGGGCTATCAAGCTCGTTGCCTTCTAGCATGTCGGTTACCCAGCCAAATAAGGTACTTACGTTCGCCATGCCCATTTCAGCCGCTTTAGGGCTAGCGCTTTGCTCGTATAACCACTCTTCGTAGCTCATCGACTTGATCATGCCGCGAAGGGCATCTTTGGTGTCGCCTCGAGTTGCATTGTCAGACACTTCTACTATCCAGCGGGCAAACCCCGATACGGCATCGTATGCTCTATCCGACAACACGCTGTTTAAATTTGGGTGAGTGGCCGCTTCAAACATGGGCACGCCTAAGCTGTTCGCGAAGTTACCTAGCTTTTCTAGTGTCACGCGCCCTATGCCGCGACTTGGCGTATTAATTACTCGTAGTAGTGCATTATCGTCATCTTGGTTCACCAGCAAGCGCAAGTAAGCCATGATGTCTTTTACTTCGGTGCGCCCGAAGAACGACATACCGCCGCTAATTTTATATGGAATACGGTTGCTCATTAGTAGCTTTTCGAACAAGCGGCTTTGATGATTTCCTCGGTACAAAATAGCGTAGTCTTTGAACTTAGTGCGGTTCATAAACTTGTGCGCTAGCAGTTCTGCTACCACTCGCTCAGCTTCGTGTTCTTCGTTTTTCGCTTCTATCACTCGAAGCGGTTCGCCGTATTGCAGTTCAGAGAACAGGGTTTTATCGAACAAGTGCGGGTTGTTCTGAATAAGAATGTTGGCGCAATGCAGTATTCGCCCTGAAGAGCGATAATTCTGCTGTAGCTTAATAACGTTCAAGCGCGGGAAATCTTGCTGTAGCAAGTTTAAGTTTTGTGGCTTGGCACCGCGCCATGAATAAATGGATTGGTCGTCGTCGCCTACCACGGTAAAGCGCGAACGTTCGCCTACCAATAGCTTTACCAGTTCGTACTGACTGGTGTTGGTATCTTGGTACTCATCCACCAGCAAATAACGAATTTTGTTTTGCCATTTGGCCCGTACGGTTTCGCTGGTTTTTAATAGCAGTGTGGGCAATAAAATAAGGTCATCGAAGTCAAGGGCATTATAGGCGCGTAAGTTATCTTGATAGCGCTTGTAAGCTTCTGCAAACTCTCGTTCACCGGTACTGGTAGCTTGTTTTAGTAATGCTTCGGGCAGCAGTAAGTCGTTCTTCCAGTTTGAAATGCAGCTTTGTAATAGCGAAAGCTGATCTTTATCGCCGTCTATCGTGTCTTCGGTTAAATCGGTTAACAGTGCCAACGAGTCTTTGTCGTCGAACAATGAGAAACCAGGCTTTAAGCCTAGCTCTTTAATATGGGCTTTTATAATGGTTAGCCCCATGGTGTGAAAGGTACATACCTTCAAACCACGCGCTTCTGGCTTACCTAAGGTTTCAGCTACCCGTTCTTTCATTTCTCGGGCGGCTTTGTTGGTAAAGGTTACCGCTGCAATATACCGTGCTGGCATATCGCAATTTCTAACTAGGTGCGCAATTTTGTTGGTAATAACCCGAGTTTTACCACTGCCGGCGCCGGCTAATACTAAGCAGGGGCCAGACACAAAGGTGACAGCTGATTGTTGCGCATCGTTTAATTTCATCGCGTTCCTAAATTACGTTCCTAAAAGCTAACAGGTGTAATGAGTGCCGTGCTTACTGTAAAGCGCCTTACGATAAGGCTTGTTTTTGTTTAACGTGCTTTTTCATTGCAAGAAGTGGCGATACCGATAGAATAGAAGCCTATTCTAACGAAGCGCATTATAAGGGAAATCCATGTTGGATCCGAAAAAACTCGAAGATTTAGCGAAACAGATTGCTGACGCCGTACCACCGGGTGTGCGTAACATGGCTGAAGGCGCAGAAGGTAAAATTAAACAGGTTTTACAATCGCAGCTTTCAAAACTTGATTTAGTGACTCGTGAAGAGTTCGATATTCAAAGCCAAGTGCTTATTCGCACTCGCGAAAAGTTAGACGCAATGGAAGCTCGCATTGTTCAACTAGAAGCTAAAGCAACAGAAGCTGCTAAATCTGAGTAGCTAAACGTTTACGTCCACACTCCCTTGCACTGCACATCGTAATAGCTCTATACAGCGCATGTGATGCAAGGGGATGCTTATTTGCTAAGCTTTTAGCCTCTACAAAAATACCTAGCCTACCCAAAAATTTGCCACTAACCCTAACGTAAATACCAAGCCTACATAGTGGTTTTCAATAAAGGCAGTAAAACACCCTTCTCGCTGACGGTGCTTAATAAATTTGTACTGGCGATAAAACAACCCGGCCCCAATAATTAGCGATAGGTAATACGGCCAATGCGCCTCGATAGCCCCGCCAATAAAGTACAAAATGGTTAACGTAGCAGCTTGAAGTCCAATAATAATGGGCACGTCGTACTTACCAAATAAAATGGCGGTAGATTTAACCCCTATTTCCAGGTCGTCGTCTCTGTCTACCATGGCATACATGGTGTCGTAGGCTACCGTCCATAATAGATTTGCCACAAACAACCACCAGCCATAAGCAGGCACAGTTTCAGACACCGCCATAAACGCCATCGGAATTGCCCACCCAAAAGCAGCGCCTAATACCACTTGTGGCAAGTGGGTATAGCGTTTCATAAAGGGGTAACTGGCTGCTAGTAACAGCGCGATTACCGACAAAGCAACGGTTTGCCAATTCAGCATTAGCACTAACAAGAAGGCCAGTATAATTAGCCCTCCAAACAGGTTTAACGCTTGTTTTGGTGTTACCTCTCCTGTGGCCAATGGCCGCGTGGCGGTGCGCTTTACGCTGCCATCTACTTTTCTATCGGCGTAGTCGTTAATGACGCAGCCCGCTGAGCGCATCACTACCACGCCTGCGGTAAAAATAAGCGCGATGCCTAAACTGGGTAAGCCTTCTGATGCCATAAGCAATGCCCAAAAGGTAGGCCAAAGCAGCAAGTAAATACCCACGGGTTTGTCTAAACGCATCAGGCGAATATACGCAGATGGATGCTGTTTTATATGGTTGAGGTTCTGGGCTAAATTAAGATTCAGTGCCATTGTCGTACCTTGAATAATAAACGGGTGCGTCGGGTAGAAAAACTTCGGCCACTATCATGCTGTCTTCACCCAATGTAAATAATGAACGTCGGCCCCATAATTGCTGATTGCGCTCAAAGCCTAGTGCAGTGGCAGGCAATTGGCACAATTCAAACTCAGAGCGTATAAACCTGGCATCGTTAAACAGTCGCTTACCTAAGGGTTCACTACCTAAATTTGCTAGCTCTGCTTCTACCAAACGCTGGGGAATAACGGAACGGGCAAAAACCCATGGCAGGGTGTTACCACATAACAGTACTTCTCGTACCTGAAATGCCTGCGAAGGCTGATGTGATTGCTGGTGCGACAGCAGGCTTTGCTCATTAGCATGAAGTGCGGTTTCAGCCTGCCCTAGCACGTTTAACGTAAATTGATGGCAAAGCGACTGCACGCGCTCGGTTAAGGAGCCTGTGTCTAGCAACCAATTTTTTAAATACGGATTGTTACGGGGCGCACTGTCGGCTTGCATCCACTCTACATTTAAGCCAACGGGAAAGCTGCTAGGAAAACTCACTACCAAATCTCTGTCATAATTTTACACGATAAAAAAAGTATCATATCACTTGTTGGTGGCATGGTGGTTTATCTGATTGCTAATAGCTAGCATATTGATTTTACGTGTACCTTAGTACTTTTGCAGTAGTGTCATTAACCTATGATTTGCTACACTACAGCCTGTCATCTAAATTAATTGGTATTTTTGGCTCAAATCATGACAAAGTCACTTGCTTCACGTTTTATAGCTACCGCTTTATTAGTTAGTAGTGCTTTCACGCCTGCATTTGCGCAAGATAAGGCAAATTTTGCTTATCTTGGGTTAGAGCCAGACATCGTTACCAATTACATTGGCGAGTCTTCAAGAAAGCTTGGTTATGTACGCGTTACCGTTGAATTAATGATTTATGACGTAGATCAGCTGGAAATTGCAGAACACCATATGCCGCTATTACGTGCAACGGCCATCGATATCTTCGGCAGACAGCCTGAAGAAAAAGTAAAATCGCTAACGGGCAGAGAAGATATTCGCCGCGCCATTCTAAAAGCGCTTCAAGATCATATGAAAAAAGAAACCGGTGGCGAGGTTATCAAAAACGTTATCTTCACCAAGTATTTATATCAGGGCTAGGCGCTACTACAGCAGCACCTAGTCAAGAACGAAAGCTTGCACTATTACCCTTGCTTTCGTTTATCGGCACCAAGGCTTAGTAGCCCTGCTAACAAACAGCCGGTAATTAACCCTGCCGTGTGCGCTGCATTGGCCATATTCACCCAAAGCACATCGGCAAAGCCTAATACTAGCCACACCAACATAAACCCTATTACCGATTTAGGCAGCGACAAGCCCCACTGTGGTTTCAGCCAACCTAACCACCACACAAAGCCCATTACGGCGTATACCACACCTGAAAGCCCACCGAATAACATTAAGTTACCCTGAACTGGCGTGGTAAACATGGCTTGAGCCACGTTCGATATAATGGCCGATAGCGCAAACACCACAAACAACATGCTTTTACCAAAGGTACTTTCTATTTTGGCGCCTAACATACACCACCAAAGTAGATTGAAGATAATATGCAGTGCGCTGAAGTGAATAAACGCGGGCCCTAATAACCTCCACCACTCATGGTTTTCAGCCAGTACACTAAGCGGCTGCATGAGTAAATGTTGCGCGATGGGGCTGAACAAGCCTAGCAAAGACAAACCATACACCAGCACACAAAGTACAAACACAATACTGGTTAAAGGTACCGACAATGCATTGTTGATAAACCCTTTCATATCGAATTGGCGCGAAGGCACTAAATCAACGTTCTCACCATGCTGCCAAGCAGCTTGTTGGTATTTTGGATTGTTAGGTTGCTGAATAAACTCTTCAGTGATAGCGCGGGCTTTAAGTGCGTCGTTATCGTCTAACAACAATACAACAAACTCATCACCCGCTTCAGTTGGCTTTACCGTGGCGGTGATATTCTGGCTACCTAGGTAGTTAGCCAGTAAATGCGCCACGCCTTGCTGGCGAAAAGCAATTAAAGGATGGCTCACGAATTTTCAGACACCACAGACTGGCCTAAGCGCCATGCTTCGAAACCACCGTCCATACTATAAACGGTGTTAAAACCTTGCTCAGCTATAACTTGCGCGGCTTGCTGACTGCTTACGCCGTGATAGCACACCACGACTACAGGGGTTTCTTTTGGCGTTTGTTCTACAAAGGCCGCGAAGTTATCGTTATTCAACGGCTTCGCTTCTGGCATGTGACCATTAGCAAAAGATTGCGGGTCACGAATATCTACGATGGCTACATCGCCATTGAAGTTTGCTACGTCTTGTACACTAATGTGTGAAAATGCTGTCATTATTGCCAGTCCAGTATAACTTTGCCTGATTGTCCTGAACCCATGGTATCAAAACCTTTCTGAAAGTCATCAACCGAAAAGGTATGTGTGATGATTGGCGACAAATCTAAGCCACTTTGCAGCAAACTTGCCATTTTGTACCAGGTTTCGAACATTTCACGACCGTAGATACCTTTGATCACCAACCCTTTAAAAATAACTTGGTTCCAATCAACCGATACATCTTGTGGTGGAATACCTAGCATTGCCACCTTTCCGCCGTGATTCATTTTCTTTAGCATGTCGCGAAAGGCGACCGGTACGCCCGACATTTCAAGGCCAACATCAAAGCCTTCACTCATACCAAGCTCGTTCATCACGTCTTGCAAGTCTTCTTTGCTAACATCAACAGCGCGAGTTGCGCCCATCTTTCTAGCAAGCTCTAGACGATACGGGTTAATGTCGGTGATAACCACATGACGTGCTCCAACGTGACGCGCCACTGCGGCTGCCATAATACCAATGGGGCCTGCTCCGGTAATCAGTACATCTTCACCCACTAAGTCGAAGCTAAGGGCGGTGTGCACAGCATTTCCAAATGGGTCGAAAATAGACGCCAGTTCATCACTAATGTTGTCAGGTATTTTAAATGCGTTAAACGCCGGAATAACCAAATACTCGGCAAATGCGCCTGGGCGATTTACACCTACACCTTCGGTATTACGACATAAATGGCGACGGCCTGCACGGCAGTTTCTACAGTGTCCACACGTAATATGGCCTTCACCAGACACCCTATCGCCTATAGCAAAGCCGCGTACTTCTTGGCCCATGCCAACCACTTCACCTACGTACTCGTGACCTACTACCATAGGTACAGGTATGGTTTGCTGCGACCATTCATCCCAGTTGTAAATGTGCATGTCGGTGCCGCAAATGGCGGTTTTACGAATTTTGATTAATAAATCGTTATGGCCAACTTCAGGCTCTTGAGTATCTTGAAGCCAAATGCCTTTCTCGGCTTTTGCTTTAACTAGCGACTTCATGCAATAACTCCCATTTCACGGCCTACTTCAATAAACGCATCAATGGCTTTGTCTACGTGTTCAATAGAATGCCCAGCTGACATTTGGGTGCGTATTCTAGCTTGCCCTTTAGGTACTACAGGGTATGAGAAACCAATCACGTAAATACCTTTTTCAAGTAGCTTGTCTGCCATATCGCTAGCTACACGTGCATCGCCAAGCATCACAGGAATGATGGCGTGATCTTTACCTGCAAGGGTAAAGCCAGCATCTTCCATACGAGAACGGAAGTGGGCTGAATTGCGCCATAGCTGTTCACGCAATGCTGCGCCATCTTTCATCATCTCGAATACTTTAAGTGAAGCCGATACGATAGGTGGCGCAACAGAGTTTGAGAATAAGTACGGGCGAGAGCGTTGACGTAACCACTCAACCACTTCTTTTTTGCCTGATGTATAACCGCCTGATGCGCCGCCCATCGCTTTGCCCAAAGTACCAGTGAGAATATCCACTCGGCCCATTACGTCGCAGTATTCATGACTGCCTTTGCCGTTTTCGCCTAAAAACCCAGTCGCGTGGCAATCATCTACCATGACCAAGGCATCGTACTTTTCAGCGAGGTCACAAATGCCTGCAAGATTAGCAATAACACCGTCCATCGAGAACACGCCATCGGTAGCAATTACTTTAAATCGTGCGCCGTCGGCAACGGCTTGCTTAAGTTGATCTTCCAGTGAGTCCATGTCGTTATTGGCATAACGGTAGCGCTTAGCTTTACACAAACGCACGCCGTCAATAATGCTGGCATGGTTTAGTGCATCAGAAATAATGGCGTCTTCTGGGCCTAGCAAGGTTTCAAATAACCCGCCGTTGGCGTCAAAACAAGATGGGTACAAAATAGTATCTTCTGTACCAAGAAATGCGCTAATTTCAGTTTCTAGTTGCTTATGAATATCTTGGGTACCACAAATGAAGCGCACAGACGCCATACCAAACCCGTGGGTTTCAAGGCCATTTTTGGCTGCTGCGATAAGGTCTGGGTGGTTAGCCAAACCTAAATAGTTGTTCGCACAGAAGTTGATGACATGCTCGCCGTTGGCCACGTCTATATCTGCTTGTTGCTGTGAAGTAATAACGCGCTCTTTTTTATACAGACCATCTTCTTTAGTGGCCTCAATTTGCGCTTGCAGGTGAGAGATAAATGCCGCTGACATGTCAGACTCCGAAATTAATAAAAAATGTATTTTAAAGAAAGCGATATAAAGGTTACACAAGGAAGGGGGCGTTTTAACAGTATTAAAACTTGTAGCTGTAAACTTTTTAGCACACTTGTTAGCTGTGGCTAAAGATCTAGCTGGCTAGGCTGCCCTATTCGTTAGACCGCGTACTGTCCCATATGCCCATGTGTACGTTTTTACTTAGGGTGGTCCAAATATCTGGCTCTGGAATAGGTCGACTAATTAAGTACCCCTGCCCCATCTGACAATCAAAGTGACATAGCATTTCAAACTGCTCTGCTGTTTCAATGCCTTCAGCTACCACAATTAACCCCATTTTTCGCACCATGGCAATGGTTGAATGCACGATGTTTCTATCGTCGGCATTCTCAATGATATTGGCAACAAACGAACGGTCGATTTTTATGAAGTCGGCAGGCAGTGATTTCAAGTAACTAAGAGACGAGTAGCCCGTTCCAAAATCATCAATGGCCAATGTACACCCCATATCTCTAATAGTACGCATAATAGAGGTTGCTCGTTCAATATCGGTGACCAATACTGTTTCTGTTAATTCCAAACATACTTGGGATGGCGAAATATCATTGCGAATGATTTGCTGCTGCAAAAAATCAGGAAGACTGGGGTCAAGAAACTGCCCAGCAGACAGGTTAATCGCTAACTTCACATTAGGATAACCATTCGCGTTCAGTTCTCTAATAAGGTAAGTGGCCTTGGCTATTACCCAATAATCTAGCTCTAGCATGAAAGAGGTATTTTCAAGCGGAGGGATAAACTCTGCCGGTGATATGGCCCCCTTAACAGGGTGATACCAGCGAAGCAGTGCTTCGAAGCCTATTAATTCATTGGTTCGTAAGTCGATTTGAGGCTGCAAGGCTAAACTGAACTGACTTTCTCTTAGTGCTACCCGCGCTTCGGCTTCTAGCTCAACCTTTTTCATTACCTTCAAGTTCATGGTGGCATCGTAAACTCTAAAGCCCGCCCCTTTTTTCGATTTTGCTTCGTACATAGCAATATCGGCATGCCGCAACAATTCCACTGGCGTAGCTCTGGCATGGCGGCTCACGGCCACACCTATACTAATAGAGACATAGAACTGCATGCCATCCACTTCAATGGGCTGCTCAAACTCTTCAATGATTTTCTTCGCGACGTGTTCCACTTGCTCTTTGTTTTCAATGCTCGATAACAATACAACGAACTCATCACCACCAAATCGTGAAGCAATATCAGTTTCTCTAATAGGCCGCGAGATCCGCATAGCCGCGGCTTTTAAAAGCTTATCTCCCACGTCATGACCATAGCTGTCATTTACTTTTTTAAAGTCATCTAAGTCCATGAACATCAGTGCGACTAATCTATCATCTCGCGCAGAATGGGCGAGCTGGTTTTCAATTTGAAAGGTCAGCATATTTCGATTGGGCAAGCCTGTGAGCACATCGAACATAGCCATTTTTTCAAGCTTGGCAGTATTTACGGCCATTTGGCCATCGAAGTCTTCTAGCTGTTTTGCCAGCGCATTCGCGGCTTCTTCTACTACATCAAGCTCGTCATTTAATTGCCAAAGTGATGAATGATGCTTTTTTTCGACTTGCTTGCGGTATTCGACAAACTTGTGGTCGGCCAGCATAGGCAAGCGTTCACTTATGCCTAATAGCCTAATGCGGTACTGATTGAGAAAGAGTCTTAGAAGCAATGAAAACAAAATAAGCAGTATAATTGCACTCGCTATGACCAGTAATTCGTATTGCTCTTTTTGATTTACCAACGCAGAAATATCTTGCACAACCATGAGGTAAGGTTGCTCTGACATACTGTGGGCAAAGGGTAATAAGCTGACCGACAACTCTTTTTCCTGAAATGATATTCGAAGCCCTTTAACCACCAGCTTTTCAATACTCCAATCTTTTGGAAAAGCAGCAATAAGCTCGGTTAAATAGTCTTGATTAGATTGTGAAAGCTGGCTGGACAGCGTTAGCATAGGTTTGTTGTCATCATCTTGCTTGTGCTGAACCATCACGACCTTATGGGCATCAGTAGATCGATTAAACAACGACAAAAGTTCACGCATTGAAGCAGAAAGTATAACGACAGGTACTACCTCGTCATCAGTCATGATAGGCACAGATAAATAATGAGTGCACACACTCTCGCAGCGAATTAACGCTCTGCTGCTAAGAGACTGCTGGGTGCTGCGCACTAATTTTAGAACAAAATCACTAATGGGGGTGGATTGCTCTCCCACTACGCCGTTTCGGTCAAACAGATAAAGCTGTTCCACATGAAAGTTCAGCATCAGGTATTCCTGATTTCGCTGAAGATTTTCATAAAAGTACTCTAAATCTTGATGCTCCGACATTTCTATGTGGCTAAACATGTCTACCCACAACACCATACGGTTATGCAGAATATCTTCGAAAAGCTGTAGTCGACGTTGGTTTTTTAGTTGCTCTTCTTGCTGCTGAAAAACCAAGCTTGAATCAGACTCACGAATGAGCACCATAGAGATAACCACAGTGACGGTAAGCACCATCGCCATCAGCATAATGATGGTTTTAGTGGTAAACGACATCTCCACTTTCATGATTGAGCCTAGAACCAATACATAAGTTGTACAGACCACATACGCCAGTGCTCCTGTGAATGATCCCGTATGCTAGGGTCAAGCAAGCTTACCACTCTTGCGGCTCCATCAACCCAGTGATGCTCTGCCTGTAAACGCCACCCTGGCGAGATATCCCATCTTGCCCCAACGGTAACTGTATCCATATAACCAAAATAAGAAGGAACAAGGCCACCAGTACTTATTTCAAGGTCTTCGCCATTTGGATCGTTGCTGTTATTCACATAGGTGTCGTAACCAATAAGGCCGCTAAAGCGGTTGTTAAATAAGTATCTAAATTGAACAAACCCGCCTTCTCCAGTGATCCTATCCACATAACCAGGGGCGAAGAGACCATTATATTCTTGTAATTCTCTAACTAGCTCGCTGCTAAACTGCCATTTTTCACTAAAGTATTGCATGGAGAACATGAACCTACGGATGCTCGCATCACCGTCTAATCGATTATCTACCTGAGCTGCAGTGTATCCAAAATCGGACTCAAGCCAACTTACACCTACTCTCCACGCCATCGTAGAAGGTTGCCAAAAAGCGCTAGCTTGATGCACAAAGTCTTGTTCTATTTTCCCCTGAGCATCATCACCTAGGAAGAAGTCTCTTTGCGCGTCATTTAAAGGAGAACGCCCGTAACTCCAGTTTATTTCCCAAATGTTATCTGTTGAGTACTTCTTAAATTTTGCCTGTAGCCCATCACTTCCCAACGCAATATCGCGAAAACCATCGAAGTAAACTGATTGAGGAAGCATCGTGGTATCTCTAGTTTGAGGTACATCGCGAGTGACTGAATATAACCAGTGCGTATTTTTAAAGCGGCCAATGTGCACTTGCGCTTGCCACCCAGCCACATCTGGGATAGTCCAATCGACAAACAGATAATCTAACCTTGTACCCTTTTCAAACCTATTTCCTGCATCAAGATAAACCACCTGCCCCGCTACTGATAAATTGCTATTCAAACGATAATGGCCGTTAATACCGACTTCAGACAACTCACCAGTAATGTTGTTATCTTCAGTAATAAAACTGCTATCAATCGACTGCGTTAGCCCTTGTGCTATGTACCCATGCCATGAAAACTTGGGCTCTTCTTGTGCCATGACCATTGAACTAGGAGCTGTAAGTAAAACAGCGCGTAAAAACCATACGAACACTTGCTTATTCATTGTTCACGCACCTCGATAACTTGTACATCTTTTACTTTGCTGATATCAGCATATCCAATAGCACCAACCGTATTCTCAACCATGTTGAGAAGGGCTTCTTGCGATGACACCCGTGTAGGTGTAACTCCTTGACCAGAATAAGTAAGTTGATCCCAAAGCCGAGAGAGTTGATAGGGAAACATTTGTATATTTTCACGACAAAAGGTTTTATGCAGAATGTGAACATCCTCAAGAACAACAACATGGATTTTTTCTCCGTTGCTCCAGTATTGTTTGTGGCCTGTAAATATTTGGCGTAATTCTGATTGAGTAAGGGATGTGTTATCCACCGACTCATTTGCGACAACAACGGCCTGTTGTGCAAGAGCAACGGGACTACAAGCTAAAAATAGCATGCTGAGCATCAGTGCTGAGTACTCTGAATTGCTAGTTAAAGCTCGTATTCGTTTAATCAATGCGAGCATAATCACCAAAGGGCGCTCTCCATGTCTTAGAAAAATTGGCGCGTATACGCTAAGTGTAGATAACGGTTAGAAGAAATTCCCAGAAATAGTGTTTATTCGTTAAAGCAGTGCATTAATTTTTGAAAATACCGCATCTGTGGTAACACCTTCCATCAAGTTATCGCCCTTTGCGCGAATTCCCCAAGGTAATTGTTCCCACTTTTTTCCTTTTTGCTTTTCAATACACTCATCGTAAACGGAAACCGTGTTATCTATATTGTTATACGGCCCAGTGCGGATAGGGTTTGAATGAGCATACAATCCAATAACGGGCGTGCCTACTGTGGTGGCCATGTGAGCAGGCCCAGTGTCAGGTGCAATCACTACACTCGCGTGCTTTAACAATACCAGTAATTGGTGAAGACTGGTTTTGCCAGTAAAATCGGCTTTAATTGTGGGCTTACACGCTAAAATAGCATTGGCAGTGGTTTTATCGAGCTCTCCTGGGCCACCCACCAATATGACAGATTTACCTTGTTGCGATAAATAATCAGCGGTTTCAGCATACCTTTCGGGAAGCCAGTTACGTTCAGCTTTGCTGGCGGCAGGCGCAATAACCGCATAGTCACCTAAAGTTTCGGCTTGGTTTTTACCCCAATGCTCATCTTCTTCGCTAACAGGGATATTCCACGATGGGGTATCGACTTTTGGCACGCCTAGCGCGTCGGCAAAATCCATAAAACCGTCGAGCACATGAGCATGTTGGCGAGGCGCTACGCGCTCGTTCGCGAATAACCAATGCAGTTCTTTGCTTCTGGCCCAGTCGAAACCAATTCTGCGCTTCGCCTTTATCACTCTAGAGGCCATGTTTGCGCGCAAGGCAACTTGCATCATTAGCAATGCATCGAAGGTTTCACCTTTCACTGCATTTTTTAAGTTCTCAACCGCAGCCTTACCTTGTTTTTTATCAAAAATGATAAAACGCACATTCGGCATTAACTTAACCAATTGATACTCTATCTTGCCGATGACCCAAGTTAGCTCAGCGTCCGGCCAATGAGTTTGAATACGTGTTACCATAGCCGCTGCATGGCACACATCACCAATCGCGGATAGACGCATTAAGCAAATCTTTTTTCCCACAAATGCTCTCTCGTTGCTGAAGTGCCGAAATAATTCATTAGAATGGTAAATTTTACCATAAGTAACAGGCGTCATGGCGATAATACGACGAGACTTAGGTGCAGGGCATCACTTCTTATACAACGACGAGTTAATGACTGAACCTAGCGTAGACATGTTCAGCCATGAATTTTGGCTATTTCAAAATAAAATTACCGGTGAGGCCAAAGGCCGTGGTACCACTATTTTTATTGAGCATGATACGCAGCATTGGGTACTTCGTCATTTTAGACGGGGCGGCCTAGTAGGAAAATGCTTAAGCGATCAGTACTTTTTTCTAGGCGTTGAGCGTTCCCGTCCGTTTGAAGAATATCGCTTGCTTGCTAAGATGCGAGAGCATGGCTTACGCGTGCCAGTTCCTGTTGGTGCCCATATACACCGCAGAGGCTTTATTTACCGCGGGAATCTTATTACTCAGAATATTCCAGAAAGCCAAGACTTACATCATGTACTCACCCGCGAGCCGTTAACCAAAGTTGATTGGTATGCGGTGGGCGAAGCATTAGCCAAAATGCACGCTTGCCAAATTTATCACCACGATGCCAACATCAGAAACATTATGATGGACAATGAGCGTAATATTTGGTTGATAGATTTCGATCGTTGCCATCAACGTCGGGGCCATCACTGGAAGAAAGATAACCTTTCCCGTTTGTTGCGCTCGTTGAAGAAAGAAAAAGGCTTGAATACCCAGTTTTACTGGACGCCTGATGATTGGCAGTATTGTTTAGAGGGCTATAGAAGCAACTGAATTGCAATTGCATCTACCCATATTTATCGATACTGTTGCCTTACAACTATAAAGATTAGATTAACATGCATACACGAGCACTTTATCCAGGCACTTTTGATCCCATTACTAATGGGCACGCAGACCTGATAGAAAGGGCATCACAGCTTTTCTCTCATGTAATAGTTGGTATAGCCGCTAACCCCAACAAGCAACCATTGTTCACCCTTGATGAGAGAGTGGAAATGATTCGCAAGGTTACTGCCGATTTACCTAACGTAGAAGTGATGGGTTTCACGGGCTTACTTGCAGATTTTGCCGATGAGCAAAAAGCTACCATCCTTATACGCGGATTACGTGCGGTATCTGATTTCGAATACGAATTTCAGCTAGCGAATATGAATCGCCGTCTGAATCCAAAATTAGAAAGTGTGTTTTTAACGCCTGCCGAAGAGAACTCTTTTATATCATCTACGTTAGTAAAAGAAGTTGCGCTTCATCGGGGTAAGGTAGGTGGTTTTTGCCATCCGGTGGTCGACCAAGCATTGCAAGATAGACTGCGCAGAGAAGACTAAAACGCCTTAATAAAAAAATGTTAAACACACTACGCTCAACATGCCTATTGAGCGCAGTGTGTTTTATCTAACGTGTTCTATCTCGTGTGTATTTAAACTAGCGCTGGCACTGTTTACAAAAGAACGTATTTCGCTGGCCAATGACCTTGCTTTGTATTTCCGTTCCGCAAATTTCACACGGCTCTCCTTTTCTTCCATACACATTCAAATGTTGTGCAAAGTAGCCAGGGTTCCCATCGGTTTGTGCAAAATCTTTTAGTGTAGTGCCGCCTTGCTCTATCGCCTTTGCTAATACTTGCTTAATGATTTGGGTAAGGTTTTTATAGCGAGCGCTACTGACTTTCCCAGCCTCTCTTCTTGGGTCGATACCCGCTAAAAACAAAGCTTCGTTAGCATAAATATTCCCTACGCCCACCACAACAGCATTGTCCATAATGAAGTTTTTGACCGTGCTTTTTTTACCTCTAGAAAGCGTGAACAAACGCGCATCATCAAAGTCATCGGTTAACGGCTCAGGCCCTAGGTTAGCAAGTAATTTCAAGGCTTCCCCCGGGGGTTGCCATAAGAAGGCCCCAAAACGTCTAGGATCGTTAAACCGTAGGCATTTCCCTGTCGCCATCACAATATCAACATGATCATGTTTCGCAACCGGTGTAGACGCATCAATAACCCGCAATTTACCCGACATACCTAAATGCAAAATAAGCGTACCCGCTTCGGTTTCGATCATAAGGTATTTTGCTCTTCGCTTAACGGCTGTCACTTTCTGACCGGTAGCTAACGACACCTCTTCGGGAATAGGCCAACGCATTCTACGCTCGCGTACAATAATATTTTCAATTGTTTCGTTTAGCAGATAAGGGGATACGCCTAAACGGCTTACTTCAACTTCGGGTAACTCAGGCATTTTCCCCTCCAGCTTTGGGTGGTCTAGTTCGGTGCAATGAAGATTAGTTAAGCGTCATCGGTTACTGACAGTCGTGACTAGGCTAATACGCTTAATTAATTAGCGGGTTCACTAAGCCAAGGAAGAAGCGCGTTCAGTTCAATATTTTCAAGGGTGTACCAAGCACCGTTGTACTTTACGGTAACCGGCTGCGTATTGTTATAGAACGCAAAGACATGGCCATTCGTTTGCCCTGCTATCCAGATAACCACCACTATGGGCTCAATTGACTGAAATGCGTTGTCTACCAAAGACGCAGTTTTAAGCTGAGCGGCTTGCCACGCTGCAATTTGCTCCTGTGCTGATACAGGCAAGGCCCCTTTAGAGGACACTTGACGCCACTGTTGCCCATTTCTCTCTAACTTGTTACTGGCATGCTCTATTTTAAGTACATAGGCGTCAGGTGGCAGTAGCGGCCTTAATTCGGGAACGGCACGTTTAGGCAGGAAGCTGTCTAAATTGAAAAGCGCAATCATGACCAACATAGCCACAATAACCACATTGTTCATCGCGCGTTGTGAGAGTCTTGCCACCAGCAATCCTATTTAACGAATATAGCTTATATGGTAATGCCTGAGACAGTCATATTCCAGCAGCAATATTTTCATATTCCTAAAAGCAAAAAACCCAGCAAAGGCTGGGTTTTCGTGGAGACAAAAGCAAGTTTATTACTTGATTTTGGCCTCTTTGAACATAACGTGCTTACGTACAACAGGATCAAATTTTTTGATCTCCATTTTACCAGGCATGTTACGTTTGTTCTTATCAGTGGTGTAGAAGAAACCTGTACCTGCTGAAGAAACTAATTTAATTTTATCACGCATTGTAGGCTTCCTTAGATTTTCTCACCACGGGCACGGATGTCAGTTAGTACTGAATCGATACCATTTTTATCGATGATACGCATACCTTTAGCAGATAAACGTAGCTTAACGAAACGGTTTTCGCTCTCAACCCAAAAACGGTGAGAGTGAAGGTTTGGTAAAAAACGACGACGAGTCGCGTTTCTTGCGTGCGAACGGTTATTACCAACCGTAGGGCGCTTACCTGTTACTTGACATACTCTTGACATTGATTTGTCTCCAGAACAACGATAACTGTCGCGTCAATCGATTCCACCTATCAAAAGGTCACTGGATCAAATGACGTATTACTATAAATTAGAGGGCGCATTTTATACAGCAAACAGATCCCAATTTCAATAAGAAAAGGAAAAAAGCTCAATTTTTGTCACATTTTTAGTCAAAAATGACGATTATCTGTAAAAAGAGCTAAAAAATTACACTTAAGTGTAAAGTCATCGCGCTTTAAACTCTGTTACTGTTTTACGAACGCGCGCTATACTGCGTTAAACGCAGATTATACGCAATAAAAATAATAATAATTGACGGCGCGTCTCCTTAAGTAACTTTGCCGCCACAACTTCGGATCATTTTAAATGCTAGGTAAAGTCCTTTTTGATGTGCAACATCTGTACTACCTGCCGCAATATATTCCTGTCGCACGCATGCTATTAAAAGCGGGGGTTTTATGCGAGTTCGTCCTACACCGAGAACTCGGTTTAGATACTCTGAAACAAGAAGTCATAGAGAAAGAAGGTTTTCAATTTCAATTTATTTCAAATAAAGCTGAAACGCTTTCCCTTTATAGCAAAAGTAACGCTGACTGGATTGTATTTGGAAATCGACCTTATTTTAATGCCGAACAAAAAAAGCAGGTTAGCGCCCGCGCTGCACTTATGTTGCACGGCATCGGCCCTAAAGCCTGTTACTACGATGTATCTGAATTTCCTTTTGATGTCAGGTTTGTTGAAGGAGAAAGCCGCCTTGCACGCTTACAAAAAATGTATCCAGATAGACATTTTATAAACTCAGGCTACGCAAAACTCGACCCAATATTTAATGAAACTGAACAACGCATCGATTTGTCAGCATTGGGGTTGGATCCGAATAAACCTACCGTGCTGTATGCACCCACTTTTTTTCCATCAAGTATCGAGTGCTTTCCCCCACATTGGCCTGAAACGCTAAACAACGTAAATATTATTGTTAAGCCTCATTTCTTTAGCCTGACAAAACCTAAATACAAATCTCAAAAACAAAGGGTTGAAGCATGGGGCCATTATGAAAATGTGTACTTAGCCAATGCAAAAGACTTTGATCTACTTCCTTTCATGCAAATCGCCGATATTATGCTTTCTGATGCATCATCCGCTATTTTTGAGTTTGCTTCGATAGATCGTCCAATCGTATGGTGCGACTTTTTTCATACACGCTGGAATTACTCAGGGCTCTTCAATTTCAGATTAAAAAAACGACTCGATCCTGATATCGCCCTGTTTAACCAGATATCCCATCGAGCTAGCAATGCTTTTCAAGCGAATATGTTAATAGTAGAGTGCTTAAAACAGCCGATGGAATTAAGCGTAAATCGCCAAAAAATCACGCAAGAAATGGTAGGCATTACCGATGGTCAATGCAGTAAACGTATTGCTGAATATCTTACAACACAATAATCAGGTGGCATTTTGAGACGCGTTATAACCTTCGGTACCTTCGATGTACTGCACATTGGTCACATAAGAATACTTAAGCGTGCACGCGCAGAAGGCGACTCACTTATAGTGGGTCTTTCTTCAGATGAACTTAATTTGAGTAAAAAAGGGCGAACGCCTATTTACCCCTATCTCAGCAGAGAGGAATTGCTTGCGTCTTTGCGCTTTGTCGACAAAATATTTACCGAAGAATCTTTAGAAAAGAAACGTGACTATATTATTCAACATAAAGCCGACGTGCTGGTTATGGGTGATGACTGGTACGGAAAATTTGATGAATTAAAAGATATATGCGACGTGGTTTATCTGCCTAGAACGCCTTCAATTTCAACCACTGAAATTATTGAAATAATAAAGGATAGCAGCGAGTAACCCGTTATTAATGTTATCAAAAGCTTGTGGAAAAAAGCTTAATTTACGATGAAAATAAGCACGGAATAACCGCTATTCCGTGCTTACCTAACTAGCTAGTCGTAAAACGGTGAACGTACTGCCGTGGAGTCGATAAGACTTACTGGCCGCCCTAACATTTGTCCGCCATCTCGAGAAATAGGCACCCAAGGAAATGTTCCTCGCCCTTTCGAAGGTTGCAGTAAGAACAAGTCTGAAGGGATTGAGATATAGAAACCTTTGGTAAAACTACCTTCCCCATATTCTTCAGATGAGACATCGGTGAAAGCCGCATACGCACCTACAACAATTCCACTGTCGAAACGTTTTGCAAAATCGATATTAACACCTTTGTCTTTTGCTAAAAATTGCCCAACACTGACGGTTAATTGCGTACCTTTAAGCATTTCAGGCTGCCAATAAACGCGAGCATGCCCAGTGATAGCATCATAATCTAAAGTTGAAAATTGATTGTAAGGATCACGCTGTTTTACATAGTTAATGTCTATTCCATATGCCAGCCTGCTATCGACAGGACGATATAAAATCTCACCACCGACACCAGCAAACATAGTTTCTAAATAACCTGCGTACACCTGCCCAAATACGTTCTCACTAATATTGTCTTTATAGTGAATGAAGGCGGTATCCAACCCTACGTTATTCTCAGAAACATACTCTCGTACTCGCGTTCTCACTCGTGGTAACGCAGTTTCTTCGTTATCAACCAAAAAGTTAAATTTATCAAAGTTGTCTAATAAGGTAACCCGAGCACTACCCATAACAGATAGCTTATTATTGAACGCATAACCTGCATTCAAAATTAAACCTGTTTGATACAAATAAAAATCTTCAGGGTTACCGAATGATTGCGTCCAGAAGAAGTTGGCACCATAAAACAGCCCGTGGGTATTCGTAGGCTCGTATGCATCCATCACCTCTTTAGAGGGTGTGCTTCTTGCATAAGACTTAGTGATGTCAGCATCTATCGACTCATAGCGCGCAGCCGCAATAAACTGTTCAGCATCTATTGTGGTATCAACCATTGGCTGTCCACCGCTATTTTCAACGATGTGATAGTCCGTCACTGAATCAGGAAGTTCTGATGCAATAATGCGTCCTACCCGTTCAATTGCTTCATCCTGATTACGGTAAACAAACTGTGTTCCATAAAATACAGCTTTGTCTTCATCAATATTAACGTCGGACAATGCAAAGCCACCAGACTGCACAAGCGTATTATACAACCGTGATTTATCAACTTTATTGATAATGTCAGGTACTTGTCTAGCCATCAATGTTTTAGGTGGTTTATCGTACTTAACTTGGCTTATGGTATTCATGTTGAAGCGATATGTTACGCCAAAACCGAACGTGTTTCCGCGCTGATAATTCATACTGAAATCAAATTCTTTCCAGCGATATACCGCGCCCACATTCCAACGAGAATCTTGCTTCAACTCGCCAGCCCTATCTACAGAGTAATCGTTACCTTCAAATTCAAGCTTAAGCGTTAATGGCTTCCAAGGAGTTTGATATTCGATACCACCAAAAAAGGCCGTTGTCCCTTTGAAGAACTGGTCATAATCAACCTTTCCGCCGCGCCCAGAAAACCCTGCGGGTCGTTCACAGTAACTGTCTCTAAACTCACAAAGCGGGTTAGTGATATCGTCTGCCGTACCTAAGTAGCCCCACCCTAAACCTAAGTGAACATCAAAGGGACCAAAGGATTTACTGGCGTTAATATATTCACTTTCAAAAAAACCTGTACCGCCAAAGTCGCGAAAACCAACCGAAATATCTGGTGTATAGTAGCCTTCTTTCCACAACCTAAATTTTACGTCTAAGCCTTTATCTTTAAGAGTTTGGTCACCACTGAACGATTCAACATCACTATAAAATTGTGTACGCACGTCAGTATAGCGAGCCGTCGCTTCCATCCAATCGAATAATTGTAGATTTACTGACCAAAAGCGATATTCACCGTTATCGGTATAATTTATGGCTAATCCCCCTTCTTCACGCATACGCGCTGTAGGGGTTTGAATAAGCCCGTTACCACCTTGCACCATTTGCGAAGGAGTAACACTAAACTCGGTGTCGACGGTATCTGTATCAGCCAAAGCGGGACAGGCTGATGCACTAATGATGAGTGCTAAAGATGTTTTCTTATAAGGAAAAGCGCTCATTGAGGAAGGATCCTATGTACTGCTAAGTTTGCGATGCGGGTATTGAGTGCATCCAACGTTGAACTGAATATCTGCCCTGTAATGGGAACATAAACTTGGCTTCCCGGCATTAATTGTGAGTAATCAATATTCCAATAAGCAATACCACGCTTCTCTACCTTGCCCATTGGGGTAATCAAGTACACATGGCTTTTATCAGCATCTGTAGCTTTAGAGACTGACGTTGCGGTAGAAAAAATAGAAAGGTCATCACCGTGCCTATACGCGCCAGGCTTAATAACTAGCCCTGAAAAGTGTACAACTGACGGACGAGGACTAATGCGAAGCAAATAACGTCCAGGTTGGAACATAGGGTTTTCTTCGGCAATTAAACGTGCACGGTTATAGGATATTGGCGTGATAACACGAGTAGATACTGTCCAAGAAGATACCTGCTGATACAGGCTCTCTAGCGCGCGATAGGTATCGCTGTTCGTATTGTAGCCTTTCATAACCATTCGAATTTCTGATAAAACAGCGTCTTTCTCTCGTTCAGCATAAGCGTCATTTAAGTTGTAAATACCTGAAGTTGGCCAATACCAATCACCAGATTCAGCTACAATTGACAATACACTATTAAGTCTAATGGGCTGGGCAAACTCGTAAGATTGCTTATTAATTATGATAGTCACTTGCGCAGATGCAGACGCTGTAAATAGCAAAAGCCAAAAACTCATTAGTAAGGTAATAAAAAATCTCATTTTATTTATTGCTCCTTACTTTTCATTAAACGTACGACTCGACTTAAATACACCATGTCGTATACATCACCTTGCGGACTTAACTTTTGCGTAGAGGCTAAGAGTTGTTTTGATTTGGCTTCAAGGTAATAGGTATTTTTCCATTCCAAATTGGTGTCGATAAAAGGCGTGGTTTCTGGAAAAGTAACCGTTTCCGTTATTTTGGTGACCGTGAAAGTAGTACCTAAATAAGTCTGACTTTCCTCACCATGCACTCGCCAGGTAGAACTAACCGGTAGCCCATAACCTACGTTTTCTAAATCGAGCTTTCTTTGCCACGAGTAGGCTAATATGTCGTTACTGGCTAAGGGGTTATGCTTTAAATTGCCCGTATAATACAGTTCATTATCTAACCCTTCAGTACGAACAATCACACCATGATGCATGGTAAAGATAACCTTATCGCCTGATACCCAACGGTATTTATCACCATCAATATAGGCAAGCGCAAGTGAAGCTGCATCACGCCCACCCGCTTTAATTTGTAGTAAGTCTGCTTTACTTGCCGCTATTTCATCTACGGTGTAGGAAACGGTGCGATCCTCAAGGGCAAGACTAATAGTTTTAATATAGGCATTAACGGTGGAGGAGCACCCTGAAACAAGAAGAGATAGCAGACTGATAGCAATCAGTAATAGGGATGTTTTCATTGAGAATTTCGACAACTATTATTTAGTAATAAGAACACTTTCTTGGCATAAATAAAAAAGCCGCTAATGAAAGCGGCTTTTTCGAAACTATTTATTATTACTGTACGGTCGGAGCGTAAGTAAATGTCACTGGAACAGTGATAGTTGTAGTAGCCGTTGCTGTACCTGTAACAGTTACTGTTTCAGTAGTACCAACACAAACGCCATCTACTAATGGATCATTACCTTCACACGATGTAACTGTTTCAACTGGAGCAGTTGATGAATTGTTGGAAGCAACACCAGCAACAACACCAGCTACAACAGCAGCAGTTGCTACAACTGGAGCAGTAACAGCACCAAGTCCTGTAGATCCAGCTCCGCCTTCAGAGTCTTGAGCGCTAACACCAGCAGACATAGCTGCCGCTGCAAACAATGCAATAATTGACTTTTTCATATTAGTCCTTTCAGAAAATTTACCCATTAGAGTCATATGCTAAATCATTTTCAACGATTTGACTAGATTATATTCGATGAATGACTAACAAAATCTATGTTAACAGGCCTCGCTGGGCAAATGAAACCGTTTCCGTGTCTCCAACCACAAAATGATCGAGAACAGAAACATCGATCATTGCCATCGCACTCTGGATCTCCCCGGTCAGCCTAATATCTGCCTGACTCGGTTCAGCCACGCCTGAGGGATGATTATGGACTAAGATCACGGCCGCTGCATTATCTTTCATCACCTGCTTTAAAAGCTCTCGGGGATATACCGCCGCACTGTTAATTGTGCCTGTAAACATAGTTCTACATGCAATAAGCTGATGCTGACTATCTAACATTAAGAGTAGGAACTTTTCATGCTGGCAGTCCCGTAGTTTTGCTTGTAAATAACGCTTTGTATCATCCACATTATTGAATACGTCTTGTCTCGCAAGTGGGATTTCTAAATTACGCCTAAATACTTCAAAAGCGGCTTGAAATTGTGCAAATTTACAGGCGCCGAGACCATTCACATCGGTAAACTCTGATTCGTTTGCCGCAACCACGCCTCGCAGCGATCCCACTTTCTCTAACAGATCTCTGGCCAAACCTAATGCGGTCTTCCCTGCCACTCCAGCGCCTAACATTACGGCAATTAACTCAGCGTCACTTAGGTATTCTGCACCATAATAAAGTAGCTTTTCCCTCGGCCGCTCTTTAATAGGCCACACTTTTATCGACATTATTAATTTCTCACACACTAAATGAATATAGGGTTATAACGCAGTAGTCTATTTATAATCGACTGATCATTGGGCGAGTTCTTATTGAAATGCCTTACTCATAGGTGCGTTTAAAATAGTGCGTGTACTTTTGTTCAGCTACCGCAAAAATAGCCACCATGATAGTCTTAGGTTATGTAAAAAATGATGTTTCAAATATGTCTTTAGCAAATAAAAATGTTCTGCTTGGTATTAGTGGTGGGATTGCCGCTTATAAAACCCCAGATTTAGTGCGTAAGCTTACCGCGTTAGGCGCTAATGTACGCGTAGTACTAACAAGCTCTGCGGCTGAATTTGTAAGCCCTCTTTCATTACAAGCGGTTTCAGGTAACCCGGTGCACCAACATTTGCTAGACCCAGCTGCAGAAGCGGCGATGGGTCACATTGAATTGGCTAAGTGGGCAGATGTTTTGCTTATCGCCCCCGCTACAGCCAATATTATGGCTAAGCTGGCGCACGGATTGGCTGACGACTTGCTCACCACTTTATACTTGGCCACAGAGGCGAAAATATTTATTGCTCCTGCAATGAATCAGCAAATGTGGAAGGCGACAGCAACGCAAGTAAACTTAGGCATATTGACGCAGCATGGCGCATTATTTATTGGCCCAGCTGATGGAGAGCAGGCTTGTGGTGATGTAGGCTCAGGCCGCATGGTAGAGCCAGTAGAAATTGCTTCAACCATCAACAGAAGCTTAAGTGCACCAAATGATAAGATTTTATCAGGTAAGCACATCCTTATTACAGCAGGGCCAACTCGAGAACCACTGGATCCCGTCCGCTATATTTCCAATCATAGTTCGGGAAAAATGGGTTTCGCTATTGCTGATATGGCCATTAAAGCAGGCGCCGAGGTTACCCTTATCGCTGGGCCAGTAAGCTTGCCGACCCCTGATGGGTGTAAGCGTATTGATGTGTCTACCGCCGATGAAATGTTAGTGGCATGTGAGCAAGCGGTTTCTCAATCCGATATTTTTATCGCTACCGCTGCGGTAGCAGATTATAAAGCGGTGCAGGTTGCCGAAAATAAAATTAAGAAAATCGGTGATGAGTTAACACTTACTTTTGTTAAAAACCCTGATATTCTAGCAACGATTGCAATGCGAACTGACAAACCTTTCTGTGTTGGTTTTGCTGCAGAAAGCCAAGATGTGGAATTGTACGCCCGTGGAAAGCTGAAAAACAAAAAGCTTGATATGATTGCGGCGAATGACATAACTGCAGACGGACTTGGTTTTAATAGCGACCATAATGCGTTACATGTGATTTGGGACGATGGCGATAAACACTTACCTGCCACCACAAAACCTAAGTTAGCTGAAGCATTGTTACTACTTATTGCGAATCGATTTAACAGTAAAACTATTGTTCAATAGCCAAGCTTAGAACATCACTCAAAAATAAAAATAACGATATACGCTAATACAAGTATTCTGCGTGTCGATAATAACAAGAACTCATAATAACGATTTGGCCTGAGCCAACTTAACATGGAACGGACCTCTTAAGTCCGGTTGCGGAGGAATTACTCTCATCATGCCTGCTGTCAAAAAAACAAATCGCAGAGCCCAAATTCTGCAAGCCCTAGCGGGAATGTTGGAAACAAACCCTGGTCAACGTATCACTACAGCAAAATTAGCTGAAAAAGTGGGCGTTTCAGAAGCGGCGCTATATCGCCATTTCCCAAGTAAAGCCAGAATGTTCGAAGGACTCATCGAGTTCATCGAAGAAACCTTGTTTACCCGCATTAATAAAATAGTTAACGAAGAAAAAGATTCGCTTACTCGATGTCAGCTGATTCTTCACCTCATTTTAGGCTTTGCCGAGAAGAACCCAGGTATTACTCGTATATTAAACGGTGATGCTTTGATGGGTGAGCAAGACAGATTGCGTGCGCGTATTGCAAAACTCTTTGAACGCCTTGAGACTCAGCTTAAGCAGGTACTACGTGAGCGCAAGTTGCGTGAAGGAAAAACCCTAGCAGCCGATGAGGCGATAATTGCTAACATGCTTATTTGTTACACCGATGGCCGCATTAACTTGTTTATTCGAAGTGGTTTCACCCGTAAACCAACTGAACAGTTCAATGAACAGTGGGCTGCTTTTAAGCAGATGTTTATTTAAGGAAAATCACGGATTAAAAAAGGCGCTTTATTACAGCGCCTTTTTAGTTTGTGGAAGGTTAAATAATTTCCGTAGATTAGATTTTCTTTATTTTCATCTATAATAATTAACTAAGAAAATAACCTTCTCTCTAATAGCTTGAAGTTAACTTTCCAATTTGTTTTTAGCTTATGCTTAAAATCGCCCGCTCTGTTTAACTGAAGATCTTCTGCATTAGATTTAAAATTTTCTAATGCTTGTGGGTGCAGATTAAATGAATCAATAGCGCTCTTTGCTACGTTACCATAGCCTTTATATTCATTTGCTTTGTTTTCAATGTGTATAACTGACATCCACAACCTTTTACCACGAATAGGACTCACTGCTTTTACGCTACTCCAATAACCGTGTCGTTCTTGAGTCCATATTGTTTTAAAGTTTTCACTTTTTTCAATCAAACTCATAAATGGGTTGTGAACATGTGAGTGTTGACCAAACCTTACCCGCGGTGCAACTTGCAGTGTATAACCGTCAACAAAATCTATAACCCTAAATTCTTGCTCAGCGAATTGACTGTGTACTTCTTTTACAAAATCTTGATGAAGGCTATCGTCGTTATCTAATCTAGTTGTAATTAAATAAGGCTCTGTAAGGCGACTTTTTATTTCTCTGGTAATAGACGGTAAAAAATCATCCATTCCATCTGCATAAATAGGTATAAATTGGGGAAAGAGTAAAGAGAGCTCGCTAATTTTTTCACGAAAAATTTGTGGTGTAGTTTTATCGAAAAACACAAACCATTCAAAATCCTTTTTAGTTTGGCCTTTTATCGAAGAATAACAATACTGTTCAAACAGTTTTAATCTATTTTCCATCCAGCTGTGAGTTAAAACTTTAGATTGAGATTTTGTCTCATCCCAACCTTTTTTCCTAAGATTGAAGCGAGTTAATATAAAGTGCTGAAACATAATGCTGCCAGTAAAAATTTAGAAGATACTTTTTTACTAATTGATAACTCAAACGTAAAAATTCCATGTAATACTTAATTGAGAGTAGTAAAAAGCTTACTAGTTCTGTGTTAGTAAAAAAAGTAGGTTTAAAAATCCTCTAGCATCAATTTCCAAGTGCAATATCGATACGGGCTATGCTTAACCTCAAAGGGCTTTCAAATCGCGTAACGTGATCAAAATTCACCTACAAAAAAAGCAGCATATATATGCTGCTTTTCTATTTAGAATAAAGATACGTTACTTACTAAACGTATTACCGAAGAAGTCACCTTCATTCCATTTCGGCTTGTCTTCTTGATTAGCTAGGGTCCAACCAATTTGTGCATTTACTTTGGTAAAGGCTTCAGCAGCATTCCAATTAAACGGCTGGTTAATATCATCGCTAGGTTTGTGGTAATTCGTTGATAGGAAGTGACCAAACACTTTACTACCATCTACCTCTGGATCTTTTGATGTTAAACCAGGCACTAAAAATACTGCTGGTACGCCTTGTTTAACAAATGCGTAGTGATCTGAGCGAGTAAATAGCGCTTGGTCTGGCCAAGGATCTGGGCTTAATGAAATATCAGCATTACTTGCAGCGGTTTCAACCGACGCTTTTAAGTCACTGTGGTTTGCACCAAACGCAATGACGTCGGCAAACTCATAAGTTAAAATGGGCATATCAAGGTTAACGTTTGCCACCATTGACGTCACCGGCACGGTAGGATTGCGAGCAAAGTAATCTGCCCCTAATAATCCTTTTTCCTCACCTGTTACCGATACAAACAATATCGAACGCTTAGGTTTTACGTCCATTTCGCTGAATAAGCGTGCAGTTTCTAGCATTACCGATGTGCCAGAGGCATTATCCATAGCGCCGTTGTTGATATTGTCTTTCTTAACTGTTTTCGCGAAACCAATGTGGTCAGAGTGCGCGGAAAAGACGACATATTCATCTTTAAGCGCGGGATCTGAACCTTCAAGCACGCCAACAACATTCGGGCTAGTCACTACTTCGTGAGTGCTCTTTTTACTTAAGCTTACTGTGCCAGGTAATGCAAAGCCTGTTGGTACTTTATCTGCTTCAAGGTCAGCATAAATATCGTCAAGTTCCCGCTCAGCCCCTTCAAATAAGGTTTTTGCTGCAGCTTCACTTAAATAAGCACCGCCTTTAATTTGAGGGAAGGTATTAGCAGGTTGGCCTTCGTCGTTAAGCCAAGCCATACGCGGTGTATGAATATAGCTCAAGCGACTTTGATAAGGCCGTACTTTTTCGTTTTTAGGCGTGGTGATGGTAATCATACCAATTGCGCCATGCTCAGCGGCGTATTTTTGCTTCTGATACCCTGAGGCAAAATGAGCACCTTCTTCCGAAGGAAAGTCACTGGGTTTACCGGCTAGCGAAACCACAATTTTGCCCTCCACATCGATATTTTCATAATCGTTGTGAGACAACTCGTCAGCCACTATGCCGTAGCCAACAAACACAAGTTCGCCTGAAACATTAGCATCAACGCTAAGTAAACTTGGGCCGGCTAAATATTCTTTTGGGTAAGCAAAAGCAATTTTTTCGCCATTACGAGTAAGCGTAAATTCTGGCGACTCTTGCAATAGGTTTGCTTTACGGAAGCTCACCTGTTGCATGTAGCCTTCTGTACCCGCTGGCTTTAAACCATATTTTGCAAATTCTGTCGCAATATACAGCGCGGCAATTTCATGCCCTCGAGACCCCGTATCACGGCCTTCAAGTAAGTCATCGGCTAAGAAAAATAAGTGTGACTTTATACGCTGAGTATCAGGGTTAAAGCTATTTTCTGTCGTTTCATGGTTATGCGCAGTGGCAGCAAACGCCATCGCCGTCATCGCACTTCCAAGTAATAGTTTTTTTATCATTGTATTTCCACTATTTTTGAGGTCTTTACATATTACCTTACCCAAGCGATTCCGTAACGTTTAAGCCCAACGATTTTCGATCATTGCCCGTATTCATAGTCCATTGTAATATTCACGCTCTTTCAACCATCATTGAACTAACGACACCTTTATGACAAAAACCGACCCTTTGTATCGCGTGCAGTTCGTCAGTAATGGCGAGAGCTACGATGTGTACGTCAAATCACTTTCTCAAAGTGGCTTATTTGGATTCGTGGAAATTGGAGAATTTGTGTGGGATACCCATACTGGCATAGTAGTAGATCCCAGCCATGAAAAACTCAAATCAGAGTTCGCAGACGTCACCAGCACTTATATTCCTATGCATAACATCCTTCGAATTGATGCGGTCAGTAAAAAAGGCACAGCCAAAATTACTAAATTAGATAATAAGTCTGATAAAGTGATGCCTTTCCCTAGCCCAATTTATACACCTAACAAAGAGTAACCCACCGTGGATAATCCGGTCTAAGGTTACCGGAGGCTTCCATGTACCGTTATTTGTTGATTTTTATACTCGCATTTACTAGCTTTACGTCGTTGGCCAGCACCAATGAGGATAAGTCGTTTTATGCGTTGTTAGATGAAATTTGGAAATACGAACTAAGTGTTTCCCCGCTTCTAGCCTCGAGACAAGGTGACAGTTCGCAAAATAACAAGTTACCAGATATTTCACCACAAGGCTTAGCCACTCAAGATCAACAATGGCGAGCGTACCGTAATGCATTGAAAGCGTATTCTAAGGAAAACCTATCTGACGACGCTTTTATCTCGTTGCTTATGCAGCAGTATCGGCTAGAGAATTATATTAGCCAATATCACTTTCGCGCTTATCTTGTCCCCATTAACTCCGAATACGGTTTTCATGGTGCCATGGCATCCTTGCCAAATTTATCTGTATTTAAAACGGTGGAGGATTATCATGCCTACCTGTCTCGTTTGGATGCACTTAAACCCTACTTTGAACAACAAATCACCTATATGCGCCAAGGACTAAAAGAGGGTTACACCCAACCTAAAGTGGTTCTTGAAGGCTTCGAAGATGCGGTAGCCGCTTATATTATGGACGATCCAAAGAAAAGTGGGTTCTACAGTCCATTTACTCGATTTCCAAAACATATTGATGCTTCACAACAAGCTGCGTTAGCCCAACTAGGCCAACAAGCCATTACCACCAGCGTTTTCCCTGCTTACCAAGCATTTTATGACTTCATGGTTGATGAATATATTCCCGGCGCCCGAGCCGCCATTGCTGCTAACGAGTGGCCTGATGGCAAAGCTTATTACGCTAACCGCGCCAAGCACTACACCACTACAGATATGAGCCCCGAAGACATTCATTCTCTTGGCTTAAAAGAAGTGAATCGAATTCGAACTGAAATGCAAAGCGTGGTAGATAGCCTTGAATTCGATGGCAGTATTAATGAATTCATTACCTTTTTACGTGAAGATTCGCAATTTTATGCCACCAGCGCAGAAGATCTACTTAAAGAGGCCTCATTTATTGCGAAAAAGATGGACGCAAAATTACCATCTCTCTTTGAATATTTACCTCGCACACCCTATGGCGTTGCCCCTGTACCCGATAGTATTGCCCCGAAGTACACCACGGGTCGTTATATTCACCCTAGTCGAGACGATCAACCTGGTTACTACTGGGTAAATACTTATGCGTTGGACAAGCGTCCGCTTTATGCCCTTCCAGCTCTTACCTTGCACGAGGCGGTTCCTGGGCATCATTTGCAAATATCTTTAGCTGCGGAATTAGAAAATTTACCCATGGTTCGACGTAACACTTATATTTCAGCTTTTGGTGAAGGTTGGGGTTTGTATTCTGAATTTTTAGGAATTGAAGCAGGAATGTATGAAGACCCTTATGATAATTTTGGCCGCTTAAGCTATGAAATGTGGCGTGCGTGTCGTCTTGTCGTAGATACCGGCATGCACACCATGGGATGGAGCCGAGATGAAGCGGTTGATTTTATGATGTCCAATACGGCTTTGTCAGAGCATAATGTAAATACCGAGATTGACCGATATATATCATGGCCAGCTCAAGCCCTATCTTATAAGATTGGTGAAATAAAAATAAAGTCGTTGCGTGAGAAGGCTGAAACTGCGCTAGGGCAGCATTTCGACGTACGTAAATTTCACCGAGCAGTATTAGAAAATGGCTCTGTGCCATTATTCATTTTAGAGCAAAAAATCATCCAATTCATAGAAGAACAAAAGGCGGCAAGATAATGATATTTGCATTTGGGATCATAGGGCTGCTTGTCCTGTTTTTGATTTATTTAGCGCTTCGTGTGCAAACGCTACAACGAGAGCTTACGCTTACGCGCTCATCTGCAAAACAAAATGGTAATAAAGTTAATCATGCTTATAAGAATTTAGTGCTCGTCACTGATGCATTAGAAAAGACATATGCAGCGCGCATCGAAAGTGCCTACAAAAGCCGCCTGATAAGTCAGCAACAACATACTGCTCTTATGCCGCTTATGCTTAATTTCTCTAGTATCGTAATGGCGTGTTGTGAAAAAGGCGCTACGTTAGAAGAAGCGTTGGATTCAGCATTAAGCAGCACCGATGTATCACAAAGCGATGTGCGAGACGTGATTAAAGAAATGCCCGGCCCCATTCGTATGGCTTGGTCTAAAAACAGCGCTGATGGCTTTATTGCGGCCTGCCAGTTAATTACCAGCTCGGTGGGCGGTAACACTAAAAAAAGCCCTGCTAGCAGCGATGCCAGTACGGCGTAATTATTTGAGTAATTATTTAAGCATTTTTTTCAAATAGTTAGATGCCCTCACAGCCTTAACTATTTAACCCATCTTGAAAAGACAAACCTCTACACTATAATACTGTACATACATACAGCATTATAGTGTTATGAATATTCCTATTTCACCCATTAATGAAGCTCGTTCAAAGGCAGCGCTTTTTGATAAGCACCCTCATATATGGCGAGCTCGAGAGAAGCCTGTAAGCGAAAACAAGTTTTTGCTGGGTAATCATGTATTGGATGAAGCCCTGCACGGTGGTATCGCCACATCAGGCGTCGTAAGAGTTGCGTCGTTAACGGGTATTGGAGAAATCACGCTTTTTAAACATATTTTGACTGCGCATCGCACTCATAAACTGCGTGTATTTATAAAGCCACCTGCCCAGCTCCAAGCGCCCTGGCTAAGCAGCTTAGGCGTAGACTTAGAACAAGTCATCGTTGTGCTTCCAAAAACAGATCAAGAAGCCTTGTGGGCAGCAGAGCAATGCTTAAAAAGTGCAGCTTGTCATTGTGTATTGCTTTGGAATAACACCATGGATGCAAAAGCAGCGCGGCGTTTGCAAGTGGCGGCATCGCATAACGATACACTATGCTTACTGTTTACTTCCCCTAATCAACAAAGTGCTTCTTTTCCAATTACCCTAGATTTAAGTCTGCATATTCGCGATGCGCAATTGGTTGTTAATATTATTAAACAGCGTCATGGATGGCCCGTAACCGATATTGTGATCCCCCATTCATGGACCCCTAACAACCGCGCCATTCAATCGGCCATGCAAAATAATAAGAACACCGAGCCAGCATTACACTCGGTGATTTAATGATGCTATGGGCTTACTTTTACTGCTATCAGTTAACTCTTGACTCCCATAAAAAAGATGGCGGATTCACAGAAGATGAAATACCCACTGTGGTTTATCACGAGCAGGGCAACCAAGTAGTGCAAGCTAATTCTCAGGCTATAAACGAAGGTGTTGAATGTGGTCAAGGCCTTGCACAGGCCGCAGCGCTCTGTCCTCACGTGCACATTTTAGCGTTTAATCGTGATACCGAAAAAGAGACCCTTCTATTTCTTGCACATCGGTTATACCCACTCGCATCAGATATTGTGATTGATGCTCACAACGCCATTGCTATTCGACTAGACAATTTACTGCAGTATTACGGTGGTATTGATGCTTTATGGCATGTACTTACAAACGAACTACATTCTGCTGGTATTCACTTTTACTTCGCCACTGCATGGGGGGTGGATGCAGCACGCCTTCTCGCTAAAAATAAAACCAATCGCTATACCGATAATAAAGAAGACATAACTCTGCTATTGTCCCAGTGTAAGCTAGAACAAACCTCGCTAGATTCGAAAACCATTGATACCCTTGCTAAAGTCGGTGTTAGGCAGATAGGCCAACTACTTAAACTCCCCGTCCATGAACTTGGGCAACGATTTTCAAACGATACTATTCGCTATTTAACCGCACTGCGGGGGGAAACCTTTCCAAAATACGTTTTATTCAGGCCATCGATAAGCTTCAAGCAGTTAAAAAATTTATCGTATGAAGTGGAAAATACGCAACACTTATTGCCAAGCATTAAAGCGCTACTCATTACGTTAGAACACTACTTACGCGCACGCAATTTACTCACGCCATCTATTCTTTTTCAGGTGCATTTCAGAGAAGCAGAGCCCTTATCTATAGCGGTAAATGGTGCTATGCCTTTTGCCACGCAGAAAGACTGGTTAGCGCTGGTTGAGCTTAAAGTTGAAACCCTCTTGCTGCCCGAGCCCGCTATCGCTATATCCCTAACCTGCCAGCAATTCGAGCCCATTGAAAACGATGGAAATGATTTTTTTTCCCATCGATTTACTTCAGTGGCACAAAAACAACTTATTGGAAGGTTAAAAGCAAAATTAGGTGATGACAGCACCCTTCATCCTAAAGCGGGTAACAGCCATACCTTTGAAGGTATGACAATTAATCAGGTGGAGGAAATTACGCCCGCCTATGCAGCCGATATAACTCCGGCGTTTTTGTTTAAGCGTCCCATGCCCCTTAACCAAGCGACACGTATTTGCTTTGGACCTATACGACTTCAAACGCAGTGGTGGAGTAGCGCGGCTAGCCAGAAAGATTATTTTATCGCCGAAACCAATCATGGTGTACGCTTGCTCGTCTTTAAAGACGTAAATGCCTGTTGGTGGACACAAGGCGTATACAGCTAATGTATAGCGAACTTTTCTGTCAGAGCCACTATAGCTTTTTAACAGGGGCGTCTTCGCCTGCACAGCTAGTGACTACCGCCTCTTTTCTTGGATACGAAGCGTTAGCTATTACCGATGAATGTTCTGTGGCGGGCGTAGTGCGAGCTTATGCTGAAATCACACAGCAAAAACTCCCTATTAAGCTCATTGTCGGCAGCTATTTTCGCTTCGATGATACCTTGTCTTTTATATTACTGTGCCCTAATAAAGTGGCATATACCGAGCTTTGTCGCATAATTACAAATGCCAGAAGGCGCAGCCAAAAGGGTGAGTATCAACTTGCAGAGTGGGATTTACGAACCATTCGTCACTGCATTTTTATATGGCTTCCCAATACTCAGGAAGAAAAAAATAATTACTGGGCGACTTGGCTAATCAGCCAACCCAATATAACAACGTACATAGGCGCACAACGTTTACTTGATGGCTATGATCATCATCGATTTGCGACTTACACACAACTACAGGAAAAATTTGAGTTTCCTATTATTGCTTGTACTGGTGTGCTTATGCACCATGTAGATAGCCTACCACTTCAACATGTTCTTCATGCCACCCAAGCACATACTCAAGTAGACAAATTGGGGCGAGCAGCTCTAAGTAATGCTGAGCGTAGCCTGCGTACGGTTTCAAAATTAAAAAAGCTATTCCCTGAAAAGTGGATTTCCAATGCCATTGATGTCGCGAGAGGCTGCCTGTTTTCGTTAGCAGAACTACGCTATCAATACCCTTCTGAAATTATCCCCCAAGGTACATCGCCTACTACCTATTTAAGAGAGCGTGTAGAAGCAGGCATAAAAGTGCGTTTTCCAGAAGGTCTGACGGATGCTCTTAGAGCTCTTATTGAAAAAGAACTCTCACTAATCCGTGAACAAGAGTATGAGTACTTTTTTCTTACCATTTATGACATTGTTCAATTCGCCAAAGCCCGCAAAATCCTCTATCAAGGTAGAGGTTCAGCGGCTAACTCTATCGTGTGTTATTGCTTAGAAATTACCGCCGTTGATCCACGGCAAATTAATGTGTTATTCGAACGCTTTATTTCTAAGGAACGAAACGAACCACCTGACATTGACGTAGATTTTGAACATCAACGCCGAGAAGAAATTATTCAATACATCTATGAAAAGTATGGCAGAGAAAGAACGGCTATTGCTTCTACTGTCATATGCTATCGCTTTAAATCGGCGTTTAAAGATGTGGGCAAAGCTTTGGGCTTCAGCGAGTCGCAATTAAGCTTTGTGATGAAGCAAATTAATCGCCGAGACAATGTCATTCCTTGGCAGTCTCAGCTTTCAAATTTAGGGTTCGATCCAGCAAATGAAAGGGTCAAACTTCTCATTAGTATTACAGAGCAACTTCTCGGTACCCCTCGACATCTTTCTCAGCACGTTGGTGGCTTTGTCATTAGTTCAGGACCATTGTATGAGTTAGTCCCTGTTGAAAACGCAGCAATGCCAGAGCGTACTATTATACAGTGGGATAAGGATGATATTGAGACGCTAGGATTATTGAAAGTTGATGTGTTGGCTTTAGGCATGTTAAGCGCCATTCGCCGTACCTTTGACTTACTCAACAAGCAATTCCCTGTCGATATAGATATTCCTTTCATTACCAAGTTAGGCGATGACAAACAGGTTTACGATATGATTTGTCAGGCTGACACCGTGGGCGTATTTCAAATTGAATCTCGCGCACAAATGTCGATGCTGCCTCGTTTAAAACCTCGATGTTATTACGACTTAGTGGTGCAAATAGCTATAGTAAGACCAGGTCCTATTCAGGGTGATATGGTGCACCCTTATCTACTACGACGGCACGGAAAGGAAGCGATAACCTATCCTTCTGAAGAAGTGAAAGAAGTGCTGTCGCGCACTATGGGCGTTCCAATTTTTCAAGAACAAGTCATAAAACTGGCCATGGTAGCGGCTGGCTTTAGTGGCGGTGAAGCAGATCAACTACGACGCGCAATGGCGAGCTGGAAAAAAGACGGCCGCATTTTTGAGTTTAAAGAAAAGCTGATAAAAGGCATGGTATCACGAGGGTACGATACCGCTTTTTCAAATAATCTTTTCGAACAAATCAAAGGCTTTGCTGGCTATGGTTTTCCAGAATCTCACTCAGCATCCTTCGCCGTATTAGCTTATGTGTCTTGCTGGTTAAAGCATTATTTCCCTGTAGAGTTTTATGTTGCCTTGTTAAACAGTTGGCCAATGGGTTTTTATTCGCCTTCACAACTGGTACTAGATGCTAAGCGTCATCATATTACCGTACATGCGCCTTGTGTGAATGCATCAAATTACGAACATTTGATTGTTGAATGCAAAGGCGAGAAGCAAATTCAGCTTGGCCTAAGGCTTATTAAAGGTCTAAGTGAAAAAAGTGCTCAGCTTGTTGTGAGCCTCAGGCCGCCTACCGGGTTTGATAATATAGAGGCAGTACGTAAACTCGACATTCGTTCTGATGAGCTGGAGTCGCTTGCTAGCGCAGATGCATTTAGGAGCATTGCGGGCAATCGCTACCAAACACGTTGGCGACTAATGGACAAACAAACCAATTTACCGCTGTTTGAAAATACCCTTAATACGGATAGTTTTAGCACTGCCCCCAGCGTGGCTGAAAACTTGATTGAAGATTATGCATCTATCGGACTTTGTGTAAATGATCACCCTGTTGCACTTTTACACGAAGAACGAGATTTATGTTTTATTACTTCAGCGAAAGCACTACTTTTAAAACCTCACAAATCTGTTGTAAAAATACTTGGGTGTGTGACTGGGCGACAAGCGCCTGGTAGTGCTGCTGGGGTCACTTTTCTAACATTGGAAGACCATACAGGTAATATAAATGTCGTTATATGGCAGTCGACTGCACGTGCACAACATAAAACCTTTTTAAAAGCTAAACTTATGCAGGTTAATGGTATTATTGAACGCTCTAAGGAAGGAGTGATTCATATTATTGCGGGAAAGTTAATTGACCGAACACCATGGCTTGAAAATATCACTATGCCATCCAGAGACTTTCATTAAGTCCAATTGCGTATATACACCTTTAACAGTGTTCGGTATTTTAGTATCAAAATAAGTAGGAGTATGGCATGAAACAGGGGTTGTTTTGCCTTTTACTGATATGGATTAGTACGACGGCCACCGCTGATAAATTTATTGTGGGCTCACAAAACATAGAATATTACCCTCACTATAATTTTGCTTCTCCTATCGATAAGGGAGTAGGCTGGGCAATACTGGAAGCATTTTCAGAATCATCCGGCCACGAATTTTCTTATCTATCGATGCCTGTTCGACGTCTTCAAATGGAAATGCTTAAAGGGCATGTGGATTTTGTCTATCCCGATAATCCCGGTTGGTATAACGAAGTCACTAATAGTAAAGAAAAGTATTTCTCAATTGCGCTCACCCGAGCGGTTACAGGTACATTTGTAAAACCCAAGAATGTTAGTAAAGGTATTAACTCTATTAAGAGAATTGCTATGCCTCTTGGCTTTACACCGGTAAATTGGCAAACGCGATTAGATCAAAACCTTATTAAAATAGTTTCCATCTCGGATACTTTTGCAGGTTTATCTTTACTCCAGCTAGAGCGTGTAGACGCCATAGATTTCGAATACCATGTGGGTAATTACTATTCCAACCAGTCCCCTCAAATTGGTCCTTTCATATTAGATATTACTCTCCCTCACAATGAGATCCCTTTTATGCTTTCTTCTCTAAGACACCAAGACGTCGTTGAGGAGCTAAATGCTTTTATAAATAACAACCCAGAAATTATTGATTCAATTAGATTGCGCTATGGCATTACTTCGTTAGAAGCACTGACACAACAAATACAAACTGAATTTAGTATTGAAGATAAAGACATTTGGCAGCCTCAATAAGCGTTTATGCGCTACTATTAATCTCTGTGTTCAATAATAGTATTCATTAATAAGGTAACATCAGTGGGCTACATAAAACGGACTTTCTACTGCCTTCTCTTTATCTTCTGCGGCAATTTAGCGCAAGCAGAACAGTATATTATTGGCGCTCAAAATATTGAGTACTTTCCCCACTATGACTTTACTTCGAATGTTGATAAGGGTGTTGGCTGGGCAATTTTAGAAGCATTCTCTGAAGCATCAGGCCATGAATTCGTATATTTAGACATGCCCGTTCGAAGGTTACAAATTGAATTAAATAAGGGGAATGTAGACTTTGTCTATCCTGATAACCCTCGTTGGAATAGCGAAGATACAGCCCTAGGTGAAAAAACTTATTCTAAACCTGTTGCTCATACCTTATCTGGAACACTCATTAGATCGGAAGATATTGGAAAAGGGCTAAACTTCATTAAGAAATTAGCGATTCCACAAGGGTTTACGCCGGTTAAATGGCAAAAGAGAATTGATAATAACCTTGTATCTTTAGTTTCCATTGAAGAAACTTATAATGCACTTTCACTACTTCAACATAAAGAAGTGGATGCTGTAGATGTTGAATATCATGTTGGAAAGTATTTTACGCAGAGTTACCCTCAACTAGGTCCTTTTTCCGTTGATGTTACACTTCCTTTTATTGATGTCCCTTTTCTACTATCTACTTTACGTCACCCTGAAATAATAAAAGAGCTAAACCTATTTTTAGCGAATAACCCAAGGTTGATATCTACCATTTACGAAAAATACGGTATAAGTCTACCTGAAGACCTTATAGAAAGGTTTCGAACAGAGCAAAATGTTGAGAAAGACGATGTGTGGAAACCCCTGTAATAATTACTTATTTCAAGAAAATTACTAAATTACTAAAAATACATAAGCTTTCCAAATAACGTTAAAACATTGAAAATAGTAGATTTTCATTTCTGGTCATGATTTTGCTTCTCTCCTTGCATATTAAGGAGACAACATGTTCAAACATACATTCAGACTTACTGTCCTAGCTTTGCTTTTAGTACCAAGCTTAGCGCAAGCCAAACAAACCGTCAGCATTGATTACATGAATGGCTTTGACGATATCGACGGTATTCGATTTGCCTATCGCCCCTTAGAACATAACTTAAGCACTGGATGGTTTGGTGATATCAAACTTTACTGGGAGCTAAGCGCATATCATTGGGAATACGGTGAAGACAATAACCATAGCACAAGCTACGCGCTATCAATCACGCCAATTTTTATGAAACAAATTAGCACTGTGTATGACTACCCTTTGTATGTTGAAGCAGGTATAGGAGCAAGTTTCATTAATGATGAGAAAGTAGCAGGTAAGGATATAGGGTCTAATTACCAATTTGAAGATAGGCTCGGCTTAGTGGTTGAGCTTGATGAAAGCCAACACGTCGCTTTGCGTTACATGCATTTCTCTAATGGTGGATTTAATAGTGACAACCCTGGGTTGGATTTCATGAACTTGTCGTACGCATACAGCTTCTAACAGTCATTACTTCTAGCGTAGTGGGCTGCATGACCATAACTACTTTTATGTCTATTCTACTTGGAGAGTCTAATGAGAATATCTAAATTTGTTAAATTGAAAACTTATTTTCTAAAACAGTCAGATAAGCTATGGCGTGAAATCTGTAGCTTAGCCTACTAGATATACGTAATTTTATACTAAGTGATTTACTATGAAGCATGTGAGGGCGTTTGTTTTACCTTGATGTCATCAACAGCAGATCATCTTGGTTCAGATCTTCATATCACCCTACTTCATACGGGAAAGTCAAATTAGGCTTTTACTGGTTCTAATTAGACTTAATGACAGATTTTGGCAACTGACTTATAGAAAAGCGCTTATAGATGAACGCTCATTGACTAGCAATTATAGATAGGTGCTACTTGACGAGCATAATGCCGATCATCACTTTTCTATCAGGCATAAAAAAAGGGCTATCCGTTAGGATAGCCCTTCTTTCGAATGGGACCTGGCAGTGTGCTACTCTCACATGGGGAAACCCCACACTACCATCGCCGCTAATACGTTTCACTTCTGAGTTCGGAATGGGATCAGGTGGTACCGTATCGCTATGGCTGCCAGGAAAAACTTTAGTGCAGAATCATCATGCTCTTTATCATGACTTCTGCGCAAGGAGGACCGACATTACTCTTTGGTGTCTGTCTAATCATCGTTGCTTAAAACTTAACAATTTAGGAATTCTGATATTCACGTAATCAATCTTTGAGCACTGAGTACTACTACTCTGCTTACTATTAGCTTTGTCTTACAACACTCAAGATTATAAAGCCTCTTGGGCGTTGTATGGTTAAGCCTCTCGGGCAATTAGTACAGGTTAGCTTAACGCCTTACAACGCTTCCACATCCTGCCTATCAACGTCATCGTCTATAACAACCCTTCCGGACTTTAAAAGTCAGGGATGACTCATCTTTGGGCCGGCTTCCCGCTTAGATGCTTTCAGCGGTTATCCGTTCCGAACGTAGCTACCGGGCAATGCCATTGGCATGACAACCCGAACACCAGCGGTTCGTCCACTCCGGTCCTCTCGTACTAGGAGCAGCTCCCATCAATCATCCAACGCCCACACCAGATAGGGACCGAACTGTCTCACGACGTTCTAAACCCAGCTCGCGTACCACTTTAAATGGCGAACAGCCATACCCTTGGGACCGACTTCAGCCCCAGGATGTGATGAGCCGACATCGAGGTGCCAAACACCGCCGTCGATATGAACTCTTGGGCGGTATCAGCCTGTTATCCCCGGAGTACCTTTTATCCGTTGAGCGATGGCCCTTCCATACAGAACCACCGGATCACTATGACCTACTTTCGTACCTGCTCGACGTGTCTGTCTCGCAGTTAAGCTAGCTTATGCCATTGCACTAACCTCACGATGTCCGACCGTGATTAGCTAACCTTCGTGCTCCTCCGTTACTATTTGGGAGGAGACCGCCCCAGTCAAACTACCCACCAGACACTGTCCATAATCCCGATAAGGGACCAATGTTAGAACATCAAACATACAAGGGTGGTATTTCAAGGACGGCTCCACACAATCTAGCGACTGTGCTTCGAAGCCTCCCACCTATCCTACACATGTAGGTTCAATGTTCAGTGCCAAGCTGTAGTAAAGGTTCACGGGGTCTTTCCGTCTAGGTGCGGGTACACAGCATCTTCACTGCGATTTCAATTTCACTGAGTCTCGGGTGGAGACAGCGTGGCCATGGTTACACCATTCGTGCAGGTCGGAACTTACCCGACAAGGAATTTCGCTACCTTAGGACCGTTATAGTTACGGCCGCCGTTTACCGGGGCTTCGATCAAGAGCTTCTCCGAAGATAACCCCATCAATTAACCTTCCGGCACCGGGCAGGTGTCACACCCTATACGTCCTCTTGCGAGTTAGCAGAGTGCTGTGTTTTTAATAAACAGTCCCAGCCACCTGGTCACTGCGGCCCTCATCTGCTCAAGGAGCAAGTCCTATCACAAACAAGGGCGTACCTTCTCCCGAAGTTACGGTACAATTTTGCCGAGTTCCTTCACCCGAGTTCTCTCAAGCGCCTTAGTATTCTCTACCTGACCACCTGTGTCGGTTTGGGGTACGGTTCATATAATCATAAGTTTAGAAGCTTTTCCTGGAAGCAGGGCATCAACAACTTCACTACCGTAGTAGCTCGTCTCGCATCTCAGCTTTAAGCGTCCGGATTTACCTAAACGCTCGGCCTACTTGCTTTCACTTGGACAACCAACGCCAAGCTTGCTTAGCCTTCTCCGTCCCTCCATCACTGATTATATAAGTACGGAAATATTAATCCGTTTCCCATCGACTACGCATTTCTGCCTCGCCTTAGGGGCCGACTTACCCTGCCCTGATTAGCATGGGACAGGAAACCTTGGTCTTCCGGCGTGGGAGTTTTTCACTCCCATTATCGTTACTCATGTCAGCATTCGCACTTGTGATATGTCCAGCAAACCTCTCGATTCACCTTCATCCACTTACACAACGCTCCCCTACCATACGTGTAAACACGTATCCGCAGCTTCGGTATATTGCTTAGCCCCGTTACATCTTCCGCGCAGGCCGACTCGACTAGTGAGCTATTACGCTTTCTTTAAAGGGTGGCTGCTTCTAAGCCAACCTCCTAGCTGTCTATGCCTTCCCACATCGTTTCCCACTTAGCAATATTTTGGGACCTTAGCTGGCGGTCTGGGTTGTTTCCCTCTTCACGACGGACGTTAGCACCCGCCGTGTGTCTCCCGGATAGTTCTCATTGGTATTCGGAGTTTGCAAAGGGTTGGTAAGTCGGGATGACCCCCTAGCCTTAACAGTGCTCTACCCCCAATGGAATTCGTCCGAGGCTCTACCTAAATAGATTTCGGGGAGAACCAGCTATCTCCCGGTTTGATTGGCCTTTCACCCCCAGCCACAAGTCATCCCCTAACTTTTCAACGTTAGTGGGTTCGGTCCTCCAGTTGATGTTACTCAACCTTCAACCTGCCCATGGCTAGATCACCGGGTTTCGGGTCTATACCTAGCAACTAAACGCGCAGTTAACACTCGCTTTCGCTACGGCTCCGCTATTTGCTTAACCTTGCTACTAAATATAAGTCGCTGACCCATTATACAAAAGGTACGCAGTCACAGAACAAGTCTGCTCCCACTGCTTGTACGTATACGGTTTCAGGTTCTATTTCACTCCCCTCACAGGGGTTCTTTTCGCCTTTCCCTCACGGTACTGGTTCACTATCGGTCAGTTAGGAGTATTTAGCCTTGGAGGATGGTCCCCCCATATTCAGTCAAGATAACACGTGTCCCGACCTACTCGATTTCACAAAAACAAACACTTCGTGTACAGGGCTATCACCTTGTATCGCGCCACTTCCCAGAGGCTTCCACTACGTTCATAATTGCTTAAGGGCTAATCCCCGTTCGCTCGCCGCTACTAGGGGAATCTCGGTTGATTTCTTTTCCTAAGGGTACTTAGATGTTTCAGTTCCCCTCGTTCGCCTCGTTGTACTATATATTCATACAACGATACCTATAAATAGGTGGGTTTCCCCATTCGGACATCTGTGGCTCAAATGCATTTTGTCGGCTCACCACAGCTTTTCGCAGACTTACACGTCCTTCATCGCCTCTAACTGCCAAGGCATCCACCGTATACGCTTAGTCACTTAACCATACAACCCCAAAAGACCTTGCGGTCATACTCGCCTTTTGAATCCGAGTATGGGTAATGTTGTATGCATGACAAGCTAATCGTGAAATTGCCTTGCTATCAAATAAAGATTGATAACAAGCAATTCAAGTCAAGTAGAGTAGTAAGTACGTCTTTCGACTTCTCAATTACTCAAATTTTGATTGATTTACTAATTAAATATCAGCTTTCCAAATTGTTAAAGAACATAATGCTTTCAAAGAAAGCACTTAAGTTTGATTTTGCAATCAAATTTAAGCGCTCTAGGGCACTTCTTTAAACTATTAAACAAGACAATTTGTGTAGGCACTACACTAACAATGTCACCATCGACATTTTGGTAAGGAGGTGATCCAACCCCAGGTTCCCCTAGGGTTACCTTGTTACGACTTCACCCCAGTCATGAAACACAAAGTGGTAATCGTTCTCCCGAAGGTTAAACTAACTACTTCTTTTGCATCCCACTCCCATGGTGTGACGGGCGGTGTGTACAAGGCCCGGGAACGTATTCACCGCAGTATTCTGACCTGCGATTACTAGCGATTCCGACTTCATGGAGTCGAGTTGCAGACTCCAATCCGGACTACGACATACTTTAAGGGGTCCGCTCCACATCACTGTCTCGCATCCCTCTGTATATGCCATTGTAGCACGTGTGTAGCCCTACACGTAAGGGCCATGATGACTTGACGTCGTCCCCACCTTCCTCCGGTTTGTCACCGGCAGTCTCCTTAGAGTGCCCAACTAAATGCTGGCAACTAAGGACAAGGGTTGCGCTCGTTGCGGGACTTAACCCAACATCTCACGACACGAGCTGACGACAGCCATGCAGCACCTGTGTTTGAGTTCCCGAAGGCACGAAACTATCTCTAGTAACTTCTCAACATGTCAAGTGTAGGTAAGGTTCTTCGCGTTGCATCGAATTAAACCACATGCTCCACCGCTTGTGCGGGCCCCCGTCAATTCATTTGAGTTTTAACCTTGCGGCCGTACTCCCCAGGCGGTCTACTTATCGCGTTAGCTTCGCTACTCACGGCTTAAAGCCACAAACAGCTAGTAGACAGCGTTTACGGTGTGGACTACCAGGGTATCTAATCCTGTTCGCTACCCACACTTTCGCACATGAGCGTCAGTCTTTGGCCAGGGAGTCGCCTTCGCCACTGATGTTCCTCCAGATATCTACGCATTTCACCGCTACACCTGGAATTCCACTCCCCTCTCCAAGACTCTAGTCTGCCAGTTCTAAATGACCGTCCCAGGTTGAGCCCGGGGCTTTCACATCTAGCTTAACAAACCGCCTGCGTGCGCTTTACGCCCAGTAATTCCGATTAACGCTCGCACCCTCCGTATTACCGCGGCTGCTGGCACGGAGTTAGCCGGTGCTTCTTCTGTTGTTAACGTCACGGCTAGCAGGTATTAACTACTAACTTTTCCTCACAACTGAAAGTGCTTTACAACCCGAAGGCCTTCTTCACACACGCGGCATGGCTGCATCAGGGTTTCCCCCATTGTGCAATATTCCCCACTGCTGCCTCCCGTAGGAGTCTGGGCCGTGTCTCAGTCCCAGTGTGGCTGATCTTCCTCTCAGAACAGCTAGAGATCGTTGCCTTGGTGAGCCTTTACCTCACCAACTAGCTAATCTCACTTGGGCCTCTCTTTGCGCCGGAGCCTAAGCCCCGTTTGGTCCGAAGACATTATGCGGTATTAGCAGTCGTTTCCAACTGTTATCCCCCTCGCAAAGGCAAGTTCCCAAGCATTACTCACCCGTCCGCCACTCGACATCATCTAGCAAGCTAGACATGTTTCCGTTCGACTTGCATGTGTTAGGCCTGCCGCCAGCGTTCAATCTGAGCCATGATCAAACTCTTCAATTAAATATATCGAATATGAATCGTCGTTGTGTGACACTCTTAATGAGTGCCCACACAGATTGTCTTGTCTAAATTGTTAAAGAACATAGTGCAGAATCATGACGCTTTTTGTCGTGACTTCTGCGCAAGGAGGACGGTGGCTACATATAGTTGCTAGCGTCTTTCTTGCTTCGCTTCTCTCGAAGCGGGAGGCGTATAATACGCTTCTTGTTTTCAGTGTCAACGTTTTTCGTAAATTTCTTTTCGAACCGTTGTTAACTCCGAAGAGTCAATGAAAACTGCTTCTCGATGTTGTTGCCAACTCCTTGAAGCGAGGCGCGCATTCTACGCGAATCAGCTTTTGGATCAACACTTTTTTTAAATTAATTTTATAAAGTTTTCAAAACCAGCTATACGCCTTCTTCTACGCTGGTTTAAAGACGATTAAACTCGCTCACTTCATTATTAACTATTCGTATATCATTAGTCGCGTATTACTCACTTTTGTATGTCGGTATAAACATTCATAGCTCTTCATTAATTATATAGACTCGGCTCACCCTATGTACTGCGCTATGTATGTCATTACCCTTACAAGTAATCGCTTAGACAACCCTATTATACTTATGTGATTATGTTTAACCTCATTAGGCTTTGCTATCTTATTGGCCGCTTGTAGCTGTGTTATTGAATTGGTGCGATCTGAAAGTTAGGGCTATTAGCTAGGTGTAATTTTTCTATCATCTTACCTATAAGTTAACCTACTTTATTTACTAGCTTTGCAATATGTCGCCAGCACACTGTTAATGACGTTAACGGAGATGGTGGGTTTGATAGGTGATATAGGCTTCTGTCTCCAAGCTACACTCTCGAGCTAAACTCTTGAGATAAACTATAGTGCGTTAAGTTACTTGTTCTATATCTATCGGTATTGTCTTGAAATGGTTCCAAGGAATGACTTACTGCTATTTAATCACTGAAGGTCTACTCACTGTTGTTCGATTTACTTATGTTGTCCAATACACCTTAATACTGAATAAGCATTTCCTTTAGATATTAACATTCGTATACAGTTAGCTTATTACGCTAGGTGCGAACAAAGGGTGTTTAATTAAGATGGTATTAGTACACCAGACCCGTTACTACCTTCAACTCACACTACATTAACTCTTACTTAGAATTAACTAGCTTCTCTAATAGTGCTTCTATTCGATGAGTGCTTTGCAATAGTAAGGCGAAGTCATCACTGGTATTTGACTCGTCCTCTGCTGAAAATCTATTTCCCTCAGCGGCCTTATCTTTTTGGCTTAGAATAGTTTCTCTAAAATTAATAGCATCTTCAATTCCGATAAGTGAAACGAGTGCGCCCTGAGCTGATTGTCCCGCGGTTTCAAAAGACAATCTGTATAAATCAAATACGCGCATAAGCGGACCTTGTGTCATCGCTACATCTGTTATCTTCTCAAGCGGAATTGTTTTTTCTTCTTTATTGAAAATCCCTCTTTTTACTACAAGTTTGCGTTCAGTGATTATTGCAGACATCGCTGCAATCATTTTACTGCTGACTAAATAAAATAGAGGGATGGATATTACAAGTAATGGAATACCGATTACTATAAGGGTTGAGAATAGCAACAGGCTCACTAACCAATAGGTTTTGACTGACGGATTGAAGGTTGCTTCTAATACAATGTTCTCAGGCATATATTACTCTCTTGATATTGAAATCATTCCCCTATAGCTTCTGAGTATTACAATAACGCTATTGTTAGATTTTGTCTGTGATGAAATGAAACATAATGTTCTCGGTTTCAAGTGTAACCCTGTGGTCGCCTACCCATTCAACACGCCACGTTAGTCATTAATGCAGGTCATTAACATTCAACAAGATGTCTAACAGTCAGTACTTTAATGCTCACAACCTAATATGTGCTAAAAACGAACGAGGGACTTCAACGCCGGTAATTCAAATTCGCGCTATGTTTGTGACGCCCATATTCATTTTATAAATTAGTTTGCTACCTTTGGTGTTCGTTGCTTTTTACTGATACTGATAGATGCGCAAAGACTAGGTAAATGCTCTTCTGTCATTCCTGGCTGCATGAAAGAACTCGATGAGCTGAGTTTTGACCGCTCTACTTTATTCGCGTTCATCACCTCATCTATCCAATCTTGATGAGTGGATACTCTGGTATAGAGTTCTTTTACTCCATATTCACCCACGTCTTTAAACCATGAGTCGACACGAGAGCTAACGCCAAGTAGATAATACTCGTCATTTTTTTGAATAAAGGCAGGTCCGCCGCTATCACCATTGCCAGATACGCCCTCAAGCTCGAGTCCTTTTGTGTCTTTTTCAAAGATAAACCTTAGATCCGACGCAGTCACTGATACAACTTTGTTTTGTGCTTTTCGTAAGACACCATTATTTTCGGCATAGCCAACGATTTCGCCAGTAAGGCCTGTACCTGTCCCGCCACTGCCTATAAACCAAATCTCTTGGTGCAGTTCATCTTCCTGTCGATACAGTTTTGCTGGCTGCACGCTTGTGACTGGTGTTCTAAGTTTAATAAGTGCAATATCGTTTTGTTCACCCAACTTATAAGATGGAAAACTATATCTAGCTTCTATTTCAACTATTTCATCACCCGCTAGAATTTTCTGTCCTTTATCAAGACAAAAAACCGTATGCGCCGCAGTTAATATCCATTCAGGTTCAATCAATGTGCCATGTACACCGATGGAATAAAAGGTCGCCAGTGCAGGAAAATCAAGTTTGGATGCTAGGTACCGATCTGCCGAAATATCGTGTCGAATTACAATGGCAGAGGTGTTTTGTACTAACGCAGAGAGTAAAATCACTACAGCAGTTAACGGTTTTAACAATGGAAGTTTTGTCACGGTTTATTCTGTAGCTTATTGAGAATAAACCAGAGAATGTCAGAAAAATGCTTGTTTGTATTATATTGAATGTAAAGATGTGTTTCTGATGGTTTCCTTGATGCAATTTCTATTCGTTATTATGTGTGAAAAGCAAGTATGAAGAAATGTTGTGCAAAAGATTTCAAATAAAGCATCCATCACATTTAATTAAGGAGCACATTGCTTGAGCTGCGAAGCTTCCCCCTTAGTCGAAACTTTTACTGTGCCCTTATAGCTGTCATCCAAATTGAATTTAGTCCACATTATCAAAACTGAAAAGTAAGTTATGAACTTCTGTAGTTTATGTATTTAATAATTAGGCGCCATTATCTTGCTATGAACGATAACAACTTCAAGCGTATTTCCACCATCTTATGATTTAAGCTTTTTTTACTTTTAAGATTCCACTCGCTACGTATTTAAACAAGTTTTGATGTATCGCGGAGAGTAGCCACTGCAATAGTCTATGAGCACAGTATTATAGTGATATGAATCAGTATAGGACTGCAAATTTTTGATTTAAGAAAAAATGATTCAGGCTGGCGAGTTTTAATTGTCTTTGTTATGCGCGTCTTGTGATACCCAATGGCTTGATCAGCCGGTATTTTGTTTGCACTTGTTCCATGATTTAAGCTTAAACGTATGCCTCAGCCTCTTTCACAACGGCCTATTACGCTGTCAATTAAATGGCTTAACACGGTATCAAACTTTCTATCACGCATAAAAAAAGGGCTATCCGTTAGGATAGCCCTTCTTTCGAATGGGACCTGGCAGTGTGCTACTCTCACATGGGGAAACCCCACACTACCATCGCCGCTAATACGTTTCACTTCTGAGTTCGGAATGGGATCAGGTGGTACCGTATCGCTATGGCTGCCAGGAAAAACTTTAGTGCAGAATCATGATGCTCTTTATCATGACTTCTGCGCAAGGAGGACCAACAATACTCTTTGGAGTCTGTTTAATCATCGTTGCTTAAAACTTAACAATTTAGGAATTCTGATATTCACGTAATCAATCTTTGAGCACTGAGTACTACTACTCTGCTTACTATTAGCTTTGTCTTACAACACTCAAGATATAAAGCCTCTTGGGCGTTGTATGGTTAAGCCTCTCGGGCAATTAGTACAGGTTAGCTTAACGCCTTACAACGCTTCCACATCCTGCCTATCAACGTCATCGTCTATAACAACCCTTCCGGACTTTAAAAGTCAGGGATGACTCATCTTTGGGCCGGCTTCCCGCTTAGATGCTTTCAGCGGTTATCCGTTCCGAACGTAGCTACCGGGCAATGCCATTGGCATGACAACCCGAACACCAGCGGTTCGTCCACTCCGGTCCTCTCGTACTAGGAGCAGCTCCCATCAATCATCCAACGCCCACACCAGATAGGGACCGAACTGTCTCACGACGTTCTAAACCCAGCTCGCGTACCACTTTAAATGGCGAACAGCCATACCCTTGGGACCGACTTCAGCCCCAGGATGTGATGAGCCGACATCGAGGTGCCAAACACCGCCGTCGATATGAACTCTTGGGCGGTATCAGCCTGTTATCCCCGGAGTACCTTTTATCCGTTGAGCGATGGCCCTTCCATACAGAACCACCGGATCACTATGACCTACTTTCGTACCTGCTCGACGTGTCTGTCTCGCAGTTAAGCTAGCTTATGCCATTGCACTAACCTCACGATGTCCGACCGTGATTAGCTAACCTTCGTGCTCCTCCGTTACTATTTGGGAGGAGACCGCCCCAGTCAAACTACCCACCAGACACTGTCCATAATCCCGATAAGGGACCAATGTTAGAACATCAAACATACAAGGGTGGTATTTCAAGGACGGCTCCACACAATCTAGCGACTGTGCTTCGAAGCCTCCCACCTATCCTACACATGTAGGTTCAATGTTCAGTGCCAAGCTGTAGTAAAGGTTCACGGGGTCTTTCCGTCTAGGTGCGGGTACACAGCATCTTCACTGCGATTTCAATTTCACTGAGTCTCGGGTGGAGACAGCGTGGCCATGGTTACACCATTCGTGCAGGTCGGAACTTACCCGACAAGGAATTTCGCTACCTTAGGACCGTTATAGTTACGGCCGCCGTTTACCGGGGCTTCGATCAAGAGCTTCTCCGAAGATAACCCCATCAATTAACCTTCCGGCACCGGGCAGGTGTCACACCCTATACGTCCTCTTGCGAGTTAGCAGAGTGCTGTGTTTTTAATAAACAGTCCCAGCCACCTGGTCACTGCGGCCCTCATCTGCTCAAGGAGCAAGTCCTATCACAAACAAGGGCGTACCTTCTCCCGAAGTTACGGTACAATTTTGCCGAGTTCCTTCACCCGAGTTCTCTCAAGCGCCTTAGTATTCTCTACCTGACCACCTGTGTCGGTTTGGGGTACGGTTCATATAATCATAAGTTTAGAAGCTTTTCCTGGAAGCAGGGCATCAACAACTTCACTACCGTAGTAGCTCGTCTCGCATCTCAGCTTTAAGTGTCCGGATTTACCTAAACACTCGGCCTACTTGCTTTCACTTGGACAACCAACGCCAAGCTTGCTTAGCCTTCTCCGTCCCTCCATCACTGATTATATAAGTACGGAAATATTAATCCGTTTCCCATCGACTACGCATTTCTGCCTCGCCTTAGGGGCCGACTTACCCTGCCCTGATTAGCATGGGACAGGAAACCTTGGTCTTCCGGCGTGGGAGTTTTTCACTCCCATTATCGTTACTCATGTCAGCATTCGCACTTGTGATATGTCCAGCAAACCTCTCGATTCACCTTCATCCACTTACACAACGCTCCCCTACCATACGTGTAAACACGTATCCGCAGCTTCGGTATATTGCTTAGCCCCGTTACATCTTCCGCGCAGGCCGACTCGACTAGTGAGCTATTACGCTTTCTTTAAAGGGTGGCTGCTTCTAAGCCAACCTCCTAGCTGTCTATGCCTTCCCACATCGTTTCCCACTTAGCAATATTTTGGGACCTTAGCTGGCGGTCTGGGTTGTTTCCCTCTTCACGACGGACGTTAGCACCCGCCGTGTGTCTCCCGGATAGTTCTCATTGGTATTCGGAGTTTGCAAAGGGTTGGTAAGTCGGGATGACCCCCTAGCCTTAACAGTGCTCTACCCCCAATGGAATTCGTCCGAGGCTCTACCTAAATAGATTTCGGGGAGAACCAGCTATCTCCCGGTTTGATTGGCCTTTCACCCCCAGCCACAAGTCATCCCCTAACTTTTCAACGTTAGTGGGTTCGGTCCTCCAGTTGATGTTACTCAACCTTCAACCTGCCCATGGCTAGATCACCGGGTTTCGGGTCTATACCTAGCAACTAAACGCGCAGTTAACACTCGCTTTCGCTACGGCTCCGCTATTCGCTTAACCTTGCTACTAAATATAAGTCGCTGACCCATTATACAAAAGGTACGCAGTCACAGAACAAGTCTGCTCCCACTGCTTGTACGTATACGGTTTCAGGTTCTATTTCACTCCCCTCACAGGGGTTCTTTTCGCCTTTCCCTCACGGTACTGGTTCACTATCGGTCAGTTAGGAGTATTTAGCCTTGGAGGATGGTCCCCCCATATTCAGTCAAGATAACACGTGTCCCGACCTACTCGATTTCACAAAAACAAACACTTCGTGTACAGGGCTATCACCTTGTATCGCGCCACTTCCCAGAGGCTTCCACTACGTTCATAATTGCTTAAGGGCTAATCCCCGTTCGCTCGCCGCTACTAGGGGAATCTCGGTTGATTTCTTTTCCTAAGGGTACTTAGATGTTTCAGTTCCCCTCGTTCGCCTCGTTACACTATATATTCATGTAACGATACCTATAAATAGGTGGGTTTCCCCATTCGGACATCTGTGGCTCAAATGCATTTTGTCGGCTCACCACAGCTTTTCGCAGACTTACACGTCCTTCATCGCCTCTAACTGCCAAGGCATCCACCGTATACACTTAGTCACTTAACCATACAACCCCAAATGGCCTTCGTTAACACTTCCTATTCTTCCTAAATTTTCCTCGTTCGCTCAGTTACATACTAAAAGTATGTGCCTTCGCTTACTCGTCGATTTAGTCGACTAGAAACTGTTACCTCGCCCATTGCACTAATAACCTTATAAATAAGAATATTAAAACAATGATTGAGCGAAGAACTCTCCCGCCTTTTGAAATCAGGACTGGATGAGATCTAACTCAGTTGTATGCATGACAAGCTAATCGTGAAATTGCCTTGCTATCAAATAAAGATTGATAACAAGCAATTCAAGTCAAGTAGAGTAGTAAGTACGTCTTTCGACTTCTCAATTACTCAAATTTTGATTGATTTACTAATTAAATATCAGCTTTCCAAATTGTTAAAGAACATAATGCTTTCAAAGAAAGCACTTAAGTTTGATCTTGCAATCAAACTTAAGCGCTCTAGGGCATTTCTTTAAACTTTTAAACAAGACAATTTGTGTAGGCACTACACTAACAATGTCACCATCGACATTTTGGTAAGGAGGTGATCCAACCCCAGGTTCCCCTAGGGTTACCTTGTTACGACTTCACCCCAGTCATGAAACACAAAGTGGTAATCGTTCTCCCGAAGGTTAAACTAACTACTTCTTTTGCATCCCACTCCCATGGTGTGACGGGCGGTGTGTACAAGGCCCGGGAACGTATTCACCGCAGTATTCTGACCTGCGATTACTAGCGATTCCGACTTCATGGAGTCGAGTTGCAGACTCCAATCCGGACTACGACATACTTTAAGGGGTCCGCTCCACATCACTGTCTCGCATCCCTCTGTATATGCCATTGTAGCACGTGTGTAGCCCTACACGTAAGGGCCATGATGACTTGACGTCGTCCCCACCTTCCTCCGGTTTGTCACCGGCAGTCTCCTTAGAGTGCCCAACTGAATGCTGGCAACTAAGGACAAGGGTTGCGCTCGTTGCGGGACTTAACCCAACATCTCACGACACGAGCTGACGACAGCCATGCAGCACCTGTGTTTGAGTTCCCGAAGGCACGAAACCATCTCTGGTAACTTCTCAACATGTCAAGTGTAGGTAAGGTTCTTCGCGTTGCATCGAATTAAACCACATGCTCCACCGCTTGTGCGGGCCCCCGTCAATTCATTTGAGTTTTAACCTTGCGGCCGTACTCCCCAGGCGGTCTACTTATCGCGTTAGCTTCGCTACTCACGGCTTAAAGCCACAAACAGCTAGTAGACAGCGTTTACGGTGTGGACTACCAGGGTATCTAATCCTGTTCGCTACCCACACTTTCGCACATGAGCGTCAGTCTTTGGCCAGGGAGTCGCCTTCGCCACTGATGTTCCTCCAGATATCTACGCATTTCACCGCTACACCTGGAATTCCACTCCCCTCTCCAAGACTCTAGTCTGCCAGTTCTAAATGACCGTCCCAGGTTGAGCCCGGGGCTTTCACATCTAGCTTAACAAACCGCCTGCGTGCGCTTTACGCCCAGTAATTCCGATTAACGCTCGCACCCTCCGTATTACCGCGGCTGCTGGCACGGAGTTAGCCGGTGCTTCTTCTGTTGTTAACGTCACGGCTAGCAGGTATTAACTACTAACTTTTCCTCACAACTGAAAGTGCTTTACAACCCGAAGGCCTTCTTCACACACGCGGCATGGCTGCATCAGGGTTTCCCCCATTGTGCAATATTCCCCACTGCTGCCTCCCGTAGGAGTCTGGGCCGTGTCTCAGTCCCAGTGTGGCTGATCTTCCTCTCAGAACAGCTAGAGATCGTTGCCTTGGTGAGCCTTTACCTCACCAACTAGCTAATCTCACTTGGGCCTCTCTTTGCGCCGGAGCCTAAGCCCCGTTTGGTCCGAAGACATTATGCGGTATTAGCAGTCGTTTCCAACTGTTATCCCCCTCGCAAAGGCAAGTTCCCAAGCATTACTCACCCGTCCGCCACTCGACATCATCTAGCAAGCTAGACATGTTTCCGTTCGACTTGCATGTGTTAGGCCTGCCGCCAGCGTTCAATCTGAGCCATGATCAAACTCTTCAATTAAATATATCGAATATGAATCGTCGTTGTGTGACACTCTTAATGAGTGCCCACACAGATTGTCTTGTCTAAATTGTTAAAGAACATAGTGCAGAATCTCGACGCTTTTTGTCGTGACTTCTGCGCAAGGAGGACCAACATTACTCTCAGTTGATTCATCTTCTCTTGCTAGCGGACAACCTTGGTTGTCGCAATTCACTAGAAGCCGTTGCTTCTTCGTGACTCACTCTGCTTGAGCGAGGTGCGTATTATACGCTTGAAGTTTTCAGTGTCAACACTTTTTGAAATTTTATTTTCTGGAGCGTTTTCTTTAAAACCCCGTCACACTTGACCTTTAAGGTAAGTAGTGACTTGCTTTGTCAGTGTAAGTTATTTCACTTTCCTGTCGAAGCGGATGCGCATTCTAGAGATTTCTGAGCCTGCGTCAACCTCTGTTTTAAAAAAAGTGTCACATTTCGTTTAACTGCTTAAAATACCAACCGCACAGCCTATAAATCGCACATAATTTCGGTTTTTTACTGATAACCGCTTTCTCACCTTGCCACCTTTTACTGAAATAATGGTGGAATAAGGTTGGTTCTTTCCCCCTGTTCTCTGTTTTAATGCAATCACTATTGATGAATTTATGTATAAAGGTGCAATTTTGACAATTAGAACCTATCAATCAACGTCTCCCACACTCGGTGATCGCTGTTATATAGATGAGTCTGCCGTTATCGTTGGCGACGTTACCCTAGGCGACGATGCCAGTATCTGGCCATTAGTTGCTGCTCGTGGAGATGTTAATCATATTTCGATTGGTGCACGCAGCAATATTCAAGATGGCAGTGTGTTACATGTATCTCGTAAATCTGTGTCCAACCCAGACGGTTTTCCACTTGTTATTGGTGACGATGTTACTGTGGGCCATAAATGTATGCTTCATGGCTGTGTGCTTGGAAATCGTATTTTGGTAGGGATGGGCGCTATTGTTATGGACGGCGTTATTGTTGAGGACGATGTCTTTATTGGAGCCGGTGCATTAATACCACCGAATAAGCGACTTGAAAGTGGTTACTTATATGTAGGGAACCCTGCCGTTAAGAAACGCCCATTAAAAGAAAGCGAGACAGCCTTTCTTAAACAATCAGCATTGAACTACGTAAAACTAAAAGATGAATATAGAGAAGAGCAGGCTTAACAGCCTGCTTATTTATATGAGTCTCGATTACTTTGCCTTTAACTGACTACGTAATACATCAATTACCGCACTGGTCTGTGGTTTGTAACCTGTCCATATCGTAAATGATGCAGCAGCCTGTTCCACCAGCATACCCAAACCATCAAGTACCCGTGAAGCACCTAATGATAATGCTTGCTGCATAAAGTAAGTAGGCTCTGCACGATAAACCATGTCATACGCTGTTTCACATTCTGCAAATAGCGTAGCGTTCATATCAAAAGGCAGTGTTTCACTTAAACTCGCTGCGGTTGAATTGATAATAATATGTGGGGCTACTGTATCGCAGTCTTCTATACCAACAACCTTAACCTTTCCTCCGCCCGTTTCACTTGCCACTATTTCTGCTTTAGCCTTTGTCCTGTTAGTAAGATGTAACGACGCTATGCCTGAAGCAATAAGTGGCGCTATCACGCCTCTTGCTGCTCCACCGGCACCTATTAATAGCACACGTTTATTTTTTAGCTGTACGCCGTGGTTAAGTAAATCATTCACCAGCCCCACCCCGTCGGTATTAAAACCTGCAACAGTGCCATCGCTGCGCTTCATTAAGGTGTTAACTGCTTTTGCGTCTAACGCAGCCTGGTCGTCTACGTTGGCAAGGGCAAAGGCATCTTGTTTAAACGGCATAGTAACGTTACAACCTATAGCGTCTGGTTGCGCTAGGAATGCCTTCGCTTCAGGCGTAAAACCATCTTCTGGCGCAAGGATTTTTTCGTAACTAATTTGCTCGCCACATTGCTTAGCGAACATTTCATGAATAGTTGGTGATAGACTCTGAACTATAGGGTTACCGAAAACGGCAAACTTTTTCATTGGATTATTAATAAGGCTGTCTGTCATGGGAATGTCTAACTTCTTTAAATCGATACGAAAGGAAAAACCTGCTGTGTCAGAGACTACACCATATTACCGTATAGGTGGAGAAGATCAGGTACGCCTTTTGGCAAACCGCTTTTATGACAATATGCGTGATGATCCTATTGCGAAGGAGCTTTACGCCATTCATCCTCAGCCAACAGATAGAATTAGAGAAGTGTTTTTTCTTTATTTAAGTTTGTGGTTAGGCGGACCTGACACCTATCAGCAACAATATGGCCACCCACGATTACGCTCACGGCATCTTTCTTTTAGTGTTACACCAGAATTAAAAGACCAGTGGATGTATTGTATGCGCAAAGCCATGCACGAGACTGTTGATGACCTCCCCCTCGCACAGCAACTTCTTAATGCACTCGATCAACTTGCCGAACATATGATTAATAGTAAATAAAAAAGCGCTCCGTTAAATTACGGAACGCTTCAGATTACGATATAAGGTTTTACGCCTTGCTAAGCTGCTTGTTTAAGGCAACTTACCTTATTAAACGAACCTTAGAATGTGTAACCTACTGACAAGGTATAAACCCAAGGGTCGATATCAATATCGTTTACGCTACCTTCTGCACCAACTACGGTAAATGACGCCTCGGTATTAATATCGATGTAACGTACTGACGCATTTACATGCCACTCTTTATCTATTTGATAGTCCATCCCTACTTGTGCAGAAATGCCTACAGAGTTATCTAAAGATAAATCATCAAGCCCCGCTTCCTTATTTGCAGCAGTAAATGATTCATCAAAGATAAAGGTATAGTTTAAACCCGCCCCAACATATGGCTGAAACGCTGAGTTTGCGTCGTTGAAGTAGTAGTTAACGGTAATAGTAGGGGGTAAGTGCGTGACCTCTCCCAATGTGTTACCTGTACCTAGTGGATCGCTTACCGAAAAATTCACGTCGTGAGTAAACGGTGTTGCGGCCAATAATTCAACATTGATATTGTCGGTAATGAAATAGGCAACGTTTAATCCCAACTGGGTATCATTATCGATAGTCAGTGCTACACCTAAATCGCTACCACCTGCAATGATGTTTGAGGTTGACTCGTCGGGCGCTACTGTTGTTAATCCGCCACGAACTAACCAGTCACCCTTTTCATGAGCTGAAGCAAAAGGGGCGGCAAGCGCTAAAGAAATACATATGGCTGAAAGTGTGTGTGTACGCATTGTGTGTCTCTCATGTGTTTAATGATAATGACGACACTGTAAACGTTTAAAAAGAAAATCCTTTGATCCAGCGCAAGGTGGAATCTAGCTATATACCTTGGCAATGAGGGAATTTGATGTGGATCAAGAGATTGGCACCACAGGGAGAAACCATGGTGCAAGATATTACCAGTTTGTAGGCTGAAGCCAGTCGGTTAGTTTTGCTTCCGCACTACCCGGCGCTGGCGTATAGCAATACTCCCATCGGGCAAGTGGTGGCATAGACATCAAGATTGATTCGGTTCTGCCTCCCGTTTGAAGTCCAAACAAGGTGCCTCTATCGAATACCAAGTTAAATTCTACGTAGCGACCGCGGCGATATAGCTGAAAGTCACGCTCTCTTTCGCCGTACGACGTACTCTTGCGCTTTTCTACAATAGGAACATAAGCATCAACGAAACCATTTCCTACCGCTTGCATAAAGTCGAATGACGTTTCAAAACCCCAATCGTTTAAATCGTCAAAGAACAAACCACCTACACCGCGGGTTTCATTTCGATGCTTTAAGAAGAAATAGTCATCGCACCATTTCTTATATTTCCCATACACGTCTTCACCAAAGGGAGCGCATAACTTCTTAGCGGTATTGTGCCAATGCACTACGTCGTCTTTAAAGGGGTAAAACGGGGTTAAATCGAACCCACCACCAAACCACCAAATAGGTGCTTCACCATCTTTTTCGGCGATAAAAAAGCGCACGTTCGCATGAGATGTTGGAATATAAGGGTTATGTGGGTGAATAACCAACGAGACACCCATGGCTTGAAAGTTTCTACCGGCCAGTTCAGGGCGGTTAGCCGTGGCTGACGCAGGCATCTGGCTACCAAACACGTGAGAAAAGTTCACTCCACCCTGCTCTATCACAGCACCGTTTTTGATAACACGAGAACGACCACCACCGCCTTCTTCGCGAACCCACGAATCTTCTTTGAACAGCCCTTTACCATCGGCGAGCTCAAGGGTTTGGCAAATGTTATCCTGTAATGACAGTAAATACGCTTTAACTTGTTCTATCACTTCAGCGGCGTCTTTACCGTCTAACTGTTGATTTATGTGTTGGGGGTCAATCATGATCTTATTATCTCTCCGGTATCGCCGTCACGGATGGTACTGGGTTTAGCGTGGCCACCTACTTCCCCATCAATATAGAAAACACTATCACCAAATATACCGGTTGCTTCTTGCTGGGTAATTGCGGGTTGTTGGCCAGTTAGGTTGGCACTCGTAGATACCAGCGGCTTTCCTAGCTTTTCACATAATGCTCTAACCACTGGGTGGTTACTTACTCGAACCGCTATTTTCTCATGCTTGCCGGTTAACCATAGTGGTGCCGACGCAGACTTAGGTAGCAGCCAAGTATTTGGCCCAGGCCAACTGGACACAATTTCAGTACGTTTGTGCTGAAGTATGGCTTCATCATTGATATAGGGTAATAGCTGAGAATAGTTAGCAGCTATTAAGATTACCCCTTTTTCTATAGGGCGCTGCTTCAACGCTAAAAGGGACATTACAGCCGCTTCATTATCTGGGTCGCACCCTATGCCCATAACCGCTTCGGTAGGGTAAACCAATAAGTCACCATTTTTAAACGCGGTAACAATTGGATCGTTAGTGTCTATTTGCCCCTTGGTCGGGATACTCATTAATGCTTTTCTCTGTAGGTGTTATTTATCGTCTTTTTTGAAGCCACACCCTGGCTGAGGGCAACAAATTTGGCCTTTCTTTTTTATCAGAACGGCCCAGTCACAATCGGGGCATGCTTCATTTACTGGCGTGAAATTTAGCACATAACGACAATGGGGATAATGATCACATGCAAAAAACTGCTTACCGTATTTATTAGTACGTGATGTAAGTTGCCCTTTTTTACACTTAGGGCAAGTAACGTGGGTGTCTTCTTGCTGTTTAATTGGTGAGATATAGTGGCATTCAGGAAAATTGGTACAGCCTATAAACATACCAAAGCGGCCTTTTTTGATAGCCAATGTAGAATCACATTCTGGACAGCTAACGCCATCAAGTACTTTTAATAAGGTGGTTTGTTTATCGTGTAATGGCTTGCTGAAATGACAGTCTGGGTAACCTGTGCAGCCAATAAAAGGGCCTGATTTGCTGTTTTTTATATGCAGTAGTTTACCGCAATCGGGGCAATCACCGAAAGCGTCTTCTAAGGCATGTTCGTGCGCAGAGAAAAGTGAATGATCAATTTTTGACATAAACTAGCACGACATGATGCACATTAGTGCAACACGCCGTCAGGTTCATCAAATAATAAATCTTCCATTTGTGCATAGGCTTTTTCTTTACCTGGTACATTAAACAGTACCATGAGCACTACCCACTTTAGGTCTTCTAAACAAAATTCAGAAGAGTCTATTTCCATTACTCTGTCTATTACCATTTCTCGCGTTGACGCATCTACCACGCCCACCTGCTCTAAAAATAGCAAGAAGCCACGGCACTCTACGTCTAATCGCATTTGCTCTTCATGAGTATAAATGCGACTGAGGCTGGTACTAATCCCTTTACAAAAATAAGGCTTAATATCTGTTTCTTGCAAAGCCGCTAGCTTTTCAAGCCACGCTAATGCTTTGTAGATTTCATCATGATGGAAACCCGCGCGTACCAACTCCTCGGTAAGCTCGTCTTGATCGACTCGAATTTCAGTTTCACTGTGAATGAAGTTTTCAAACAGGTACATGAGGATATCGAACATATTATTTTCCCCTCAATTTAATGTAGCCACCAGGGACAGCGGCTACTAAACCACGCAACTCATATTCTAATAATGATGCCATAACCTCATTAACAGGAGAGGTACAGCGCTGCGCTATAACATCAATAGCGGTGATGTCGTAATCCACACTATCTAATAATTTATCGGTTGCCAAGTTATTCACTTCACTTTTTTTACTTAACGCTTCGCTCTGGCATTCTCTCTCACCAGCAGACACTACAATTTCATCGAAAATGTCATCAACACAGGTAACCAACTTAGCGCCTTGCTGAATTAACCAATGACAACCTTCGGAGTAAGCATGGAAGATACTTCCTGGAACTGCAAATACTTCACGCCCCATATCTGCGGCCAAATTCGCAGTTATCAAGGTGCCACTCTTTATTTTTGCCTCTATTACTAAGGTTCCAAGTGACATAGCCGCAATTATTCGGTTTCTTCTGGGAAAATGCCAAGGCTTGGCAGATATCCCAGGAAAGAACTCGGTAATACAGGCGCCACCAGCGTTTACTATGTCGCGGTGTAGCGATACGTTTTTAGGTGGATAGACTATATCAGGCCCCGTACCCATTACCGCTATAGTGCCACCCTCGCACGCCAACCCACCTGTATGGGCAGCTGAATCTATTCCTGCAGCCAGCCCACTGGTTACGGCTACCCCATTAGTTGCTAGTGCTTCAGCAAATTCAGTAGCAATTTGCTTACCTTGATGGCTAGCTCGCCTACTCCCTACTATCGCTATTTGGGGCATTACCAAGGTATCAATATTACCTATAACGAATAGCACCAGTGGTGGGTTTGGCAGGGTTTTTAATAGTTCAGGGTAATGAGCACACCCTAGGGTAACGATATGATGTTTTGCATGTGAAGCGTGCCAGTGTTTCGCTTTTTCAAGTAAGTTGAGAGATATTGATTGTGTAAGGGTATGAAGAACACCCGAGGTTAAAACAGTTTTGTGAAAAGCATCTAGCAATGCTACTTCGCTAAGAGAGTGTGCTTCCAGCGCCTTGAGCCACTTCCCTGCTGCGATATTTATTGCTGACGCCATTGTCAGCCACGCCATCTGTTCTTTGCTTAAGGTTTTATCCAATACTTGAACAGCATCACTACTTGCTTCATGTGGTTGGGAAGTTGTCATTGCCGCTCCTAAATAATAAGCGGCAATAACGTATTAGGGTTTTGCCACAATGAAGCCGCGTCTTACGCCTTCTTTTGCTCGAGTTATAATGCCGTAGCTCGCTGAATCAAAAGTTTTGAACACAATGACTTCACCAATTTTAAGTGCAGGTTGCTGTACTTTATCGGTAAAAAGCCCGTTTCCTTTTATGACATCACGGTTGCTTGCGTATTGAGGTTCTTCGCCATCTATGATGTCAGGCCCACCAGCGTAGATGCCCATTACGGTACCCGCTGTCAGCTCACGCGCGCCTAAATCTAATACCACAACATCGTAACGGCCGAGTAAGTCGTGATCGTGTAAATCGCCAATTACAAACCCTCGTTGTGATGTTGCTTCTTGCAGAACTAAATCATCGTCTAACGTAAAGTTACCCGTAAGTAACTTATCTCCACGTTTTGCTTCCTGATTTGAATCTGAAAGCTTCACCATTCTAGCGTTTGGCAATGACACGTCATTCTCTAAGCTAGCTTTCGCTACATGGGTAAGTTGCACACCAAGCACCTTACCCTGCATATTGCGTATAATAGATTGCTTTCTTACCACCTGATACTGATCCTCAGTGCGGTTTTCTTTTTGGCTTACCACTAGGTCGTTAGACACAAAACTCACATTACCATCGTGATTCCCTAATAAATGAGGGAGTAATTCATACTCTTCCTCAGAAACCAGCGTGTGTTGTTTTATATAAGGGGCTAATACCGACCATGATAGGGTTTCTATAGGTGCACTCTTAACTCTTCGGGTAGAACCAGGCGAAAGCACTAAGGTTGGCTTATCTCGATTTATCGAAAATACGGGTTCACCATTGATATAAGACACCGAGATAACATCACCGGGGTAAATTAAATGCGGGTTATCTATTTGGGTGTTGTGACGCCAGAGTTCAGGCCACAGCCATGGCTGATTTAAAAAAAGATTAGCGATGCCCCATAAGGTATCACCTTGTTGAACTGTGTAAGTATCGGGTGCAGATTCTTTAAGCGTTTTGGCCATTGCTGAAAATGCGGCAAAACACGCCACTACTATTACCATTGCACGTGTTACATTCTTCAATCGATTTTTCAAATTAACCTTCCGCAATTTTTCCACTGCCATTTACTGTTGAAATTTCAGACAATACTACTATATCGATATTGTGCCTCAATACTGTGGCGCGGCAGCAAAAAACTGCACGATATAACTCGATATACGTTAGAATAGTAACTCAAAAGGCACTGTAAAGGGTGCGAGCGACTAGATCGTATATGAATTTATACAGCGAAAAGGTTAAATAAGCGACACATGGCAATTTTAGACGTATTAAGTTTTCCCGATGAGCGACTTCGTACCGTAGCAAAACCGGTAGAAGAAGTGAATGACGACATTAAACAATTGGTTTCAGATATGTTTGAAACCATGAAAGACGAGAATGGAATTGGGTTGGCTGCTACTCAAGTCGACAGACATGTTCAAGTTGTTGTAATGAACGTAGCGGAAGATCAAGACGAGCCTCGTGTTTTTATCAACCCGGAAATCACCAAAAAAGACGGCAGCACTATTAGTGAAGAAGGTTGTCTTTCGGTTCCAGGCAACTACGCAAAAGTTGAGCGCGCAGAAGAAATTACGGTAAAAGCACTGAATGAAAATGGTGAAGCATTTGAGTTGGAAGCAGACGGTCTATTGGCTATTTGTATTCAGCATGAATTGGATCATCTAAAAGGCAAACTGTTTATTGATTACTTGTCTCCGCTTAAACGCCAGCGAATTCGTAAAAAGCTTGAAAAAGAAGCACGTTTAGCTGCACGCGACTGAGGTTAGTTTTGATAAAACCATTACGCATCATTTTTGCCGGCACACCGGATTTTGCTGCTCAGCATCTGAGTGCTTTATTATCTAGCACTCATGACGTTGTTGCGGTGTACACCCAACCAGACCGTCCTGCTGGACGAGGCAAAAAACTTACACCAAGCCCCGTAAAAGTGCTTGCTCAAGAACATGATATTCCTGTGTATCAGCCAGCCAGCTTAAAAAATGACGAAGCGCAGCAAATATTGGCAGACATTAATGCCGATTTAATGATTGTGGTTGCCTATGGGTTAATTTTACCTAAGTCCGTACTTGAAGCCCCCCAATTAGGTTGCCTTAATGTGCATGGCTCAATTTTGCCTAAGTGGCGTGGTGCTGCACCTATCCAACGGTCGATATGGGCCGGTGATAGCGAGACTGGCGTTACTATCATGCAGATGGATGAAGGACTAGATACCGGCGACATGTTGCATATAGCAACCTTGCCTATTAGCGAAAGCGATACCAGTGCGTCGCTTTACGAGAAGCTTGCAGAACTTGGCCCTACTGCATTATTAGATGTAGTAAACAATATCGACACCCTATCACCTGTGAAGCAAGATGATAGCGAAGCCACTTACGCCAAAAAACTTTCCAAAGAAGAAGCTTTTATTAATTGGCACGATAGCGCAGCGCAAATTGCACGAAACGTGCGCGCCTTTAATCCATGGCCTGTAGCTTGGACTAAAATTGAGTCGCAAAATATTAAAATTTGGTCGGTGGATGTGGTTGATGGCCTACCGACTTCACATGCCCCAGGTACTATCATTCAAGCTGACAAGCACGGCATTGTGGTAGCTACGGGCTCAAGTGCCCTACGAATCAACACCCTGCAAATACCTGGGAAAAAAGCATTGCCCGCTGCAGATGTCGTTAATGCTCGCAAAGACTGGTTCGCACCAGGAAACTGCATCGCCAGTACGGAAGAATAGTGAAACCCACTCCATTACCGAAACAAAAAAACCTTCGTGCCGATTGTGCATGGGTGATATATCAAATTCTAGAACAAGGTAAATCGTCAAGAGACTGCCTAGAGCGAGTTCAACGTCGCCATCACCCTAGAGACAATGCGTGGATCCAAGAAATGTCTTTGGGCGTCATGCGTAAACTTCCCATATTGCAGCATTGGTTACGAGAGTTACTCGACCGCCCTCTAAAAGGGAATAAAAAAGTAATAGAGCACCTTATTTTGTTGGGGTTATACCAGTTAGCGTTTTCTCGTGTAAGCCAACATGCTGCAGTGGGCGAAACCGTTAATGCCTCGCCTTACTTAGGTGGCACAGCATTAAAAGGCTTAGTGAACGCTGTACTGCGCAACTTCATGCGACAAGAACTGGTTAACAAGCCTATCGATAATCCCATTATTGCCAGTGGGTTACCCAAGTGGTTATTTAAGGCGCTAGAAGATGCCTATGGTCAAGATGCTGATGCCGTGCGAGAAGCTACCAATGCCATGGCGCCAATTTGGCTAAGGGTTAATACCAAACAAATATCTATTAGCGATTACACTGACGCATTGGATGCTGCTGAGGTTAGCTATTCACTAAGTGCTGCACACCCAGATGCCATCAGACTTGAAGGCCGTGAAGATATAACCGGGCTTCCAGGGTTTGAAAAAGGCCACTTTGCTGTACAAGATGGTGCAGCTCAGCTTGCAGCCCATTATTTGGATGCGCAACCACATGAGCGCGTATTAGATTGTTGCGCCGCACCGGGTGGTAAAACAGGTCATATTATTGAGCGTACTCCCGACTTAGCCTATTGCCTTGCCCTTGATGCTGACGAGAATCGCTTAAAGCGTGTTGAAGAAAACATGACTCGCCTGCAGCATACGCAAACCAATCTGCCGGTTATAAAGCAAGGCGATGCGGCCAAACCCGACACATGGTGGGATGGACAATACTTCGACCGAATTTTGCTTGATGCACCCTGCTCTGCCACAGGTGTTATTCGACGCCACCCTGATATTCGCTGGCTAAGAAAGTCGAGTGATATTGATGCACTTGCAGCACTACAAGCTGAAATACTGACTAGCTTATGGCAAACACTCAAGCCCGGTGGCACATTGCTTTACGCCACCTGCTCTATTCTGCCACAAGAAAATAGCCAACAGATTAGCGCATTTTTAGAGCGCAATGCAGATGCCACATTAGTACCTGTTATAAAAACGGAAACTCCGAGTAACCCTGGTAGACAAATCCTTCCTGGTGAGCAACAAATGGATGGTTTCTACTATGCGAGACTGGTAAAGTCGTTGAGCAAATAAAAGCAATAGGGCACATAAACACCGATGAAAATCATCATTTTAGGCGCAGGTCAGGTTGGCGGAACACTTGCTGAAAACCTTGTAGGCGAGAAGAACGATATTACGGTTATCGATTCCGATCCTAATACCCTACGTGCGCTTCAAGACCGATTAGATTTACAAGTGGTGAATGGGGTGGGTTCTCACCCTGATGTGTTACGTAAAGCCGGAGCAGAAGACGCCGACATGCTTATCGCTGTAACGAACAGCGATGAAAGCAATATGCTTGCGTGCCAAGTTGCCTTTAGTTTATTTAAAACCCCAACCAAGATTGCTCGCGTTCGCTCAGAACAATATATTATTTACCAAGAACAACTCTATAAGCAGCAGGACATTCCTGTAGACCATATCATTGCCCCTGAACAACTAGTGACTAAAGCCATTAAACGGCTTATAGACTACCCTGGCGCCTTGCAGGTTGTTGAATTTGCTGACGGTAAAGCCAGCTTAGTGGCGGTAAAAGCTTATTATGGTGGTTTATTGGTAGGTCATGCGTTATCCGCGCTTAAAGACCACATGCCTAATGTGGAAACGCGGGTGGCAGCAATATATCGCCGTGGTCGCCCTATTCGACCGCTGGGTACTACGGTTATAGAAGCCGATGATGAAGTATTCTTTATTGCTGCAACAAAGCATATTCGTGCGGTAATGAGTGAACTCCAAAAATTAGAGTCTAGCTATAAACGCATTATGATAGCCGGTGGCGGCTTAATTGGTGCCGGGCTAGCGAAAAAGCTTGAACACAAACATAACGTAAAGCTGATTGAGTTTAGTCACGAAAGAGCAAAGTACCTTTCTGCCCACTTAGACAAAACTATTGTCTTTAGCGGTGATGCATCGGATCCAGAGTTACTCAGTGAAGAAAATGTCGAGCAAGTCGATGCATTCATTGCGGTGACTAATGATGATGAAGCTAACATTATGTCTGCCATGTTGGCCAAGCGCATGGGCGCACAAAAAGCCATGGTACTGATTCAACGTAGTGCTTATGTAGACTTAGTACAAGGCGGTGAAATAGACATTGCTTTCTCGCCACAGCAAGCGACTATTTCGGCCCTACTTACCCATGTTAGACGCGGAGATATTGTAAACGTATATTCTTTACGTCGTGGTGCAGCAGAGGCAATAGAAGCGATTGCCCATGGCGATGAAAATACCTCTAAAGTTGTGGGTAAAGAAATCGGTAAAATTAAACTGCCTCCTGGTACTACCATAGGCGCGGTAGTAAGAGACGACCAGGTAATCATTGCCCATAGTGATACGCTTATTGAAGCAAATGACCACGTTATTCTGTTCTTAGTAGACAAAAAATATATAGGCGATGTAGAAAAACTGTTCCAACCCAGCGCATTCTTCTTTGGATAACAAACACATACGCCAAGCCGTAAAGGTAGTGAAATAGCTACTAGAAATAATCCTAAATAATCCGTTGCGGATTGTACAAAAAATGATCAATAATTACCCTCTCAGGTCGTTATAGGATTAACGGAAATGTACAAAAACGGATTTACCTCACTCCCCATACCCACACTTGCTTTGTTAATTTCTAGTTTATTACTTTCTTTTTCCGCAGTTAGCCAATCAGATGAAGACGATGAACTTGCACGTATGCAAGCTCTATTAAATGCTGAAGTTATGTCTAAACCGTTTTTAGCCGAGAAGCCTGAGGAAGTAGACGCCTATATTAAAAGCATGCTGGATAAAGGGGTTAAGCCGAAAGAATATCAAGGTACGAATTGGCGTCCGGGTTATACCTGCCGAGACTTACTACGATATAACTGGCGAGAGTATCGCAATTGTCGCTACTACCACCGTTATTACGGTCGCTACTACTAACAAATCACTAACGATAATTTACAGTTCAATTTTTTAATAAGGAATTACCATGACGTTACGGAATCAGCATGTCAGGATTGTTGTACTTGCATTTGTAGTTATTCTTTTTAGCGGCTGTGCTGCCGTTCATACCTCCATAGCTAAAAAAGATTTAGATGTGCAGACCAAACTGAGCACCTCAATTTTCGTTGAGCCTGTGCCGCCTGAAAAACGAAAAATCTATTTAGAAGTTCGCTCAGCGGTGATGGAATTTGATCGCAATGCATTTAGAGACGCACTAAACTCTCAAATATCGAGCAGTGGAAACGGCTATTCGTTTGTAGATAGTCCTGCTGGAGCCCAATATACGATGAGTGTGTTCGTGCGCAATCTAGAAAAGGCGTCTCCTTCCGCGGCAGAAAATTATCTGTCATCAGGATTCCAGGGCGTCGCGTTAGGCTCAGCAGCAGCTTATGCGGGTGGTGGAAATTATAAGCAAGCTGCTGCGGGTGGCATTATCGGTGGATTGGTTTCTACTGCGGCCAACGCGATGGTTAAAGATGTAACCTACCTTCTCGTGGCTGATATTCAAATTAAAGAACGTGCCGCTAAGGGCGTGATAGTAAGGAAAGATTCTAAGGTGAATACGAAAATTTCAGATGACGGCGCATCAACTCAGACTGTATCTGAAGTTTCAAACCAAAAAGAATACCGCACTCGCGTTGTGACGACAGCTAACAAAGCCAACCTAGCGTTAGAAGAAGCACAACCACTCATGTTTGATAAAACGGCTTATGCAATGGCTTCGTTCTTTTAAACCTGCCTTACGGTATACAGCAATGACTGACTGAGCAGTCGTTGCTGTATTAACTCCGCCAGAACGTAGGTGAAAATAGTACTAATAACGAAAAGACTTCCAGTCGCCCAAACACCATTCCCACAACTAAAATCCACTTTCCAGCATCGGTCACACCCGCATAGTTAGATGCAACACTGCCCAATCCAGGTCCAAGGTTATTTAACATGGCGGCAGTGGCGGTAAACGCGCTTAAGTTATCTAGCCCTGTGGCGATTAGGCCTATCATTAGTATCACAAACACCACTGCGTATGCAGAGAAAAAGCCCCATACCGCCTCGACGACTTTATCTGGCATTGCTCGCTCACCTAACTTAACGGAATACACCGCCTTAGGATGAATAAGCCTGTCTACTTCACGCTTTCCTTGAAGGAACAATAAACAGACACGAACCACTTTTAACCCGCCCCCTGTTGAACTCGCGCAGCCTCCAATGAAACTTGAGAAGATGAGTAGTATGGGCAAAAACGTAGGCCAAATTGAGAAGTCTGTGGTGGCAAACCCCGCAGTAGTGCTGATTGATACGGCTTGAATCATAGCTTGGTCGAGCGCGGTTTCCGCTGAGTCGTAAAACCCAGATAGGGTGAGTACTAAGAAGCACAGCATGATAAGCGTGGCTTGAATAAAGAAAAAGGCTTTAAATTCTGGGTCGTTAAAATAGCCTTTTACCGAACGCGTACTCACTGCTGCGTAATGGAGTGAAAAGTTAAGTGCAGCAATTAATAGAAAGACCGTACAAACCACATTCACCATTGGGCTGTTAAAGTAACCAAGGCTTGCATCGTGGGTTGAGAAGCCCCCAATGGCAACCGTTGAAAATGCATGGCAAATGGCATCAAACATATCCATACCGGCCAACCAATAGGCGGCAGCGCATGCAATAGTGATAGAAAGATAAATGTACCAAAGGTGTTTAGCGGTATCTGCAATACGGGGGGTCATTTTATTATCTTTAACCGGCCCTGGGGTTTCTGCACGGTATAGCTGCATGCCCCCAACCCCTAAAATAGGCAGTATTGCTACGGCGAGTACAATGATACCCATACCGCCTAGCCATTGTAGCTGTTGTCGATAGAACTGCACCGAATGAGGTAGGAAATCAATACCTTCTATTACCGTTGCACCGGTTGTAGTTAGCCCTGAGAATGATTCGAAGAAAGCATCAGTTACGGTCATGCTAGGCTGTTCTAGTAACATAAGTGGAATGGCACCTACACTTGCTAGTACCGACCAGAACAGGGCAACAATTAAAAAGCCTTCTCGCGCTCGCAAATCATTTTTTTGCTGTCGGTTTGGGTACCAAAGCACCATACCGCCACCTACGCAAATAAAGAACGCAAGGGTAAAGGGCAAACCACTACCATCTTGATAAATCAGAGATACCACAGCAGGTGGGATCATGGTTACGCTAAATAGCGCAATAAGGAGCCCTAAAATTCGTACAATGGCACGGTAGTGCATGCTTCTTTATGCCTTTCGTTATTAGTAAACTCGCGATTAACAGTGTTCGCGGTTTTTAGAGGATACAAGGTTTCTACTACATTGACGCGATTATAGGGCTATAAGCAAATTATTTCATCGCTAGTACCGTTTCTACCATTTTATTAATACTAGCATGGGCTTGTAAGATATTTTGTGCCGACATATAAGCTGGCGTAGTAACCAGTTTATTTTCCACGTCTACCACCACTTCATCTACTTCACAGTTTACGTGGCATGCTCCTAACGCGTTCAAGGCATTGGCGGTATCTTCATCGCTACCAATGGTTAGTTTAACATCGTTGCCGTATACGCTGGCTGCAATAGCAGGTGCAATGCATGCATAGGCCACAGGTTTCTTTGCTTTCGCAAAGTCGCTGCATACCGCAAGCACGTCCTTATCTACCGTGCTTTTTTCACCATCAACTGCAAATGAACACAAATTCTTAGCAGCCCCAAAACCGCCAGGTACAATAAGATAATCGAAGTCTGATACCTCACATTCTGTAATAGGCTTTACATTGCCTCGGGCAATTCGTGCAGACTCAACCAATACGTTACGCGTTTCATCCTCTGAAACTTCTCCCGTTAAATGATTCACTACGTGCATTTGAGCCTTATCTGGCGCAAAACATTGGTAACCTACCCCGGCTTGTTCAATAGCTAAAAGCGTTAATACTGACTCATGAATTTCAGCGCCATCAAATACACCACAACCACTTAAAATCACTGCAACTTGTTTCATAATGTCCTCCTAGACCTTGCCAAACCGACTTATTCTATTTTTGGCTATAAAATCACCAACTGTTCAAAAAAAAGTCTTAATAACCAGTATTGGATTGTTAATTTGTTATGCTACATTATCTGACCAATTTGGTTAAACGAAAAAAATAAGTTCACCAAGTTATCCACATAAAAAGGAATGATGAGTTGCAGGTACGCAGTCCACACTCTTATTTTTCATTCCCTTATTTTTATTGCTTTACAGGACGATCTTTCTATTAACAAAGATCGTTCATTTTGTTGTGCTTATTTTATTAGATCACAATCTTATCCACAGATGATCCCTTTATTTATGTTGTTATGCTCTATGGCGATCCACTAGCGCCTATGGCATGCTTGCGCCTTATTCTAAGCTTGGTTAATGCATAGCTATGACAGATTCGAAAAAGCCCCCTTTTATTCTAGTAGATGGATCATCTTATCTATTTAGAGCATTTCACGGATTACCGCCTCTGACGAACTCAAAAGGTCAGGATACCGGTGCGATCTATGGTGTTGTCAACATGCTGAAAAGCTTGATTAGACAGTACAACCCTACTCACATGGCTGTCATCTTTGATGCCAAAGGTAAAACGTTTCGCGACGATATTTATGAAGAATATAAAGCGAATCGCCCACCTATGCCGGAAGAGTTACGTAGTCAAATAGAACCATTACATACCATCATCAAAGCGATGGGGTTACCTGTAATCGTTGAGTCTGGCGTTGAAGCCGATGATGTTATTGGTACCCTAGCCTGTCGTGCAACAGAACATGGTATCGATACTTTGATCAGTACTGGCGATAAAGACATGGCGCAACTAGTCAACGACAATGTCACTTTGATCAATACCATGACGAATCAGATTATGGATATTGAAGGGGTAAACACGAAATTTGGTATTCCACCGGAACTGGTTATCGACTTCTTAGCCCTTAAGGGTGATAAAGTAGATAACATTCCTGGCGTACCCGGTGTGGGTGATAAAAGCGCCCAAGCGCTATTAAACGGTATTGGTGGCATCAGTGCTATCTATGACAATCTTGATAAAATTGCCGATCTCTCATTTAGAGGGAGCAAAACGATGGCAACTAAAATGCAAGAGTATGAAGAACAAGCACGCTTGTCATACACCCTTGCCACGATTGCCATTGATTTAGATCTAGAATACAAAATAGATGAGCTTCGCCCTACTGCTCCGGATAACCAAACCTTACAGTCGATGTTTGCAGAGTATGAATTTAAGCGCTGGCATACCGAAATTAGCGCATTGATCGCAGGTGATGGTAGTGAGTCCTCAAAGCCAACAAGTGTTCAGAGCGAAACAGATTCAAGCGATACAGATGAAGTATTACCAGAAAGTAATATCGATAAATCTGGTTATGACGTGGTGTTAGATGAAGCTACGTTTGAGGCTTGGATTGAAAAACTAAAAGCAGCGCCGCTTATTGCTGTTGATACTGAAACGACCAGTGTTAACTACATGGAAGCTGAACTTGTTGGTGTCTCTTTTTGTATTGAACCTGGTGCTGCGGCTTACGTGCCAGTTGCTCATGATTATCCTGATGCACCCACGCAGTTATCAAGAGAGTACGTGCTAGCAGCATTGAAGCCTATTTTAGAGTCTGAAACCATCATCAAAGTGGGTCAGCACATTAAATATGACAAGAATGTACTCGCGCATTACGACATCACCCTAAATGGTATCGGCTTTGACACTATGCTGGAAAGCTATGTGTTAAACAGCACCGCGCAGCGCCATGACATGGACTCGCTAGCCCTTGCCTATTTAGGCCATAAAACGATTCACTTTGAAGAAATTGCCGGCAAAGGTGCTAAACAGCTTACTTTTAACCAAATTGGGTTAGAAGAAGCTGGTCCTTATGCTGCCGAAGATGCAGATATTACTATGCGCCTTCATCAAGCAATATGGGCAAAGCTAGAGAACGAACCCAAACTTAAAACGTTGTTGGTTGATGTTGAAGTGCCGGTTGCTTGCGTTTTATCTCGTATGGAACAGCAAGGTGTATTAATTGAAAGCCAACGGTTACGCCAGCAGAGCCAAGATTTAGCTACGCGTATTGCTGAGCTAGAAAAAGAAGTGCATGAAGAAGCAGGTGAAGTGTTTAATTTAGGCTCGCCAAAACAGCTTCAACACATTTTGTTTGAAAAAATGTCGTTACCGGTTATCAAGAAAACCCCCAAGGGTGCCCCTTCTACTTCTGAAGAAGTATTACAAGAACTTGCCCTTGAATTCCCGTTACCTAAAAAGTTAATGGAGTATAGAGGGTTAACCAAGCTTAAAAATACGTATACCGACAAACTCCCTAAAATGATTAATCATCGCACGGGTCGTGTTCATACTTCTTACCATCAAGCTATTACGGCAACGGGCCGGTTGTCGTCAACGGATCCTAACCTTCAAAACATTCCTATTCGAAATGAAGAAGGTCGTAAGGTAAGACAAGCATTTGTTCCACGTGAAGGCTATAAGATTGTAGCTGCCGATTATTCTCAAATTGAACTTAGAATAATGGCCCATTTGTCGGGCGATGAAGGTCTTCTTGATGCATTTGCTCACGGCAGAGACATTCACAAAGCTACCGCTGCAGAAGTGTTTGGGGTTACGCTTGACGAAGTGACGACGGAACAACGTCGCAGCGCTAAGGCCATAAACTTTGGTTTGATCTATGGAATGAGTGCCTTTGGCCTTGCCAAACAACTTAATATTCCACGTCATGAAGCACAAAAATACATGGACCTATATTTTGAACGCTACCCTGGTGTACTCGAGTACATGGACAGCACCAGAGAAGGCGCTAAAGAAAAAGGTTACGTTGAAACTGTGTTTGGTCGCCGCTTATACCTACCCGATATTAAAGCCAGTAATGGCGCACGTCGTAAAGGCGCAGAGCGCGCGGCTATCAATGCGCCAATGCAAGGCACAGCTGCCGACATCATTAAAATGGCCATGATAAAGGTTGATGATTGGATCACTTCCCTTGAAAGTGATGATGTTCTCATGATGATGCAGGTACACGATGAATTGGTATTTGAGATTAAAGAAGAACATCTAGAGGAACAGGTTAAAAATATCGTCAGCTTGATGGAGCAAGCTGCGGTGTTAAATGTTCCGCTGGTGGTTGAAGCAGGCGTGGGCGATAACTGGGATGAAGCTCACTAAAAAGTAATTAGATTACAGAAAATAGTGAGCAATAGCTCAAAAATGGGCAAGTTTGGTAATTTTATTACACTCTTACTTGCCTTTTTTCACCATTATTGTACCCTAATGCGTGTAGGGTACAGAGGTGAGAAATCTGTTTTCAAACCTTTGCTTTAACCCCGACAGATTTGTCGGGGTTTTTTTATGTCTGGAATAAAGTTTCCAAAAATCCAGAAAGAAAAAAGCCTTAAAAATCTTAAGCTTAAATTAAAGAAAAGATATTTTTATATTTTAAAGTGAACTAACCGAAATTTGCACACTCTATATATTCGGTTTTTATGTGTTTTCTCTCAGTATTTTGGCCCTGCTTTTTAGCGGGGCTTTCTTTTATCTAGCCTTTTATTTCTATTCTTCGTCAGCCGTTTTTTCGTCAAGTGCCAACCATTTATTCAACACTTTCTCGAGTTCAGGTAATCCCTGACGATTTAACGATGAAAAGGTATTTACCGTCACATCACCCATAAACGCCAGTGCAGCTTCCTGCGCCATAAGTAGCTGAGCCTTTCGCTTCCCTGATTTAAGCTTATCTGACTTAGTCAGTAAGGCTAATACTGGGATATTGGAATCTACTGCCCAATGAATCAAATCTTGATCAAGATCTTTAAATGGGTGACGAATATCCATAAGCACCACTAAACCTTTAAGCGATTTACGCTTTTGAAGGTATTCACCTAATGCTTGTTGCCATTTATTTTTCATCGCAAGCGGTACTTGGGCAAACCCATAACCAGGTAAATCGACTAAACGACGGTCTTCTTCAAGATTAAAAACATTGATGAGCTGTGTACGCCCTGGTGTTTTACTGGTTCTTGCCAGGTTCTTTTGACGAGTGAGTGTATTCAACGCGCTCGACTTGCCCGCGTTAGAACGGCCAGCAAACGCTACCTCAATACCGCTATCATCTTTTAAATGGCGAATATCAGGTGCACTGGTAAAGAACTTTGCTTTGGTGTAATACGACATCTAGACTTACCTCAAATGCGTCATAACTCTAGAATTAAACTCTATTAATGATCTAAACCTGCTAAAAACCATAGTTTTATCATGGAATAGGTTTTTCTGACGCGTTAAATGTGTAAAATACGCATGATATCACGTATGTTACGCGAGCCGTTGGATCCATTTAAGAGATTTATTATGAAAAAACTGTGTTTGTTATTGTGTGTGTCTTTAGGTATTTCAGTTTCTGCGATGGCAGAAGGTGATGCTGAAGCCGGTAAAGCAAAATCTGCAGTATGTGCAGCATGTCATGGACCTGATGGTAACAGCATGATAGACATGAATCCCAAAATAGCAGGACAACATGAAAAGTACCTCGTTAAGCAATTAATGGAGTTCAAGCTTGCGTCACAGACAGGTGGCGAAGAAGGCCGTAACAATGCCGTAATGAACGGTATGGCAGCCCCTCTTTCAGAACAAGACATGAAAGACCTAGCCGCTTACTTCTCAAGCCAAACACCTAAAGAAGGTGAAACGCCAGAGCAATATATTGAAGCTGGTCGCGCTTTATACCAAGGCGGCGATGAATCTCGTGGTGTTACTGCATGTATCGCATGTCACGGTCCTAAAGGTAACGGTATGGGCTTAGCGGGTTTCCCTGATATCAGTGGGCAGCATGTAACCTATACTGCAGCACAATTGAAATCTTTCCGTGCAGGCGAGCGCCATAACGATATGAATGGCATGATGCGTGATATTGCGATGAAATTAACCGATGAAGATATCGAAATTTTATCTAACTATATCGCGGGCTTACACTAAGACTCTTAAATTATATGCGCATTTGTTAATTAATTGTTGCGTATAAAGTTGTATTTCAAAAATATTCGTGTAGTCTATCGCAATAGTTTGTAGGTTTGTCTGAAACTCTACAGGCTAAATAACAAGAATAATAATAAAAATACAACACGGAAGATTGGATAAAGCGCCAAGAAGGCCAAGAACAAAATGAGCTCTGCTAAAACCAATAAAAAGGGGAGCCAAGCTGGGAAGCACAACTACACATAGAAGTGTAAATAACGGGAGAGGTGTCATCTGACACTCAAACAATGTAAGGTGATGGTGAAAGCCATCGCCTTTTTTCTTGCCTAAATTTACGTATTAGCCAGCCTTTATACTACGCATTATTCGGCAAACACCTACTTTTTCGTAGACCCTCAAGTTATATTATCGCGAGCACATTAAACAGTATATTCACTTTCCGATGAATCATGCTGTATTGATGAAGAAGCTTTGAGCAATTCGCGCTATAATATGCCCTTTCAATCACTAAAAATTTGATACCTTTTATATATGGCAAGATCAAAAAAGTCTCGTAAAGTTGGACTCATTGGCGTCAGGAAAGATCCTGATCGTAAACCTGGGCAAAAACGTCTGGAAAGTACTCCTCGTCCAAAGAAGCATAAAGGCAAACCAGCGGGTAGCCGTCACAACGTTGAGCAAGGTGAGAACGGTGCTTCTAAACGTCGTGAAAACCAAGATCCACGTTTAGGCAGTAAGAAACCTATTCCTTTAGTCGTTAAGAAAACGACAATTACCACGCCGAAAGAAAAGCAGAAATTCGCCACACCTAGCGAAGAGCTAGCGGCACTTGAAGCAGATCAGCGTTTAGCGTCATTGTTAGATAAGCTTGATGACGACAAGCAACTTACTAAAGAGCAACAATCTTACGTTGATGAAAAAATGGCACGCCACCGCATTCTTTGTGATTTGCTTGGCATCGTAGAAGACGATGATGAGGATGACGACGAGATGGATCCATTAGACGATTTAGACGCTATAGATATTAACGACTTTAAGAAATAGTAAGGCGGGCTCTGTTTTATGCTGTGGACAGTGTTAGTTATTGTGGCGCTACTAGTTATCGTCACACTTGGTTTTTATGCCGGTCGGTTGTTGTTCCAGCTAAAGCAACAAAACCAACGCCAGCAGAAGGTCAGAGACGAGCGCGTAAAAACGATTAGCGAAAGTATTTACACTATCGCTAAGGCTATGGAGCAACAACAGTGCGACTTATCTGAAGGGGTTATTCGGATAGTCAACTTATTGGGTGCATTACCTATTTTGTCTCCGCCAGATCATAAAGCCTCCTACCCTCATACTTATGCGTTATTCGTAGAAGTGAGCGGCTTCGCCGTACTAGAAGATAGGCAGAAACTGACTAAACAAGAAAGGCGTAAGCAAGACTTGGCTAGAGAGCAAATTGAGTCAGATTATGAATCTAAAGTGTTAAGTGAAATGCCAGCAATCAAGGCTTATTGCCAGTCTATTAGTTAAATACTTATCGTTGTTGGTATGTGTATGTTTTTTAAAAGCGCTTATTATGAAGCGCTTTTTTATTGGGGTTTTGTTGGGATTTTATTGAAGGTTAGCGTCTTGCTAAACTTCGGGTTTCCTCGTAGCAGTGGCAGCCTGTAACGTGGTCGTTCACTATGCCTACCGCTTGCATGAATGCATAACAAATGGTCTCACCTACAAATGAAAAACCCTCTTTTTTTAGCGCCTTCGACATAGCTTTAGATTCAGCGGTAAAGGTAGGCGCTTCTTTAAAGTCTTCCCATTCATTGATGATGGTTTTACCGTCGGTAAACTGCCAAATAAAGTCAGAAAAACGTTGGCGCTTTTCGATATTTAAATAGCCATGGGCATTTTTAATAATGGACGCCACTTTCAGCTTGTTGCGCACAATACCAGGGTTTTGCAAACATGCCGCTATTTCTTGCTCATCCATTTGAATTATTTTTGTAGGCTCAAAGTCATGGAAAGCGGCTTCGTAATTTGCTTGTTTTTTTAAAATGGTGATCCACGACAATCCAGCTTGCTGACCATCTAAACAAAGTTTAGCGAACAACTCTTTGCTATCTGTAACGGGCCGTCCCCACTGTTCATCATGATATTTTTGGTATAGAGGGTCATCGCTCACCCATCCACAACGATTCAATCCAGTTGACGTCATAATCTTAAATAGCCTCTTCAATCGACCTTTTAGTTATCTTTTAGCGGGTTTCATGGCGCTTTTTAACGCTTTACACCTACATACTATGCGTTACAAATTGTATACTATCCCACCTTTGAAGATACAGATAACCAATAAGCAGCGGATGTATGCAGAAATACGATATTAATACCTTTCAAGGTTTGATCCTTGCGCTTCAAGATTATTGGGCGCGTCAAGGGTGCGTTATAATTCAGCCCCTTGATATGGAAGTAGGTGCGGGTACCTTTCACCCAATGACATTTCTTCGTTCATTAGGCCCTGAGCCTATGAGCAGTGCCTATGTACAAACTTGCCGTCGCCCTACTGATGGTCGTTACGGTGAAAACCCAAATCGCTTACAACATTATTACCAGTTCCAGGTTATGTTGAAGCCTTCTCCTGACAATATTCAGGAATTGTATTTGGGTTCTTTGAAAGAATTAGGTTTCGATCCACTGGTGCATGACATTCGCTTCGTTGAAGACAACTGGGAGTCACCTACCCTTGGCGCTTGGGGCCTTGGTTGGGAAGTATGGCTTAATGGTATGGAAGTGACTCAGTTCACTTACTTCCAACAAGTTGGCGGTATTGAATGTAAGCCAGTTACCGGCGAAATTACTTATGGCCTAGAACGTTTAGCCATGTATGTACAAGGCGTAGATAGCATTTACGACTTAGTATGGGCAGATGGCCCTATGGGTAAAGTCACCTATGGCGATGTATTCCATCAAAATGAAGTAGAGCAATCTACCTATAACTTTGAATATGCCAACGTTGATGCCCTATTCCGTACATTCGATGAATGCGAAGCAGCTAGCCAGCTACTTATCGAGAAGAATTTACCACTACCTGCCTACGAGCAAGTAATGAAGGCATCTCACGCATTTAATATGCTAGATGCTCGCCATGCTATTTCAGTGACAGAACGTCAACGTTACATTTTACGTGTGCGTACTCTTGCAAAAGCATGTGCTGAAAGTTATTTCCAGAAGCGTGAAGCGCTTGGTTTCCCACTTTGTAATAAGGAGTCTTAAGGGTGCGAACAGAGAATTGTTTGATAGAGCTTGGAACAGAAGAGCTTCCACCTAAAGCGCTTAAGTCTCTTGGCGAAGCCTTTGCACAGCAATTTGAGGCAGCACTTAGCGCTGCTGAGCTTAGTTTTACCAGCGTCAGTTGGTTTGCTGCACCACGTCGCTTAGCTGTTTATGTTTCTGCGTTGGCTGAAAGCCAAGCTGATAAAACGGTAGAAAAACGCGGCCCTGCTGTAAGCGCCGCTTTTGATGCAGATGGCAACCCTACTAAGGCCGCTCAAGGTTGGGCCCGTGGTAATGGTATTAGTGTAGAAGATGCTGAACGCCTTGTTACCGACAAAGGTGAATGGCTGTTGCACAAAGCGCACGTGCCAGGCAAACAGATTGGCGAGTTACTAGAGTCTTTACTTAACCAGGCTATTGCTAAGCTTCCTATCCCTAAAGCGATGCGTTGGGGTAATTACACTACGCAATTTATTCGCCCAGTTCATACCCTTACTGCGCTGTATGGCAGTGAAGTAGTGAACTTAACCGCGTTAGGCTTAGCAAGTGGAAGGACTATTCAAGGCCATCGTTTCCATGGTGAAGCGCGCTTTGAGCTAGACCATGCCGACAACTATGCAAGTGCCTTGGAAGCCCATTACGTGGTAGCTGATTTCACTGCGCGTAAAGACAAGGTACGTCAGCAACTACAAACTGCTGCTGATACGCTTTCGCTTACACCCGATTTTAATGAAGAGCTGCTTGAAGAAATTGCTTCATTGGTTGAATGGCCGGTTGTGATGCAAGCAAGCTTTGAAGAAGGCTTCTTAGCGGTGCCTAAAGAAGCGCTTATTTACACCATGAAAGACGATCAGAAATATGTGCCATTGCTTGATAGCGAAGGTCAGCTTTCTAACACGTTCTTATTTGTAAGTAATATTGAAAGCCAAGATCCTATTCAGGTAATAAGCGGAAATGAAAAAGTTATTCGCCCTCGCCTAGCTGATGCTGAGTTCTTCTTTAACAGTGATAAAAAGACATCACTTGAAAGCAGACTTGCCAGCCTTGAGAGCGTGCTTTTCCAAAAGCAATTAGGAACACTTAAAGAAAAATCTGAACGTATTTCTGCGCTATCTGGTTTTATTGCGTCTCAAATCGACGCGAATGAAGCCCTTGCGGCTCGTGCAGGTTTACTTGCTAAAACTGACTTAATGACCAACATGGTAATGGAATTCCCAGACGTACAAGGCGTTATGGGGAAATACTATGCGTTAAATGATGGTGAAGATACTGCGGTTGCTGAAGCCCTGTACGAACAGTATATGCCTAGGTTTGCCGGTGACGCTTTGCCTTCTCCAGGCGTTAGTGCTGCAGTAGCGCTTGCTGACAAGCTAGATACGCTGGTTGGAATTTTTGGTATCGGTCAACTACCGAAAGGTGACAAAGACCCGTTCGCGTTACGCCGTGCCGCTATTGGTGTGCTACGTATTATCACCGAGCTTTCACTGCCTCTAGACCTTGAAGTGCTTGTTGCTAAAGCGGGTGAAGTGTACGGAGATAAGCTTTCTAACCAAGACTTCAAAGCACAGGTTGTCGACTTTGTACTAGCAAGGTTTGTCGCGGTGTTACAAGACCAAGGTATCGCTATTGATGTTATTCAAGCGGTTTCAGCAAGACGCCCTACTCAACCAAGCGATTATGTGGCCCGTGTAAACGCCGTAGCCGAGTTTAAACAACTTGAAGAAGCCCAAGCATTGGCAGCAGCTAATAAGCGTGTTGCGAACATTCTGGCGAAGCAAGGTGTCGATAGCAGTATTAATGTTTCTATAAATGAATCATTGTTAAGTGAAGATGCTGAAAAAGCACTTTACAGCGCGCTTGTTTCTGCAGAGTCTGTGGTAACCACAGCGGTTGCTACTCAAGATTACACTAAGATACTTTCTACTATGGCTACACTACGTAGTGCCATTGATAGTTTCTTCGATGACGTAATGGTAATGGCAGAAGATGACGCGGTTAAACAAAACAGACTTGCGTTGTTATCGCTTTTAAGGCAACTTTTCCTAACTACCGCAGATGTTTCCTTGTTAGCGAAGTCTTAAGTTAGTTTGGTAAGTAAGTTATAGACTAAAAACGCTCAACATCTGTTGGGCGTTTTTTTATTGGAGTTAGTGTGAATAAAACCCTGTTAGTCATTATTTTTTCGCTTTTTGTTTCTGCCTGTTCAAGCAGAAGTGGTTTTTCTATTCCAGAAGTAGCCCAGCCATCACCAAAAATTCAGTTTGAGAACTTGTTTCTTCGAGGCGTATTTAATTGGTGGGAAGCCACATCGGCCTATCAGTTTAAAAAAGATAGTAACGGTTGGTACGTCAATGTAGAGCTTATCGCTGATGGACAACCTTATGACTTTCGTTTGTCTGATGCTATTTGGACACCGAGTCAAAGTTGTGGAGGTAATTACAAGGGTCAGTCTGTTATGGTAAGCACTAAGATATTTTTAGTCTGTAAACAAGGCTCTGAGAACCTACAATTTACACCCTCTAATACCGGTATTTATCGTTTTCAGGTTGCTCCTGCAGACGACAATGAAGTGAGTTTGGTGATAACTAGAATGCCGTAAGGCTTTAGTTTCTGAACGCCTAAATCACTGGTTCATAGCGCTATAATAAAGAAAAAGAGTAGGCATTAAGCCTACTCTTTTATTAACCCGGTTTTTGGTATGCGCGTATTGTTATCTCAATCACCTACACCTAACCCCTACCTACCTATCCACCTATCCCTAATTATTACTGATTACCACTGATTAGCGCTCGACTAAAATCGTCACTACGTTGTCATATTGTCGTTGCTCAAACTCACCTGTCACCACACCAGTATCATCCATTAATGGAAAGACATAGCGCGGCGTCATTATGACTTCATAATCATCAGTACCCGATGGAATATCTTCTACCTCTAAAAAGCCATAATGTTTACCACTCGATACTAGCTTTGCTCCTTCCCATACTTCAGGCGCGTCTCCATGGGCGCTCCAATGGGTTTCTTGCGCTTCAAGTGGTAGCAAGTCAAACTGCACATAATCTGTTGTAGGCGGATACCTTGGGCTGAAATATATGTATTGAGGCTACGATTATAAGCGTGCTTTATAAACAAAAAAGCCCGGATTCTTTTTGTTAAAGAAGCCAGGCTTTTTTATCAATTCACACTAAGGTGTGTGGGTCATTGACCTCTTTACACGTCTAAGTTTTCTACTCTTAACGCGTTAGCTTCAATGAAGTTTCGTCTTGGCTCTACTTGGTCGCCCATTAGCGTAGTAAACAATTGATCACACGCTATGGCATCTTCAATTTTCACTTGAAGCATTCTACGACCTTCAGGGTCCATGGTGGTTTCCCAAAGCTGGCTTGGGTTCATCTCACCTAGTCCTTTATAACGCTGGATGTACTGACCGCGTTTAGCTTCACTCATTAACCAATCTAGTGCTTCTTTAAATGACTCTACAGGCATCTTACGATCACCACGTTGTATAAACGCATTAGAGCTCATCATGTCGTTAATCGCCAAGTTAAGCTCTTTAAGACGCTGATATTCAGTAGACTCAATAAAGTCGTGACCAATTACGTATTCGTAATCGATACCATGCATACGCATAATAATGGTGATATAGAACTCGCTAAGTTCGATGTCTCTGCGAATTTCATAACGGTATGTTGCGCCATCATTTTCACGTTCAGTAAGCTGTGCTACAAAGTGCTCAGCCACGTTTGCTAGCGTGCTTTCGTCTTTTAAATCTTCTAGATTCAATGTAGGCGTATAAATCATTCTATAAAGAATAGAGGAAGGCATTAGACGCTTCATGCGCGTAATCATCTTCTCTGCAGATTGGTATAAAGTTACCAATTGCTCTAACGCGACACCGCTGATACCTGGATCATCATCACTAGTATGCAAAGATGCGCCATCAATAGCGATAGAGGTTAGGTATGACGTTAACGCATCATCATCTTTTAGATACTGTTCTTGCTTACCTTTTTTCACTTTATAAAGCGGCGGCTGTGCAATATAGATATAACCACGTTCAATGATTTCTGGCATTTGACGGTAGAAAAATGTCAGTAGCAATGTACGAATGTGCGAGCCATCCACATCAGCATCGGTCATGATAATGATGCTGTGATAACGTAGTTTTTCTGGGTTATATTCGTCGCGTCCAATACCACAACCTAGTGCAGTGATCAGCGTGGCCACTTCTTGTGAAGAAAGCATTTTGTCAAAACGTGCTTTCTCAACGTTCAGTATTTTACCTTTAAGCGGAAGAATAGCTTGGTTCTTACGGTTTCGTCCCTGCTTGGCTGAACCGCCAGCAGAGTCCCCTTCCACTATATATAGTTCGCTTAGTGCAGGATCTTTTTCCTGACAATCAGCAAGCTTACCAGGCAAGCCAGCTAGGTCTAATGCACCTTTACGGCGAGTCATTTCACGTGCTTTACGTGCGGCGTCTCGAGCACGTGCCGCATCAATAATTTTGCCAGCAATAATTCTACTTTCGGCAGGGTTCTCAAGTAAGAACTCAGCAAGTTTTTCGTTCATTGCTGATTCAACCGCGGATTTCACCTCTGAAGAAACCAGTTTATCCTTAGTTTGTGAAGAGAATTTAGGATCAGGTACTTTCACTGATACAACAGCCGTTAAACCTTCACGCGCATCATCACCGCTCGTGTTAGTTTTCGCCTTTTTGTTCATACCCTCTTTTTCCATGTAGTTATTAAGCGTTCTTGTTAACGCACCACGGAAACCGGCTAAGTGGGTACCACCATCTCGTTGAGGAATGTTGTTGGTGAAGCAGTATATATTCTCTTGGAAACCATCATTCCACTGCATAGATACTTCTACTGAAATACCATCTTCTTGCTCATGTGTGAAATGAAATACTTTCTGGTGTACAGGTGTTTTCTTTTGATTCAAATATTCAACGAAGGCTTTAATACCACCTTCGTACATGAAATGATCTTCTTTACCATCTCGCTCGTCTTTCAAGCGAATCGAAATACCAGAGTTAAGAAACGATAACTCTCTTAAACGTTTAGCTAGGATATCGTAGTGGAACAAAGTGTTCGTAAAAGTGTCTGAGCTCGGCCAGAAACGTACACTTGTACCTGTTTTATCAGTTTCACCTATAACGGCTAATGGCTGTTGAGGCACACCATGCTGGTATTCTTGCTCGTGAGTTTTACCTTCACGACGAATACGCAGCTTTAATTTGCTTGAAAGAGCGTTTACTACAGATACACCTACACCGTGAAGTCCGCCTGATACTTTATAAGAGTTATCATCGAACTTACCGCCGGCATGCAGAACCGTCATAATAACTTCTGCTGCAGATACACCTTCTTCTTCATGCACCGCAGTTGGAATTCCGCGACCATCATCGTAAACAGAAACAGAACCATCTGTGTGTATTTGCACAACGATTTCTGAACAGTGTCCAGCCAATGCTTCATCTATCGAGTTATCAACAACCTCGAAAACCATGTGGTGAAGTCCTGTACCATCGTCCGTGTCACCGATATACATACCAGGACGCTTTCGTACGGCGTCTAATCCTTTAAGTACCTTGATACTGGACGAGTCGTAATTATTCTGTTCTGACATACTAGGTTTTACTCCTCTTTCACGCTTCCATGTTCCACGTGAAACATTTTCTTTTCGTTATATTTTTGTATGAATTCAAGCTGCGAAGATTCAATTGCAGTAACGAAAACCTGCGTATCCATATCCAACAGCCCGTCTATAAATAACTCACGTTTATCGGCGTCAAGTTCTGCGCCTACATCATCTAACAAGAAGATACTCTTTCTGTTAGTTAACGTATTAAATAGTTCTGTTTGCGCCATTTGAAGCGCCGCAACAGCCATTCTAAGCTGCCCGCGAGACAATAACTCTTGGGCATTAACCCCATTTACTTTTAGCTTAATATCAGCCTTGTGGGGGCCAGAAGTTGTATGACCTATTTTACCATCATACTCACGTTTTTTAACTAAGCTTTCTGCTAAAGACGCATCTTTTTCCCATCCTTTATAATAATTAAGGGAAACTTCGTACTCAGCTAGAAATGTTGTAGCGTATTTTTCAAAAATAGGCGCCAATTTTGAAATATATTCTTCGCGTTTCGTAGATAGCGCTTCCGCCCGCTCGAGAAAACACTGTTCCCAGTACTGATTTTGAGGTGCCGACAAATCGGACTGTTGTTTCAACAAGGCATTACGATGCTTAAGAAATTTAGAAAATTGCACCGACAGCATTTGGAAGTCATGTTCCACGTGAAACAATCCCCAGTCACAAAAACGTCTACGTTCAGAAGGAGACCCTAAAATAAGATCAGTACTTTGGGGGGTAAATAATTGAACGGGTACTAAACTAACTAAATCAGAAAGCTTATTTGAATGCTCACCGTTAATGCTGCAGGTAAAGGTATCGTTACGTCGACGCTGAAAACCTACATTCAGTTTCTCGCTGTCCTCATTCCGGCAACTAGCAAAAACACTGAATTCCTCTTCCCCCGTTTTAATAACAGAAGTATGTTTACTGGTACGAAACGATCTTCCAAAACCTAAATAGAAAATAGATTCAACAAGTGAGGATTTTCCACTGCCATTTACACCGCGAATAATCGTTAATGCAGGCGAAGGTGAAAGAGTTGCAGAAGAAATGTTACGGAAGTTCGTAAGCTGGACTTTGTCCAGTTTCATAAGAAAACTCGGTAAAAAGCACGATAATAATTAAAGATAAACGGCGATGGAATGAATCTAGAAATCCTAGAATTTAGATACAAACGCACCGCCGATAAATAATGAAGTGTATTAATAACTACAGACGCATTGGCATAATGACATAAAGTGCAGCATCATCGGCAGCATCTTCAATCAGGGCACTTGCGTTAGAATCAGACAAACTGATTTTCACATCGTCAGAACCTAGCGAGTTCAATACGTCGATTAGATAAGCTACATTGAAACCAATTTCTAAGTCGTCGCCTTGGTAATTTACATCTACGATTTCTTCGGCTTCTTCTTGCTCTGGGTTATTCGCTGTAATTTTCAGTTCACCAGATGAAAGATTTAATCGAACACCGCGGAATTTTTCGTTGGATAAAATAGCTGCACGAGAAAACGCATCTTTTAATACCGCTTTGCTGGCAATAATTTCTTTATCACCATCTTGAGGCAGTACCCGACGATAATCAGGGAATCGGCCATCTACCAATTTAGAGGTAAAGATGAAGTCGTTTGAAAAAATACGTAAATGGTTTGCACCTATTTGTACTTTTAATGATTTATCGTCTTCTGTAATTAAACGCGATATTTCAAGTACACCCTTGCGTGGGATGATAACTTGTCGGGCAGGAAGTGTTGTTTCGTAGCTTAAACGACAAAGTGCAAGACGATGACCGTCAGTTGCCACGGTACGAATAATGTTTTCTTCCGTTTCTAACGACATGCCGTTCAAGTAATAACGAACATCCTGCTGCGCCATTGAAAAGCTTGTTGAATCAATTAAGCGTTTCATATCGCTACAGGTGATTTCAAACTCTACTTCGCCTTCCCAATCTTCTAGATTTGGATAGTCGTTAGCTGATAACGTAGATAGGGTGTAACGACCACGCCCTGCTTTTATAAGCGCTTTGTTACCATCTAAAGAGAAATGAATATCGGTGCCTTCAGAAATACCTCGAATAATATCGAAGAGTTTCTTGGCAGGAACGGTGATTTCGCCTTCGGTGAACTCCCCTTCTAACTTAACGCTAGAAATGAGCTCAACCTCTAAATCTGTACCTGTTAACCATAGTGCGTCTTCACTAACTTTAATGAGCACGTTAGAGAGAATAGGTAATGTGTGTCTACGCTCTACAGCCCCCGATACCAGCTGAAGGGGTTGTAAAAATTGTTCGCGGCTTATACTAAATTTCATTGCTGTGCTATCTCGCCTCTAAAGGTCATTTTTTAGGAAGACAAAGTCCGAATGAGGTTCTTATAGTCTTCTTTTATATCATGACTTTCTTCTCTAAGCTGCGTTATTTTTCTGCAAGCATGAAGTACCGTTGTATGGTCTCGTCCACCAAAGGCATTTCCTAACTCAGGCAAACTGTGATTGGTTAGCTCTTTCGCTAAAGCCATCGCCACTTGTCTGGGCCTTGCAACACTTCGACTTCTTCGCTTAGATAAAATGTCAGCAACTTTAATCTTATAATAATCTGCCACAGTTTTCTGAATATTATCAACCGTAACTAATTTTTCTTGAAGGGCTAATAAATCACGCAAGGCTTCACGAACAAAATCGATGGTTATCGGACGACCTGTGAAATTAGCGTTGGCAATCACTCGGTTCAATGCCCCTTCTAACTCACGAACATTCGAACGTAAACGCTTAGCAATAAAGAAGGCAACTTCATTAGGTAAGTGAATACGGTTCTCGGCAGCTTTACGCATTAAGATGGCAACACGAGTTTCTAATTCAGGAGGCTCAATAGCAATAGTTAAGCCCCAGCCGAAACGAGACTTAAGGCGGTCCTCTACCCCATCAATTTCTTTAGGATATCTATCAGACGTGAGTATGATTTGCTGATTACCTTCCAGTAACGCATTAAAGGTATGAAAGAATTCTTCTTGAGAACGTTCTTTATTAGCAAAGAATTGAATGTCATCAATTAATAACGCATCTACTGAACGGTAGAAGCGTTTAAAGTCTTCTATCGCATTATTTTGTAGTGCCTTAACCATATCTTGCACAAAGCGCTCAGAGTGCATGTAAACGATTTTGGCATTTTCATTGTTTGCCACAATGCCATTACCTACAGCATGCAATAAGTGCGTTTTACCTAAACCCGTTCCGCCATAAATAAATAAGGGGTTATAAGAACTACCCGGGTTATTTGCCACTTGAGTAGCCGCAGCACGGGCTAATTGGTTTGATTTACCTTCAACGAAGTTATCAAATTGGTAAGTCGGGTTGATATTACTTTTATGCTTAGCCGCTTCTGGGATCGGGATCACTTTAGGCTGCTGAGACGCAGATCGCATTGTGTTAGATCCAGCACTTCGTTGATCAAACTGTCTATTGTCATGATTAGACGTAGAGTGGCTTTGCTGACTGTACCCCGTTTGAGGCATGGCAGAGCGCGCACTCGCTTGTACAGGTGATGACGCAGTACTATTGTTATTATCAATAGATTGTTGATCGTTGCCCGATTGACCGGCCATATTTCCTGATGATCGCCCTGAATATTGATTAGACGATTGACCAGAACCTTGGCTAAATGACTGACTAGGTGCTTGGTTATACGATTGATCAGGTGCTTCGTTTTTATCTTGGCTAAAGCTCTGATCTTGACTGAAGCTCTGATTGTGGCTTTGATTTTGGTTTTGAGGTTGCTGGGGCGCAGGTGAAGCAGCGGCTCTACTGCGGCTTAAGCTTTCCCTACTCATAACATCTAAGCGTAACTGAGGTGCGTTCGGACCTGCAAATTCCCGCAATAACCCAGTAATGTTATCGAGATACTTATCTCTAACCCAATCAAGAATAAAACGGTTAGGGGCAAACAAGGCCACAACACCTTCTTCCTCTTGAGGAACCAAAGGTCTGATCCACATACTAAATTGTTGCGTGGGTAATTCTTGACGCAAACGCTCAAGACATTGATTCCATAAAGACATGTAAGTTACTTAGCTCCGGTAACTCGCAAATAACAACCAATACAAAGAAACAGGCACCGAAATGCGCGCCAAGAAGAAGAATCAGGCGGATGTATATTGTTGGGTAGCAGCGAGAATTTGTTTTATCGTTTTAATAGCTGTGGATTATCTTACTTTATCAACAAAAAGTAAATGACGATCTTTGGGGATCATCAGGATCAAACTTGTAACCTATTGATAATTAAACAAAGAGTTCTTATTCGAAAATGTACTTAATTTAGCTGAATTAAGAATTAAAATCGTAATAATTGTATGAGATCACCGCCTAAATGCTATACATAGCGGCATGAAAATTAAAAATCTGTGGATAAAATGATGATTATAACCAGCTTATTCACAGTTAAAATTATACCTACTGCTTAGCATTTAAGCCTTTTCAGTAAACTTTGTTCACATTTTCTACCAAAATAGTGGATTATTGATTGACAGCAGCCCCCGAGATCTCTAGAATTCAGCGTCCTTTTTCGATGGGCTTTTCTGGTGATAAGCACAACTTACTCTGGCAACAGAATAAAGTGTTTACCAAAAACGCCTATGTTTAATTAAATATAAGTGAGACTTTGGTCATGAAAAGAACATTTCAACCGAGCAATTTGAAGCGTAAGCGTTCTCACGGTTTTCGTGCTCGTATGGCGACTAAAAATGGTCGTAAAATACTAGCAGCTCGCCGTGCAAAAGGCCGCGCTCGTCTTTCTGCTTAAGCTTAAGTAGAAAGCACCTAAAGTGGGCGAAAATCATTTTTCACGGGAGTTACGTCTGTTAACTCCCACCCACTTTACCTATGTGTTTGATAATGCAATTCCAGCTGTATCTCCCTCGTTTACCATCCTAGCAAGAACCAATACTCTACCATCCCCACGTTTAGGCATTACCCTTGCCAAAAAGCGCATTCGTAAAGCTCACGACCGAAATCGTTTAAAACGCTTAATTCGTGAAAGTTTTCGCCATAAGCAACATGATCTCCCAAATGTGGATATTATCGTAATTGGTAAATCTGGTGCTGATAAACTTAGCAATCAAGAGATTTTCGCAACGATGGATAAGCTATGGAAAAAATTAGCCAAACGTTGCAACGCGTCTTAATCGCGATACCACTGGTACTCATAAAACTGTATCAATGGTTTATATCTCCTATTTTAGGACAACGCTGTCGTTTTCATCCATCATGTTCTTGGTATGCTATTGAAGCACTAAAAACACATGGATTAGTAAAAGGCGGTTGGCTATCAATCAAACGCATATTAAGATGCCATCCTTTGCATGCCGGTGGTTACGACCCAGTACCGGAAAAACAACAAGATAAACACTCAAAATAAAGAGACCTATATGGAATCGCAACGTAGTTTTCTGATAATTGGCCTGGCGCTGGTCAGCTTTTTGCTTTGGCAACAATGGCAAAAAGAATACGGACCTCAACCTGTACAGCAAGTACAAACAGAGCAAGCCGAACAGGTATCACAAGGTGTACCATCATTTGATGATGCGCAATCTGAAGATGTACCTACCGGTGATAGCGTGCCAGCTGCTAAACCGATGGTTAGCGCATCAAATGCTAATCGCATTATCGAAGTTAAAACTGATGGCTTAGACCTTCGCATCGACTTATTGGGTGGCGATGTCATTACTGCAGACTTGTTAAAGTTTCCAGTAACTCAAGGCTCTGAAGAACCTTATAGCCTATTACGTTCAGGTAATAATCTATATGTCGCGCAAAGTGGTCTTATTGGTGCCAATGGCCCAGATGCTAGTAGCAGCGGTCGCCCTGTTTATCGTACCGACAGCAATTTCTACGAGATGACCGGTGATACCCTCGAAGTGCCTTTGGTATGGAAAAACGACCAAGGACTTACTGTTACCAAAACGTTCATCTTCAAAAAAGACCATTACAACGTAGCGGTAAATTATACTGTTGAGAATAACTCCGGTACGGCGGCTAATGTGCAGCAATACGCACAATTAAAACAAGTTATTGACGCGGAAGATGACGGCAACATGTTTATGCCTACCTATCGCGGCGCGGCATATTCAACCGAAGAAGATCGTTATCAGAAATACACATTTGACGATATTGCTGATGATAAGCTGCGTGAAACTACCAAGGCGGGTTGGGCTGGTATGCTAGAGCATTACTTTGTATCTGCTTGGGTACCACCACAAGATCAAGTTAATACCATTTACTCGCGCAATATTTCAAATCAATACGCCGTTATTGGTGTTTTGATGCCAGCGGCAGTGGTAAATACTGGCGAAACTACAACGCTATCTAGCACCCTTTACATGGGTCCAAAAGACCAAGATAAGTTAAAAGAGATTGCACGAGGATTAGATTTAACGGTCGATTACGGTATCTTATGGTGGATATCTCAATCACTGTTTTCATTGCTTACATTCTTGCACAGCTTAGTGAATAACTGGGGCGTAGCCATCATCTTGATTACTATCGTGGTGAAAGGTGCAATGTACTGGCTGACTAAGAAGCAATACGAGTCTATGGCCCGCATGCGTAACTTAGCGCCAAAAATGCAACAACTTAAAGACCGTTTTGGCGATGACAGACAAAAAATGTCTCAGTCGATGATGGAGCTTTACAAGAAAGAAAAAGTTAACCCAATGGGTGGTTGTTTACCACTGGTACTGCAAATGCCTATCTTTCTAGCACTTTATTGGGTGTTAATGGAAAGTGTTGAATTGCGTCATGCAGATTTTGCATTGTGGATCACTGACTTGTCTGTGAAAGACCCATACTTCGTATTGCCTATATTAACAGGCGCAAGTATGTACTTGTTGCAGAAACTACAACCTACAACGATTACTGATCCTATGCAGCAGAAGATAATGCAGTTCATGCCTGTGGCAATGAGTGTGTTCTTCTTATGGTTCCCTGCAGGTCTAGTATTATACTGGTTAGTCAGTAACATCATTACATTAGTACAAGCCAAAATGATATATGCTTCTATGGAGAAGCGGGGAATTAAATAGCAACGTCTATTTCTTTTATAATAAACAGCCCGCCAATTGCGGGCTGTTTTGTCTACGAGGATAAATTAACTATGCCATCATTTGATATTGTGTCTGAAATCAATATGGAAGAAGTGCGTAACGCCACTGAAAATGCTCACCGAGAACTTGCCACACGTTTCGATTTTCGCGGCATTGAAGCAAGCTTTGAATACAAAGAGAAAACCGTGGTCATGAAAGCAGAAGCGGAATTTCAATTACAACAAATGGAAAGTATGTTTAGAACTGCATGCTCTAAGCGAAACCTAGATACTTCGTTTATTGATATGAAGCCCTTTGATGCTAACGGCAAAACTTATCGTCAAACGATTGCTTTCAAAGAAGGCATAGAACAGCCTATTGCGAAGAAAATCGTAAAAATTATTAAAGACGCAAAAATCAAAGTACAAACGGCTATTCAAGGTGAAGAACTGAGAGTAACCGGTAAAAAGCGTGATGATTTACAACAAGCCATGGCCTTGGTGAAATCATCAGACTTAGGTCAGCCTTTTCAATTTAAGAACTTTCGCGACTAAAATATGGATTCACATATCATCACAACCGATACCATTACCGCCCAAGCTACTGCCCCTGGGCGCGGTGGAGTAGGAATTGTACGAGTATCAGGCCCACATGCTAAAACTATAGCAGCCACTCTGGTACCCACACCCCTAACCCCTAGATTGGCCACCTATACCCCGTTTGTCGATAGCCAACAAAATGTTATCGACCAAGGTATCGCGCTATTCTTCAAAGGGCCTAATTCATTTACGGGCGAAGATGTATTAGAGCTGCAAGGTCATGGCGGTCAGGTTGTGATGGATATGCTTATTGACGCTGTGTTATCCACTGGCAAAGCGCGATTAGCCAACCCAGGTGAGTTCAGTGAACAAGCCTTTATCAACGACAAGCTCGATTTAGCGCAAGCTGAGGCTATCGCTGATTTAATAGATGCCAGCTCTAAACAAGCAGCTAGAAGCGCGCTACGTTCGTTACAGGGCGAGTTTTCAACCCAAATACAAACCTTGTCTGATCAAATCGTTCATTTACGTATGTACGTTGAAGCCGCTATCGACTTTCCTGAAGAAGAAATTGATTTCTTATCTGATGGAAAAGTGTCTGGCGACCTAGCCGCCATACTTGCGCATCTTCAAGTTGTACGAGAGCAAGCTAAGCAAGGAAGTCTGCTCAGAGAAGGCATGCAGGTGGTTATCGCCGGGCGCCCTAATGCGGGTAAATCAAGTTTACTAAATGCATTAGCAGGCCGTGATAGCGCCATTGTTACCGAGATTGCAGGTACTACCCGTGATGTTTTAAAAGAGCATATTCACATTAACGGCATGCCGGTACACATCATTGATACCGCAGGTCTTCGTGATAGCCCGGACAAAGTAGAACAAATTGGTATTGAGCGAGCGTGGCAAGCCATTAGTGAAGCGGATCACGTACTTTTTGTTACTGATTCAACCACTACCGATGTGGCAGATCCTTATAAAATTTGGCCTGAATTTATGGCGCGCTTACCAGAGGGTATCCCAACCACGGTTATTAAAAATAAAGCGGATCTAAGCGACTTACAAGTAGGCCTGAATAACGTCAAAACCGAACATGGCGATATGCCGGTTATTAATATTTCAGCAAAACAAAGCGACGGTATTGATACCCTGCGAGATCATTTAGCCAACACCATGGGGTTCGACACCACCACCGAAGGGCAATTTATCGCCCGAAGACGTCATCTTGATGCCTTGGAAAAAGCTCATCAATTTGTGGTGATAGGCGAACAACAACTTCACGACGCGATGGCCGGAGAATTACTAGCAGAAGAACTTCGGTTAGCCCACCAGTCGTTGTGTGAAATAACCGGTGAATTCACCTCAGACGACTTACTTGGTAAGATATTTTCATCTTTCTGTATTGGTAAATAATTGATGACAACGCACTACGAAATAATTGTGGGGACCATGCTTGGCGCATCTGAATATGTAGCTGAGGCTATTGCAAAAACGCTCGAGCAGCGAGGCAATACATTTACTATTCATCTTGAACCAACGCTAAGCGACATTAATAAAGATTCAACATGGATAGTATGCACATCAACCCATGGTGCTGGTGAACTACCTGATAATATCCAACCTTTTGCGAAATCATTAAAAGACGCTGATTTAACGGGTGTGAATTTCTATGTGATTGGTTTAGGTGACACGAGTTACGATACCTTCTGCCATGGTGCAAAAGATATAGAAACCGCGATGAAAAATACCGGCGCTACCCTACTTGCCGACCCCATACATATTGATGTGTTAGAACATCCTATTCCAGAAGATGAAGCGGTAGCACTGTTCGAACGCTCCTTGGAAACTGCATGAGTACAACGCTAACGCAAGCTGAACTCGCGGTACTGCAATCGCCGATATCAAACGATTGCCGCGTACTTTACTTGCTTGGCTTACGCCCAACAGCCAACACGGCTTCAACGGCAAGTGCTGCTATCGATTATAAGTACTTACTGTCGCTATTGAACGGCGAACAAAAAGATACCCCCTATCAACGTGGCCGGCAAATCAATAGCCTGTTAAAACAGCTTGAACTTGTGGGGCTGGTGGTTTTTCCAGAAGAGTTGGATTTAGAGCATTCTATTAACGGCAAAGCCCTGCTGCTTCCACTCATAAACAACGCACAATCAAATTTTGATGCCCTGCATAAATCCCATTTTGCTATTTCAGCCGCTTGGAAGCCAAACAAGGAGCTGTTTTTAGAAATGGCCTCTCTGCTCGGTATTATCGATACTGAATATGATGATAATGAAGTGGGCGAATTCATTTCATACTGGCTAGGCAGACCAAGCACAATCCTTAGTGAGTTTCAGTGGACACAAAAATTTGCTCATAATATTAAACATAAGCGCGTAGCCGCGGGTTACTCTCCTGTAAGAAAAGTGGGAAATCAGCAAGTGAAAGTTGCAGCCGGTATCGAAGCGGATGATAATGCAAGAAAGCTGGTGGAAAAATACGCCACATCGACAAAGAAGAACTAACGCTATGGATCGAATTACAGACAAAATTGCGAATCTTGCCAAGGCCCTTAACAAGCCTTCCGAGCCTAACGATGAATACATCGATTACGCAACGCTTAGAAAGCAATACGAGAACCAAGCAAACCAAGAAATTGGTCAACTACAACAACGCTCTAAAAAAGCGCGTGTAGAAGCCATTCATGGGCGTTCTGATCTAAACCCCAAGTGGACGTTCGCTAACTTGATAGAAGACAGCGACGATGTCATTGAAGCGGTGTCTATTGCACAGTCTTTTATTGCCGCTCATGACGATCCCGCCTGGCGTCAAAGTGGTTCTCACATGATGTTATTCTACGGCGATTATGGCAGGGGTAAGTCTCATATTGCTGGCGCGATCGCCCATCAACTTATAGAACAATATGAGATCTCAGTCTTATACAGGCAGCTTTCAACCCTACTGGAAATGCGTTATTTCTCTTATGATTTTAGCGCCACAGACAACGTAGGCCAGAAGTTCAGAGAAGCAAACCAAGAATTACTTGAAGTCGATTTGCTTATTCTGGATGAAGTCTGTGTGAATGAAACCGTGCTTAAAAAGAATACCCAAAGCTGGTTAGGCAATTTATTGCGCCAACGTTTGGTGAATAAAAAGAACTGCATCTTAATTACCAACCATAGTTTAGGCGAGCTAGAGCACGCTATGGGCCGTTATTGCTTTGAGTCAGTCAAAGAATACGATACTTATAAAGTACGCTTTCAAGGCCCAAGTAGACGTGAAGGCTTAACCCAAGATGAAGCCGAAGCACAAAATATCACGCCAAGATACCAACCTAACCAGGTTCGCTAAGCTAAAAACCGCAGAGAAAGCGCGCTCAACGATCAGTAAAATACCCTCGTATTTCTTTAAAAGGGTATCATTAATAATGATCATTGCTCCTCTGCGGCACTAATTTTTCTGTTTCCTCCATCATTTTTTAATTATTTTTCCGATCACAAAATAAAAGATATTGAGTGATCACATGATCCACCTAAAAATTGTGGAAAGATCTCATCCACAATAAGATCGCTCTGAAAGCCATATTCTATGCTTAGTTAGCGATCTAACAGTAGTAATAACCAACATTTTATCCCCAATGCGATCACATCTTGATCAGTGCTGTGGATAGGATCCTACAAACCACTGTGTATAAGCTCTTACTGAAGAATGAGTAACTTTATTCACAATTGCCCATGTGGATAACTAAGGGGTTTATACACAAGATCATGAGGGGGTTATCGATCTGTATTGCACAACCTTTTAGATCGTGTAACTTCATGATCTGAAACTGCTTTAAAGGGTTACTAACAGATCTTGCTGATCCTAATAATAATAAAAATAAACAGATCTATAAGAGATCTTAAGATCAATAAGCCAGGGCAGAAAGAAATGAACAACTGCATTGAAGAAAATTTAACCGTTTTCTTTATGCAATAAGTCAGCTAAAATACGCGCCCTTTTTTCAGCTTGTTCAGAAAAGAAAAAAGTTACTCCATTTACGTTAATAGTGAGGTTCGATATGTATTACACCCAAGCATTTGATGTCATCGTAGTCGGTGGTGGTCATGCTGGAACAGAAGCTGCGCTAGCTGCTGCTCGCATGGGTTCAAACACCTTACTGTTAACCCATAACATTGAAACCATTGGACAGATGTCTTGTAACCCAGCGATCGGTGGGATCGGCAAAGGTCATTTGGTAAAAGAAATTGATGCACTTGGTGGAGCTATGGGTTTGGCTGCCGATCAGGGTGGCATTCAGTTTAGAACCCTAAATTCAAGCAAGGGACCAGCTGTTCGTGCAACGCGTGCTCAGGCTGATAGAACCCTTTACCGTCAAGCTATTCGTAAAATTGTAGAAAGCCAAAAAAACCTCACGTTGTTTCAACAAAGCGTTGACGATCTCGTGGTTGAAAACGATCAGGTAACTGGCGTGGTTACCCAAATGGGGCTTAAATTTAAAGCCAAAACCGTGGTACTCACAGTAGGAACATTCTTAGGCGGCACCATCCACATAGGCCTTGAGAACTATCGTGGTGGACGCGCAGGCGATCCCCCTTCGATAGCCCTCGCTGATCGTTTACGTGCCTTACCGTTTCGTGTAGACCGCTTAAAAACCGGTACACCTGCACGTTTAGATGCCCGTTCGTTAGATTTTAGTGTGATGCAGGCACAACCTGGTGATAATCCAACACCGGTATTTTCATTCATGGGCAACCGTGAAATGCATCCACAACAGATCCCGTGTTACATCACGCATACTAACGAAAAAACACACGACATTATTCGAGGCGGACTTGATCGCTCTCCTATGTTTACTGGTGTAATTGAGGGTATTGGCCCCCGTTACTGCCCAAGCATTGAAGATAAGATCACTCGGTTTGCAGACAAAGATTCCCATCAAATTTTTGTTGAACCAGAAGGCTTAAACAGCATTGAAGTTTATCCAAATGGTATTTCTACAAGTTTGCCTTTTGATGTTCAGATGAATCTTGTTCGCTCAATCAAAGGCTTCGAGAACGCGCATATCGTGCGCCCTGGCTATGCCATTGAATATGATTTCTTCGATCCAAGAGATCTGAAACAAACACTCGAAAACAAATTTATTAAAGGCTTGTTCTTTGCTGGCCAAATTAACGGCACAACCGGTTATGAAGAAGCGGGTGCACAAGGCCTCATTGCTGGCGCAAATGCGTCATTGCAAGCACAAGAAAAAGATCCTCTTATTTTACGTCGCGATCAAGCCTACATGGGCGTATTGATTGACGATCTGGCTACCATGGGAACGAAAGAACCCTATCGTATGTTTACCAGCCGTGCTGAATATCGATTATTGCTTCGTGAAGATAATGCCGATAGTCGCTTAACCGCGTTAGGTCGTGAAATAGGGTTAGTGGATGATGCTCGCTGGGCCGCATTCAATACTAAGCAAGAAGCGGTTGAAGGCGAGTTGCAACGCATGCGTGGAAACTGGGTCCATAAAGATCATAGTGCTACGCCAGCGTTGAATACTTTGCTTAAAACACCCGTAAGCAAAGAGCATTCACTAGAAGAACTTATTCGCCGACCTGAAATGACCTATCGTCAATTGATGGAGATTGACAGTATTGGACCTGGTTTAACCGATCCTATTGCGGCTGAACAAGTTGAGATCCAAATTAAGTACGCAGGTTATATTGCGCGCCAGATGGACGAAATAGCCAAAACACAGCGTCACGAGAATTCTCTGTTACCGGTTGATCTCGATTTTACTAAAATCTCAGGTTTATCAAACGAAGTGGTGGCTAAACTTACCGAAGCGAGACCTGAAACTATTGGTAAAGCGTCGCGTATTTCCGGAATTACGCCGGCTGCTATTTCCTTGCTTTTGGTGTATTTGAAAAAGCACGGCATGTTAAGAAAACACGATAAATTAAGCGCTTAAGCAGATTTCAATTTATGAGTTTAGAGCAAGAATTACACGAAATACTGGCCTCGGGCCTTGCGGCACAATCACTTCAATTAAGCGATGATCAGCAAGCAAAGCTCGTGGGCTTTGTATTGTTGATTGATAAATGGAACAAAGCCTACAATCTGACATCGGTGCGTGATCCGAAGCAGATGATGGTTAAACATATTTTGGACTCATTAGCGATATACCCATATTTAGCTAAACATGAAGCCAAACATATCATTGATGTAGGTACTGGCCCTGGTTTGCCAGGCATGCCCCTTGCGATAGCGTTTCCTGACACGGCATTTACCTTGCTAGATAGTTTAGGTAAGCGCGTTCGTTTTATGACCCAAAGTGTCCATTCCCTTAAATTATCGAATGTGACGCCTATTCAAAGTAGAGTTGAAGCACATACCCCAGCGCAACCGTATGATATAGTACTTAGCCGAGCGTTCGCTTCGTTAAAAGATATGTTGCACTGGTGCCAACATCTGGTAAATTCAGACGGGCAGTTCCTTGCACTTAAAGGGCAGTTTCCAGAAGACGAATTAAAAGAAGTGAGTGATCACTATCAGGTGATCAAAACGGAAAGTCTCACTGTACCGAATCTGGTGGGCGAACGACACCTCGTTTGGATTAAAAAGGCATAACAGGACATATTGTGGCAAAGGTAATCGCGATCGCGAATCAAAAAGGTGGTGTGGGTAAAACCACTACTGCAGTGAATGTTGCAGCATCAATGGCTGCCACAAAACGTAAAGTGCTACTGATTGATCTTGATCCACAAGGTAATGCAACCATGGGAAGCGGCGTCGACAAATACGATGTTCACGCTACCGCGTTTGAGTTGCTTATCGAAGAACAACCTATCAACGACGTTATTGTTAAAAATACTGCGGGTAAATTTGATTTAGTGGCTGCCAATGGCGACGTGACAGCAGCTGAAATTAAGTTAATGGAAATGTTTGCCCGTGAGGTGCGCCTTAGAAATGCGCTAAAACCTGTTCTTGATTACTACGATTTTATCTTTATTGACTGCCCTCCTTCACTAAACCAACTTACAGTAAATGCATTAGCCGCGGCTGATTCAGTCATGGTGCCAATGCAGTGTGAATATTACGCGCTTGAAGGGTTAACGGCGTTAATGGATACCATTCAAAAACTCGCGTCAGTGGTAAATCCTGAATTGAAGATTGAAGGGGTATTGCGTACCATGTACGACCCCCGTAACCGCCTTGCAAACGATGTTTCAGAACAGCTTAAGCGTCATTTTGGTGAGCAAGTATATCGTACTGTGATCCCGCGCAACGTGCGCCTAGCTGAAGCGCCAAGTTTCGGTACCCCGGCGATGTACTACGATAAGTCTTCTACAGGGGCTAAAGCATATTTAGCATTGGCGGGTGAAATTCTTCGTCGCCGTGATAAATCTGCGCCAAGTCAGGCGAAAGCCAGTTAAATTATAATAAAGCGTAATGCATATCAGCAAATAGGCCATTGAGGGTAATATGTCAGCAAGAAAAAGAGGGCTAGGTCGCGGTTTGGATGCGCTATTAGCAACCAGTCAATCGACGTCGCAAAGAGAAACAGATGCTGCGGCGACAGAAGCTACACAAAGCGAACTTAGTAAATTACCGATAGAATTTCTTGTGCCTGGCAAATATCAGCCTCGCAAAGATATGTCACCTGATGCCCTTGAAGACCTTGCTTCCTCTATTCGTGCCCAAGGTGTTATTCAACCCATTGTTGTTCGTAAGGTTGAAGACAACAAGTATGAAATTATTGCGGGTGAACGCCGCTGGCGCGCATCGCAACTTGCACAACTTGATGAAGTTCCGTGTCTTGTCAAAGATGTGCCTGATGAGGCTGCCGTTGCCATTGCGCTAATTGAAAATATTCAGCGTGAAGATTTAAACGCCATGGAAGAAGCGCAGGCATTAGACCGTCTAATGAATGAATTCTCCCTAACCCATCAAGAAGTCGCTGAAGCCGTAGGTAAATCTCGCACAACAGTGACGAACTTGCTTCGCCTTAACAATCTTAATGATGACGTTAAATTGTTAGTGGAGCATGGTGATATTGAAATGGGTCATGCTCGCGCGTTGTTAGCCCTTGATGGTGATAAACAATCAGAAGCGGCAAATGTTGTTTCAGGTAAAGGTTTAACGGTTCGTGATACAGAAAAGCTGGTCAAAAAGCTGCTTGAACCAGAAAAACCGAAGCAAGAGAAGCAAATTGATCCTGATGTGCAAAACCTTATGACCCGACTTTCAGAAAATTTAGGGGCACCGGTAACAATAGACCATAACGCAAAAGGGAAAGGTAAATTAGTCATTAGCTTTGACGATTTACAACAATTAGACGGAATAATAACTAAAATTCAATAAGTTATATTTATATGCTGAAAGGTAGTAGGCATAAATAGTGAGGCCATTCATTCCTAAAACGTGGGCTGTGGACAGCCTCCTTTCCGGTTATAGCGTTAGAATATTTTCAGAATAGCTTTCAAAATGCGATGTACTGTTGAAAAATGTCGGTAAAACAGTATACTTCTGACGCTTTTCGTTAGACATGAACAAGCAGTAGGGCAACGTGAAAAACAAGTTAGCTGAACACGGATTATTTATTGCCAAAAAAGGCATTCTGTTTCAGTTAGTCACGGCACTAATAATAACCCTTTTGGCGGGTATTATCGCAGGTCAACATTCTGCAATATCAACCGCCGCTGGCGCAGTGATAAGCATACTGCCAACAGCCATTTTTTCGGGGTTTGCATTTAAATATGCTGGTGCGAGTAAAAACGAACTTGTTGCCCAAAGTTTTAGCCAAGGTTCAAAATTGAAACTGGCACTGACAATCATTTTATTTGTAGTGACATTTGCAGGCCTAAATGCCTCGCCACTCGAAGTTTTTGTGGCTTATGTCGTTACAACCGCCAGTCATGCACTGGCCATGTTCCGTTATGGTACGAAGTAGTCAAATAATAACGATTAATAAATAGCTACTGAATACTTGCTTACGAATATGTACTGGAACCAGTCACCAATTTTTACACTTTACAACTTAGGTTAAACAATGGCATCTGAATACACTACCTCAGAATATATCAAGCACCACTTGACCAATGCCACCATGTGCTCAACCGACAACGGAATTGCTTTTAACAAAGCATGCTCTGATGCAGGTTTTTGGGCGTGGCATGTCGACACACTAGCCTGGTCAATTGGCCTTGGCATACTATTTCTTGTTGTTTTTAGAAGCGTAGCTTCAAAAGCCACTACAGGCGTACCTGGTAAAATGCAGGCGTTTGTGGAATTGGTTATTGAGTTCGTTGACGACAACGTAAAAAGTACTTTCCATGGAAGAAGTGCGCTAATTGCACCACTTGCACTAACTATTTTTGTTTGGGTTTTATTGATGAACCTGATGGATTTAGTGCCAGTTGACCTTATTCCTTGGGTTGCAGGTCTTGTGGGTCAGCACGCGTTCGGTATGGACCCTCATGATGTTTATATGAAGGCTGTGCCTACTACTGACCTTAACCTGACGTTTGCTTTAGCGTCTGGTGTGTTCATCCTAATTCTTTTCTACTCAATTAAAATGAAGGGTATCAGCGGTTTTGCGAAAGAACTTACTATGCAACCGTTCGGACACCCTGTATTCATCCCAGTAAACTTTATTCTGGAATCAGTTACCTTACTTGCACGCCCGCTTTCATTAGCACTGCGTTTATTCGGTAACTTATACGCCAGTGAGCTAATCTTTATCTTGATAGCCACTATTGGTTACTTCCAGTTACCTTTGCACTTTATGTGGGCTGTATTCCATATTTTGGTTCTCCCTCTACAAGCGTTTATTTTCATGATGCTAACCATCGTGTACTTAAGCTTGGCGTGTGAAGACCACTAGTAAGCATTGACCCGCGTTGGTAATACCTGGATTGACCGGCGCGGTTAATAACCGAGTTCTACTTTTAACATTAACTTTAAATTTAACTTAAATCGGAGACGTACATGTTATACATCGCAGTTGCACTACTGATCGGTCTTGGTGCCCTTGGTACCGCTATTGGTTTCGGTCTGCTGGGTGGTAAATTCCTAGAATCTGCTGCTCGCCAACCTGAACTAGCACCTCAACTTCAAGTTAAGATGTTCATCGTAGCAGGTCTTATCGACGCTATCGCGATGATCGGTGTTGGTATCGCTCTATACCTATTGTTCGCTGTTGGTGCTTAATTTTACTACACACTTTTTTAGCGAACTTTTAGAGGAGGGGCGATTGTGAATTTTAACGCCACTTTTATTGGTCAATTAATCGCCTTCGCTGTGTTCGTGGTGTTCTGCATGAAATATGTGTGGCCACCGCTGATGGCAGCGATTGAAGAACGTCAAAAGAAGATAGCCGATGGGCTTGAAGCTTCTGAACGGGCAGAGAAAGACTTAGAACTTGCTCAAGCGAAAGCCACTGAGCAAATGAAAGATGCGAAAGCGCAAGCAGCCGACATTATCGAGCAAGCCAAAAAGCGCGCCAACCAATTGGTTGACGAAGAAACGCAGAAAGGCCATGCAGAACGCGAGAAGATTATTGCTTCTGGCTACACCGAAATTGAAGCTGAACGCAATCGTGCCAAAGAAGATTTGCGCAAGCAAGTGTCTGCATTAGCAGTAGCTGGCGCAGAGCAAATCTTACAACGTGAAATTGATGCTAACGCACAAAACGACATTGTTGAAAAACTTGTCGCTGAGCTTTAAGAGGGAGATGAGCCATGTCTGAATTGACAACCGTTGCTCGTCCTTACGCTAAAGCAGCTTTCGATTTCGCCGTCGAGAAGAATGCCATTGCGAAGTGGCAAGAAATGCTGACCTTTGCAGGTGCAGTAGCACAAAACGATGATATGCATCAGTTATTATCTGGAGCAGTAGCTGCAGATACATTGGCTGACATTTTCATCAATGTTTGTGGTGAGCAACTCGATGATCATGGTCAGAATCTTGTAAAGATTCTGGCTGAAAATAAACGTTTAGCCGCGTTGCCTGAAATTTCAAATGTGTTTGATGCCTTTAAAGCTGATTACGACAAAGAAATTGAAGTAGACGTAACTTCAGCCTCTGCGCTGAACGATGCACAGAAAACCGATTTGGTTGCATCGTTGGAAAAACGTTTGGCACGTAAAGTGAAGCTTAATTGTAACGTGAATCCTGACCTGATCGCTGGCATGGTTATTAAAGCCGGCGATACAGTAATAGATGGTTCCGTAAAATCGAAATTGAACCGTCTAGCAGACGCGTTGCAAGCATAACGGGGATAAGAGCATGCAACTTAATTCCACTGAAATTGCTGAACTGATCAAGAAAAGAATTGAACAGTTCAATGTAAGCAGTGAAGCACGCAATGAAGGTACTATCGTCGCAGTAACTGACGGTATTATCCGCATTCATGGCCTTGCCGATGTAATGCAAGGTGAAATGATTGAGCTTCCTGGAAGCCGCTACGCTATTGCACTAAACCTTGAGCGAGACTCTGTAGGTGCGGTTGTAATGGGTCCATATGCGGACTTACAGGAAGGCGTAAAAGTACAATCTACTGGCCGTATTCTTGAAGTACCTGTTGGTAATGCCCTACTAGGTCGTGTTGTAAACACACTTGGTGAGCCTATCGACGGTAAAGGCGCCATTGATGCAGCTGGCTTTGAGCCAGTAGAAAAGATTGCACCTGGTGTAATCGAGCGTCAATCGGTAGATCAGCCAATCCAAACTGGTTATAAGTCAGTTGATGCCATGATCCCAGTTGGTCGTGGTCAACGTGAACTTATCATCGGCGACCGTCAGTGTGGTAAAACCGCAATGGCAATCGACGCTATCATCAACCAAAAAGGTACAGGCATCAAATGTGTGTACGTAGCGGTTGGTCAGAAAGCTTCTACTATCGCTAACGTGGTACGTAAGCTGGAAGAGCACGACGCATTGGGTCACACCATTATCGTTGCTGCTTCTGCGTCTGAGTCTGCTGCATTGCAATACCTTGCACCATACTCTGGTTGTACTATGGGTGAATACTTCCGCGACCGCGGTGAAGATGCGCTAATCGTATATGATGATTTGTCTAAGCAAGCTGTTGCTTACCGTCAAATCTCATTGCTACTTAAGCGTCCTCCTGGTCGTGAAGCATACCCTGGTGACGTTTTCTATCTTCACTCTCGTTTGCTAGAACGTGCTGCTCGTGTAAACGAACAATACGTTGAGCGTTACACAAACGGTGAAGTGAAAGGTAAAACCGGTTCACTAACTGCGCTTCCAATTATCGAAACGCAAGCTGGTGACGTATCTGCTTTCGTACCTACCAACGTAATTTCGATTACAGATGGTCAGATCTTCTTAGAAACTGACTTGTTTAACGCAGGTATCCGTCCAGCGGTTAACGCTGGTGTATCGGTATCTCGTGTTGGTGGTGCTGCGCAAACTAAAATCATCAAGAAGCTGGGCGGTGGTATTCGTCTTGCACTTGCTCAGTATCGTGAATTGGCGGCATTCTCGCAGTTCGCATCTGACCTTGATGATGCAACCCGTGAGCAACTTGAGCACGGTGAGCGCGTAACAGAGCTAATGAAACAGAAACAATATGCACCACTGTCTATTGCAGATATGGGCGTATCATTGTTCGCGGTTGAAAAAGGTTTCCTTAAGGACGTTGAGCTTGGCAAAATCTTAGATTTTGAAGCGGCTCTTCATTCTTACATGAACAGCGAAAACGCTGACCTTATGAAGACTATCAACGAAACTGGTAACTTCAACGACGAAATCGCCGCTAAGTTAACTGACGCTTTGACACAATTTAAAGCGACACAAACTTGGTAATCAATGCAGCCGATGATGTGTAAACACCATCGGCTTCACGTTGAGTAATCGGAGAGATAGTCATGGCCAGCGGTAAAGAGATTAAAGGTAAGATTGGGAGTATTAAAAATACTCAAAAAATTACCAGTGCAATGGAAATGGTTGCTGCGTCCAAAATGAAACGGGCGCAAGAACGTATGGCCTCTGGCCGTCCATATGCGCAAAACATGCTAAAAGTGATTGGTCACATTGCTAACGGTAACCTTGAGTTCCGCCACCCTTATTTGGAAGAGCGTGAAGTTAAGCGAGTCGGCTACATTGTGATTTCCACTGACCGAGGCTTGTGTGGTGGCTTAAACAGTAATGAATTTAAGCTTGTCACTCAGGACGTCAAAAAATGGCGTGACCAAGGTGTAGAAGTGGACTTCGCTGCATTAGGTTCTAAAGCGTGCTCTTTCTTCAACCGTTTTGGTGGCACTTTGCTTGCTGCTGAATCTGGATTGGGTGATAAGCCGTCTGTGAGCGATGTAGTAGGTGTTGTACGCGTAATGCTTAAAGCTTACGACGAAGGCAAATTAGACCGAGTTTTCTTGGTATTTAATGACTTCGTAAACACCATGACACAGAAGCCTGTGATCAATCAGTTATTGCCTTTGCCAAAGTCTGAAGACGAAGAATATAAGCATCGTTGGGACTACATATACGAACCAGATCCAAAAGAAATTTTGGAAGCATTAATGGTGCGTTACATTGAGTCTCAGGTGTATCAGGGTGTTGTAGAAAACGCGGCGTCAGAACAAGCTGCGCGAATGGTTGCCATGAAGGCAGCAACCGACAATGCTGGTGACTTAATTGATGAGTTACAACTGATATATAACAAAGCGCGTCAAGCTGCAATCACACAAGAAATTAGTGAGATTGTGAGCGGTGCCGCAGCGGTGTAGGCAAAGGTTTCTAAAAGATAACGAGGACAAATTATGAGTCAAGGTAAGGTCGTCCAAATCATTGGCGCCGTTGTGGACATTGAGTTTCCACAAACTGCGGTACCAAGAGTTTATGACGCACTACGAGTTACCGAAGGTGGCTTGTCTGGGTTAACCCTAGAAGTGCAACAACAATTAGGTGGCGGTGTAGTTCGCTCTATCGCCCTAGGTTCTACTGATGGCTTACAGCGCGGTTTGGCTGTAGAGAACACTGAAAACCCTATTATGGTTCCAGTGGGTACAGCTACACTTGGCCGTATCATGGACGTATTGGGTAACCCAATCGACGAAGCAGGCCCAATTGGCGAAGAAGACCGTATGTCTATTCACCGTGCAGCGCCTAGCTACGAAGATCAGTCTAGCTCAGTAGAATTACTAGAAACTGGTATCAAAGTAATCGACTTGGTTTGCCCATTCGCTAAGGGTGGTAAAGTTGGTCTATTCGGTGGTGCTGGTGTAGGTAAAACTGTAAACATGATGGAGCTTATCCGTAACATCGCAATCGAACACAGTGGTTTCTCTGTATTCGCTGGTGTTGGTGAGCGTACTCGTGAAGGTAACGATTTCTATCATGAAATGAACGACTCTAACGTACTTGATAAAGTATCGTTGGTTTACGGCCAAATGAATGAGCCTCCTGGTAACCGTTTACGTGTTGCTTTGACAGGTCTTACTATGGCTGAGAAGTTCCGTGACGAAGGTCGTGACGTACTATTCTTCGTAGATAACATCTACCGTTATACCCTAGCTGGAACAGAAGTATCTGCTCTTCTAGGTCGTATGCCGTCTGCGGTAGGTTACCAGCCTACACTTGCAGAAGAGATGGGTGTACTTCAAGAACGTATTACGTCAACGAAGACAGGTTCAATCACGTCAATCCAAGCGGTATACGTACCTGCGGATGACTTGACGGATCCATCTCCGGCAACAACCTTTGCTCACTTAGACGCAACAGTTGTACTTTCTCGTGATATCGCCTCTCTTGGTATCTACCCTGCGGTAGACCCACTAGATTCAACTTCACGTCAGCTTGACCCATTAGTTATTGGTCAAGAGCACTATGACGTAGCACGTGGCGTACAAACTGTACTTCAGCGTTATAAAGAGTTGAAAGACATCATTGCCATCCTAGGTATGGACGAGTTGTCTGAAGAAGACAAGCAAGTGGTATCACGTGCTCGTAAAATTCAGCGCTTCCTTTCTCAGCCTTTCTTCGTAGCAGAAGTATTCACTGGCTCTCCAGGTAAATATGTATCGCTTAAAGACACTATCAGTGGCTTTAAAGGTATCCTGGAAGGTGAGTATGACTCTCTACCAGAACAAGCCTTCTATATGGTTGGTTCTATCGAAGAAGCGCAAGAGAAAGCCAATAAAGCATAATTATGTGGCTGACTCTGTCAGCCTATTAATATGCTAACGTACCTAATCAGGAGGTTCTATGGCAGCAATGACAGTACATTTGGACGTAGTAAGCGCAGAAAAAGAAATTTTTTCTGGTCTTGTTGAAACGATTCAAGTGACAGGTAGCGAAGGTGAACTAGGTATACACCCAGGTCACGCGCCACTTATCTCTGCTATTAAACCTGGTATGGTTCGTTTGGTTAAGCAGTTCGGTGAAGAAGAATTAATCTACGTTGCTGGTGGTGTACTTGAAGTACAGCCTGGTAATGTCACCGTGCTAGCTGATACTGCGGTTCGTGCAGAAGATCTTGACGAACAAGCAGCAGAAGAAGCCAAACGACGTGCAGAAGAGCACATCGCCAACCCAGGCGCAGACTTTGATTACGCAGAAGCAGCTCAAGAGCTGTCTGAAGCTATCGCACAACTTCGCCTTATTCAGAAGTTACGCAAGTAATCTAATAGCTGTTTATAAAAACCCGCCTTTTGGCGGGTTTTTTTATTTGAATTGATAGATAAACAGTGTAAATAAAAACGTCAATCGATTAACATAAGAATTGCTGAATATAATGATTGTCTACGCAGATTGCGACTAATTGGTAGTAATACAAAAGCAGTCTGTCCGTATCCTTTCGTTAGTAGATACGATGGTTTTATGAAAATAGCTCCTCCAACTAGTAAACCGCAACAGTTTATTGGCTTATTTCCTTTATTAGTTTTATTAGCGATACCGCTATTGAATATGTACTCGGGTGCTTTTTACTGGCCGGATTCAGGTGATATGGCTGCACAGCGAAGCTTTAATTCTGCGGTAAGTATTTCGTTATTCATTGGGTATTTTTGGTTTGGCTTTCGTTACATTCATCAAAACGTAGCCAGCAGTTTAATTTCGCTATTGGTTAAAAAAAATCAGCTGGGTCAGTTTTCAGTACACAGACAAAAGCTAACAAAAGCGTTTCATCACCAAATTATTAACTCATTAATAATTTCATCTATGTTTATGGTTGTATTAGCATTTTTAGGCGATGTTAGTAACGAAAGCTATAACATCAAAGGCATTTCATACATTGCCTCATTTGTTACTTTTAGCCTTCTCACTTCCCTATTTTTATTTCAAGTAAGATCGAATGTGACCTACCTGCTAAAACAGGTACTTCCAGGAACCAATAAGTCCTCTGACTATTGGGCATCTTTTAGTGTAATTACCAAGCTTTCTCTGACTAATGCCCTAATTGCCTTAGGCCTATTAACCGTTCTGCCAATATTTTGGTTTAACGTAACAGTGTCACCTTTGGAAGTGATAGCGGTGGTAAGTATGTCACTGTTAATTGTGACATATACATTCACGCCCTTATTGAAATTAAAATCGATTTTAAAACAGCAGAAATCTCGTACCTTAAAACAAGGGCAAAATGTTACGAACAATCACAACCGCGATGATAGGCAGCTAAAAGTGGTTCGTGCACCCAGTGAAGTATGCAACAGCAGTGATAAACTAAAAACAATAGCTGCGTTAATATTGGTTCCCGTGTCGTGGGGACTGGTATCAATGGTTGAAACCTTGATTTAGCCCGTCAGCTTTACAGCTAGTCTTAAAAGGCGATAATTAAGCACTTTTTAAATTTGGTTTGCTCTTCCTATACCCGTATAATTCCCAGTTCAGCGTTCAGTAAACGCATATGTCCCCTTACCTATTTATTAAAATTAGCGATTAAAAAGACGATGAAGTTCAGTGCTTACGAGAGTAACCGCAATGTAGTAAGTGTATGGGCGTACCCACTCTTCTTAGTGTTAATTTTACTACTTATTCATAATTGGACCGGCGCATTAACGTGGCCAGTTCTAGATGATGACCATCAACGAGATTTTAATACGGCGCTAGGCACTACGCTGCTTTCTGGTTTTTTTTGGCTTACGATTAGAAATGTGCATAAGAATGCGGCAAGTACGTTAATTGCAGTGTTAGTAAGCCTAGAAAAGCTAAGTCAGTTTAATCATCATCGCGGTGTGTTAGGTAGGCAGTTCGCAAGACACCTTATGTGGTCAACCTCGGTTGGGGTTATCATGCCGGTGGTCTATTTATTGTCAGAAGGGCTTGTGACACGGATAGATGAGGCAGAAGTACTTGTTATCGCACTCACATCCATCCCTTTTTGGTTATTGTTAACGCTCTTTATTTTACAGGTATTTAGCAACACTCATTATTTACAGAAGCTGGCATCAACAGAACATTCTGATTCTACAAAAGAGCTGAATTCGCTGCGTGAAATATTCAACATGGCCCTGTCGAATACCTTAATTGCGGTTAGTGGATTTGCGTTAACACCAATTTTTTGGATCAACAAACCTGTTCCTTTCTTCGATATTGTGATTCTCACCGTTTATGCCGGTTTGATTTCAGCGTATTTGTTTTTACCCATGATTATAGTAGCTAAGCGAATGCGTACCGTGTCAAACATCATCATGACAGAGCATGAAAGCGAAATTACTCAGTTAATTCGTCAGCAGGCAAATAGTGGCGTAAAGTCAACGCTAAGTAAGAAAATAGAGTCGATAGAGACCAATAAAGAAACGTTACGTAGAATTCTAAGCAAACCCCAAAAGCTTAGATTACTTATGTGCATGATGCCTTTACCAGCCGCTTGGCTTGTCTTTCTATTTGTAGAATCCTTCTACTACGGGTAGCTTATAGATTAAGCAGATTTCAACAGGAGAGTGACATGCTAATTTACGGTGATAAGCGCTCTGGTAATTGCTATAAATTACAGCTTTTACTGGCATTACTTGGGAAGGCATGTGAGTGGATTGATGTCGATATTCTTAAAGGAGAGTGCCGAACAGATGCGTTCCTAGCTAAGTCCCCCAACGGTAAAATTCCTATTCTAGAGCTAGATGATGGACGTGTGTTGTCTGAGTCTAACGCCATTATGCATTATTTAGCGTCGGGCTCTACGTTCATACCCACCTCACCTTTTACTTTTGCCACTTTACTACAATGGCAATTCTTCGAGCAATACAGTCACGAACCCTATATTGCGGTTGCGCGCTATATCAATCTTTATCTTGGCTTACCTGATGACAGAAAAGCAGAATATGAGGCAAAGCAAGCCGGCGGCTATAGAGCGCTTGAAGTGATGGATAAGCAACTTAGTCAAACCCCGTTTTTGCTAGGTAATCATGTTTCGCTGGCCGATATCTCACTGTTTGCCTATACCCATGTCGCACACGAGGGAGGCTTCGATCTTGCTGCTTACCCAGCGATAAGAAACTGGATAACACTGATTAAAGATCAAAAAGGGTTTATTCCAATGGATGCCTAGGGGTTAGGTCTCTCGCTGGTGGGATTTTGGGCCTCTCCAATTATCTTGCATGGCCTCTTGTAACTTTATGAAAGGCTGAGTATCAATATTATATAGTGTGTTTAATGTATAGGCAGTTGCTTCAAGAGTTGATAACCCTTCACGAATTCGAGTATGCCTTATTCTATATTGTGTAGCGGGGGCGTGCTCGAAATGAAAGCTCGGTATAGACGATAACCATGGAAATTGTTGTAACACAGCGTAAGCTTGCTTCCAGCTACCGTCTATGACCAATAGGGTTTGAAGCGCTGAAGTAATGTGTTCCCGTTGTGACTCAAGCGCAATACTGCTATCACTGGGATATAAGAGTGCAGTTGATTGAACACTGCATCTTGAAGCTAATGATTCCATTTCGCTAATATTATCAGTGGTAATTATTTCTACATCGTTAGCACAAAGCTTAATTAATCTCGCCGTGTTTTTAGCATTGGCAGATTCTTTAACGTGTTGAATTACAATAACCTTAATTGGTATTATAACCAACGATACCGCATCACAAATACAGGTGCTTGTAGGGTAATTGCACTGTTTACATTTAGCTCTCATAGTGTTGGTTTTTGAGAAAGTTCCTATTTTTAAAAAGTGGAAAATAGTTAGAATGGATAATATGCATTATGGTTAATGTAGCGATAAAATCCAAAATACTAAAAACGCTTTCAATTGTACCAAGTGGTTACGTAGTCAGCTATGGGCAGTTAGCAGACCTTGCAGGTTTGCCGGGTAAGGCTAGACTTGTAGGAAAGTGCTTAAAAGACTCTGATGTTACTACTCGATGGCATCGAGTTATAAGATCCGATGGAAAAATAGCATTTCCAGTAGGTTCTGAGCTAGCAGAAGAGCAGCGTGCATTGCTAGTGTCGGAAGGGGTCTTAGTTAAAAACCATAGAGTGAACATGAAAGTTTATGGGTGGAAGCCCAGTTTATATACTTTATTGGCTGAACTAGAAAAGTAATTTAACGTATTCATGTATGGCACATTTTATCACCAGTTGGTGTGGCGTTTTTTAAAGTGGTATCTCACTCATAATGCTTAAAAAAATTACAATAAAAGACTTGAAACCGGGTATGTTTGTACATCAAATCCTGGAGCAGAAAGGTCAACTTTCAGTTAAAAGCCAAGGGCGAGTTACTTCGCAAGCTATTGCTGATGCTCTTAAAAAAAGGGGAGTGTTAACCCTTGTTGTCGATACTGACAAAGCCTTTAGCGTATCTACAGGCGAAGCTGTAGCTGAAAAGGAAGCGCCGGTAAGCAAAAAAGTCGAAGAGAAAGCGCCTAAGGCAAGTCTTGAAAATGAATTGACCCGCGCAACTAAGTTGCACGTGCAAGGTAAGCGCATCCAAAAGCAGCTGCTTAACAGTGTTAAAAAAGCACAGCCTTTTGATAGCAGTATTCCGAAAGAATTTTCAGCAAAGTTGGTTTCCTCAGTAGACCGCAATCCCGATGCGTTATTGTGCCTGACGAAAATTCGTGAAAAGGACGATTACCTACTAGAACATTCTTTGAATGTTGCCATCTTACTGGCTAACTTTGGTCGTCATTTAGGAATGTCCGAAAGTGAAGTTCAAGATCTCTCCTATTCGGGCTTTCTTCATGATCTGGGTAAAATTCAAATACCCGATGAAATTCTGCATAAACCTGGCCGTTTAACTGATGATGAAATGGACATCATGAAAGGGCATGTTAAACACGGTGTAGATTATTTAAATGAAACCGACCTAGATAAAGCGTTGATTAGAACGATTAGTGAGCATCATGAGCGCTTAGATGGTTTAGGGTACCCTATGGGCACTAAAGGTGAAAATATTAGCCGTGAAGGCCGTATGTTGGCTATTGCGGATATGTACGACGCGCTCACTGCAGATAGAGTTTACAAATCTGGCATGTCGAGTCAAAAAGCGTTTTCTATTTTACTCAGTGATGCGCCGTCTCGATTAGATTTACCGTTAGTACAGCAATTTATCAAATGCATGGGTATCTATCCGGTAGGAAGCTTAGTATTACTGTCTAATGAACGGCTAGCTATGGTGATAGAGCAAACTGACTCGCCATTAGCGCCTAAAGTTAAGATATTTTACTCAGTTCGAAATGCACATTTTCTAGAGCCGAAAGATATTGATTTAGCATCAGAAAAAAACGTTAAGGTTTCAAAAGCAGCTATTGCCGCTGATTATAAAATTGACGTTAATGCCTTTTTCGAACGCTCGGTGTCTATTGGGTAAAAGGCCTTAAAAATATTATAGGGTGTAACATAAGCTTCTACTGTCGTAAAAACGCGACTAAGTAAAAACGTCGCGTTTGTCTGTACCCCTTACATTCTGTACTGAGAATAAGCATCTGCAACATTTCTTTTATCTACCGCGTTTAGACTCTTCGTTCCTACACACTTATTAACGAGCTGCGTTGTAACACAGGGCGTTCCTGACCATGTACTACAAGCGGTCATTTAGCTTACGTTCAGTTAACTTCCCTTATAATACGCTTAACGTTTTTCGTTTATTGGCTACACTCTCGTTAAATAAAGAATGTGGAATACATATTGCTGCATACTACTAAATTTATTGGCGATTGATTGGTAACAACAAATTAGACGTGGCTCGAGTAGGTAATTGGAAAGTTTAAAAGTAAGTGTAAGCTCGTGTTCACCGTAACAATTAATAACGACGTACCGAGGATGTTATGAAAAAGAAAATAGGAATAACTTTAATAGCGGCATCTTTAGCTGTTGCAGGCTGTGCTAATGACCCTTCAAATTCTCAGAAAGGGGCTGCCATTGGTGCTGTCATGGGCGCATTGCTAGGTAAGGCAACAGGAGATAACGATAAAAGTCGCTACGCGTGGGGGGCAGCGGTTGGTGCCATTGCGGGTGGCGCAATTGGTGGTTATATGGATAAGCAAGAAGAAGAACTTCGTAGTGAATTATCTGATACGGGCGTTCAAGTAGTTCGAGAAGGTGATAACTTACGTTTGATAATGCCGGGTGACATTACGTTTGCAACCGACAGTTCTTCTATCAGCCCTAACTTTAACCCAGTACTTCAAGATGTTGCCAAAGTAGTGAATAACTATGAAAAAACGGTACTGATGATAAAAGGCCACACTGACGACACAGGATCAGAGCAGTATAACCAAGGGTTATCTGAGCGCCGTGCGGGTGCAGTTAGAAACGTGTTATTGAATTACGGCGTTAATTCAACCCGTATTACTACAGTAGGTATGGGTGAATATCAGCCTAAAGTGCCAAACGATACTGCTGCTAACAGGTCGATGAACCGCCGCGTGGAATTAGAGATTCAACCGCTAACGCAGTCATAATTTTAACAACGAGCAAAGAAAAAAGGGCCATTATTGGCCCTTTTTTCTATGTGATTTAATCTGTTCTGCAACGCTATCGGCTAGCGCATTCGGCACTGGGATGGTTAGGTGATATTGGCTCACTTTCCATTCGTTGTTCTGAAGTACCAATACACCGGTTCCACGTGTCACGCCTAAACTTTTGTTGTCCAAAAGCTCATCGAACCACGCCACATCTCGATTCTTTGAAAAATACACATGCCTTGAATGGGGAGTATATGTCCACCCCTGCCCTTTTGAAAAATGAGGTTGTGCGTATGCTTTAAAAGCACTAACGGTCCAGATCTCAGTAGCATCTGTACCAATAAAAACAGCGTCATTACTATACAAGGCGAAATAATCGTCGAAGTTTGCATCACTCGCTAATTGGTGTAGCGCATCAAGCACCTTATTTACTTTTTCTTCGGCTTCTAGCAAAGCTTTATCTTTTGTACTAGTTCGAGGTGCTATAGGTGAGGAAACTACTTCTGCAGCAAAGGCATTTAAACAGCTTAGCAATAAAATGATGGTAACAGTTAAACGCATAAAGGTAGCTCCGAAAAGAGGTTGAAGGTTTCACATGGAACAGTAAGATGCATTTATCTTAGAAAGAAATGATGCCATAAACCAGATTTATAATTTCGAGTGCGCCTTTAAGCTTCATAGGCCATGGTGGACTCTCGTATAATCAATGACGGTTGAAACAAAGTTTGTACTTCATCTTTATAGCCATACACCACATTTAAAATGTGTCGTGCTGACATTGCAGCCATCTCAGAGATAGGGTTGCTAACGGTGGTCAGTCGCGGAAATACATGGTGAGCAAATACAGCGTCATCAAAGCCTACAATAGATAAATCTTGTGGTAGGTTCATTCCTAAATCCCTAGCGCAACTCATCGCGCCTGAAGCCATCCAATCATTCGCGCACACCAATGCTGAAAAAGACGTGTCACCGGAAAGTAGTTCTAATAAACCTGCCTTTCCATCTTCTTCTGTGTAGTTTCCTTCAAAGACTAAGTTCGGCGTAAAGGCTATTCCGGCGTCTTTAAGCGCGCGCTTATGACCTGCCAATCGTTGGTTGGCATCGCATTTATCAGAAGGGCCCGATATATAGGCAATACTTTTATGGCCTAGACTAATTAGATGCTGAGTGGCTAAATAACCGCCTTTTTCATTGTCTAACACAATACACCCCTCACCCACGCCATTAACTTGGCGGTTAACCAAAGAAATTGGGAGGCGAGATGCATTAAGCGTTTTTAAATACTCATCACTCATGGCTTCAGCGTGCATGATAATAGCATCGCAATTACGGCCAATTAAAAACTCGACGGCATCTTGTTCGGTTTCTAAGTTATTGTGCCCTACCGTAATAATAACGTGCTTATCAGCGGCCCTTAGGGTTAGCTCTACGGCTTGCATCAAGTCACCAAAAAATGGCGAGTTTAGCTCTGAAACTAGAATGCCTACACTATCTGAGCGACTGGTGGCCAGTGAACGAGCGATAGAGTTGGGGCGATAGTTTAGCGCTAACATGGCTTCTTCTACCTTGGCTTTTAAGGCGGGATTTACAGTAGTTTTACCGTTCAATACCCGAGATACCGTCGACAACGAGACCCCTGCCTTATCAGCTACTTCATAGATTGTTGCCACGTATCACTCCCCCCAACTTAGTTTTGATGCTCATTAATGCGGTGTTCGCATTATATAAAGCATTATGCCGTTATTCAGGCAGTTGCGCTACGGCGCTTAAGTAAAGTCTCTGTCACTTCTTGCTGGCGCGCATCGGTAAGCGGATAAAGCATAATAAGGAGCGCACCGGCTATACCGAAACAGGCAGGTATCCAGCTCATCAACGCTTGCATACCTGGTAGGGTTTGCGAAATAGAATCGACTTGCATGCCGTCATAGCCATAACTGCCTAGCACTAACAGTACTAATGCGCCTGCAAAGCCCCCACCGGTTTTCTGTACGAAAGAGCCAGCCGAATACACTAAGCCGGTTGCTCTTCGGCCTGTGCGCCATTCGTTATAGTCTGCAGAGTCGCCCAACATGGAAAAGAATAAGGTTGGCATAATCGCAGCGAAAAATTCAGCACCACAGCCTAATACAAATATGCCTGTCACAGATCCTTGTGGAACAAAGTAAATCGCACATGTCAGTGCGCTGCTAGCCAATAACGAGACAATAAATAGCTTTTTCCGGCCCATATAACGCGACAATGCTGGTGTGGCCAATGCGCCCAATATCGAGACCACCAATAAGGCGATAAAATAGTATCCGGTGAGCAATTCATCACCAATGTAGTACTTAAAGTAATAGGCAATGACACCGTACTTTATGCCGTTAAACATCATAGTAAGGAAGCCCATGCCTAGCAAAATGACCCAAGGTTTATTGGTAAGTAAATCAATGATGTCTTGTTGTGAACGGCTATTTTGCGCTTCAGGTCGGTTAACAAGGCGCTTAATAAAGAAAGAGGTTATTGAAATAACCACCACGAAAGCAATGCCACTAGGCCAGTTTCGATAATAGAAAAAGGCAGTGATTGCCGAGAGTGGAAACAGAATTAAAGGTAGCTGCCGAGACAGATCTTTTAACTCTTGAAGTAAGCTTGCCCCGTCGTTTTGCACGACTGGCACCCTTTCTCTCGTTGTCGCTACGGTTGTGAACATGAGTGCGACCAATAAGGTAGCAAAAAGATACATGGCATATTGATAGCCCTTTGCGGTATCGCCTTCACCGAAAAACGCAACCAGCATCGGTAAACAGCCCATAACTAACAGGCCGCCCATAAACGCGCCAGCAAAACGAAAGCCGGATAGACTCGTGCGTTCCCGGTCGTCGCTTGTCATCACACCCATTAGCGCTGAATAGGGGACGTTATTTACCGTGTAAGCTAATGTCAGCCCTATGTAGGTCAGGTAGGCATAAATGAGCTTATTTGTATAAGAAAAATCAGGGGTGGTAAAACATAGCACCATGAACAAACCGAGAAACGGGGTAGAACCTAATATCCAAGGTCGAAATTTACCTAGTTTAGTCTGCGTTCTATCGGCAATCATTCCCATAATAATGTCGGTGACACCATCAGTAAGGCGTACCACCAAAAAAAGCATAGCGGCCGCCGCCGCGGTCAATCCAAAAGTATCGGTGTAGAATACCGCTAAGTATGCAAGGGCACCACGCCAAACTAGATTAGCCGCTGCATCTCCCAACCCATAACCAATCTTTTCCCTTACACTTAGCGAATGATTCACAGCGTATTCCTTCTTATATTTGTTATTTACGACTAGCTAATAAACGTTGGTAAGCCTTCGCGCTGTTTTTAAACGTACGTTCTTGCGTATCAAAATCAACATATACAAGCCCGAACCGTTTTTCATAGCCCTCAGCCCATTCAAAATTATCCATTAGGCTCCATGCGAAGTAACCACTCACTTTCACGCCAGATTCCATTGCCTCGTTTACCGCGTTTAAGTGGCCTGTGTAATAATCAATTCTACCCTCATCGTCTACCATACCATCTTGAAGGACATCTGCCATGGCAGCCCCGTTCTCTGTAATGTACACAGGAGGTAGTTTATAGCGCTCATGCAAAGAAACGAGTAGTTCACGTAACGCTTCAGGGTAAATTTCCCAACCAATATCTGTCATGGGTGCTTGATGGGCGTGCTCGTGGAATAGGTCTTCAGCTTTACTGGGTGCAGAGTAGTGAAGGCGGGTGTAGAAGTTAATGCCAAGAAAATCTAAAGGCTGACAAATAATTTCCATATCGCCTGATTCAATAGGAGGTTTATCATTATCAGCCAATGCATCAATAACATAGGGGTAACTACCTTCCATTACAGGTTGCATATACCATTGATTAATATATTGATCCGCCATTTCTGTAGCAAGTTTGTCTGCCTCTGAATCTGATGCGCTATAGCATGGCGTAAAATTTAAAACGATGCCATTCAAAGCATGGGGAGCATTCTTTCTTAGAACTTGCATGCCTAATCCGTGGGCAAGCAAAATGTGATGCGCTGCCGTACGCCCTAACTTTCTTCCTTTGCGGCCTGGTGCATGCACGCCAATTTCGTAGCCTAAGTATGCAGAACAAAAGGGTTCATTGAAGGTGGCATAGGAATAAACTCGCTCACCAAGAGCTGCCGTGATTTTGTCTGCGTAATTTTGAAAATCGTACGCGGTTTGACGGTATAGCCACCCGCCTTTTGCTTCTAAATACTGTGGTAAATCCCAATGATAAAGGGTAACAAAAGGCTTTATATTCGCCTCAATTAACACATCAAGTAATTGAATATAAAAAGAAACGCCTTTTTCATTTAGTTCTCCATCCTGATTCATTACTCGTGGCCAAGAGATAGAAAAGCGATACGCATCTACGCCAAGCTGTTTAAGCATTTCGACATCATCACGCCACCTAAGAATGTGTTCACACGCTACCACGCCATCAGAATTATCAGCTACTGCCCCAGGGGTACGACAAAAAACATCCCAAATACTTTCCATTCGGTTTTCAGCATCCCCCTCTATTTGAAAAGAAGAAGTCGCTGTTCCAAACGTAAATTGTTTATCTAGCATGGGGCTTGTTTTGGGTAGCTCTATGTCTTTCATCATTTCTAAAGGTCCTATTGCAAATCTCGATAATGTCGCGAGGTGAAGGTTAGAAAGCGTGAGAAATAAGCGCGATGGATGACTTCACCTATTTTGTTTATAGCATGAACTCAATATTTTGAGAAAGCGCTTTCTTTGTAAAGTTGTTATATTTTATCTTTACGTTATAAAATAGCCGTTTACATTTAGTCTGAATTAGTCAATTGGTAATATTTAAAGGTATAACCCAAGATTATGATTTTAAATAAAAAATATCAATGTAGCTAGGTGTTCGATTTGAAGGTGATTTTTCATTGTGAACTTTGTGTGAAAAAAATGTTGATCTTTAGTCTAGGATGACTTAGTTTTGAGAAAGCGCTTTCTCTTGCGGGTGTTTCGTTGATAAACCTGAGAAAGCCCTTTCTTGGGAAGCGCTCATCACTCAGCACAACATAAGAGAGAAAGACAGTGACACATAACAAGCTATACAAATCTAAAATCGCTACTAGTCTGTCTTTAATATTGGGAACAGGCCTGATGTTCCCAGTACAAGCACAGGAAGCTAGCGAAAATGACAATATAGAAGTCATTCAAGTATCTGGAATTCGAAGCAGTGTTCAAGAATCGATGGGCATTAAGCGTGATTCGGCGGGTGTTGTTGATGCTATTTCCGCTGAAGACATTGGCAAGTTTCCTGATACAAACTTGGCTGAATCCCTTCAACGTATTACCGGTATATCGATAAGCCGAAATAACGGTGAAGGTAGCCAAATTACGGCACGTGGATTCGGCCCTGATTTCAATATGGTGACGTTAAATGGTAGAACGATGCCAGGCGCAGCGTTACCTAATGGTGGCAGTGTCGCAAACTCTCGCGCATTTAACTTTTCTGATTTAGCCTCTGAAAGCGTACGTGCTGTTGAGGTTTACAAAACCGGCCGCGCGAGTATAGCCACTGGTGGTATTGGTGCCTCGGTAAATATTCGTACTGCAAGACCATTTGATGCCTCTGAAACAGGCATCATGGCGAGTGTTGGCGCCAAGGCATTGCATGACACCACAAATCGCGTGGGTGACGATGTTACTCCAGAGTTGTCTGGCTTTATTAATTATCTAGATGATGACAGAACATTTGGCGTGACCTTTACAGGTTCTTATCAACAGCGCGACAGTGCAGCTCAGGGGGCATTCGTAAACGAATGGCGCGTGAAACCATTCGATGGCACTGTGCCACAATCACCCGATCCAGCTAACCCTGATAGTGGCGACCCTATCGTTTTAAACAATGCACCAGCGATGGGGCAATTATTTGGTATCCCCTCAGATTTACGTTATTACATGGCAGATAGAGAGCGTGAGCGTACCAACGCCCAGCTTACTTTTCAGTATGCGCCAAGCGATAACTTAGTGGCTACTCTTGACTATACGTATTCAAAGCAAGACTTATATGAAGCTCGTGCGGAACAGTCAATTTGGATGGACGACCGCTACTTTACGAACTTAACTTTCGATGATAATACGGTTAAAACCCCCGTACTTATCACGCAAGAGCGAAGAGATTTATTGCCTCGAGATTTAGGCCTAGCGTTACAAGAGCTTAATCAGGTTAACGAAAATAAATCAGTAGGCTTCAACGTTAAATACTTCGCTACCGATGATCTAACGCTGCATTTCGACTTACATAACTCTACAGCAGAAGGTCGCCCAGATTCGCCCTATGGTACATGGACAAACCTTGGTCTTGGCGCCAACGTTGCCCGCGGTCAAGGTGTCGATTTCTCCGGTGACTTCCCTATCATGATGCTAGATTTTGACGATGTTTCTCGTACAAATCTAAACGGAAATGGCGTACTGGACCAAGACGATGTAGGTACATCCATTCTTGATATGAACTTTGCTTCACAAGAAACCGAAATCACCCAAGCTCGCATTGACGGTAGCTACGCTATGGATACCGGAAGTATTAACTTCGGTATTGAATCTCGTGCGATGGAAAGTACATCGCTGCAATCACTTACACGGCATACCATGGGTAACTGGGGTATTGAAAATCCGGGTGAATTACCAGCTGGTTCACTAACGCCGCTCGATTTAGCTAGTGAATTTAGTGATTTCAATACTACGGGGATGTTTTCACAAGGTTTCACCGGAAGTGTGGCTGAAATTGGTGCTTTCGCCGCTGACGAGTATGGTTTCGATTTACTTGCCAACAATCCATTTGCAACAAACCGTACCATTGAAGAAGATATTACTTCGGTTTATTTCGAGTTCGATTTATCCGGTGAGCTCAATGGTATGGAATACAACCTATTGACCGGTATTCGTTACGAAAATACGGATGTTACTTCTATTGCGAATATCAGTTTGCCCAGCGGGATCGCATGGGAAGGTAACAACGACTTTAACGTTCGTTTCGGTAGCGACATGGAAGATGTAGAAGTTGATTCAAGCTACGATCACTTCCTTCCTGCATTAGATTTCGATATTGAAGTAATGGAAAATGTGATTGCACGTTTCTCATATAGCAAAACCATCGCCAGACCGACTTATAACAACTTAAGTGCGGCTTCTACCGTTGGTACGCCAAGTAGCCCAACCCTTCTTAGCGATGGCCCAACGGCAACAGCAAGTTCTGGTAACCCTGCTCTTATACCCCTTGAGTCAGACAACGTAGATTTGTCATTAGAATACTACTTTGATGAAACCAGTTACGTATCGGTAGGTTTTTACGATAAACGCGTTAAAAACTTTATTGGTAACGAGCAGGTTGAAGAAAATATTTTTGGTTTGACGGATGCTACCGCCGGCCCTCGAGCACAAGCCGCTATGGATGAGCTTGAAGCGCGCGGTATTCCTATCAGCGATACCTCGTTATTTAACATGGTCGCGGCAATGGAAAATGGCGTCGACTACGACTCTATGACCGATGAACAGTTTGAAGCAGAATATGACATTATTCCAAATGGTGACGATCCATTGATGACTTTCATCAATTCGAAGCCTGTGAATAACAAAAATGCCAATATTTACGGATTTGAGCTAGCTGCTCAGCATTTCTTCGGCGATACCGGTTTTGGTATTCAAGCGAACTATACAACGGTGACTGGCGACATCGGGTTTGATAATAATGCTAACCCAAGTATTACCCAGTTTGCGCTAGTCGGCTTGAGTGATACCGCCAACCTGATTTTCATGTATGAAATGGACGCACTGCAAGCTCGTATTGCGTACAACTGGCGTGATAAATTCCTAGATACTACATCTCAATATGTGAATGAACCTGGCTATACCGAAGCATACTCACAGATTGATTTTAGTATGTCGTACGAGGTGTCTGACGCATTGACGGTATCGTTTGAAGGAATAAACATTACCGATGAAAACATTCGTCGACACGGAAGAACCAGCGCTATGCTGTGGCAAATAGATGAATTAGGTGCGCGTTATGCAGTAGGTGCTCGTTACACCTTCTAAGTAAATCGTAAGCTAATTTGATAAATGGCCTATTGGGGTGGCATGCGTTGCACCCCAATGGGCTTTTTTGTCATAGTGGATACTGATATAAACACTACGCTTAGTAATAAAGAAACAAACCCTACAAAGAATAAAAAGGGATAAATAGTGTCGAAGCAACCGATTAAGCAGGTAGTCATTGTTGGGGGCGGAACCGCAGGTTGGCTATGTGCTGGCGTATTGGCCGCTAGGCTGGGTCATCGCATCGGTAACAGTGACGAAAGCGCAATTAATATAACGCTAGTGGAGTCGCCTAATATACCGAGTATCGGCGTGGGAGAAGGTTCTTGGCCCTCATTACGAGATACGCTTCAAGAGATAGGCATTAAAGAAGCGGAGTTTCTTACTTGCTGTCACGCATCCTTCAAGCAGGGTTCTACCTTTGCTGGCTGGAGAAACGGCCAACAAGATGATAAATACCAACACCCTTTCACTACACCCACAGGCTATACTGAGCTAGATATTCACCGTTGCTGGCAACATTTTTTCCATAATGAATCGTTTGAGCAAAGTTTCTGCTTACAACCCGATATTTGTCATGCTGGGCTAGCACCAAAGCAAAGCTCCACGCCTGAATATGCTTACGTACTGAATTATGGCTACCACTTTGATGCAACTGCTCTGGCAACCTTGCTCACAAACCATTGTAAAACCTCCCTAGGTGTAAAGCACACGCAAGCGCATATTGCGAAGGTGGTTGCACAGGATAGTGGCGATATTGAAGCGCTGGTAACAGAAAACGGCGATACGATAAAAGGTGATTTGTTTATTGATTGTAGCGGTCAACAAGGGCTATTAATTGACAAACATTACCATGTACCTTGGCTATCTGTGTCATCAGTGCTGCTAAATAACCGGGCAGTCGCAGTACAAGTGCCTTATGGCAGTAATGAGATAGAAGCATCAGCTAATAAAATTGCCTCAACGACAATCGCCACCGCTCAAACCTGCGGATGGACGTGGGATATTGGCTTACAACACCGCCGAGGTGTTGGGTTAGTCTATGCCAGTGACTATGCAAGCGAGAAGAATGCAGAATCTATTTTGCGCGAGTACGTAGCAAAGGGAATACCTAACCGTGAGATAGAAAACCTTAAATTTAGACATTTACAGTTCGACCCAGGCTATCGAAAGCAGTTTTGGGTGAATAACTGTATTGGTATAGGCATGTCTGCAGGCTTTATCGAGCCATTAGAAGCCTCTGCGATTGCGATGGTTGAATTAGGTATTCGCATGCTGTGCGATCAGTTTCCGCAGAACCGACATCATATGAGTCACGTGGCCACGCGTTACAATCAGCGTTTTACCTATCGCTGGGAAAGAGTTATCGACTTTTTAAAACTACACTACGCGTTAAGCGAAAGAACAGAGCCATATTGGTTAGCACAGCGACACGAAACAAGCATTCCTGACTCGTTGAATGCGCTACTGGATTTGTGGCAGTATCAACCCCCTTCTCGCTATGACCTAATTGAAAACGAAGAAATATTCCCTTCGGCAAGTTATCAGTACGTCTTATACGGAATGGGTTTCCACACTAATAGCAGGCTGCTTGATAAAAACAGTGACATGGTTAGTAAGGCGTTCGCGTTAAAGCAGCGCTTACAAGAAGGCAAAAGCCAGCTACTGGCTGGTTTACCAACTAATCGCGATTTACTCACCGCTATCTCTCAGCGTGTAGAGAAAGAAAAAATAACCACTAATAACGAAAAGAAAGAAGGATCTCGCCATGATGTCATTGGATTCCGATAATTCAAACACTTCGGGTACGGGAGCGAAAGCCAGCCCAGTAAAGCGTGTCGTGATCGCTGGTGGTGGCACCGCCGGCTGGATGGCGGCGACAGCGCTTTCAAAATTACTCGGTAAATCACTCTCTATTACGTTGGTGGAGTCAAAAGATATCGGCATTATTGGTGTTGGCGAGGCGACAATTCCCCCTATACGTACGTTCCACAAGCTCCTCGGTATAGACGAAAAAGCCTTCATGCGTGCCACCAATGCCACCTTCAAATTGGGCATAGAGTTCGAAAACTGGCGAGAGCAAAATCATAGTTACATCCATTCATTTGGCGTAACAGGCCGAGAGTGCTGGGCAGGCGAATTTCATCACTTTTGGTTACGAGCAAAAGCCCTTGGCTTTGGTGGTGACTTCGGTGATTACTGCTCCGAATTAAAAGCCGCGAAAGAGGGCAAGTTTGCCTATGGCGAACGTATGCCAATGAACTTCGCCTATCATTTTGACGCTGTGGCCTACGGTCGCTTTTTAAAAGGGCTGGCAGTAAAGGCGGGAGTGACCCATATCGAAGGTGATATTCAGCATGTAAGTAAATGCTCACAAACGGGGTGTATAACAAGTATAAAGTTATCGGATGATAAAGAAATTGCCGGCGACTTATTTATCGATTGTACGGGATTTAAGGGGCTTTTGATAGAAAAGGCGCTTCATACTGGGTATGAAAACTGGAGCCATTGGCTTCCCTGCGACAGTGCTCTAGCAGTCCAAACAGAACCAACCTCCGACCCCGTTCCTTATACAAAAAGTGTTGCACATACTGCGGGCTGGCGCTGGAAAATTCCGCTTCAAAATCGGGTGGGTAATGGTTTAGTGTATTGCAGCAATTATATGAGCGATGACGAAGCTAAAGACACCTTATTGAGTGCTATAGAAGGCGATACCCTTAACGAACCAAGAACTATAAGATTTACACCAGGCAAGCGCCGATTAGGATGGAACAAAAACTGTGTGGCATTGGGGTTAGCCAGCGGTTTTATCGAACCATTGGAGTCCACCAGCATTCACTTGATCATGACCGGCATTGTTCGCTTAATGCGCTTGTTTCCATTTGATGGAATAACCCAATCAACGGTAGATGAATATAACAACAAGTACAACAGTGAAATGGCAGCTATTCTCGATTTTATTGTAATGCACTATAAGGTGACTAACCGAGAAGACAGCCCATTTTGGGAACACTGCAAAAATATGGACATCCCCCCTTCTCTCACCCACAAAATAAACTTATTTAAACAAACCGGAAGAGTGTTTCTAGATGATGGGGATATCTTCCGGGTCGATTCATGGACACAAGTAATGATGGGGCAAGGCTTAGTGCCACAACAGTATCATCGGGTAGCCGATGAAATGTCTGAAACCGAACTTGAGCGCTTTCTAGCAGGCCTGAAGCAGCAAGTGGACAACCAAGTATCAGCATTACCTAGCCATGAGCAATTTTTGAGGCAATATTTAGGATAGCATTGGTCTTTTTAGATACGGGATTAGGTTAAACGAGTCGCTAATTTTTCATATTCCCAATCTGCTTAAGAATACTGCCGAAGGCTTTGCCTCCATTCTTTTGGATTTGCTTATCGAAATACAAGCTACCTAGAATAAACGTTGTAATATGGCCTATCGAGCGCCAAGTAACATGGGTTTTCCCATCTATTTCTTTCAACGTGATTTCACCTAGCTTGTGATCATACGGGAGGGGCTTTGATTTCACTACCTTATAGCCGAGTTTATAGGGAGGGTCGTAAGCAACAATTTCTTCATGCAGATTGGCTCCACCCGCAATAATCTCTCGAACAGCACCTAGCCCATTTTTTTCAAGCTTACCTTCAACAATAAGGTTAGATGCTTCCACACCTTTAAACTGCGCATAGTTTGCATGATCACTTAACTTGGCAAAAACAAAGTCTATCGGTTTGTCGATAACGCGCTCTACATGAATAGAAAACATTCACTGCCCTTTTTATTTAATACATGGCTATATATTTATATGTGTTCTTATTTTTAAATTCGAATATAAAGTAATGCGCGAGTATCACAAATAAACATAATCTATCTTTATCTATAGGTATAAAAATTAAGCTGCCAGATGCTATCTATTTTAAGGGGTTAAAAGAGTTAGCAGTATTGATTTGAAGGTGTAATAAAGACTGATTTAAGATCTTCAGCTTATAGGCCTTGTGTTCAAAGGAATATTATTTAACACTCATTTCTCAATAAAAATAAAAATTAGAAGGATATACAGATGAAATTATTAATTAAATGGAGTTTTATCGTACTGCTTTCTGCTATAGCGGGGATCATCGGTGCTTTGCTAGATGGAGATATTACAAGTGAATTGATAATTGGGATGTTGCTAGGGATCGCTACCTTTGTCTTAATTTATTACCGTATTGATATATTTTTAATGAAACGACAATTAGAGGCTCAAAGAAAGTCCCTCATGCTGGCAGTTAAAATTAAAATGGCACTGCAACTAGTACCAGCTATTGATGCTATGGCCGGCGCGGCATCCTTAAATATAGTTGGTCTATTTGTGAAAAAGTCTGACAATAGTTTGCTTTTCACATACTTATGCACGCTAACTACGGGTCTTGCACTTTCGTTTGTAGTTGGCATGATATTCTTTATTATTAAGCGTAATCTTCAAAACTTCTCGCCTGCGGTAGCCGCAGGCTAATAGTACTTCCTAATTTAATTTAAAGTGAATAGATGACCAGAGCGTAATAGTTGAGTTTACCAATTTTAACTATTGCGCTTCTATCAAAGCTGACCGTTATATAAAGTTAAACGTAATTTCTACTCAATATTCTGGATCTGCTCGCGCATCTGCTCAATCAACACCTTAAGTTCAACAGCCGATTGGGTGATGTCGGTATTAATTGATTTTGACCCTAGTGTGTTCGATTCGCGGTTAAATTCCTGCATCATAAAATCGAGACGTCGACCAACTGCCCCGCCCTTTTTAAGAATATTGCGGGTTTCTATAACATGAGCATTCAAGCGGTCGAGCTCTTCGGCAACATCGACTTTTTGCGCTAGCATAATCATTTCTTGTTCAAAGCGGCCTGCATCTAGCTCAATTTTGGCTTCTTCGAAGCGTGCTTGTACTTTTTCTCGCTGCCACACCATAATTTCAGGCATACGGGCGATTACTTTCTCGGCTTCTACTTCAATGGCGTCTAAACGTTGGGTAATCATGCCTTTTAATGCTTCGCCTTCAGTGGCGCGGGCGCTTATAAAGTCGGTAAGTGCTTGGTCGAACGCGGCCATAACATCACCATGAATAGTGTCCATGTCGGCTTCTTCGGCAGCAATAACACCCGGCCAGCGCAATACGTCTAGCGGGTTTACGCCGGTAGATTGCCCATGAGCCTGTACCCAGTCGGCGGCATTAAGTACTTGTTTAGCCAATTCTTCATTAAGGCTAAGTTTGGTTACAGCAGCATCGTTAGCGGTGAAACGTAAAGCGCACTCTACTTTTCCGCGCGCTAGTTTCTTTCTGAAACGTTCACGAAGCACCGGCTCTAAAGAGCGGAATTGCTCGGGTAAGCGGAAGTAGGTTTCTAGGAAACGTTGGTTAACGGAGCGTATTTCCCATACGGCCGAGCCCCAGTCTTTTTTCGTTTCTACCCGCGCGAATGCGGTCATGCTGTAAATCATAAATGGTCCTTTTATTGCACTTTTTTGCAAATGAAAGCCTGCAAAAACAACCCGCTGTCGCGCATTGTGTCATCATTATCTTAAGGCAGGCTTTCTTGTATTCACTATAGTAGCCTACATTGATAAGACTTCGATATGTTAAAAGGGCGAAAGTTCGTTTTTAACAGCCGCTATTAGTGCGTTATACTTACGCCCCAAACTTAGGCTTGTCTTAACACTTACTCATTATTAAGTGCGTTACTTGCCAGAATTATTTCTTTTATAAGCATTCATCTCGTGGAGAACTCTATGCGTCCAAGCGGCAGAACCGCCAATCAAATTCGCCCAGTTACTATTACTCGTCAGTACACTTGTCACGCTGAAGGCTCAGTGCTGGTGGAGTTCGGCAACACTAAGGTGTTGTGTAACGCTACGGTTGAAGAAGGCGTGCCTCGTTTCATGAAGGGCCAAGGTAAAGGCTGGATCACGGCGGAATACAGCATGCTCCCTCGCGCCACTCACACCCGTAGTGGTCGTGAAGCTGCACGTGGTAAGCAAGGTGGCCGTACGCTAGAAATTCAACGTCTTATTGCTCGCTCGCTTCGTGCGGCCGTAGATTTAAAACTATTGGGCGAGAACACTATTACGCTTGATTGTGATGTTATTCAAGCTGACGGCGGAACACGTACTGCCTCTATTACAGGTGCATGTGTGGCGTTGGTTGATGCGTTAACGTATATGCGCAGTAAAGGTATTTTGAAAGCGAACCCACTGAAGCACATGATTGCGGCATTGTCGGTAGGTATTTACAAAGGTACGCCTATCGCTGACCTTGAGTATACCGAAGATTCAGTTGCTGAAACTGACATGAATATCGTCATGACAGAAACAGGTAAGCTTATTGAAGTACAAGGTACTGCAGAAGGCGAACCGTTTGCGTTTGAAGAGCTTGACGAAATGCTAACTATTGCTAAGCATGGCTTGCGTGAATTGTTCGACATTCAAAAAGCAGCACTGGCGTAAGGGGTTACCATGAAAGCGTTTCAGCGCAGTTTTATTGAATTTGCCATTGAACGTGGTGTACTTAAATTTGGTGAGTTCACCTTAAAGTCTGGCCGTGTAAGCCCATACTTTTTTAACGCGGGGTTATTTAACTCTGGCGGCGACTTAGCAAAGTTGGGGCGCTTTTATGCCGATGCATTAGTGGATGCTGGGGTTGAATTCGACGTACTGTTCGGCCCTGCTTACAAAGGCATTCCTATTGCTACAACGACTGCGGTAGCCTTAGCCGATAGACATCATCGTGATGTGCCTTATTGCTTTAACCGCAAAGAGGCGAAAACTCACGGAGAAGGCGGCAATTTAGTAGGTAGTCCGCTGGAAGGTCGCATTATGTTAGTTGATGATGTGATTACAGCAGGTACGGCTATTCGTGAGTCTATGACTTTGATAGAGCAGCACAAAGCGAGCTTATCTGGTGTGCTTATTGCTCTAGATAGGCAAGAGCGCGGTAAAGGTAAGCTGTCTGCTATTCAAGAAGTAGAACGCGATTTTGGAACTACCGTGATTGCTATTGTTACGTTAGCCGATGTAGTGACTTACTTAACCGAGCAAGACAACATGGCGAGTGAAATTAAGGCGATAAATACGTACCGTGAAACCTATGGTATTTAAGTATGGCATCTGAATTTCAACAAGCTTTTGATGAAGCTACAACGCATTTAGATGCGTTGGGGCTTCGTTGCCCAGAACCCGTGATGATGGTGCGTTTGCAAATACGCAAGTTGGAAGACGGTCAAACGTTGTCGGTTACGGCAGATGACCCTTCAACGGCACGTGATGTACCGAGCTTTTGTCGATTTATGGATCATACTCTGGTGGCATCACAAACCGATGTAATGCCTTATCAATACGTGATCAAAAAGGGGTTGTAGGCTTATAGACCTCGGCTAGGTTCGACGATACCTAGCTTCAAACCCACAATAAATACCAAACATGATAAACCCCACGCCCACGGCAGCTAACATATAAAGCCCAAACGTTTGCTGGGTAAGAGTTTGTAGTGCTTGTTGCAGCCCTCCCGCTTCAGAAGGGTCATTTTTTATCGCCGATATAACAAAGAAACTGCCCACCAGAAGATACACCACACCTCGGGAAAAATAGCCTAGTCTGCCAACCACTTTGGTAGTTTTTCGTTTATGACCCGTTAGCTTTGCTTGTTCAAACTTTTTGAGAAAATCTGTTTTGTAAGCGTGTTTGAACTGCATAAAAGCAAATATAAGTACACCTGCACCAATAGCCGCAACCAAATAGGTTCCCCATTGATACTGCAGAAGTTGATGGCTTACCTGTTCCCCTTTGGAGCCACCGCTACCACTTGAACTACTGCCAGAGTTGCTACCAATAAGCACTTTTGCACCTAAAAATGCAGCACCAAAATAGAATATACCCGATACAAACAAAAACACGCGCATGATAACGTCTTTGGCTTTTGTCATATCTAGCGATTCGGTGTTTAAAATACTTTGAAGCCATCGCCACAAGGCGTAGCTCACTAACCCTGCGATTAAAATACCTAGAAGTACTTGCCCAAATGGCTGGGATTTGAGTGTGACAAACACGTTTTCTTGTGTCGCTTTTTCACGGTCTGCGGCAGTAATTACCGATGAAAGGATAAAGAGACCAAGCATGGAGTACATGATGGTTTTGGCGCTGTAACCTGCGCTAGCAATGGCTGAAAGCCAGTTTGATGTATCGCGCACGTTGCGCTCCTCGTTCGTATAATTGAAAATTGTCTCGAGAGACTTTCAAGAATCGAACCATTAATAGAAGCGACAATAATCTAATCGAGCAGTTTATAGCCGGCGCTCAATACGTATTGTTATTTTTCTGCAATTACCTACTCGTCGTTACCACTAACCGCTTGTAACAGTAGCTGCTGCAATTGCTGTTTGCTACGGGAGCAGTCGCAATGAATATCGGACACATGCAAGTTTTGACCACTTAACATTTTTCGAAGCACCGACGCTTTTACGTTTAACGATATGAAGTCGTTGTTATCCTGAAACGGTTCTACTGTCATGCTGATTTCCCTCGTTTTGAATGGGGTATCTTAACGTTGATAATTGCTGTTGCGCTAATGCAATGCCAGCGTTTGCTGATGCGCAATGGGCATGGCGCCACTTCCTTTTTCAAGTGCAACCTGTATAGCGCAAATAAGCTTACATACCGAGGGCTTACTGGCATGTAAAGGAAGTATGGCGATAAGTTGCTGGTGGCACTCTTGCAAGATTTGATGTGCCTCGTGCTTTTTATCTTCTTTATGCAACAATGATGATAAATACATCGCCATCGTGCCGAAGGCCAAGACATCTTCGTGAATCGATTTATCTATTGTATCGTTGACCGGCTGCAGCGCAGTAAGCACGACCTTAGCGGCTTCGAAGGTTTGATAACCAAGGCTTCTCGCCTCGTTATACTTGCCTGCTTGATGAGCTTGCTGTGTTTGTACCTGCATAGCAATTCTGTGCTCGCGGGCATGTGAAGGGTTTAGCTGCAACCATTTCCTGTAGACCGGGCATAACCGTTGTAAATTCATAATTTGCACCTCCTAAAAACTACATTAGTGCAAATGAGAATTATTATCAAATGTAAAATTGAAAAAATTTATCTGTGTAATTTACAAAGCAGATTAGGGACTCAAGTACACGTTAAGTAATGCCTGAAAAACAGCTAGCCTTTCAACATATTAACCGTAAACCATGTGCCTATTACTAATACGGTGAGCACGGCGATGGCGGCAAATTTATATTTCTTAATAAGTCGTTCGGCTTTGTTTCCGGCAAAATACACCACGGCTGCTAAGCCAAAGTAACGGATGGCCCGCGCAATCACAGTCGCTAATAGAAAAAGGCCGAGGGAGAATTTGGTGGCACCTGCTGCCAACATTGCCACTTGAAAGGGAATGGGAGCAATGCCTAATGTCATCACAAACCAAAACCCTTGGTTTTGCATTTGTTGTTTAACATTGTCGAATTGTTGTTGGCTGAAAAAGGTATCTATTACCCACTGGCCTAGCAAATCGAATAAATAGTATCCCATCGCATAGCCGAATAATGCGCCTACCACGCAGCCTAAGGTTGCCATAAAGGCTATTAGCCATAGCTTATCGCGGCGCGCTTGCATTAAGGGCACCATAACTGCTTCAAGAGGCACTGGCACAATGGTCGACTCTAAAAAAGACGCAAACGTGATACCCGTAAGCATGTGTTTTGAGTCTACGAGTTGCTTAGTTTTCTTCTTTACCTTTTTACCCAGTGCCATCTTTTGCTTTGTACTACCCTGAAATTAATGAGGCCCTGATACTCAAGGCCTTAACATTATTGTTTGTAAATTTTGCCGTCTTTCATCACAAACGACACACTTTCTAATAGCGATATGTTTTCTAACGGGTTACCTACTACGGCCACCAAGTCAGCCAGTTTTCCAGCTTCTAATGTACCTAAAGTATCGCTAACACCCAGCAATGCCGCGCTATTAGCGGTGGCGCTTAAAATCGCATCAGCTTCAGACATACCGGCTTCAACCATTAAGCTGAATTCTTGCGCGTTGTCGCCATGTGCAGAAACCCCACTGTCTGTACCAAAAGCAATTTTTACGCCTGCTTTATGGGCTTTTTCAAAGGTGTTTTGAATAAGCGGGCCAATTGCCGCCGCTTTTGGACGTACTAACTCAGGAAAGTAGCCGTCTATCTTGGCTTTGTCGGCAACAAATTTACCCGCCAAAATCGTTGGCACATAGTAAGTCCCTTTTTGTTTCATTAGGTCACGTACTTCGTCATCCATATAGGTGCCATGTTCAATGGAATCTACACCCGCGATGATAGCGCGTTTCATGCCCTCTTTGCCGTGGGCGTGAACCGCTACCGTCATACCGTAATCTTTTGCCGTCTCAACAATAGCTTCTAGTTCATCGGTCATGAACTGTGGATTCTGACCGCTTTTCGCTACGCTTAATACCCCGCCGGTGGCAGTAATTTTAATTAAATCTGCGCCGTCTTGATAACGGGACCGAACGGCTTCACGGGCTTCTACTTCGCCGTTAACCACGCCTTGTTTAGGGCCAACGTCAGGGCGCAGCAAGTGAGATAACCCGTTGCTAGGGTCGGCATGCCCGCCGGTGGTTGCTATTGACTTTCCTACCGTGAATATACGCGGGCCGGTGGCGTAACCTTTGCTGATCGCATTTCGAAGAGATACAGTTTCATGATAGCCATCCCCTAAATTACGCACCGTAGTAAATCCCGCATCTAACGTAATTTCAGCGTAGTTAGCAGCTTTAAGCGCATAGTCAGCCTCATTTAACGAAAAACGCTCTAAATAGGTTTGAGGGCCGCCATGCTGTGAAGATAGATGAACATGCATATCCATTAAACCAGGCATGACTGTGGCGTGCTTTAAATCGATAACCGTGTCGGATGCTGAAGGTGTTTTATAGCCAGATTCTACCGACGCAATTTTATTGCCATCGATAATAATGGTCACTTCGCTTTTAAGTTTATCCGAGGTACCCGTAAAAGCTTTTCCTGCGTGCACTAAGGTGGCGGAAAGTGCAGGCGCTGAAAGAGCTACTGTGCCTAGCGTTGCTAATCCTAAGGAAATAGCGAATGAAGTCAGTGTCTTTTTCATGGTGGTTCTTCTTATGATGTGTGAATAGACGAAGAACCAATGTAGAACACCAGTAAGGCTAACGCAAAACTTTGCGCTATTTTACTAATTCTATTTCAGCGAAGACTAGCTCTAAAGTATAACTCCGAAGCCTTTGACCACTATTAGGTGGGCACGGCGCCAATAACGAAAGGAATAGTGTTCGAGGTAACCACAAATTGCGTTTCATCACCTTTTTGTTGCTCGGCCGCGTGCTCAAGCAGTTGGTAATAAACGTTCTGATGCAAACGCGCCCACAAGTTGCGCCTAACTAAAACATAGGGAATGGGTGTAGCGTCAGTATCTTGTAAGTCGGCGGGGGGCTTTCGCAAGCTAAGTTGTTTCTCCGAGGTTAGAGAAACTACATCGCCAGTTTGCGTGGTAAGCTCCAAGCTATCGTTATCAAAACGCCATTCGGTAACCAAAAAGGGAACATCTTCTACGGTAATCCCCACCTTCTCAACAGGGGTAACCAGAAAGTAATTGTTCTCTTCTTTTTTAAGCACGGAAGCAAATAGCTTCACTAAGCTTGCTCGACCTATGGGGCTACCTTCGTAAAACCAACGGCCATCTAGTGCGATAGTTAAATTGATATCGCCGCAAAAAGGAGGGTTCCACTTTTCCACTGGCGGCAGGGGGCGCGCCTTGTCAGACGTGCCCTTTAATTGCTGTTGAAATCTAGTTAGATCCATTTTCTTCAAGCAACACTTTAATTTCACGCAACTTCGCTTTAATACGGCGCATATTATCTGGGCCTGTACGAAGCAACTGCTTTTGCGGCTCGTTTAGGTTTTCTAAGCGAGGATCGATGTATTTATAGGTGACTGAATCGGTGTAAACTTCAACCGGTACTGGTACTTCAGGTGTATCGAGTAACTGATCGATAGCATCTAGTACAACTTCATTGAAGTTTTTATTCGAGTCGCCAATTTCAGCGTATTTATCTTGAATATCGCCTTTGTAAATATCGTACATACCAAGTAAAGCTTCGCTTTCAAAAGACTCAAGCATGTTTACATAAGGTGTATAACGTTTGTAGCTCGCGGCATCAATCCACTGCTTACCTGCCTGCGAATAAACGCGAAACGTTTGTTCAGGCGGCGCTAGCAACTGATGATTGGGCGCCATTTCATCATTCGCTAGGTTAGTCACCGACACTACAAAACGTTGCAATAAACCTTCATTCACAATCATGCGGTTAACGCTGTCGTCAGTGGCGGTAGAAATATCCACTAGTGATGATTTAATGGCTGGGTCGCTTACATCTAATGGTTCAGGATCTGGCTCTACCGGCTCCGGCATTGGCGGGACTTCATCAGGCTCTTCAAGCTCTAAAGGTGGCGGAGCTGGCTTCGTTTCAAAAACGTCGGGTACTTCTTCAACCGGCGCTTCTACGTCTGGTTGAACAACCTCTGGTTCAGGAGCGACGGGCTCATCTTCTTTCGAAGGCCAAAACACAAGAGCCAAGATGACTACAATTATTATCCCGATAATAAGAAAATGGGGACCTAACGTACGCTTTTCTGACGATTCGCTCATAATATCTCCGCTGCAATAACTGATCTAATAATAATACTATCAGAGATAACACCCAATATTTGGATATCACGCAAGAGAATTGTTCTCTGATGAAGGTAATTTCCTTATTTAGAACACTTTTTAACGTAATTGGTTCGCAATTCGATCGTAATTTATAGCAATTTCTTAGCGATAGTATCCCGTGATAAGAAACGCTAGAAAGGGAAACTTTGGTGTCATTGTTCTATATATTCTTTAAATTTGCTGTGAAATGTAAAATAACTTGCTTATTTACTACATTTTATTAACAATTCAAGTGAATTTAAAAAGCGTAGATATTATGACTGTTATCCTTTTTGCCATCCCTTTGTTCATTCTTCTTATCGCCATTGAAATACTTGTCGATAAACGGAAAAAAACAGGTCACTATCGTGCGAACGATGCGATTACCAGTTTAAGCATGGGCGTATTATCGCGAATAATGGCAATTGGGCATCAACTTATACCGCTTACTTTTTACATATTGGTGTTTAATGCTTTTGCGCTTACCGAGCTGAGTTATTCACCTTGGGTATGGATAGCTGCATTTATATTGTACGATTTTTTCTATTACTGGAATCACCGTATGGGCCATGAAATGAGTATTTTATGGGCTGCCCATGTGGTGCATCACTCCAGTGAAGACTACAACCTTACTACCGCATTACGACAAACCAGTGGTGCTATTTTCAGCTGGGTTTTCTATTTGCCTTTAGCGCTTATGGGTTTTGCCCCAGAGATGATAATTACGGTTGGTGCGCTTAACTTGGTATATCAATTTTGGGTTCATACTCAGCATATTGATAAATTAGGTTGGATGGAAAAATGGTTTGTTACGCCTTCGAATCATCGTGTTCATCACGCCCAAAACCGCGTTTATATCGACAAGAATTATGGTGGCGTGTTCATCATATGGGACCGTTTATTCAATACCTTTATTCCAGAGCTAGAAAGTGACAAACCGGTATTTGGCATTCGCGGTGCACTGAAAAGTTTTAATCCTTTTTGGGCGAATGCACAGCTATATAGTCAACTAGCCAAAGACAGTTTTTACACCTCACGTTGGCAAGATAAACTTCGAGTGTGGTTTGGTCGCACGGGGTGGCGTCCGAAAGATGTAGCCGAACGCTTTCCCTTCGAAAAAGCACCACTGTCCTCGTTCAAAAAATTTCACCCGGCATTGGCAGCCCCCGTTACTTATTACAGCGTGGCGCAGCACGTTGTTTTACTGAGTATCACCGTATACTTATTACTTTTTATTGAAGCCTTAAGTGGTACTCACCAGTTAATATTGGTGGCGACAATAGTCGTAATGAGTATCCAAAATGGGTTTATTTTAGCCGGCTCAAAGTTAGCATTAGCGCTAGAGGGGCCTCGACTACTGATATTTCCACTAATGTGGCTAGGGAGTGGGCTTATTATTCCTGCGGCGATATTGAGTGGCGCGTGCTTGGTCAGTATGATCATGCTCGTTAGAGCTGTGCGCTCTAGTGTGACACTTAGCAATATGGCTGAAAGCGTGCCTTCAGAGGATACCGATACTCAAGTATCAATATCATCGTAATGAACCTGTTTATCCCCAACAACGTAAAAAGCGGCATAAAAATTATCAAAATACTCATCGGTTGATTTACATGCGCTGAGGGGCGGTTATGCACAAGTTTCTATTTACCCAGATTGAAGGTAAGCCTTTAAACATCGATTATCTTGAAGTTCAGTCGTATGAAATGAACGTTTATTTGGTCTACCTAACCGTAGGAGACAAAAGCGGCATGGTGTATGACAAGCAAGACCGGCCTATGCGCTTTTTCAGTACCGGCCAAATTCGAGAAGTGTTTTCTCACTGTAGCGTGCAGCAAGCCGTTATGAAACACGACTCCCCCTATGACGAAATGATTGGTAACCCACCTAAAAGCGCAGAACAAATGGCGTTGCCATTTAGCATGCAGTTACCTTATTAGCCATTTATGTTGCTAGCGTTATAGCTGCCCCATGATACGTGGACTGCTGCCAAGGCGAGGCTCTTAATCTCAGAAGCATACTCAGAAGCATACTCAGAAGCATACTCAGAAGCATACTCAGAAGCATACTCAGAAGCATACTCAGAAGCATACTCAGAAGCATACTCAGAAGCTTAGTCTCAGTGGCCTAATCTCAAGGCTTTAGCCAAGGCTCTGCTGCGGCGCGCATATTAACTTGTGTATCTAATCGCTTAGCCAACATATAAAGCCCCCCTAACTTGCGATGAATAAACAGAGCATCAACTGGCGGTGTGTGCCAAAAATCATGCTGCATGGTTAATGCTACGCCTTTATCATGCAGTCTTGGCAACAGATCACTATTGCCGAAATCATAGGGGCCGTCTTCTCTAATAGCTTCACACGCTTCCATTCCTAATGCGACAACAAGGTCCTGCTGTGCATCACTGTGTTCTTGGTTTATTAAGCCAATCTGTAGGGCTGCGTGTTGCATGTCTTGTTTATTGCCGCTGGCCGCACTTTGAAGCAGTGCTTGGTAGCCCATCGCAATATCATCGGGTACTTCTCGCGTGGCCCCGAAATCCAGCAATACCCATTGCTGAGTATCTTCTTTATATCGATAGTTGGCTAAGTTCGGGTCGCTTTGAAGCAGCCTAAAGCCAAATATCTCGTTAAAAAATAATTGGAATAAGGATGTCATTAACCTGTTGCGAGTTTCTTGGGGAGCGTTCATCGCCGCATCAAGAGGGCTAGCTTCGATGAAGTCCATTGTTAGCACAGAGTCGGTTGTTAACTGTGAATGAACACTGGGAATAACAAATTGGTGGGAGAACTCAGTATCATTATGCTGCGCTACCGCGTCTTTGTAGCGCGTTAGCATACTGGCTTCCCGGTGATAGTCGGCCTCTTGATGAAGTTGAACTTTAGCTTCTTCTAACAGCGGGCCAATATCTAACGAACTTGGTACTAAACCTGTGAGTTTAATGAGGGTTGCTACGTTATCCACATCGCTACTGATACTTTTACGTACACCAGGATACTGTACCTTTGCTGCCAGCATTTTCCCGTCCATAGTAATCACTTTGTGTACCTGACCGATGGAAGCGGCGGCAACCGGCGCATAAGAAAAATACAGTAAATCATCATGCCAACTCTCGCCCCATTGGGCGTTTAGCGTGGCATCTAATTGGGCTTTTGGCATAGGGTCGGCATCTTCCCTCAGCCTTGCTAATATAGTCGCGAGTTCTGGCGGTAAAAAGTCGCCAGTGTCCATAGAGATAAGCTGGCCTAGCTTCATGGCGGCACCACGCATGGTGGCGAGTTGATCGGCAATATTCGAAATGTTTTTCGGTGTTAACAACAATGCGCTAAGCGCGGGGCGTTCGCCTTTTATCCATTGGCTGGCACCATTGGTAACAACATTACCCGCAATTTTACCTGCCAAAGCACCTAAGCGCCCTACTCTCCCAATACGTGAAGACGGTACTGCTCGCGCTTTTCGTTCATCGGTATTTTTTGCCATGAAGTAACCTTGAAAGCCTTTAATCTTTTATGAAGCCCAACGTTTGAAGCCCAACCTTTGAAGTTCAGTCTGTGAGGCCTGAACGTTAATACTATTTATACGCCAATGTGTCGTTGGTCGATTACTTCTTAATTTTTTGTAAATTGCTTAGTTATCTGGCGCCGAAGTAAGGCTTCTTACAAAGCTGTAGCTAGGCTACTGATGATAAAACTACCGGTGCTCACACTATCAGCACTCAAATTGCCAATGCTCAAGATAGGCGTTCAATATAGAAGCTCAGACTATCTGAGCTACCATTTGTAGTATAAGGCCAACTACGCTACCTACTGCAAACCCTACCCAACCATTTTTTGTCATATAACGAAATAACGCTGCGCCAAAGATGCCACACCATAGCATGGCAGAGTAAACCGCTATCATGCCCTCACCCGTACCGCTGTTAGGCAAAAACATCATCACAATAAAGGTAAGCGCCATGGCGCCGCTAAGCAGCACCCACATAATATTCTTGTTGTTGGAAAACGCATTGGTGGTGGTATTGTCGCTCATGGAAAATCCCCATGGTGTAAGTTAAAAGCATGCCCATCTTCGTGCCCTTTTTATAAAAATCGACATACATCGCTTGATACAAAACGACAGATACAAACTGATCGATTTAAAAGCACGGTACTAGGTTAACTTAGGCCAGATTGACGCAAATGGGAATAAGACTTCAGGGGGATACAAAAAAGCACTGCGAAATAGCAGTGCTTTAAATCAGTAACAGAAAGTTGAATAAAGATTAAGTGACGGGTTCATCATGCGATTAGTGCATTAATGATGGTCGCCGTTAAACTCCACTTCCAGCAAGGTCACGTTATCGGTAAAAGTAAGGGTTTTTAAAGGCCCATTTCCTTCTACATTTAACGTATTAACTTGCGTTGGCCACAAATCACGTAACGCATCGTGACGAATCATCAAACCATCTAACGCTGGCGGTTGAGCGGTTTCTTGGTACACCCAAAAGTGATTACCATCTAACTCAAAACCTACTAAACCTAAATCTAATGATTTTTCCTCACCGTTTAACAACGCAAAGTGGTTGCTTACGTAATCAGCGAACGCTTGCTGGGTTTCCTCTTCTTCCATAATATCGGCGTGCTTATCAAACAGTACTTTTACAGCGTGCTCGGCATCGTGCAGGTTAAAGCGATGCATGACCTCAATGTTTTGCGTTCGAGGGTTGAACAACACGGTAGTAATAGCGGCTTTAACTTGATGCGCGTTAGCCCAAGTACTGAATAAGCCAGTACATAAGAAAACGGCCACAAGCAGCGCCGTTAGGCCCTGCTTATGGTTTTTTGCAGATAACTGAAAAGGCATAACCTTAGTTGTCATCTTCGTCTTCGTCATCGTCGGTCTTTAGCTCGGTTTTTACATCGTTCATTAGATCGCGATACTCGTAAGTGTTACGAGGCTTAGACTTGTACGCTTCAATACGTGAAGGAATGATTTGACGCGGATAGTGGTTGTTTTCAACATCTACGTCAGCCGTTTCCCAATGTGGGTCAACCGTTACGCTTACTAGCTCTTTGCCTTTTTCAGTGACAATAAGTTTGCTTACCGCTTTCGGTGTACGACGCCAAATTTCAGCAGGAATACGCATTTCTTCGGTTGTACCGTCTTCAAATGCTAGCTCAAGAATGATCGGCATAACTAAGCCACCCTTGTTGCTAAAGTCGAGTACGTAGTAGTTTTTGTCTTCACGAACCGCGCGTTCAAACGCTTTGCGTTCCCAAGGCTCAAGTTTCTTTAAGAAACTACGGTACTTGTTGCGTTCTTTATTGGTTACCGTGTAACGGTCGTTTTCGTCGTAAAAATCTTTGATATCATCGAAACGGTCTACCCAAAGCTCTTTCCCTTCTTCTTTGTTACGAATGTCGGTAAGTGACTTAGGCTTATCAAGTTCGGCTTCACGCTCACGGGCGAAGTCGATATCAGGATCTTCAGTGTTCAAACGAAGTTTGTAAACGCTATCTAGGCTGATATCAACGTGGTCAGTAGTGTAAAACCAACCGCGCCAGAACCAATCTAAATCAACACCAGAAGCTTCTTCCATGGTGCGGAAAAAATCAGAAGGTGTAGGGCGTTTAAACATCCAACGTTGTGCATATTCTTTAAAGGCGAAGTCGAACAAATCACGGCCAAGAATGGTTTCACGAAGAATGTTCAACGCTACGGCTGGCTTAGTGTAAGCATTAGGACCTAATTTAAGTACCGAATCAGACTGGGTCATAATTGGTACTTGGGTTTCAGACTTCATATAACTAACAATGTCACGTGGCTCAACGCCCCATGGAATAGTAGGATCCCATTCACGTCCTGCAACACCGTCTAGGAAGCTGTTTAAACCTTCATCCATCCACGTCCACTGACGCTCATCAGAGTTAACCGTCATTGGGAAGTAAATATGACCCACTTCATGAATAACCACGCCAATAAGGAAGCGTTTTTCAGATAAAGAGTAAGTACGTGAGCCATCGTCACGAAGCTCAGTACGTGGACCATTGAAAGTGATCATTGGGTATTCCATACCGCCAACTGGGCCATTCACAGACTGAGCAACTGGGTACGGGTAATCGAAACTAAAGCGGCTATAAACATCCATAGTATGAATGATAGATTCGGTAGAGTACTTCTCCCAAAGCTCACCACCCTCTTTCGGATAGAAAGACATCGCCATGACTAATGGCTGAACGTCGCCGCCTTGGTGGTAACCACGAGCATCCCACATAAATTTACGCGATGAAGCCCAAGCGAAATCACGCACGTTGTCAGCTTTAAAACGCCATGTTTTTTGCTTGTTGGTGCCTGCTTTTTCGTTCTCTAGCGCTTCTTCAGCGGTAACAACGAATACAATGCGATCGGCATCTTCAGCTTCTTTCAAACGATTACGCTGGGTTTTTGTCAACACGTCATCAGCGTTTTGTAATTTACCGGTAGAAGAAACGATATGATCAGCTGGCACCGTAATATCTACTTCGTAGTTACCGAACTCTAACGTGAACTCACCACGGCCAATGAACTCTTTGTTTGTCCATGCTTCGTAATCGGTATAAGCCGCTAGACGAGGAAACCATTGGGCTAGTAAGAAAATATCGTTACCGCCTTCACGTTCATCATCAGGGAAATGTTCGTAACCCGCACGAGCAGAAACCGCATCTTCTTCAACGATATTAAACGCAAAATCGATATCGAAAGTGACGTTATTTTTAGGTTGAAGCGGTTGCGCTAAATCTACACGCATAAGTGTACCAACGATAACGTGATGTAGGTCGTTACCTGCGCTGTCTTGCACCCGTGAAATGGTGTAACCCAATTCGTTATCGTCAACAAACTGTTGGCGACGAAGCGCTGCCATGCTCAACTGTGCAGGTTTACCACCACTTGCAGATTGTGTTGCTGGCCCACGATTACCAATGCCACCAAAAGTGGTGGTAAGGGCAGACATAGAATCGTCGCGGAACTTATTCTGATCCAATTGGATCCATAAATACTTCAACGTATCTGGTGCATTGTTGTGATAGGTAATAGTTTCACTGGCTTCGATACGGCGTGTATCTTCAATCAGCTTAACGTCAATTTTGTAGTCTACTTGTTGTTGCCAGTATTGATGACCTGGCTCACCCGCTGCATTTCGATATACATTGGGGGTAGGAAGAGATTCATCTAGCTGACGGAACTTATCTTCAAAATCGCCTTTTGTTTGATTTATTGCTGCGTTGGCGAATGGAAGATAAATCAGCATAGACAACACTGGCGCAAGCCAGAAAAGATGTCGTTGGTGCTTATTCATGGAGTTTCCCAGTTATTTTTATAATAAAATAAGCGAACTAGTATATAAGCCATTTTGCTTTTATCCCAGTTTTTGACCGTAAACTCACCCTATTTTAACGCAAAAAACTGTAACATAACGTTTGTTTAAAAAGCGAAGTGTCGTATTCTTAACCCCCTGTTTTCTTGCATCATCTTCTTATGAACAGTCTCAATTGGCAGCGTGCCGTAATTAAAGTAGGTAGCGCCCTCATTGCGCCAAATGGCGATGCGTGTAGCGCCCGATTTTTATTAGCACTGGCGCGCTTTATCACGATAAGCCGCGAATCTGGCAAAGAAATTATTTTGGTTTCCTCGGGCAGCGTGGCTGCGGGTCGAAGCAAAGTGAAAATACGTCACAATGCGTCTATTGCTGAAAAACAAGCGATGGCGGCCATTGGTCAAACTCAAATGATGGCAAACTGGCAACGGTTTTTCGACTTTCCTTGTGCGCAGGTTTTACTTACCGCTGACGATCTTCGCGATCGTACTCGTTATGTGAATATCAAAAATACCTTAAGAGAATTGCTAAATCATGATGCGCTTCCCATCGTTAACGAAAACGATACCGTGGCGGTGAACGAGCTAAAAGTGGGTGATAACGACAATCTTGGCGCGTATACCGCGCTAGTGGCTCAAGCAGATACTCTTATTATTTGTTCCGATATTGATGGGTTGTACACTGCCGACCCCCGTAAAGATCCAGACGCCACATTAATCAGTGAAGTGCACAATATTGATGAATCGATTTACAAACTAGCAGGTGGTGCGGGTACCTCAATGGGTACAGGCGGTATGCGAACGAAAATTGAAGCAGCAGATAAGTGCACCAGTAGCGGTATTCAAACTATTATTGTTAACGGCAGGAAAGGGGCGTCTTTCGATGCCATGTTAAACGGTTCTATTCCTGGCACCTTGTTTCACGCTAGTAACTCGCCTAAAAAAGCCCGCCGGTTGTGGTTAACGCATACGCTTAAAACCTGTGGCCGTATTCATGTCGATGAAGGCGCAAAAGCAGCCTTGGTGGATCGCGGGGCGTCTTTGTTACCTTCAGGCATGACGAGCATAGAAGGTAATTTTAACCAAGGAGAGGCGGTAGAAATTTGCTATGACAACCAAGTTGTCGCAAAAGGCTTGGCGCTTTATAACGCGCGAGACTTAATGCTGATAAAAGGGAAAAAGTCGCAGCATATTGCGGATGTGTTAGGTTATGAAACAACCGACGTAGTTGTACATCGCGACGACTTGGTATTGCTATAGTTTCCACACTCTTAACTTTTTGGGATAACGCCACGCATGACAGACATTACACCATCGCTCAACGATTACCCTTATCACCTTGAAATTGCTACTCGCTGGCAAGATAACGACGCTTACGGTCACATTAATAATGTGATGTATTACAGCTTTTTTGATACCGCCGTAAATCGCTTTTTAATTGACGAGGGCGGCCTTAATATTCAAGAAAGTAGCGCTGTCGCTTATGTAGTCAGTAGCCAGTGCCAATATATAGCGCCAGCGGCTTATCCAGAAACGATTTACGTTGGGTTAAGGGTGATAAAGTTAGGCCGAAGTTCGGTTACTTACGGTTTGTCGATTTATGCCGGTGAGGCTAAACGCCGCGTGGCGCACGGTCAGTTTGTGCATGTATTTGTGGACAGACTCTCTGATAAAGCAGTGCCTATTCCCGTTAATATTAAAACCGCCCTTGAGTCTATTTGCGAGTCTATCGGCGAGGCAGACAATCAAGGAAATGCCGGTGGCCAATAGTCAAGCCGCCCAAGCAGGCACTAAAAGCACGGGAAAACATACTCATAAAAAGCTAACAGGGGTTTTTCTTGATGCTGAAACCTTTAGTGCAGATTTACTGAATTCAGACACAATCGATACGTCATTGCTCAATAACGTAAATATTGAGCTAACTTGCTATGACAACACCCTTCCAGAAGAGGTGGTTGGCAGAATAGCGAATGCCGATATCGTGCTTACCAACAAGGTAGTATTAGATAGCGAGGCCCTGCAACACGCCAAGGCGCTAAAGTATGTGGGCGTCATGGCCACAGGAACTAACAACGTAGATACTCATTACTGCCAATCGCACAATATTTACGTGCAGAATGTGGAAGGCTATGGCACCGACAGCGTTGCCCAACATACCTTAATGTTGCTGCTTAATTTAGCCACCGCCTTTCCCCAGTATCATAACGATGTTGAACAAGGTAAATGGGCAACATCGCCGCACTTTTGCTTAACCGAACACCCTATTGTAGAGCTTGCCGGTAAGCATGCGGTTATTGTTGGTCATGGAGAGTTGGGCAAGCGAGTTGAAGCGCTATTTATCGCAATGGGGATGAAGGTGAGTATTGCCGCGCGGCCTGGTGGGTTTTTAACAGAGGAGCGCATTGCTAACAAGCGCGACCCACGACCTTCACTGGAATCATTGTTACCTGGCGCTGATGTAGTCAGCTTACATTGCCCACTCACTGATGACAATTATCACCTTTTCAACGAAGCTCGGTTGTCGTTAATGAAACCCACTAGCTTTCTTATTAATACTGCCAGAGGTGGGTTAGTTGATGAAGACGCATTGGTGGCTGCGCTTAAGCGCGGGCAGATAGGCGGCGCGGCGGTTGATGTTATATCTCAAGAGCCACCTGGGCCGAATCATCCCTTATTAATGGGCGCTATACCCAACCTTATCGTTACCCCTCATACGGCGTGGATGGCTAATGAATCTCGTCAGCGCCTTTTTGACATTGCGATGAATCACTTAATTGATTTTGTTGAAACTCAAATATGAACAATGGTGTGCTATTTGCCATATGTACGCTTATTTGGGGTTCAACGTGGATAGCGATTACTTATCAGATAGGGCATACCGCTGAGACCTTAGCCGTTGCGTGGCGTTATACCTTAGCGGCGCTGTGTTTAGGGCTATTTTGCGTAGTACGCGGGCTGCCGTTTAAGCTACCGCTACACATTCACATTAAAATGGCTGGAGTAGGTTTCTTTCTATATTGCCTCAACTATACCCTGCTTTATATGGCGCAGGCGCATATTATCAGCGCGTTACTCGCCCTGATGAGCTCCAGCATTATTTATTTTAATGTGGTGCTTCGCAGGTGGTGGTTAAAGCAGCCTATTCGTTTAGAAGTGGTGGTGGGTGCTACGTTTGGGCTGGCCGGCATCGTGTGTATGTTTGTACCTGAGTTCTCCAAAGTATCCATGGATGCAGCATTAGCGGCGGGTCTTTCTATCGCGTTTGTTTCTTTTTTCAGTGCATCAATTGGTAACGTTATTTCAGAGCGGATCCTCACTTCAGGCACGCCGGTTATTCAAATGAATTTTTACGCCATGAGTTATGCCATGGTAATGCTTTACATTACCGCGTGGGTCACAAACGACACTTTGGTTGTTCCAACGGCGCCCGAGTTTTATATTTCGCTGCTTTATTTGGCGCTTTTCGGCTCGGTGTTGGCGTTTGGTTCTTATATGAAGCTGCTGAAGCAAATAGGCGCCGACAAAGCCGCTTATGTGGTACTGGTTTACCCCATTGTGGCCCTGGTTATCTCCACCTTTTTTGAAGGTTATACGTGGAGTTGGCTGTCTGTACTTGGCGTAGTCGTGGTGTTGGTGGGCAACGCCATTGCTATGGGAAAAGTGCCCATATTCATGCGACGCCCACCCCTAAGTAACTAATCATGAAATAGCTAAGTATGAACTAGCTAGGCATACTTTAAATGCATTTCTAAAGCGCATTAATTTTTTGATTCAGTTCATACGCCGGCTGAGTCACTATGGCTTCCAGTGTTTCGACTCGCTCTACTAAGGCGGCAATTTGCTTATCTTTCTTCTCTATAAGCTGTTGTTGCTGTGTGGCTTTGCTAGCAATGAAAGGATTGCTGCAGGTGCCACTCATCCAGTCGTTGAGGCGCCATTGAAATTTAGCATCTAAGTAACTTGCGCCTAGAGCGATGATGGTGATAAAGCCAATAAGTAAAAAAATGCTTAAGGTAGACATAGTGTGCTCCAAGGTAAAAGTGTGCGTCCGGTTTTGTACCTAATTTTGTACCCAATAGTGGTGTTTCGATAACACCCTTCATGCTTACTAGTCTTTAGGTTTCAAAAAAAATTACAAAGAAATGTAATTTTTTTCTTTCACCCTAGACTACACAAAATAAGCACTGGTGATTTCTGTCATCACATGCATGTAAGAAAAGTAAATGGGTGGCTCTTAACGTAATAGTCGGTAATACAGTGCAGTGAATAATAAGAAATACTGAGGACGTGAGATTGGGGCAAGGATTTGAAGATGTGTTTGCACAGTACGGTAGTCTATTAAGCCGTGTAGCAAACAGTTACGAGGCTAACCATGCCTTACAGCAGGAACTGCTACAAGAAATAGCCATTGCTGTGTGGCAGGGGCTTGTGCGCTTTAAAGGCGATAGCAGTGTAAAAACTTATATTCTAAAAATTGCCCATAACCGCGCCGTTACTCACGTGGCAAATCAGATGAAGCGCGTCGATACTGATGAGTACAACGATGACGTTGTTATTGAGCAAATGTCACAAGTCTCCCCTGAAACGGCCACCAGCCAGCAACAATCACTAACACGATTACTCGTTAAAGTACGTGCACTAGCAGTACAGCCGCGACAAGTACTTACCCTTTCCTTAGAAGGCTTATCTTATGATGAAATTGCTGATATATGCGGCCTAACCAAATCTCATGTAGGGGTTATTTTAAAGCGGGCTAAAGCAAGTGTATTGGAAGGAAACTCTGATGAATGACAATAACAAAAGCGCTGATAATGGCAGTAATAGTGACAATGACCTCAGCGCGTTATGGCAAGCCCAACCCGTGTCGAATGTAGATTTGGATGAGGTGAAAAAAACGTTTAAAAGCCAAACAAGAAAGCAGCGTCTTTATTTTTTAATCGATTGCTTGTCGCTAGTGCCAGGTATTTGGATTTTTATACATTACTGGGGCGAGCTTCCAGTAACTGCTCGTGTCTTATATTTTGGCCTAATGGTCTTCGTTATCCCTTTACTTGGTTATCAGCTTTGGCTTAGAAGAGTGGCTGCGTTTGGCAGTAATGCGCAAACCAACAATCATGTACAGCAGTTGAAAAAACAGTTTAAAAACAATGCCCGTATTGCCTTTATTAATAAACATTCTGCCTGGATAGCCGTACCTATTGTTATTGCGTTCAATACCATCTTTACCTTGGCTAAGGCTGCTGAAGAAAGGGAGTATGGGGTGGTAGTGCTGGTAACGGTAATTACCGCTGGTATTATGGCGGTGTGGTATGTTTGGGCGCATCGCAGGCAAAAGCAATTTGAACAAAAATTAACGGCATTAAATGATATGAGTGACGGCGGCTAGTCATTTTTGAAGACCTGCCGCCCCGCTAATATGAGTTAGCTATTTTGTCGCTTTCTCGGCCTTTGGAGTAGCAGCTTCACCGTTACTGGTATCGCTGCTTTCGTTGTTGTTTTCATCGCCACCATTATCTTCAACAGAATCTTCATTATTATCATCGTCTTTTTCTTCTCCTAAGAAGAATTCATAGTATAAATCTAAGGCGAATTCAGACTGATCTTCAATGGTGGTTTGTACCGCTTCTAAAAATAAACGAGGCAACAAACGGTATCGCAATGCTAAGTCGGGCGGTTCTTGCCTACGGCGAAGAGTGCTGCTTGAGTCATTGTTACTCAACCCCACATCCACGTTATATTCAGCCGTTAACCTGTCGTTAATCTGACCGGTTACCGACAGCTTATTTTCGTTGGTGCTTAAGCTGAAATCATCAATGCCTAATGCTTTACCTACTTGGCCAGTTAAGGTTTTGGTATTCGAAAGGCCAAAACCTACCAGTAAAGCCGCGTAGTTAGGATCTTCGCTTTCAGCATCTGGGCCAGACCCTGTTAGCAAGTACGAAAGTACGTTTTGCTGATCCATTGCAGGCTCTGAGAATAAATTAATGCTAGGGGAATCGGCGGCGCCGTCTATTCTAATGCCGGCAATCACATCATCGTCAGTTTTGTCTGGGTCGCGAATGGCTTCAATCAGCAGCATGGGTTGATCGATAGGGCCATTAAACTGCACTTCGCCCGTTTGAATAACCAGTTGCTGGCCGTAAGCGTTATAACGGCCGTTAAGTATTTGAAGGTCGCCAAAGCCCACTAAAGCAGGTTGGTTATTCACCTTTACACCGCCATGCAAGCTTGCAGTTAAACCAAAGGCCTCTAACTGTACTTCGCCAGTTTTGCCTTTATCGATATTGACCATCACAGACGCATGGACAATATCAAGGGGTTCTTCTTTAGGCGGTTCACCGCGAAGGTGAACATCTTTAGACGGTGATACCGCGCTTTCAGGTAATGATTCAACTTCTATGCGTGCCCAAGGTATATTCACGCTGCCTGATACATCAACCTTGTCAGCGGTAGCCGCTACTTTCAAATCTGGCGATACCCGCAAACGCATGTTTGGTTGGCGTACCTCAAATTTATCGCCTTTCAAATTAATGTTCGCGCTTGGCACATCTGACCAATTGAGATCGCCGTTTAGCGACCCTTTACCACCGCCCAGCACAAACGAACCGTCGAAGTTAGCTTGCTGGCCATTCAACGTAATCGATTGGGTCCAGTTTTCCAGAGACACTGGCGTGTCTTGAATATCAATAGCACCATTTTCTATCTGCAATTTACCGGATAGCTCAGGCGAATCTACAAAACCCGCCAAGGTGACGTTCCCATTCATAATGCCCGTGAGGGTGCGAATAGCAGGAGATAAGGGTTTCAGCGGCGCCACGTCTATATTAACGACCTCAAGATTACCGCTAATTGGTTTGCGCTCCTCAAAAGGCGACGTACTAACATTAAGGGTGGCATTACCTAAATCTTCACTGGCAATAAGCGACTTAGCTTTAAGTTCACCTTGCTTGAAAGTGCCGGTGGTTTCCACAGAGTTAACGCTTATAGCGAGTGGTCGTTCTTTTCCTAATTGCCATGTGGCTGGTGATAAAGACGCCGTAAAAGTCGCATCAATGGGGTCGGCCTGGGAATATTGGCCTTGGGTTTTCACCGATAAGGTTGCCGGTGCTGCTGCCGCTATCATATCTGGCGCAAGCTCGTGCGCCCACAAGCCAACAGGCAATGCCTTAGCCCATACATTCCACTTTGCTTTATTTTCTTGGTAGTTCAAGCTAGTGATACAAAGTTCACCCTCTTCCCGAGAGTGCCAGCAGTGTTCGCCCACATTGGCGCTAAGCGGTGCCGTGCCGACATTGAGAGAAAATGGTGATGACAACGCCCACTGCATATTGGCGAGTTTTAATTTGCTCTGTTCTACCTGACCCGCCCAAACATTGTCTTGCCACTTACCTGCAACGCTAAGGGCAACGCTATGCTCAGGCAAGGTTACATCTAGGTCGACCTTATGGCTTGTGTATGAGCCATCAATAACAAGTTTGCCATTGACTTCGCCTTGTTGGGCTGCCGCGTTTGAAAGCGCAGGCGACACCGCAATATTTGAAAAATTAAGTGCGCCTTTGGCAACGGGGTTAATCCATGGGCCTGTGGCTTTTATATTGCCAGATATCGCCCCAGCTACTTCAGGGTAAAGGTCGGCAATTTCCGCTACATCAAGACCAATATCAGCGTTGATATAGCGTTTGTTTAACAGTTGTCCTACCACATCAATTTTATTTTCGGCTTGCTCTACGGCTAGCGAAGCAACCAGCAAGTCGCTGGGGCCGGAATAAACGAAAGCGCCCGCTACCGAAAAGGGTTTGTTTTGCAAAACGCCTTTTAAGTCTAAATCTCGAATACTGACTTGCGGGCCTTTTTCTGTATATTGCATCACGCTGGTAAAGCCACCTTCTAACTGCTCAGGCGCGTATTCAGAAAACTGAACACCAGAGACATTGGTAAACGTAGTGTTTCCTTCCCAAGAAATCGCCTCATCTAAGTACAAGGTACCGGTATTACTGATACTGCCTTCTAATGCTTCGATTTTGGCTTCGTTCACGTAGATGTTGTGTTCTTTTAGCACCACATTTAGCGCTACAGGCACCTTGCCTACATCGGGTAAAGTGGCAGCTGCCCCGCCATCTAAAATGTAATCACCCATGGTGCCGTTAAGGGTTAGTGCGCCATCGTGTAAGGTGCCAGACTCCATAGTGGGTAAGGGCTGTTCTTTCCATGATGCGCTAAAGGAAATGGGCAGGTTGTCACTAAGTACATCGGCAGACAGGTTTACTTTGGCATTCATCACACCGTCAGTTTGTAGGTCAGCTTCAAGTGCAGCCAGCGAACCTGATGCTCGAAAGTCTACTTGCTGCTGGCTGTCGTCTATAAGGCCGCTACCGTTCAGTGAGACTGATAACGGATAGGCACCATCAAGGGTGACCGCAATGTCGCCATTAAGCTTGCCTTGTGGATGAACTACGTTCAAATTGGCCAACGATATATTAGCATTGGCAAACTCAAAATCCTTAAACGCGAATACTGATAAGGTTTGGGCTGAATCACCTTGATGTAGTGTGCCATTGGTCAGTGAAAACTCTCCAATTCTTATTGGAATAGGCGATGAAACCGTGGGCAATTCTGGGGCGGTGTATGAAAGCGAATAAGATTTTGGTAGTGATCTGTTCGTGGCGCTATTGTCAGCACTACTTTCAGGGCTAGCATCATCCTTGTTCACGTTAGCCGAAGAGGCTGTTGTCTGAGTAGATGCTTCAACTTGATGAAGGGTAACGGCTAAATCTTCAAGCGATAACGACGATATCGTCAGCTTATCGTTGCCCAAGAACTCATCTAAGTTTAACTTCCCTAGTTCAACCGTCTGACTCGGCATGTTAAGGGTAAAACGCTCAACCTTGGCTTGGTTTACCTCTATAGGTAAAGGCAGCGTAAAGTTTCCTGTTTCTTCGGCTGATTCTGTTTTTGGTGACGCTTGTAATTGTTCAACAAGAATACCGCTGGCATTGACTTCGTTAACGCAGACTCTAGGCTCAAAGATACAGCGCCACGTAACATCAAGATACGCATACTCAGCGTGCACCCGCCACTGCGCATTTTCCCACTTTACCTGTGAAATAGTGAGGTTGTCGGCAAGACCACCCTCAATGCTTTCAATACTCAGCCCGCCTACTAAGTTATTGGCAATTAGGCGTATGGTCGGCCCGCCCAGTGGGCTAATTAATAATCCGTAAACAAACACCACAATAAGTACAGGCGTTAGTAGAATGGTTGAAATCGTGCGCTTTCTCATAACTCTGGCCCCAACATAAGATGCAGTTGCCATGTCTTTTCATCTGGTGCAAAGCCGCGAGCCACATACACGCGTACGGGGCCTATTGGGGATAGCCAATGAAAACCCGACCCCACGCTGTAAGTTAATGTGGTATCTAAATCATTGGTGGCCGTACCCGCATCGGTAAAGGCGGCAATACGCCAATTTTGTGCAATGCGATAGGCATACTCCACGCTGGCAGTGGCTAAGTATTTACCACCAATGGCATCAGTTACGGTGTCACCGGTTTCAGGGTCGATAACATCATCAGTAGGCGAAATTTCTCGGTAATCGAACCCGCGAACACTTTGGTCGCCACCGGCATAAAACCGCAGTGATGTTGGTACTTGTGAAAAATCATTGGTTTTGATTGCGCCAAGCTCGCCTCGAATAGCGATCCGATGCACGTCAGAAAAGGTACGAATGACCATGCCTTCCATCACAGATTTCACAATATTAATATCTGAGCCAAGATTATCTCGCCCCACTTGGGATAAAAATTGAAAATAATTCCCATTATTAATATTAAGGTCGTTATCTTTGGTTATGTAAGTAATAGAGTAGCCGGGCAAAATAAGTGATGTAGTGTTGTTGTCAGTGTCGCCTTGATCATAGGTTTCTTGTAAGTATGTGATAGAGCCATCATGCTGCCAAGGTGAATGATCTTCCTGAAAGTAGCGGTGGGCAGCAAGTGACAAGGTTTCACTTTCAATCGAAGTGTTGCTGTATTCAATGAATTGATAACCGGCTTCAAAACTAACGTAGTCTCTGGTGATGTTCTGCATCGGGATACGATAGTCGGCAGTAACGGATTGTTCTGGTTGAGAGATAAAGATATCGGATGATACAGAGTGACCACGATCATTTACCCAAGGGCGTTCCCAGCCTAAAGTAACGCGTGGACCCGTATCGGTGGCAGCGCCAACCGATACGTTAAACGCATCCTTTGGGCGGTGTGACAGCGATACTTCAATCGGTACATTTAGTCCCTCTGCATCGCTTACCACTGGCCGCGCAATTACCCTATCAAAGTATCCCGATTGATTTAACGAACGGTTGAAATCTGACAATCTTGCTGATGAATAAGGCTTGCCTTCCTCAAACGGGGTGAGCCGTTCGATAATTGACTTCGCTTTGTCTTCTCCAACAAACTTTAGTTTACCAAAATTATAACGGGGGCCACTTTGGGCAATAAGAAGAATGTTAGCTTCTTTTTCCTCTCTGACTAAATCTAACCGCGTGGCTTGCCAATAAAAATCAAAGTAACCATGAGACAAGGCATAATTAAACATCGATGACTTAAACGACTCGTAAACGGGTTGATTAAGTACATCCCCTTCTTTAAGCGAAAACCCATTAAAGCGGCTTCTAAAGTCGCTATCTTCTCGTCCTACACCAATAATTTCTCGGGTGACCTTTGATACAAGAAGCGGCTCGTTAAGTGAAACTGTCACAACGACCTCATCGCCTTCAGTGACTTTTACTGTTGCATCACTATTGTAATAGCCAAAGGGCTGCACGGCTGTGGCTACCGTCGCGATAACTTCGTCCTGCCAGAATGGGTCATTCAATAGCTCGGTTTCTACATCTAAATTGTTCAAGTGTAGGCGAATATTGTCTTTAAGCGTGTCTTGCTTTACCCCATTAACTTTGTAGGTAATCGCTTGAGCAGAAGAGATAAAAAAGACAAATAGGCACAGCGATAAAAACCGAAGAGCGTACCCTTGGTGGCGCCAGGTTTTAATACCCGCTAGCGGCGTTTTTAAAGAAGAGAGAAAGCACGATGGCATTGAAAAATGCGATTCCTTGTAGCAAAAAAAAGAGACGGCGCAGCTTCAGCCTTTACAAAAAAGGGGCGCTAATATGATACGAGATAACTAACACAGCATCGACGATGCTGATAATACCACACCCCTTTGTATACTGCGTATTTAGTAAAAAAGCACAACTAAAGTACAGGTTAATGTCACGTTCTTTTTAGTGTAGTGTTTGGTTTGAATGTAACCAATTATTACAATTAAACTTTCTTTTTAAACTATAAATCGTTGTATAGTGTTACAAACTTCGAGCTAATCACAGGATGAATAGTTCAATAAGGGTTGTTAATAAGCAAAGGAAAATATATGCGCTGTCGGTTTTTCTCGTGTATCCATTCAGTTACCTCTTTAGTTGTTCTGTTTTTCTTAAGCTCAATAAGCGTTAGTGCGCTAAGTGATGAAAATGCCGCAGAACCAGTAGAACGTGTTTCAGCCCCCCTGCCTTACACCGTATTTAGTGCCCTACCGGCTTATCGAAGGCCCGCATTGTCGCCTAAAGGCGATAAAATTGCGTTTGTGAAGAACGTTAATGAGCCAGATGAACTATCGGTTTTAGCCACGTTTGACCTGACCACAGGTAAGTTTCACTACCTTATTCACTCCGATAACGAAAAAGTTAAGATAAATTGGTATCGGTGGGTTAACGATGAGCGAATCGTGGTTAGTGCTCGTTATGAAAGCCGTCGTGGCAATACGCGGGTCTATGATACTCGCCTACTGGCTATGAACTTCGATGCGCAGGGCGAAAAACCTAAACACCTTTTAGACTGGCGAAGACTGAAACGAAGAGCTGCAGATCCTAATCGTGTGCCACAATTTCAAGATAATGTGATTGATTGGCTACCTGATGATCCTGAACACATCTTAATGGCCATTGACGTAGAAGTTTTTGCCCTTCCTTCTGTATTCAAAGTGAATGTCTATACGGGCAGTACTACAAGATTAGAGCGTGGGAAGCGCAGTATTAGAGATTGGGTCGTTGATAGACAGCATAATGTTCGAGTGGGTATCACACTAGATTATGACAGTGGTGAGCGCCACGTATTACTTAAAGAAGATGATAGTTGGCGTACCTTGTTTAGTTACAATGCCATGAGTGAAAAAGGTGAAATGCCTCTAGGCTTTGGCCTCGATCCAAACATTCTTTATTATCGCGGCTACAAGGGAGACTACAAAGCCTTGTTTACGTTAAACCTTGAGACCAATGAGCATACAGAAATTTTCTCTGATGAAGGTTATGACGTAGATGGCAGTTTAATCTACTCCCCTGTTACCAACGATGCTATTGGAATTCGTCACTATGGTAGACACTACTGGGACGAGCGTTATGTCGCACTGCAAAATGGCTTAGACGAAGCGCTGGTCGACTATTCCAATACACTCGTTAGCTTTAGCCGTGATGAGAAAAAATATATTGTGTATTCTGAGTCAGACACAATGCCAGGCGCTTATTTCATTGGTGACCGCGAAAAAGGTTCATTAGACTTCCTGTTTCAGCAGTACCCTAAAATTGAAGAGGGCATGCTGACTGAGCACAACCTGATTACTTACACTGCCCGTGATGATATTGAAATTGAGGCTTACTTAACCTTGCCGAATGGAGAAGGGCCGTTTCCTACGATTATTCACCCTCATGGTGGACCCGGTGCGCGAGATTTTAGTGGTTTCGATTACTGGACCTCGTACTTTACCAATAAGGGCTACGCGGTGCTTCGCCCTAACTTTAGAGGCTCGGAAGGTTATGGCTTCGACTTCGCGCAAAGCCAGATGAAAAGCTGGGGGCTGTCGATGCAAGATGACATCACAGACGCAGCAAACTGGATGGTTGAGCAAGGTTATGCCACCAAAGACAATATGTGTATTGTTGGCGCGAGCTACGGCGGCTATGCAGCGTTAATGGCGGCAGTGAAAACGCCAGATTTATTTCAATGTGCAGTAAGCTTTGCCGGTGTGAGTTCATTAAAGCATATCGTTATCCACGCCAGACGCTTTGTAAATTCAGACTTGGTGAAAGACCAGATTGGTGATGACTTCGACGATTTGGAATCACGCTCACCTTATTACAATGCAGAAGGGATAAAAACGCCGATTCTACTGGTGCATGGTGAAGAAGACCGCATCGTTAGACCATTACAAAGTCGTTATATGGCTGACGAACTCGAAGATTTAGATAAAACATTTAAATATGTCGAGCTAGAGTCGGGCGATCATTACTTGTCTATACAGGGCAATCGACATCGCTTCTTTGCTGAAATGGATGCATTTTTAGATAAGTATTTGAAAACGGAATAAACCTTTCTTCAAGCTGTACTCTCAAAATAGCCAGAGCCGCCAAGTTCCACGACCAAATAGCGTGAAACTGGCGGCTTTTTGTTCATCTTTACGTTACAATCTGCCCATTCAGCGTGCAATTATGATGCACTAACGCGTCAATCATCACACTGAGCAACACAAGTACTATCCCCTTCTTCGTTAAATAGAGAAATTATGTCCCATTCAAGCGAGACCGCGCCTAATGCTGGCCAGCCTCAAGGAAAGCCCCCTTTAGGGTTAATTGAATTTGTAGCACTGATGGCGACCATGACATCCCTTGTCGCGTTAAGCATTGACGCTATGCTGCCTGCACTACTGCAAATAGGCGATACGTTAAACGTAGACGAGCCACATCATACCCATCTTATTGTGACCGTTTTCTTTATGGGAATGGCCTTTGGGCAGATGTTCTTTGGTCCATTTGCAGATAGTCGTGGTAGAAGGCTTACCATTTTAATTGGGTTGTTTGTTTTTGCGATTGGTACTTTCGTGTGCATGTCGGCGACTAATTTAGAAACCATGTTGGTAGGGCGTGTAATACAAGCCTTTGGTGTGTCTGGGCCTCGTATTGCTGCTATGGCAATTATTCGTGACCTGTACGTGGGTGATGCGATGGCCCGGGTGATGTCATTTATTATGATGGTGTTTATCCTCGTGCCTATGATAGCGCCCATGGTGGGCCAGGCAGTCATGAGCTTTTTTGGGTGGTTTCATATCTTCACCCTATTTTTAATTGTGGCAACATTAGCCGGTACATGGTTTTTCAGCAGGCAAGGCGAGACTTTACCCCGACATAAACGCAGACCGTTTTCATTTAAGCAGTTTTACTTGTCATCAAAATTTATTCTTACCCATGCAACGGTAATGGGGTATACCTTCGCCATGGCGGGTATTTTTGGTTCGTTTCTGGCGTATTTAAGTGCCTCACAAACCATTTTTCAGGTGTATTACGGTGTGGGCGATATGTTTCCTTACATATTTGCAGTACTGGCATTCTCGATTGGTTTAGCGTCTTATTTCAACGGCACCATGGTGATGAAATTCGGCATGCGCCGTTTGTGTCGGTTTGCGCTAAAAGGGGTTAACGGATTTGCCATTGTCTATTTGGCTTTATTGTTTGCTTATGATGGGTTACCGCCGCTTGTACTCACTGTCATTACTATGTTTATTGGTTTCTTTTTTGTGGGCATTTTATTTGGCAACTTAAACGCACTTGCCATGCAGCCATTAGGTGATATGGCAGGGCTTGGTGCTGCTATTATTGGTTCTCTTTCTAGTCTTTTTTCTGTGCCGATTGCGCTGTTCGTAGATAGCTTTTTAGATGGCAATTTATACCCGATAGGCGTGGGCTTTTTTGTCTTCTTTGTGTTGGCTTACTTTGCGGTGAGATATGCAGAGCGAGTTCGCGAATGCGGGGAATAGGTAAAAACAAATAGGCATAAAAAAGCCCGACCAAATTGGTCGGGCAAGAGGGCTTATATAAAGCACCTAACGACAGAAACTGTCCTAACCTCTGTTTTTACACAACTATGGCTTTCATGTCAGTCATGTAGCCACGCAGGGTCTTACCTACTTGCTCAACACCGTGAGTGCGGATAGCTTCGTTAATATCAACAAGGCGCTTGTTTTCAACCTGATTAGAGGTTTCTGACAATCCCTTACCAATAACTGAAGTATCGATAGTAGGCATAAATTTCTCACGCAAAATTGGAATTGCTGCATTCGCAAACAAGTAGTTTCCATATTCTGCTGTGTCTGAAATTACCACGTTCATTTCATACAAACGCTTACGAGCGATGGTATTCGAGATAAGTGGTGTTTCATGCAGTGATTCGTAGTAAGCCGACTCAGGTAAGATACCTGCTTCAACCATTACGTCGAAGGCCACTTCTACACCGCACTTGATCATGGCAACTAAAAGGATGCCGTGGTCAAAGAATTCTTGCTCGCTGATTTCACCTTCATAGACAGGTGCGTTTTCAAAACCAGTTTCACCGGTTTCTTCGCGCCATCTAAGTAGATTCGCATCGCCGTTTGCCCAATCTTCCATCATAGTGCGAGAGAACTCACCGCTAATGATGTCGTCTTGATGCTTTTCAAACAGTGGGCGAAGCATGTCAGTTAATTGCTCTGACAAATCGTACGCTTTTACTTTAGCTGGATTTGATAGGCGGTCCATCATGTTGGTTACGCCACCAATCTTAAGTGCTTCAGTGACTGCTTCTAAGCCGAACTGAATAAGTGCACCAGCATACGCTGCGTCTATGCCATCAGCGGTCATTTTCTCAAAAGCAAGTACTGCTGCAACTTGTTGCATACCACATAGAATGGTTTGCTCGCCCATAAGGTCTGATTTAACTTCAGCTACAAACGAAGACTCAAGTACACCTGCACGATCGCCACCTGTTGCACTCGCTAATGCTTTAGCGGTATCCCAACCCTTGTTTTCAGGGTCGTTCTCAGGGTGAACAGCAATCAATGTTGGTACACCGAAACCACGCTTATATTCTTCACGTACTTCTGTACCTGGGCACTTAGGTGCACACATCACAACCGTAATATCGCTACGGATTTGTTGGCCTTCTTCAACAATGTTGAAGCCATGTGAGTATCCAAGTGTTGCGCCTTTTTGCATTAACGGCATTACCGCTTCTACAACGCTTGCATGCTGCTTGTCAGGCGTTAGGTTGTACACCAAATCAGCACTAGGAATTAATTCCTGATATGTGCCAACGGTAAAACCATTGCTAGTAGCACGTTTGTAAGAGTCGCGTTGCTCTTCAATGGCTGCTTGACGCAGCGCATAAGAAACATCTAACCCAGAGTCACGCATGTTCAAGCCTTGGTTAAGACCTTGAGCACCGCAGCCTACAATGACAATTTTCTTGCCTTTTAAGAACTGACAACCGTCAGCGAATTCTTCGCGTGCCATGAAGCGGCAGCGGCCAAGCTGATCTAGCTGCTGGCGTAGCGATAGGGTATTGAAATAATTAGCCATAAAAATTCCGAACAACATTCATTTTCGTCATTATCAACAACCAACCGTGGCGTTGACGACCTCGTCTATGACGACTTGCTACGGAGATTAAGGGATTTCTTTTGTTTTGGAAAATGATATATTTGCAAGATAATATTGCAATAAGTGAAACACTATGGATTTTCGTAGCCTTCAACTGTTTACGCATCTCGCCACAAGCCTACATTTTGGTGATACTGCGCAAGCTATGTATGTGTCGCCTTCTACGCTAAGCCGCGTAATACAAAGGCTAGAAGATGAATTGGGTTGTACCCTGTTTAAACGAGACAACCGTAAAGTGGCACTCACCCATAGTGGGCACAAACTGCTGTCTTTCTCTACACAGGCGTTAAAAGATTGGCAACAACTGAAGGTAGACTTGCGAGAAGACAGTAATTCATTGCAAGGTGAGATAAGTTTATTTTGCTCTGTAACAGCCAGTCAAAGTCATTTACCTGCCATATTGCGTCAGTTTAGGGCACAGCATCCTGGGGTAGATATTCGCTTAATTACCGGCGACCCCGCATTAGCCATAGATAAGGTAAAGCAGAAAGAGTGCGACTTATCGATAGCTATCTATACGCCGGATTTACCTACAGACTTACATTTCTCCCCTTTGGATAACGTGCCTTTGGTACTTATTGCGCCCCGTGACTGGCGATTAACTCAATTGACTCAGGTAGATTGGACCAAACATCAGGTGATCATGCCAGAGCATGGGCCAACCAGACGCATCGCTTACCACTGGTTTGCAGAGCATGGGATTAGGCCAAATGTTTATGCTTCCGTGGGGGGCAATGAAGCCATTGTTAGCATGGTGGCTTTGGCGTGTGGTGTTGGTTTTGTGCCCAAAGTGGTGCTCGATCATTCCAGTATGGCAAGCTTGGTAACGCAAATTCCGGTAGATGATATTGAACCCTATGGATTAGGCCTATGCTGCTTGCAGGATAAGCAAAACGAGCCACTTATAAACGCATTTTTACAGTTAGAAATGGCGCCCTAAACTGTTCAATGATGAACTGTTTAGCCATACAAGCGGCGTTAAGCTTGGAAGTTAAAGCTAGTCTTTAGGTATTAAAAATTTGGCATCAAGCTTTACACTTTCGGGCTACTTGCGGTTAGGTTATCACCTAATATGCTACTGACTACTGACTACTGACTACTGACTACTGACTACTGACTACTGACTACTGACTACTGACTACTGACTACTGACTACTGACTACTGAGCTGCTTAATTAAGGTGTCCAGTGCACGGTAACCTAGTGCTTCGGCTAAGTGAGCGCGGGTAACCGTAGGCGCTTCAGATAAATCTGCTAACGTCCTCGCGACTTTAAGGGTGCGGTGGAACACCCGCATCGACAAATTCAATTGCTTAGCCGCCGCTTGTAAAAAACGTAAGTCCGTGTCGGTTAATTGGCATAAATCAGCAAGCTCACCTGCATTTAACTGTGCATTGGGCTTACCTTGCCGAAGAAGCTGTACTTCCCTTGCCCGTAATACCCTATTCCTAGCCTCTATCATGGAATCAGACGCAGAGTTTACCGGTGGCGATAAGTCGTAACTGGCAAGCCTTGGTACTTCCACTTGTATGTCTATTCTGTCTAACAAGGGGCCAGACAACCGATTTAAGTAACTTAACTGCTGTTGTGGGGTTAGGCGGTTGTCGTCTATATCGCCGGTAGGGCTGGGGTTCATCGCCGCAATTAATTGAAAGTTAGCAGGGTATGTAGCGCTCGCCATCGCACGGGATATATGAACATCCCCCGTTTCTAAAGGCTCTCTAAGTACATCTAATGCGCGGCGGCCAAATTCGGGTAACTCATCTAAAAATAATACGCCATTGTGGGCTAACGATATTTCGCCAGGTACAGGTTGCGAGCCACCGCCGGTAAGCGCTACTGCAGAGCTAGTATGGTGTGGGCTACGCATATGTCGCTTTAAAAACCGCTCTACATTCAAATTTTCCCCTTTTACCGAGTGAATAGAAGCCACTTCTAAGGCTTCTTGTTCAGTCATCGGGGGTAATAATGCAAGTAACCGACTGGCCAGTAAGCTTTTGCCTGTACCTTGTGGGCCCACCATAAGCAAGTTATGGCTGCCTGCTGCGGCAATGGTTAATGCGCGTTTGGCTTGGGTTTGGCCAATAATATCATCCCAGCCCATACTGCTAGATGAAGAGGCACAAGGGCTAAAGGGCTGACCTTTATTTAGCTTTTTGTTGTTTGCTAAATGCTCGTAAACAGACAGAAGATCAAAGGCTGGGTAACGCGTAGCGTAAGAGACTAACGAGGCCTCAACATCGTTAACCCCCGGAAAAACAAGTGGCGTGTCGTCGTCGGCTGCAGCAATTAAAACAGGAATAAGCCCGCTTACTGGCTTAATCTCACCGTTTAAGCCAAGCTCGCCCACAAAGGCAATGTTAAGCACACTGGTATCGGGAAGATAACCTGACGCCACCAAAATACCTACGGCAATGGGTAAATCGAAGCGGCCGCCGTATTTAGGAATATCAGCAGGGGCCAAGTTAACGGTAATGCGCTTTGCCGGAAAATCGAAACCACTATTAATAAGTGCACTACGCACCCGCTCTCGAGCTTCTTTTACACTGGTTTCCGCCATACCTACTAACTGGAACGCCGGCAGACCATTAGCCAAGTGAATTTCTACCGACACCTCGGGGGCTGCTACGCCCTGCCCCGCAAAGGTTTTAACTACTGCCATGCTCATAAATTGTTGCTCTAGAAGAAAGTATCTAAAGAGAAATACTTTAAGTGAGCGTGGTAAAAGCTGAAACTGTACTTAGGGCAAGAAGAAGGACTAATTTTCGTTATAGAAGACCGGCATTTCCCAGTGCCAACGCATGGCGCCTAACCGCATTAATACTGTGGTCGCAAGTGCAACTGCACCGCACCATTGGGCCTCCAAGCCTAAGTACATGGCGAGTCCGTAGGCCATCCCGCCAACAATACAGGTCGTGGCGTAGAGTTCACCGCCCAGTACCAAAGGCACTTCTCTGCATATAACATCACGCAATAAACCACCAAAAACCCCTGTAATGGTGCCCATAGCAATGGCTACTGCAATACCTGTGTCATTGGCTAAGGCTTTTTCAATACCCACTACATTAAATAGCGCTAATCCAAAGGCGTCAGCAATAAGCAAATAGTGATAAGGGAAGCGCGGGCTAACTCGTAACCAAATGATAGGAATGAAGGCAGCAATAAGTGTAGTGTAAAGATAATCGTTATCGGCAATCCAGAATACGGGAACATCCAGCATCATATCGCGCAGTGTTCCACCTCCTATAGCAGTGGCACTTGCCAATACAATAACGCCAAACCCGTCCATCCGTTTTTGGTACGCCATTAAGGTGCCAGAAATAGCACACACAGCTACCCCTGCTAAATTTAACCAGTGAAACCAGTCTACCATTGTATTGCGATACCCTTTTTTATCTTATGAAAACTGCGTTTGAACCGCAAAATACTTGATTTCGGCAGCGGTTTCATGCTATTTCTTTGCGCACATTAATCGTGTAACGGCCAATTCACGTTTAATTGGGGTGAAAAAGCCATAGCCCTATCGTACAACCATTCATTTTAGCATTCATCCAAGGAACTGGGTGTTGCTCGTCAATTAAATCTGTAAATTCAATAGCATAAGCTTATTGATTTTATCTGATGTCCTTTGTTTTCACGACAAGCGACAGTGTTTCAATGTCAGTGATAACGCACAGATGCGTAAATTTATGTGTCCGCGCGTCGCGTATTGCATCCAGCGTATTGGGCGCTCGCGCACTGTCATGTATCATTCGTCTCGGTATTAATATTTCCGCAAAACGCGGTTCGGGCTTTACGCTCAATTTTTGAAGGATTACTCATGGCTAAGCAACCTGCCGAACATATTTGGTTTAATGGCGAATTGAAACATTGGAAAGACGCGACTTGTCACGTAATGACGCATGCTATTCATTATGGTTCGTCTGTATTTGAAGGTGTACGTGCATACGACACTCCCGATCAAGGTACTTGTGTTTTTCGTTTAAACGACCACAACCGTCGCTTGTTCGATTCAGCGAAAATCTACCGTATGACTATTCCATACACGTTAGATCAAATTAACCAAGCTACCCTTGATATCATTCGTGAGAACAAATTGAAATCAGCGTACATTCGCCCTATCGCGTTTTACGGTGATATTGGTATGGGACTTCAAGTGCCTTTCGGTACGGAAGCTGAAGTTGCCATTGCTGCCTTTGAGTGGGGGGCTTACTTAGGTGAAGAAGCCCTTAAAAATGGTGTAGATGCTGGTATTTCTTCTTGGAACCGCTTAGCCGCTAACACTATGCCTACTGGAGCTAAAGCCGGTGGTAACTACTTATCTTCACAGCTTATTTCGATGGAAGCCCGTCGTCATGGTTACGGTGAAGGTATTGCCCTTGATACTAACGGTTACATCAGCGAAGGTGCGGGCGAAAACATTTTTGTTATTCGCGACGGCATTGTGATTACTACGCCTAAAACTGCAGCCATTCTTCCAGGTATCACTCGTGATACGTGTATGACGCTACTTAGAGATAAAGGCTACGAAGTTCGCGAAGAAAATATTCCTCGTGAAGCTATGTATCTAGCTGATGAAGTCTTCATGTGTGGTACAGCGGCAGAAGTAACGCCAGTACGCAGTGTAGATGGCATTGAAGTAGGTGCGGGCGGCCGTGGCCCAATCACCAAAGAAGTACAAGATATGTTCTTCGGTCTTTTCAACGGTACTACCGAAGACAAATGGAACTGGTTAACACCGGTTTACAAGTAATTAATTTAGCTATTTATTAAACGGGAAGGATTTTATGCCCAAGTTACGATCTGCAACGACTACGCAAGGTAGAAATATGGCCGGCGCACGCGCTTTATGGCGTGCAACGGGAATGAAGGATTCTGATTTCGGTAAACCTATTATTGCTATTGCTAACTCTTTCACGCAGTTTGTGCCGGGGCATGTGCATCTAAAAGACATGGGTCAATTAGTCGCACGAAGCGTTGAAGCAGCCGGTGGTGTAGCAAAAGAATTTAATACTATCGCGGTAGATGATGGTATTGCTATGGGCCACAGCGGAATGCTTTACAGCTTGCCTTCCCGTGAAATTATTGCTGATGCAGTAGAATACATGGTGAACGCGCACTGCGCCGACGCCATTGTATGTATATCTAACTGCGACAAAATTACCCCAGGAATGTTAATGGCGTCATTGCGCTTAAACGTTCCTGTTGTGTTTGTATCAGGTGGGCCAATGGAAGCGGGTAAAACCAAGCTTTCTGATCAAATCATCAAACTCGATTTAGTAGATGCCATGGTGGCCGCTGCTGATGACAAAGTAAGTGATTCTGATACCGACGAAATTGAACGTTCTGCATGTCCTACCTGTGGTTCATGCTCAGGTATGTTTACTGCAAACTCAATGAACTGCTTAACTGAAGCGCTAGGTCTATCGCTTCCGGGTAATGGTTCAATGCTAGCGACCCACGCAGACCGTGAAGGTTTGTTCAAAAAAGCAGGCTCGCAAATTGTAGAGCTGTGTAAACGTTATTATGGCGATGATGATGAAAGCGTATTGCCACGTAACATTGCTAACTTCAATGCTTTTGAAAATGCCATGAGCTTAGATATTGCCATGGGCGGTTCAACTAACACGATTTTGCATTTGTTAGCAGCAGCAATGGAAGGTGAAATTCCTTTCACCATGAACGATATTGATAGGTTGTCACGTAAGGTTCCGCACCTATGTAAAGTGGCTCCTTCTACCCCGAAATACCATATGGAAGATGTGCACCGCGCTGGTGGCGTATTAGGTATTTTGAATGAATTAAATAAAGGTGGCTTACTGCATGGTGATGCAAACCATGTCTTGGGTAAGTCGCTTACAGAAGTAATTGCCGATTGGGATATCACTAACCCAGAGAATACCGATGCAATTAAATTTTTCCGCGCAGGCCCTGCTGGTATTCGTACTACCCAAGCGTTCAGCCAAAGCTGTCGTTGGGATGAAGCAGATGCAGATCGTGAAAACGGTTGTATTCGCTCGGTTGAAAACGCCTTTAGCCAAGAAGGTGGCCTAGCCGTATTATACGGTAATGTGGCAGAAGATGGCTGTATTGTTAAAACCGCTGGTGTTGATGAGTCTATTTTGAAGTTCACCGGTACTGCACGTATTTATGAAAGCCAAGATGATGCCGTAGCCGGTATTTTGGCTGACGATGTGAAAGCAGGCGATGTGGTATTCATTCGTTACGAAGGCCCACGCGGCGGACCGGGTATGCAAGAAATGCTATACCCCACGTCATACTTGAAGTCGAAAGGCTTAGGTAAATCGTGTGCATTGGTTACCGATGGCCGTTTCTCTGGTGGTACAAGTGGTCTGTCGATTGGTCACTGCTCACCAGAAGCTGCCAGTGGCGGTGGTATTGGTTTAGTTGAGCACGGCGATAAGATTGAAATTGATATTCCAAATCGTAGCATCAACATCGCTATTGGCGACGAAGAGCTAGCAGAGCGCCGCGCGAAAATGGAAGCCAGCGATAAGCCTTGGCGCCCTAAAGATCGCGTTCGTGAAGTATCAACATCATTGAAAACCTTTGCTGCATTGGCCACCAGTGCGGATAAAGGTGCAGTACGCGATGTATCGAAACTGGAAAATCTATGACCGTTAGCGATCACGACTATTTAAAGAAAATTCTATTAGCCCCTGTTTACGACGTAGCCGTAAGCAGTGAGCTTTCTTACATGTCGTTGTTGTCTGCCGAATTAGGCAATGAAATATTCTTAAAGCGTGAAGACCAGCAGCCGGTAAAGTCATTTAAGTTGCGTGGCGCATACAACCGTATAAGTTCGTTAAGCGAAGCTCAGCTTAGTGCAGGTGTTATCGGTGCTTCAGCCGGTAATCACGCACAAGGTTTGGCGTACAGCGCTAGGCGCAAGGGCATTCAGGCAACTATAGTAATGCCTGAAACGACCCCTGACATTAAAGTGGATGCAGTACGTCGTTTTGGCGGCGACCATGTAAACGTTGTCCTGCATGGCACGAGTTTCGATCAAGCCAGTGGCCACGCGAAAGCGCTTTGTGCAGAACATGGTTACACCTTTGTGCCGCCCTTCGATGACCCTGATGTAATCGCGGGTCAAGGAACCGTTGCACGGGAACTACTAGAGCAAAACCCTAACCTGGATATTTTGTTTGTTGCGGTAGGCGGTGGCGGTTTAGCGGCCGGTATTGCGGTTTACTTAAAGCAATTAAAGCCAGAGATTAAAATTGTTGCCGTTGAATCGGAAGAGTCTGCCTGTTTTGCCTTGGCGCAAAAAGAAGGTGCACCTGCTGCACTTGAAAACGTAGGCATTTTTGCCGATGGCGTTGCCGTTAAAGTCATGGGGCAAGAAACCTTTAGGCTGTGTAATCGCCTAATTGATGAAACCATGACGGTAACCAACGATGAAATATGCGGTGCCATTAAAGATATTTTTGATGACACCCGTGTTATTGCTGAGCCTGCTGGGGCGCTGTCTGTAGCGGCTATTCGAAAGTATGCCAAGCAGCACGACCTTACCGGTAAGAAGCTGGGCGGCATTTTATGCGGCGCGAATATTAACTTTCATACTTTGCGTTATGTGTCTGAACGCTGTGAACTGGGCGAGCAAAAAGAAGCCGTATTCGCGGTGAAAATACCTGAGCGCAAAGGGGCATTCAAGCAGTTTTGTGAATGTGTTGGCGCAAAAGCGATTACTGAATTTAACTATCGTTATGCTAATGACGACGAAGCTCATATTTTCGTTGGGGTTAAATTAAAAGGCGGTCAGCAAGAGTTCCTAAGCCTGCAAAGCGACTTAGAAGCTAAAGGCTACCAATGCTTTAACTTAACCAATAACGAATTAGCCAAACTACACGTTCGTCACATGGTAGGGGGAAGACCTCCGGCGATATTGAACGAGCAAGTGTTCAGTTTTGAATTTCCAGAGCGCCCTGGCGCATTGCTAACCTTCTTAAACACCGTGGGTGAATCGTGGAACATTACCTTGTTCCATTACCGTAACCACGGTGCGGCAGAAGGCTTAGTGTTGGTTGGGTTTGATATTGCTCCAGAAAGCCGAGATGCTTTCAACGAACATGTTATCGAGCTTGGCTATAAAGTAGATGAAGTAACGCAAGACCCTGCTTATAAGTTCTTCTTGTCACAACCATCTAAGTAAAGAGCAAACCGTTTTCGCTTTACCTCGCTTCATGTTAAGCATGGCTTACCCTGGGGCGAGGTAAAGCGTATTCTAAATCAATAAAAAAGCCGAAGCGTTGTATTTCAACGTTTCGGCTTTTTTGTGGTATCGATAACAATCTTTTCAGTGTGCAGCACTGTTGTAACTAGTAATTAATAACTAGTTGCAAACACACGGACGGAGTATAGGCTAGTTATGCAATACCACGTTCTCTAGATGCTGGGTCATTTCAGGCCATACTAGCGCCATCACGTCTTCCCGAAGCGCTTCACATTCTTCAGAGTATTTCAGGCTGCCATCTTCTGTAGAGTCTAACCAATGATTGTCTTTCAATGCGCTAATAAAACTAGAAAGCACGTTCTTATCGTAAAACTCAGGTGAGCTTAGCCCATAAAGGGTAGATAAGCGTTCTGCCACTTGGCGGCTAGTGCGTTCAAGTGCGCCGCGACTAATCACTTTCTCTTTATCTAAAATAGTCAGTACTACCGCATAACGTTGCAAAGTTTCTTGCATACAACGGCTTAGCAACCATGCTGAATGAAACTGCTTTTGCTGGGCATCAGGTGGAAGTAAATCAACCTCTTTAATACGTAGAAGGCCTTGGTCCACTAACGCATCAATAAGCGCATCGGTATGAGCAAGGGCTTCATCTTGAGATAAATGCAAAAATAGCTCGCGCTGCAACAACGGGTATAGCGCAGCAATTAACTGGAAAACTGACGCTTTACTTGTGCCTTTATGCGCAAATACACAGGCCATGATCAAGCCAGGCAACGCAAATAAGTGCAAAATATTGTTGCGATAATAGGTGAGATAAACCGCAGACTTAGGTTTAGGGCTGATTAATCGACCATAGTCGTCTTCATCAATCTCAAACTTGCCAAGCTTCAAGGTATCGTCAAACAATTCTTTCGCGCTGGCATCAGGTATGGTGGCATCGGCACTGAAAGGTACGTTTTTAAATAAACTGATAAAGTCGCCCATGGCTTGTTTAAGCTCAGACTCACTCATAGTTTGTGTTTTTGATGACAGTAAACACAGCGATGTTAACGCCATGCCATTTACCGCAGCTGCGCGATTAATACGTGTCATGACATTGTTGGCCAATTCGTTTACCGCCGGCGTTAGCCAAGCGGGTTTTTTCTCTGGCTCGGCATCACGGCAATCGCGCCAGTTTGGCACATGGGTTTCTAAAAATTGATTTAGCTGGATAGGCTCACCAAAGTTTACATAACCATGACCGTAGTTCTTAAGCTTGCGAATAGCCGAGAACACTTGCCAGTTAGATTCTTTTTGCTTCTTAGTGCCTTTAAGTTCGTTTAGGTAGCTTTTCACTTCCATCACGTTTTCGTAGCCAATATAGACGGGTACCAAGCTAACAGGCCTATTCACACCTTTAAGCATGGCTTGAATGGTCATGGCTAGCATGCCTGTTTTAGGTGGAATAAGACGACCAGTGCGGCTTCGGCCACCTTCAGGGTAATATTTTACCGAATAGCCTTTATTAAAAAGTAGCTCTAAATATTCGCGGAAAACGGCGGTATACAACTTATTACCGGCAAAACTACGGCGCAAGAAGAAGGCACCGCCTCGGCGGAAAATCTTACCTACCGGCCAGAAATTTAAGTTAATACCTGCGGCAATGTGTGGGGTTACCATACCTTCATGATAAATCACGTAAGTCAGCAGTAGATAATCCATGTGACTGCGATGACAAGGCACGTAAACAATTTCATGGCCGTTTGCGGCTAATTCTCTAATACGTTCAGAGTGACCAACACTTATGCCGTTATAAATTTTGTTCCAAATACGAGTAAGTAGTCGGTCGCCAAAGCGTATCAGCCCTTCGCGATAATCGGCGGCTATTTCGGTAACGTATGATTGCGCTCTATCTTTAGATGCATCATGGGTAATTTTTTTACTACGAGATTCTTCTGCCATAGCGCGACGCACGGCATCAGAGCCTAGTACACTGTTGTTCAACTCTTGGCGCTCTAACAATGTAGGGCCTGTCATACTTTGGCGTTTACGCTGAAAGTGAGTACTCGCTACTCGCACTAATTTGTGTGCAATACTTTTGTCACTGCCATGTTGGTTTGACATGGCGCGCGCCGATACCGCTTTTGAGTAATTGATAAAATTATCGCGGCCCAAGAACATCACAATGAAGAGTTTTCTCAGCCAACTTGGCGCTGCATTATCGGCAATAAGGTCAGCAAGTCCTGGTGTTCCTCGCCCTGGGGCTCGTCCCCACGTTACAAATACCGGCACCACTTGAAGATCTAGCTGATGATGATCTCTGTGTAAATGAAACAGGTCAGTAAATACGTCTTCAATACCGGTATCGTTTGCTTGTGAGCGAAAAATCGGCTGTGTTTTACGTAAGAACAAGGTAGAAGGGTATTCTCTGCCCGCTAATGTTAGCGTATCAGTCGGGCTCGGTAGGCCTAGTGCTTCTGTTGACATTCTAAGCGCTAATTGATCGGTTACCGAGTTTGCTGGAAGCAAGTAAACGATGGGCTTCGACTTATCAATGCCAAGCTCAGTCTCTACGTTTACGGGAATGCTGTGGGCTTTAACCAGCAACTTAACAGGATAATGAAATAGCGACAAAAGGGCTTTTCGCATCCACGACATGAATTCTGTAATCCTATGAAATTAAAACGGGAGAAGTGTACCACATCTCGTGCAATGTCATGCAGAGGCCGTGGGGCTGTTTGGAAGAGTCATTAGTATAAATTGTCGCCATAGCATATTGATTGAGCGTGTTTTTACTCACATATCACTTGGTGGCAGTACCTTTGTAATGCATAGCCACATCGCAGCGTTCATAAGCACAACCAAATTTTTGCATGATTTCTTCACAATGAACAAAGCCATTTTTCTCATAAAGATGAATGGCGGCCTCACACTTCTTATTCGTTAAAAGAAATAACGTATTAAAAGCAATAGCAGGGGCGTTATTCAATACATATTGCAACAAGCCTTCGCCTACTTTTAATCCTCTTGCTTCACTGACCACACCCATCTTAGTAAGTTCGAATACCCCATCCCCTTTTTTCATTAATGCGCATGTACCTACAATGCCAAAATCGGGATGTTCAGCAAACCAAATGTATCCACCCTTGTCGATAATATTACACTGAGGATTGCCAATAACGGCCTCATCAACGCTCTCTAAACGAAACATCTTGGTGATCCACTCTCTATTTATGCGGTCAAAATGAGGGGCTAGCTCGGGGGTATAGTCGAGGAAATGCAACATGAGGAATTAAATACTCTGATTAAAGATAAATAGAAGAAAGGTTACTTTATGCCTTAATGCCAAACTTGTCACCTCGGCGCAAACCTAATTAAAGGTGCTGCTCTTATTCATTATTGCTATCTAAACAGACTGTCTAGTTAAGCTGACGCTTTCATTTATAACAAAAGTTTAATTTTTATTAATACACCTTTTAATTATAAATAAATCTGACTAGAATCCGCTATAAATAAGAATATCTATCATTTTCAATACTGTTTGAATTATCACTTGAGGAGACTTGCTTGAAACTTGGTAAAGCAACTATTTCTACTGCTGTTTTATTGGCGCTTTATGGCACACCTGTTTTTGCACAAGACACTATGTCTGAGTCAGATGAAAGCGTTGAGCGTATTACCGTACGCGGCGCATTCTTCGGCCAACAAGTCGCCACAGCGGTTAAAACCCCTACATTATTAGTTAACGTGCCACAGTCAGTATCGGTAGTAAGTGCACAGCAAATTTCAGAACAAGCACTGTTTAGTATTGCCGATGTTATGCAATACACGCCAGGTGTGAGCATTGGGCTGGGTGAAGACCATCGCGATCAGGTGACTATTCGTGGTCAGAACACTACTGCCGATTTCTTTGTTGATGGGCTTCGCGATGACGTTCAATACTTCCGCCCCCTATATAATTTAGAACGCGTTGAAATATTGCGTGGTGCCAACGCGCTTTTATTTGGTCGTGGCGGCGGCGGTGGTGTCGTTAACCGTGTGACTAAAGTGGCCAGTAGCGCAGAAGACTTCACCACACTGTCAGCAGGTATAGATACCTTTGGCGCTGGCTCTATTAGTGTAGATACCAATAAAGCCATAGATGCGAACAATGCTTTTCGTTTTAATGGTGTGTTTGACAGTATTGATAATCATCGTGATTTTAAAGATGGTGAACGTTACGCCATTAACCCTACCTACACATGGATGGCTTCCGACGACACCACGGTTGTAGCATCTTACGAATACGTAAACGATGACCGGTTAGTAGATAGAGGTATCCCTTCATTAGATGGTGCGCCGCTAGAAGGCTATGACGATACCTACTTTGGTGATCCCGACTTCAACAATACCACGCTTGAAGCGCATATTGCCCGTGTGCGTGTTGATCACGCACTATCGCAACATTGGAACTTAAACGGTACCGTTCAGTTTGCTGACTATGATAAAGCTTATCAAAACTTGTACCCCGTTAATTTTGATGCTGATGCAGGTACGGTTACCTTAGACGGGTATCGTGATACCACTACTCGTGAGAATGCGTTGGTTCAATTAAACCTTATTGGGCAGTTTGCCACGGGTGATATTAACCATACCTTACTGACGGGAATGGAGTACGGCAGTCAAGATACAGAAAACGCGCGCCGTGATGCGTTTTTTGCCGATAGCCAAGACGACCAAGTATCCTTCGTGTTTAGCGATCCACTCGTTATTCCTTCAATGACGCTAACAGACCCGGTAAGAGATCGTGCATCAGAAGTCACCTTTACTTCAGCTTTCGTACAAGATGAAATTAAGCTTAACGATAATTGGATTGTGGTGGCCGGTCTTCGCTACGACAATTTTGATATCGATGTGGTAGATAGCATTGAAGTAGCAAACGGTGCTGACGACGGTAACGATGGTTTTCTATCAAGCTCTGATTCACAAGTGTCGCCTCGCGCTGGTGTAATTTACAAGCCAGCGGAATCAGTATCGATTTACGCCAGTTACAGTAAATCGTTCTTGCCTCGTTCTGGTGATCAATTCCTTTCGCTCTCGCTTTCAAGCCAAGCGCTGGAAGCAGAAGAGTTTGAAAATAAGGAAATTGGTGTTAAATGGAATCTCACTGACTCGCTAAGCGTGACAGCAGCGGCATTTGAAGTTGAACGTGAAAACGGTACAGCGCAAGATCCTAACAATCCAGAAGCGTCTATTTTAACCGGTACCGAAACCAAAGGTTTTGAAGTGCAGGTGGTGGGCAAACTTTCAGAGCGTTGGGCAATCAATGCTGGTTATAGCAACCTCGATGGTGAAGAAATGGGCCGAATTGTAGATGGCACATTGGCGAACCGTGATTTAGCACAGCTTCCAGAGCATATGCTGACGTTATGGAACCAGTACGAAGTAAACGACAAGTGGCGTGTTGCATTAGGCGTGATTTATCAATCAGAGCAATACGCGTCATTAAATAACACCGTTGAATTACCTGATTTCGTTCGTGTAGACGCTGCACTTTATTACGATTACAGCGAAGATGTTAAAATTCAGCTTAACGTGGAAAATTTATTCGACGAAGATTATTTCCCGTCAGCGCATAATGACAATAATATTGCTACCGGCGAGCCGCTTAATGCCCGTGTAAGCTTGCAATATAAGTTCTAACTACTACAAATAGTAGTGATATACAAAGCGGCCTTCATGGCCGCTTTTTTCGTTAAGGCTAGCGCTAATTAAAAATCATGCTTAGTCAAGCTTTGTGCTTGTCATTTCCTTTTAGGTGTATATACTTACAGGAACTGTATAGACAGACAGGTCTTTTATGCGCCCACTCACAGCAAGACAAACAGAAGTTCTCGAGCTTATAAAAACAACCATGCTCGAAACTGGCATGCCGCCTACCCGTGCAGAAATTGCCCGTCATTTAGGTTTTCGCTCTGCGAATGCCGCTGAAGAACATTTAAAAGCATTGGCCCGAAAAGGGGTCATTGAAATTCTTCCAGGTACTTCCCGTGGTATTAAATTAAATATCCCCCTTGAAGATGAAGCTCCTGAAGAAGAAGGGCTACCTCTTATTGGCCGAGTAGCTGCGGGCGAGCCTATTTTAGCGCAAGAGCATATTGAATCTCACTATAAGGTCGACCCTGCTCTGTTTCAGCCTCACGCTGACTTCTTACTTCGTGTAAGCGGTATGAGTATGAAAGACATAGGTATACTTGATGGTGACTTGTTAGCCGTGCACCGCACTACGGATGTCCATAATGGGCAAGTGGTAGTAGCACGTGTTGATGAAGACGTTACCGTTAAACGCCTTGAAAAGCGTGGTCGCGAAGTATTACTTCATGCTGAAAATGATGAATTCTCTCCTATTAAGGTCGACTTAGCTTCAGAGCCTTTTTCCATTGAAGGGATTGCCGTTGGTGTTATTCGAAATGCTGACTGGATGTAACCTTTTAGCTATTTAATAAAGAAAGCGGCTTATAGGCCGCTTTTTTGTATGTTTAATATACCTTGCTTGTACAATAATCTTGTTTAAGCCTAAGAAATACCTTAAAAGCCAGCAGATCTGGCTCCCACATTTTATCTTCTATTTATGTCACCCTTTTTGGTACTAGCGAATACTATTTCAGTCATCTATTCTGTTTGAAAAACATTCACTATTAAGTGACTACCTTTTGATTATAAGAAACTTATAGCCATCTTCTATTTGCCTATCTCGTTCAAAATGAGCGTTTCAAACGGGCACACTAATTACCCGTATAGCGTCCATACGCTGTGACGTGAGTCATTTCTCTTACATACAACTTTTGGTTAAAAATTGAACGCTGTAATTGTTTTTTCTTAGAAAAGACTAGACTTGTGCGTTTTATTGAGCAATTCTTATACTGTATTTAACAAAATAATAACAATAGCTGTAACTTTGCTTTACAACTAAGGCTAGGTCTTTCAGTTAAAAGTTGGATTTCGGGTATCAGTTGCCAGAAGCGCAGCGCAACCAGTGCGTAATGCTTCTGTTATAACGGAGGTGTTGAGTGAAACGAGTAACGACACAAGCGGCAAAGTGGCTCTGCGGGCTTCCACTTTTGCTTACCTCGCCACTACTGTTTGCTGATGTAGCAACGGGCGAAGGCTCTTCCATAAATTTGCGCCGAGGCGCAACCGACATAAGTGGTCAAGTATACGACCTCCATATGTTGATGTTCTTTATTTGTATCGCAATTGCCGTTGCGGTTTTTGGGGTTATGTTTGCCTCAATGTACTTACACCGTAAATCCAGAGGGGCGAAACCCGCTCACTTCCACGAAAATGTAAAAGTGGAAATTGCATGGACCGTAGTCCCTTTCATTATTCTTATTCTAATGGCTATTCCTGCGGCCAAAACCCTTATTGCGATGGAAGATACCAGTGAGCCCGATCTTACTGTTGTCGTAACTGGATCTCAGTGGAAGTGGCATTACCGATATATGGACAGAGACGTTGAGTTCTATTCGTTAATGGCAACTCAGCGAGAACAAATTGAAAACAAATTCGAGAAAGGCGCGAATTATTTGCTTGAGGTCGACCGTCCACTGGTGATCCCCACAGGGCAAAAAGTGCGCTTTCTTATTACCTCAGATGACGTTATTCACTCGTGGTGGGTACCAGATTTTGCGGTGAAAAAAGATGCTAACCCCGGATTTATCAATGAGTCTTGGGCAAAGGTAAACGAGCCTGGTATTTATCGTGGGCAGTGCGCCGAGCTTTGCGGAAAAGATCATGGCTTCATGCCAGTTGTGGTCATCGCTAAAGAGCCTGCCGAATTTGATGCGTGGATGGATGAACAAGAAGAAGCCGCTCGCCAAGCGAAAGAAGAAGAGCAACGTTTACTGTCAATGAATATGTCGATGGATGAACTTATGGATGAAGGCAAGCGGGTTTATAACGCCACCTGTGCAGCTTGCCATATGCCTAACGGCGAAGGGTTACCTGGCGTTTTTCCTGCGCTTAAAGGCAGTGAGATGGTTCTTGAAGACCAAACTGCCCATATCGATATTGTGTTAAACGGTAAAACCGGAACGGCCATGCAGGCGTTCGGAAAAATGTTAAGCCTGAAAGACATTGCGGCTGTGGTGACCTACGAGCGAAATGCGTGGGGTAATAACACGGGCGATATGGTGCAGGCCAAAGATGTTAATGCCGTCGTTAATGGGAACTAGGAGTGCGTAATGAGTAAAGCAACTGATGTCATTGCGCCGGATACCTCGGCGCATCACGAAGATCATGACCATCATAGTCATATTCCAAAAGGAATAACCCGATGGTTGTTTACCACTAACCACAAAGATATAGGCACCTTGTATTTATGGTTCGCCTTTATCATGTTTTTAATTGGTGGCGCCATGGCAATGGTGATCCGCGCTGAGCTATTTCAGCCTGGATTACAAATTGTTGAGCCAAACTTCTTTAACCAAATGACCACGGTGCACGGCCTTATCATGGTATTTGGTGCGGTAATGCCAGCCTTTACGGGGCTCGCAAACTGGCTAATTCCTATGATGATAGGTGCACCAGATATGGCTCTGCCGCGAATGAATAACTGGAGTTTCTGGATATTACCCGGTGCCTTTCTGATATTACTTAGCTCGCTCTTTTTAGAGGGGGGCGGCCCAGCATTTGGGTGGACCTTCTATGCACCGCTTTCTACCACCTACAGCGGCGACTCGACGGCGTTGTTTGTGTTCTCGGTACATATTATGGGTATCTCATCCATTATGGGGGCGATTAACGTCATTGTGACCATTTTCAATATGCGTGCCCCTGGCATGACGTGGATGAAAATGCCTTTATTCGTATGGACTTGGCTCATCACTGCTTTCTTACTTATTGCAGTAATGCCGGTCTTGGCGGGGGCTGTCACCATGGTGCTGACAGATAAGTTCTTCGGCACCAGCTTCTTTGATGCGGCAGGTGGTGGTGACCCCGTTATGTTCCAGCATATCTTCTGGTTCTTTGGGCATCCCGAGGTGTACATAATGATATTGCCAGCCTTTGGTATTATCTCTCAAATTGTCCCTACATTTTCTAGGAAGAAGCTGTTCGGCTATGCCTCAATGGTGTACGCCACAGGCTCTATTGCGCTGCTGTCTTTTGTGGTGTGGGCTCACCATATGTTTACCACCGGTATGCCGGTGTATATGGAAATGTTCTTCATGTTTGCCACCATGCTTATTTCGGTGCCAACAGGCGTGAAAGTGTTCAACTGGGTGGCGACCATGTGGCGCGGCTCTCTTACCTTTGAAATGCCCATGATGTTTGCCATTGCGTTTATCGTATTGTTTACCATTGGGGGCCTGTCAGGATTAATGCTGGCCATCGTGCCCGTCGATTTCCAATACCACGATACCTATTTCGTGGTCGCACACTTCCATTACGTTCTGGTCACCGGTGCCATCTTCTCGATTATGGCTGCGGTGTACTATTGGTTACCCAAGTGGACAGGAAAAATGTACCACACGGGGCTCGCAAAATGGCATTTCTGGTGCTCACTTGTGTCGGTAAATGTGTTGTTCTTCCCTATGCACTTTGTGGGGCTAGCTGGTATGCCACGTCGTATTCCTGACTACGCCTTACAATTTGCTGACTTTAACAAATGGATAAGCCTTGGCGGCTTTGCCTTTGGGTTGTCGCAGCTCATCTTCTTAGCATTGTTAATTAAGGCCTGTAAGAAGCAAGGTGAGCCAGTATCTGCTCAAGTGTGGGAAGGTGCTGAGGGACTAGAGTGGGAAATACCTTCTCCAGCACCCTATCACACCTTTGAAACGCCGCCGGTTGTTAAATAAGAATAAGAAGTAATGCCAGTAAGGTAAGTAGAACAAGCAGTACAGGTAATGAAAGCAAAGCAGGCAAAATAGTCGCTAAATTGTGATCATGTATCAGCACAAAAAGTAGGCACGGGAGGTAACCATGACACAAACCAATGCAAACAACAAAATGGTGATAAAACTCGTCGTTATTGTGTTTGGTATGTTTGGTTTTGGGTTCGCCTTAGTGCCACTTTACGACGTATTTTGCGATGTTACCGGTATTAATGGCAAAACCGAAAATACCGCAGCGGTATATGAGTCTATCGAAATAGATGAAAGTCGTGAGGTAACGGTGGAATTTATAACCCGCACCAATACCGGTATGCCGTGGGAATTTCGAGCGCAAACTAGCCGTATGAAAGTACATCCAGGGGAACTTAATACGGTGTCGTTTTACGTCAGAAACCCGGCATCTAACAATATGATGGCGCAAGCTATTCCGTCGGTTTCACCAGGTATGGCGGCGCTGTATTTAAATAAAACGGAATGCTTTTGTTTTAATCAACAGCCTTTAAGTGCCGGGGCTGAGGCGTACATGCCCATGCAGTTTTATGTCGATCCACAGCTTCCTGAAGATATTAGTTATTTTACTGTGCAATACACCCTGTTTGATGTGACCGCGCGAGCAAGTGACATGAAAACAAAACCGAATCCCTACATGGTCCCTCAACCTGAAAGTGGTAAATAACAGGTATTGGGATAAGGAGAGAGTAATGCAGCAAGAATATCAGAAATACCCAGATTATCAGAAATACTATGTACCAGCACAAAGCCCATGGCCGATTGTCGGTGCGGTGGCGCTATTTTTAATTGCCGTTGGCGCGGGCAACTTTGTCATTGAAGCCACTAAAGGTGAATCAGGCTATGGAGGTTATACACTTCTCGCTGGGTTTGTCGTATTGATGGTGATGTTGGTTGGCTGGTTTAAAAACCAAATTGATGAGTCTATGTCTGGGCTTTATAGCGACCAATTAGGTCGTTCTTATCGGCAGGGTATGAGTTGGTTTATCTTCTCTGAAGTTATGTTCTTTGCCGCTTTCTTTGGCGCGCTCTATTACGCCCGATTCATTTCAGTGCCTTGGTTGGGCGGTGCATCAAATAACGCGATGACTAACGAAGTGTTATGGCCCACCTTTGAAGCAATGTGGCCGCTTGTATCAACCCCCGGGGGCATTACTACTCAGGAAATGAGTGCGGTTGGCCTACCCACCATCAATACCGTTATTTTGCTTATATCATCGGTCACATTGCACTTTGCTCATGTTGGTTTAGAGCAGAACAAACGCAAGCAACTCACCGTCATGTTAGGCGTTACTATCTTGTTGGGAATTGGTTTTTTATTCTTACAAGTTGAAGAGTATGTTCACGCCTACCGCGACCTAGGGCTAACGCTACAGTCAGGCATTTACGGTAATACCTTTTTCATGCTGACGGGCTTTCACGGTATGCACGTGACGCTTGGCACCATCATTCTGATTGTTATGTTTTTTAGAGTGCTAAAAGGGCATTTTACGCCGCATAACCACTTTGCCTTTCAAGCCGGAAGTTGGTATTGGCACTTTGTTGATGTGGTGTGGGTGATGCTTTATATCTTTGTTTACGTTTTATAAACGCCGATAAAAAAACGCAGCCAAACCCTAGTACGGTCGAGGGTTTGGCGTAATTAAACCGGTGCCAATTGCCACTAAAATTAAAATCACAATAATGGCAGAAGTGAGCACCCTGCGACCGATGTATTTACTCATTGGACCGTCTTTGGGATCGTTTTTCATCATGACTCGCATGGCCATAAAAAGGTTAACGATCATGAAAAGTACCAACGCAACCAAGATTATTTTTATCAACATATAAACCTCAATAGTAGTGTGCAGGTTGGCCAAATGAATCAGGTGAGAGCATCCAAATTAATCGCTATCGTCATTACCAGTTTATGTGTAATGGCGATGTGTAGCTTGGGGTTCTGGCAACTAGATCGAATGGCACAAAAGCAACAACGCATAGCTAGCATAACCGAAAAACAGGGGAAAGAAAGCTTGTCGCTCATCGATGCCCTTTCTATGAAAGAGCCCGAAGATCGAACCGTTTCTTTTGAAGGTACGCCAAACGGTGACAAGGTGTTATTGCTCGATAACCAAATACATGAACAACGGGTAGGTTACGACGTGCTGGCGCCAGTGCAAACCAACGCAGGGTGGGTTTTGGTTAACTATGGTTGGTTGCCTGCACCAGATTTATCACGCTCGCTACCGGCTGTGAAAATTAGTCACCACTCACAACAATTTGAAGGAGTGGTGAGTCTGCCCAGTCATAACCCGTTAGTAAAAGAAACGCTTACATCAGCATCACGCTTTCCAGCACGTATTCAGCAAATTTCAATTAGTACCGCCAGTGAATTGCTATCACTTAACTTATTACCTTATGTAGTAGTACTTACCGCAAAGAATGACCTTTTTGTTAGGCGTTATAACAGTGTTGTCATGCCGCCTGAAAAGCATTTGGGTTATGCCATTCAATGGTTTGGTCTTGCTATCGCAGCCGCCTTGATTGGCGGTTTCGCAATTATGAAAAAAGGACGTCAATATGAGTAATCCGGCCTCGAAGAAAACCTTAATTATCATGGTCGCCGTGTTCGTGCTACCAGTAATTTTAGCTAAGCTTGCGTTAGAGAATGACTGGTTCAACCAAGGTGCTACAAATAAAGGTGCGTTGCTGCAGCCTACCATTGATGTTTCATCGCTTTTAGAAGGCACAGAGCCAAAATGGCGCTTGTTGTATGTCTTGCCCGAAAATTGTGATGCCATTTGTGAAAATGCATTGTTTAGCATTAACCAAGTGTGGCTGGCGTTAGGCAAAGAGTCTGACAGGGCAGAAGCTTTAGTTTTGTTCACTGGAAAAAGTGATGTAACAGCACTAGAGCAACTTTCTGAGTACGCCAACGTGCATACCTTGAGCCTCAGCGATGCCCCTATCACCAACCTTAAACAGCAAAGTGTGTATATCGTCGATACCTTAAATAATGCCATGTTGTATTACCAAATAGACAGTGACAGAAGCACTGCTGTAATGGAAAGTCGAAGTATGCTGGCCGACATTAAAAAGCTTCTGAAACTGTCTCGGATTGGGTAGGAGATGCTATGAAAAAACTGGTGCTGTTTAGCCTTTTTCTTGCTGCAATAGTCATCATTTTAGGGGCCTATACTCGCCTTACTGATGCTGGCTTAGGCTGCCCTGATTGGCCGGGATGCTACGGTAACCTTACCGTGCCGTTAAGCGATGCGAAAGTTGCCGCAGCCAATACGGCGTTTCCAGAGCGCCCTGTGGAAGCGCACAAAGCATGGAACGAAATGATTCACCGCTATTTTGCAGGGGCATTAGGGCTATGTATTTTGGCCATTGCTGTTATTGCAGTAAAGCAGCGTCATAAGGGTACACCCGTTAAGCTGCCTTTATTGCTGCTCGGTCTTGTGACTTTTCAGGCGGCGCTTGGCATGTGGACAGTCACCCTTAATTTATTGCCTGTGGTGGTTATGGGGCATTTGTTAGGAGGCTTTAGCGTATTAAGTTGTTTATTTTTACTTTATTTACGCCTTAGAAAGCACAGCTCAGTTAGCGTGCAACAACCCAAAAGCACTACGGCGCTACCATTAAACGAGGGTGCCTATTACCCGGGTAAAAACAACAAGCTGACTGCAATGGCATTTTTAGGTATGGCTATCTTAGTAGGGCAAATCGCCTTAGGCGGCTGGACATCAGCTAACTACGCAGCCCTCGCCTGTACCGATATGCCAATTTGTGAGCCTGGCTGGCAGCAGCGGTTAAATTTTCAAGGTGCATACAGTGTGCCCGAAGCACAAAACTATGAGTTTGGCGCACACAATTATGGTGAGCGAGCCACCATGCATATCGTGCATCGGTTCGGCGCTGTCATTACCTTTGTTTATCTTACGGTATTGGCTTTCATGTGGCTACGAAGCAGTAAGTTATCGCCGGCGGTGAAAAAAGGGTGTGTACTCATGCTAGGAGTGCTATGTGTGCAGGTCGCGCTTGGTCTAAGTAACGTTTTGTTTAGTTTACCTTTGTTTATCGCGGTATCGCACAATGCAGTTGCCGCCATGCTATTACTTACATTGATATGGCTGACATGGTCAGTTGCTCCTTCAACCTCTTCTTTCTCCTACTCTACTGGAGGTCATCATGGCTAAATCTATCCCTTTAAATAACGCTGTTGCAGGTAAGCACTCGCCAATCTCGCAAACAAAGAGCAACTCTCAAATAAAGAGCAACTCGCATGCAAAAATCAGCTGGCGCGACTATTACGAAATGACAAAGCCTAATGTGGTGATGCTACTTTTACTCACGGCGTTAGTGGGGATGTGCTTAGCCTCGCCGGGCTGGGTAGATGCCACCGCGTTGGTGTGTGGATTACTTGGTATTGGTATGTTGTCGGCATCGGCCGCAGTGATTAATCATGTGGTCGACCATAAAATCGATAGCCAAATGGCCCGTACCTTTAATCGGCCTGTGGCGAAAGGGAAAGTGAGTATCGCTAAAGCATCATGGTTTGCTGCGGGCCTTGGCGTAATGGGCTTTGTTGTATTGAGTTTATGGGTGAACATGCTTACCGCTTGGCTTACCCTTGCTAGCTTAGTGGGCTATGCCGTGGTGTATACCATGTTTCTAAAACGAGCCACGCCGCAAAACATTGTGATTGGTGGTATTGCAGGTGCCGCGCCGCCGCTTCTCGGCTGGACCGCTGTCACCGGTGAAATTCATGCCCATGCGTTGTTGTTAGTACTCATTGTGTTCACGTGGACCCCCCCACATTTTTGGGCATTGGCTATTCATCGTGAAAAGGATTACGCAAAAGCGAAAGTGCCCATGCTACCGGTTACCCATGGGGTAGAATTTACTAAAACCTCGGTGCTACTTTATACTGTGTTGCTTAGCTTGGTGTGTCTATTGCCTTACTTGGTGGGCATGAGCGATTTAATTTACCTTATTGGCTCTTCGCTTTTAAATATTGGCTTTATGTATTACGCAGTAAAATTGAAATTTGCCGCCACAAGTCAAACGGCGATGAAAACTTTTAAGTTCTCAATTGTTCATCTCATGGTATTGTTTGTAGTATTGTTATTCGATCATTACGTACCACTGAGTTTATGAACCGACGGATTTTTGTAGGCGTTGTTGCGTTATTAGCATTATTGACTGGGGTGTTTGGGGCAATTTACTTGTCGCCAACGGGGCAGTCTAATGGCAGTTCTCCCGAATATTTTCAGGCTTACCCTGAGCCTCGCGCCATTGCGCCTTTTTCGCTGACTGACAATAAAGGAAATGAATTTAATCTAGCTTCGCTAGAAAATCAGTGGAGCTTGTTGTTTCTTGGTTATACGTTTTGCCCCGATATTTGCCCGACTACGATGGCTGAACTGAACAGCATTTACCCACAAATGCAGGCGATTGAGTCTGAATTTCCTATTAAAGTAGTGTTTATTTCTATCGATCCAAATCGTGATTCGATTAAAAGGTTAAACGAATACATCGGCTACTTTAACCCCAACTTTATTGCCGCGACCGGTGAGCATAAAGCTTTGTTTCCCTTCGCTCGAAACTTAGGCATGATGTACGCAATTGCTGAAAGTACAGACAACCCTAATTATCTTGTCGATCATAGTGCATCTGTAGTGCTCATTAATCCTAAAGCACAGGTGATAGGACGTTTTAAGCCAAAACGTGAACCTGGCGAATTGTCGATTAGTGACGCACAGCAAATTCTCAATGATATGCCAGCGATTACAACATCATTTAATTCAAACTCGGCACTATAGGTGGGCATGGGAGGCATGGATATAAAAATCCGACAAGGTCTTGTGTCTGATGCTGGCCAAGCGGTGCCCTTATTATTGAGTGCCGCTGAAGATCTATTGGTTTCCGTTTTTGGTAATGGCGATACAAGACATACTCTCGATTTTTTAACCCATGCATGGAAAGGTAAGTATGGGCAATATGGCTGTAATAATCACTGGGTAGCGGTAGTCGATGATGCTGTTGTAGGTGTCATTACGGCGTGGCATACCAAGTTGGGGCCAGTATTTGACCGTGCTTCGTTAGACAGCATTACCACCTTCTACAATCTCGATGATGCGATGGCAGTACTAATGCGCAATCAAGCGGTTGCTGTAGGCTTAACCCCTCCAAGTGCGACAGAGCTTATGTTAGGTCACGTAGCGGTAGATAGCATTGCTCGGCGCGGCGGAATCGGCAGGGCTATGATTGCCCACATGCGTGATTACGCCATAGAACTTAAAAAGCGGGCATTGGTGCTAGACGTGCAAATTAGTAATATTGCTGCCATTCGGTTTTATCAAAATGTCAATTTTAAAGAGCAATCAGTGAACGGCACCTTCGTGCGTTTTGTTCATGCACTTTCAGCTTAACTAATCTGGGTAATTCCCGTTCTTATCTGCAACAAAAAATGGCTGAGAATACCAATAATACCTTCCTGATTGAGAATTTGAGGGCGCGGTACAATTTACTCTCGAACGTCCAACAGGAAGTGCTTGAGTAATACTGAAGGTAACAGCATTGCCTTCAACATTTGTTTCAACCGGAGAGCCTGAAAAGAAGCAATTTACTTGGCTTAAGCGGACATCATCGCCCTTAATAGTTAGCGTTATAGGGGGGAGTATCGAGTCTTCACTAGAACCTTGTACCCTATCTCGATTTACCTCAGGGATATGCTCACCTTCGAAGCTGGTCGATAATAGCGGCATAGCGATACTGTTTAGTTTGGTTTTTAGTGTTTTTAAGTTGGCATAAGGGCCTGCTGCGGGAAAGCGAGGTAAAGCTTGAAAGTTACTGTGAGGGCCTATAGCGCCTGAGTGTTGTCCGAAGGCAATGTAGCCTTCTTGGGCAATCTTATCTGCTAGCTTTTGGTTGAACTCACCAAAAGGATAGGCCAAATATTTAAGTGACTCCCCAATTTTGCTATCAATAATGGCTTCGGCGTCTGCAACATTCTGCCATACCCTTTCAAGCCAAGCTTCATCGCTAGTTTCGCTATCAGCACCATTGTTAGACGTTCTGCCATCAAGCATATGCAAGTGATCAAGTGTATGGTTAGCGAAGGTGACACCATCGTTATGCATCGCCTTAACTTGTTCCCAAGTAAGCTGGCTTCTATTGCTGCCAATTTCCCCTGGATTAATAAATATAGTGTAAGGGAACCCCATATCAACCATGATGGGGTGGGCATTTTTGAGGATGTTTTCATAGCCATCGTCGAAAGTAACGACCACGGTATTGGAAGGCAGTGGTGTGTTATCTAAAATAGCGTTAACCACTTTTGCTAAAGGTAAAACAGTGTGGTGTTGTTTTAAATACGCCATGTGTTGCTTGAACATATCAGGCGATATACTGGTGCTTTTCGGCGTGTTTTCAGACACATGATGGTAAAGCAAAATAACACCGTTTTGAGTAAGAATTTCACGGGTAGGCTGCGTAGTGTTATCAGTAGCAGCCAGACTGTAGCCAGAAAAACAAATAAGAGAGAAGAGTGCTAACCAGCGTTGTCGGTTGCCTTTCATTTGCGCCAAAGCAGCGTCACATTTAATCCACGAAATGATATTGAAAGGCATGATAAACTTCATGTTTTCTCCGAGTTGAAGTTGATGTAATAGCAGTGATTTTTACTGCGTGTCAGCACGGCGTCCTACTAACGCAGAGACTATAATTAATGCAAAAGCGAGTGCAAGAAGATAAGCAATCTCTACGCCAACCTGAGTCGTTCTGGCACGATCATACACGCTTACTCACATTAGCGCTGCCCATGATTTTGGCCAATATTACCACCCCTTTGTTAGGGTTGGTGGATACGGCTGTTTTGGGGCATATGTCTGCGCCTGCAATGTTAGCTGGTGCGGCAGTTGGGGCGCTTATTCTTACCCAAATTTATTGGGTGTGTGGTTTTCTACGTATGTCTTCAACGGGGTTAAGCGCACAGGCAAGAGGGCATAAAGATGCCACACTATCCTCTGCCAAAGTGCTTTGGCAAACCCTTGCTGTCGCCTCAATTTTAGGGCTGTGTTTACTTGTATTACAAGAGCCTATACTCACAGCTGGGCTAGCATTGGCGAGCCCATCAGATGCAGTAGCGGTGCATTTAACTGAGTACTATCAGGTGAGGGTGTGGGGCGCGCCAGCGGCTATGCTGAACTTAGCCCTTATCGGCTATTTGGTGGGCCAGCAAAAAACGCGAACGGTGATGGTCATCCAGATAGTGGGTAATCTCGTCAATGCTGGGCTAGATATCACCTTTGTTTTTGGACTGTCGATGTCGGTGGCAGGGGTGGCCTTAGCCAGTATTATTGCTGAATACGCCATGGCATTTATGGCTTTGTATGTTGCGCTAAAACAGGTGCGGGGTATTTCCCCAGAAGCGAGCTGGTTTAATCGAGCAGCGCGAAAAATATTAATGAAGCTCAATACTGACATGCTGCTGCGTAACTTAGCATTACAAGCCTGCTTAGCGTTTTTGACGATACAAGGTGTACGGTTTGGCGAAATGCCGGCGGCGGTGAATGCAATTCTACTGCAGTTTTTCGTATTAATAGCGCTAGGATTAGACGGGGTCGCCTATGCAGTAGAAGCGCTGGTGGGCGAAGCGAAAGGCGCAAACAACGCCGCAGAAATAAAGCGCAGAACATACCAAGGTTTGTTTTGGTCATCACTGTTTGCAATAGGCTATAGTGCTATCTTCTTTTTTGGCGGGCACGGCATAATAAGTCTGCTCACTGAGCATCAAAATATTGTGAATGCAGCGGTAACCTACCTTCCACTAATGGTTATTTTGCCGCTACTGGCACATTGGTGTTTTTTGTACGACGGTGTATTTGTTGGCCTTACAAAGTCATCCTCTATGCGCGATACCATGATTATTAGTGCTATCGCGGTATATTTCCCTGTATGGTTTTTGACTCAGTCCCTCGGTAATGTCAGCTTATGGTACGCATTGCTCGCGTTCTTACTTGCCCGTGGTATTACCCTTGGCTGGAGCTTTGAACGGCTAAGTAAGCGCAATGCATTGTGTAACAGCTAATTTAACCTAAGTCATGCAACCCCCAACTAAGCTAAGTAGCTACATTACTTAGCAGCCTTAATAGGCAGAAATACATCGGTGATGGCTTCATGGGCAGCTACGTCGGGAAAAAAACGAATACGCTCTAAAAAAACGGGAAAGTCTCTGAGTTCAAATTGCGTATCCGGTAACCACTGGTGATATAAAGCGTGTACTACCGCGCCTAATTCTGCATCGGTGCCAATATGGCGGACTTTAGCGCAGTATCCTTCCGGTATGGTAGTGGTGGTAACACTTGGATGATCTGTATCTGTAGATTGGCATGTTTCTATAGCTTCGCTTGTTCTCACGGGCATACTACTTGGCATAAGAATTTGGCACGCCACACCAAACCGGTACGATTCATGTGGCGTGTTTCCAGGGTCATCAAACAATAAGTTGAAAGTGCGGCTGGTAGAAGGCGGTAGCTTGTTTTCTCTTCTCCATGTAATGAATTTACTCACCGTGCTCATAATGTGGCTAGGCGGGCCAATGTGCATCATCATCGCAATGTCTAAGGCTGGAAACTGAATAACTGACACATCAAGTTGATGATTTTCAGAGGTACCATTTTTAGGCGCGCTAATTGCGTTGTCATGTGAGGTGTTCATAAGTACCGAAGATCCTTTTTCGTTAGGTATTACTAGCGAGCTAATTTGTGCACCTTTATGTAGTGCTTCAACATTGGGTGTCTTTCTAAAGCCTGAAGGCGACTGGTTGTAATGCTTTTTAAAGGCTTTGGCATAGCTTTCATGTGACCCAAACCCTGCTTCTATCGCAATATCCAGTATGCGTTTTTGAGGCCGAAACGCTAATTTATAGGCACTTTCGTGCAGTCGAAGTTGCCTAGCGTAGGCACCAATGTTGATACCAAACTTTGCGTTAAATGCGCGATGAAGATGGTACTCAGAGGTACATGCAAGGGAGGCAAGTCGACGAAGATCACTGGCAAGCTCGGGCGCTTTTAAAATGGCGTCGGCAACCTTATCAAGACGAAGATATAAAGGGTTCATTCGTTACTAGCGTTATGAAGATTAAGCAAACAATACAAAGTTGAATCAAAAAATACCCGACTATTTTTGCGGTATTGTTTTTTGCACTACAAAATAGGTATGAAACTCGGGTAGCTGCTCGTATTCGATATGCCGAATAAAGCAATCAGCTTCTATAATATGGCGCACATAGCCATTAATACCGAGCGAAGCGTAATAGACCTCAGGCCCCATGGTGGTATTGGTGTGTTCGCCCGGTTCATCCACACCGCCACAGCTAAATATAAATACGCCACCTGGCTGCAGCGCATTACACAGTTTAGTGATTACATCTGCTTGGCTTTGCAGTGGTACATGCCACAGGCAGTCCCATGCGCTAATGAAGCGGTACTGATGGGGCAAATCGAAGGTACAAATGTCATCAAAATAAAACGTGTTGTTAGGGTACCTTTCTCTGGCTAACGCCAGCATTTTCTTAGATATATCAATGCCCTCTACAACAAACTTATTGTCATGCAGTAAATCAATAAATCTACCTGTGCATCCACACCCCACATCAAGGGCTAGGGGCGAGAGGCTCGACGTTGCTGGGGGCGCATCAGTTGTTGATGTAAAAACGTCTAGAAATGATAAGGCAGTTTTATGCTGAGCAATGCCATTGTTACGATTGAACTCTGGGCGAGTCCAGCGCTGGGTAATTTGATCGTAAGCAAGGCCTGTTTCTGTAGGTGTCATGGTTGCTTACCTATTTTGAGTAGTCGCCCGCCAGTGGGGTACTGACGAGCTTATCGTAGATGTTTATAACAGCTCAAGGCTGATAAACTCTCGGTTATTTCTTAACGAAGTGCGTGGCACATAGTTTGTTGCCGGAAGGGTCACGTAAATACGCTAGGTACAACTGTCGCTCTTCAGTACCGCGAATGCCGGGAGGATCTTCAACCGGAACGCCGCCATTGGCTGCGCCCACTTTATGCCATTCATCAACAAGCCCAGGGTTTGCGGCAGCAAGACCAATCGTAGTACCGTTACCGTGGGTAGCGGCTTCGCCATTAATTGGTTTAGTAAGGGCTAATACACCTTTCGGGGTGAAGTAGAAAACACGACCGTGTTCATCGTAAACGCCTTCATCGTATCCAAATACCGCGAGAGAAGCATCGTAAAATTTCTTCGACGCTTCAATGTCGTTCGCGCCAATCATTATATGACTAAACATAGCATTTCCTTTTTCATAGGCAAAATATTGTTATCTGATTATTCTAGCGCCATTTTTACAGCCTCAGCGGCATGAAGCGCTGTTGTATCGTAAAGAGGCATATCAGTGTCTGACTGCTTCACCAACAAGGCAATTTCGGTACAGCCTAAAATAACGGCTTGTGAACCTTGTGCTTTTAATTTGTTGATAATATCAATATACGCGTCACGGGATTTTTCACAAATAACCCCTTTGCATAATTCCTCATAAATAATCTTATGCACGACTAATCTATCTTCACTGCTTGGTACGACTACATCTAAATCAAACTGTTGCGCTAATCGTTCGCTATAAAAAGCCTGTTCCATGGTGAATTGAGTACCTAACAAGCCCACTTTTTTGACCTTGTTTTCACACAGAGCCACGCCGGTGGCATCGGCAATATGCAGTAAAGGAATGGCTACTGCGCTTGCTACCTGCGCAGCAACCTTATGCATGGTGTTAGTACATATGAGTAGAAAGTCGGCCCCAGCATCTTCTAATGACTGTGCGGCGCGCTTTAACGCATCGGCGGCTTTATCCCACTCGCCGGTGCGCTGAAATACTTCTATTTCGGCAAAATCAACCGAGTACAGACATATTTTTGCACTGTGTAGCCCACCGAGTTGGCTATTCACTAGCCGGTTAATCGCTTGATAATAGCTCACTGTCGACTCCCAACTCATACCACCAATTAGCCCAATGGTTTTCATCCCAAATTCCTTCTACTCAGCACGCTCAAATCACCTTTGAAAAACGGGTATGAACGTTAGGTTACATCCAACAAATGTCAGATTATAAATACTAGATTACGTGTAATTAGTAGCCTAGTACAAGGTCATTGAACGAGAGTGTTAACAAATGCGTGCAAAAAGCGAGAGGTAAACGACTAATCGTCTTTAAAGCTAGGGGGGATTTTCTTGTCTTTTAGAAAGGCGAAACGCTGCATGAAGATGCCTACATAACCAGACATGGCGATAACAAAGCCTACAAGCAAAGTGGTTAGAGAATAATAGTAAAGGAAGGTGCTAAAATGGCTTATGGCGAAAAGCTGCACAACGCCAGCAACGAACAAGGCAAGGCCTAATTTAAATCGTCGCCAGCTTTTGTGCACATTAAACATAAGTGGGATACAACATCTTAGTAGTAAGAATGCTCACCGGCTTCATGTTCAGTGGCATCACGAACACCGTTTAATTCCCCAGCAAATTGCTCAAGCATTTGCTTTTCAATGCCGTCTTTCAGAGTAACATCAACCATTGAGCAACCGTTACAGCCGCCGCCAAACTGAAGAATAGCAAAGCCATCTTCGGTAAGTTCAGCCAACATTACCTGGCCGCCATGGCTAGCAAGTTGAGGGTTGATTTCAGCTTCAATCATGTATTTTATGCGTTCAACCAATGGCGCGTCATCAGCGACTTTACGTGCTTTAGCATTTGGCGCTTTAAGCGTAAGCTGTGAGCCCATTTGATCAGTAACATAATCAATTTCTGCTTCATGTAAAAATGGAACACTTTCTTCATCTACCACTGCATTGAAGCCATTGAACTCTAAGCGAGTATCCGTTTCTTCAACAGCATCTGGCGGACAATAGGACACGCCACACTCGGCGCTCGATGTGCCCGGATTTACGACGAATACACGAATATTTGTGCCAGTCTCTTGTTTATCCAACAGTTTTACGAAGTGAGCCTGGGCTTCTTCTGATATAGTAATCATCAGTAAGTCCTATTAATTAAAAATTTGGTTTATGATAACAAATTTACCTGACTAAAACAGTCAAGTATTGACTAGTTTCGATGTAACCGCATAACGACAAGACGGAAATCACTATGCTCGCAACTTTGGTTCGCACCGCCACAATCTCGAATTTCCCAAAATGGCTTGCGCCATTTGTAGTGTTAACCGCCTTGTGCGTATCTGCTCCGGTAAATGCCAATAAGGTCACCCTCGATAAGGGCGGAAAACCGGTTCAGGCCTATTTACCAACCGATGTGACCTATAACCCAGATATTCCTACGCCAGAATCAGTACTGGGTGCGAACATTGGTCAATGGCACGTACGTCACGATCAACTTACACACTACATGCGTGTACTGGCTGACCATTCCGACCGTATTTCATTAGAAGTCACCGGCAGAACCCATGAGAATCGTGAGTTGTTGCTACTTACCATTACTGCGCCATCGAATCGCCCTAACATAGAAAGCATGCGTACCGCGCATATCGATGCCATGAATTCTGGCAATAAAGTCAAAGCGGGTGCGCCACTCATTTTTTATATGGGCTACAGCATTCACGGTAATGAACCTTCAGGCTCTAATGCTGCATTAGCCCTAGCGTATTACCTCGCTGCTGGGCAAGGCGCGCCCATCGATGCACTACTGAACAACAATATTGTGCTGTTAGACCCATCTTTCAACCCCGATGGGTTATCTCGTTTCGCGCAATGGGCCAATATGCACAAAGGAAAGCAACTTGTTGCGGATAGTAATACCCGTGAGCATGATGAAGGCTGGCCATCAGGGCGCACGAACCACTATTGGTTTGACTTAAATCGTGACTGGTTGTTGTTGGCTCACCCTGAGTCTCAAGCACGTATTAAGCAATTTCACCGCTGGCGCCCGCATATTCTTACCGACTTTCATGAAATGGGCACCGATAGCACCTACTTTTTTCAGCCAGGTGTCCGTTCGCGCAAAAACCCGATCACGCCAGATGAAAACGTAACCTTAACGGAAGCGTTAGCGGCTTATCATGCCAAAGCTTTTGATAAACAAGGGAAGCTGTATTTCTCGGAAGAGGCATTCGACGACTTTTATGCCGGTAAGGGCAGTACCTACCCTGATTTACATGGCAGCATAGGTATTTTATTCGAACAAGCGAGCTCTCGCGGACATTTGCAAGAATCTATCAATGGCCCATTGGCATTTTCTACTACCATATCGAATCAAATTACAACGTCGTTGAGTACCTTTGAAGGTGCCCTTGCCAATAAACCAGCTATTTTAGATTATCAGTCTGCTTTTGTTAAAGACACGCAAACACTAGCAAAAGACGGCGATATAAGCGGTTACATTGTGGGTGAATCGAATGATAGCGGTAGGTTTAACGCTATGTTGTCGCTGCTTAAACAGCACAATATTAAGTTCGACGTTGTCAGCAAAGATTCCGAAATAGGCAAGCAAACTTTTAGTGCCAATCGTGCTATCTACATTCCTGTTGCTCAAGCGCAGTATCGACTTATTACATCTATATTCTCAACCCAAACCTCGTTCGAAAATAACACCTTCTACGATGTGTCATCGTGGAACATGGCGATGGCATTTAATTTGCCGTTTGAAGCGGTTGAAAAGCGTGATGCGCGAAGCGTAAAAACGGCTGCCAATGCAAAATTGGTAATGCCAGAACTTAGCGATTCGTTACCTGCTAATGCCTATGCATACGCCTTTTCATGGAACGATTACTACGCGCCTGCGTTGCTTCAATCGTTATTGGAAGCAGGGGTAAGTGTAAGAAGTAGCGAAAATGCGTTTGAAGCTAAGCTTGTTAATAATCAGCGTCATACATTTACCTCAGGAAGCATCGTTATTCCTACAGGATTAGCACAGCCTGATAATTTACTTAGCCTGTTGACGGAACACGCTAGTGTATTAAATATTCCGGTTTACGCACTAGCCAGTGGGTTAACGCCAACAGGCAGTGACATTGGAAGCCGCTCAATACAGCCTATTTCAGCGCCTAAAGTGCTGTTAGTGGGAGGCGAGGGCGTAAGTGAATATGAAGTAGGTGAAATGTGGCACTATTTTGATACTCGAGTGGGGCTGCCGGTTAGTATTGTAGAGCAACAAAAGCTAGGTAATGCGCTACAGTCAGGCTATACCCATATTGTGTTTGCCAGTGGTCGCTATTCGCTAACGAATGATACGATAGACGCACTATCTACTTGGGTTAAAAATGGCGGTGTGTTGATTGGACAAAAATCTGCCCTTCGTTATTTTGCAGCCAATGAATGGTTAAACGTCGATATAGTAGACAGAGAAGAAATAGACAGTAAGTTTGATGAAGATAAACTGACCTTCGGCGATAAATCGGCGTTATATGCAAGAAAGTTGGTGGCGGGCGCTGTTTATGAAGCTGAAATAGATATCACCCATCCTCTATTTTACGGTTATACCGACGCCACACTGCCTATGTTTAAAACCAGCAATATGGTGGTGAACAATTACTACACGCCATTCACCACGCCAGCGCGTTATACCTCAGCGCCATTGCTGGCAGGATTCAGTGATGAAAAGCTGGTAAAACTTATTGCCGAAACGCCTGCTGTGATTACCACAAAGCAAGGCAAAGGTGTAGTGATTGGGTTTACCGACAATACGCAATTCCGAGGCTATTGGTATGGCACGAACAAAATGCTAAGTAATGCTATCTATCAGTCAGCTTTTCTTAAGTAAGTCGCTAGTTTATAGGTAGCAAGAATCGTAGCGGTAGCGGTTTCGATTACTTTGCAGCCAGCAGTGAGCTTTTGGGGGGCGGTGTAAAGGTCATTGCCCACACTAAGATACTAAGTTGTGGATAGCGAGCTCTCAATAAGCTTGCTAGGGCGTTTACCGTAACACCGGTAGTGATGACATCATCCACGATAGCGATGCGCTTAAGATCAGGGTTAGAAGCGACTAGTTTATCAATACATTGTGGCGTTAATGAAAACACCTGCTTAGCATGTTGTAGCCTCTGTGCTTTTCCTAAATGATGCTGGGCAGATATACCTTGTCGAATCGCCCAATTGGTGCAAATGGGAATATTCAGTGCACTGCCAATGGATTTAGCGAGCACCGCAGCCTGATTATAATGCCGCGTTGCCAGTCGCCAAGGGCTTAATGGCACTGGTAAGAGAAGTTGCGCAGTGGTGTGAGATACATGCGGTGTATGCTGAGCTAAGTGTTGCTGTTTACCGACAAACCACGTGGCTAATACCTTCCCTGAAGTCAGTGAGTGTTGAAACTTAAAGCCATGAATTAAGGTGGTTATTGGATAAGTATGTAAAGCCAGTACAGATAGCCCGTTATAGCTACTATGCTTAACGTGCCGACCCACTGGCCCAAAGGACAGTAAATTATAACCGTGTTCTTTGGCTGAGAAAAAAAACATATCACGTTCACACCAATGACATACTGGCGTAGGACTTGCCTGATAACATAGTAAGCATGAAAGATTCATAGTACGTGAATTTTTGAATTCTTATGTTAAGTAGCTTTTTCTCGCATGTAGCTACAGTACGATAACGTGTCTTTAAGCATTTTTTGAGATAATGGGTAATCATGCATACATGGCAGCCTATTAGGTTTGCTTCTTCATGCAACAGCCAAAGGATGTATACAGTGAAAGATTTGCATACAAACACACCACTTGTCACCCGAACTCAAGGTACAGGAAACGATCTGGTTTTCCTTCACGGTTGGGGTATGAATAGCGGCGCATTTACCTCGTTTATTCCCTATTTAACCAATAGCTTTCGAGTTACCACTATTGATCTCCCCGGTTTCGGCGAAAACGCTCAGCATGTGCCTTCTCCTTATAGCGCTGAGTCTTTAGCACAAATGATAGCGCCTTACATTCCACCAAAAAGTATTGTCGTAGGGTGGTCTTTAGGCGGTTTGGTGGCGCAACGACTAGCCTTACTTGGTGGCAGTAAAGGGTTAGCTCTTAAAGGTTTAGTGACAATAGCCTCTACACCGCGATTCATCGCTGGCCCCTGCTGGCCTGGCATTGCAGGTGATTTACTGGCCATGTTCGAAAGTCAGTTAGAGAGTAACTACAATAGAACGCTAGAACGCTTTTTAGCCATTCAAGCAATGGGAAGTGATACGGCCCGCCAAGATATCAAAGCCATTCGTGGGCATATCAGTGAATACCCTGAACCTGACCAGCACGCGCTGAAACAAGGTTTAAGAATTCTTTCCACAGAAGATTTACGCCAAGACATTGGCCGCATAACGGTGCCAACCCTACGACTTTACGGTCGTTTAGATAGCCTAGTGCCTACCAGTGGTATAGATCGTATCTGCGAATTGCACCCTCAAGCCGATACCGTGGTATTGCCCCATGCAGCGCATGCACCTTTTATTTCTCACCCTCAGCAAAGCGCCGATATTTTGTTTAGTTTTGCATCAAGCGTGTACCAACAAAAAGCATCGTGACCCGATGCTTTTAGGCCGCGTTTAGGTAATGTGTAGCGAACGTTAGTGGATACGCCCTAGTTTCTCGCTAGCCAAAACATAGGCGCGAGGAAAAAATATTGCTCGTTTTCACAGCTAGTTAAGGCGTATGAGCGGTACAGACCTTTTCATTTTGTGTAATTTGGTTAATAATTGCACATGAGAGTGTAGAGGTAGTGTATGTCTGGTATATCAGGTGTAAATAGTAACAATATAAATTCGGCAATTTTGTCCGGACAATTCGGTTTGCAGAATGCCAGTAATGGTATAACGCAGGCTGCGTCTAATATTGCCCAGCAAACCACAAGCGCAGAGCGTGATCCGCAGGCTGTTTTAGCCAATTCTGCCACCCAGAGTTTACAGAATATACGCAACATACTCCCCACTCCACAGGATGATGTCACCACAAATCTGTTGTCACTGAAAATCAACAGTATTAATGCCCAAGCTTCCGCCAAGGTACTTGATGTGGCTAATGACACCATAGGCACCATTATTGATACGTTAGCGTAGTCGTGTAGGAGTGTAATGTGAACATTGTTACCCCTATCCTTACGGCCATAGCGCACCCTACTGCAAACGTTAATACTGAGTCTGCAAGACGAGACAACGTATTACGTGAAACTATTCCTCAGTCGGGGGATGCAGAGAAAGGGGCGTCGCAAAAAGGCCTAGGTTCGGACACTGACAAAGCTCGTAATCCGGGACAAACGCCTGCGCCTGTTACCTACGATCGCCCCCAAATCCAAACTGAACTGCAAAGCGCGTTTGAAAGCGTGTTTGGCGAACAAAAAGACAATGGCTCTGATGAAAGCGCCGGCAAACAGAATGCTCGCGATCAACAGGAATCAAATCAGCAAGCTTCTGGTGAGCAAGCCTTACAGCCTGAACAGCAAACAGAAGAAGAACAGCAAGAAATAAGCAACTTAGAGGCGCGTGATCAAGAAGTCCGTACTCACGAGCAGGCGCACGCCGCTGCGGGTGGGCAATACGCTGGATCGCCGCAATATGAATATACCACTGGGCCAGATAACAAACGTTATGTTACCGATGGTGAAGTGTCTATTGATATTTCTGAGCTAAATAGCCCTGAAGAAACCCTTCAAAAAATGCAGCAAGTACGTGCTGCGGCACTCGCCCCTGCTGAGCCTTCGGCGCAAGACTTAAAAGTGGCAGCAGAAGCGACGCAAAAATCTTTTGAAGCTCGTAGCGAAATTGCTGAAGACAACGCTGCTACGTCATCGGTAGCGCCAAACGCGTCAGAGATCACGCCACCTGACATTGATGAAATTACCGATAATGCCGGTGTCGAACGCCCTACTCGGGCGTTAGACGAAGCCGTTTTACAAGCGCAAACGGATGAGCAAAGCGCCGGAAGTCAAGGCTTACAAAGCGCCGCGAGCCAAGGAATACAAAGCGCAGCCAGTGAAACTTCAAATGAGATTGGTGGTGGTTTTGATACGCGCTCATTAGCCTTTGGTAATGAAGCTCAAGAAAGCCAAGCTAACTCAGCTCGTATTGGTCGCATTCAAAATTTCTACACTCAAGCCTATACGCCAGTCCGTGAAGGTTTTTCCGCTAGCGCTTAGGGCCTGGTACTTAACGCTCACTGCCAATAACCCGTATTCTTAACACTGCTACTTTCAAAAATACAAACTTCCACTGTGCAAATACAGAAAAGCCAGCATGCATGCTGGCTTTAAAATGCTGACTTTAAAATAATGATTGCGGGTGTAAACAATAATGTTAGGCGTTATTTCTTTGCTTTAGCGAACGCATCGGCAAAGGCGTTACCCATAGCACTGTTTTGCTGCTGGTTTTGTCCGCCACCACGCTTGTTTGACTTATCTGCGCGAGGGTTTCCACGCTGAGACCCATTGTTAGCACGAGGATTCCCATTAGACTTTGCGTTAGCAGCGCCATTACTGTTATTGCTTTTGCCCGACTGGTTTGACGAGGTCGGTGTATCTTCTAGCCGCATAGTAAAGGATATACGCTTACGTGCTACGTCTACCTCAAGTACTTTAACCTTAACAATGTCCCCTGCTTTCACTACATCCCGTGGGTCTGAAATGAACTTGTTGGTGAGCGCTGAAATATGCACTAAACCATCTTGGTGAACACCTACATCAACAAAAGCACCAAAGTTCGCAACGTTACTTACAACGCCCTCTAAAATCATACCTGGAGTAAGATCTTTAATGGTCTCCACACCTTCTTTAAAGGTGGCAGTTTTAAATTCTGGTCGAGGATCTCGCCCTGGCTTATCAAGTTCGCTCAAAATATCTTTTACCGTGGGTAAACCGAAAGCGTCACTGGTAAAGGTATCAGGCGATAAGGTTTTCAGTAGCTCTGTGTTACCGATAAGATCGTTTACCGCAACCGCGGCCGTATCTACAATTTTATCCACCACAGGGTAAGCTTCGGGGTGAACCGCAGACGCATCTAGCGGGTTACTGCCATTTACGATACGTAAGAATCCAGCGGCTTGTTCGAAGGCTTTCGGCCCTAAACGCTCCACTTTCATTAGCGCTTTTCTATCGCCGAAGGCACCATTGGTATCTCTAAATTGTACAATGTTATTTGCTAAGGTCTTGTTCAATCCAGACACATAACTAAGCAGCGCGGGTGATGCCGTATTTAAATCTACACCCACAGCATTTACACAGTCTTCAATAACGCGGTCAAGAGATTTACCTAACTGGCTTTGGCTTACATCATGCTGATATTGGCCTACACCAATAGCTTTAGGCTCAATTTTTACAAGCTCGGCTAGCGGGTCTTGTAAACGGCGAGCAATGGACACTGCGCCACGAATAGACACGTCTAAATCAGGTAGTTCGTTTGAGGCTAATTCAGAGGCTGAGTAAACCGAGGCGCCAGCTTCGCTAACCATGATTTTTTGTGCGCCTAGCTCAGGGTTATTTTTAAGCATTTCCCCTACAAGCTTATCGGTTTCACGAGAGCCTGTACCATTACCGATACTGATAAGCTCAACTTTATACTGCTTGCACACGGTGGTGAGGGTACGCAGTGACTTATCCCACTGATTCTGGGGCGCATGGGGAAAAATGGTATTTTTAGCGACAACTTTGCCAGTTTTATCTACGATAGCCACTTTCACACCCGTACGAAGGCCAGGATCAAGCCCCATGGTGGTCTTAGCGCCAGCAGGCGCAGCCATTAGCAAGTCATTAAGGTTCTTAGCAAACACCTCAATCGCTTCTTCTTCAGCGCGCTCACGAAGACCACTGAATAGCTCAGTTTCCATGTGTAAGGCGATTTTAATCTTCCACGTCCACTGTACTACTTGCGCTAGGAAATCATCAGCAGGGCGGTTGCGGTGCATAATATTGTAGTGGCTAGCAATAAGGTGTTCACAGTGAGAAGGCGCACTGGCGTCATCTTGCTGTGGGTCGGCATCCAGTTGAATGTTCAACATGCCTTCGTTACGACCTCGAAACATAGCAAGGGCACGGTGTGAAGGCGCGTTTTTGTACTTTTCACTGTGTTCAAAATAGTCTTTGTACTTAACGGCTTCTTGGGCTTTACCGTTTGCTACTGTGCTTTTAATATGCGCGTTTTCAACAAGGTAGCTACGAATTTTACCTAACAGTGCTGCATCTTCAGCAAACCGTTCCATTAAAATAAAGCGAGCGCCTTCCAGAGCGGCTTTGGTATCTGCAACCCCTTTTTCGTCATTAACATACTCAGCGGCTAATTCGTCGATAGATTGGTCAGGGTTGGCAAATAAGGTATCTGCTAAGCCTTCAAGGCCTGCTTCAATGGCGATTTGACCTTTGGTGCGTCTACGAGGCTTGAAGGGTAAGTATAAGTCTTCTAAGGTGGTCTTACTGTCAGCGTCGGTAATATTGCGCTTTAACTCATCAGACAGTTTTCCCTGTTCATCAATAGATTTTAAGATAACTTGGCGTCTGTCTTCTAGTTCACGAAGGTAAGTAAGACGTTGCTGAAGCGTACGTAACTGTGTGTCGTCTAGCCCTTGAGTCACTTCTTTACGGTAACGTGCAATAAATGGCACCGTTGAACCTTCATCAAGAAGCTTAACCGCAGCACTGACTTGGGAAGTTTGTACGGCAAGTTCTTCGGCAATTTTGTTAATAATCATAATACGCTCTAGGCAATAGCAAATAAGGATGTAGGGGCAAGTCTTAGCCTTTTTACACCGCTTTCATTTTAGTTGGAATAACTGGCAGCAATTATACCACCGCGACGGGTCAGGAGAAGCCTGATTGTAAGGTCAGTATTCATGGAAAACGTTTTAACTTTATTACAGTTTATCGGTTGGATCGTACCAAATGCGGTTTATCCACCATTCTTTTACGTCGGTTTCTGTTTTTACCGTAACATCATCATCTTCTTCTTTCCCTACTAAGGCACGTGCCATAGGAGAGTCGATAGAAATGTAATCTCGACGGCCAAATATTTCATCGTAACCTACTAGGCGAAGTTCTAGCACTTGTCCCTGCTCATTTTCTATTTCTACCCAAGCTCCAAAATAAACTTTATTTTCTTGCTGGGGACTGTAATCCACGACTTTCAGGTTTTCCAAACACTTACGTAAGTAACGTACTCGCCTGTCGATTTCACGTAATTTTTTCTTATTATATTGGTAATCTGCGTTTTCACTACGATCGCCCAAGCTAGCAGCCCACGTAACCTTTCGTGTAATTTCGGGTCTTTCTTCCCGCCACAAATGGTCAAGCTCCTGTTTTAGCTTCAAATATCCTTTTCGTGTTATCAGTGGTGTTTTCACAATTATTTAGTTAAATTGAAATCTTATGGCTAGTGTATGTGGGTGAATTATTAGAACGCAATAAACAAATGCGTCGAAATCTACCATTTAAACCACTTTGTGCAAATATTGAACATAAACCTTTAGGTTGTTGTCGCAGTATAAATAGCAACCGGCTAATGAGCGGGAAACTCGAATGGATGATGCACGAAAGGTAGAAAAGAAGCCTGTAGACAGGCGGCGAGATGCAACTAACAGCTCAATGGGTGGCACTATTGCTGGTTTCATGCTGTTTTTAACGGGCGCGTTAATGGTGCTGTACGGCTTGCTTGATATTGTAGTACGTATGGACAGCCTAATAACGGCAGGATATCTCGTGATTGGCTTATTAATGTATAAGTTCGGGCAATACCTGTTAAATCACTTTGCGGTATTTAAAGTGCAGCGCGAACGACGTCGTGCGCCACCGCGTCATACTTAAATTGGTGGTCGTTACATTGCACGATATATTGCACGATTTTTTGCATATATAGCGAGTTATCGAACGGCTAACCATGTGATACACCTTCCATGCAAGGTGTGCATTTGCTGTATTTGTAGCAATGGCTATGGTGCCGCCCTCACGTTCATCCGCTCATTAAAGTACTACCATCAGTTAACGCATTAAAAAAGCCGACACTTTAAAAAAGTATCGGCTTTTATTGGTACTGGCAATCGCAAAAGCGTAGCCGCTACGCGGCATTAAAGCGCTGCGTGGATATTACTCAGCAGCAGCTTCTTCTTTAATGATTTCTAGCAATTCAACGTCAAAAATTAGTGTTGAATTAGGCGTAATTGAACCGGTAGCACGTTCGCCATAAGCTAGATCAGAAGGGATATGGAAGCGGAACTTCGCGCCTTCTTTCATAAGCTGAACGCCTTCAGTCCAACCAGGAATAACTTGGTTAAGCGGGAATTGAGCTGGCTCATCACGCTTGTAAGAAGAATCGAATTCAGTACCGTCTAGCAATGTACCACGGTAGTGAACTTTAACGATGTCTTCAGCCGCTGGGCTTGCGCCTTCACCTTCTTCTAACACTTCATACTGAAGGCCAGATTCGGTAGTCGTTACGCCATCTTTCTTCGCGTTCTCTTCTAGATAGGCCGCGCCGGCTTCAATGTTATCTTGTGCGGCTTTTTGTGCCATTTCTTGTTGCTTAGCACGAAGTACTTCTTCGCCTTGCTGAGCAATTTGCTGAATTTCTTGTGGGGTAAATTTCAATGTGTCGTTAAGGCCATCTTCAAAGCCTTCTTTCAACGCCGCTTCATCTAGCGGAAAGCCTAGTTGCTCTTGTTGTTGTGCGCGGTTGCTCACGAACAAGCCCATGCTAGCACCCATAGCGTACGCTTGTTTTTGTACGTCTGTCATTGATTCTGTCGAAACATCGGCGGTTTCAGCGATGTCAGTGCCGGTAGTAGCGGCCTCATCAGAGGTATTTGGCTGGCAGGCAAAAAGGCCTAGGGCAGCAATGGTAGATAAGGCAACAAGCGACTTCTGCATAAAACGTCTCCATAAATTTTTATCATCATGCGTCTATGTTTAAACTGCTGCATCCAAGGCAGTCTGCACGATAGTGAAAGATGCGTGATCCATGCTATGTTAAACCTAGCATTCACAAAGCGAAACCTATTTGATTATGTTTAGGGCTCAAATGTTCCCCAGATTATTGTTACTCACCTTATTAATAAGTGGATCTATGGGATGTAGCTTCCCTGAGACCACGCCAATTAAGCAATGGCGGCATGTTGAAGAAGGGGCTTATGCAGCCGATATATCCGCAGATGGCACTATTTCTGTCGTATCAGGCATTAATAATGGCATCAACGTATGGCGTATCGGCGAGGAAACGCCCCTGTATCAATGGAGTCATCAAGGTGAAGGTAATAATTTAGTTATTTCGTTACACATATCAGCCGATAATACCCATGTAGTCACCGCTGACCGAGAAGCGTTTGCGCTGTGGAGCATTGAAACTGGCGATCCGATTGGCTTTTGGCGGATTGATGAAGCGTCTATTCGAGATGTGGCCATCTCTAATAATGGCAATGGCATCTTGGTGGCTCGTTCGAATGGTAAGGTCATGTTTTTTGAACCTAAAACCCAGCGTAGATTAGAGTTTTTGGGCCATCAAGAAAAAGTGAACTCTATTGATATCTCTCCGAATGGTAAGTTTGCCCTAACCGGTGGGAACGATTATATCGCTTATTTATGGAGCACAGATACAGGGCAAATAATCCACACCTTCACCCATCCTTCACGGGTAACTAAAGTAGCATTAGACGACAAAGGCCGTTTTGCCTTTACTGCCGATAGCCAAGATAAGTCACAAGTGTGGAACGTGCAAACTGGCGAGGCAATTAGCGGGCTGAGCTTTATTGCGAGGCAAAAAATCTTCACCGATGCTGTGTTTTCTGATGATGGTAAGTATTTACTAACAGGATCGCCATCACGCCAAGTGTATTTATGGGATTTAAAGAGTGGAAAGGAAGTGGATGCTTGGCAGGTTGCATCACGAGATACAGTTTCACCGCCAACTGCAGTTGTTTATGGCGTTGGCTTTATGTCCGATGGTAATATTGTGACAGAAAGCAGCAGTGGTCTTGCCGAAGTATGGCAGCGCAGTAAATAGAGTAAATTATGACAGATAAAAATAGCAGTACTGATGGTGTCGCATTTCGAGCAGAACTCGACAGTACGAACAACAGTATTGAAGAGCTCCAAACGAAAATAGCGTTTCAAGAGCACACCATTGAAGCTTTAAACGAAGCGTTGTCTTCGCAGCAGCAGCAACTCGATGAGCTTACCTACAAGTTACGTCACGTTATTGACAAGGTTAAGTCTATTGAGCCCTCAAATATGGCCAAAGACTCGGAAGAAACACCGCCTCCTCATTATTAATACACCCGAGAACATAACAAGCTAGCGTGTTTCGGGGGTAGCGCTTTGGCTATCTGAATCTGCGGTTTTTGTTGAATCAGGCAGTGCGGGTTCAGACAACGTCTGTAGTTCTACTGACTCTTCAATGTCGCCGCTAATAGCTTGAATAAAGGCGTTTTTGATAATGGCGCCCAGCGCACTAAAAACATCAGTGTCTGGGCTACTCAAATCCCCTTCTATAGGAATACGAGTAGCAACCTGATCTTCACTCTGATTTTCAAATATCTCAGTAACAAAAGCAGATAGCAGCTCAACGGTACCTTCAAGTAATCCATCACCATCTTGCTCAATATCGCCTTTCCATGAAAATACTTCCACATGGTGCAGTATTGGTTTTATGTAACCCTTTACTTTGCCATCGTCGGCAGCTACTTCCGCAGCTAGCGTGAGTGAACCCGCCTCTAGATCGAATGGCGCATAGGTATCCAGCACGTTTTTAAAGTTAACGAGTGCTACATTATCGGCTTGTAGATTAACATCGAATGTGGGTTTTTGTGTGGCAGGGTTAAGCTTGGCTTCAAGCTTCAATGTACCTTGCTGGGCGGTTTGCGCAGTCACTAAGGCGTTAGCCACCCGATTGTCAGATAGCGCATCGCTGTTTACCAAATTGGTTACTTCACCTTGAATGTCGTGCAGCGAGATATCAATCACAGGTGAGGTTTCTGGGTTATAAAAACCAATTTTCCCATCGGTAACACTAAGCTTATCAATACTTAACGGGAATAGTTGGTTAGCAATGTTAAGCCAATCTTCATTTTTACCCGCTTGACTGTTATCGCTGGTGGCACCATCGACAAAGTTAATTTCAGGTCGAGTAAGATTCACTGTACCGCTTGCCGCACCTTTAATCAGCTGGCTCCAGTTTAATGTGAACTCAACCTTATCGGCCCGAAACAATGGCTTGTCTACCTGACCATTAGATTTGTACAACAACACATGCTCTAAACTATATGCCCCGCGCCATAGCATTAAATCTACGTCACCTACTCGGCCGCTGTATTCCCCCGGCTGACTGAGTGTTTTATTGATATACCACTGCGCAGCATAAGGCATGCTCATACGAATAATAATGAGTAGCCCAAGTATGACGGCGAGTGAAATAAGTAGGTAACGATTTGCGGTTTTCATAAATACTCCTTTAACGAAGTATTTCAAGATTTATGCCGTTGAATGTAAATAGAAGATGCGAGTTGTTTGATATGGTAAGTGTTTTTAAATCAAGTGCTTGGTGGGGTTTTCAGCGTAACACTTACTGTTTCAAGTAATGTAAAGATACGGCTAACATGGGCGGTATCTTCACATTATGCGTAATAGTTACTGCTAGCGAATACTGTGAGTGAGAGGCTAGTAGCTATTAAGTAGAACGTGAAACAAAAGCAGTGATGTGCGCCATTACGGTAACGTTAGTGAGGTTTGAAAATACCAATAACGTTTTCGTTTTCACGGGTAGCCGCATTCACTTGTTCTTCGGTTTGCGCTTCATTGTAACCACAGGCCACGCACTCTAGCTTTTCTACGTTATTTTCGTAATATAGCGAGATAGTGTCCAACTCTTGGCATTTCGGGCAGGTAGCGCCTGCAACAAAGCGGCGTTTAATCGATTTTTGCATTGCAGCTCTCTTAACGTAATTTACTCAGTATTATACCGTGAAAAGCCATTTCCTGATCAGATTTTGATAGGAATTTGCTATTATACGCGACCTAAATTGTTCCCGCGAAGGTTATGAATGATAAAGCTTACCAACGTATCGCTAATGCGTGGCAGAAAAGTACTGCTAGAAAGTGCATCAGCGCAGGTGTTTCCAGGCCATAAAGTCGCCCTTATAGGGAGCAATGGTTGTGGTAAATCCACCTTGTTCGCATTACTGCGTAACGAGATGTCGGTAGATGCAGGCGACTGTGTAGTACCCGCTGATTGGCGTATTGTGAGTGTCGCACAAGAAACCCCAGCAACCGACAGGCGTGCAATAGAGTATGTTATTGATGGCGATAAAAACCTTCGCCGTTTACAAGCGCAGCTTCATCAAGCAGAGCAAGATGAAGATGGCGTTCTGATTGGTAAAATTCATGGCCAACTAGAGCAAGCCGGTGCTTACGATGTAGAAGCTCGAGCCGCGACCATTCTATCAGGGCTTGGTTTTACCAATGTTCAGCTTACCGCACCGGTTACCGATTTCTCTGGTGGTTGGCGTATGCGCCTTAACTTGGCGCAAGCACTGCTTTGTCCTTCTGACTTATTGCTGCTTGATGAGCCTACGAACCACTTAGATTTAGATGCCGTTATTTGGCTAGAAAAGTGGTTACAGCGCTACGAAGGTACCTTATTACTTATTTCTCACGATAAGGCGTTTATAGATAATACAGTCGCGCAAATTATCAGTGTTGAGCAGCAACAGCTGATTACCTATACCGGTAACTATTCTGCCTTTGAAAGACAACGTGCCGAGCGACTTCGTTTGCAAAATATTGAGTTTGAAAAGCAGCAGCAAAAAGTGGCGCATTTAACCTCTTTTATTACTCGCTTTAAAGCCAAAGCGAGTAAAGCAAAGCAAGCACAAAGCCGTATCAAACAACTCGAAAAAATGGAAACTTTGTTACCTGCTCATGCGGCTAGCCCATTTAGTTTTGAGTTTGTACCGCCTGCTGCACTGCCTAACCCCCTTGTACAAATGGAACATGTACAGTTAGGTTATGATGCTCATATTGTTTTGCAGCAAGTGAAGCTGAACTTGGTGCCTGGAAGTCGTATTGGTTTACTGGGGCGAAACGGGCAAGGTAAATCAACCCTTATCAAGCTATTAGCTGGTGTTCATGCCCCAAAACAAGGTGTGTTTGATACCGCGAAAGGCCTTAAAATTGGTTACTTTGCTCAGCATCAACTAGAAACCCTCGATCCTAACGCCACGCCTATTTTGCACTTACAGCGCATAGACGAAAAAGCTACCGAACAACAATTGCGAGATTATTTAGGTGGTTTTGGCTTCAACGGTGATGAAGCACTTTCAGCCGTAGCGCCTATGTCTGGTGGCGAAAAAGCGCGGTTAGTGTTAGCGCTTATTGTGTATCAAAAGCCAAACTTGTTACTACTTGATGAGCCTACCAACCACCTTGATTTAGAAATGCGTCATGCGTTGAACATTGCGCTGCAAGGCTTTGAAGGTGCCATGGTGTTGGTATCGCACGACAGGTTCTTACTATCTTCGGTATGTGAAGACTTTTACTTGGTTGATAGCGGTGAAGTGGCAGCTTTCACTGGTGACTTAGACGATTACCGCGACTGGATTTTAAAGCAACAAGCCGCCGAAAAAGCCAAAGCAAATAGCGATGCGAAAGCGTTAAATGAAGATGCTAGCGCGGGTAGCGAGCGTAAAATCGATCGAAAAGAAGAAAAGCGCCGAGAAGCCGAGTTTAGAAAGCAAGTTGCACCGCTGAAAAAAGCCTTAGAGAAGCATGAAAAGGCCATGGATAAATGTGCAAACGAACTGAAAACGCTGGAAGCATCGTTATCAGACACAAGTTTATATAACGATGATAAGAAAGCCGAGCTTATGCAATTGTTAGATAAACAGGCAAAACTCACTCAGCAACTCGAAGAAGAAGAGATGCAGTGGCTCGATGCACAAGAGCAAATGGAGGCGCAGCGCGCAAGCTATGAAGCACAATAACACTATTGTAAATGCAGAGGAATTTTGGCAGTACGCCGGCAGTCGCTACGGCAAAGGCGATGTAGCGCCACTGGCCATTTTGTTGCAAGACCGCCATGGTGTGAACGTAAATATACTTTTGTTGATATGCTGGTGTATTGAGCACGGCTTCATTATCAATCTGTCTCAGTTAAATGCGGTGATAAGTGCCGTTGAAGCATCAGAACACACCCTTAAGCAGCATCGGCTAGAGCGAAAGCAAGCGAAGCCAGAAGACAAGCAAGATGCAAATTACCCGCAGGCCTTAGCGAAATACAATCAGCTAAAAGATGACGAGCTGGCATTAGAAAAAGCGCAACAAGCTATTATCGTAGAAACGGTAAATAGCCTTGGTTTAGCGTCTTTACCTTCAGGCGCCTCTAGTATGTCAGGTGTATTTAATGCCTCTATCGCTGCACTTATTAATGCGTATGGGCTAAGAGAAAAGCAGGAAGCCCGCGAGTTAATCAGTCAGCTATTGAAGCAGTTGTCGTAAAATAACAATAAGAAAACATCATGAGCAAAATCGCGTTATCGCATGGAAAGATTATAAAAAGCAGTTTTCGAGTGCCAAGTTGGGCAAAGAACCGACATGTTCAAACTATATGGCCGCGCTTCATTCAAAAACGCTTACCGCTAAAATACAGCATGGAACGCCTAACACTGCCTGATGACGATTTTGTCGACGTTGCTTGGGGACCAAAGCCCGCCGAGCCCTCTGGCATTATTGTGATGTTCCATGGCCTTGAAGGCAGCATTCGCTCACATTACGCCAACGATATGATGGCCAATTTATCGGTGAATGGCTGGCAAGTGGTGATGATGCATTATCGTGGCTGTAGCGGCGTACCGAATTTAAAGCCACGAGGCTACCATTCTGGCGAGACTGGCGATCCAAGTTTTTTTCTTGATTGGCTAAACCAAAAATTCCCTCAGATCCCTAAAGTTGCTGTGGGATTTTCTCTGGGTGGCAACATGCTGTTAAAGCTGCTTGGCGAGAACCCAGCACAAAAATGGTTGAATGCGGCTATTGCTATATCATCACCGTTGAAATTGTCGGAATGTGCAAAATCCATCAATCACGGTTTCTCGCGGGTTTATCAGAAATACCTTTTAAACAGTATAAAAACCACGCTGCGCAAGAAAATGTCGTTTATCGACTATCGTAAACTTATTCAATTAACGGGTGATGATGTTGATGGCATTACCAGCTTTGCGCAATTTGACGAGAAAGTCACTGCACCCTTGCATGGTTTCGAAGATGCAAATGACTATTATGAGAAATGCAGTGCGTACCACTTCTTAAGTGCTATTCACTGCCCTACGCTTGTATTGCACAGTATTGACGACCCCTTTATGAACCATTTAGTGGTGCCTAAAGAAGAAGAATTAGCGCGCAATGTTACCCTTGAACTTAGTGAGCGTGGTGGCCATGTTGGCTTTATGCAGGGTTCAGTGTTTAGCCCCAAAGTGTGGCTGCATGACAGGGTCAAAAGGTACGTTAGCGATATATTACCTATTAATCCCAACACGCCCTACGTGTGAATTTCCCAACTTATTAGCACGTTAGCTGGCTTTAATTCACGCATAACAGTTAGCGTGAACTCATTTTTTTCTGGAGGCAGAGATGATAATTCCAATCGATGCGGTTGATACCGAGACCCTACACAGTTTAGTGGAAGCATTTGTGCTGCGAGAAGGCACAGAGTACGGCGCTGAAGACGTCAGCATGGAAACCAAAGTAACACAGGTGTTAGATGCGCTTAAAAGCAACGAGGCGGTGCTTGTGTATTCAGAGCTTCATGAGAGCGTGGATATAAGGCCAAAAGGCGACGTGACATCCGAAAGTGAGTCTGCTCCAGAAGAGTAAAAATACCTTAGGTTTCTCAATAAAAAACTGTTCATTAACCCATTCTTAAATAAAAGATTGTTCAATAAAAATTGCACAAAATCGTATAAGCTCAAATTGAAGACCAAAAAAAGCCGGGCGAGTGACCCGGCTACCTTTCTTTAGGAGAGCATCCCAAAAACGAGAAAGGTTTAGAAACTGTAGCGTGCAGTTACCTGCATGATGTCTAAGTCATCCATCAGCTTGTAGTTGGCACCTACGGCCCACTGAGGAGTGACGTAATAGTTTGCACCTACTTTAAACGTCGCATCGCCATCTTCAACGTCGTAGTAACCTACTTCGCCTAGAAGCTCTACCTGCTCAGTCACCATAGAACGAACGCCCGCATTTACGCTGTAGCCCGTCTCATCATCGAAATCGCCATCGATACGCTCAAAGTTGGCGCCGAAGTATGCATCGGTAGTGGCGTTAAGTGGCATTCTGTAACCAGCACCTAGCGTTAGCATATCGAAATCGAAATTGCCCTCTTCAAAGTTGCTGTATTCACCGTTTAAATAAATGTTGCTGTTTAATAGATATTTGCTGCTTAGTACGAAACCATCTGGTTCAAATGATTCGTTATCGTCAAAATCCATTTTGCTATAGCCACCTTCTACATAACGCCAGTCTGGAGACTCAGCTAACGTTGCAAAAGAAGCAACAGAGGCTGCGGTAGCGGTAAGTGCTGTAAGTAAAGTGATTGCTTTACGCATTGAAAAAACTCCTATTTATCGCAGAAAGAAAAAATACCTGCGCTTCAAATTTTGCGAACCTGTGCATCGTGATGTGCAAACAAGTATCGCGAATTCCATGGTTAAATCTGAAGTTAGTTTTGCAAAGGGTTTGCCAATTACGTTATTGCCTGATGTTTAAATATACGATTTTTCTTTAACTAACAGAAAGATAGTGATTTTTACCTACGACCGTTTTTTATCACCGAACTAGATTTATGAAATGGCGCTGATTATCTAAACAATAAAATGCGCGAAATGTGTATCTAAAAAACAACACTATATCCTTTCGTCTAATGCTTAGTCCTTTTTTACACAGTATAAAAGCGCCCTTCATTTCAATAAGACCGTTTGTAAATGTTTGAAAAGATGACGATTGATGGTTATTTAACCCCTTTTAGATAAGTTGGATCATTCTTTGCAATTGCTCTAGTGAGTTCAAGCGCGGTTAATTCGCTACCCAGTTTTTCTTCCTTTATGGGTCAGCGAGGTTCCTATCAAAAAAGTACCTTTGGGCATTCATCTACGGAGTTAGCTGGTGGCTTTTTTGAACGCGTTTTGGCATAGCCCTAATTCATGGAGATAACGACATGCACCAAGAGTTTAAACAAGACCGCTTTGATGGCGTGATGAGCGTCAGTAAAGACACTAAGCGAGGCCCTATGTCACTTTTCTCTCGCGTTGCGGTTGTGATTACCAGTGTGTTGTCATTATTAGTCGCGCCAGTGATTAATGCTGAAGGAGTGAGTGATAGCAATGAACCTCGTGATGCATCCCCTATTCTTCAATCTGTTATCGATGCCGCAAAAGCGTCTGCCGAGCAAGGCTATGAGCAAAATGATCATGGTCTCGATGACGGGTTAAAATCAATTGATTATCAAACTTATCGAGCTATCCGCTTTAATCCTGAAAAAAGCTTATGGAACGGTGAGAACGACTACGAAGTACAGTTTTTTCACCCCGGATTTCTCTATGAGTTGCCTGTAACAGTTCACACTATCGATGAATCTAATAGCGCTGAGCGTATTCCCTTTTCTAGCGACATGTTTCGTTATGACGACAAAGCAGCACCGTTAGCCGGGCTGACTAACGATAAAACAGGGTTTGCAGGCTTTCGCGTTCATTACCCGTTAAAAAACGAAACATACAAAGATGAGTTTGCCGTATTTTTAGGAGCCTCTTACTTTCGTTTAGTGGGAAAGAATCAAGTATATGGTATTTCTGCTCGCGGGCTTGCCATTGATACAGCCTTAACGAAAGGGGAAGAGTTTCCTCACTTTACCGAATTTTGGCTAATTGAGCCTAAAGAAGGCCAGCCTATTACGATTTACGCACGACTGGAAAGTCCGTCAGTGGCCGGTGCTTACAAGTTTGTTATTGAGCCAGGCATCGATACACAAGTTGATGTGCAAAGCTGGTTGTTTGCCCGTGAAGACGTAGAAAAGCTAGGAGTCGCCCCTTTTACTAGTATGTTTCTTTATGGCGAAAACAGTGAAAAGCGCCCAGACGACTACCGTCCTGAAGTACATGACAGCGACGGTGTGTTAATGGTGACGCATGCCGACGAAGAGATTTGGCGCCCACTGACTAACCCAGCAAGGCTACAAATTACTTCGTTAAGTGATAGCGCGCCGAAAGGCTTTGGTATGTTGCAGCGCGATGGCGAATGGGGCAATTATCTGGATGCTGAAGCAAACTATCATATTCGCCCAGGTCTTTGGGTAACACCTACTGAAGGGTTCGAGAAGGGCCGGTTAGAGGTGGTTGAAATACCCACCAACTCAGAAACTCACGACAACATTGTAGCGTATTGGGTGCCTGAAGCGCCGTTACTTAGCGGTGAATCTCGTTATTTTGCATACACCTTAAAAACGGTAGAGCGAAACGCATTTGTTAGCGAGTTGGCCACCGTTATTCGCACACGCCAAGGTCAGCCGTCGTTACCTGGCGAGAAAGTAAAAGATGAAGCGAAGCAGACTCAGCGCCGCTTTATTGTTGATTTCTCTTCACCTGATTTCTCTTCACCTGAACTGACAGCACCTGAACTGACAACACCAGATATGTCAGCCAATGAGAACACGGTTACAAGCTTCAACCCAGACACTACCAAGCTTATAGTGCAAGGTAGCAATGGTGCAATTTCTCAGCAGCGCCTTTACCCCGTTAATGAAGGTAAAGAATGGCGCGCCACTTTTCTTCTTAAGCCTAAAGACAAGAGCACGGTAGATATGCGTGCTTATATCGAGCTAGATGGCAAACGTATCAGTGAGGTTTGGAATTATGTCTACCAACCCAAGTAATGCTTCTATTTCCCCTGAATCCTCAACAAAGCGTGATCGATTCATCACGACAGGAGAGCACATGCGCTTATTTATAATGGCAATTTTGGTGCTTCCGAGTACGGCGTTGGCCGGTTGGAGCCTTTATGAAATTTTTCTTCCCAATGGGTTAACTAAACTTGAAATGGCTCAACTAGGTTTAGGCCTTATGCTGTTCTCGTGGCTTTGTATGGCCTTTTGGACCGGTATTATTGGGTTTGTACTTCAACTGTTTAATATTGACCCTTTAAGCTTGCGTAAGAAGCAAAATAAGCCTGATGAAACCACGCAATTAAGCCAGCGCCATGCGGTGGTAATGCCAGTATACAATGAAGATACGCGCCGAATTATGGTGGGCTTTGAAGCTTGTGTACGTGAGTTAATGAACACGCCACAGGCTGAACATTTCGACTTTTACATGTTAAGTGACACCCGCGACCAAAACAAAGCGGATGCCGAGCTTCGCGCATGGCAGCGCATGACTAAGCGTTTAGGTAGCTATGCATCACAGGTATTTTATCGTCGCCGGGAAAAGAACCTTCATCGCAAAGTGGGTAATTTAAAAGAATTTTGCGAACGCTGGGGCGCAAATTACGAATCTATGATTGTGCTGGATGCCGATAGCATAATGACGGGTGAGCGAATGTTAGATTTAGCCCGCCGTATTGAACAAAACCCAGATACTGCCTTAGTTCAAACTATCCCTATGCCAGTACGTCAAAATACCTTCTTTGGCCGTTTTGTGCAGTTTGCTGCTCACCTTTACAGCCCAATGTTGGCAACAGGTTTGTCATTTTGGCAAACAGACAGTGCCAACTATTGGGGTCATAACGCGATTATTCGCATTGCGCCCTTTATGCAGCATTGTGGCTTACCGAAATTAGAAGGCAGTGCCCCGTTTGGTGGTGAAATTCTAAGTCATGACTTTGTAGAAGCCGCACTGCTTCGCCGTGCAGGGTGGCAGGCCTATTTACTGACCGATACCACGGGCAGCTATGAAGAAGTACCTAGCAACATTGTAGATTACGCCATTCGTGATCGTCGTTGGGTACAAGGTAATATTCAACATTTAGGTTTGTTGAACGTAAAAGGCCTAAAAGCGGCTAACCGTCTTCACTTCCTATTTGGCGCGTTTGCTTATATTTCATCGCTGGTATTATTTTGTATGCTGGCGCTAGGTACGGCCGATGCCCTTATTCGCGCTACGTCAGTACCGGACTTCTTTGTCTCTGAGTATCAATTATTCCCAAGTTGGCAGGTAGCCCGTCAAGATATGATGATGGTGACTATGTGGGGTACCGCTGCATTACTCTTCTTGCCTAAGATATTGGGTATCGTGCTTGCATTAATTAAGCGCAGAGAGGAATTTGGTGGCGCTATGTCGTTGTTAAAGAGCGCAGTGGCAGAAATTACCATGGCCATTCTGATTGCGCCGCTCATGATGTTTTATCATAGCTTCTTCGTAATAAGCGTGTTTGTTGGGCACTCGGTTAAATGGGAAGCACAAGAGCGTGAAGGTAAAAAAGTACCCTGGAGTGTTGCCTTTAAGCATACGCAGCTTATGAGTTGCCTAGCAGTGATATGGGGCGTAACAACCTTCTACTTCACACCGTCGCTATTTATGTGGTTGCTACCGGTGTTAATTGGAATGGTTCTGGCCGCGCCGGTTATTCGTATTACGAGCAGTGACAATTTAGGTATACAAATGCGCAAATGGGGCGTGTTTGTTATCGACCAAGAAGTGGATGAATGCACCGCCCTTAAACGTTTGCGCGTAGCTATGAACTACTTTGCATTGTCTCAGTACAAGGCGCAAGAGCCTGCGCTACCTGAAAGTTTGTGGGTAACCATGCCTGAACAGGTATTAAGTCAAAAGCCGCTGCCTATGCGTCCAGCATTGGTTAATAACGCCTAGTAGATTGTGCGCTTAAACGTGTATCTTATGCTAATCACCTAGGGCGAGGTGAATTAACCTCGCCACAAAGCAATGCACCGTTGTTTTGCATAAACATACAGATACAAAAAAGCCGGGTCGCTTTACTTCAAAGGTAAAGCCCCGGCTTTTTTATATTAGGTGTACTTACTGCGTGAAAGTGACGGAGAAAGAAACCGGAACCGTGGTAGTAATACTTTTAAGCCCTGCAATTTTTTGCAATGCTTCAATTCCTGCTGTTAATCCGAAAGACTCCGCTTTAATTAGCGTAGGCGCGGTAGTTGAAACCGTTAAGGTGTCGGCGTCTACCTTGCTTGCCATCACTGAAAAGCTAGTAGGAACCGCCATACCGTGCAGCGTTAAAATACCATCTACTCTGCCGTTGACTACTTCGCCATCGGCTAAATTTAGCATCGATTCAGGTAGAGTGGCGTCGAATGTTGCTTCAGCAAATTCAGTAACGTTGAATAGCATGTCTTGCATACGTGTATTACGAATATCGATTGACGTATTTACCGACGCCAAATTAACCGACACACGCAATTTTCCAGCATTAGATACACTGCCTTCAAAACTATCGAATTTATGTACTTCGGTAATTTGTGAATTCTTGGTAGAAAGGAAATGCAAAACACTGGTGTCGCCATCTAGGTTCCAGTCAGCGAGTGCAGGAAACGCAAGACCGCATGCAAGCAAGGCAGTTGTTACCTTACGAATACGTGTCGTCACCATAATATTACTCCTTTAAATAATAATAATGTCCACTCGAGACTACTCGAAGATGGCATAGACCAAATAACCTAACGTACTAATTACGATGAGGGTTTACAAAATCATTATACTGGACAACATCTTTCCATGGCACTCTTTGATCGCCCATTACCACAAAATCTGGGTTTTCTAGCGAATGGCGTTGGTTATAGGTAAGCGGTTCGAAGTTAGCGGCCGCAATACTGCCGCCTGCTTCAGATACAATGCACTGTGATGCGCCTGTATCCCACTCACCGGTTACGCCAATTCGCATAAACACATCGGCCTTACCTTCTGCAATAAAGCAGGCTTTCAGTGAGCAGCTGCCTAATGGCAGGGTTTGATAAACCCGTTTTGCACACATGCGACCTAATACTTTTTCTCGGCTTTGCCTGCGACTAATGGCAATCATCACCACACTGTTTTTAGGATCGTCGAGCTTACGTACGGCAATCTTCTCTTCACCGTCAGGTGACGACTTAAATGCCCCTTTCCCCTTTTCAGCAAAATACAGCGATTGGCCAGGAGGCCAGAAAATAACACCAATTTTAGGCTGGTTATTTTCAATAAGCGCTATGTTCACCGCAAAGTCGCCGCTTCGGGCAATAAATTCTTGCGTACCGTCGATAGGATCGATAAGCCAATAACGTGGCCAGTCCTTTCGCTCTTCTAGGCTGGCATGCTTATTTTCTTCAGACAAGATAGGAATGTCGGGGGTAGCGTCGCTTAAGCGTTTAACAATAATATCGTTGGCTAGGTAGTCGGCGCTAGTAACCGGAGAATCGTCTTCTTTTTGGTAAGCGTCAAAATCGCCTTTATCATACACTTTAAGCACAGCTTCGCCGGCTTCAACGGCAACGGTTTTTGCGAGCTCTAATAGTTCGCTGTGGGGGTGTTCATCGGGCATAATCTATTGGTCCTTCAACCATTTTTGAGCAAGCAACAGCGCAGCGATACAGCGGGCTTCTATAAAATCTTCACGAGCCAGTAACGCGTCTGCCTCAGCAAGGGGCCAGTGAATAACTTCCAATGGCTCTGGTTCATCACCCTCAAGTTGTTCAGGGTATAAATCTCTTGCTATTACAATGGTCATGTTGGCATTAAAAAAGGTAGGTGCCATGCTAACTTTGTGTAATTCAATCAGGTCATTCGCACCAAAACCTGCTTCTTCTTTCAATTCTCTATCGGCAGCTTCAAGGGCGGACTCGCCAGGATCGATAAGGCCTTTTGGAAAGCCAAGTTGATAGGAGTGAGTACCTGCGGCATATTCACGAATCAATACCATGGTATCTTTATCAATCATGGGAACAATCATGACGGCGCCACGATTGCCTCCTGCCATCCGTTCAAACTCTCGCGTTGCACCATTAGAAAACTCTAAGTCTAGGCGCTCTACGCGAAAAAGCTTACTTTGGGCAACAATTTCCCGATTGTGAATTTGCGGTAACGGCTTGTTCGGGTCAATTTTTCGCATGTCTCTTGCTACAACTTTGTTATCATACCTACTGTAACTAGCTTACTTCATTATAAGGAAAATCGCTTGCCCTTTCTGCCCTGGAATGAAATTGATACGGTGTTGTTGGATATGGACGGCACCCTACTGGATTTGCACTACGACAACCGGTTTTGGCTAGACCATTTGCCAACCCGTTTGGCTGAAATCAAAGGTATTCCTGAACAAGAATGTCGTGACATGATGGCCTCGCATTATGAAAAGGTGCACGGTCAAATTCAGTGGTATTGCCTCGATTATTGGGCAGAAACGCTGGATATCGATATTATGCCGATAAAGCGTGAGTTGGCGCACCTTATTGAAATTCGTCCCGACACCGTCCCTTTCTTAGAGGCGCTGCATCAGTCTGGTCGCGAGGTCGTGTTAGTCACTAATGCGCACCAAGGTAGCTTATCGTTAAAAATAGAGCGTACTCAGTTAGACGCGCACATCGATAACTTAATCTCCACCCATGAGTTTGGTGTCACTAAGGAGTCGCAGTTACTGTGGCAGAAGCTGCATGCACGTTTAAACTTCAATCCAGCGCGAACCTTGTTTGTAGACGACACAATACGAATTTTAGATGCAGCCAAGGAATTCGGCATACAGCATCTTCTTGCAGTTGATAACCCAGACCACACATTGCCGCATCGCAACATCACCGAATTTCCTGCTGTTACCGACTATCGCCTCATGTTAGATGATATTTTGGCAAACCCTGTCTCTAGCGACGAAGGAGGTAAACATGCTAAGTAAATTGTTTGTAGGCTCTAAAAATCCTGTAAAAGTGAATGCTGCGCTTATCACCTTGTCGATTAGCCTAGAGCAGGATTTCGATGTGTATGAAGTTGGCGTGCCTAGTGGGGTATCTGAGCAGCCAATGAGTGAAGAGGAAACTCGTTTAGGCGCGGTGAACCGCGTAAAAGCACTTATTGATATGCATAAAGACGATACAAACGACTCATGGTACGTGGCTATTGAAGGGGGCGTGGATGTGTTCGAAGACGGCCCTGCTACCTTTGCTTATGTAGCGATTTATAATGGTGGACGCATGTCGATAGGCCGAAGTGCCAACTTGCCGTTACCCGTTAGTGTGTATCAAGCATTACAGCGGGGCGAAGAGCTTGGGCCTGTTATGGATAAACTATTCAATACCACCAATGTGAAGCAAAAAGGGGGCGCGATTGGCTTACTTACCCTTAACCACGCTTCTAGACAAAGTGTTTATGAAGTGGCGCTTACACTCGCCATGGCCAAATTTCATTTTCCCGACTTATATACCGATTAATAGACTTATTGATATACAAAGCAACACTGCTATTTGCCTTAACATGACAACGTAAATAGCAGGTTTTGACTTCAAAATACTCTGTAAGCCCTACCGAAATGATGACAAATTTTGGTAATAATTTCTTATCGGGCTTTTATTAAATTTCGCTTATAATGTTTATACTTTAGTCTATGTTGTTGATATGTGGTTGGAAATATAAGGCTGGCTGATCTGGCGTTGTAGTTGCACTACCTCTTATCACAAACGGATTAAGGAGTGTGACAATGAGCGAGACAATCAACACGTACAACCCAGCAACGGGTGAGAAGCTAGATCATTATCATTTGATGTCAGCGGATGATGCAGAGCAAGCAGTAACCCGCTCACAAGAAGCCTATTTAAACTGGCGCAGAACTTCTTTTGACGCCCGTGCCCAATTATTCAATAACCTTGCTGATTTAATGGAAGAGCGTATTGACGATTTAACCAGCCTAATGACCCGAGAAATGGGTAAGGTAACCGAGCAAGGTAAGCAAGAAGTACAGCTATGTGCAAATATCTGTCGATATACGGCAGAACATGGTGCCGAAATTCTTGAAGATGAACATCGTATTTTTGAAGGCGGTCGCGCCATTATCAGCTACCAGCCTATTGGCGTAATTTTAGGCATTCAGCCTTGGAACTTCCCACTTTATCAAGTTATTCGCTACAGTGTTTCTAACATTATGGCGGGTAATACGACGGTACTTAAACATGCGAAAAATGTATTTGGGATGGCCGTGGCTATCCAGCAAATGTATGAAGATGCAGGCTTCCCTAAAAACGTTTACCAGTCGCTATTGATTGATGGCGGTACGGCGAGCGACTTAATTAAGCATAAACATGTTCGCGGCGTAACCTTTACAGGCAGTGACGAAGTGGGCAAGCAGGTTGCTAAAGAAGCAGCAAGTTTGTCGAAAAAGACGGTAATGGAGCTAGGTAGTAACGATGCCTTCATCGTGCTTGCGGATGCCGATATCGACCAAGCGGTTGAAACCTGCATTATGGGCCGTGTAATTAACAACGGTGAAACCTGTGTAGCAGCCAAGCGATTTGTTATCGTCGATAGTATTTATGATGAGTTTAGAGATAAGTTTGTTGCCCAGTGCAAGAAACTTAAAGTGGGCGACCCTGCGGACGAAAACACCGATCTTGGACCTATGGCACGTGAAGATTTACGTGATGAATTACATGACCAAGTTAAAGCGTCACTTGAAGCGGGTGCAACGCTATCGTTGGGCGGAGAAGTACCAGATAGTAGTGGTTATTTTTACCCTATCACTGTTTTAGAAAATGTCTCACCAGGTATGCCGGCGTATGACGATGAATTATTCGGTCCAGTGGCTTCGCTAATTCGTGTTCGTGACGACAAGGAAGCGATGACAGTGGCAAATGATTCACGCTACGGTCTTGGTGGTGGTATCTTTAGTACTGATACCGACAACGCTATTGCGCTTGCTAAAAACGAGTTCGACACGGGTATGGTGAATATCAACGGTTATTCGTTAGCTCAACCTAACTTGCCATTTGGCGGTGTTAAAGACAGTGGTTACGGTCGTGAACATGGTGGCTACGGTATGCGTGAATTCGTTAATATCAAAACCATCATGATTGCAGAGCAACAAAACAGCTAAGCGTACCAATGCGGCTAGTCCACAGTGCTGGGCTAACCCGCAACAAAGCGCTGAATAGGAGTAAGTAGTATGTTAGTCACATCCATGAAATCTAGTTCAGCCCGCGTTGCGAAGCCGCACGGTTCACATCTAGGTTCAAGTTTAGGCGCAAGTGAAACGTTTAAACTTGGACTGAGTAGTAAATTAAGTATTGGGCTGGGGTTGTTTACCTCGGCCTTTTTAGTTTGTGCAGAGCCCGCCTCTACGCCTGAGGCAACGGCTGGTGATTCCGTTAATCAAACGTCTGTGCATAATGCATCAATGGATAATAGCGCCACTACGGTGTGCGAAGGAATTTCGTTGCAGGTGCTTGGCTCTGGTGGTCCAGAACTCGATGATGGTCGCGCCTCTACGTCTTACCTTCTTTGGAAAGATGACAAGGGCAGAGTACTTGTAGATGCTGGAAGCGGCAGTAGTGTTCAATTTGGCGCGTCGGGTGCTGATTTTACCGATATAGACACCATTTTATTATCTCACTTACATACCGATCATGCCGCCGATTTACCCAGTTTTATCAAGGGAAGCTACTTTACCCGTCGAGATACAGATTTATCCGTATATGGCCCAGCCGGTAACGACCTAATGCCAAGTATCCAAGCGTATCTTGATGCGCTAATAGGTAAAGAAGGGGCTTTTAAATATTTGTCATCTTACACCCAAGAAGGTGAAGATGATTACAAAGTGTCTGCACACACGATTGCAGATAACGCATTCTCAACATCTATCAATAACGATATCAGCATTGATGCTGTATCGGTGCACCACGGACCTATACCTGCGTTGGCGTGGAAAGTCACTATTGACGAATGTGTTGCCGTATTCTCAGGCGATACCAACAATGCAGATGGAACATTAGCAAACTTTGCTAAGCATGCTGATGTGCTCGTGTTGCATAACGCGATTGAGGATATTGAAAAGGGGGCGGGTAGCGCAGCCACCAACTTGCATATGACGCCTAAGCAGATTATTGAAATTGCTAAAGCGTCCGAAGCAAAGCGTATCGTGCTTTCTCATATAATGAAGCGTAGCGAAGCTGGTTTAGACGGACTTACAGAGGCGATTGCGGTTATTGCACCCGGACGGGTATTCGCAGCGCAGGATTTGATGAATATTCCATTGGTGAGCGACCTCTCAAGTGAAGAAGGCCGCTAACCTAAAAGTGTATACTGTCTTATGGTAACCTAATGGTTATGCGCCAGACTGGTTATGTAACTTGCTGGCGACTATTGTAATTTAATCGCGATATAGCCATTCGCATCAGGTTGTCCGAAGAATTTAGACGCCTGATGTACCTCTTGAGGAAGGCTATCATCTGGCTTAAATTTCCCGTCTACTTTCACTTTTTTCATGTCTGGGCTAACCACAGCATCAATAGACAGACCAAGTAGATTTGGCTCGCTAACCACAATACCAATGTCATCACCCATGCAGCGAAGTTTGGCAGAATAAGTCCCAAAGTCGATAGGGCCTTGAGTACCTGCAACTGCTGCATTCAACCAATCACCGGTGCCTTGTAGTGCCACACACTGAGGGCCAAAAGTAAGTTCGTCGAGCTTCACTTTAAATCGCCCACTGGCATTAACAGGCAGGGGTAAGTTCACTTGCGCAAGCACGCGGTCTACCGGTAAATAAACCGAGAAATTCGTGGTTTCTATTTTGTTTGTATTGAACAAGCTGGTTTTAAATGGCCCTTCAAACGCAATGTCGTTTACATCGCGAATGTTGCCCGCTTTTACATGCGCACTGACATTTCCAATTAGCAACGCAAGGGGGCTAAGCTCCCAATTAACGTTATTAATAGGTAGTCCGTTCACCACAATGGTTTGCGCTTTACCTGTCCATAATGTGCCACTCACACCGCTAATCGATACATTTTTTGGCAAGTCTACTCTGCCAATTACCTGAATAGCAGGCATGTAAGCAATTGCAAAAATTAGAAAGGCAACAATGCCACCCACTAGCCAACCAAACTTAGACTTCATGCTTTTCCTAACTGTAAACGGCGAACTTTGATGTAACCTGGATCATCTGCTTCGGCAATATCGGCCTGAATAATAACAATACCCATACCTTCTAAGGTTTTTAACCACTCAAGAACGTCATTAAATGGGGCTTGGTCTATCCAAACTTGTAACTCATCATCTTGCGGCTGCATGCGCGAAATAGCGATGCTGTGCCTTGATGTAGTACGGTTAACGGCTTGTGGAAGTGAACCTTTAAAAGGTGCAGAGCGGTTACTGCTTTTCCTTAGCTGTTGGGCGCGAACGGCACTGTCTTTCACCCACACGAGCAAGCTTTGTTGGTTATCTAACAATTGCTTTTGCTGATGCAAAGACGCGTTAAGGGGCGACCAAATCAAAAAGTAAAATAAGCCAATGACCACTACCACAGCAGAGATCATGACCAGTATTTGCTCGCGCTCGGTAAGCGCTTTAAATTTGCTGATTAGTGCGTTCACAACACACTCCTAATTGATACCGTGCCAATCACATTATCATCACGGTTATTAATAGCACCTTGCTCAACGGTAAATCCAGCGCCTTCCGCTTGTCGGCGAAATTGCTCTAACGCCTCAAAACTTTTACCTTGCGCTTGAATGCGTATTTCGGTGCGGGTGGCGTCAAATCTTAAGGTTTGTGGTTTCACTTGCGTGCTGGCAAAAGCTTCTGAAAGCTGATCTAACATCACTAACATAGAGGCATCGCCGCCACTTTTTGATAATTTATTAAGCTCATATTGCAGCTTAAGCTTCACATTACGATAAACGCCAATATTAGGAAACCCAGACTTTACCGCTTGATCAATTTCACTGGTGAGAGCCGCATTTTCAGACTTTAGCTGATACAGGGTAACGGTTTTATCAATCAGGCTGGTACATAACACCAGTACGGCCAACACTGCTGCAACACGCCATTGTGCCCATGCATTATTACGAGTGCGCTTTACTTTGTACTCGCCCTGAAGCAAGTTAAAGCTGCTCGACATCGCCTCTTTGGCTAGCACATGCATAGGCAGCTCAAGAGGGGCGTCACTAACCGTAATGTTCGGCATATCGTTTAAATCAATACCCGCGTAGTTGGTAATTACAACAGGGGAGTCTTGTTGGCTGGTGAAGTGACCTAGGGTGGGTAACAACCACGCTTGCTCACCTTGTATACCTTTAAAGGTATCTTGGCGAACCAACATTTGATCGCCTAAGGTGAGTACAGACCAACCGTTTTCAGTTACCGGTACGGCGAGTACATCAGGAATTAGATGGTTACAGAATAAGCCTGCATCAGCTAACCATTGCTGCCACATTTGAAGTTTTGCATGACTTACCACGGCAACCGCTTGGCTATCGCCCACTTTAGGGCCTATAGCAAAAAATTGTTCGCTAATATCAGTGGCTAATTCGTCTTCAAGCATAAAGGGCAAAGCAGAAAGTACCTTTCTACCCGCTCTTGGTGGTAAAGCTACCCATTTAAGCAATATTTCGCTGCTAGGTGCTAATGCGATGACTGCACGGTGCCCAGCGCGTTCCGCTAAGGTAGAAAGGGCGTCGGCATTGGCTAGCTCACCAGAAGCAATAATCTCTTCTTCCGCTGTAGACCATACCAGCCAGCTAATTGGGTCGGCCTCGGTGGCACCTAACCTAATCAGGAGTTGTTCCATTATTTTACGCCTCCAAACTCGCGCTTTATTATTTTTACGCCCGCGTCACTACTTGCGTTAAATACGGTAGAAAGTTGAAACGTTGCTTTATTGTAACGGGTCTTAGTGTGCAAAATAAAATACTCAGTCGTTACCGTAAACCATTCTTTTCGGCTGTCAGATAAACTTAATGCTTCAACACTCGGTTCAGCCAGAAATTCGCTTACGTCTCCCCAGCCATCTTGTGGGCGATTACCCAGCAAGCTAGTGGCTTGTTGTAAATCTAGCCCTGTTAAACCGGCTAATAGTGCAGCATGTTCTTCATCAATGGTATTCACATTAATGGCTAGGGTGTCGTTGTCGGGAATAACGCAAACCAAAGGGAGAATGTCATTCAACCAAACCTCAGAGACGCCATTTATAATACGCAATTCACTTGTCGATGCCAGTAGTCCGTTTGCTCCTAAGTAAGGAAACTCCCTTGATTCATACTCGCTATCTTCTGCGCCATAGGGGCGCATATTGTCGTCTTCATCTACCCAATCGGCCAAACTGTCTCGCACGGTATCAGCGGTAAAGCTGTTGATATCGTCAATTTCAAGGGCCAAAAGCATAGTATGAAAGGCATCCATCGCTTCGGTAGCACCATCACCACTATTCACGTTTGCGCTAGCGCTGCCTTGTAGAATAGCGTTTAAGTTAAAGCATGCTTGAAGGTCGGTAAGGTTCGCTTGCAAACCGCCATTTTCTAATGGGTACATAAATTCCTGTGCCCAAGGCTGGTCTAGCGAGATTTTGTCGCCGGTTTCTTCCATCAAGGTTTGAATTGATTTTCGAGCAAAGGCCTCGGCGCCCAAGGCATACCAGTATGCTTGGTTGCTGTCTTTAATATTCATGGTGCGCTGTACTTGCAACTGCAAGCGGGTACCCATTTCAGTGGCCAATACAGATACCAGCGCCACTATCATCAGCACTATCATTAACGCCACGCCTTGTTGGCGAGAAGGCAGTGAGCTAGGCGTTTTTATAGGAGCTTTGATAGAAGCTTTGGTAAGAATTTTCATTACGCTGAACCTGCAGTTAAGGCAAACTCGCGGCGTATTAAACCGAAGTCTTTACTCACAAACTCAATGGCCACAGCGGTGGGTAGCGCTTCACCTTGATAACTTTCACTCCAACTTAAATCGTCGTCATCGCTGTTACTTTCAGGGCTGATGAACTCAACGGTAAAGCTTTCTATATTTTCAAGTAGGGTACGTGTCTTAGGTTCATAGCCAATTACATTATCGACGTAGTTGCTATAAACGCGTTCTAGTCGGTCTTCATCAAGGCGATAGGCCACGTATTGTAAGGTGCTTCTGGGCAACATGAGTTGAGGGTTATGCCAACCGCCACGCACAAAGCCAATACCATCGCCGTCGCTATCATCTACCTCACCGCCAGCCATCACCACTTTTTGGGTTTCCCCTTCAGCGCGAACTGGACGAGGCACCGCTTGTTGGATATCACGTTCTATAATCACCATGGCACGCTGTAATTGCTGTAACTTCTCAAAGCGCTCACTAGATAAATCGTTACTATCAATGACCGTGGTTAGCAGGCCCGTAGATGCCAAACCAATGAGCGTAAAAATAGCCATGGCAATCAATATTTCAATAAGAGTAAATCCGCGCTGCTTCATTAAATGCCTGCGCTGGTGGGCTTAGCCACAAAGGTGGTTACTGAAGTGACGCTGCCAGAATAATCTGAATCTAGGCCTACGCTGATACTTACCGAGCGTAGATCATTGTCATTGGTTTTAGTGACGGTTTGCTGCCAGTACCAAGTACGGTCAGCCATTTCCATGCTGCCTTTCAAATTGTTCTTAGGTGGCCAAGTATCATCAAGTTGTAATTGATTTAGTCGGTTGCTGGCAACATAACTGGCAAAGGTTACCGCTTCAATTTGCCCTACGTTATTTAAGTGATCGCCCGCAGCTTTTAAAATAGCCGTGCCGGTTAAGGCAAAAATAAGCAGCGCCACCATGACTTCAAGCAGTGTCATGCCTTTTTGACTGTTAGGCGAATGCGAAGACGCGCGTTTCATTGCTCGGGGCTCTCAAAAGGACCAGCTAATTCTAGTGGTGGGAATTCTTCATTGTTAAGCGCAAAATAAACGGGCTCATCGTTAAAGTCGCCTTCATACGCAAAAGTAAGGCTGAAGGGGGTAATATCGCCACTAGACATAATCAATATTTGTGGCGGTGGCAGTTTCTTTTCTTCTTCGCTGCCTATCTCAACACCATCTTCAGACACGCTTAAGGTTTCGTCGAATATGCCTCTATCGAAAAGTTGATCTTCTTTGGTCCAAGGCAAGTCGTCTAAATTCAGCGTAAACGAGAAATCTTCAGGTAGTGTGTGGGCTTCGTAGTATTTCTCGCCCTCAATGCGTTGCCACTCATCATTCTCATCTAAAAAAACAAAGTAGTATTCGTTGTCTTTTTGCTCAACGCGAATGCCAAGTTGCTGCTGATTTAACACCGCATAGTCGCTTGCCATATCAACCAAAACTTGTAGCCGTTGCGCTTGGCTTTTTAACAAATCTGCTTTACTGGCGCCAAAGGCATTAAACATTACGTAACCGGCCGCCAAGCCCATAAGCAACAGTACCAGCATCACTTCTAAAAGCGTGAAGCCAGTTTGCTTGTTGTGAGGATGAAAGCGGCCAAGCATAAGATAACTTAGTTTAGGTATTCGTTGATATTCCAGTTACCAATGTCGTCATCGGTACCGGGTTCACCGTCTGGTCCATTTGAAAAAATGTCTACTACGCCTAATTCTCCTGGGCTAATTAGCGCATAGGGGTTACCCCAAGGATCTTCAGGTAAGCGCTTAATGAAGCCGCCTTCCGGGTAGTTTCTTGGAATAGGATCAAGAGTTGGCGCTGTAACCAAAGCTTCTAGCCCCTGTTCAGTCGTTGGGAACTTGTTGTTGCGAAGCTTATACATCTCAAGTGCACTTTCCATTTGCTGAATATCAACAGCGGCTTTTTTAAGTTGTGCCACTTCTTGGTTACCCAAAATTTGCGGCGCTACCATCGATGCCATAATGCCGATGATAAGCAGCACCACCATTACTTCAATCAAACTAAATCCAGAACTACGTTTTAAGGTTTTCATCAGATATTCACCATATTGTTTAAGGCCAAAATAGGCTGCAAAATTGCCATTACGATAAACAGCACTATGCCAGCCATCGACACGATAAGTAGAGGTTCAAATACTTTTAGTGAGACACCAATAAGGGCTTCAAATTCCCTATCTTGGTTATCGGCGGCACGGCCAAGCATTTGCTGTAATTCGCCAGATTTTTCACCAGATGCAATCATGTGCATCATCATTGGCGGGAAAATTTTTGTGTTATCGAGGGCAGCGCGCAAGCTGCTCCCTTCTTTTACATTAACGGCAGCATCGGCTACCTGATTCTTTATGTGCTGGTTTTCAAGTACATCACCGGAAATACGCATAGATTCAAGTAAGGGCACTGCACTGGCACTTAAAATACTCAAAGTACGTGCAAAACGAGCGGTATTAAGCCCGCGAGAAACTTTACCAATAAGCGGGAGTTTCAAAATCACTTTGTGAAATTTTAACTTCATCTTTTTCTGTTGAAGCACGCGCTGAACAATTACCGCCAATATAGCCACGACAATCAGTAAAATAAGGCCGTAATTTTGTAGCCAGGTACTCACCGAAATAAGCACTTGGGTAATACCTGGAAGGTCTTGCCCCATGTGATCAAATTGACCCACAATTTTAGGCACAACTACCGTGAGCAGTAGCATCACAATGCCGAAGGCGAAAAACAGCATAAGTGAAGGGTAAATAAGAGCTTGGGTAATTTGACTGCGAGTTTGCTGGCGTCGTTCTGTGTAATCGGCAAGGCGATTAAGCACCGTATCTAAGTGACCGGATTTTTCACCTGCCGCCACCATGGCGCGGTATAAGTCGTCGAACACACTGGGGAATTCAGATAGCGCATCGGCTAAACCATGACCTTCTACCACTTTGCTTCGAACGGCCATCATCATGTTCTTTTGACGGGGCTTTTCACACTGCTCGGCAACCGCCAGTAAGGCTTCTTCTACCGGTAAGGCAGATTCTACCAAGGTGGCCATTTGGCGAGTTAACAGGGCAAGATCTGAGGCTGAAATTCTCGGTTTAAAAAACGAGAAGCCACCACTTTTACCGTCACTTTTTCCGCGCTCGGTAACTTGTTCTACTTCTAAAGGAATGAGGCCTTTTTCACGCAGTTGCTGGCGCACTTGGCGAGCGTTATCACCTTCCAGTACACCATTTGCGTTACGGCCACGGTTGTTTACCGCTTTATAAGCGAAGGCGGCCATACTAATCCTCCTTGGTTACACGCAGGACTTCTTCTAAAGAGGTAACACCTGCAAGTACCTTACGACACCCATCATCCCGAATACTGGGGGTAGAGTGCCTGATATATTTTTCAATGGCCTGTTCACCCACGCCTTCATGCATCATTTCGCGCACTTTCTCATTCACCAGTAATAGCTCGTGAATACCCGTACGACCTCTGTAGCCGGTTTGGTTACATGCGGCGCAGCCGGAGGGTTGGTAAATGGTAAAGTTGTTATCGGCGTCAATATTAAGGGCTTCACACTCTTGAGAGTCGGGCGTGTGAGGTGTCTTACACTCTTTACAAAGTGTACGCACTAAGCGCTGTGATAATACTGCCAGTAAACTTGATGAAAGCAAAAAGGGCTCAATACCCATATCTTCTAAACGGGTGATCGCGCCAGCAGCGGTATTGGTGTGAAGGGTCGATAACACTAAGTGGCCGGTTAAACTGGCTTGAACCGCAATTTGTGCGGTTTCAACGTCTCGAATTTCCCCTACCATCACCACATCGGGATCTTGTCGCAAAATCGCTCGAAGGCCGCGGGCGAAAGTCATATCTACACGGGGGTTTACCTGTGTTTGACCAATACCGGGTAAGTCGAATTCAATAGGATCTTCTACGGTTAAAATATTGCGGTCGCGAGAGTTTATCTCGCTTAGGCCTGCATACAAGGTGGTACTTTTACCAGAACCTGTTGGGCCGGTAACCAAAATTATACCGTGAGGTTTTCTAATTAACGAAGAAAAATGGTCGCGGTTTTGCTGGGTCATGCCTAAGTCTTTTAGGTTTAACCGCGCGTTGTTTTTATCTAATAAACGCAGTACCACGCGTTCGCCGTGGCTCGATGGCATAGTAGACACACGAACATCTACCGCACGGCCTGCAATACGAAGGGTAATACGGCCATCCTGAGGTACTCGTTTTTCAGCAATATCAAGCTTTGCCATTACCTTAATACGAGAAACTAGCATGGAAGAGAGTTTACGATTTGGGCGTAAGATCTCTCGCAATACACCATCTACACGAAACCGAACCACTAATTGGTTTTCAAAGGTTTCAATGTGAATATCTGACGCGCCTTCTTTTATCGCTTCACCTAGCATGGCATTAATCAGCTTGATGATAGGGGCGTCATCTTCGTTATCTAATAAATCTTCGGTATCAGGTAACTCTTCAGCCAGCGCAAACAAATCGCTTTCGTTACCTAAATCTTCCATTAACTGTTTTGCTGCAGAACTATCGCGCTGGAATGCAGTGGTTAGAAAGCTTTCGAACTCATCAGCAGCAATGGTTTTAGGTACAAAAGGTTCGCCATAAAAGCGGCGGACTTCGGCAAACACTTCAAAAGGCGTGTTTTCCGTAAAATACAGCACAGCAGGCGTCACGTTAGTTTCAAGTAAAACCTGATTGCGCTTTGCAAAGCTAAACGAAAGCTGACGAGGGCCAGCTTCGGCTTCTGGTAAGCCTTCTTCGCCAGCCATAGCTTCGAGCGCTTCTTCCTGTGCCTCTACCGCAAGGGTGAGTTGCTCGTCTTGACCTGCCATATTACTCGTTACCTTCATCAAGGTTGTCTTTTTCAGTCAGGTACTCTTCAAATGAAGGCGGTAATGAAAGTTCATCATCCCAGTTCGGCATGCTTGGCGTTTCAGCATTAGGCATTAAAGAAATACCTTCTTGCTGGCGCTTAAGTTGTAAGGCACGAATGTAGTTGTACTTACGATGACTGATAGAATTCATAGTCGCGCCGTCACGCACAATAGTAGGCTTTAAAAACACCATGAGATTACGCTTACGTTTGCTGGTAGATGTTGACTTAAACAAGTTACCTAGAATAGGAATGTCGCCTAATAAAGGCACTTTAGATACGCTTTCTTGTACGTCTTCATCAATCAAGCCACCTAATACAATCGTGCCACCATCATCCACAATAACCGTGGTTTTAATTTCACGCTTGTTGATAGAGATATCTACTGAAGTAGCACCACTTACGCTTGATACTTCTTGTTCAATTAGCAGTTGTACCGCGTCTCCTTCGTTAATTTGCGGTGTGACTTTAAGTTTAATACCCACTTCTTGGCGGTCGACCGTTTGGAAAGGATTTGAGTTATTTGAGCCTGTAGATGTACCGGTAATAATGGGTACTTCTTGACCTACAATGAAATAGGCTTCTTCGTTATCCATGGTCGTTAAGTGCGGCGTGGCCAATACGTTTGAATTGGTGTCTGTACTTACAGCTTGTACGACTGCGCCCCAGCCATTATCAATAATACCCGCAATTAAGCCATTCGCGCTGCCCAATAAGCTGGCAAGAGAAGTGTAATCACCTTCATCGGTATCAGTTACAGTGTACGGTGAGCCATCGTCTGATACGTACGTTTCTGTTTCGGTAGTGTCTTCAGCTTCTCTAATCGCGACCGCCAAAGAACCTACAGGGATTACACCATTGCTGAACTGAGTACCACCGCCACTTTCAGACACCCACTGTACACCCAAGGTAGTGCCGTCACTTTCAAACACTTCAACAATAATCGCTTCTACTTGTACTTGTGCACGGCGAATATCAAGCTGACGTACCACTTCTTCTAGTGAGCGCATCATGTCAGGTTCCGCAGTGATCACTAACGCATTAGAATCTTCATGGGCATCAATGCTGACATCACGGTTAGACGATCCACGGCTGTTGGTGCTGCCACTTTTCTCTTCTGCTTGAATACTGGCTGACACTCCCTGTAGTACTTTCACTAGGTCGTCGGCTTTGGCGTAGTTAAGAAACATTACGCGGGTGTTACCGCTGGTTTCTAACTCCTGATCCATGCGCTGAATAAGGTTGATTAAACGTTGGCGGGCTTTAATATCACCGCTCACAATGACTGAGTTAGTGCGATCGTCGGCTACCACACGAGGGTCTGACTTAGCACCGGTATTGGTCTTGCCTTGTGATTTGTTAATGCTGTCGATAATACGCACCATTTCAGAGGCTGAAGCGAAACGTAGCTTCACAATCTCAACTTCTTCATCACCTGCACGGTCAACACGTTCAATAATTTCAACCAAGCGGTTTACTACGGCTGCGCGGCCAGTAATCATCATTACGTTTGAAGGGTCGTGGCTTACTACATTACCACCGCCGGCTTGGTCATTAAGCTGACGTAAAATAGGCGCTAATTCTCTTACCGGTACGTTATAAACAGGCACTACTCGGGTGATCATTTCATCACCGTCTTTCGCTGAACCTTCTACGACAGGAATGTTTGATGTTTTAGCATCTTTAGAGCGAACGACTTTTAAAATTCCGCTCGGCATTTCAACGACAGCGAAGTCGTAAACCTGAAGCACGTTTAAAAAGAATTGATAATACTGATCTTCAGTGAGCATATCGTAGCTGCGAACGCTAATTTTACCGCGAACATTGGGGTCGACAATAATGGTGCGTTCTAAGTTCTTGCCCACAATATTAATGAACTCACTAATATCAGTGTCTTTAAAATTAGGCATATATTCAGCGGCTGTTACCGAGAAACAAAGAAGGGCCGTACACAGCGCTGTGCTTAGGCGAGATAACAATTTGTGGCTAGTGCGCCTTTTCATTCTGTCTTCCTTTAATTCTTATTCTGCTGATGGCTCAGGCAAATCGAGATAGAGCGTAGTAAAACTGCCATCACGAATGATTGTAAGTTCAAGATTCTGAGCATTGCGAAGTTCAGATAGTGCTTCTTGGGATTGCTGCATGTCTGTCAGATCCAATCCATTAATTTGTGCAATAACATCGCCGGCTTGAAGCCCCGCTGATTTAAATAATGCGGGTTCTTTACCTGGACTAACTTGATAGCCGATAAGTTGCCCTTCTTCGGTTTTTGGCGAAATAGAGATAAAATCGGTAAAGCTTGCTGGACGTTCTCGCAGTGAAGTGGTGGCTTCTATGGCCTCTTCACTCAATTGCCTTGCATTGGGTTCGTCTCGTTCATTAGGCTCTGGCTGCGGACGACGTTTAGCTTGCTGTTGGCGTCGCTTGTTCGCTTCGTCGTAATCAATGCCATCTAACATTAAGGTTTCGTTTCTAATTCCATTTTTAATGATAACCCTGTCGCGGAATACTTGCTTCAGAGTGGCATTAGTACCTTCAATTTTTTCACCCAAGCCATACACTGCTTGGCTATTGCGATTCTCGATAACCGCAGTACTAGACTCTTCATCTGAGCTTGCCACCACACCGGTAAGCGTAAGGTTAAGACGCGTTTCAGGCGCATCAGTAACGGGGGCTTCTTCTACCTTTGCAGGCACCGCTGCTGCATTACCAAATAAATTTAATTGTTGTATTTTGCGTATGTTGACCCCACTTTGCCCTGAAGCCGTAGAAGGTATGGGCGCAAAACTCACTGCGGGAGTCGCAGATAATTGAGGTTCAGGTATAATTCGCCATATTAGCTTGGCGGCAAAGGCTATTAAATATAGGCTCAGCAGCACCACAATTAACGTGTGAAGTTGTTTTTGGTTCTGGTTTACAAAAACAACCAGAGACTGTGGATTGAGTTTATCGAATGTCATGTCGCCACTTGATGGTACTGCTTATTATAAAAGTGAAAATTTGGTTAACCGCGCTTTATCCGACCCATCATAGCCTAGTCGAGGTGGGGCTCACAACACTAAAGCCGCACCGTTACGAAATTATTACAAAGGTCTTATGGAAACGAACAATACATCACAAAATGTGAGGCTAGACAAGTGGCTATGGGCAGCAAGGTTTTTCAAAACCCGCGCCATTGCCAGAGACATGGTTCAGTCAGGAAAAGTTCACTACAACGGACAGCGCACTAAGCCCGGCAAGAATGTAGAGCTTGGTGCAGTGATAAAAGTTCCCTCAGGTTGGGATAACCGTGACGTTATTGTTCGAGGACTCAGTGATAAACGACTTAGTGCAGCACTTGCTCAAGACTTATATGAAGAAACTGAGACAAGTGTAACAAAACGTGAAGAAAACCAAGTTGCACGAAAATTGAACGCTTTTCATAGTCCTAAGCCGGAACATCGGCCAGATAAAAAACAGCGCAGACAAATTATTAAATTTAAGCAGCAGTAAAAGTACGCTGCCTAACAGGACAAGTTTATGAGTGATTTCGACAAATTACATCGATTTTTATTTACCCAAGCAAACGTTCGCGGCGAATTAGTTCGTTTAGATGAGAGCCTAAAGCAAATTGTGCACAGCTATGAATACCCTGTACAAATTCAGCGTTTGTTGGGGCAGTTGGCAGCGGCAACATCTTTACTGACGGCTACGCTTAAATTTAAAGGCGAAATTGCCTTACAAATTCAAAGTAAAGGGCCAGTGAGTTACGCAGTAATTAATGCCACCCATGAACAAACATTTCGTGGCGTTGCCCGCTGGGATGAAAACCTTGAAACGCTTCCAGAAGCGTTTGATGAGTTACTTACCGAAGCGGTATTGGTGATGACAATTACCCCTGATGAAGGCGAGCGTTATCAAGGTATTGTGGCACTAGACAAACCAACATTAGCTGAGTGTTTAGAAGAATACTTCGCCCAGTCAGAACAGTTAGCCACTCGCGTGCACTTAATGACTGACTTGCAAGATGAAAACAACGCCAGAGCGGCGGGTATGCTGCTTCAAGTATTGCCGACAGATGCTAGCGCGACTGACATAACCCAAGCTACAGGGTTTGATCATATTGCGACGTTAACAGAAACCTTAACGGAAAAAGAAATGTTCTCGTTGTCGGTAGAAGACATTCTTTATCGTTTGTATCACCAAGAAGAAGTGGAAGTGTACCCAGCGAAAGCGGTTAGCTTTGCGTGTACTTGCTCTAAGGAACGCAGTGCAGAAGCGCTTCGTAACATCGATAAAGCAGAGCTGTTATCCATAGTAAAAGAAGATGGCGACATTAAAATGAATTGTCAGTATTGCCATGCAGAATATCGTTTCGATAGTATCGATATTGAGGCGATTCACAGTGGTAATGCACCTTCACCTGATACTAATCAATAAGGGCGGGCGCCCCGACTCTTAAAAAAGAAAACCTCTTAATTCACTTCCCTTTACAGCACTTGTTGTAAGGGGAGGTTGATATAAATACCACGAATCCAATATTGTCTCCTTACTCCAAATAAAAATGTAATTTTATTACGTTTTTTTCGAAAGTTGATCCAGATTAATAATCAGTATTCTTTATAGAAATAACGCTATGCCTTTATTTACTTTAGACTCGGTTAAATGATACTTTTTGAAAGTGCTATTGAAAGATTACATTGAGGGTTACGGTTATGAGTGTAGCAACGTCTTTGAAAACGGATTTAAAAATCTCTCCACTGGTTGATTTGCCCAGCGCCGAATTAATCGAACGCGCGATTAAGCGTGGCGAGGGTGTGTTGGACACTAACGGGGCTTTGGTGGTTGAAACTGGCGAAAGAACCGGTCGTTCACCAAATGATAGGTTTATCGTTAAAGAGTCTTCCACTGAAAGTGAAATTGATTGGGGTAAGGTTAATAAGCCATTTGATGCCAATAAATTCGATGCCTTGTGGAATAAAGTAGAAGCTTACCTTACTACTCAAGAACACTTTTTATCTCACCTTCAAGTAGGCTCAGATCCTGCGCACGCACTTCCCTTAGAAGTAAGAACGCAAACCGCATGGCAGCACGTATTTGCTCGTAATCTTTTCATCGTACCTGAAAACTGGAATGCGAATAACGAAACGCCATGGCAGGTACTCAACGTGCCTGGCTTCGTTTGTGAGCCAGAGCGTGACGGCACCAACAGTGATGGTGTTGTAGTCATTAATTTTGCAAAAAAACGTGTGCTCATTGCTGGCATGAGATACGCCGGTGAAATGAAAAAAGCCATGTTCTCGGTTCAGAATTTCTTACTTCCCGCGAAAGACATATTACCCATGCACTGCTCTGCCAATGTAGGCGAGCAAGGCGATGTTACCTTGTTCTTTGGTTTGTCGGGTACAGGTAAAACCACGTTATCTGCCGATCCTAAGCGCTTTTTAATTGGGGATGATGAACACGGTTGGGGAGAAGGTAGTGTGTTTAATATTGAGGGCGGTTGCTACGCAAAATGTATCGACCTTTCGCAAAAGAACGAGCCGGTTATTTGGGACGCCATTAAGTTTGGCACTATTTTAGAAAACGTTGTGCTAGACGATACTCGCACCCCAGATTACAAAGATACTTCGCTAACACAAAATTCAAGAGCTGCTTATCCGTTAAGCCATATCGAAAAACGCGTTGAAGCAAACCGTGGCGGCGAGCCACGCTCTGTCGTGTTTTTAACCTGTGACGTAAGTGGTGTGTTACCGCCAGTGTCAGTGCTAAGTGAAGAAGCTGCGGCCTATCATTTCTTAAGTGGTTACACCGCGAAGGTAGGCTCTACAGAAATTGGTTCAACCTCAGACATTGAATCGACCTTCTCTACTTGCTTTGGCGCACCCTTCTTCCCACGCCCAGCTGGCGTGTATGCCGAGTTATTAATTAAACGTGTTAAAGCGTTTAACGCCAAAGTGTACTTGGTGAATACCGGTTGGACTGGTGGGCCTTATGGTACTGGTCAACGTTTCGATATTCCTACTACCCGCGCCATTATCGATGCCATTGTATCCGGTGATTTAGCCAATGTTGAAACCCAACATATTGAAGGCCTAAACCTTGATGTACCTGTTGCAGTATCAGGCGTTGACGAGAAATTATTGGTGCCTAAGCAAACGTGGGACGATGCAGAAAAATACGAAGAATATGCGCAGAACCTAGTAGATAGCTTCAAACAAAATTTCGAAAAATACGATGTTAGTGACGCCATTGTTAAGGCAGGTCCTGGCAACTAATTCTCGCTGCGTTTTTAGGGGCGCAGTTAGATGTTAGGGGAGGCAACCCTTCCCTTCCCAACCTTCATCACACTCAACGTGATTGATGTTTTGCCCGCGCTTAGCCGCGGGCTTTTTTCGTTTGGTCGTAAATGAATGTAAATGAGATTGACTAAAACAAAAATTTGATAGGGTGTTTATAGTGTTGTAATCTCGAATTATGTAAAAAGTTTCTTTTAAGTTAACACTCACATGCAATTTTTTATCTGCATTAATTGGGTTGTACATGAGACTAAGCTATTACCGGTTAGGTAAAAAACATCGCTCCTAACTCGACTTTTTGCTACCGCGATTTATCGCAATACATATAAAAATATAAAAATTATTTGAATTGCTCATTTTGAGAATTCTGTTTGTAAAGGATTACGGTAATGCAAATTAGCCGCTCAGTTTTAGTTCTCTTGTCAATGTTATTAATGCTAATTAGTAGCATTGCAGATGCCAGTGAAGACCAACCTTCTATTTATGAAAAGAATGGAGTTTATTACTTAAAAGCTTCTCCCACGTGGATCCCTATCAGTGGCTCAAGATTTGTAATAGTTCCCGTTTATGACGATGGTGACATAATAGAGTTAAAGCGCTCAGGCAATGGTTGGGTTTCAACAGCCATTAGTTTTTCACAATTTAATTCAATATCACCAACGATAAAAACGGGTTCTACATATGAATATGCAGACGTTAATGGCGATGGATTAAGTGATTTCTTAATAGACCTGCCGGGAGAAGAGTTGCAGTTGCAGTTACTTGCTTCCTCGGATGGTGGATATCTTGCCAGCAATGTTTCTACTATTAATAATACTAATTGGCTTACTAAAGGCGGCAGCGCAGCTGAGCAGAAATTCTCAGCCGCATCGATTGCTTCTACAAATTTCAATGGGCAAACTTCAGGCTCGCCTAGTGTTTCAGGGGGGGCCGCAGCGTACTCTATCCCTATCGATGTTGTCCCAGGGCGCGCGGGAATACAACCAGATATTAGTCTCCAATACAATAGTAGGTCAGGTGTGGGTGTTGCGGGAGTAGGCTGGTCTCTCAATGCTAATAATTCAATTTCCCGATGCGCAGCTACACTGGCTCACGATGGTGTAGTTGGAGCAATCAAGTTCAGCTATTCTAGCGATAAACTTTGCTTAAATGGTCAACGCTTGATAAACGTTTCAGGATCATATGGCTTTGCAAATACCGAATACAGATTCGAAATTGATAACTTTACTAGAGTGTTTCAAAGAACAGGTAACACTGATTCAAGCTCTACCTATTTCGAAGTTAAAAGCCCAGATGGTTCAATTTCATATTATGGGCAAACTACTGGCTCAAAAGTTTCTCCAAGTGGCACATCAAAAACACTGTCTTGGCTACTAAATAAGACTAAAGATGTCAGTGGTAAAAACCACATGAGCTATTACTATACCAACTATGGTGCAGGCGAAAAATTATTAACAAGTATTAAGTACACAGGCGATGGCACTACAGATGGAAATCGTAAAGTTGTATTTGTGTACCAAAACAAAAGTAAGCCCAGAAATTCGTATCTTTGGGGCACACTAACAGAAAGCACAAAACGATTAGATTACATCGACACCTTTTACAATAACTCTCGCGTTAAACGCTACAACCTTAGCTATAGTGCAAGTCGAGCATCTGGACGCGACTTGCTGTCAAACGTACAGGAGTGCGGTTATATAGGAAGAACACTCTGTAAAGAAAAAACGTCTTTTAATTGGAGTGATGATACGCCTTCAGTCGCCTTTGAACGATTCAGTTTCAATTCTAATGTGATGTATTCGTCTGAGAAGAAAATTGAACACATACTTCCCAGAGGTGATATCAATGGTGATGGCGTAAGAGATTGGAAAGGGTATTTTGTTAACGCAGAAGGTAAGTTAACTGGTACAACAACAAAGTCAATTAACCCTTGTCATACGAACCTTTATAAAAGGGTAGTGGTTTGTGCCGAGGGAGATTTTAACAAAGATGGCTTAACCGATGATTGGAGAAACCACAACGGTACGCTTCAGTTAAAACATTCATCAAATACTAATGGAAGTAGCTGGTTTTCAACCGGAATTTCATTAGCGAAAAAGAACACTTACTACTCAAACTTCCAAGACGACCATATTATGAACATTGCCGATTACAATGGTGATGGCTGGCCAGATCTAATGGTTTACAGGTTTGAAGATTATGAAAACGCTAAATTATGGTTTTATTCTCACACGGGTAACGTTTCTTCGCCTTATTCTGCACAACCTAAACTCGTTTATACTTTTCAATCGACAGGCAGGGTTTCTAGGCCATCAGAAATTAGACCGTTAACATCTGTCCAATTTATGGGCGATATGGATGGTGACAGTACTCCAGATTTATTGATTGCGAAACATAGTACAAATTCTAAGTACAGCATTGAATATCCTCAGCCTCAGCCATTGGGGTTCTTGTATAATTCGGGTAATGGTTATAGTTACACTACATCATCTTTTTCATATGTTGCTAGTGGTTCTTCGTGGGGGTCAAAAACTTTTTTCACCTATTTCACCGACATCAATGGCGATGGTTTGCAAGATTGGATAGGCTGGAAAGAAAATCCAGACAGTGACACTGAAAGTTTGTTAGTTGCCAAACTGAACAAAGGCAATAGGTTGTTTGGTGAAGAGCAACTTATTCAAGGTGACAACCTTGCAACTAAATACTCCTTTGTTTTCTTTCCTGGTGGTGGAGACGCAGAATTTACCGCACCTAAGTATGGCCAGGCTATCAAAGTGGCCGACATAGATGGCGATGGCATTGCAGAATTGCTTGAGCCAGGGCAACGCTTAGTAACGGGATGCATGGAAGTCACTGATCACAATGGTCGAATTCAACGGCGGTGTGGTGATAGTATTTATGGGGCGTATAGAACGAGTAGTGAATCAGTTGCGCACATTAATGCTAGCGAGAATGACGATAGTATTTATAAATGGAACGCATTTCACTTTAGTCAAGATTCAAACGGCACTATCAGACTAACAAAAAAATCAACTAATTATATTGGCCATGGCTATCAATCCGCGTTCGTAGATAGTCATGGTAAAGGTTTACCTGATCTAGTATCACTGCATACTAAGACGTGGCCTACAAACAGTTTTCAAAATACTGGAAGTGGAACTGTGATGGCCGCTCATTTTGAAAATTATGGTGCGTATTATAGTCGGAATAAAGGGGCGGCAAGAGGCAGTGAGCTTTACCTTCCTCATGACCTTCTTGAATCGGTTTCTGCACCTAAAGGTGTGTCTGCGACATGGAAATATCGCCCCCTTAGTAGTGATGAATACGATAGATCCGGCACTAACGCTCAACCTTATTATGAAACCGATTTCGATTACACGGAACAGTTAACGGGTGGGGAAGGTGAATACCTTCATTTTGCATCAAGTATGTATACCGTTGCTGAGTTTAATATTGATAATGGAGTCGGTGGAAAAAACAAACATCTTTATCGCTATAAGGGCGCTGTTTTCAACACGAAGGGACGCGGCTTCATGGGATTTAGGGAAATTACTCATGAGAATGTAGCAGCTAAAACCATTTCAGGCGTTGAATTTGGTCAAATGTTCCCTACGACTGGGTTAGTTGAAGCCTCTAGCGTAACAGAAGTTGGGCAAACAAGACCTTTCATAGTTACGACCAACGATTGGGTAGAAACATCAGCTTATAACGGAACGAATACTTATAAGCTTCACAATGCGAGACAAATAAAGCGAGAGTACGACGTAAACTCTTTGTACTCGCAGTTATCTGCAACGACTACCAGTATTGCGCAGTCTGATATTGACGCAAGAGGCAACGTACTTAAAAGTAGAACGGTAAAGGTCGATGAGTATAGCGAGTTAGAAATCATTAATACGGCTTCTTATAGTGCTTCAAATGATTGGCCGCATAAGCTTAATTGGAAAGCGACAACCTCCCACCTAAGCCCCAAAAATAGCTCAGTGTTGTGGGGAACCACCAATACCTTCTCACGCTCATCTTCTACCAAAATAGAACAGTGGGATACTGTACATAGAAAGCCGAAAGTTGTTGTTTCTACTGGTTCATCCAGTAAATTTTCCCGCAGCCAGTGCCTAAGCACTTCAAACGTAACGCCATGTAGTGTGGTAGAGACTACTTACAATAGCTATGGTTTACCCTCAAAGCAGCAAACAAAAGGCGTTGTTTTGAAGGGAAGTGGGAATAGCAAAGCGGTTGAAACGCGCACAGTAAGTACCACTTATTCAGATAATGGTTCTACAGAAAGTGCTAAGGGGTACTTCCCTTTCAAATCAATTCATGAGAACGGAAATTATGATCTTGTAACGACCGCGCAAACTAGTCCATATTTTGGCGGCGTGGAAAAAATTACAGATGCTAATGGGTTAGCTACTTCTACAAAGTACGACAGTTTATTTAGGCCGACTGAAATTAATGCGCCTGGTGTCGCGAAGCAAACGTTTAATTACTCTTCGCCAGATAGTGCAAAAGGTTCTCAACATGTGCTTTACATGGTTTCTACAAGCCAAGCAGGCATGCCTGGAACAAAAACGTACATGGACGAATTAGGCCGAAGTTTGCGCGAAGCTACTGAAGGTTTTGGCAGCGGGCAATGGAGCTTCATTGATAAACGGTACAACGCGCTAGGTCAACTAACGCATGAGTCCCTGCCCCATGGTGGTACTCCGGTTTATACATACTTTTCTGGTTACGATGTTATTGGAAGACTAACTGGAAAAACAACGCCAGCTGTAGATAGCCGCGAAGATTTTACCACTGAATATACTTATTCAGCGCTAAAAACGGAAATTGAAACTTATGCTAGCGATGGTCATAATTTATCGATGAGCCGTTCTCACGACAGCAACGGCTTACTGATGCAAACCACCGACGCAAAAGGTGGTGTAACACGTTATGGATATGATTCTCAAGGCAACCCTGTAGTTATTGAAGATGCTGCAGGAAACCAAATAGTGGCGCATTACGATAATTTTGGTCGGAAGCTTTGGGTTGACGATCCTAATCAAGGTAAAACCACCTTTACCTACAACGCATTTAGTGACTTAGAAAATGAACTTGATGCAAATGGTGATTACCAGCGTTACGACTACGATTTATTAGGCCGGGTGAAACAACGCTATTCTAGTGACGGAAATGCAACGTTTACGTGGGATACTAGAAAGCGTGGTTTGTTATCAAAAACATCTGCGTCAGGTGTATCGAAAGAGTTTTATTTCGATAGTTTGGCACGACCCAGCGAAGTAAGAACCTCCATAGACGGCACAGTTTATTCTACTAAAACTGCTTATAACGCTAGCCACGGCTTCGTTAAGTCCATTACCTACCCGAACGGGCTTAAGGTCGCTATGGACTATAATAGCAGGGGCTATTTAACAACGGAGAAAAATGCGGCAAGTGGCTATGTTTATCGTAAAATAAACGAGCAAGACAGTTTAGGAAATATCAAAAAAGCGAGTATTGCTAACAATAAACAGCAAGGTGAATACTTGTATAGCCAACGAACGGGCCAAATGTTGATGAGTTTAGTCACGGCAAATGGTTCGAATGTACACTATCTTGATTACGACAACTACGACAGCTACGGAAACCTGCGTAGCCAAGTGAACCGAGCAGTAAGCTCACCCCAACGAGATACTTATTCTTATGACAATCTGCAAAGGTTAACGCGTTCTGCAATCAGTGTTGGTAATACGACGACTTATATCGATTATGGTTATGACGCAGTTGGGAACTTGAAGAAAAAGTCGGATTATTCTACCAATAGCAATAGTGCGTATTTATATCAAAGTGGCACAAACAAAGTGACTTCAGTGGCACTTAAAGCCGGTGGTACAGCGACGTTTGGTTATGACAGAAAAGGCAACTTAATTAAGCGAAATAACGTTACCGAGTTTACTTATAACGTTATGAATAAGCCCACGGTAATTAATCGCCTAGGCTCGCGAGTTTCACTTTCTTACGACGCTGATTGGACGCGATTTAAGCAAGTTAGAACAGTAGATGGTAAAGCAATCACTACGCATTACATCGATAAGCTGTATGAAGTTGAAAAAGAAGGCTCAAATACAACACAAACGTCTTATGTCAGTGATGTTGCGGTTATTGTTGAGGGCACGAATCAGAAGAAAATACGCTTTACACATAGAGATAGATTGGGAAGTGCTACCACTCTCATGGATCACAATAACAACGTGATGGCCTATCGTTTTTATGACCCGTTCGGGAAACCGCGTATGGGTGACGGCAGTTTAATGCAAAGTTTTGGTAAATCCGCTCGTCTTGGAAATAATTTACTAGATGTAGATATGTCTACACGACGTGGTTTTACTGATCACGAGCACTTGGATGAAGTTGAAATCATTCATATGAATGGCAGGGTGTATGATTACAACCTTGGTAGGTTTATGTCGGTTGATCCTTTTGTGCATGGTGGCTCGCAAGGTTTGAATCCATATTCGTATGTTATGAATAATCCATTACGATTTGTTGATCCTACAGGTTATACAGCTGAATCTCCTGAGGAAGAACGAAAACCTTTAGAGATTGTAATTCGTTGTGGAGGAAATCAACCATCGTGCGGTGATAAGGATGAGGGTAAGACTGATGGAGTAATAAGTACCCACAATAAAGAAGGTAGAGAGGGAGATTCAAAGCGAGATAACAAGCCTAAAAGTAATGGTTCAGAGGGGCAGCCTCGCAATGAAAAACGAGATATACCTGTTAGCGATATCGGTTCAATGGGAACTCTTGCGCTTCAAACATACAGTGGAGTCAGTAACGGGAGTGAATCTAAGGGGTCTCATAATCAAAATCCAACCAGACATTCATCGACAGTCACTCCATCATGGCATAAATATATACCCGTATATGGCTCCATAATGCAGGCAAAAGAAGATTTTCAAAATGGTAATTATGGATGGGCAGTGTTTAATTCAGCCATGGCTGTCTCCGATGTTTTCCTTGTTAATGCTATTGCAAGAGCAGGAATGAGGGTTGCAATGGGGACAGCATGGAAAAAAGGATCTCATACTTGGGCTGCTACAAGGAGATGGTTAGGGAATACAGGGCAAGCAGCCAAAGGGCAACACGTACATCATTGGTTTGCACATAGAAATCAAGGGCCTTTCAAACACCTTCCCGATTCAATAAAGAATCAGCCTTGGAATCTGATGAATATGCCAAGTGCAGCAGTTCATACTGCCATTCATGGTAAAGGAAGAAACCCATACAACTTGGCCGGCAAGCTTTATTATGGAACTCCTCAGTGGGCAAAGGCGGCGAGCGCTTACGCTGGAGGAAGGTTAACTAATGAAGTTGCAAATGAAAATTATTAAGGAGGGTGGGTGTTGTTTCCAGCTGTGTTGTTAGGTCATGATGGCTCTATAGAAATTATCAAGCATGAACGACAATTAAAAGTTTGTGGTAAATCAGCCTTGAGTAATAAGTTTTATGAAAAAGCTTCTTTAATAGACTCTAATAGAGATATCATCAATTTTGATGATATACAGCTTGAGAAAAATCACGGTTGGTTTAGCGGATTTAGTATCTTTTCGGAAAGAAAGGTCGAGATATCGTTTCAGGAAATTAAGGTTGTAGAAGGAGCTTCACTGTTAGAGGTTGTACAAAAAATTATTAACTGTATGAAGGTTGATGAGTATTTTTGGGAGTCTACTGGAAGTATCGAATCTATTGAGAAGGAGCTACTTGAAAGCAGCGACTTTTCACATTTAATAGAGGTGCTTTCCCGATACTTATAGGACCAAAGCGGTCGTAGTAAATTGATTTGCCATGACATGTAAAGCAAAGCTTGCCCCGATGGCAGGCTTTGTTGTTTCTGGGGTTAGGCTGCCAGTTCATGTTCAGCCTGTTTGCTGGCTTCTTGCTGTGCCTCCTTTTCGGCTTGTTGTTCAGCAATGTACTCACTGGCCATGGCCTTGTGTTTATTGATGCTCATGCAGCGTGCTAAGGTTTTCAGCCGTGTTGCCATATCAGGCGTTTGGCCTTTATCGGCCTGTCCGCTTTGGGCATCCAGCTCTTGGCCGTTCACGAACCAGTGGCATTGGTCTTTGTGGCGGCTTCCGGCTACGTAGCTTGCGGCCCTGTCCATGGCGGTGGTTTACAGCACAAAGGTATCGCCATCGATGGTCGCACCTTGTGATGAATAGACCGTACAGGCATAAGCTTGCACCAGTTGCAGTCTGCCTTGCTCATCGGAGTAATCCGATTGATAAAAGCTCACGGTACGGCCTGAATCGAGCTTGACGGTAAAGCGAATATCATCCTCAAGCTGTAACACCTGAGTAATGGTGCCTTGCTCACCATTGGTGAAATCGCGCTTATAGTCGTTCTTGGTAAAGCGTACCCGCTCACCCTTTGAGAACGCAAAATACAGACTCTGATTGGACACCACGCATTCGGTTAAAATGTTCTCTGTGCCTAGCTTACCTTGGTCTTGATAGACGGTGCGCACCAAATCATTTAAGGGTTTAACGTCTTTCCAGCGCTGCGCCATTATCATGGTTTGCTTGTCGGGATTGGCCTCCACATATGAATTAAATAGGACACCCACCTTAACTGGCCCAAGGTTCAATTACGTGGCTTGTTAAAATAATCCAATAATTAAATAGGACATCCACCATAACTGGTCCAAGGTTCAATTACGTTGTTGGTTAAAATAATTGAAAATAGCGGTCATCAAAGTTTATATGGTGGCCGTGATGCCAATAGGACACCCATCATAACTGGCCCAAGGATCAATTACGTGGTTGGTTAAAATAATCCAAAATAGCGGTCATCAAAGTTTATATGGTGGCCGTGATGCCTAGAGCCAGAAATTCTCAAATCAGCTTGTCAGAAACCCCCTACTATCACTGCGTATCACGGTGTGTACGCCGTGCTTTCTTATGCGGTGAAGATAAGCTTACAAGCCAAAGTTATGAGCATCGTCGCCAGTGGGTTGAAGATAGAATTCACTACCTTACTGAAGTATTTTCCATTGATGTATGTGCCTATGCAGTAATGAGCAATCATACGCATTTAGTACTACACGTTGATTTAGAAAAGATAAAAACAATGACCTCTGAGGAAGTGTTTACCAGGTGGCATAAAGTGTTTAACGGCACGCTGTTAACACGCCAGTATCTGGTTGAGGAAAGCCGAGAGCGCATGCGAGAAGCACAACTAAAAACCATTGAGGCAACGATAGCGGTATGGAGAAAGCGCTTATGTGACATTAGTTGGTTTATGCGTTGCTTGAATGAATACATAGTAATTACTATGGACAGGCATCGTTAATTAAACTGGACACCCACCGTAACTTGAATTCAAATCCAGCTTCGGCGGGGTTTATATTCAATAAAAGAGAACTAATAGGACACCCACCTTAACTGGCCCAAGGTTCAATTACGTGGTTGGTTAAAATAATCCAAAATAGCGGTCATCAAAGTTTATATGGTGGCCGTGATGCCTAGAGCCAGAAATTCTTAAATCAAGTTAAGCGGGATATCCACTAATTAAACTGGACACCCACCGTAACTTGAATTCAAATCCAGCTTCGGCGGGGTTTATATTCAATAAAAGAGAACTAATAGGACACCCACCTTAACTGGCCCAAGGTTCAATTACGTGGTTGGTTAAAATAATCCAAAATAGCGGTCATCAAAGTTTATATGGTGGCCGTGATGCCTAGAGCCAGAAATTCTCAAATCAGCTTGTCAGTAATTAAATAGGACACCCATCATAACTGGCCCAAGGTTCAATTACGTGGTTGGTTAAAATAATCCAAAATAGCGGTCATCAAAGTTTATAAAGTTACATGGACACCCACGATAACTGTCATAGGGTTCAATTACTTCAAGCAATTAAATAGGACACCCACCATAACTGGCCCAAGGTTCAATTACGTGGTTGATTAAAATAATCCAAAATAGCGGTCATCAAAGTTTATATGGTGGCCGTGATGCCTAGAGCCAGAAATTCTCAAATCAGCTTGTCAGAAACCCCCTACTATCACTGCGTATCACGCTGTGTACGCCGTGCTTTCTTATGCGGTGAAGATAAGCTTACAAGCCAAAGTTATGAGCATCGTCGCCAGTGGGTTGAAGATAGAATTCACTACCTTACTGAAGTATTTTCCATTGATGTATGTGCCTATGCAGTAATGAGCAATCATACGCATTTAGTACTACACGTTGATTTAGAAAAGATAAAAACAATGACCTCTGAGGAAGTGGTTACCAGGTGGCATAAAGTGTTTAACGGCACGCTGTTAACACGCCAGTATCTGGTTGAGGAAAGCCGAGAGCGCATGCGAGAAGCACAACTAAAAACCATTGAGGCAACGATAGCGGTATGGAGAAAGCGCTTATGTGATATTAGCTGGTTTATGCGTTGCTTGAATGAATACATAGCACGGCAAGCAAATAAAGAAGACCAATGTACAGGTCGATTTTGGGAAGGGCGATTTAAATCACAAGCGCTACTTGATGAAGCAGCATTAATGGCGTGCATGACTTATGTTGATTTAAACCCTGTAAGAGCAAAGATGGCAAATACACCTGAACACGCTAAGCATACCAGTATCCAATACCGACTCAATGCTGCAAAACGCAAGGTAGCACCTAAGTACCTTATGCCGTTTGTAGGTAACCCAAGAAAGAATATGCCAAAAGGATTGCCATTCTCGTTGATGGATTATGTTCAGTTAGTCGATTTAACTGGTAGGCAAGTGCGAAAAGATAAAAGAGGAGCGATAGCAGATACCGAACCGCCTGTTATAGCTCGCTTAGGGTTAACCGCAGAGCATTGGTTTGAACTTGCAACAACGTTCGAATATTGTTTTTCAAGCGCCGCTGGAAAGCTGGAATATCTTGAAAACTATTGCAAAAGCCAATGTATGCAGCGGGTTTCTAGCCGGGCTAATGCTATTAGGTTGTTCACTTAACTGTTAATTCTACATTGATTAAATGAATATTTACTTCGAACTTAACGATGATTTAGAAACTGTCTGTATATGAAAGGAGTGGTTAGTATTTGTATGTTATTTTTTTGTGTACGTTGAAATATCAGGGTTACATGTACATTAATAAAAGTATAAATGAAAGATTCTAATGGCCTTATAAACATGCTAGCTTTATTTGTGAATTATCAAATAAATATGGGATTGGGTTACGTGATAAATTTTAAACATTTATTCTTGAGCTTTGCTCTATTTCTAATTAGCTTTAGTAGCTATTCTGCAAGTTGGAGCTATGGAAAAATTACTAAATTAGAATCGTATGCTAACTCAGTATATGTACAATGGGATGGCCCAAATACTGAAAATTGCACTCAGCAAACGATAATTATGTCAGCAACAACTCTCGGCAGTGAAGCAGCTCTAGAACGAAGTTTTTCAATAGCTCTGGCAGCAGTCGCTTCTAACAGTTCAGCACTATTCCGTTTGGTCGGCTGTGAGAGAGATAGGCAAAAAGCCGTTGCTGTTCAATTTTGCGCAAAAGATAATTGTGCGTACTAATTAGATAGAATAATTGGACGCCAAAAACTTACTATAGAATTGAACTTCGATAAATACATAATGTAGGTTCAGCGCTTTCCTAGCTATATGGTATTAAGGTGAGTAATTCAATAAATGCTGAATGACAATACAGCTTCCGAACAAAATTATATTGGCTTAGTATAAGTTAATTTTTTAAAGGATTAGATTATGAAGTTAAGATGGATCTTATTTGCCTTTTTTTTATTTGGTACTTTCGTAACTAAAGCAGATGGTTTAATTACAAGTATAGTGTTTTCAGGTCCCGACGATCCCTCACATCAGGATATTGTGCAAATTCAACTGGAAGGGGGATTTTCTGAATTTACCAATTGTAATAGCTCATACTCGGCAATCCGTAACACAGAAACTAGAGAGGCTATGATTAGTTTTGCTCTTTCAGCCTACTTAGCAAAAATACCTGTCGCTGTGAAATTAAACTCAAATGACAAGTATTTTTCTGACAGGTGCACTATAAGTCGTATTTATGCCCAGTAAAGAAGTGGGAGCCACCTTATTGTGGCACACCCACTCCGGTCAAGTTTAGAAGTAAGTTATGATATTAAGCGTGGGTAGTAAATCGTAACGGTATCTAATCACAGATACGGCTGTAGCAAAGAGCTATTTGATTTGTTAGCTTTACGTAGTATGGAAGCTCCAAAGATTAAAATTAGGATTTGTATTAAAATGATAAAAATCACAGTATTTACAGCATTAATTCTATTTTCAAGTATCGTGAATGCTTGGACGCCGAGTGGCTCCTCACTAACGGTAAAAGGAATTATCGAATGGGAAGGAAACGAGCATGTGGTAGTTTGGTTGTCTAATGATATAAAATGTTATGTCCCTTCAAACGAGTCCAATCTCATTAGTTTTGTATATGCCCTTTACTTAAATCAAAAGTCGGCCTCATGGCACTGTCATGATGCAGAGACAAATGTGGGTGGATATAAAGCGCATCGTTTGCACCGTGTGGTTGCACTTCAGTAGCTCGTATCTTTATAAATGGCTGTTAAGCGAGCTTAAATGTAATTTTCTCGACTTTAAAAACGAGTGAAGTTATCGAAAATTAAATCAAAGTATGTTTTGCCCGCTTCTGAGTGACTTATACTAAAGGCTTGGTAGTTTAAATAGGGAACCCACCTTAACTGGCCACAAGTTCAACTACCAGATTAGTTAAAACAAGCCGAAATAGCCGTCATCAGGAGGCGGGATGGCATTAATTTGATAAGTAAATTTTAACTGTAGTAAAAAGAATATAAATGTGTCAATGAATAAGTATCGAGGTTATATTTTTATCGGTGCCATTGACGATGCACTTGCCAACTGTTAGGACACCCACCGTAACTTGAAACCAAACTCCTCGTTTGTTGAGTTACTTTTGATTAGAATTAGCAACTAATGGAATTACCCATGAAGAGCGATATTCTCTTCACCATATTGTATCGTAGATAGAGTTGGGTGGTGTTCATTTATGAAAACTAAGGAAAGTAACTAAAGGAAAGTAACTAAATAGGACACCCACCATAACTTGAATTAAATAGGAAATTAAATAGGACACCCACCATAACTGGCCCAAGGTTCAATTACGTGGTTGGTTAAAATAATCCAAAATAGCGGTCATCAAAGTTTATATGGTGGCCGTGATGCCTAGAGCCAGAAATTCTCAAATCAACTTGTCAGAAACCCCCTACTATCACTGTGTATCACGCTGTGAAAGACCCAGTGCCAGTCACGTTCAATCAATGCTTGCCAGTAGCCAAGCCAAGGGCGTAAGGAATGGTCAAAGACCAAACCGGATACGCTATCCAGCCAATAGTCGATATGGACGCTTAACGCTGGCCATGGCGTAAGCCATGACCACGACCAGATAAGCAGACCGATGAAGGTAGGCAGCCAGACAATACCTGCTACCGTGATAATGCTCGCCCAATCTTGGCGACGATACGAAGTGGGTAGTGTACTCATTAGAATTTCACTCCCTTATCGTGCGATTGGCTTAGGGCTTGTTTGTGATCTTCTGCGGCCAAGTCCAAGGTGGTGCAGAGCATCTCAAATTGGACTTTGCGTTGACGCTGTTCAAGTTTGAGCAAAAGCTGTTGCAATTGTTGTTGCTCTTGGTAATGTGTCCAAAAGCTTCGAATGACATCGGCCACCGTGCAACCACGGCGCTCTGCTTCAATTTGCAGACGGGCGTGATCCTCGCCAGAGAATCGTGCCGTTACGGCTTTGTTTAAGTGTTTATTCATGGGGGAAATCTCCCGTTGCGTGAACAAGTTCAAGGGATTCAGGCTTTGTGCACCGTGGTAGCGGTGCACAGAGCGAAATCATTCTGGCAGTACCAGATACGGGAGTTTGTGAGCGATGACGCTGCGCCAGCGCGGCCACCACCGGTGAGTGGGGTTTGTGCTCATAATCTCTTGTTCGCTAGGAACCGAGTTGAAGAATCTCAACGTAGCGTGATCTGGGTGCTGTAGCTCTTCATCAAGGCGGTACAGATCGTTACGCACGGTTGAGAAACCGAAGCCGGGCAGCTTCAGACAGTCTTCATTCAACAGTTCACAGGCGAGTTTGGCGATGGCCTCACGGGTCAACGTGGGGTCGTCATACTTGGCGTAAATGGTCAATCCAAACAAATCTCGTCGTCGGCGTTCAGCATGAGACAGCCCATCCGCGAACAGACGTTGCTGAGCGTTACTGACGTAACGGGCTTTCATCTCGTCTAAGTCGGGGATGTAGTCTTTTGTGGCAGGCTTTGCGGCCAAGGCCCGCAAGGGCCCGACCAAGTCATGAGTCAGTAAGTCTTGCGAGTAGGCCCATTTGCAGAAATCCTGAGGGCGGATGTACTGCTCACCGTCTTTCTCAATGATCACCAACTCTTCGAGCAATACCGCATCTTTGATGGCGTCTAACAGGGTTTCACGCTCTTCACGCCAGCCGTTGTAATATTGCCCCGGCTCAAGGTGGTAACACAGCGGATCCATGCCCACACCCAAGCAGGCAGCCTCAGGCACCGTCCACAGTTTACGCTCGGCGTATTCCTCCCAGATCCAATCGCGGATGTCCATTAGCGGGAAGACGATTATCTGTAAGAGATCATCAGGGATTTGGCAATCCCGCTGCGCGTATTGCACCTCCTGACGGCGCAAGAGCTTGGATGGCTCAAACGGGTGACCCTCTTTGAGCAGCAAGCGAATCGCTTTTTGCACGCGTGTTTCAGCTTGTTTGTAAATGTCCGAATGAATGTCCGGGTAGTTTGTATCAAGTGTCATTTTATATTCCTCTTGGTTGCTTGAATGACACTGACATAATGGAAGATTGAATTTGTTGTAGATACAACAACGAACAATGGGCATGAAAAAATGCGGGTTTTACGACATTTTTAGCGTGACACATCGGCATCGTCCATAACTGCCAGTCACACCCTATGGTGACACAATTTTTTTAAAACGCCGGGCCGAAGTGAAAAAATAATTGATTTAGTTAAAACGGGTGCATCAGCTATGACAATTTCGATTATACAAACTGTGTCACTAAGTGTTATAGTGTAGGGTGTTGGAAGGGAATGAAATGCGCATATATAAATCAAAGTGGTTCACGAAGTGGGCCGATAAAAGAAGGACTGACGGATGATGCCCTTAAAGAGGCCGTCAGTGAGATGGAAAAAGGGTTAATTGATGCTGATCTCGGTGGCCATGTTTATAAAAAGCGTGCGCCCATTGAAGGTCAGGGTAAGAGCAGCGGCCTGCGAACTATTCTTGCATTTAAGGTGGGGAACAAAGCCTTTTTTATGTATGGCTTTCCTAAAAATGCGCGGGATAACATCGACAGTAAAGAGCTAAAAGCGTTTAAGCACTTGGCAAAAGAATTGTTGGGCTACAGTGATGCTCAACTGAAAAAAGCCCTTAAAACGGGCAGCATGGTAGAGGTGAAATGAGATGAAAGACAGTATCTTAGATGTCATACATGACACAGCAAAAGAGTTAAACGATGCAGGCGTGATGGATAAGCAAACGCTGCGCGAGTTTGATGCGCTGTGCCTGCCAAAAATCGAAGCCTATGATGCTCGCCGCATTCAGGCTATCCGTAAAAAAGCCCATGTGAGTCAGGCTGTGTTCGCCGCTTACCTAAACACGACTGCATCAACGGTCAGGCAGTGGGAGCAAGGCGGTAAAAAACCTCGTGGTACTTCGCTGAAATTGCTTAATTTGGTGGCCACTAAAGGGTTAGAGGTCTTGGCTTAATCATCGCGACGCGAGAAGGTGACAGCACTTGTTGGAAAACTAGGAAAACTAAATATGACACCCACCTTAACTGGCCCAAGGTTCAATTACGTGGTTGGTTAAAATATTCCAAAATAGCGGTCATCAAAGTTTAATTAATAAATGGCGAACTTTAGCGAATTACGAACTCGAACTAGCGAACTACGAACTCGAACTAAACTAATTAGGACACCCACTGTAATTTCAAACCAAACACGCTTCGGCGGGGTTGGTTTTTTTAGTAATTATGACTAGTTCTCATTATTGAGTAACTCCAACTCGACAATTATATCCACGTCCTTGATAATGTAGCAGGGTACGTTTTTTAATCCTGTACACTCAAGAGAGTTAACTACTGCGGCATTAGAAGCGTTTTCCCATCCACGTCCAGCAGGATCTGAGTTTTGACTTTCATCTGGACGTTCTGAAAGTCGCAACTGATAGATTCGAAGATCATCAGAGTTATCTTGTTGATTAAGATATTCTCTAGCTACTACTATATTTAGCCAACAATAAATACCATCGTTTAACCCATGCGGGTATCTAGCGGAGATTGCGCTCTTATCGTTAGTAGGTAGTAAAGGCGGGAGGGTTACATGAAATACTGTACACATAGAGTTTTTATATGAGTGAAAACCGATAAATTGTATCAGAAATAACTAGTATCAGAAATAACTAGAAATAACTAACTAGAAATAACTAAATAGGACACCCAGCATAACTGGCCCAAGGTTCAATTACGTGGTTGGTTAAAATAATCCAAAATAGCGGTCATCAAAGTTTATATGGTGGCCGTGACGCCTAGGACTAGAAATTCTCAAATCAGCTTGTCGGTTACCCCCTGCCATTAATTAAATAGGGCGTCCACGTGAACTGCTCATTCCAAACTTCCATTACACTCAACGTGAATGTTGTTTTTCCCGCATTTAGATTCTGATTTTTCTGCTTGGTTAAAAATGAATGTAAATCATGTTGACTAAAACAAAAGTTTGATGTCCATAAAGTGTGCTGATATATTCACGTTTTAAACAAGGAAGAACAAAAATGTTTTTAAAAAAGCCCTTTTTTATTTGCTGTGTTTTATTTTCTTTGTCTGCGCAAGGTAATCAGTCCACAAATGAAACCACTATAAAATTTCTTGAAAGCTGGACAACTACATCCGGTGATTTATACGTTAGAACAAATGAGAACTCATTAACCAATCCAGCCTCATGCTCGAATCCAAGCGTCTATGTTCTCCCCAAAAATGCCCCAGAAATAACTCATAGTATGTTGTTAGCGTCTACGCACGCAAACTCAACTTTAACACTAACAATTTACGGTGGCGGCTGCTATTTCAACCGTCCTCAGATCGTTGCTGTCAAAGTTATGAATCAATAACAAAATAGCCCCCCTTAACTGGCCCAAGGATCAATTACGTGGTTGGTTAAAATAATCCAAAATAGCGGTCATCAAAGTTTATATGGTGGCCGTGATGCCTAGAACCAGAAACTCTCAAATCAGCTTGTCAGAAACCCCCTACTATCACTGCGTATCACGCTGTGTACGCCGTGCTTTCTTATGCGGTGAAGATAAGCTTACAAGCCAAAGTTATGAGCATCGTCGCCAGTGGGTTGAAGATAGAATTCACTACCTTACTGAAGTATTTTCCATTGATGTATGTGCCTATGCAGTAATGAGCAATCATACGCATTTAGTACTACACGTTGATTTAGAAAAGATAAAAACAATGACCTCTGAGGAAGTGGTTACCAGGTGGCATAAAGTGTTTAACGGCACGCTGTTAACACGCCAGTATCTGGTTGAGGAAAGCCGAGAGCGCATGCGAGAAGCACAACTAAAAACCATTGAGGCAACGATAGCGGTATGGAGAAAGCGCTTATGTGATATTAGCTGGTTTATGCGTTGCTTGAATGAATACATAGCACGGCAAGCAAATAAAGAAGACCAATGTACAGGTCGATTTTGGGAAGGGCGATTTAAATCACAAGCGCTACTTGATGAAGCAGCATTAATGGCGTGCATGACTTATGTTGATTTAAACCCTGTAAGAGCAAAGATGGCAAATACACCTGAACACGCTAAGCATACCAGTATCCAATACCGACTCAATGCTGCAAAACGCAAGGTAGCACCTAAGTACCTTATGCCGTTTGTAGGTAACCCAAGAAAGAATATGCCAAAAGGATTGCCATTCTCGTTGATGGATTATGTTCAGTTAGTCGATTTAACTGGTAGGCAAGTGCGAAAAGATAAAAGAGGAGCGATAGCAGATACCGAACCGCCTGTTATAGCTCGCTTAGGGTTAACCGCAGAGCATTGGTTTGAACTTGCAACAACGTTCGAATATTGTTTTTCAAGCGCCGCTGGAAAGCTGGAATATCTTGAAAACTATTGCAAAAGCCAATGTATGCAGCGGGTTTCTAGCCGAGCAATTGCTATTAGGTTGTTTGCTTAGGGTTTAGTTGTTGATTAAAAGAGATTATTGGTGAATGAAATTTGACCAGGTGACAGCGTTTAGCATACATTATTGTTATACAATTTCTGGAAGCTTGTAGTAAATGGAATTTAGCCAATCTTACGTTGAAAGTGCGTTGAACTCATGAGCAGAGTAACGCTTAGAAAAGTATTTGGAAATGAAATGGCTCAAGAAGACCCCAATTTTCTTGAGTACGCGTTAATAAGAAATGAGTATCTAACGCCACTATCAGATACAGACTCAAAGGTAATTATTTTAAATGCCGCAAGAGGTTCTGGTAAAAGTGGTTTACTCATTTCCTTGTCAGAAAATCTTAAGAAGCAGAAAGATACAATAGTAATAAACCAAGACTACAGAGACATGACGTTCCCTAGGGGTGAGCTGTCTGTCAATGAAGCAATAAACTATTGGAAAAATATAATTCTATCGAAAATAGTATCTCATATTGGCCAATGCAAAGGTTGGGCAATATTGGATGATGATATTACTGCTGTAGAGTTAGCTGAAAGTTTAGGTGTGAAAAACAAGAACCTACTTACTACTATTCTTGATAGACTTAAATTTAAAGGTAGCCCCGTAGAAAAATGTGATTTTGACGGTAATATACCTATTGAAAAAATGTCTAGGATTGTCGCTACTTCTGAAAATAGATATTGGCTGCTCTTAGATGAGATGGATGATATTTATGATAATGGTGATGAGATAAATTTGTTGATCGGATTATTGCAGGCAGTGGCTTATTTAGCTGTAAGGTTAGAAAATGTTTGGATCCGCGTAACAATTCGCCCCCATATTTTGACCAGTCTTCGAGTTTCGAATGGAACGATTCAGAAGTTAAACGAGCACGAATTATCATTGTCGTGGAGCAAAGAGCAGCTAATAGAAGTTATAGCAAAAAGGCTAGATTTCTATCAGAAGAAATGTTCCTCAGAAAACCAGTTTCCACTAGATTTAGCCATGGTGGATGCAAATAAACAAAAAGAAAGTGAGAAAACACGTTTAATATCAAATTATTTCGAAGACTTTGATATGAGCTTTTCTGAGCAATCGGCGTCTGGGTATCGGGCATTTGCTACTTTATGTTTTTACCGCCCCAGGTGGTTAATAGAGTTTTGTAAAGAAGTAAGAAAGATTACCTCTGAGGGGAATAAAAGTAACTTGTACCACTATAAAAGGGCATTTGTTCCTTTTGGGAATAGACGTATTCAATTCATTTCGGGTGAATTTAATAAGACAATCCCTTATATAGAGGCGGCCATGAATGCTTTGATTGCCGTTGGTGTTTCAGGTTTCGGAAAATCCAAAAAACTTAGGTCTGTTATAATTAATCAAATTATTAAAACTAACATTGTTGAAGCACCGGAAAATGCACATCAAAGAGTTGCGTTGGAAATTGCGAAAAATATGTACAGAACCGAATTTTTAAGAGGAAAGTCGAAAATATCTGGTGCAGGGGGCTATCACCGCTTTTACTACTTTGTAGATAGGCCTGACTTATTGAGCTCTTGGCAACAAGAGGCGGATATTCTCTGGGAAATACATCCTACATTTCAGCGAGCTTTCAATTTGATTGATAGTCAAACGTATAAAGTTTCTGAAGACGTCAAACTAGTAGGTAAGAAAATTCAGGGCGAAGAAGGTACGTTTTAATAGCCTAGTAGAATCAAGTCAAATGGGTCTTGCTTTTACCTTAAATAATGAATAAAAATATGTGCTTTTATTCGCTTTTATTAAATTAATATTACGGAATAAATATAAAAAGGAATTAACATGAAAAAGATTCTATTGTTGGCAGGCCTTATCTTTCTTATCTTTCCACTTAAAGGTATGGCTGCTTGGTCTGGTAAGTATTCTATAAAGTCAGTTAAAGCGACAAGCGGGGGCGTGGAAGTCGTTCTTTCTGGGTTTACCAATAATAGCACAGAGGTCGTTTGTACCCATAACTCATTTGTTATTGGCAATAGTAATTCAAATTACCAAGTTAAAACGTCATTCGTATTGTCTGCATATATGGCGAAAGAGCCAATTAATATAAGTTACTACAGTTGTCGTTCAAACGGTCAAATCGAAGCTGGTTCTATATTGTTTCAGTAAATTGCATGCGCTAGATTTGTTAGTGATTTTAAGTGGATTATCATATAGAAACTTAGTATTCGCATATCTGAACTAGTATCTGAGCACACAGGCAGGTGAACCAGATAAGGCAGCATCGGATGCATCCAAAATCCTGCCAATCCAGCCCTATATCAAACAATAATCGATATTGAAACGTTGGTTGGAAGTAGTTTGTAACTATAGCGTAAGATTTTGCTTAAGGCTTCATAGAGTGGTAGCAATTAACTAAGGAAGCTCAGCCACTCAATAATAAGGTTCCGGGACTAATATATTGTTATGTCCTTTGCGCTCGCAGTATCTCGCCAAGGTGAATCACTACATTCTACGTATCTAGCTACAATTTTTCTTTTAGAAAGCATAGCAGCTGTTGTAATAGCAGTTACTTCGTCAATGTTAGGTATGCTAGTTGGTATCTTGATTAAGTCGCCATTACAACCGTTCTTTTTTCCTTTAAAGTAACGACAAGTGCCCAGTTGGTTGTGCGTATGCTTGAAATTTCACTTTGTTGACTATCTATAGAATAAGCAAGTGGCGTAACCAAAGTGCCAATTAAAGCTATTAATAGAGCTCGCTTTATCCTCATAGTATTTTCCATAATGGTTTGTTTCCATAAAAATGTAATATAAGACAATAATAGCTCCTCGTTTAGAGAACTATTATCGTACAGATATTATTCCAAAAATAGGTAATAGGTTTGGAAGTCTACATGTATCACTTTAGATATTTGTATTGATTTTATTGATACTATATATTGTTAGTGAAGATGGGTTTTATTCAAACATACTTAAGAATATTTTTGGGGAACCATTTTTGTATGTTTTTTAATTTTATTGTAGGAAAGAAATTGGAAAGAAATTAATAGGACACCCATCATAACTGGCCCAAGGTTCAATTACGTGGTTGGTATTAGTGAGATTCGAGTAAAATCTAACGTAATCTTTCCCGTTAGTGTCTCCCTGACATATTTACTTTCACGTGGTCTGCCCTACTCTCAGCTCCGACACAAAAAAGGCAGCTCCGCAATGAAAGTATCTAACATCCATTTATTCTTATTAATCCCTTGGCCTCATATTGAGCTCAATTGAAGCCACCACTATGTTGTTGCAAATATTGAAATTTACGTTTGAACTCACGCCAAAAATATAATATGTTTAATTGATATGCAAGTACCTTATTTTGAAAATAGAGCAATCAAAATAAGATTCACAGATTTAAGTTAACGTTAAGGAAATTCCTAAGTGCGTACAGCTTGAATCTAAGTTGCTTTAACACTAATCATAGTAAAAGGTTAAATAGTACAAGTCGCTCGTACTAAACCTCTTTCAGCGAGAATAAACAATTAAAACGAGTGTCCACTTTAGTGGGAGATCTCTTATGTCTATGCCGCAGGGTCTGGCACCGGAGACCAATTAATTAACGCTATTGAAATAGACTCTTTCAATTATCTACGAATTTACCTAGTTAGTGAAAATCATAGTTCAACGACCACTTTTTAAGTATCGCTCTAACAGTTCATTCAACTGGCAAGAAAGTGTATATGTGGTTAGATAACGCTCAGTGCGTGACTGAAGGCTCAAAAAATTATCCTAAACCGAGGACGATAATATTAAGAAATTACTAGTAGCTAAACGCAATACGAAACATTCTTTTTTATAAAGGCTATCCTGTGAAAATTTTAAAACCATTAATTATACCAATGCTCCTGATAACTTCGCCGTCCTCGTTTGCAGGAAATAATGACTTGGTCAAAGAAGTTTATTCCTGCGGAGACGATGTAATTATTACTATGAAGGATGCTGGCAAAGTCGTAATAATTCAAAGCCAGGTTGGACAAGTTAGAACTGACCGTATGACGAGCATTGCACTGACATTACTCGTTAGTGGAAAAAGAACTGGATATTTTAATGCTGGAACTCCTGTGAATAGGTGTGGTGTGACAGGTTTGGTTCCAATCACAGTACTTTCTATAAAAGCTGATTAGCCCTAATTTAATTGAAGAGTCTAGTATGAAAATTCTATTAATAATCTCGGGATTATTTATATCTTAAGCCAACGCTGCTGGAGTGTCTCAATTTCTAAATGTTGCCCAAGTTCGTGTTGACAAAAGTGGCTAGGGGTACGTGAAGTTTAGCAGTCCATTAAGTAGTAGTCCTGCCTCATGCGGTAGTCCACACCCAAAACCATTTGGCATTTTCCCTGGAGGTCAAGCTATTATGAGTCTAGCGTTGTCTGCACATGCAACTCATAAAAAGGTTTTTGCCAAAGGAATAGGGACATGTCCTGAATATGGATCTGTTAAGAGTTGGGATTGGTGCTTTATGAGTAATTAAATCGTCTTTTTAAGTCACGTTAATCATTATTAACGTTAACTGTTATCTTAAAATTAAATTTTCGAACACTTGTGATGAACAATAAAAATTCAAACGAAAATTTGTTCAGTAAAGTTTGGTCGATTCAAAGATCAAGTGAGCATTTACTTCAACGATGGTAAGGGCGGGATTTGAAATAAGTTCCACACCACACAACAAATGAAGGCCTAGATAGGTTATTTAGTGCAGCAATTTCGTATAAATTAGCCAATGAAAGAGTGACGGTACATTATCTAAATTTAGCGTCAAGTAGCGATATTTCTGTAACTGCAACCGATGCTACTGTCACAACAATGTGGTTGAACTAAACATTAAGTAAGGAAAACTGAACTTATGAGAAATTTATTTATATTGCTTTTATTGGTGGTATCTCCGTACGCTTTGGCAGGAAAAGCTAATACATTCAAAGTTGATCAAGTGAGGGTAGATAGAAATGGTAAAGGCTACGTTCAATTTGTTAATAACCTAGTTGAAACAAGTCCTTCATGCTCAACACACCCCAAACATTTGGCTTTTGATGTAAATGCCCCAGGGGGGCAAGCAATCTTTTCTTTAGCGTTAGCGGCTAAAGCATCAAACAAAAAAATATGGGCTGTGGGTACTGGCACATGTGATGTGTATGGTGTAGTAGAGTCTTGGTCTTGGGGAGTTATCAAAGATTAAATCAAAGAATATTTTGCCCGCGCTTAGCCGCGGGCTTTTTTCGTCTCCTATCTTGCACGACTTATACTAAAGGCGTACTGTAGCGTCCTTGGTAGTCAATAACGTTTTCACGTTAAAAATGTGCTCCAAACAAAAAAATCAAAAAACGTTGTAGTAAGTCTCTTAACTACAAATCATGCCCTGCTACACCAAAATATTGCACTATTTCGTTTAGAACCCTGTTTGTAAAGGAGCATGGATGAGCCGTCGTCCTATTACTGTTGTTATATTTTCCGGTTTTTTCTTACTGGGTATGTTGTTTATATTATGGGGTATTTTACTTCCAGATATTGCTGCCGATCTACGTATGTCAGAGTTGGTAAGTGGTTTGTTCTTCTCGCTTTTCTCATTGGGTATGATGGTGGGCGCCGTAGTAGGCGGAAAGTACGTAAGTCGCTTTGATTACATGCCATTGTTAGCATCGCTGCTAGGTATAAACGCTGTTTTACTGCTGATCATATCGTCACTGCAAGGGTGGCAATGGGTATTGGTGGTGGCCGTAGTGATAGGCATAGTCAGTTCCACAATTTTTACTATTGGGCATACCCTAATTGCACGCCTGTACGAAGAAAAGCGCTTTACCATGATGGGGCTGATGGACTTTATGTTCAGCTTGGGGACCTTTGCCGCTTCGTTTTTTGTAACCTTGCTTTATCTTCAGGAAGAAAATTGGCGTAGGCCTATTCAGGTGCTCGCATTATTTATGCTAGCCCTGTCGGCGTACACCTTTATGGCAGCGCACTCTCAAGCTAAATTACTTCGCGGGCAACCAAAAGCGCAGCGTAAAACCCTTAATTTTGGTGCGGTAATTAGACAACCTATCTTTATTTTTATGGCGCTGCTTAGTTTTGGCTACGGTGCGGTAGAGTTTGGCAACGCTAATTGGTTTGTAAGCTATGCGCAAAACGGCATTGGGTTTACCGGTGAACAATCTCGAAACCTACTCGCGTGTTTTACGGCGGGTATGGTAATCAGTCGGCTGGTTTTTCCTTTTTTATTGCGATTTATGTCGGTACATCGTCTTATCGTTATTTTGGCGACAGCGTCGTTGTGCGGTGTATTTTCCATCAAGCTTATGACTGACCTGTACAGTATGGGGGCAGGTAATTTACTGTTAGGGCTTGGCTTAGGTGGGTTATTTCCACTTATGTTATCGGCAGCCATGAATATTGATAGTGACAACGGCCCGGTATTATCGGGTATTTGTATTATCGGAAACTCTACTGGCGTACAAGTAGCCTCATTTTCAACAGGGTTGTGGGCCAACTATGTGCCCCTTACTACCGCGTTTTGGGTAATACCTATGGGCGGGTGTATGTTGTGGGTTGCTGCATGGGCTTATAGCCGAATGGTGAAACAGCACGGTTACGCATGAAGGGGTAAATAGAACTCTGCAATTAAGCCTTGCTGTGGGTGATTGCGCAGTTCCACACCGCCTCCATGGGCTTCTACAATACGCCTTATAATTGATAAACCTAAACCAGAGCCCGATGTACTTCGGGCTTTGTCGCCTTGCGCGAAGGGCATAAACACATGCTCTAATTCTGCAGCGGGAATGCCAGGGCCAAAGTCGCGAATTTTACAGTAAACCTGTTTCTCATTTCGGTTATAAAAAGTGGAGATAACAATATTGTCAGAGCCATAACGAAAGGCGTTCTCGATAATATTATCAATAACCCGCTTCATGGCCACGCGGCGCAAATCAAGCAAGGGAATATCGTTAAGCTTCAACGCGATATGATGCTTCTCTTCAATATGCCGCGCTTGAGCCAGTTCAATAATAAGACTGTTTAGGTCGGTGTTTTCTTTTATCTCTTCTGTATCGTAGCGGGCGTAGTCGATGAATTGATCGATAATGGCATTCATATCTTCAATATCATTAACAATGCCATCTTTTATCCAGTTTTGGGATTCAGGCAGCATTTCAGATGCAAGGCGAATACGTGTCAGCGGAGTACGTAAATCGTGGGATATACCTGCCGTCATCAAGGTTCTGTCATGCTCTAGTTGCTTTATGCCTTGATTCATTCGGTTGAAGGCGCGGGTAACTTGAATCATTTCCGTGCTGCCTTGCTCTTTAAGCGGCGCGGGGTGTTCGCCTTTACCTACCGCTAATGCGGCTTTTTGCAAAGAAGACAGTGGCATGGTCATGCGCCGTACAAATAGCCAACCACCCGCCACACTTAATATACCTATCACCATCAAATACATAGTTAACGGTGAGATATTCGCTTCGTTTAAGCCGGTTATGGGAATAGCAATCCAAGTGTCGGGGTAGCGAGACAACGAAATCCATACCGTATAGGGTGCGCTGGCGTCGGTTTTTTGCGAAACGGTGCTAATGCGAACATCGGCAAGTTGCTCAATTTGTTTGCTTACTTGGGACGACATAAACCCATAATAGACCGCGCTTTCTAAGCCTTTGGTTCGCGCTTTGCTGGCATCGAGTATTTGAATGTTGGTTTTGTCGTAATAGCGGGCTCTGCTGTCGTCATTACTGACTAATAAGTCTTCCGCTAATACCGATTTTACTTGCGTGGCAAGTAGGCTGTTAATTTGTTGGTAACTAGGCTGAATAAAATAATAAGTAACAGACAGATAAGAGACGACTTGGTTAATAAGCAAAAGTACGCCAATCAACATTACTGTTTGGCCAAATGCACTTTGAGGAACCAGACGCACTACTTCACCAGCCTATCTAAACAACCCATTTTTCCCATGGTTATTTATGCCTGCTCACCATCGGGTACGAATACATAGCCTAAGCCCCAAACGGTCTGAATATACCTTGGGTTAGCGGGATCTTTCTCTAGCATTCTACGCAGTCGAGATACCTGAACATCAATACTACGCTCAAGCGCACTGTAGTCTCGCCCGCGAGCAAGATTCATCAGCTTATCGCGTGACAATGGCTCTCTAGGGTGGGTAACTAAAGACTTCAATACCGCAAATTCACCGCTGGTGAGGGTAAGGGGGGTAGTGCCAGCCGTCATTTCTCGGGTAGCCAAATTCAGTTTGTATTCGCCAAATTCGATAACTTGAATGTCTTTAGAAGGTGCGCCAGGGGCTTCACTACTGCGTCGACGTAATACCGCCTTCGCCCGTGCAAGTAACTCTCGAGGATTGAATGGCTTAGGCAAGTAGTCATCGGCACCCATTTCAAGGCCAATAATTCTGTCTACTTCATCGCCTTTTGCGGTAAGCATGATAATAGGAAGTTCGCTACCGGCTTGGCGTAAACGACGGCAAATAGACAAGCCATCTTCGCCCGGAAGCATTAAGTCTAATACCATAAGGTGGAAGTTCTCGCGTTCAAGCAACCTGTCCATTTGCTCTGCATTTCCAGCGCTTCGCACCTGATACCCTTGTTCCACTAAATAGCGTTCAAGTAGGCTACGAAGGCGCATGTCATCATCGACAACGAGAATTTTGGACGTTTCCTGACCCATGATATGCCTTTAGTAATAGTTTTCCTCACTATAACGACTCGTCATCAAATACAAAAGAGAGGAATGCATGAAAGCCTTCCCCTCTTTGTTACAAATAGTGTCAGATATAGGTTTATATAACGTCGCTAAGGTAAACAAAAGCCAACTAGTTAAAGCGAACCACGTTTAGTGCTTTGGTGTCGGCGGTGCCGTTTAAGGTGTCGGAATATAAGGCAACAATTTGCTGAGAGCCTGTGTGTTCTTGTTCAAAAAAGGTATCTTGAACTTTGCCCGCGAAACCCTGCCAGGCCTTTGCGTATTTTGCTAAAAAGCCATCGTGTCCCCATTCCTGCTGGCGTTGTTTTACCCGAGCTGGTGCAAAAAATATCTCTGCATCTAAGGCTTTCTTGTTCGGTTTTTGCTCGGCTTTCCAGTCAGTCGCACCAATTAGCGTCACTTTTGAAAGCTTCTCACCAAGTGCATCGCCGAGTGACGTGATCAGAGCACCGTTGGCGGCAAAATCGAGTAGCCAGTACTGGTGATCTTTAGATAAAGTTTCTACATCGTCATAGCTAAATACCTGATCGTAGCATCCCGATGCCTTCACCATGTCTACATTTGACGCAGAGGTTAACCCTATTACTTGATAATTAGCATGTCTGTAACTTTTTTGATCTTTAAGCAGTTGAGCGGTGCCCAATGCGGTTTTGCTAGATGCACTTGAAAGTAATAACGACTCACCATGGCTAAATTCATCAACGAAGTCATCCAACACAAACGAAGTCATATATAAGGGGCGAAAATTTAACTGCCACGCTTCACGGCTGGCGTCATATCCAGGGTCGACGGCACAGCGTAGGTATTGGTCGTACACGGGGCTAATACTTTTGCGGTTTTCGTGTATATCAGAAAATCCGTGGGGTGCTACTTTTCCTGCCTTAATTACCCAGTGACTTGCCATAGGCAAGTAACCAAACACTTTTTCGCCTGCTTTAACATCAGCATGATTGGAGGCGACAACCGTAGCAAAGCCCCATACAGGCACAATGCCGTAATCTTCATCAGCAGGAAAGAAACCCCAGTAGCCCATGGTAAAGCCCAGCGCAGCATAGGTAATATTATTGGCTGAAAAACCAAAGCTATCGGTTTCAAGTAAAACTTCATCTTCCGCTAAATCATCGATAGACAATGTTTTGTCTACCACTTGGGTGTCGTCAATTTTATCTTTCTTCACCCATATCTGCGTACTGGTTACGGTCGTCATGGCGTCACCCTCAATCATATTGTAAAGGAGTACGATGACGCACTTTCTAGGTATTTTCGACTTTAGGTTGTAAATAGATTGTTATAGGAGTGACGAATACAAGAAGAAGCAGGCACATTTTGCTCGTATAGTTTGTTGTTTAGTGTGCCAATTCGGGTGCAATAGTGACGTTCAGTATTGAACTGACCGTCAAAGCTAATCTATGTGATTGCCCCTTTTACACCATTTAACTACTGGCGCTGCACTGTTTATTTATTATACTAAAGTCTAGCTTGGCGTTTGTGTAGGCACGGGTACAAATACCTATATGAGCGGAATAGTCAAAGGGAAAGAGCATGTTGAAGCGTAACGTAATAATTCTATTCACATTGATGATGTCGTTTTCATCATCAGCGGCTTTAGTGAAATTTTCATTTGAAGGCAAGGTTACTGATATTGACAATATAGTCGGAAGCTTTTGGGACTCATCAGTGATAGGCGCTAAAATTAGCGGTTACATGATTATGGATACCGAACGTGCCATAGGTGGGCGAGAAGAAACTTCATATTATTGGTGGAATAATATAGATAGTGACCCAGGCGCGTTAACCACATTTTTTGAAATTCTAGGCAAAAGTTACACACTCTCTGGTGACTATGATTATAACGCCATGTACGACAGTTACGTGACCGATGAATTTTTAGAGTATGGCGGTGGTATTGATGAATATGGTGATGCTGTTCCTGACAGTTTTGGGCTGAAAGATACTGAACAGCACGAAACTATAGTTAATGGCGAAGAGACTTTTATAAACAAAAAATTTGCTTTCGGTATTTCAGATAGCTTGATAGATTTTTTAACTGACTTTCGGCCTGTCCCTGGCGTTGGTGAGCCCCAACCCGATTGGTTACAAGAAATTTTATGGATAGATGACGGTACCATTGATAATGGGAAATCTGGCGGTGGATCTTTCGATTATTATGAGACCTTTGATGATGGGATAACAAGTCGAGAGACGGTTGCCGATGCTATGCTGTATTTTCGTTTTAACCAAGTTTCGACACAGCAAATCTCAAGTGTTAGCGCGCCTAATAGCGTTGCACTCTTTATAATAGCGGCAGTAATGCTAGTTTTTCGCTGTCGTTTACGATGATAGATGATTGCTGGTAGATAAAAAAAGCGCAGGTAGGTAAAAACGACCACCACTTTTTATGTGAGGTGGTGGTCGATGTTTGCGCTAGAAAGAATAACTAAACATGATTGAACCCGTTCGGCCTTCAGAAGGTTTAACCACGACCGAGTCAAACAAATCGGCAGACGTATAATATTCTTCTTCGAATAAGTTGTTTACGCTAAGTAGTATGCGGTAATTATCGGCTACATAGCCCACTGAGCCGGTCCATACTATGTAACTAGGCAGCAATATAGTTTCCATAACATCAGTATAGGTTTCATCAGCCCACCCAAAGCCAAGACTAGCTGTTACTCTGCCTCTCTCTAATGGCTTGTTGTAATTCAAAAACAAGCTCACAGTGTTGTCAGGCAGACCACCACGGTCAAGCTCTACACCTTCGCCAACAAATGTCGATCTGTCCCCTGCAATACGTCCACCATAAACCTGGTACGCTTCAAGACCATTTTGGGCCGCAAAGTCAGCGCCGTTGATCACCGCTAACGCACCATCACTCACCTCGGTGGTTTCAATGTGGGTGGCGGTTGCGGTAAGCGAGAAACTTTCATTTAAGATAGCGCGGGCTTCAAATTCAACCCCTTCACTGTATACGGCTACTAACGCAGAGGTTTGGCCAATTCGGTCGGTTTTTTCCTGATCAAATACGGCAAGGGCGGCATAGAGTGATTCATCGTCGCTGCTATATTTAATCCCTAACTCGGCCAAGGTCGATTCGGCTAAATACTCACCGTTATCCACACTACTTGGAATAATGCCACCAAGCTGGTTAGTGCTTAGCGAACTAGATTCGGCGTAAGTGGCGTAAGGCACAAAACCTGATTCCATCTTGTACGACATGCTCACGTTGTAACTAAACGCAGATTCGGTATCGGTATGCACTTCGCCATCGCCAAAAGGAATGCCTAACAAGGAAATGGCTTGGTCTTCAGATTCAACATCGAAATAATCGTACCTAGCGCCAAGCAAGATACTCCAAGACTCTAGCGTAATATCGGCAATATAAAACAGGCCCGCGTTAAGCATGGTAGAAACTTGTTCTTCGTTGTAGTTTCTTCTTACTGTGCCATCAATGCCGGTAGGGTTACCGTCTTCATCGTAAATAATGGTGGCATCTTCATAGGGGTCATCTACCGCCCAATCAATTCTATCGTCAGGGGTTGGCCCTACGATAATATCTCGAAAATCGAAAGTTTCGTCGTAGTACGCATGGTTGTAGTCAAGATCTTCGTTACGAATACTAATGCCGGTAATATGCTGAATAGTGGCATTATCGTGGAAAGTTTCGAAGTTTAGGCTCGACCTGAACTCCATGGCTTCGGCCCCAGGATAATCAGCAGTAAAGCCCCAGCTCTGGAACTTGGTGTGATCCATGTAATCGTAATAAAACTGGTTTTTCCACGTCATGTCGTCAGACAAATAGGTCGTAAAGTCTAAGTACGCAGTGAATGCTGTTGAGTCGGCAAAATCAATGTCGTCTATAAAGGTTGTTTTATGATCGATTTGAGCGGTACCAGGGTTACTGAGCGCATAAGCATTTTCAATACCGTCAGCCACTCCTGGGCAAGAAAGCAGCATAGCGTTATAGGTGTAGTTACTGTTATCTGCCGTGCCTGGGCTACAAAAGGTGCCTACGCCTGAAAACGACGAGTTAATGAAGTAAGGCGCAAATGGCGAGATAAAACCCGATTCTTGAGGCAGTAGTCTATCTGCCCCAATAGGGTTATCTGAATTCTTAGCCACGGGTGCACCTGTAATGTAGGTGCCATTATCAATTAAGTCTTGGGTTACCCGGTTCCAGCCTGGCACTTGAATGGCATCAGAGGTTTGGTATTGAAACCCAAATTCCATCAAAGTGTTATCGGTTAAATCGACATCTAGCGCCACCTGTACAATTTCATTCGTTGGTTCGTAGTTATCGTAATAAGAGCCTGAATCTTCTGCTTCAGCAAAAATGTACACGCCTGCTTGTTTATCGCCAAGCATGAAAGGCGTACCGCCCTCTACAGCAAGAATTTTTTGATCGTATGTGCCAAGGGTTAAGTGAATTTCGCCGGTGGCTTCATCAAAGTATTTAGTGGCATCTGATTTTGCCGATTTTGGTGAGTAATTTAACTGCCCGCCTACGCTACCATTTCCATATAAAGGGCTAACCGGCCCGCGCATCACTTCCAACCCTTTTGCCCCACGAATATTAGTTTTAAACGCACCTGGGTTGGCAATTCGCCTAAAGCCACGAAAGTAGTTATCGGCCGATTCACCACGAATATCCATGGCGCCTTGAATACCAAAAAACGAGCTGGTGAAGGCTCCAGGGGTGATGCGGACTAAATCATCCACCGAGCGCAATCCGTAAGCTTCTATTAGGTCTGAACTAATATCGGTAACCGATCGGGGTGTTTCTACTAACGACTTGTCTAAACCAAATGCGCTTTTCGATTCTATCGGAATGAGTGAGTTAAGGTCTTTTACCCCAGTAATTGAAATGGTTTCCATGTCTTCATCACTCGGTGGTTCTTGTGCCAAGGTAGCACTCGAGTATGAAGCAAAGAGCGAAAGCATCGTTAAGTAGAGGGTTTTATGCGTAAATGTTTTCATTGAGCTGCCTAGTGTGTGTTATCGCGCTATGCGCTTCTTTAGTTATGTATTAAATCGTTCACGCCTTTATTGCTTTAATTGGTGGGCGTATACAGTTTGGTTGTTGTAATGCACGGCTCAACAAGGCAATTTTTCTAGTTGTGTTAGTCGAACTTTTATTTCGACTGTTGTTTGATTTTTTCTACTGACGGTGACAGCGAAGCATCAGTGTTTTCTGGTTTCGTAACTTTATTCTCTGGAATTAAAATACTCATAATAATGGCGGTAAAGCCCGCAGATGTGACCGAGGAGGACAGCACGTTTTTAAAGGCTACAGGTAAGCCTTGTATAGCATCGGGTACCATCAGCACTCCTAACCCAGTGCCTAGCGAGGTCGCGATAATAAGTGACTTTCGACGATCGATAGGCTCGCTAGCCAATATCTTAATACCGCCTACGGCAATGGTGGCGAACATAACCAGTGTTGCACCGCCAAGTACGGGTTTAGGCATTAATTGAAGTGCGCCGCCGATAATGGGAAACAAGCCTAAAATGACTAGCATGGCCGCCACATAAAAGCCCACATGCCGGCTTGCTACGCCGGTTAATTGAATAGCGGCATTGTTCTGCCCGAATGTGGTATTCGGAAAAGTATTAAATATGGCGGCAATGGCCGAATTAACGCCGTCGGCCAAAATACCGCCTTTAATTCTCTTTATATATTTAGGGCCTTTTATCGGTAAGCCACAAAATAAGCTATTAGCGGTAAGATCGCCGGAGGTTTCCAGTGCGGTAAGAAAATAAATAAGCGCAATGGGAATAAATATATCGAGGTTAAAATTGATTCCATACTTAAAAGGAACCGGAATACTGACAATAGGTTGTTCGGCTAAACTAGAAAATGAAACCCAGCCTAAAATAGAGGCCACGATAGTGCCCAGAATCATACCTATCATGATGCCGGACAGCCTTACCCAAGGATTGCTAGAAACATTAAGCGCTATAATAGTCACTAGGACAAATAGCCCAAGCGCAAGGTTTTCTATACTGCCAAAGTTCGTGCTACCAAACCCGCCAGCTAAATCAGTGATGCCTACCTTTATAAGGCTAATACCAATAGTAGTAATAACAATCCCCGTGGTTAATGGTGTTATTACCCGCTTAATTTTATTGATAAACAAACTGACGATAATTTCGATGAAAGCACCGATAAAACAAACGCCCAGCAGAGTAGAAAGTATTTCTTCTTTGCTGCCTCCGTTAGCTTTAATAGACAGCCCGGCTATTAATAACGCGCTAATGAACGCAAAGCTGGTGCCTTGTACTGCAATTAAGCCGCAGCCGACTGGGCCAAAGGTTTTTGCTTGAATAAAAGTCGCAACGCCTGAAACAAACAGCGACATACTAATAAGATAGGGGATTTCGGATTCAAGCCCTAAAGCAGTGCCAATAATCAGCGACGGGGTAATAATACCTACGAAGCAAGCTAATATATGTTGCAACGCGGCAGTAATAGATTGGTTTACTGTTGGAATGTCGTCTAATGCAAATAAGACATCGGTATTTGGTTTCATTAAGTCCCTTTATAAACCAATTATCGCTACAAGGTTGTGATTACGGATTTACATGCACAATATCGCTATGCAAGAAATTAACCTTTTATGGTTTTTAATTTATCTAAAAACTCTATTTTTTATTAAAGTGATGTTAAGGGTATGAAATTTAAGTTTTTTATTACGTTATTTTTTGGTGATAAGGATAATGCAGAGTGTTGAACGGTATTTAAAAGGTAGCTGGAAGTTAGTAAAGGGCGGGTTTGGTGATCATTTTAGTGCATTCGATGAATTAGATTTTAGAAAGATAAATCGAGATTATTATACTTTAGTCTAGTTTTTAATTGGCACAAATATTAAAAAAGGGCTTGTTATAAAAGCCCTTTTTTTAAATTTAGTAAAGATTATATCGTACTGGAAATATTACTCATCTTGGGTGTTAAGCCAATCCATTTGATGGCCAGCACGACGCTTTCTATTTAAAATATCTTCCAATAATGGAGTAAGAATAAGCTCCATCGCTAACCCCATTTTACCGCCCGGAACTACAAGTGTGTTAATACGCGACATAAACGCGCCATCAATCATTTGAAGTAGATAAGGGTAGTCAACATGCTTCATTTCACGCCTAAAGCGTACCACAACAAAGCTTTCATCTTGTGTAGGTATTTCACGAGCACTGAAAGGGTTTGAGGTATCTACAGTAGGTACACGTTGAAAGTTAACATGGGTTTGCGAGAACTGAGGCGTGATGTACTGGAAATAATCATCTAGCCCACGGACAATGCTGCTCATTACCGCTTCACGAGAATGGCCTCGGTCGGTGGTATCGCGCACAATTTTTTGAATCCACTCAAGATTAACGATGGGAACCATGCCTACCAATAAATCCACATGCTTGGCCACATCATTCTCTTCGGTTTTTACGCCGCCATGTAAGCCTTCATAAAACAGTAAATCGGTATTTTGTGGTAAATCTTGCCATGGCGTAAAGGTCCCCGGCATTTGATTAAATGGCACGGCTTCATCAAATGTGTGCAGGTACTGGCGAAATTGGCCTGAACCAGAGCTTCCGTATTCTCTAAATAGGGTTTCGAGAAGTTCGAAATCGTTGGCCTTCGGGCCAAAGTAACTAATATGTCGGCCCTGTTCTTGGGCTTTGCGAATTTCCACTTCCATTTCCGGGCGAGTAAATCGGTGGAAACTGTCGCCGCCAACCACCGCTGCGTTCACATTCAGGTTCCTGAAAATGTGGCGTATAGCATTGGTTGTCGTGGTTGTTCCTGCCCCTGACGAACCGGTAATGGCAATAATTGGATGTTTTACAGACATAGAAATTCGTTTGAGAAATGACGGGTACTAGTTATAAGCCCACTGACACCATTAATCAAGAGTTAGACTTAAGTAAGGGGTAGAGTGAGCAATTACCCAGCACATTTTAGGTATCTTTTTCACGGGTGTCGTTTTTATGATGATGTTGCAGTAAACGAATGATTAGTCGAGCTTCTTCTTCATCTAAATCAAGAAGTGCTCGCATTCTCTCTAGGTGATTAGCATCGTGTTCGCTGAATTTCCCATCTTCTAACACCGTGCGAACGGTCTCTTTAAAGCGGTCTCGTTTTAGCTGCATTTGGGCAGTAAAACTGGATGACAATATACCCGCTGGCAGGGCGTAAAAGCAGATCCCTAAAATGGTGATTAAACCGCCAAACATTTTGCCACCAGGCGTGATGGGAACAATATCACCGTAGCCAACAGTGGTCAGTGTTACCAAAGCCCACCATAGTGAAGCGGGTATACTACTAAAAGCGTCGGGCTGCGCGGTGTGTTCAATATAATAAATGCAGGTGGCTGCAATAACGGTAAACAACATGAGCACGCTGAGGGCGGCAATTAATGCATGAGACTCGTTTCTTATGACGGTGATAAGCGTTTGCATCGAGCGTGAGTAACGGCCAAGCTTTAAAATTCGAAGCACTCTGAATACCCGTAATATGCGTAAATCCAGGGTAACAAACATGCTTAGGTAGAAAGGTAATATGGCAAGCAAATCAATCAATGCCATGGGGCTTTTTAGATAGTACCAGCGCTTTTGCCAAGGGGTATTAAATTGAATGTCTTTTGATGACGTTAACGCCGAAGACGGCGCGGCGCTGCTGCTCCAAATACGAAGTACGTACTCAAGAGTAAAAAGCGCAACAGAAACCACTTCAATAATGTGTAGCTCTGTACTGTATTGTGAAGAGGTGCCCGGTACGGTAGATAGCATCATGGTGGCGATATTAATCACAATGACAGTCACTAGTATCACATCAAAGTACTTACTTGCGTTGTGATGTGATTGAGCATCTTTATAAGAAGCTAAAATATTGTAGCAAGTGGTCTGAAGTGACATAAATGCCTTTGCGTTACAGGTACAGTTTAATACTCTACCAAGAATCGGCAGGTAAGCAAAAATACGCAGCAATAAAATAAGGATTAATTATGAAGGCAAGTCATTGGCTGGCGGCAATAATATGTACAGCCGCAGCTACAACAGGTGCTAATGCAGATGAAGCACAGCATATTAAAGCTGCACCCACAATTGATGGGGTAGCGAACGAGGCACTTTGGGAAGGGGATGATTGGTATCCTATGAATGAAGTAATCATAGGTGATACTCCTGCTGCCAGCGATTTTACGGGCAAGTATAAGCTTCGCTGGAACGAAGATGCCTTGTACTTATTGGCCGAAATTCGAGACGATCATTTATCTGACACTTACGCATCGCCATTAGAGCGCTATTGGGATGATGACTGTTTAGAAATATTTATTGATGCTGATGGCTCCGGTGGCGATCACTTCAACAACTATAACGCCTTTGCATACCATTTAGCGTTAGACAACCAAGTGGCGGATATCGGCCCTAGCATGGCAGCGGAAAATAAGGGTGAAGCTGTGCCTCAGCTTTATAACGACCATGTTGATAGTGCGTGGCAACGCCAGTCAGATGCCCCGTATGTGGTGCACTGGGAAACCGCAATAAAAGTGTATGCTGATGATTATGTTCACGGTGAATCAAATACCCCGGTAACGCTGAAAAAGGGCATGAAGCTTGGCTTTATGTTGGCTTATTGTGACGCCGACGGCGGCGATAGAGAGCACTTCATGGGGTCGCACCCGATAACCCCAATAGACGGGGATAAAAACCAAGGATACAAAGATGCGTCTGTATTTGATGTGCTTGAGCTAAAGTAAACGCGAGTTAATACAAACAAAAACGCCGCCTAAGTATTAGCTTAGGCGGCGTTTGAATGTGCTTTTATTCAGCGCTTCTCTCAATAAGAAATCAATAAGAAATCTATTAGCGCTTAGTCGGCACTAGACTCACGGGCAATGGCACGGTAGCCAATGTCAGTTCTAAAATACGCGTCTTTAAACTGAATGGCATTTACCAGCTCATACGCTTTCTGCTGAGCTTCAGTCACGTTATTACCCATGGCAGTGGCGCACAATACGCGGCCACCGTTAGTCACCACTTTACCGTCTTCTAGTGACGTACCTGCATGAAAAACTTTGCCGTCTAATTCGGCTGCTTGCTCAAAGCCGGTAATTTCATCGCCTTTATCATAACTACCAGGGTAACCACCGGCTGCTAAAACAACACCAATGGCAGCACGTGAATCAAACTCAATCGTTTGGCTATCAAGCTCGCCCTTACAGGCCGCTTGGCACAAAGCGACGATGTCTGATTGTAAACGCAGCATAATAGGCTGGGTTTCTGGGTCGCCAAAGCGGCAGTTATATTCAATCACTTTGGGCGTACCATCGGCCATGATCATAAGCCCGGCGTACAAGAAGCCCATGTAAGGATTACCTTCTGACGCCATGCCTTCAACCGTTGGCATAATCACTTCTTTCATCACGCGATCGTGAATTTCTTGTGTTACCACTGGGGCAGGAGAGTATGCACCCATGCCGCCTGTATTAGGGCCTTTGTCGCCATTCGCAGCGCGTTTATGGTCTTGGCTGGTGGCAAAAGGAAGCACGCTTTTTCCGTCTACCATAACGATAAACGAGGCTTCTTCACCATCTAAGAATTCTTCTACTACAACACGGCTACCGGCTTCACCAAAAGCGTTACCTGCTAGCATGTCGCGAATAGCGTCTTCTGCTTCTTGTAGCGTCATCGCTACAATTACGCCTTTACCTGCTGCTAGGCCGTCGGCCTTAATCACAATAGGCGCGCCTTTTTCACGCACATAGGCGATGGCAGGGTCAATCTCAGTAAAGTTCTGATATTCAGCGGTAGGAATATTATGGCGAGCAAGAAAATCTTTAGTAAAGGCTTTAGACCCTTCAAGCTGCGCTGCAGCTTGAGTAGGGCCAAAGATCATTAAGCCTTCGTTAGTGAACGCATCTACCACACCTGCAACCAACGGCGCTTCTGGGCCAACAATGGTTAATTCAACATCGTTACCTTTAGCAAAAGACAGTAAACCAAGAATATCGTTTACATCAATTGCTACGTTTTCTAGTTTAGACTCTATTGCCGTTCCTGCATTACCAGGAGCAACAAACACAGTTGAAACATCAGAAGATTGCGCCGCTTTATAAGCTAGCGCATGCTCGCGGCCACCGCCGCCAATTACAAGTACGTTCATTAACTATTCCGTTTTAAGGTTTTGATTTTACGACTTTGTTTTTACAAACTAGGCTTTTTAAACTTAAGCGTCATACGATTACTCTCGCCAATGGCAAGGTACTTCTCGCGATCTTGATCTTTTAATCTTAGGCTAGGAGGAAGCGTCCATACACCGCGTGGATGGTCGGCTGTATCTTTAGAGTTCGCGTTAATATCGCTTGCTTCTTCAAGCTCAAAGCCTGCTTTTTCGGCAGCAGCAACAACGAAAGAGCGCTTCATGTAGCCACTTTTTTCCATTGCTGAATCGTCAGCAGATTCTGGCAATTCATGTTCAACCACACCTAGCACGCCACCAGGCTTAAGGGCTTTAAAGAAAGCACCAAATGCGTTATCGATACCTTCAGTACCTTGCCCCATGTACCAGTTATGAATATTACGGAAGGTAAGTACCACATCGGCACTGCCCGCTTCTGCAATATCAAGAGCTTTGGTTGGGTGGAAAGCGGTAACTTTCACGCCTTGATATGGTGCGCTGTCTTTTACTTTTTGATTGAATTTTTCTAGCGACTTACGGTAATAATCGTTGGTAGATTCATCAACGAAGAAGTGAGCAGCAATGTACTGACCTTCTTTTTGAACCAAAGGCGCAATAATGTCGGCATACCAGCCGCCACCTGGTGAAATTTCAACTACTGTCATGTCTGGCTTAACGCCAAAGAATCGTAATGTTTGCTGAGGATTACGGAATTCATCACGTACTTTGGCTTGTGCTGAGCGGTGTTCGCTCATGGCTGCATCTGATATAGCATCGGCGCTAGCATAGGTTGCTGACATGCCAAGCGTGGCTGCGAGTACTAATTTGGCTAACTTCTTCATTGTTATTTCCTTATTATCATCGAGGGTAACGGCGATTACGTTAACTGCTAATACTGATAAACACCAGTTTCAGATTAAGCTTAACAACAAACTATTACACCTACCCGACACCCAACATGCTAAATCTGTACTCTGCCGTTTTGCTTTTTGTGGCTTAGAGCTCAAAGCTAAGAGCGAGAGCAGAAGGCATTCAAAACACGCGGTAAACCCATCCATGCTGTGGAAGGTTTCGAATGCCTTTTGCTCTCACTCCTATTAACCGGCGTCATACTTTTTGAGATTTGAGAGTAAAACATATTTAAAAGTGTGGTAAACCAATTCATTGGCGCTCTGCCAAAACATCTACGTTGTAGATTTGAATAACGTCTACACTCACTTTATTACGTTATCTGTACAAGATTAACTACTTTCTACGCTCTCAAGCTTAGTCATCGAAAGCCTACAAAGAATTTAATTCAAGACAGTTTGGAACATTTTTATCTTTAGGCGCGAGATGGATGCCACAGCGGAGTCCTTCACCTATCTCTAACCAGTTATTTGTTTCCAAAGCACGGCACGCAACAAGCTAGCAATATGTAGCGTGTAATTGCAGCGCTCTAGCGACACTTCAATACATAACTGGGTATTAGGCTAGATGGTAAGTAGGTAGGATTGATAAACCCTCTATGGTATAGCGGGGCCTTTCACCTACCTATAACCTACTACCTATTTCACTACGCGACACGCAAAAAGTTAGTAAGATGTAGTGAGTGAGTACGAGGGTGGAGCCCTCCACGGCAAGGATGCCGTGGCGGAGCCCCCATGGACGGGTTTACGGCGTGCTCCAAACTCGTACTCGCTTACTGCATCATTTGGCGTCTTACGCAGTTAATACATCATATTTTCTTAATGGCGGAAGTGGCGCATTCCGGTGAACACCATGGCGATGCCGTGTTCGTCGGCTGCATCAATCACTTCTTGGTCGCGCATTGAACCACCAGGCTGAATGACTGCTTTAATGCCTGCTTCTGCGGCAGCATCAATGCCATCGCGGAATGGGAAGAAAGCGTCAGATGCCATAACAGAGCCTGCTACTTCTAGGTTTTCATCAGCGGCTTTAATTCCTGCAATTTTTGCAGAATATACGCGGCTCATTTGACCTGCGCCCACGCCCACTGTCATACCGTCTTTGCAGTAAACGATGGCGTTAGATTTCACGTATTTGGCAACTTTCCAGCAGAACATCAAATCGCGAAGTTCGTCTTCTGAAGGCTTAAGTTTGGTGACTACTTGAAGGTCTTCCATTTCAACCATGCCGAAGTCGCGCTCTTGAACTAACAGCCCGCCATTAACACGTTTGAAGTCGTAACCGTCAGTCAATTGACCAGCCCAATCACCACACGCTAACAAGCGCACGTTTTTCTTCGCGCTAACAATGTCTTTTGCTTCGTCGCTAACCGTAGGTGCAATAATCACTTCTACGAACTGACGATCTACAATGGCTTGTGCCGTTTTTGCATCTAGCTCACGGTTAAACGCAATAATGCCGCCAAACGCAGAGGTAGGGTCGGTTTTAAACGCGCGGTCGTAGGCAGATAAGATATCTTCGCCAATAGCGACACCACAAGGGTTAGCGTGCTTAACAATAACGCAAGCTGGCTCTTCAAATTCTTTAACACATTCTAGGGCAGAGTCGGTGTCGGCAATGTTATTGAACGACAATTCTTTACCTTGAAGCTGAGTAGCAGTAGACACTGACGCTTCTTGAATATCGTTTTCAACGTAGAACGCAGCGCTCTGATGGCTGTTTTCACCGTAACGCAAATCTTGCTTCTTGCTGACTTGAACGTTGAACGTACGTGGGAATTCGCTGTGCTCATGGCCGCATTCATCTTCGCAATCAGCAGTATCGATACGCGCGCCAAAGTAGTTAGCAATCATGCCGTCGTATTCAGCAGTATGCTCGAACGCTTTAATGGCTAGGTCGAAACGGGTTTTGTAAGTCAGTGAACCTTCGTTTGCTTCCATTTCAGCTAGAACGCGGCCGTAGTCGGCAGCTTTAACAACAATGGTCACATCTTTATGGTTTTTAGCCGCAGCGCGAACCATGGTAGGGCCGCCAATATCGATATTTTCAATAGCGTCTTCTAACGTGCAATCGTCGTTAGCCACTGTTGCAGCAAATGGGTAAAGGTTCACTACCACCAAATCGATGGGAGCAATGTTGTTTTCGTCCATTACCGCTTCATCAATACCACGACGAGCCAAAATGCCGCCATGAATTTTAGGGTGAAGGGTTTTAACGCGGCCAGCCATAATTTCTGGGTGGCCTGTGTGATCAGACACCTCTGTTACTGGTAAGCCAGCTTCAGCGATGAGTTTAGCAGTACCGCCCGTCGACAGAAGTTCTACCCCAGCGTTATGCAGCGCGGTGGCGAAATCGAGGATACCGGTTTTATCAGAGACACTTAATAGAGCACGTTTAATGGGTTTTGGTGTTTGCATAAAATATAAGCTTCAAAGTTAAGAGTGGTGAAACAAAAAGAGCACCTGTAGGTGCTCTTCGGTGGGCTAGGCCCGGTGATTTTAGTTCATGCCGTACTGCTTCAGCTTTTTGCGAAGCGTGCCACGGTTGATTCCCATCATGATGGCAGCGCGGGTTTGATTGCCGCGGGTGTAAGTCATAACTTCTTCCAGCAGCGGGGCCTCAACTTCGGCCAGTACCATTTCGTACAGATTATCGATATTGGCGTTGTCCAGTTGCTTCAAGTATTTATTAACCGCTTGCTTTACTGAGTCACGAAGTGGCTTTTGTGCTTGCGTTTGAGAAGGCGTAGTTACTGTAGTAGTAAAAGGTGAAGTCACGTTTTGATCGAACATAATACTGTCTTGCTCTTAAGTTAGTCATTACTATGCTGCAGGAGAAATCTGTCGGGTTTCTCGATTCTGCAGCGCTTCAAAATAAGCGTTTAGTGCTTCAAGTTGCGCTGACGCATCCTCGATAGCGTTGAACGATTTACGAAATTGACGATCCGTATCGTGTTCCGAGAGATACCAGCCCACATGCTTGCGGGCAATTCTTACACCGGCGACTTCACCGTAGAAGCTTTGTACATTAGCGACGTGCTCGTGCAAAATCTCATACTGTTCAGACAATGGCGGTGGCGTTAGGTTCTCGCCAGTTTCTAGGTAATGCAGGATCTCTTTAAAGATCCAAGGATTGCCTTGAGCACCGCGACCTATCATCACACCATCTGCACCGGTACAATTCAGTACCTGTTGTGCTTTTTCAGGAGAGGTAATGTCTCCGTTGGCAATTACGGGTATCGAAATTGCCGCCTTTATACGACGGATAGTGTCGAACTCCGCCTCTCCTTTGTACATACATGCTCGCGTTCTACCGTGAACAGCCAGTGACTGTATGCCGTTTTGCTCAGCAATGCGGGCTATCTCAACCCCATTGCGGTTATCGGTATTCCAGCCGGTACGAATTTTAAGTGTCACAGGCACATCAACAGCGTTAACTACCGCTTTAATGATTGATTCCACCGTGCTCGGGTACTGAAGCAACGCGGAACCTGCCAGTTTCTTATTCACCTTTTTGGCTGGACAGCCCATATTGATATCGATGATTTGCGCACCGTTCTCAACATTAAATTGTGCCGCTTGGGCCATAAGCTCTGGATCAGCGCCTGCAATCTGTACAGAACGAATACCTTCTTCGCCCTCATGATTCATTCGTGCTTGTGATTTTGCGGTATTCCATACCTTTGGATTGCTAGAAAGCATTTCCGATACCACAAGCCCCGCACCCATACGTTTACATAGTTGACGAAATGGACGGTCAGTCACGCCAGCCATTGGTGCTAGCATCAAATTGTTGTCTAACGTGTAGGGACCAATTCGCATATTTCGCCATCTAGAACTGCACAGAATTTATACACCCGGCTAAAACGGGGCGCTAAGTGTACGTGTTTTCGCAATACTTGAAAAGGCTAAAAATCACACAAAATTTCACTCTATGGGCTTGACAGTGAAAAAAAACTGTAACATTAGCTATCTATCACTGTTTTGCAGAGTGAATTTTGTGCAATTCTCTTAAAGGCCGCGAATTGAAAGGCATTGAAAGACAAAAAATTTACATTTAGGCGTGTTTTTTACCAGACACTCGTGCCCATTCTCCATCAATCGCACTCTCATCAAGGGCGAAATCTCGGGTGTAGGCAGCTTCAATTTTGGTTACTTGTTCGGCAAGAATGCCCGAAAGGACGAGTAAGCCCGACGGTTTGCAGTAAGATGAAATAACATCTTGAAGCTCTAGAAGTGGCCCAGACAATATATTCGCCATCACTACATCGGCCTCTAGTGTGGGCTGATCAGCGGGCAAGAATACATCCAGTCTATCTTCAACACCGTTACGGCGGGCATTTTCTTGTGTGGCTTGAAGGGCTTGCGGGTCGATATCAATAGCAACTACCCGTTTAGCACCTAATTTAAGTGCCGCTAGGGCTAAAATGCCTGAGCCACAACCAAAATCCACAACCACTTTATCGGCAACGTCTATACCGTCTAACCAACGTAAGCAAAGGGCAGTAGTAGGGTGAGTACCCGTTCCAAAGGCAAGACCTGGGTCTAGCATAACGTTCACGGCATTAGGGTCTGGTACATCACGCCAGCTTGGGCAAATCCACAAGCGGGTACCAAATTGCATGGGGTGGAAGTTATCCATCCACTCACGCTCCCAGTCTTTATCTTCAAGGGGCTCTAGTTTGTATTTAAAATCTGAACCAAGAATGCGCGCTTTGCCTAATCGTTTGATGATGGCTTTCATGTCATCGGTAGCTTCAAATAAACCTACCACTTGCGTGTCGGGCCACAGCATGATTTCGCCGGGCTTGGGCTCGTACATAGGCGTGTCTTTCGCGTCTACGTAGGTTACAGCTTGCGAACCATTGGCACTAAGCATATCGCCAATTGATTCAGCATATTCTGAGGAGGTATTTATTCGTAACTGTAGCCAGGCCATATTCACACATGTTCAAAGGGTTTGGCTATATTGTACCGCTTGGCTAGTTAAAGCGAAATCATAATGCTGGCAGTAACGCGCGAATTAGCCGTTCGTTTGGGCGTTTTATCCAGTATTTTCATGTGAAAGCGTCTTTTTTTATCAAACTTAAGTATAAAGCGCATGTTTCTTAACTTCTGTTTTTAAAGGGTTTTTGAAATCATTAAGTCTTTTGGCGAATGGTTATTTATTGGCAAGTGTTTATAGTTAATACGTGTTCCATTACCATTTCGCCTTATGCACTATATTGTTGTACTTTTAATTATTTTGTTCTCTTCACACGCCGCATTTGCAAAGCAAATTGAAGTGGTCGTGGGTTGGACAAAACCTCCCTATGTTATCTCAGAACAAGATTCAGGCTTTGAGTTAGAACTAGTGCGGGCAATATTGCTGGAAATGGGGCATGACATGTCGCCTATTTATGTTCCCTTTGGCCGTACCGCCAGCCTAGTGAAAAAAGGCGGGATGGATATAGGGCTAACCTTAAACCCTGGCCACGATATTGACCCAGCTATACTGACTGATGCCTACGTTTATTATCAAAATGTTGCGGTAAGCCGTACTGACAGAAACTTGGAAATTAACGAAATAGAAGACTTACTCGGCCATAGCGTGATTGCTTTTCAAACGGCAATATCGGTATTAGGTGAAGAGTTTAAAAATACACTAGCCCATCAAAAAAACTATATGGAGCTTGCTCAACAAGAAAGGCAGGTCAATTTGCTACTGCTTGGCAGTGTGGATGTTGCGGTGCTTGATAGAAATATTTTTCAATACGTTAAACATCAGTTGCCTGTCGAAAAGCAATACGATACAAAAATACATGAGTTGTTCCCTGTTTCCTCCTACAGTGCGGCCATTCCTGACGAGCAATTAAGAAACGAGTTTAATAGCGTATTGGCTCAATTTATAAAAGACGGGCGCTACCAATCTTTACTTGATGAATTTGGTCTATTTAATTTTATTGAAGAACTGCCTGCACAACCTGCTAAAAAACTGAATTAAGCTTCATTGAATAGTCGCTCTTCGCGGTTTTCTACTTACTATCTTCAAACTCCCCGCCTTATAACCAAAGCCTCATAATCAAAGCCCCATAACCCAAGCCCCTCAATCACAGCAATAAGGCTTGTATTTCTATCTGTTATGTCTTCATTTGTCGCGTTTGCCGAATAAAATGAAGGTTTGAACCTAGTTAGCAACGTATTGCGTAGTAATCGTTTCTATGCACTACTAAGATATTCAAAACTAAAATGCAGATATCTTAAGAACTTGGGGATGAACCACATGAGGGTTACGCTTTTTTACGCCGCTATATTACTTTGCACAGCATGTGCACCATCGCAGTCGACCACAAAAGATGCGGCTGTTGATAGTTCAGTTGAAAATTCAGACGAAGGTACTATTTCTGCATCTATTACGTCTTGGTTAGATAAATCTGCATTAGAGCAAGCACAAGCTATTGCTGAAGGAGAGTTGTCGTCTGAGGCATTAGTGCAAGGCTATCTTGCTCGCATCGAAAAGCTTGATGGTGATGTAAATAGTATTTTGGCACTTAACCCCAATGCTATTGAAGAGGCAAAAGCGGCTGATTTGGCACGTAAAAATAGAATGCGAAAAGGGCCGCTGTTTGGTCTGCCTGTTTTACTGAAAGACAATATTGAAACCAGCGAGCTACCGACTACCGCAGGCGCGATGGCGCTTGTTAATAATGATACAAAGCGAGATGCCCCTATTGTGGCTCGCCTAAAAGCTGCGGGCGCCATTGTGTTAGGTAAAACTAACCTTTCTGAATGGGCTAACTTTCGGTCTGAATCTTCTATTAGTGGTTGGAGCGCCGTAGGCGGGCTAACCCGAAACCCGCATATGTTGTCTCGTAGTGCATGTGGCTCTTCGTCTGGTTCTGGTGCTGCGATGGCATTGCGTTTGGCATCTTTAGCGGTGGGCACTGAAACCAACGGTTCTATTATTTGCCCTTCTTCAATGAACGGTATTGTAGGTTTTAAACCCACCGTTGGGCTATTATCGCGTACCCACATTGTACCCATCTCGTATACCCAAGATACTGCAGGCCCTATGACCGCAAACGTTAACGATGCATGGTTAATGGCTTCAGTGATGGCAGGTGTAGATCCTAAAGACAGCGCCACTAAAGACGCTAGCAAGTATATGCTTAGCGCACCGCAGCAAAGCATGTTAGCGACCGATTTAAAAGGCGTGCGCGTTGGCGTTGTGCGATATCGTCAAGGTGATAACCCTCATGTGCTTTCTACTTATGAAAGAGCCCTAAGTAGCTTAACTGCTGCAGGTGCTGAAATGGTGGAAATTAGCGATTTCAAACAACCTGAAAGCTTTTGGGCAGACTCTTATCAAGTGTTACTCAGCGAGTTTCATTACACGATAAACGAATACCTTGAAAATAGCCCTGCGGATATTCCTGTGCGCAGCTTGTCGGAACTTATCACTTACAATCAAGCTAGCACTCGAGAGCTCGCGCTATTTAATCAAGATATATTCGAAAAGGCCGTGAACACAGACGATACCAAGAGCCAAAAGTACACCTCAGCGTTAGCGCTAGTGAGGGAAACCGCTAAACAGAATGGTATTGATGCCTTAATGGCAGAGCACAAGGTTGATGTACTTGTGGCACCTTCAAATAGCCCCGCTTTTCTGATTGATGGCGTGTATGGCGATCACTCCCCAATGGGCTTTATTGGTATTGGGTATTTGGCGGCTATTGCAGGTTACCCGCACCTTACAGTGCCCGCGGGTGAGGTTAAAAATCTTCCGGTGGGGATCAGCTTTATTGGCAAGCAATGGTACGATGAAAAAGTGTTACGCATTGGCAGTATATTTCAAGCGAAGCATGGGGCGTATATAAAGCCTGGTTTATTACCAAGCCGCCTACATAACCCCGAGTTGTTAAAGGCTGTGAAAGGGCTGTAGTTAGTTTAAACAGCTTAATGTAATTGCAAAAAAAAGCCCCAGTGTCGCTTCATATGTGCGCGAGACTGGGGCTCTTTTAATAATTCGCGTTATTAGCCTGGGCGTTTAACCCACGCACTACACCAACCATTGGCATTAACCAATTTGTTAGGGAATATGGCACAAGGGCGGTGTTGTTCACCGTCGGCACCTTGAATGTACATGCAGTTATTACATTTAGCACCGTCTACAGTAGACGCCGCAGTATAGTTTAATGCTTTCGCGCTTGGATCATCTGCTTGTAATTGTTCTTGCGCATTAGCACGTAACGCAACGCTTCCTAACGTTAGACCTATCAAAGATGTACCTGACAATTTCAGAAAGTCACGACGGTTTACAGACTTCATAATTCTCTCCAATTGAGATAATAACGATAATGATTCTTTTTTACTCAGCGCCTAAAACGCAAAAACCTGCCGCAAGGCAGGTTTTGAATAATCTAATTATACTATAACCCGTGGCGTTTGGATCTAATACAAAGCAATAAAGATTTGTTGATATAGATTAACTGTTGCCACCTGAACAACGCCTGAACAGCTAGCAAAATCAATGTTATATGGCATATACGCGCCGTTAATTTATGCGCCAGTTGCTAAACATGAATTATTTTTTAGTTATGCTCGTCTTTGTTAAAGGCTCGTTGGGTTTAGCATAAGCATATTGGGCTATCTTATGCGTACTGTGATAAGTGTCTAGCCCCGAAATGCACGAGGTTTGCAATGATTCAATATCAACATAACCATCTTCGGCGATAGCATTTTTTGGATTGGTATTTTCAAGGGCAGCGCTTGGTGCATTGCTTCGCTTAGTTATAAAGACCTCTTGAATTTCACCTATAATCATTTCGGTTTGATTACACAACGTAAAATGCTGTTCTACTTTCAAGCCCATCTTTACTGCGCTTTCTTTAACGTAAGGCGCGCTGAATGTGTCACTAAACCAGGGCGTTAGCCCAACCTCTTCGAACTCACTCACTCCATTATCGTACCGCGCAGACGTTTGATGCGCTTTGTCAGTCCAGCTCGTGTGAACATGATTTAACGTGAACACGCCTTGCTGCTTAATATTGGATAGAGAATCTCGCTGTACAGTGTGCGGACGCATAATAATGCCCAGCAATGGTGGGTTGGCCCCCACATGAACCACAGAACTAATAATCGCTAAGTTGTTGAATCGGCCATCGGTAGTGCCAAGTAAAGAGGAAGATTTAAAGCCTGATAAGCTATTTATAAAGTTGGCGCGATATCGTTGTGGCAGTGCATTGATGTCTTGCAACGAAAAGTGGGTACTACTGTCAGGCATTTTCCTGCTCCGCAATAATATTTAAGTCTTCGCCTTGTTGATAGACGCCAAGTTCAATAGGTTGGCAACATACTTGGCAATCAAGTACCTGCACCTGACCAACATCATTAACCTCGTCAATTTCTACATCATTGGCTGCCATGCAATAAGGGCAAGAGAATTCCATCGATCTCGTTAAGCTCATGATTTCCTCGTATGTGAATTACGTTGTGATAGTTATTACGAGTAAAGTAGAAAACTGGATTGACTGCCAACTTAGCATTGTGACTTAACAAACCACTACGCAAAAGCCCGTGCACCCACGCATGAAATAAAAAGGGAAAAGGTTGAATAATAGGGCTGTATAAATATACACTAATCAAGTATGCAATAGTTTGGTTTTATAATGCGAAAAGATTTGCCACCACGATATTACTTAGCCCACTTTTTTGAATTCTTAGCATTCTTTAAAGGGGCGAATGCTGCGTTGTTAAGCGATAACGCGCGTGACTTTATAGAAAGCTTTAACCAGTTAGATGCTGATAAGCAATGCATCATCGTGCGTGCGGCTAATCGTAAATATGCGGTCATTGATAGATCACAGTTTTCTTATGCAGAAATAGGGAACCCTCAGCAGCAAATTGATGAACTGATTGAAGCTAAGTGGTTCGGCGATTTGCACCATGCTTCGCTACAAGATATTGCAGGCGTACTGACTAAAGACGCGATTTTAAGGTTGTTAGGTGAATACGGTGCCACTCAAGGTTTGGCATCATTAACTAAGCCCGTGCTTGTCTCGCGCTTAGAAGCCTGTATCAATCAGCATGGCTGGCCTGAAGGGTTAAATGAACATACCTACTTAGTGTGTTTGTTTGATGCACCGCTAAAATTTTTATTATTCCTTTATTTTGGCAATACCAAAGGTAGGCTAAATCAATTCTCTATGCGCGACTTAGGCGTCATGCGTACGCGGGGCGATTCGGTGTCAGACATTACCCGTTTCGACAGTAAAGCAGATGCTGAAGCAGCCTGGTTTTATGCAAACCAATTAGAAAAGCTCCCTTTTCTTTCGTCAGCACAAGCTAATGCATTAGCCCAAGACTCCTTCCCCAACAGCGATGGCGTATCGGCTACGTTTTATCGCGATCAGTTTCTGTATGCATTAGCGTTAAAGTTACTAGGCGAGCACCGAGAACAGGCACTTCTTTTGCTATATCAAGCTCAAAGCGATAAAGCGAAAGAGAAATGGATTAGAGAAAGCTATAAAGACGGCAACATCGATAGTGTTAAGGAAGTGCTAGAACACATTATCGATTCGCCACCTTCCGATACGCTGCTGGCGTTTGCTGAAGATTTTTACGCTAGGAAATACCATAAAAAGCGCACCAGTGCAGTGACCGATATGCTAAGAAATGCAAGCCGCACTATTGATATTGATGTTAGCCAGAATCAACAGGTAGAGCGTGGCGTATTAGCCCATTATAAACGCTTGGGTATTGCTGGTTGGCGCACCGAGAACCGATTATGGCGCAGCTTGTTTGGGCTAACCTTTTGGGCACAGTTATATGAAGAAGATACGTTAGTCACTGAGTTTGACAGGCGGCCACTATCGCTTAAACAAAACAACTTTTATGCCCGTTTTGGTGGCAGTATTGAAGCCTTATTTGAACGGTTAGATAGCAAAGATAAGTTTCGCCACCACGTGCACAAAATGGCGACAGCCCACTATGGCAAAGTGAATAGCTTATTCATGTGGAGCAGCCACTTGCTTGAGCCTATCGATGCTCTTATCAAGCACGGGGAGCTTAGCGCTATCGTTAATCTGCTTCGAATGATGAGTGAAGATTTTGCCTCTTTAAGCGACGGCTTCCCTGACATTATGGTGTTTGATGAAAAGCTACGCTTTGAAGAAGTCAAAGCGCCGGGTGATCAGTTAAGACGCAATCAATTGGTGTCTATTCAGAGGTTGCAACGTGCAGGGTTTGAAGTTGCTGTTACTACGGTAAATTGGCATCGCGATCCTAACCAGCCTTATGTGGTGGTTGATATTGAAACCACAGGGGGCAACAACAGCTACAATCGAATTACTGAAATTGGCATGGTGAAAATTGTTGCGGGCGAAGTGGTGGATACTTATCAAACCTTGATCAACCCGCAGCGACGAATTCCGGCTACCATCACACGTCTTACCGGTATTTCTGATGATATGGTGGCTGATGCCCCATTATTTGTAGAAGTCGCTGAACGTATTGCTAGCTTTACCGACGAGGCGGTATTTGTGGCGCACAACGTTAATTTTGATTATGGCTTCATTAAGCAAGAATTTGCACGGTTAGAGCTTCCTTTCAAACGACCTAAGCTGTGTACAGTTCGAGAAATGCGAAAGGTGAACCCAGGGCTACCCTCATATTCATTGGCTAACCTTACTCGGCATTTCGATATTAAAATGGAGCAACATCACCGCGCGCTCTCTGACGCAAAGGCGGCTGCAGCTTTACTTGATATCATTCTAACGATGTCTGCCGAAACGATTAAATAAATGTAAGGTTAGGTAAGGCTAGGTAAGGTGAACATTTTTTCTATATTAGCGTAAAAGTAGTGTTAAATAACAAGAGCTAGCAGTATGCGATATATCGAAGAGCAACATAACGAAGAGCATCCTTCAAAAAAGCGCCCGTCAAAAGAGCATCCAACAGAGATTTATCCCTTAGAGCGTCAGTCTAAAGGGCGGTTTACCGAGGTTGAGCAATCTCGCGTAATTGAAATGGCGTGGGAAGATAGAACCCCTTTCGAGGCAATCGAAAAATTATATGGCTTGCCTGAAAAAGAAGTTATTAAACTGATGCGCAAGAATTTAAAGCATAAGACATTTAAAAATTGGCGAGCAAGAGTGTCTGGACGCAAAACCAAACACGAAATTTTACGTCCAGCTGGCGTAGAAAGAGGATATTGCCCTTCTCAGTACAAACCTAAGAGTGCGAATAAGTAACCTATTCTTCCGCTGGCTTCAACGGCTTTACGGCAGTGACTGGCAGAAGTAGCATCATGAGTTGCTGACGCCAAGGCGTGGGGAATAACGCCGTAGAGCCGTCTTGTGCAGGCTTAGTCTCTGAAATTTGTTGTTTATAGGCTTTATAGTCGGGGCAGCTTTCTTTAAGGCTTTCAATGCGACTTAACACCGAGTCGATAAAAATAGCAGGGCTACGTTGGGTGTTCTGCTTTAAATCTAGTACCAGTTCACGCAAAACATAGGCTTCCCATTCAGAACGGTATTCTCGTTCTAGCTTACTAGGGGCGTGGGAAAGATCTGCCATTTCTTGTTGTAACTTCACTTCGTTTTCGGGCTTATCGTAAAGCACACGCAGGGCAAGCAAAACGTCGATAGACAGGCGTGAAACAGGGAGTTGAGATTTTAGTTCTTCGTAGCGTTTGGGCACCTTGTTAACCTTTTTACCTAAGTGGTAAATATTGAAAAATGAGCAGTAATCGATAGCGCTTTGTGTTAGTAGACACTACCATACTTTAGTAAGCCGCTGTAGTAAATGACTGCGCTAACAAGCGGTTATGTGAATTAAAAAAACGTAATGCGCTGTTGCTGAACTTTAGTGTGTGGCACAAACGTATGAAAGGGTGCACTGTCAAAGTGCGTACGCGTTCTTGCTGTTTGGCCCATCATTTTGGTGGGCCTTTTTTATTGCTCAAATGACACCTTTATGCCAGCAAGTAGCCTACTAACGCTGTCTACCACATCGGCACGAATAAACCACTCTGTGTCATTAATAAGGGTAATGTCACCGCTTATTTCAGCTGAAGCGCCATGCCCGGTACCTAAAAAATCTTCAGTTAGCTCAGCCCTAGGACCAAAGCCTTCACTCACATAAGAATAGTGAGAAAAGTAGGATAAAGGGTAGTTACCCATGCTAGTTTTTCCACTTAAACCAATAACAAACTTTGAACTTGAAGATGACAGTTGTTGCACAGACTCAACGAACAAGGTGTGAGATGGGTTGTATTGCCAGCGATATTCACCGCGAACAAAGTTGCTGTCAGTCATTCGCTCTACACTCACTTCATAGCTGTGGGTCTGCCCCATTTTTGCTGAGTATTCTAATTCAACATAGTTGAGCTGGTGGAAGCTATCAAACGCACTATTGGCATTAGTATTATCAAGCTCGCCAATAACTAGTTCTATTTCGCTGTCCTTTTGCAGGGCATAAACACTTCGCATGCCTTTAATCCACCCGTCTTTAGACAGCCCTGACGAAGAAACGCGGCCTTTATAAGTGGGTATTATTCCTGCCTCCATTTTTCCTTCAGAAAATTCATAGCGTAAATATAAACGCCTAGCGTAAAGGTGATCTGAAGTTTCACTGCCGAAGGTGTTGTGACTGGACGCAAAAGACTCCCCGGTTACCACAAAGCTGTTTAACGACCACGCATCATCGGAGGAGAGGGAAAGCGACGGGTAATAACGCATTCTATACTGATTTCTATGATCTCGGTCTGAGCGCTCGTCAAAGCGAAACTGCATATCTAGCTTCTGCGAAAACACTACGCTCTCACCCAACGCATTAGCGCATATAGTAAAAAAGAGAACAGCAAATACAGTCGCGTTATCAGCCCATTTCATTTCAGTAAAGCCCGATTCATTTATGTGCAGGTTAATTCTAATCAGCTTATACGAAAAAGAACATGGATTAGGTAACTATTTGTCGGGAGAAATTAAGATAAAAAAAGCCGGCGAAAGGCGCCGGCTGAAGACTGGAGGTGGACTCCAATGAGGGTAAACACATAAAACACAACTAAAGTTTCAATAGCAGGGAGGGCTAGGAAACTGAGTTCAGTATATGCCCGTACTTCTCATTTGAAAAACCTTAAAATTTGATTGTTCTAATCGTAAAAACAGAATGAACCACGTGGGCTTTTGAAAACTAGAGCATGAATAGCAATTGGGTAGAAAGGTAGCGTGTAACTAAAGCGGCTTGAAAATGTATTGTAGAAAAAGCGTCAGTGCATATGGAAATATTAGAAAGGAAATAAAATCAGCGCCGTGTAAAACACGGCACCGAATTTTGAGTCTGTTAGGCTATGCCTAGTTTCTTCTCAAGGTAGTGGATGTTTGTTCCACCAGCAAAGAAGTTTTCGTCGGCCATAATAGCGCGCTGTAGTGGAATATTTGTTTTTATTCCCTCAATAACTAGCTCATCTAATGCATGTCGCATTCTAGCAATGGCCTCGTCACGACTTTCACCAAAGGTAATCAATTTACCAATCATAGAGTCGTAGAAAGGCGGCACGGTATAGCCAGAATAAATATGAGATTCCCAACGAATACCTAAGCCACCTGGCGAATGAAAAATATCAATCGTGCCTGGGCTAGGGATAAAGGTTTTAGGATCTTCAGCGTTAATTCGACATTCTATAGCATGACCACGAATTTGAATTTGCGATTGGTCGATAGACAGAGGCTGACCTGCCGCAATGCGCAGTTGTTCTTTGATTAAGTCAACGCCGGTGATCATCTCTGATACTGGGTGCTCAACCTGAATACGGGTATTCATTTCAATGAAATAGAACTCGCCGTTTTCATACAAGAACTCGAACGTACCTGCGCCGCGGTAATTGATTTCAACACATGCTCTACGGCAACGATCACCAATTTTAGTGCGCATTTGCTCAGAAATGCCTGGTGCAGGTGCTTCTTCCACTACCTTTTGGTGGCGACGCTGCATAGAACAGTCACGCTCGCCTAAGTGAATCGCATTACCTTGGCCATCGGCTAAAATCTGAATTTCCACGTGACGTGGATTTTCTAAGAATTTCTCCATGTACACGGTAGCGTTACCAAATGCCGCGCCTGCTTCAGCTTGCGTGGTTTCAATGGCACTAATGAGTTCCGCTTCACTGCGAACCACACGCATACCACGACCACCGCCGCCACCAGCTGCTTTAACAATAATTGGGTAACCAATGCGTTTAGCAATGGCTTTATTTTTATCATTATCGCCAGTAAGCGGGCCGTCTGAACCAGGTACACAGGGTACGCCAGCTTTCTTCATGGCACTAATTGCCGACACTTTATCACCCATCAGGTTAATGGTATCTGCTGTTGGACCAATGAAGATAAAGCCACTTTTTTCAACTGCCTCAGCAAAGTCGGCGTTTTCTGCTAAAAAGCCGTACCCTGGGTGAATAGCAATAGAATTTGTGACTTCTGCCGCCGCAATAATGCGAGGAATATTCAAGTAGCTTTCGGTTGCTGAGGCTTTACCGATACAAATCGACTCGTCTGCCAGCAACACGTGCTTTAAGTTTTTGTCAGCCGTAGAGTGTACCGCAACGGTTTTGATGCCAAGCTCTTTACAGGCACGCAAAATACGAAGGGCAATTTCACCACGGTTTGCAATGAGTACTTTATCTAGCATAGTACGAAGCCCGCTTATTCAATGATGAACATGGCTTGATCAAACTCTACTGGGTCTTGGTTATCTACCAGTATTGCTTTAACCACACCAGATTTGTCTGATTCAATTTGGTTCATCATCTTCATCGCCTCAATAATGCAAAGCGTGTCGCCTGCATTAACCGTTTGACCCACTTCAGCAAACGGTTTTGCTGTAGGTGAAGATGCGCGATAGAAAGTGCCTACCATTGGTGACTTAACCACATGGCCTTCTGGCGCTGCAGGCGCTGCTGCTTGTGCAGGTTCAGCCGCCGCAACAGGTGCTGGAGCAGGAGCTGGTGCCGCATGAGCTGGTGCAGCAAAGCTATAGTTCATTGGCGCTTGAACGCCAGTTGGGCCGCGATGAATTCGAACAGACTCTTCGCCTTCAGTGATCTCAAGTTCGGCGATGCCAGACTCTTCCACTAATTCGATGAGTTTTTTGATTTTTCTAATATCCATGTTCAGTCTCTACGTTAATTTTTTGATTGCGGTAAATTGATGGCGGCGGTCAAGGCTAGTGAATAGCCAATGGCACCAAGGCCAACAATGACGCCTGCCGCAACATCTGAGAAATATGAGTGATGTCGAAATGATTCACGGGCATGAACATTCGACAGGTGTACTTCAATAAACGGGATATTGACACTTAACAAAGCGTCGCGAAGTGCAACGCTGGTATGAGTGAAAGCAGCGGGGTTAATAATAATTGCGTCGATATTACCCATAGACTGATGAATACGGTCGATAAGCGCATGTTCTGCGTTCGACTGAAAATGGGTAAGGGTGGCATCAGACGATTTTGCCTGCGCGCTCAGGTCATCAACGATGTCCTGTAACGTTTGTGTGCCATACTTATCGGGTTCACGTTGTCCTAACATATTTAGGTTAGGGCCGTTCAGTAACAAAATATTCATTAAATTTGCTGCTATCTTCGGGAAAAAGTCAGTGTATTTGCCATTTCAACAAAATTTTATGACAGTTGCACGAAAAAAAGACAATTAATCCGGTCGTTTATTCATTTAGACGTTGATTATAGAGATAGTGAAAGATTTCGCAGCAAAATACTGGTCTAATCAGGTGTTTTCGACGCAAAGTTCTCTTTCCAGTCTATACGTGACCACAGGTGTGAGGCGGTGTATAAGAAAGTGCGTATGTGAATTTTATGTGATGCTCATATGAATAGTGAAGCTCATTCGAGTTCATTTTTTAACGTAAAAGGCACCGACATGTACCTTCCTTCGTACTTCGCCTTATACACAGCGAAGTGCAAATGGGGCAGGGATGAAAACCCTGTATTGCCAGAATAACCAATGAGTTCTCCTGCTTTTACTTTTTGCTCTCGCGTCACTACCACGCCTTTATATTTCAAATGATAATATTCGCTTGTGGTGCCATCGTCGTGCAGGATGGCAACAAAATTTGCATGCTTAGCAAACCGTTTGGAAGCGCCGCCTAATTGTCCATCATCCTTTGTATCTATGACTATCCCATCACGAGCGGCGAATACGGGAGTGCCAACCGGCGCTGCAAAATCTAATGCATAGCGAGAAGCGCCAGTATGACTATAGCCGCCCCCAAAACCTTGTACCACAGGGTAATTACCCGCAGGGCGAAGCGGTGGCAAATAGGTCACGTCATCATTGTGCACAGCATTCAGCACCCCTGAAGTCCAGCTTACTTTCATAGAGTGCCAAAATCGTCTTGGGCTTTTGATTACCCCCATCAATACAGGCGTATCGTCGTTTAAAAATACGCTGGATGTTGACCTGGGCGCAAGCCCACTGGGTGATAAGTCAGACGTAAGCCCGCTGGCTGATAACGTAAGCACAAGAGGCAGCGGTACCTTTCGCTGGGCATAAACTTCATAGTTGCCATTGGTGGGCGGCGAAATACTGATACAAAATCGATTGGCATCGTAGCAACCGGGCGCTTGGGTGGTCAGGTTTTGCTTCACGGTCTCTTGCGCCATCAGCGTTTTAGATGGCATGCATAAGGTAAGAGCGAACAAAAGCGTGAGTGAAAACTGAGGCATTTGGGACATAACTCACCCTTGAATTACGGCGAAATGTAATCAATCACCAATCATAATGTTAAAACGTATTCTCAATATGTTCAGCAAAGGCTGGCGCTTTCATAAATCCGGTTACCCGAGACTGCGTTAGCTCATTCCCGCTTTCATCGAAAAATAAAATGGTCGGCAACCCAAGAATAGAAAATTCTTCCTGAAAGGCCGTGTTGTTGGCAGAGGTATCGGTTAAATCTATCTGCATCCACACGGTATTATTAAGCGCATTAATAACATTAGGATCAGGGAAGGTATATTTTTCAAACTCTTTACAGGCCACACACCAATCGGCGTACAAGTCCACCATCACCGTTTTGCCTCGTGAATTAGCTTCCGCAACTTGCTGGCGTAAATCATCTAAATTCTCAACGACAATAAACGTAGGGTGAGCTAACTGGCTTTGCTGCGTGGCAGTGTCTTCAGGTGAAGTAAGGGTGTTATAGGCTAGCAGCGCACTGGCGAACAAACCTGCCGCGATAACTAACGTTCGCACGTATTTCAAAATGCCTTTTTTGCTCGCTTCATTGATCACAAAGTAATAGCCAAACGCCCCTAAACCTAGAGCTGCCCATAACAAATTAATGTAGTCGCTTGGCCATCCTTTTGGCCACAAACGCTCAACGAAAACAATGGCGACTGACAACATCATAAATCCAAACGACACTTTAACCACGTTCATCCACTGGCCGGCTTTAGGGAGCAATTTAGAACCTGTGATCCCAAATATAATCAGCGGAACACCCATGCCAATACTCAACACATACAGAGAAATAAAACCAAGGGTTAAATCGCCGCTTTGGGCAATAAACAATAAAATGCCCGTAAGCGGGGCTGTGGTGCACGGTGAGGCAATGAGTCCCGACAGGGTACCCATAGCGAATACACCCGCCATGCTACCTGGGGTTTGATTGTTACTTAAATTAGTTAAGCGAGTTTGCCATTTAGCGGGAAGTTGAAGCTCGAAACGGCCAAACATAGCCAAGGCTAGCAACACAAAAATACCAATAAAAATGCCCAGGATGGCGGGGTGCTGAAGCGCAGCCTGAAACTGCATTCCTGCCGACGCCACAATTAAGCCCAATACAGAATAGGTAATGGCCATACCTTGTACATAAATGAAAGTTAGCCAAAATGCGTTACTGGTTTTAGTCTGTTTACCTTGCCCAATCACAATACCCGACACTATGGGATACATAGGGAACACACAGGGTGTAAAGGCAAGGCCTATCCCTAAAGCAAAAAATAGCACCAATGTAAGCGTAAGGTTTTCTTTATTAATTAGCTTATCAGCTAAAGAGTACTGAGATGCTTGCGAAGCGCTTTGTGAGCCTCGTGCTGGTGTGTCGCGGTTATCGTTATTGGTTAGCGCATCTACAATAGCCGTTAAGTACACCGTTTTAATCGTCGGGGCATAACAAAGTCCGGCATCGGCACAGCCCTGATAGCGTATTTTGACTATGCCATCATCAGTAGATTGGGTAATTGGAACGGTTAGCGTGACTTCATCGTAAAATACTTCCGATTCACCAAAGTATTCATCTTCAATGATTACGCCTTTGGGGTAGCTAGGCCCACCAATAGTGGCTTGCTTAGCGACTAGCTTAAATTGTTTTTTATATAAGTAGTAACCGTCGGCGATGGTAAAAGTAAGGCTTAGGGTGTCGTCAGCTTGATTAAAATCGAAGGCAAAGGCTTGGTCTACCTTTAAAAACTCTTCCTGATCACTGAACACATCGTCAAATCTACCCAAGTTTTGATTAGAAGGTTGAGCCAGGGGTTGGGCATCAATTTGGGCATAACTAGGCAACGCAAGTGACGCGACAAATAGGCAACATGCAACAAAAGAAAATAAACGGGTGATGTACTTCATATAACGACTTTCTTTATCCTAAAGCTATTGGCCTATAAAAAGTTAAGACCGAGATGTATACGCTATTCTTTCACAATCCCAGTTTAACACAGCTACCGTCGGTCGCTTGAGTTTGCTACTTAACCCAAAGCGTTGCACCTTCGCTTGTTATTATGGTCTTTACCCCAATACTATTCTATGACTAGATGAAAGAGGAAATGTTGTGCGGTTTTTATTTTTATTGTTTGCCATATTACCCATAGTAGAAATTGCCCTGTTAGTTCAAGTGGGTGGCATAATTGGTGGCTGGAACACTATTGGTCTGGTGATACTAACGGCATTCATAGGTGCTTACTTTGTTAAGCGTGAAGGTATAGCAACATTACAAACCGCACAGGCAAAAATGCAGCGCAATGAACTGCCAGGCAAAGAAATGGTAGAAGGCCTAATGCTGGTAGTTGCCGGTATTTTATTAGTTACCCCTGGCCTTATCACCGACGTTCTTGGTTTTATGTTTGCGTTGCCAGGCTCTCGCCACCTTATTGCATCACAGCTAAGTAAGCACATGAAACTCCGTGTGGTTACTCAAGCGGGCGGATTTAATCAACAAGCTGGCGGGTTTAATCAGCAGGCTGGCGGCGCACAGTACAATCCATTTGAAAACCCATTTAATCAGCAACAGTCTGGTCAATCAGGCAGTTCAGATAATGGCGATGTGATTGAAGGTGAATTCTCAGACAAAACACAAAATGATGCAGATAAACGCCTTAAGTAATGTGTGCTTTTGGCCTTAAGTGCAAGCTTTGAGCATTAAAATCAATTTTTTTACATTTTTTTGCTCAAAAACCCTTGAACTTGCATGGCTACTCCCCCATTTATCCTCGCAGACACGATTTTAACTGCTCGGTAACGAGCAACCCAAGCATACGACATACAAATCATTGTGTGTCGACAATCATTAACTTGAATAGTGAAATTTTCAGGAGACTTGAAAATGGCAATTCGTCCTTTACACGACCGCGTAATCCTTAAACGCGCAGAGCAAGAAAGCAAATCTGCAGGCGGTATCGTTCTGACTGGTTCAGCAGCAGAAAAATCTACACGTGGCGAGATCATCGCTGTAGGTAACGGCCGCATCCTAGAAAATGGCGATGTTAAAGCGCTAGACGTTAAAGTTGGCGACACCGTTATTTTTAGCGAAGGCTACGGCGTTAAAACTGAAAAGCTGGATGGTGAAGAAGTTCTGATCCTAAGCGAAAGCGACATTCTTGCGATTGTTGAGTAATTACAACTAACGTTAAACGAATTAAGAGAGGAATTTAATCATGGCAGCTAAAGAAGTACGTTTTGGTAACGACGCTCGTACAAAAATGCTTAAAGGCGTAAACACGCTAGCAAACGCAGTGAAAGTTACACTAGGTCCTAAAGGCCGTAACGTAGTACTAGATAAGTCTTTCGGCGCTCCTACCATCACTAAAGATGGTGTATCTGTAGCCAAAGAAATCGAACTTGAAGACAAGTTTGAGAACATGGGCGCGCAGATGGTTAAAGAAGTTGCGTCTAAAGCGAATGACGAAGCGGGTGACGGTACTACTACTGCTACCGTGCTTGCACAAGCTATCGTAACTGAAGGTCATAAGTCTGTTGCTGCAGGCATGAACCCAATGGATCTTAAGCGCGGTATCGACAAAGCAGTACTTGCTGCGGTTGAAGAGCTTAAAGCCCTATCTACTGATTGTGCTGACAGCAAGTCAATTGCTCAGGTTGGTACTATCTCTGCAAACTCTGATTCAGAAGTTGGCGACATCATTGCGCAAGCAATGGAAAAAGTAGGTAAAGAAGGCGTAATTACCGTTGAAGAAGGTCAAGCACTTCAAAACGAACTAGACGTTGTTGAAGGTATGCAGTTCGACCGCGGTTACCTATCTCCTTACTTCATTAACAACCAAGAGAACGGTACTGTTGAACTAGACAGCCCTTTCATCCTATTGGTTGATAAGAAAATTTCTAACATCCGTGAGTTGCTTCCTACCCTTGAAGGCGTAGCGAAAGCAGGTAAGCCACTGATGATTATTGCTGAAGATGTTGAAGGCGAAGCCCTAGCTACACTAGTAGTTAACAACATGCGCGGTATTGTTAAAGTTGCTGCTGTTAAAGCACCTGGCTTTGGCGACCGTCGTAAAGCAATGCTTCAAGACATCGCTATCCTTACTGGTGGTACGGTTATCTCTGAAGAGATTGGTCTAGACCTTGAAAAAGTAGAGCTAGAAGACCTTGGTACTGCTAAGCGCGTAGTTATCAACAAAGACAATACCACTATTGTTGATGGTAACGGCGACGAAGAAGCGATTGAAGGCCGTTGTGCTCAAATTAAAGGGCAGATTGAAGACTCTTCTTCAGACTACGACAAAGAAAAGCTTCAAGAGCGTTTAGCTAAGCTTTCTGGCGGTGTTGCAGTAATTAAAGTGGGTGCAGCTACCGAAGTAGAAATGAAAGAGAAGAAAGACCGTGTTGAAGATGCATTGCATGCAACTCGCGCCGCGGTTGAAGAAGGCGTAGTACCTGGTGGTGGTGTTGCTCTAGTTCGTGCAGCAGCTAAGCTTGCTAGCCTAACTGGCGAAAACGAAGACCAAACTGTAGGTATTAAGCTTGCTCTACGTGCAATGGAAGCGCCTCTACGTCAAATCGCTAGCAACGCCGGTGCAGAAGCATCTGTTGTGGTTAACGAAGTGAAAAATGGCGACGGTAACTACGGTTACAATGCGGGCAACGACACGTACGGCGACATGCTAGAGATGGGTATTCTTGACCCAACTAAAGTAACGCGCTCTGCACTACAGTTCGCAGCATCAATCGCATCACTTATGATTACGACTGAAGCCATGATTGCTGATATACCTCAAGACGAAGCAGCGCCTGCAATGCCTGATATGGGCGGCATGGGTGGAATGGGCGGCATGATGTAAGCCACCCAAGCTTAATTGCTTGAAGGGTGTTTGTTTAAGCACCTAGATATAAAAGAAACCCTCCGTACCGGAGGGTTTCTTGTTTATACGTAAAATAAAACGCATTATTTACTTCCCTCCAGTAAAACACTCACTTTATTAAAAACCCTACTACGTCTTTTTTTGCTGCCACTCTAAGTGTTATTAGTATGGCGTTTACATCGTTGATGCAATTTGCGGTGCCAAGTAAGTGCCCCAGTACTTCGAACGTGCCATTTTTTAACATGGGCTTCCAGAGCTTATATTGGTCTTTGTCAGCATAGGTTACGTATCTAAAATCGCATAAAGTTTAACGTAAGAAATTTTAAAACTTACTGTGCGTTTGCTTAAAAACGATGATCTGCTATACACTCAACAGTGTACTCAAAAAAAATCGTTCGCCGTTAGCGTACTTACATGGAAAAGTGACTTGCTTAGAAGCGAGTACATAAAAAAGAGCAATTTGAACAATGGATGTGAAAAACAGTGGCATAAGGAAGGCGTTACCTGTTTTAACGTTTACGTTTTTCGTATTTGCGCTAATACTGGTTTGGTGCTTTTTTACGCTTAACCACAGTAATTTCTTTCATCAATTAAATGTTCGGCATTTCAAATATACGTCTGAATTAAGTGATCAAATTTCTGCGCCCGCAGAGCTTTTCTCAGAAGCACACCCTGTTAAATTAGATGATATTCGTCAAACCATTCTCAATATTCGTCGACAACCGTTAAATTGTTTGTCGATGATTGGCAATACCGAACGTTTTATCATGAAGATTATTGGTACCGAGTCGGTTATTGAAATATGTACTCGGGATGTTCAAAGTGCGAATAACTCATTGTCTGCATTGGCCAATTATGAGGCGGGTGATATTAGTCGCAAAACACTTCAAAGTCAGATAGTAAAATCACTTGAGGAGTTTAGAACAAACTCTTCTGATTTTGAGATTCCCGTCGAAAAAACCGTTAATTTTGTCGCCAACATTACCCTTTCTATTATTATTCTATCTTCAATAGTTGTATTGCTATTTGCCGTGTTTATTTCTCGTGCTGTGTCATCTGGATTAACCAGCAGAGAAGAGGCAATGAGAGCCTTAGCGGAAAGCGAGAAACGTAATAAACAAATGGCGCATACCGACGCCCTAACGGGGCTTCCCAATAGAAACTTACTTGAACATACCATAGATAAAGCCATCAATATGTCAGAGCGAAATAGCTTGCCTTTCGCGGTTATGTTCATTGATTTGGATCGCTTTAAAGACATAAATGATAGTCTCGGCCATGCGTTGGGAGATAAACTACTCGTCACTATGGCGCAGCGAATTTCGGATGCAATTCGCGCTACTGATGTAGTGGTGCGCTTCGGCGGTGATGAATTTGTGGCGGTAACGGACTGCTTCGAATCTATAGAAACCATTGATTTCATTGCCCATCGAATATTGGACGCAATCGGTAAACCAGTTAAGTTAGGTAATAATGATTCCTACATTACTGCGAGTATAGGCGTTGCCTGTTACCCTCAAAACGGTTCTAACTCTTCATTGCTGCTCAAACATGCTGACACCGCAATGTACCAAGCTAAAGATGCGGGCAAAAACCAATATCAAGCATTTGATAAATTATCGGCCATAAAACAAAACCGCAAACTGAAACTGGTTAATCAGCTTCATCATGCCATTGCCAATAATGAGTTCAGCTTGGTTTACCAACCCATCATTAGGCTTGCCGATGGGGTAACAGTTGGCAGTGAAGCACTATTAAGATGGACGAATCCCGATAACGAAGCCATTGGACCTGACGAATTTATTCCTATTGCCGAGCACTCTGGGCAAATTATTGATATTGGGAATTGGGTTTTGCAACAAGCCTGTGAACAATGCAAAGCGTGGCACGATGCGGGTGCTACGCATCATGCAATGGCTATAAATGTGTCTTCACATCAGCTGAAAGATCAGCATTTCGCGCAAAGACTCGAAGATATTCTGGTGAACTTGTCTTTGCCTGCAGAGTGTATACATATTGAGGTAACCGAGAATATCGCCATTATGGAAGAGCAAGCCTGCGTAGCATCACTGTACAGGCTATCTGAGCTTGGTGTTCAGCTGTTACTCGATGATTTTGGTACAGGCTACTCGTGCTTAAGCTATCTTAAAAATTTACCTTTTGATGTGTTAAAAATAGACAAGAGTTTCATGCCTGCGAATAACACGATTGCCACAACCATTATTGCAATGGGGCATGAGCTGGATATGGAAATTGTTGCCGAAGGTATTGAAACCGACGTGTGTTACACAATGCTGCAGAAGCTGAACTGCCAATATGGGCAGGGGTACTTTTTTCAAAAGCCAGTTCCTGCTAATGAGTTTGATATCTTCAAGCAATATAAAAGCACGTTTGCTAAACCTGTTTAACAGCCGCAAACTGCATGCGCTCTTAGTTAGTTGACTTAATTTACTGATATTAAGCCAAACACTTATTATGTAAACATGCACGCAATAAAAAGGTGGGTTGATGTGAAATTAATCCACCAAATCTAATGTCATTACAATACGAGGTTGGCTGCTTGATACCGGCGGTGAACGATGCACTATTCCGGCGTTCTCATTACCGTGCCACAACTCTCCTTTTAAAATAGCCACATCCCCTGTACCTAAAGTTTGGATATCTTGTGCTGTGCGATACAAACCCGAATTGTCATCGGTTAACGTACCGCTTTTATGGCCAAGCATTTCTCGGTCGGTGTTATTGTGTTCTAACCACTGACTGCCAGGCCCAACAAAGGTAGTCACTAACCGGCAAGGTACTCTATCAACATGAAAACGTGGGCACATGGCTTTGTCTAACGTTGATAATCTAAAACCAACGGTTTTAGCCTCAAACAGGCAGATAAACATGTCGACGAGTTCTGCTATATAGGCATGTAATTGAGGCGCAAAAGGTTGGTCATCAGCTAAGGTGCGAATATAGGCCTCGGCTGAATCTGAACTTAACTGCCTTGCGGCAGTGAGCTTGCCGCCATTTTTTACAAAGGCAGTTAATGAGGCTACAAAGTTCTCGTCTAAGTGTCGCTGCCAAATCGCAATATTACACTCATCGTTATAGATATCGGTAAGCACAATAGGCTCTACTGATGTACTCGATTTTTTAATGCGCGTATCAGCATTTGCAGGGGCGGTTTCAGCTAAAGGGCTAGCCGCTAGCGTCTGTGTCATTACAATCCCTCCCAACGCGGAAATGGGTCGGGCAGGGTACGCCAATAATCTACCCCCTTTATAAGGGCATCATCATCTAATAAGCACGTGTCGAGGGTTTTGGTGATTGTCGCCTCATCTAAGTTTTGCCCAATAAACACCAACTCTTGACGCATATCGCCAAAAGGTTCCATCCATTGTTTTTCAATCGAGGCTAGGTACTCTTCATCTTCAGGCCACTCAGACTCAGGAAGCGCCTTCCAAAACATACCACCGTAGCCGTAATGGGCAATACCACCAGCTTGGCTCCATTGACCTGCGCATTCAGGGCGCGAGGCTAACCAAAAGTAGCCTTTAGAGCGTAATAATTTTCCGTAATTTTCGGTGGTATGTAAAAAGTTATAGAATTTTTGCGGGTGGAAAGGACGGCGTGCATGATAGCTAAAGCTGCTAATGCCATACTCTTCGGTTTCTGGTGTGTGTTCACCGCGCATTTCCTTAAGCCAGCCTGGAGCAAGCTGGGCTTTTTCAAAATTGAATAGTTGTGTGCCTAACACCTCATCAATATCGATGTTGCCTTTATTGATAGGAATTATCTTGGCGCTTGTATTCAGGCTTTTCAAAATGGCGGTTAAATTTGCCACATGAGTTTCATCAACCAAATCTGTTTTGCTAACAAGGATAACGTCGGCAAACTCTACTTGGTCAACAAGCAAATCAGCTACACTACGCTCGTCTTCTTCGCCAAGAGACTCACCGGTTTCTTGTAAATATTTGGCTTCTTCGTAGTCTTTACTGAAGTTAACGGCATCAACCACGGTGACCATGGTATCTAGTCGCGCAATATCTGATAACGACACGCCGTCTTCATCGGCAAAGGTGAAAGTTTCTGCCACGGGAAGCGGCTCTGATATACCTGTGGACTCAATAAGCAAATAGTCAAAGCTGCCTGTTGCCGCTAACCGATTTACCTCAAGAAGTAAGTCTTCGCGCAAAGTACAACAAATGCAGCCGTTACTCATTTCAACCAGCTTTTCTTCACTGTGGTTCAGGGAAACATCGTTTTTAACGATAGACGCATCTATGTTCACTTCACTCATATCATTAACAATAACCGCAACACGTTTGCCTTCGCGATTATTAAGAATGTGACTGAGAACCGTCGTTTTGCCTGCACCTAAAAAGCCAGACAACACAGTAACGGGAAGTTTTGCGTTGTTCATTATAATTCACCCACAATGATTAAGGTTTATATTGTTACAATATAACATATCATAAGTGCGCGGTTTGAGAATAGTGAATTTGTGCTCTGATTAATAAAAGGTGCTGCACGACGAGGGAACAAAAGACATAGATAAGCGCAAAAACAACGTGCCTATTTATTACGACACAAACCGGCGTACTTCATCCAATTTGGACAGGTGTTGGCATCGTCGCAGCGCCATCTAACGCCACTTAAATCATATTTATCTTTTAAAAGATAAGGCTTAGATTCTAGGTTGATGATCTCGATATACTGGTAGTTTTCCCAGCGAATGAAGCAGGCATGTGAACCTGGGTTCACGGGGCGTATTCTTATTTCAATGCCGTTAGGATTGGAGCGTGTGATTAAGCAGCTTGTCGCGCCGCACTTGTCAGCTTGCACAATTAAAGGCGCAAAAATCAATGCGAAAAATAATAGGAAAACAATTAGGCGCATATACGCGTAAATCGCAATACTATTTGCTGGCCCACAATGCCTCTCCTGCCTTACGTAAGTAATACCTTAAATACAATTCTAGCGTGGTATTGGCAGTTTGCTTGCCCAATAAGGTTACATGGCAGTGTGAAGCGTTATTATTAATCTATTGGGGTATCTTTTAAGCCCGTGCAAACGCAAGGTAGTGAATGGGGTATACTTGCGCCGTATAACATTAATTAATAGGTATCTTGATGGCATCTGCATCCGCGTTACACATTCTAGTTAAAACTGAAAAAGAAGCTTTTGCAATATTAGAGCAGCTTAAAAAAGGGAAAGATTTTAGTACCTTAGCAAAGCGTCACTCAACTTGTCCTTCGGGGAAGAAAGGCGGCGATTTAGGTGAATTCCGTCGCGGCCAAATGGTAAAAGCGTTTGACGATGTGGTGTTTAAAAAAGAAGTGTTAAAAGTACACGGGCCAGTTAAAACCCGCTTTGGTTATCACTTAATAAAAACCCTATATCGAAACTAGGTTTATAGTAATCAAAAGCATCTAGTAATCAGGAGCATCGCAACTAAATCGAACTACCCACACCCTACGTTACGGCACCCAACGTTCGCCACAAACGCCATGTTTGGTATAAATACGGTAAGGGCTGTTAGTGCTGTGAATATCTTCACGTAATGCTTTGCCATGGTCTACTTCAATAAATGGAGTGCTAGACGCTGTACCTTGGCTATCTAACTCGTAGTAGCGTGACGCGTACTCCGTTAATTGCATCTTATTATTCTGAGCAACGTCGGTAAGGCGTACGCGGGTAACAGCTTTAAATCGAGTATTGGGGTCGGTAATTGAGAGCAGTTTTTTATAAAAATAGCCTTTGTCAGCTTGATGCTGAGAAAACGCGTTAAGAACGTTAATTAAGGCTTTAAGCCCAATGGCTTCACGCTGCAGCATAAAATCGTGTTGAGTATGCTTTGTGTTTTGCGCTACTTGGCCTGCCGTGTATACCTGCTCTTCTTCTAAGCCTGCTAGGTAGTCTTGGCCTTCCTCATTGTAGTTAATCAAGGCTGCGGTATTCATGTTTATCATGTAATCGCTGATGCCGGCAGGTAGCACTTCAAAGAGTAATACATCAGGGGTAACCACACCGCGCTCTTCTGGGGCTTGCGGACCTTTCGGTATGCAACTATCAGAAATGAAATAGTAGTATTGACCCGCATTCATTGCATGTGCCTGTAAAGAGGCAAGCAGCAGTAAAATAAAACAACATAAACGCATGTGAGGTGTCAGCCTATTACAATGGGTACAGATTGCATCGCATTGTACGCACTATTTAAAGCGGGTGACACTCCCCTCATCCGTCTGCTACTTACTTAACAGCATATTCTGGTCATATTGGTGTTCAGTTTAATTAGCGCGCAGCACAATGGCTTCATCTGAATATTCGGTGTGAATATTCAGGTTATCTGCAAGGGTGGCTAACAAGGCATCCACATCGTTAGTATTAAACAGCCCTGCAACTTGCAAATTAGCCAGGCTTGCATCGCCGAGCACAATTTCTTTGTCGGTATAACGGCTGACTTCGTCAATCACTTGAAGTAATGGGTCGCCCCTAAAAACAATTTTACCTTCTCGCCAAGATAGCTGCTTTTCCATTTCATCTTGGCTTATAACTTCTATGGCTGACTTTGGTAGCGATAGCAAAGACTTCTGACCTTGCGTCAGTACCAAAGCATTCGCGTGCTGATTAACAATTGGACGCGTAATACTTTTACTGTCCTCTAAGGAAAAATTATTTACTTTCACAATGCCTTCGGTAACAAGCAGTTCTAGATCGCCTTGGTGATATTGCACATTAAACGCGGTGCCTACGGCCTCCATGACCTTGCCCGCCGCTAACACGTTCAAGGGGCGCATAGGTTCCTTGGCAACATCGATATGAAGTTCGCCCTGAATGAGGTGTACAACTCGTTTTGTATCGGTAAAGGCAATGCTCACGTGTGAATTAGTGTTTAACCACAGTATGCTGCCATCTTCTAACTCAATCGTTTTATGTTCACCGGCTTTGGTCGAGGCTTGCAAACTATAATTGGGTGGTGAAACTTCAGTGGCCTTATTTTGATTTAAGTAGTTAAGGTGAAAATAGCTGGTGCCTTGCCAACTCAGTAATCCAACCAATAAAGCTGTAGCTGCCATGGCAAGATGGCGTTTCCAGGGCGTGTGATTGTTTTCAGGCGTGTGGGGAACAATATCGCTAAGCTGGCTTAGCACAGACATTTTGTCCCAAAGCGTCACCACTTCCATAAAAGCAGTGCGATTATGCTCGCTTTTTAACCATAGCTTCAATGCCGCGGTCTCTTGTTCCGATAAGCCTTCCTCAAGCTTCACCAACCAAAGGCTGGCCTGATCGAGCACATCCTCATGGACAATCAAAGGCACCACATTACTGGCTGCATCATTGTGCTGAAACTCATTATTCATGTGAGTTCCCCTTTACAGGCGCGCTACCCTGAAACGTATTCAAACGCGAACTATCTTCGGTTTGTTTACGCATAAAAAGAGTGCACCGTTTAATGCCTTCTGCAATGTGTTTTTCCACAGTTTTTTCGCTTATTCCTAGCTCTTTAGCAATCTCTTTAAGAGAGTAGCCATACACTTTCTTTAATACAAATGCGCGTCTGCATTGCTTGGGGAGAACACGAACCGCATCACAAAATTGCTTAAATTCTTGCTGGGTAGCCGTATTGTGACGGGGTTCGTCATCTATTCCGTTAACCGCGCTTTCTAATGCGTTTGCCGCCTCAACGCTGTCATCCACCATACGTGTGTCGCAGCGTTTAAGGTGATCGTAGGCTAAGTTCTTGGCGGTCTTAAATAAAAAAGATTTAGGCTCTTTTATATGAGACGTAGTTCTAGCTTGGCAGAGTCGAACGTATGTATCTTGTAGAATATCGTCCACTTCTTTAGGCGGCACAAGGCGGGACAGCATTTTCGCCATCGAGCTTCTCGCCGACATGTAAGCATTATGTATCGCGGTTTCTACGGGCATGTTTTTTATTTTTTATTCTTGTTATTTAGTAAGACGACATACCGGACATTTTCCCCCAGCCTAAATTGAAAGACCAATGAAATATAAAAGTAGTTAATAAGTTGTATATAATGCGAAGCTGATTTACAACAGTATTGCTTGTGATAATGGCGGGCAAAACAAAAATAAAAAACTGATACTTAAAAAGTAATTAAGCGTACATGCCGGTTATTCAGGAACAAAAGAAACAGCGTAAACTGTTGCCATACAAACCTCGTGTTTTAACGATGGCGATATGGGCGACCTCTTTTTGTATGCTTGGTATTCCAAGCACCTATGCGCAATCTTTTTTTAAAAAGCCGGTTGCTAAATCAACGGTTTCTGAATCACCTACCGTTGAAGCGAAAAGTGCTAGGCAAAAAGCGCCCATTATTTCTTTTAATATTCCAACTTCAAGTGGCGATGAAGCACTTATCGCCTTTGCTAATCAAGCTGAGTTAACGGTTGTTTTCCCCTACAACAAAGTGCGGCATGTTACGGCGAATCAAGTGGTTGGTAACTATACGCCCCAACATGCAATTGCGATGTTGCTTGACGGGTCTCCATTACATGCAGAAGTGATTAATAACAAGCGCATTAAAATTTTATCCGCTTCTGAAAACAGCGAAAAATCTCACCTTTTATCCCGTCTTTTTAATGCCATTACCGCTCAAGACGATTCGCTTATTGCGGTACCCGATGAAGCTGGTCGTTTCGATATCGAATATATAGAAGTGAGAGGGGTGCGTGCCCGGGTAACGCAGTCGGTGGGTATCAAGCACGATGCAGACGTCATTCTTGATACTATCCAGTCTGTTGAAATGGGGAAATTCCCTGACCAGAATTTGGCAGAAGCGCTTCAGAGAGTGTCGGGTGTGTCTATCGATCGAGCAGAAGGAGAAGGTCAGCTTGTCACCGTTCGCGGTTTTGGGCCTGAATTCAATCGTGTGCTAATTAACGGCAGGCCGTTGGCCACTGATAAGTTAGGTCGCGCATTTAGTTTCGATACCCTAGCGTCTGAAATTGTCAGCAGCGTGACCGTGCACAAGCAAGCGCAAGCGGCTATGCAATCGGGAGGGATTGGTGCCACTATCGATATTGAAACTGCAAAGCCATTATCATTTAGGGGAATGCGGGCAGCGGGAAGTGTTAAAATGCAATACGACACTAATTCGGCCAATTTTGCGCCCTCAGCAACCGCCATGTTCAGTAATACATATCTGAGTAATCGACTGGGCTTGCTTGCTTCTTTCACCCATCATGAACGAGATGCTCAAATCGAAGAAGCGCAAATAGACGGTTGGCTGGTAAATACCAGTATTCCCGCGTCAGAGCTGCCAGACAATGTTTCCACACTTTACGTGCCACGAAATTACGACCAACGGGTGCGTTTTGATCAGCGAACTCGAACTGGCGCTGCGTTGGTTTTGCAGTATAGACCGTCAGATGATGTCGAGTTAGCCGTGGATTATTTGGGGTCTCAGTTCGATGTAGATACCGCTGCAACCTCGATGGGGCATTGGTTTACATCAAGCAACCTAGAGGATGTAATATTAGACAGCAATGGTAGTGCACTAGCATTTTCACAATCAAGTGGTCACGCCACCGACTTCCACGCACGCACATTTAATCGCTCTTCCAATGTGCAAAGCTTAGGTTTCAGCGCAGATTGGGCAATACAAGACCACATCTTGTTCGACGCTGATATCTCTATTTCAAATGCCCGAGTGAATGATAAAAATGGAGAAGGAAATTCCCTATCGCTCATTGGCTATTTAAATCAGTCCGCCTTTGATCATACCGCAGGTGATGTGCTTCCTGCGATATCTGGCTTTCAAAGTGGTGTAGGGCAAGATGAGAGTAACTTTTTAAACCCTGCTAATGGTCGTTCCCACGTGATGCTGCGACGCGGGTGGAACATAGATGACGATATCGCCCAGGGTCGAGTAAACATTACGTATTTAAGTGACAATAGCTGGTTTAGTCAGCTCAATACTGGGGTGGCGATTACCCAGCGCGATAAAACCAATGAACGGCGCGACAATGAAGCGAATGCTAGGCACTGCACGTTTTGTGGTTACTTTGAAAACCCTGATATTCCAGATAGTTTTCAAACCGTTTTTGACGCAGGTAGTGGCTTTTTAAGCTCGGTCAGTGGGCATGAAAGTATACCGCACCAGTGGTTACAGCATAATGGTGCCACGCTTTTTAATTTTCTGCAAAATAATGCTGGTGTTAGTCTCGCGGCTGAAACGCGAGGGAGTTCTTTCGCGGTGGAAGAAACCGTATATGCAACATACCTACAATTTGCGCTGGAAAGGGATTTATCGCCTTGGTTTATCGACTTTCGCGCTGGCCTTAGAACCGAATATACTCATGTAAATGTGAATGGGGTAGATGAGCAGTTGTCGGCACTTATTATTCTAGATCAAACCGAGTTAGGACAAGAGTTTGGTCAATCAGTAGCGATAAAAAGCGACTCAAGCTATGTGAATTGGTTACCCAGTGTCAGCATGAAGTTAGGTTGGCGAGATGAGTGGGTACTTCGAACGGCTTACAATCATAGTTTAACTCGGCCAACACTCGAACAAATGGCACCAGGGGTAACGTACACAACTACCCGACAAGGTGGAGATTTACGAGCACGAATAGGTAATCCACAATTGTTGCCTTTTGAAGCTATTAATATGGATGTGGCGATAGAGCGTTATTATCAGAACAACAGCTATGTGTCGTTAGGTATATTTAGAAAAGAAGTTGATAATTTTATTATTAGTGAAAGTGACCAACTAACTTTTGATGGTGTAACCGACCCCAGCACGGGAAGCGACTTGAACGCACCGGACAGCAGTGATGAGCTTGCTATTTTTACGGTCAATTCGCCTAACAATGGAAGATCGGCCACGGTGGAAGGCGTAGAACTTAGCCTTCAGCACTTATTTAGAGAATCTGGGTGGGGACTTCAAGCCAACGCGAGTTATGTGAGAAGTAATGCCGAACTGGATACCACCAATATTCGTTCTACGTTTGCACTGACAGGATTATCAGGTACCAAAAATGTAGTTGTGTTTTACGAAAAAGATGCGCTTCAGTGGCGATTAGCATGGAACCACAGAGATGGCTTTTTGCAATCTCTCAATCAAACACAAAGTACCGAACCGACATTTGTGGCCCCTTATCAACAATGGGACATGAGCGTGGCGTATGACATTAGTAGTCACATATCGCTGTTTGCAGAAGGTATAAACTTAACCAATGAAACCGTGCATAAGCGCGGACGTTTTAGCAATCAATTATTGTTGGTACAAGACTCAGGCACACGATATGCCCTTGGAATAAACGTTACCTACTAACGAGTATTAGTTTCCTTTTTCAATCGCTTCAATCTTCTTCCATACGTCTTCAGATTCAGCGGTAAGCATTGAATAGGTTTTGATGTCGCCATTACGCTGAGCGTGCATTGCACGTTCTAGCAAGCCATCATATTGTTTGCGAAGTTTCTTTGTGGGGTTTTTATTAAATAGACCAAACATAGCATGAACCTTTTACTCATCATTCGGCAGTAGAACGTAAAAAATAACAAATTCGATCACCTTTTGTTCGCTTATTTAATATACGAAGCACGCATTTGCCGTTACTCTTCCTGTTTCTAAACAAGTGGGAAGTTGCATATGGTTAGGAAGAAGCCCGCTATGTAGCAAATTTGCAGGGTATACAATGGCACGGTTAAAGGCGGCGTCTACTTGGCCTATCTTCTCAAATAGCGCGCTATCATCATCAATATAAGCTCTAGGGGGCAACCCTACCGTAGTGGCTTGGCGTTTCAGAGTATTCATGTATTGAACATAGTTACGCGATGTTACCCGTTCCAGATACGTTTCTTTATGTCGGTAAAATGCAGTGCCCCCCAATGGCGCGCTAAATAAGTAGTGCACCATAGCCCATTCATTTTCTGAGTGTGTATCGATATGTGGAATGCACTGTATTGGTTTAAGCGCCGCGGCGCCGAATGTCGCCATAGAAAATTGCGAAATACTTAATGTAGCATCTGACCATCTTGTCGCGTACTCATTGAAATCATTATCGTGGTTTTGTAGGTAATGGCTAAGAAGATGCGGTAAAGAGACAGCATTAAATTCAACGTACGCGGGTGGGCTTTGATGACGTAACCCAGGGTAATGGTCGTCTTCGCGTTGCGTGAAGCGTGAAAGTGACAACTGTGAAAGTAAAATATTGGGCTCTGGGTAATAATTATCTATGACAAACACGGGTGTATTGCCAGTGCCCACGGTTAAATGACGAACAGAAGACGTCGCCTCATTCCTTTCAGGCTGTAAACGTAATACCGACGATTTAGTTTTCAAACCACGCATCACCTTGTTTGAGGGCTTTATTTTTCTTGTCTATTAATGCATAAATCTGAGCGTTTGATGCCACTACTATGTAGATAGCTTGCAGCCAGCCTTTGGCATGTAGGCTAGCAATTGATTCAGCGCTTAGTGCCTGCAGCTTTTCTTCATCAATAGTGTACAAACCAGTAATTGAGGTTTTTGACCCATTCTCGAAGGTAATATCTAACGTGAAAGGAGTGATGAGATCCAGTGATTGAAGGCAAGCGATAAATGATTGATTCTGCGCTTCGCCATCTAAGAGTTGCGCTAAAAGTTGTTGTTTTTCAGCGAGGAACGCCGTAGGTTCTCCTACTTTGTCGAACAGAGCATGACCGTCGCTTTCGTTCACTGCGGCATTATCCATATCAACACACAAAATAGGGTTGACGTCCTTATTCTGAGGTTCACTGCCAATGAAAAAAGGCAGCCTGTCAATTTGAGCGGGAATATACACCGCATCCCACTCGCCCTGTTGCCAAAACAAGTTTTCACCTTCTTCAAACCCTAACAGCGCGGATAAGCCGAACTTGCCTGTATCATCAAATTTTGTCAGCACAATAGAGTAGTGAACAATAAGTTTATTCACCTCAGAGACGACCACCGGCACAAGGTGCAGGTTAGCACCTTGGGTAAGAGTATCGTCGGTGATTTTTAAGTTGGCATGATGTTGATTGTTGATAGCAACCATATTTGTCATGGTATGTCCTTACACGGCTTGAAGGCCAAATTGATTAATTTTATTTATGAGATCGCGATGTGCAGGTAGTTTATCCACCAGCATGTTGCGCGCTTTTTGATTTTGAGCCAGTTGCTGCTTGGCAACGTTCTGATTAAACCATCGTTGCTGTGGTTCTAAATGCGTTTTAAAGCCCATTCCATAAAGCACATATTGGTAACTTGCTGCTGGAAACACCTCATTATTGCTTGTGAAATCAAGGTCTGAAGGCGGGTGGTACTGCCAAAGCGCTAAAAGCTCATGTAACGATTCTGGTATTGAACCACTATCACGATTGTCACGCCAAAACTCACTATCGTCGCGTTGACTTAAGCAGTAGTGGAGTTTCAAAAAGTCGACAATACGTTGCCAACGATAGCTGAAAGTATCGTTAAAGCGTTTAGCTATAATATCCATGACTTGACGGTTGGCCGGAAGCTGCTCGGCAATCATGGCGGCAGAAAGCTCAACAAGCACGAGTGCTGAGGCTTCTAAAGGCTCTAAAAAGCCAGCTGATAGTCCTACGGCCACACAGTTATTTTGCCAAAAGTACTTTCGGTAGCCACTGTGTATGGTGATTTCTTTAGGCGTGAGCTGACTAAATACGTCTTTGCCGTTTTGGTTGACGTAATGGGCTAAACGCTCATAAGCCGTATCATCGTTTTGGTGACGGCTAGAGTAAACGTAGCCAACACCTCGGCGCGACTGCAAACCTATATCCCATACCCAACCAGCATCTTGTGCTGTGGAAATAGTATGAGAGGCAATAGGGCTATTATCATGTTCGTAAGGTACGTGAACGGCAATAGCTCGGTCGATAAAAAGAACATCATCGCAGGGAATAAAAGGGACTTGATAGTGCTCACCCAATAGCTTCGACTTAAAGCCTGTGCAATCGACAAAAAGATCGCCCTCAATGTTTATACCTTGTGTGGTGTAGAGAGATTGAATATCACCGTTTTCATGGCTGGCGATACCGTTCACATCAGCGAGGATGTGCTTTACCCCCAACTTTTCTTGGCAGTGTTTGGCTAGGAACTGGGTAAATTTACCGGCATCTAAGTGATAAGCATAGTTGGCAGTACCCGCAAATTCGGCATGCCGAATACTTTTAGGCGCTAAACCGGCTTCGCAAATGGCTTCTTGAAAGCAGACTGCGTGGGAAAAAGACTCACCCAAAGTATCTTGTGTGGTCTGCCAATAAGGGCCTAAATTTCCTTTACTAAAGCCTTGAGGAAGCATGAGGGGGTGGTAATAAAAGTCGTCTTTTATACCCGTTTTCCACTGCGCAAATTTTGCGCCCTGCTTAAATGTAGCGTCGCATTCTTTGATGAACGAGGTTTCACTGATGCCCAGTTTGATAAGGGTAGAGCGCATGGTAGGCCAAGTACCTTCACCCACGCCGACAATCGGCACATTGGAGCTTTCAACGAGGGTTACTTGAATACGATCTGACGATGCACACTGATGCTCTGCAGCAATGCGCCCCGCAGTTAACCAACCTGCGCTACCGCCACCCACCACGACAATACGTGTTATAGGAGAATTTTTCACTGGCTATCCTATTGTAAAATAGTGGCTACCAGACGGTAGCCACATCGCGTGCAACTATGTGGATTTAAAAGCTTCCACGTACACCAAAGGCCCAACGCCTGCCGCTGTCTTCAACCAACAACAAGTGATTAGCAAAGCGACCTCTTTTATGAACGAACTCTTCGGTGAGGTTAATACCTTCAAAGAAAACCTCCATATTGTCGGTCAAACTGTAACTACCGCTAATGTCAAGTTGTTGATAAGATTCAACAATAGTTGGGCCATCGCCCTGCCCTTGTGTTAACGACTGAACAAATTCATCGCGCCAGTTATAGGCAAGGCGAACTTGATAGTCGTCAGTTTCATAAAATGCGACCAAGTTGTACGAATCGCTTAATCCTGTCAGCGCAAAAACTTGGTCTATGTTGAAAGGATCTAGCTCTGCATCGCTATTTACCAATGTGCCGTTGGCCAGCACGCCAAAGCCGTTGTCGAACGTATGTTGCAGCGCTAATTCAACACCGTAAACGGTGGCATCTTCACCATTATTAGGCAGCGTGTTAGTAAACACGGCTACTTCGTCTGAAGCATCTGTGGCGCCAGTGTTAGTACCGGTAGATGGGTCGGTGAGGGTTGTGCCATCGGCCAGTGTAAAGGTTTTATCTTCTTGGCTGTTAATAATGAAATCAGACACTAGCTTTCTAAAATAGCCCACTGACGCATAACTCGCCTCACCGTAGTAGTACTCAAGTGAAAGGTCTAGGTTGTCAGATTTAAAAGGTTCTAACCCAGGGTTACCACTAGTAGATGTTAAATCGCCACCTTGGCGGGTGGTGGTGATAACGGTAACCGGAGACATGCTATTGAGTGTAGGGCGAGTAATGGTTGATGATGCTGCTAATCGTGCGATTAAGTCATCGGTTATTTCTAACCGCACACTAAAGTTTGGCAGTAATACGTCATAATCTGACCCTGTTGCAATGCCTTGCGCTTCTCCGAAACCGGCTAACATTTCAGTTTGGTCAAGAATAGTTAAGCCTGTGATTGGCGCTTGTGTGCCATTGACTTCAACGTCGGTAGTTTCATAGCGAAGGCCAGCCGTAGCGCTTAAAAACATATCGGCAACTTCACCTTCAAAATCCATTTCTAAATAGGCAGAAAGGATATCTTCTTTTACTTCGAAGCTATTATTACGACGTACGGCATCAAAGCTAATTGCTTCACCGTTAACGCTTTGATAGTAAGCCTCTAAAAAGGCAAAGTTTGCTTCGCCATCGTGACCAAGCCACGAGGTAGGCATACGACCGCTGCCGCTGATGTCAGAAAGGAAGTCTCCACCAGCATCAAATACATATTGGGAACCGGCAGGAATTTCAGGTAGGTCAGGGTAGCCACAGTAGGTACAGTGAATACCGACACCCTCGTTATCCCAACGCGTCAACGATTTGGTTTCTGTACTGTATTGGCCGCCAAAGCGAATCTCTGTTAATCCGCTTCCATCGGTCACGTACTCGCCGTCAAAACGTAGTTGGCTAACTTCATCTTCTACAGCCCAGCCTCGTCTTAACATTACGTGAGCTCGGCTGTTGGCCTCATCAAGATGATTGCTGACGCCATCAGGGGTTAGCGCAGGGTTATAAATTGGGAAGCCATCTGGGCTGGTCACAATAGCGCCACCGAGTTCTTGCTGGCCGCTGTAAATGTTCGGGTTCGCCGAAGCGAACATGCTAGCCACGGGTAAAATACCATCATCGACTTGGAAGCGTACACGGTTAGCGTATCCAATAAGAGAGAGTTGATCCCCCCCGCCATTATTGGCTTCACGCTCTGCACCTGAATGGCTTAAATCGAACGCTAGGTTCAAATTGTCAGAGTACTGATAGTCAAAATTTAGCCCCAATGCATAGGTATCAGTCAGGCGATCAAAGGTTTTAGCATGCATATCAGTAGCCATACCTACTTCTTGGTACAAATCTACAATGGTGCCATTGGCATCCACGGTAGGGCTGCGTCTATTGCCGTTTTCGTCGAACAAACTACCATCATCACCTACACCTTGAATGTTCGGTGCAGTAAACCAGTGGCCGTAAGACGTGGCTTCTGACTCAACGTCAAAATCTGAGTAAAGCGCATCGGCGGTCACAACGAGTTTGTCATTTGGCGCATACTGGAACACTAAATTTGCATTGGTTCGGGTGCGCTCTTCAAAGGTAACTTTATGATCATAGTTGCGTGGAGAAAATACGTTACCTGTCCAACTTTCTCCATCTTGTGTAACGGGGTTGGATACGCCAACATTTTCCAGCCACCCATCCATTTGAGCTTGATTCAAACGGGTGTCACGTTCTTGATAAGAAACCGCAAGCAGCACACCAAAAGAATCGTCGTTGAACGTGTTGCTAATTAAGCCAGAAAATTGTGGTGTAGTTTCTTCACTATTTTCGTCGTAAACCCCTTTTATTGACCCAGCTACTTTAAATCCATTTAGCGCAAAGGGGCGTGCAGTATTAATATTTATAGTTGAGCCGACGCCACCTGACTGCATCGTTGCAGTAGAGGTTTTATGCACATCTAGGCTACTCACCAACTCTGATGCGATAGTATCGAAACTGAATGCACGAGTATCATTCTCAGACGCCATTTGACGGCCGTTGACCAGTACAGTATTGAACTGAGGGCCAAAGCCGCGAACGGTGATAAGTTGTCCTTCTCCACCTGAGCGATCGATCGAGACGCCTGTGATCCGCTGAAGAGATTCAGCTAAGTTGGTATCGGGAAAGTCTCCAATATCTTCAGCACTGATAGCATCTACAACGCCCGAAGCGCTGCGTTTTACATCCATCGATTTTGCCACGGATGATCGAATACCACTTACCTCAATCACTTCTACATCTTGGCTGGTTTGCGTGTCTTGGGCGTATGCACTGGTTGCAGGAATAGCGGAGGCTAAAACTGCTGCCACTGAGCAAGCAAGTTTGGTTTTCCTATACATGATGTTGTGTGTCCTAATGTTCCAGCACCTATTAACGTGCTGGCGTTTATTTTTAGTGTTGTGGTGTGCACCCCACAAACGGTTATTAATTAACAGTGCGTCACTGTTAATCCATCAAGACGACACCGATTGTAAAATCCCCCATATTTATTTAACAAATATCAAACAAAGTGCGTGTTCAGCTTCTGCCTTAGCTACCAACGTGGTTGGGCGGAAGGCTTATTAACCGCGGGCTTCCCCATCATTTGTTAAAAAGAGGCTACCCGCCTTCAACGCATTAATAATATCGACATGAAAGCATTCATAATTTGAATGGGAAGTCTTGTTAGTCATTTTTTTCTTCTATGCCAATCCCATATAAATTCTAGTTATGACTCGTAGCAAAATAATACTAGTTGAGAATGTGTAAATGCCGTAAGTTCTTTCGCTGAGTGATAAAAGTGGTCAGCGCTGGCCGCTACTTTTATGGCTTTTTAACAATGTGTTTTAGCGTAAATGAGGGATGAAAATAGTTTTGATTTCCAAAAGGCATGTTAAGCATAAGTGAATAAAATGGCTTGTTCATCTATAAAGGATGTCATTCTCGTGGAGCCTGGACGTGAGGAGAAGCGTGTGAAAATCATAGTATTAAACGAATCGAAAATACCGATGCCACTATCAAATGTGGAGAAGCGCTGTGCAGTAACCCCATCAAGTGTGCAACGCTTAGTGAAGAAAGGGGCTGAGCTTCACATAGAAAGTGGGGCGGGTTTGTTATCGGGATATGTCGATAACGAATATGTAGATGTAGGTGGAATTATTATTGATGATGTGAATAGTGCATTATCAACAGCCGATATGCTTGTAAGCGTAAATAAACCGGCTGAATCCCAACTGTCGGTGATGAAAAAAGGGGCCATTGTGGTTGGCCATCTTGACCCTTTCTTTGAGCAACCGCTGGTTGAGTCAATTGCAAACAAAGGCTTAACGGCTATTTCAGTTGAAATGATCCCCCGCTCATCTCGAGCTCAAAAAATGGATGCGTTAAGTTCACAAGCGAGCCTTGCTGGTTATGTCATGGTGATGCAAGCGGCGAACTACCTACCTTCTATATTACCTATGATGATGACGCCGTCGGGCACAATAAAGCCAGCAAAGGTATTTATTATTGGTGCCGGTGTGGCTGGCTTGCAAGCCATAGCGACTGCAAAACGCTTAGGCGCAAATGTATTGGCTTACGACACTCGTCCAGTGGTGGCAGAACAAGTGGAATCTTTGGGCGGCAAGTTTCTTAAAATTGATATTGGTGAAACCGGTCAAACTAAAGACGGCTACGCCAAAGAACTCACCGATGAACAAAAAGCCAAGCAGCAAGACGCGCAGCGTGATGCTATTGCTGATTCAGATATTGTTATTACCACGGCACAGCTATTTGGTCGCAAACCACCGGTGTTAATTAGCAAAGATACCTTGGCACTAATGAAGCCAGGTAGTGTGGTAGTTGATATGGCGGCCCAATCTGGCGGAAACGTTGAAGGTTCGGTGGCGGGTGAAGTAGCACAAGTGAATGGCGTAACAGTGATAGGCACAGGTAACTGGAGCCAAGCGGTTGCCCGAGCAGCCACAGACATGTACGCAAACAATATTTATAACTTGGTTGATGAGTTTTACGATGCCGAAAGCAACGCTTTTGGTTTGAATTTAGAAGACGATATTTTAAGTGGCTGTGTTATTGCTCATGGCGGCGCAATTACCAACGACATGTTAACCAACGCCTACAAAGGAGCGTAATCATGGAGATTATCTATTTACTGTTTATTGTGCTGCTTGCTGGTTTTCTAGGGTTTGAGTTAATTCGCAAAGTACCAGCGACGTTACACACGCCATTAATGTCGGGCTCTAATGCTATTTCAGGTATTACGTTAGTGGGCGCATTGGCCGCGTCTGGTGGCGACAACAATATGTTGACCACCGTATTGGGCACCGCAGCTGTGGCGCTTGCCAGCATAAACGTAGTGGGTGGTTACTTGGTAACTGATCGCATGCTTAGCATGTTCAAAAAGAAAGATAAAAAATAAGGAGTATGCAAGTGAATGATATCGAAACCATAATTAATCTTGCGTACGTTGTCGCTGCAGCGTTATTTATTTTAGGGCTAAAATTACTAAGCCATCCTGATACAGCAAAACGAGGAAACTTTGTCTCCGCCGTGGGTATGTTGATTGCCGTGGTAGTAACATTGCTCGACCAGCAAATTATCACTTACCAATGGATTATATTAGGTGTTGTTATTGGTGGTGCCTTTGGTGCTTGGAAAGCCAAATCGGTTGAAATGACAGCCATGCCAGAAATGGTCTCGTTGTTTAACGGATTTGGTGGTGCAGCCTCTTTATTGCTTGGGTGGGCTACGTTGTCTGGCATGGGCATGGTTGCACTTCAAACCGCCACGGCGTTTACGTACATTACCTTGTTCTTCACAATTTTAGTGGGGGGCGTTACTTTCTCTGGCTCCGTGGTCGCGTGGGGTAAGTTGTCAGGCAAAATGTCATCTAAAGCCGTTATTTTCACCGGTCTTCGGGAGCTTAGCGTACTACACCTTATTGCTATGCTGGTGGTGGGGTACTTTTTTACCACAGAACCTCAAAATACCCTGTGGCTGTACTGCGCTATTGCGCTGGCGCTAAGCTTCGGTCTATGGGCAACTATCTCAATTGGTGGCGCCGATATGCCAGTGGTTATTGCCTTATTGAATAGTTATTCAGGGGTAGCGGCTACGGCGGCAGGTTTAGCAACCGGCAACACCATTTTGATTGTTACTGGTCTATTGGTGGGTGCCTCAGGTCTTATTCTTACTAACATAATGTGTAAGGCGATGAACCGCTCGTTAATGAACGTGTTGTTGTCTGGGTTTTCGAAACCTGTGGAAGCGGGTGAAAAAATTGAAGGCGAAATTAAGATTTTGTCTGCCCAAGATGCATTTTATGTATTAGAAGCGGCGCAGTCGGTATTGGTTGTTCCAGGTTACGGCATGGCGGTAGCGCAAGCACAGCATGCAGTACGTGAAATGCAGTCGTTATTGGAAGAGAACGGGTGCACGGTAGATTACGCTATTCACGCGGTAGCAGGGCGTATGCCCGGTCACATGAATGTTCTACTCGCCGAAGCCGATGTTCCGTATGACCAATTGTACGAAATGGATGACGTTAACCCGCGTATGGAAAACTACGACGTGGTTATTGTTATTGGGGCTAACGATGTAGTTAACCCTGCCGCGAAAGAAATGAAAGGTAGCCCCATTTACGGTATGCCAGTTATTGAAGCGTATCGCGCTAAAACCGTATTCGTGCTTAAGCGTTCTGCAAATGCTGGTTTTGCTGGTGTAGATAACCCGCTCTTCTTTAAAGATAATACCCGTATGGTATTGGGCGATGCAAAAGAAACTATTAATAGCATCGTGAGAGAGTTTGGTGACGATTAAGGTATAAAATATCAGTGGCAGGTATGAAAATGCCTGCTACTGTTTATACTCTTAGTGATAAATGCTACACCTAACCTTCTGTTTCTTTTTCAGTTTATTCTTTTCCACTAAATTTACCTGCCAGTAAGCACCATTTTTTTCAGCGAAAAAGATGAGACATTTCTTGTACAACGACAATAATCACCTTTACCATTGCACATGCTACTTTAGTCGAGCTATTGAAAGGGATTGCAGTTAGTCAGATGTCAAAACAGCATTATCACATTGAAGTGTTTCAAGATCTTATTTTGGTAACACTGCGCGGGCGTTGGGATATGAATACCAACATTCAATATCTAGCAGCTTTTGGTGACACGCTCAAAGCAAGGCGAGGAAAAGCCTTTCATGTCATTGTAGATATGCGCTCTTGGGAAGTGCCGCATTCAGAGTCTTTTGCTCGAATGAAAGCCCCTATTCACCTCGATAGGCGCAACCAAAAAATCGAAATCTGGCTTGAGGATGACAACACCGTCTCCGATCACATAGCCGCAAAATTCTTTAATGAGCAAAACTTCACATTGCACCGTACCAAAGACCATGATTCGTTTATGACACAGGTAGACGTGGTGTTTGATCTTGAAACTAAGGCCTATGTTCAGGATTGGGTTACGGCGAGTGCTGTCGATAAACAAAATTAGTCGAGACAATCGATATTTTACGTAGCGCCACACTATACGTTGTCTATAATACCGCCCTATTTCGCATTAATTTCTGAACAGCAGCGTTCAGCATAGTTTTTAAAAGGTGACTACATTGTCAGATTGGAGCATTGAAGAAGCAGAGCGCGTCTATGGCGTGTCTCAATGGGGTGGCGGCTATTTTCAAGTTGGTGAAAATGGTAACGTGCATGTAACTCCAGTTCCTGATGATCCCAGTATTCGCATCGATTTTAAATCGGTTGTTGAAGAGATTCGAAAAGAAGGGGTTCAATTCCCTGTAGTGGTGCGTTTTCACGATATTTTGCGCTCTCAAGTCGCTAGTTTAAACAAAGCGTTTCGCAGCTCTATTGAAGAAGCTGAGTACAAAGGTCTTTACCAAGGCGTATATCCGGTAAAAGTAAACCAGATGCGTGAAGTGGTAGAAGAAATTGTAGAGGCCGGTGCACCTTTTAATTACGGTTTAGAAGCGGGCTCAAAAGCTGAGCTGCTTACCGTACTTGCCATGAATACCAACGAAGATTCTCTGACCATCCTAAACGGTTATAAAGACGACGAGTTTATGCGCCTAGCATTATTAGGTAGAAAGCTTGGTCGCAAAATAGTAGTGGTGGTTGAAAAGTACAGTGAACTATTGCTGTTGGTAAAAGTGTCTAAAGAGCTGAAAATAGACCCTATTATCGGCGTGCGCGCTAAAATGACGGTGAAAGGCCGTGGTAAATGGGAAAGCTCGGGTGGCGAGCGTGCCAAATTTGGGCTTACCATCACGGAAATTATTAAAACCGCCCGTTATCTTGAAGAACAAGGCATGTCTCATTGCCTTAAGTTACTGCATTTCCACATTGGTAGTCAGCTAACCGATATTCGTGCCGTAAAAGAAGCGATGACCGAAGGCGCGCGTATTTATGCCGATTTGCACAAAATGGGTTTCCCACTAGATTATGTTGATGTAGGTGGCGGCTTAGGTATCGATTACGATGGTAGCAACTCTACTAACGAGTCTTCACGCAACTACAGCATGCAAGAATACGTCGCCGACGTGGTTTACGGCATGAAAGAGATGTGCGACCTAGAAGGCGTTCCGCACCCTAATTTAGTGAGTGAAAGTGGCCGAGCCATTACCGCCCACCACAGCTGTGTAGTGACCGAAATTGTAGGCGAAATTAAGTCGAATGCGGCTCAAATCGACACGTCTGCAAATGAAAACGAACATGTATTTTTAAAAAATATGCGTGAGTTGTCAGACGATTTCGAGAATCAAACCAATATGCACGAAGTGTATAACGATGCATCGCAATATAAAGAGCAAGCGCTAGGTGCTTTTAAATTGCGCGTGTTGTCGTTGGAAGAATTGGCAAAAATTGAAACCCTTTACTGGGATATCATGGCGCGTTTGCAAGTATGGTATCGCAAAGAAGAATATGTACCGGAAGAACTGCAAGAATTAGATTACAGCTTGTCGTCGCAATACTTATGTAACTTCTCGGTATTTCAGTCTGCCGCTGATACATGGGCCATTGACCAGCTGCTACCCGTAGTGCCGCTTACGCGTATGAACGAAAAGCCTACGGTGAACTGCTCATTGGTTGATATTACTTGTGACAGTGACGGCAAGATTGATCAGTTTTCGATTGGCCGTGAAATTACCGATGTATTACCGATGCACCCGCTTAAGAAAGATGAGCCTTACTATATTGGCCTATTCCTAACTGGCGCGTATCAAGACGTAATGGGCGATATGCACAACTTGTTTGGTCGTTTGAATGAAGTTCACATCTTTAGCTACGATGACGATCCAGAAGATTTTTACATTGAAGAAGTGGTGAAAGGCTCTTCTGTAGAAGATGTTCTGAACATTATGCAATACAACCCACGTGCCATGGCATCTGATGTGAAACGTCTTATAGACAGACAAGTGTCAGGTGGGAAAATTAACCCGAAAGAAGGGGTTCGCTGGACCGATTTTTACGAAAATTGCTTAAGCGGTTATACCTACTTAAAGCCGTAATTTAGGCGCTTTAACGTTAACCTTACGCATGATGGCGCTTTTAACCTGTAATAGAAAATGGGTTTTAAGCGCCATTCTAATCTTTAGCTTCAGCCTGCTTAAAATAACGCTTCCAAAACTCAGCCGTAGTGGAATTGATCATGTTCGATTCGGCATTCATTAGCATCACATATCCGGTTTTATAATCGGGCGCAAACGCCACATCGGCACGATACCCTTTTACCCAGCCACCATGGTAATTAATACGCTTGCCATCAAAATCATACACTCGCCAGCCTAGCCCATAATGGGCGTCTTTTAGCATGCCGCGCCAACCCCTGCGCCTAGTTTCCCGCTGGGTTTTAACCCGTGGTGTAGTGACTTCATCAATCATGTCAGGTGAGATCACCGTAGGGAATTCGCCTAGCAAAGCCTGCAAGTAAATAGTCATATCAGTAATGCTGGCGTTTACACCTGCTGCGGGTGAAAAACGGTAGTAGTTGCTTTCAACTGCGCCTTCACGCCATCGGTCTCTGGCAATAGCAATGTGTGGGCGAGCCCATGAAGCAGACGCAAGCAATCCGCCTTTTCCCACGCTTGCTGTATTCATGCCCAGCGGAGTAAAGAGCTGTGTTTGTACTTCCCGAGAATAAGATGAGTAGTTGTTCGTAAGGTAATACTCGAGCGCCCCAAACAGTGCATTTTGGTAGGTGTAGCACTCGCCAGGTATGCATAAAGGGTCGAGCTCACTCAATGAGGTTAACACCCGCTGCAATGAATAATCTGCTTCAATTAAGTTGTCGTAAGCATTGGGCATAAAGCCGCTAGATTGCCCCACAATATGCTGAAGCTGCAATGTTTCCATACCTTCCACATTGAAAGGAATGTCAGGTAACAGGGTAGAAATGGGAGTATCCCAATGTAAGCGCTGTTGCTCAACCAGTTTGGCAGAAAGTAGGGCGGTGAAAGTTTTTGATACCGAGGCTAGGCGAAATACCGTGTCTTCAGTAATGCGCTTTCCACCTTTGTGCGTTCTGCCATAAACATATACTTGTGGCGCCTTGCCTTGCTCGTAATAAACAAAGGTATAGCCGGGCACATTATATTTTGCGGCTTCGCGCTGCACATAGTTGGCGTAATCAGAAAGCCAATCGGCGCTTAATGCGGGATATGTCACGGTAAGCGTGAAAAAGAATAGGCTAATTCTAATCAAGCGCGGTACTAAATTGCGCGTGGTTTGCAACATGAATTGGGCTCAGTAAGGGCGCACCCCAAAGGTGGCAGGCACTATTATTTTTACGCCATTATGCGGTTGCTAGTGGCGATTATCAACTCTACTGATATTTTACTGTCAGTTCCGATTTTGTCGCACCCTTACTAGGGGAACAGGATACAATTAAATCTTAATAGCGCAGTGACGGTTTAAACCCGCACATTAACCCGAGCCATAGTATGAACACGGACATAAAAGATTCAGCGCATGAAGATAATGAGCACCGCGATACTTACGCTAAAGCTAGGGTGAGTAGAGATGCCCGTTTTGATGGCCGCTTTTTTGTGGCGGTGAAAACCACGGGTATATTTTGCCGGCCAATTTGCCCAGCCAAATTGCCTGATGAAAAGAACGTGGCCTACTATAACCATGCTGCTCAAGCTATGAGTGATGGCTTTCGTCCCTGTTTACGATGCAGACCCGACAGCGCGCCGTCTTCTTTTGCATGGTTAGGTGTAGGCACAACAGTGACAAGAGCGCTAACGCTATTAAGCGATATACCCGTGCAGTCTATTTCCACCATTTCAAGCCGATTGGGTATCAGTGAGCGTTACTTAAATAAACTCATGGTGTCGCATACGGGGTTGTCTCCTAAACAATATCAAGATTTGCAACGAGTGTTGTTCGCAAAGCAGTTGCTACAGCAATCCACCATGAAGCTTACTGATATTGCTTTAAGCGCGGGGTATGCCTCTACAAGGCAACTTCAGCGCGCAGTGCAAACTTATTGCAAAAAAACGCCTACCGAATTACGAAGTAAACGCCATACTGCACTGCCTGAAATATCACTAAGATTGCACTTCAGGCCACCTTACCATTGGCAGCAAGTCAGAGAGTTTCTTGCATTGCGGGCTATTCGGGGCGTAGAAATGGTGTTCGATAATACCTATAGCCGTTATATTAGCGTTAACGGGGAGTCGGGATTTATCAGTGCGACTTTTAATGAGAGCGCAAATGGCTTCGATGTAAAAATGCGTTTGCCAAATTTAGCTTACGTGTATAAAACGGTTGAACAAATAAAGCAGCTGCTCGATTTACATGCCGCCCCAGAGTTAATTGAAAAATCGCTATTAGCAGCGGGCTTGCCTGATAGCCTACTGACTAAAGGGTTGCGCCTTCCTGGTACTTGGACTGTTTTTGAAAGTGGGTGCAGAGCCATTGTAGGCCAACAGGTCAGTGTAAAAGCGGCAATCAATCAAGCGGGGCTGCTTGCAAAGCATTTAGGGGCGGTAGCCACTGAGGAGCCTGTCGAGCCAAAGCAGCATTATTGCTTTCCTGAACCCGAAGCGGTGGCTAACAGTGATTTAGCATTTTTGCGCATGCCAAATGCTCGTAAGCATGCACTTCGTGATTTTGCGGCGCTATTTTGTCACGGGAATCAGCCTACTCATGATGAAATATTGTCAATCAAAGGCGTTGGTCAATGGACATTAGATTACCTTAAGATGCGAGGTGAACGTGATCCTGATGTGTACTTGGCTGGCGACCTTATTGTAAGAAAAATGGCCGAGAAGTATCCGGTGTCGCCGCAAGAGGCTGCGCCATGGCAAAGCTACTTAACACTACAATTGTGGCAGTTAAGTAATAGTTAACGTGTTTTTGGGTATACATTTATCAGTAGGAATAAGTCATGACAGTATGCAAAAGCTACCTTGAGTCTCCACAAGGGCTTATTGAAATAGCAGCTACTAGCAAAGGAATTAGTGCCATTACTTTTGTCGATAGCGTTAATGCTGACGTTGACGGCGGCGTTCACAGTAATGACCTTACTGAAACAGCGAAAGCGCAGTTAGCGGCTTATTTTAATGGTAGCCTCACCCAATTCGACTTACCTTTTGATACCAAAGGCACTGCATTTCAGCAGGCGGTATGGAAGGCGCTATGCGATATCCCTTATGGCGAAACCGCCAGTTATGCCGATATTGCCAATACGCTAAATAATCCTAAAGCGGTTCGCGCCGTGGGTATGGCCAACGGGCGCAACCCTATTGCGATAGTGGTACCATGTCACCGAGTTATTGGAAGCAATAAAACCCTAACGGGATATGCAGGTGGGCTTGAACGTAAGCAATATTTATTAAAATTAGAAGGGGCGCAAGGCGTACTATGGGCTTAAGAGATATTGCTGCACTATTATTATTAGCATCTATTTGGGGCGGCTCATTTATTTTTATGCGGGTGGCGGCGCCAGAGTTTGGTATTTATGTACTGGTAGCCATTCGTACCGTACTTGCTACCTGTGTGCTATTACCTATTTTAATGATGACCGGTGGCGTGAACCAAATTTTTAGGTATTGGTTCCCCATTGCATTAGTGGGGCTAGCGAATACAGCTGTGCCCTTCGTATTATTTAACTACAGCAGTTTGCATTTAGAAGCTGGGGTTAATGCCATTTTAAACGCGACCGCACCAATGTTCGGGGCGTTAGTGGCGTGGCTATGGCTGGGTGACAAACTTACTCCCACAGCTATCGCCGGATTAGCACTTGGGTTTTTAGGGGTAACGGTTATTAGCCAGCAAAAGCTAGGGGAAGGTGATATTAGCTTTGTGCCTATTCTAACCGCTTTACTTGCTACTACCTGCTACGGCATTGCGGCCAGCATGATGAAACGGTGGCTGCAAGGCGTGCGACCTTTAGTGGTGGCTACTGGAAGCCAAGCAATGGCATCTATTATGTTAGCGCCTTTCGCGTTAAGTACATTACCAGCCACTATGCCAAGCACGAATGCATGGTTGAATGCCGTGGCACTTGCCATTTTAGGTACCGCTATTGCGTACATCCTGTATTTCAAATTGATCGCCAATGTCGGCCCAGCAAAAGCGATATCGGTGGCCTACATGGTGCCATTATTTGGCATTATTTGGGGCGTATTGTTTTTGCAAGAACACTTGTCGTTACAAACCATTGTTGGTGGGGTAATGATATTGACAGGTGTGGCACTCACTACCGGTGTGATAGGTATGATAAAACGTAGCCGGGCAGCCAAAACGGCGTAAGAAATTTGCTTGCTCGGTTCGAAAGGGCGTTAGCATCATCACCGTTTAGCTAAAAGCGGCTGATACGGTGATGATGCTAAGCGTTATATATTTGAAATCTATTCATTAAATTTCAAATAGAAAAAATAAAAGCTCCGCAGCTTATTTATTCAATAAGCTGCATACGCACTAAATTGTGCCCATCTCTTTTCGCCTGATACAGCGCATCTTCTGCATGGGCGGTAACTTCATTCATGCTACGAGTAGTAGCAGTAAACGATACCCCAAATGAGGCGGTTAATTGTAGCTGCGGCGATTCACTTAACGGCGTTAATGTAGCAATGCCATGACGCAAATTTTGTGCAGTATCGAAGGCTTCGTGCGGCCCTGTTTGAGGCAGCAATATAATAAACTCTTCGCTGCTCCAGCGACCAAGCACATCTTGCTCACGCAGGTGGTCAGAAAGATACGCCACCACTTTATCTAACACGTCATCACCTGCATTTCGGCCATGGGCATCAATAATATGCCCAAAGTCGTCTACGCTGATTAAAATCACGCTAATAGAGCGCTGTTCTTTTAATAACGATTGATAGATAAGTTCTAGGTTAGTGCGGTCGGGCAAACGATTAGCATGACGCACAATTAAATCGGGCTGCATGTCTCGTCTGAAATAATAAAGTAAGTTGTAAATAAGCAAAAAGAGAGAGAAAACAACCACTAGCAGCGTCACTACACTAAAGATGAAAGCTTGTGATATCTCGGTTTGCCTGTCTTCTAATGGGCTAAGTAAAAAGACTGTCCATCCAAATTGGTTTAATTTAACTTCCGCTATCAAAAAGTCTTTTTGATTGATAGTCACCAACTTGTTATTAAGGGCTTGCTCGTCTTGAACCGTAATCGGGAGACTGGCATACCAAGGTAGCTCTGAAAGGTTGGTGAAATCAGAATACGAGGCCACCAGAGCAGGATCGGAAGACAGCATGATGTCTCCCTTTTCATCGACAAAAAGAAAGTCGTAGCCGTATTGTTCTTTGTAAGAATCAAAGACATTGATGAAGCTGCGTAAGCTTTTTCCTACGCCGAAGAAGCCTAAAAATCGGCCATCGTCATCAAAAACCTTCAGGTCGATATAAAAATGGGTATCTTCCCATTTACCAATATCTGCCACTGCATCGTCAGGGCCGTCACGGTACTTAAAATACCAACTGACTTCGCCTTCAATTAAATCGATGGTAGTGCCATCAGAATTAAATTGGCGTTTGACATTTTCGCTGGCAATAAAGAAAGATAAACCGAATTCTCTTTCAAGTCGGTTTAGGGTGTTAAATATCGCGGCTTCGTCAACCTCGTCGCCTTCCATCAAGGTAACTAATTCAGTGGAATGGCCTAACGCTTCAGACGTGTGAAGAGGCTTTAATAACTGCTCGACAATAAGAGACACCGCTGGCGACAATGACTGTTGCTGTGCTCTGCTTTGCTCCGCCACAATTTTAGAAATACTAAAATGCACTAGGGTAACAATCGCTAAAACCACGACGGCAAACAGCACCAATATACTTCGGTGAAGTGTTCGAAAAGTATTCACTGACTACGCAAGCTCCTTTGCTGCTACAATCCAATTCAGTTGAAAAGTAAAGTATACCCGTTGATTTAATGAACTACTAGGCTGTTCAACTCAGATCTAGACTTAAGAATGAGCCTTCAAAAATCAATCGCTGACATATAATCACGCCTTAGATACACTAGGCAAAAGTTCGTATTATCGATTTTCGTAAAGGAATAGCATGGCATTTTCAGTGGTAGTTTTAGCCGCAGGCAAAGGCACGCGCATGAAGTCTTCGTTACCAAAAGTACTTCATAAAGTGGGCGGAGTGCCCATGGTGCAGCGTATTATCAACACCGTTCAAGCCTTAGAGGCTGATAGTATTCATTTAGTTTATGGTCATGGAGGCGACAAGCTAAAGGCCACAATAACTGGCGAAAACTTAAATTGGTGTTTGCAAGAAGAACAGTTAGGCACGGGTCATGCGGTGCAGCAAGCCGCGCCGCACATTAACGATGATGAAGATGTACTTGTATTAGTTGGCGATGCCCCCCTTATTCGCGAAGAAACCTTGGCTAAACTGAAAGCCGTAAAAGCCGAGTGTGATTTAGCCTTGCTTACCGTTGAATTAGACGACCCTACAGGAATGGGCCGAATTATTCGTAAAGACGACAACATCACCGCCATTGTTGAACACAAAGATGCTACCGATGCACAAAAGCAAATTTGTGAAATCAATACGGGCATGATGATGATGTCCGGAAGCGATTTAAAACGTTGGTTGGGTGCGCTAAGTAATAGCAATGCACAAGGTGAGTATTATCTTACTGACGTGATTGAAATGGCTGCTAAAGAAGGTAAGCGTATTCAATCGGCACAACCACAAGAGGTGGTTGAGGTTGAAGGGGTAAATAACCGCATTCAATTGGCGCATCTAGAACGCGCACTTCAGCTTCGCCAAGCAAACGAACTAATGACCAATGGTGTGGCACTGGCCGACCCTCAGCGTTTTGACCTAAGAGGCACATTAACCACGGGGCAAGATGTCACCATTGATATTAATGCAGTGGTAGAAGGTAACGTTATTTTAGGTAATAACGTAACTATTGGGCCAAACTGCGTTTTGAAAAATTGTGAAATTGCCGACAACGCGGTTATTGAAGCAAACTCTATTATAGAAGAAGCTATAGTAGGTGAAAACTGCACGGTAGGGCCATTCGGCCGACTGCGCCCTGGCGCGGTAATGCATGCAAAATCCAAAGTAGGTAACTTCGTTGAAATGAAAAAAACCGTGCTAGGTGAAGGTGCTAAGGTAAATCACCTTACTTACCTCGGTGATGCTGAAGTGGGTGCTAATGCCAATATTGGTGCGGGCACAATTACTTGTAACTATGACGGCGTGAATAAATCTAAAACCGTAATAGGTCAAAATGCCTTCGTGGGTTCGAACTCTTCATTAGTGGCCCCTGTGATCATTGGTGATAATGCTACGGTAGGTGCTGGCTCAGTCATTACCACCGAAGTAGAAAGTGCGGCACTTGCTGTAGCGCGAGGAAAGCAGCGTAATATTGCGAACTGGCCTCGCCCGACAAAAAAATAACCAGCATGTAATAGCTTTAGCGCGGTTTAGTGGTAAATGAAAGGACAACCAAGGTTGTCCTTTTTTGTGCCTGCCGATTTATATGTTGATAGCTTACTAGTAAAAATTGTACGAAAAACTTGCGAAATAGCCGCGAATAGCTTACATTTCTTTCACTTCGTAAATCATAACTTTCGTTTTGAAAGTTATGATTCAGGAATAGTGTAGAAATGGTTTAGAGAAGGCACTGTAGTTTCCTTCATATCAGGGTTGGATTGAGTTTGAAAACGAGTCGTTCTGTAGATCAGCGCCGCGCTGGCATTATTAAATGGGTAAACACGCACGGCTACGCGCAAGTTGAATTGCTCGCGGCCCAGTTCAGCACATCTGAAGTGACTATTCGAAAAGATCTAGCCGCCTTGGCAGACCAAAAAAAGCTTATTCGCCAATTTGGCGGTGCCGCACCCCTATCTGCTTCTCAAGGCGAAACCAATGTAGTGAACTTACCTTCATCAATAAAACAGAATATAGGTAAGCTTGCTGCTAGTCGCATTCAGCAAGGGTCAAAAATAGTGTTGGATTGCGGCAGTACCATCGCTGCGCTTTTACCCTGCCTTCGTGATATACCCAACTTGGTAGTGATGACGAATGCATTAGATGCAGCGAGTCAGCTGACCAAAAGTAATAACGAACCCACTATTTTGATGACAGGTGGTACCTGGGATCCCGCATCTCGTTCATTCCAAGGTGCAATGGCCGAACAATTGGTATCGGCTTATAGTTTTGATATGGCGTTTATTGGTGCGGCGGGTATTGATGTGAATCGCGGAACCACTACCTTTAATGAATTAACAGGGCTTACTCGCGCCATGGCACGTGCTGCTCATGAAGTTGTTGTAATGGCAACGTCGAATAAGCTGTCGAACAAAATGCCCAATTTAGAATTGGGCTGGGAAAATATCTCTACTCTTGTGACTGATAATGGCATCAGTGACGAGGATAAATATCTAATTGAACAACAAGGCGTAACGGTGCTGGTCGCTGCGCAAAACGGAGAGTAATTATGTGTGGAATTGTCGGTGCTGTTGGTGAGCGTAATGTTGTTGAAATTCTATTAGAAGGCTTAAAACGACTTGAGTATCGTGGTTACGACTCTTCAGGCGTAGCTTTGTTGCAACAAGACGGCACACTAAATCGCATAAGAAGTACCGGTAAGGTACAAGAGTTGGTAGATATTATTGCCAACGATGAAGCGCTAGGTACTACCGGTATTGCACATACCCGTTGGGCTACCCACGGCGGCGTGACGGTGGCCAATGCCCACCCACATTTTTCAAGCGATCGCGTTGCCGTAGTGCACAACGGCATTATTGAAAACTACCAAGCCCTACGTGAACAGCTTTCAGCAAAAGGTTATGTATTCAGTAGCGATACCGATACCGAAACCATTGCACACACGGTTCACGAAGCGCTGGATGCTGGTAAAGACTTATTAGAAGCAGTTCAAACGTCGGTTAAAACCTTTCATGGTGCATACGGCACGGTTGTTATTGATAAAGAAGATGCTGGCCGTATGGTAGTAGCGCGCTCTGGTAGCCCGCTAGTGATTGGTTTAGGTTTAGGCGAGAATTTTGTCGCATCAGACCAAATGGCATTGTTACCTGTAACACGCCGCTTCATCTTTTTGGAAGAGGGCGATGTTGCCGATATTACTCGCCGCACCATTGCTATTTATGACAAAGACGGCAATGCCGTTGAACGTGAAATTATAGAGTCGAACGTTGAACACGACGCTGGCGACAAAGGCGCTTATCGTCACTATATGTTGAAAGAAATTCACGAGCAGCCGGTGGTAGTGCGCAATACATTAAAAGACAGACTGACCGAAAATGGATTAGCGGCAGATGTTTTTGGAAACGGTGCCGATGATATTTTCAGTAAAATTAAGCACGTTCAAATTGTTGCCTGTGGTACCAGTTATCATTCAGGTATGACAGCACGATATTGGTTAGAGCAATACGCCAATGTGTCGTGCAATATCGAAATTGCTTCAGAGTTCCGTTACCGCAAGTCAGTAGTTCACCCGAATAGCTTACTTATTACTATTTCACAGTCGGGCGAAACAGCTGATACCTTAGCCGCATTACGTCTAGCCAAAGAAATTGGGTATAGCGCAAGTTTAGCTATTTGTAACGTACCGGGCTCATCGCTAGTGCGCGAATCAGATTTAGCGTTTATGACACGGGCTGGCGCAGAAATTGGTGTTGCATCTACCAAAGCATTTACAACGCAGCTAGCTGCATTCTTAATGCTTACCTTAGCGTTAGGTGAGAAAAACGGTATGGCTGAAAGTGATAGTAAAGACATCATTAGTGCCCTTCAAAGCTTGCCAGCTAAATTAGAAGAAACCCTTACCATTACACAAGGTATTGAAGATTTAGCCGAAGAATTTGCCGATAAACAACACAGCCTGTTTTTAGGCCGTGGTGACCAATATCCTATTGCTATGGAAGGGGCGCTTAAGCTAAAAGAAATTTCTTACATTCACGCAGAAGCCTATGCTTCAGGCGAATTGAAGCACGGCCCATTGGCACTTATCGATGATGAAATGCCGGTGATTGTGGTTGCGCCTAATAACGAGCTGCTAGAAAAGCTTAAATCGAATGTGGAAGAAGTACGTGCTCGTGGTGGCATCATGTACGTGTTCGCTGATAAAGACGCGGCGTTCAAAGGTGACGACACCATGCGCGTAATCAATGTACCGCACTGTGAAGCGCCTATTGCCCCTATCATCTATACCTTGCCGTTACAGTTGTTGTCATACTATGTAGCGTTAATTAAAGGTACTGATGTGGATCAGCCTCGTAACTTGGCGAAGTCGGTTACGGTAGAGTAGGGTTTAGATAGTGCGGCTGAGGAATTGTCACATCCAAACTAAGTTGGAAAGTCATGCATACGGGCTCCTATTTGAGGAGCCTTTTTGATGTAACTTGAGTGAAGTTTTTAAGAACTAAAATCACAAGTGTGAAATGGAATAGAAGAAAATTACCTTTTCTGGTAATTCTTATTTTTGATATGAGAATTGACCCAATCTTCAAGCACTTTGTGAGTAAATGAAATATTGTTGTTTGATCTACGAATAAAACCTTCCTGTTCAAGAATTTTTAACAAATAATTGCGTTGCCGATCATTTTTTATCAAGTTTTCTTCTGGGACTAGGTGTTTATGTGTAGACAGATATTTAGCAATGTTTTCTAGCTCATCACTATCGTCATCTGTTAATCGAGAAGTAACGTTCTTCCACATTCTTTCGATTATTGCATCTAATTCAAATTTAAGATCTTCTGTCGATGTAAGTTCTAATCTATCGCTCTTAAAGCGACTATCTAAAAGTGAGAAGATTGTTTTAATGATAATAGGGTAGCCCATATCAATTGGCGACATCAGATTAATAATCTTCTTAAGATATTTTTTATTCTCTGATGTTTTTATCAATTGAGATATAAGCTTTTTGGTGCTTTTTTTACTTAAAGCCTCGACAGTTAGTACTTTTAAGTCATTAAAAAAACTCACGTCGCTATATTGAAGCCCTAACTCATCAATATTTCTACCTGAAACTACCATTCTAATTTTATCATTAGTCATTCTTAAGTGGCGCAGTTCGTCCATCAATTGCCGGCTTTCTATTTCGTTCTTAGAGTTAAGTAATTCTGTAAAGTCATCAAGAACTAGTAACAAAAACTCGTTATCATCTAAACTATTTGCTACTTTGGATGCCAATTTACTTAGGGATGAGTTTCTAGGCGTTTGCAGCGAACTTGATTTGAAAATTGAGCCTATAAGTGAATAATTTCGATGTACTACAGACAATTCTTCAATAAGCGATTTTCTTACTGAATCTAAATTTTCTCTATCATGATTAGCATTAATATAAATAGGTTTGAAGTTGTTGCGACGATTTTGAATGACATGCTCAAGAATATATGTTTTTCCAATACCTTTAGGGCCAATTAGCATTAAACTAGAATATTTTAAAGTTCGCCAAATTTGTTCAACTAATTCTTTCTGTTCATCTAGTAATGCATCTTGAGCTCTTGGTTTATCACTTGACATACTAACTTCCGACAACTTTATTTTGTAACCAAGAACGACGTACAATTGAAAACATGAATTCTACAACCTTGTCGTTCATTTTAAGTAAATGATTCTTTTTCTAAAGCTGATATGATGCTTTTAAACAGTTTTCTCTCTTCTTCAGTTTGACAAACTTCATTATATAAAGTTTCCTCATCTAATTTTCCATTGTCTGCCTGTGCTACTTTATCTAATATATTCAGTACAAAATCACGAATGCTATTCTCATAGTAGTCTGAGTTTTGTAATCTTAAAAAGTGATCTTTGTCAATATGCAACAAATCATTAGCATCGCAGATCATTTTCTGAACGATTGAGTCAACGTCCGCAACTGTTAATTTATGCTTAGCACCAAATAAGCTCAATGTAATTTGCCTTATGTAAAAAGGTACGCCGTCTGCATGCTCCCATATTCTATAAAGTACTTGATCGTCGTACTCAGTGCCTTCTTCATCAAAAAGTAGTTTTGCTACAACACTCCCTTCGTCTTCTTCGAGTGTAGGTATCGGGTAAATGAATGCTGTATTTACCATCGGAGGGTTTTCCCTTATTGCACCATTTAATTTATTAAGAATATGGTGCAATCCCAAAGAACCTGCGTATACCAAAGTCAGACGCTGGGAGTTTTTTTCCCCCATAGCTCTAAAAAAATTGAGTACTTCCGCTGCTGAATTCGGGTTTTGATTCACCATAATCTTATGCAGCAACAATGGCAACTCATCTAGAAAAATAACTATTTTTCCTTTATTGCAAGAAATTAACGAGTCAATTGTCATTTCAGCTAAACTTTTCCAAGAGGCACTGTTTAGCTTAGGTAATGTTACAGGGCCTAACTTAAGTTCACTAAGTAAACACATCCACTTATTGAATTTAGATTTTGATTTATCAAATAATTTAATTCTATCTCTAGAATAAGAGTATAGATTATCAGCTAATCCTCTTTCGTCTTCTGCGCTTTGTAAATCAATCCAAATAGGAACAAAACCATCTTTAGGTTTGTCAGTCATGTCTCTCATGAGGGTTGTTTTTCCCATTCTGCGAGAGGCATTGATTACAACTAACTTATTGCTATTGATTATCGTCCATAATTTTGATTTTAATGATTCTCGTGGAGTTAAAAAGTCCCTATCCATTTTTTGCCTTTCAAATTAACTTAAAATATGTTTTTCAATCATCTTACTATAGTTTTTAAAGCTCAAAGTTTCATAAGGTAATATTCACTTTTCTTACAAACGCTCGCATATTACTATTAGGTTGTTCTATTTCGAACTGCCGTATGCAGTTATTAATTTTTTCCATAGGCTTGATAACTTACCACGTCTTCTGTAAAGAGGGTGGATCCATGCTGTCGATAAGTAAGTATATTCACCTTTAGAGATCACCATTGTCACTTGGCCTATTAAACACTGCCTTATCTCTAGACTGTCAATCATTTGTATGTCTTCAACTATCTGATAACCCTCTATATCTTCCCATGCATCATTTGAAGTATCTCATCTAAATCCATCGTTATATTCTTTACCTTGATAGCGACGTAAAGCAACACAAGCTTCTTAACGTCATGGGGTTCTCCAACTTTCAGAATAATCAGCACTTTTTGACTCTGGTGGGTTATTGGGGAACTTCATTTTCACCGTCATTGGAAATGGAAAATCAACTCCGAGTAGGAGCGCTTCACCTTGTCCCAAAGTCGGCAAGAATGAAGCTGACCTCTGATCAATTGCACCTACAGCTTTTTTTATAATTTCTTGATCGAGTTGATTAGTTAATCGGTGAACTATAAGTGTACCAATTTGGCTAAGTACATCTTCTGGAATATCTCTTGGCCTTTGTGTTGCGATAATAGTATTTAAACCATATTTTCTGCCTTCTTTTGCGATGTTGCCAAAGGCATCTAGTTCAAACCTACTGCTATCGTCCCCAACTTTCTTATTCAGGAATTGATGTGCTTCATCAATAAATACTAGAAGTGGCGAGTTATAATTTATCGCTCCCTTTCTGGCTACAGAAAGTAACTTTCTTCCAATAGCATTTACTAAAACCTCTCTTGAATTAGCTTCAAAAGGTACCTCGGACAAATCAAGCCTGATAACTTGTTGAGTGTTTTGAGGTGAACAAAAGTTTTCAATTACACCAGATACTGTTGATAAGGACTGGTTTACATCTATCATCCATTTAAGGTTAGGGTTACTAGAATAGGCTTTAATCCTAGATATTAAGTTTAGACAATGGCCTACATCATTGTCAGCTCTCCCACCCCACACAGTAGGATTTGGGTTTGCAGCGTTTCCTCCATTAGGCCATACGCATTCTTGGACAATTTGTTCAGCTAAATTCGAAAAATTCCAAGGAGTCGAGTTAATAGTTTGATTTATACCTAGCAAAGCTTGCTCAAATGGATATTTAGTTTGGGCAGCTTTCTTCAGCAAGAAGTTGGGGGAGATTGCTAAACCATGGCCTTGAAGCCTATAGTAATGGGTTACTACTTTTTGACTTTCTATTGCTGCATCTAATTTAGGGGATTGACTTTGCGCCGATGGACGTAAGAAGGCTCTTATATCAGAGTCTGTAAACTGCCAATGCGGGAACGTTAGTTGATTCTGAGGTGTTGCATTTGGATGGTTTCCTACATAATAGCTATGACAATTTAAGGAGTTATATTCTCCTGTAGGATCAATAATAATGGCCTTGCCACCGGCAAGCTGTACTTGTTCAATAATGTTTGTCATTGAAAAGCTTTTACCACCACCTGTTGTGCCTAGAATTGCACAATGTCGTGCAAACAGCTTTTCAGGAGTAACGTTAATAGTTACAGCTTCATCATGAGGAAGTGTCGCTATTGGCAAATGATATTGATTTGAGCGTTCATCTTGTTTTCCCTCTGCAAGTAGCGAAACTAAGTGAGGGTGCGCAGAATAAATTTGACTACCTAACCTTGGATGAAACTTGATACCTCTATAGTTGCGGCCATTAGATGGCTCAATACTTACTAATAATTGAACCAATCCAATAGGATGATTAAGCGATGGCTTATCTGTTAGAGCGTCTACAGAGAGACGTTCTCCGCCTTCAAGCCATACTTTAACTAAACGACCAAATATTGCAGTTTCACCTACATCAATGAAAACAAATTCATTAACTTCACCAGCAGCAATTTTATTACCAAATGACCAACTTGGCTCGCCCGTGCCAGCTTGGGAGAGATTAACAATAACTTCTGTCGCGGAAACGTTTATTACACTCCCTATCCGCCTAGATGAATCATAAGGAGAAAACCAATTCGCATAATCCATTAAAAATTTCCTTAGCTTGCATTCGCAGTTAATTTCTCGAAGAGTTTGAACAGATCTTCTTCTGGGCTCTTTCCTCTTCTTTCTGGCAGTATATTGGCAAACTCTTCAAACGTTGAATCTAGGATTGCGATTCTCCCATCTCCATGTTCGATCGCGGAAAGTAGCAACTTTCTTATATCGGAATTAAATGAACCATTGGCGTTAAAAGGATCTTTTGTGGCAACCATCATCATAAATTCTGGATTTGTTCTTAGAGCCATAGTTAAAGCATTATTGATATGTTTATCATTAAATCCAAACCCTAGGCATAAGACACCTGTTTTGGGCTGCTTAACTGCATCTAAAAACGAAGTCATCATGTCAAGATAAGGAGAGTCGTAAGAAGATTGATATTTACTGCTGCTTGGGTAAATAAATACAGGATCATCAAGGTTACTATCTGCGTGTACTTTCCTAACTCGTCCATTAATTTTACGCCAGTCAACGGAACCGTGCATTTTGTATAATTGGATGACATTGCTTATGTATGACCCGTCTTTGTTTCCCGATTGACACCTGTTTACAATGTCATAGTTAAACCACATTGGATTAAAATATGAAGGGTTGGAAAACTCGAAGCCATCGATCACCACAAAGCCCGAATTAGAAGCAGAATGCTCAAAAGCTAAATCATAATTTGTGGTAAATAATTTAAGTCTTTTTTGCTGAGCACTTCTTCTTCCCACAGCTCTTAAAAATTTACCGTGGCTGGTCCATTTTGCCTCATCGCAAATTAGATCGGTAAAGTCTGTTTTTTCCAATATTATTTTTTTAGCTTTGTTGAGAAAGTTTTTGACCTGCTTGGTTCTAGTTGGTGATAAGTCACCTACAGCTAGAGAGGAATCACAAAGAGACAGTAGCAATTCAATATCGGGTTCAGCATTTCCCTGCGCATTTTTCTTTGTCTGAAGTTTATTATAATTTGTTGCAGCTAATGTCAGCCTAAACAACTCAGGATTAGCTTGCATGCATGCTTCCCAAAGGTGCCACATGCTCGGTGCAATATATGGCTGGTCTCGTTCATTAAAAGTTAGCGATGTTCCTGAACCTGCTAATACAATTAAGTTATCAATATCTAAAGTCTTATTGATGAACTTCAAAAGCGGCTTTAGATCTTCATTTGCTTTATCATTTATTTCGATTTCCTTCGGCTCTTTTTTCCCTGATATATCGCTTTTGGAGATATCAGCTGAAATAAATTTTATTTTCACAGGCTCGCGCATTCTTCTTCCCTAAATTATTCTTTAGTATTTTTGGTTAATTCAGCATAGTTTTTTCGCAAAAATTCCAAGCCATCAGAACTGTCTATATTGATATCTAGTTGTTGCCTTATAAACTCTAAGCGATGCTTGCATTCATTTATGAGCTCCCCCCAAGTTTTTACCCAAATAGTAATGCCTTTGGCGCTATGCAAGATACCTCGGTCTAATTTGTCACCACTGAGCCTATGTTTGGTATAAGAATCTAGTTCATTTGAGATAATCCAGAAGTGCCAATTAGTATCTATAGTGTTAAATCGTTCATCATCAGCTACCGCAAAAGCGTATGATTCGATTTGATTAATCTCTTTTTGTCCTATTTTTACTTTAGGTGCTTTCAATTCAACAACTAAGTGCTCACGCTCTGTAGGATGATTTCGAGCAATATTTCTGGTAAGCATTAAATCTACAATACCAACCGAGTCATCTAATCTTTTCACTGGTGTATCTGTGACAATCTCAATGCCTTGGTTATCTAAATGTTTACGTAATACCTGTGTTAAAGATTGGTCGCTTACAGATAGCGCAAACTGTTCACCGAAGATCCAAGTATTGTCTTCTATTATTTTGTGCAACTGGCTTCGCTCTTTGAGCGCTTTCTTTAGTTCGGGATTAAATATTATTTCTTCAATTCCAGCTAAAAATTTTAATCTGTCGGTTATAACTTTTGTGGTGCTGATAATGGCCGAAAGAGATGCATCTTTGAGTAACTCTGCAAAGTCTTTTTGTTTTTGTTCACTTAAACTCAGTACTTCAGTCAAAATTGTGTGAAGATCACTGGGCTGAGTTGAGACAATTTGCTTTAGCAGACTCAATTGTAATTTCTTCAATTGCAATGTTGATTTGTCAAACTCAGGAACCAGTTCGTTGATATTAAGCGCAAGGAAATCAAACATTTGTTTTTCAGCAACTTCAACATGGCCACTAACGGCATTTTTATATGGATAGACATTTTCGTTTTTCCATTTTTCCAATTGATCTGAAGATTGCTCAATTTTTCTTCTTATCAAGTAATCTTTGATATGTTTAGTGGCTTCTTCTATTGGCGCTTTCAAAGATGTTTCTAATTCACCTAAACCAAGCGTACCTTGCCTGTTTAGCTCCGTAATATGATCAGATTTCAAATATGCAGTAAATGAAACATTCCCGCTTCCTTTAACCTTTTTGTCTAGTGGTAGTAGAGGAAAACCCGCTTTGTTACATAGCTGAATTTGATTTTTTGTTGATATTTTCCATTCAATTATTTGAAGTTCATAATTAAATTCTTTTCCCTCATAAAACACCTTAGGTAACTCAATTACTTCTGTATTAGATATTACAGAATCAGGATCGATACGCACTCCATCAATATAAAGCATTACATCTTTGTACGTGGATAAGTAGGTAGCAAATGTCGAAGTAAGATGTTCTGCTAGTCGACCATTAGTTAGTGAGGGAAATTCTTTCAGCGGTTCATAAATAGAGACGTTAGTTCCCGGTTTAGTAATTTGGCTTTGTGCTTGTGGGCTTAAGGAGAAAGTTTTCTTGTTATCTGCAAATCCTTGTATTTTATATTCAAAAAAAACACCGTCTTTTGAGCTGAATCTAGTATTCCACTCAACGACTCGACCAATTGAAAATGATTTGAACCTGCCTTGACCTTCTTTTCCGTGTAGAGCCCTGCCTGTTGGTGACAAACCATTTGTACTTTTCCAAGAGCCACCAAGGCCCCTAAAATAAGTTGATGCTTTATCATAGTGAATACCATGCCCATCGTCTTTTATATGAATGGCAGATAGCCCTATATCGTCAGCATCTACTAATACTTCAACTTTGGTGGCATCAGCATCTACAGCATTCCATACCAATTCAGATATAGCGTTTAGAGCGTTGGCCTTGGATACCTTATCTAAATGATCCCCCTGCACTTCTACTTTAATGTGCTTGTTCATAAACCTTCCTTGATATTAAATTAGATCTGTATTCAAGCCTGCGGCCTTTAGTCTTTTGGTTAAATTTCGCATTTTACTGAATTCTGTGCCCAGACTTTGGTTTAGCCCCATTTCCTCACAAAACTCTTTAGCCGTGATGTGCTTTAACTCATCAGCAAACTTAATCATTTGTAGATGAAGTTCAGCAGTGTACTGATTACGAGGTGCTTCAGCTAAAGCTAGTTTTATTTGCTCAAATATCGCTTTATTAGACATTGATAAAGATTAGATTTTAACCGTTTTGCTAAATTAGCTAATTTAGCAATGATATGCAAAGACTACCGTCAAAGAATAACACTAGCGGTCATTTTATGTTCGTGAGTTACTGATTTTTAAATTAAGTTCCATTAATACATGTAGTTAATTACTTCCCCATGGTCCATTTGAATCCTTGTTTACTATAATTTGGTTACGTAAAAATCGTCCATAATTCAAGAATTGAATCTAGTTTTACAGTTTACGTTTAAATTAGAAGGTAAAGCGGATCGCGAACTATGTTCAAAATACAAGAAAGTGTGAAAAGTGGCTTAACGAAGGTCGTGGGCAAGGACGTAATGAAGATTACAAGCCATGGTTGCATGTGCGTGAGGTGCCTTCGCACGGCTTATCTTTTCGTCATCCCATCAAAATAACCCCCTACGACTACTGGAGAACATACTCTAGATGAAGCTCTTGGTATGCATACCTGATATGTGCTTTTCCTCCAACATCGCATATTTAGATTGATAAGTGACCGCTGTTTCATGTTAGTCAGTTTCAAACATTGATATAGTGTATTTTAGTGCGTTTTAAAGTTTAGGTATCGATAGTTTCAAACTTCAATTAGCTTGCAAGGAATCTCTTTTGTTGTACCACATTTTAGGTACCGTGAGCGCAGTCGCTTTTTTGCTGACTTGGTACGGCTTAGCAAAACAAATCCTCAATATAGAGGCGCTTCGCAAAAGTCATCAGAGCGCTACTCAAAGCTTGTCGGTAAACCAGTTTACCTCAAGCTTTTTTGCGTTTTATGCCAATTTTATTTTCGGTATTGCGATAGAGCCGCTTAGTCATTATCTAGTGTGGACTCGTTTCGGTGCGCTGCTTCTGATATTGGCCATCCTTTATCAAATTTGGCGAGACAGACGGTCAATATCAACGAGTTTTGTCGTTAGCTTGTGCGCCGGTGCTTTGGTGATAGGGCTAGGTTCTATAGGTTTTCGGCCTTACCCTAACCTTGCCAAGATTGGGGCAAACAGCTTGATGCTGGTAGTAACCGTGCTACTTGTTCAAGGCACGTTACACCAAATAATGGTGCTAAGGCGTAGCCGGGTGATTGGCGCGCTATCACCAGCGTTATTCCGCAGTATTCTAATTAAAGATGTCACTACACTCGCGTTTGCGTTTACTATGCCGTTTACCGTCGCCTGGCCCCTTATTCTACTGAATGGGGCCAGCGTAATTACCCGTGGCGGCTTGCTGATTCAAATGGGTAAAATCAAAAATAATGGGCCAGAAAAATAGTGGGGTCAAAGTTAGTTAAAGGAGCTAACTAAAAAGATGAGTTACCCGGGCTTTTTAGCCAAGAAAATAGTGTGCTTACTCCCTTTACCCTTGCGTGCCCTGGCAATACGAGTACTCACTACGTAGCCTGCATTTTTCAAGCGTACTGAAAACAAGTAATCAGGCCCCGCAGACCAAATGGCTAACATGCCATTGGGTTTAAGCACCTCATAAATATCTTCTAAACCTTCGATTGAATAAATCCAATTATTGTCAGAATGGGTTAAGCCTTCAGGGCCATTGTCTACATCAAGTAGTATGGCATCGTAGGTTGGCGTTTTAGTATTTAGAAGGTGTTTTACATCACCTACTTTAACATTCGTTCTAGGGTCTTGAAGTGGGTTCTTAGCGCAGTTACCAAGTGGGCCTTTGTTCCATTCCACCACCTCAGGAATGAGTTCGGCTACCGTGACCTGCGAACTAGCAGTGACTTCTTTTAACGCCGCTGCAAGGGTGTATCCCATCCCTAAACCGCCCACTAAAACGTGTGCGTTAGGTGTGGATTTAAGGTGCTCACAACCCATCTGAGACAGCTCTTTTTCTGAGTTGTATACACGGCTATTCATCAACTCGCCACGAATACCGGAAAGGCGAATACTGAACTCTTCATCGCGTTGAGAGAACGTTAGTTCCCCACCATTATTTGGAATTTTAGCTGTGCCCAATTTAACCCATGGAACCATCGGAAGGTTTGTCCTTTTAACAGAATGTTGTGCTTGAACTGAATCTAGGCGCGCAGAATAACACATTTGCCGAGCATTGATGGAGTCAGAGCATTTATAGGAGTTCAAGTAATAGAGGCTTGGCTCTAATAAAACCAGTGTTTATTAAAGGTAAAAGTACTATAGATTTTTGTTTTCTAACTTCTACAAAAATATATTTTCAAGTAAGTTTTTTTCAAAAAATTCATGCGAGATGCCTTTTTAATTAAAAATTTAATATTTTAAATTCTTGTAAGTTGCACTAATGAAAGCCTCGAAGTGTCTATTTATTTATTCAAGGTTTCTCGCTTTTTTAATTTCACTTAATTTTTTCAATTTAACCTTAATAGTCTTTGGTTATTTTTCAATATTAAAATTTAACCCTGTAAAGTTAAAGGGATAATTTAATTCAGCTTAAGAGGGGTAGTGTTACTAATGTGCTTATTTTGTGCATAAAAGCACACAGCTTGTGCACTGCGGGTAGAAGTTCGTTTCAAAAATAATTTTAACCTTTTTTTCATGCGTTTATCGTAATTTTATGTAGTTCTATAGATTTTTTATAAAATCAAAGTTGGCATTCTTAATGCAAAATATGCATCGCCCTATTTAAATATAGAGAATATATTTTAATGAAATATATGTGCTCTCTTAAGTGGGTGGATTTAGTGAAATTATAGGTTGAATTTAAGTGCGTATTTATAGGGATGTGTTATGAAAAAAAGTTTATTTTTATTAGTGTTGTTTTTATCCGGTTGCGGTAGTGATGATGACAACTCGAAAGAAGCTGGCGGAGCAAGCTCGTTTGATATAGTAGGTGCGTCTATTTCAGATATTCATAATGCTATACTAAATTCAGAAACGACTTGTGAAATTATTATTCAAGAGCAGCTGGATAGAATTGAATCACTTGATAGACAAGGTCCTGAATTAAATTCCTTAATTCAAGTTAACGAAAATGCGCTGTCTGAAGCTATCGCATTGGATGATAAGTTTGAGGAAACCGGTGAGCTGGATGCAATGCATTGTGTTGCTGTCACCTTGAAAGATAATGTTAACACAAAAGATATGCCAACTACGGGGGGGGCATTAGCCTTTAATCAACCTGATGATGATGCCTATATTACACGTAAGATACGAGAGGCCGATGGAATAATAATAGGGAAAGCTAATTTGCACGAATACGCATTTGGTTACACGGGAGGTAGCTTGTTAGGTGGTATCCCACGAAATGCATACGATTTATCTAAAGGGCCAGGCGGTTCTTCTTCTGGAACTGGAACATCCGTTGCCAGCAGTCTCGCGGTAGTCGGTATCGGAACTGATACTGGAGGCTCTATCCGAGTTCCATCGAGTGTGCAAGGTTTGATTGGTTTACGTCCGTCTATGCGGTTAGTTTCACAAGATGGGATAATGCCTTTAGCTCCTTTTCAAGATACAGCGGGGCCAATGTGTAAAAAAGTCGCCGATTGTGCAGTGTTTCTAAATGTCATTACTGGTTACGATAGCAGTACCTACAGTGGGCAAAGAGAAGAATTTGCGATTGATTCCCCATTAATGACAAACGAACTTCAGTATCAAGTGGAAACAGGTGTAAAAGACTACAGTGAAAACTTAGATGCAAACGCTTTTCAAGGAGCAAGAGTTGGTGTTATTCGCGAACTATTTGGAGATGGAGATAGTGTCGAAAATCTTGAAGTTCAGCGTATTATGAATGCTGCTATCGAAAATATGAAATTATTAGGTGCGTCGGTTGAAGATGTTACAGTGCCTGAACTCGAAGATACGCTAAATAATTTTGTGAGCTTATCTCGCTATGAATTTTCCTACAGTTTAACTGATTACCTATCTTCTTGGTCATCTGTATCTGATTTGCATTACAGAAGTTTTGACGAAGTGTACTCTAGTGGGGAATATTTGGAGCGCAGTGAGGGAAGCTTTTCGTTTTATGCTTTGCTCGGTGAAGATCGTTGGAACGATGAAACTTATCTAAAGAACGTGTATGAGCGCCCTACTATTGTAAGAGAACGCTTTACGAGAGCATTTGATAACACTGATGTGTTTGGAGATCGAATAGGGTTAGGATACGACATCCTCATATATCCATCTATTACAGGGCTTGCTGGTTCTTATGGAAGCAGTCCAACTTCTTCGGGATCAGCCAATCGAATAAGTCCATTTACAGGCTTTCCTGCATTGACAATGCCTGTGGGTTACTCATCTATAGAATCAGAGCTCCCATTGCCCGTAGGAATGGAAATGTTGGGAAGAGAGTTTAGTGAAGCAGAGTTACTGTCTTTTGCATATGCATATGAACAAGCATATCAGCCTCGTATTGAACCTACGTTAACTAGTGACATGCTACCACCGTCACTAGTTGAAGAAGGGACAGCTAAATCACTTACAATTGAAAATGTTTATGAGGGAAGTAATTTCAATTAATCATTTTGATGGGCATCAAAATAAGTGAAAGCATCCTCTCATTTGAGAGGGTGCTTGCTGTAAATAATACTTAGAATTCGGAGTTGATGAAAACTGCTAGACTATAATTTTTCTTAGCGGCGATACATCGCTGGCTCACCCTTTTTAGGTGTGCTGTTTTTGATAAACTCACGTAAATCTTGATTAGACTGTTTTAGGTCGTCTCGTCGCAAGTACATCATATGCCCGCTTCTATAGCCTTTAAAGCTTAAACGGTCTTGCATGTTGCCGCTTTGATCAAGCTGCCACATGGTATATTTGGCATCAAAATAGTTGGTGGCGCCGTCGTAGTAACCTGCTTGAATCATCACATTTAAATAGGGGTTTTGTGCCATGGCAAGACGCAGGTTTTCACCAGATTTATTGCCACTTCTGTCCCACGGGTGAACATCGCCAAACATATTATATTTGGTGTCGGTTTTGTAATTTAACTCTTCTCGCAAGTAGTAGTTAATCGCGGGGGTAAACGAGTGCAGCCACGACGTTAGTTCGGCCCAGTAATCGGGTCTATCACCCGCTTGCTTAGCATCGATACCCAAATAGCGGCTATCTAATCGGCCTAAAGTTTTACCTTCATCACGAAGTAACGATTTCCAGAAGTAGGCGGTGCTTACATCAAGATTGTTTTGTGAAATTGCGTCTTCCGATAACCCTGAATAACGCGCTATTTTTGCAAGCACGCTACGTTTTTCCTCAGCACCAATAAAGCCACCTTTCGCCAGCGCTGGAATAAGTGTGTTGATGGTGAAATCTTCTACTTCAGGAAGCAGTTCGGTTAAGTCTTTGTTTTGAAGTTCAGAGTCTAACTTGTTGTGGTACCACGCGGTTGCGGCAAAATACGGTAGTCGGTTTGCGGCTTTTACTGGCCCATTTCGTTCAATACCAATATCGGTAGGCGATACCAATATCACACCATTTAAATACATCCACTGGCGGTTTTGTAATTCTAGGGCTAAGCCCGATACCCGAGTAGTACCATAGCTTTCACCTATGAGGTATTTCGGTGAACGCCAGCGATTATGGCGAGTCACGAAGGTATTTACCCAATCTGCAAGGTAGCTAATGTCGGCGTTGACGCCAAAAAACATACTCTTCTGAGCATCCTTTGATGGCATTTCACCTTTTTCATTCTCAAGTACGCGGCTGTATCCGGTATTGACGGGGTTAACAAATACGATGTCTGCCACATCTAATATTGAATACGGGTTAGTTTGAACGCCATAAGGTTGTACAGGGTAGCCTTCATCATCAATGTTTAAAATTCGAGGGCCCGTATACGCTACGTGCATCCATACTGATGCTGAACCAGGGCCGCCGTTAAAAGAAATAACAAGTGGGCGAGACCCGTCGTCTTTTAAATCGGTGCGCTGGTAATAGGTGTAAAATAATGTAGCGACAGCGTCATCTGTGTTGTTCCACACTGGCTGCGTGCCCGTTGTGGCGCTGTATTTCACGCGCTTACCTAGTATTTTGGTTTCATGTTCGGTCACTACATGGCTATCGATGTCGATAGTACGTTCATGTGTGTCTTCTGCTGCTTTAGCGGTAATAGCGAACAATGCCACTAAAAAAAACCATGTAGCCTTGCTTTTGATTGTTGAATTTATTGAGTTCATCGCGTTTTCTTTTCGTTGTTATTCATTTAATAGATGTTACGTGCATCACTATACCTCGCCGCATGAATATAGTGCTCTTCGCACGACAGAATAGCCGATATTTTCGACTTGTGTCTGCCTTGAATTGCATTTAGCCGAGGAGCAATTCTCAACACACATATTAAGAAAGCCAGCGCTAAGTAAAAGGGCCGTTAAATTGTACACTCTACGTAAGTGATGTTATAACATATCTATAGTGAATTCATAATAGTAAGATTTCATTAAAAGAAACCTGTGAAATCATATTCTTAGTCTAGAGCTAATAAGGTAATCGAATGAAAACGCCAATCATTCCATTAAGTTACGAACAATGGAAACATTGCATTATAGAAGAGTGTGGTATTCCCCTAACAGCCTCTTTTGTCGATGAGCGCATCGCTGCCATGAACGATGTAAAGAATGAGTACACGCGACAGTTTTTAAACTGTTACGGAAAACATCATTATGAAAATACGTTGCGTTGGTTGGCTCAAGCTAAGGAAAGTTTGTCATGAATCAGTTACTTGATAAACAACAGCTTCTAGATGCACCGCCCGACGATTACATGTGCGATGCTCAGCTGGATTTTTTTAAAACGTTGCTCACCGAGTTAAAGAAAAAGACGATGTTGCATATAGAAGAAATGAAGGTGCAATTGAGCAACCCACCAGAGATAAACGATGATGTAGATCGTGCGCAATATGAAGAAGACTCACGCATTGGTTTACGTATTCTAGATAGAGAAAGAAAGCTAATTCTTAAAATTGATAAATCACTTAGGCGCATTACCGAAGGTGATTTTGGCTATTGCAAAGAGACTGGTGAGCCTATTGGCATACCTCGGCTTTTGATCCGGCCAATTTCAGAATATTGTGCAGACGTAAAACAAGTTAATGAAGGGAAAGAGCGTCATTTTCAACGAGAGCAAAAGTAACTAGCGTGTAGAAGAAAAGCGATTAAACACATTAGCAAAAACAAGAATGGCAATGTTTACACTGCCATTCTAAACGTTGAATTTTAAGAGCTGCTTTCACAGCTATATTAATCGACTTCTTTTAGAAGTAACCCCTCACACCAAGTGCAAAGCTACGGCCAGGTCGTGGCGCAATATCTTTTAAGAATGAAGTATGCACTCTGGCTTCGGTATCGGTCAGGTTTGTGCCTTTCACATACACTGAAATATCTTGGTTAAGCACATTTAAATCGTAAGACACACTGGCATCTACTAGGGTATAGCCATCGGTAGCTGTTTCACCTTCACCAATACGGTCTTGCTCGTCGTAGCGTGTAATATCGAGGTGGGCACTTAATCGTTCAGTTTGGTAGCTAAACTGCGTACCAACTCGAAGCGGTGGAGTGCGAGGCAAATCGCCGCCATCTTGTAAACGTGCTCTCACGTAGTCGGCAAATACCGTGGTTTTGAATTCATCTGTGGTTTGCCAAGCAACTTGTGCTTCAAAACCATGCAATATTACATCGTCAGTTTTGAAAATATAAACGGGCAGTTCATCAGTGTGTTCGTCGTGATCATCACCACCTTCTTCTTCGCCACCTTCTTCTTCACCGTGGTCATGTCCGCTTTCAGCGAAAAGGCCGGTATTGGTTTGGTAGTAATAGTTGTCGATTTGGTTATAAAACGCATTTAATACAAACCCTAAGTTACCTTCGGTTTTACGTAAGGTAAGGTCGATATTATTAGCAGTTTCAAGTTCAATACTGCCTTCACCAAGCTCTATATGCGCTTCGCCTTCCTCTTCATGAAAGGCGAATAAAGCCCCCACTTCATAAGTACTGGTGCCAATATGTGGGCCAAATGAAAGTAGTTCAGAGGCTGATGGCGCACGCTCTGAACGAGATACTGAGATACCCACGTTGTAGCCTGGTGCAAAGTCCCATACCAAACCTGCCGAGATGCTTAATGCAGTAAAGGATTCATCGATAGGGAATACTAGGGTGTCTTCATGCTCGTCGTCATGAACATCGTCGTCATGGCCATCATCATTATGCTCTTCCTCATGATCATGTGTGTCCAAAGAGGGCAACAAAACGTTATCAGCTTCTAGCGACACATGTTCTATACGTGCACCGAGTTGAACAAGTACATCATCAAAGCGCTTTTCTTCCATGATAGCCATCGCAAAGGTTTCAGTAACCGAAGGGGGAGTAAACGCTTCTTCACCTTGGGCTGATGCATCGCTATTTTTGTAATGAAAGCTTAACGCGCCGTTCCAGTCATTCATTGGCGCGTGTAAAACATCGAGCTTTAGTTCATGGGTTTCATTTTCAAACAAGGTACCCGCTTCACCTTCTTCAATTTCAGCGTGTTCATAGTCGGTAAATCCACCGCGTAACTGAATTTGTTTTACCCAACTCCCTGCTACATTGTATTCACCTTGAAGCTGAACACGGGTTTGCTCTAGGTCGGCAAAAACGGATTCTTCCTCGTGATGCTCTTCATCAAATTCTTCGTCGTGGTCGTCATCATGCTCTTCTTCGCCGTGGGTATGGCCAGGAATGCCGTATTCACGATTAAATTGCTCAACTGAAAGCCCTACATAGCCTTTCTTGAACAAATAACTGGTGCCAACGGTAAAGCCACTCGACGCTTCGTTGCTGTTCTCTACTACTCGCGCCTGCTCTTCATCATGTTCATCTTCGTCATGATCGTCGTGCTCTACTTCAGGTGAAACAGGAACATCATAATCGTTAGATTCGCGCCAATACCCATCGGCATAAAAGGCGAAAGACTCATTCCCCGTGGTTACATTGAAAGAGCCAAGCTGTTGATCATCAACCGAGTTGGTTTCAAGTAACCATTCGCCTCGCGTTGTACTATCGGTAGGAATGCGACCATCTACTACATTCACAACACCGCCAACTGCGCCACTACCGTAAAACAAGGTTGCAGGACCACGTAGCACTTCGATTTGCTGCGCCGTTGAAGCCTCTGATGCTACTGAATGATCGGGGCCTACTCGTGAAACGTCGCTCACATCTAAACCATTTTGTGCAATAAGTACTCTTGGGCCACTTAACCCACGGATAACAGGTGTGCTGGCTACTTTAGCGTGGAAGCTAGTGTGTACACCGGCTACTTTTTCTAAACTATCGCCTAAAGTAGATGTTTGCTGGCGGCGAAGAGTCTCACCCGCTAACACACTCACCGGTGATGCAGATTCCATCACTGACAAATGAATAGGCGTAGCAAGTACGTCAACCACTTCAATTGGAGAACGATTTAGCGTAAATGAAAGTTGCAGCGGCTTGCCTTCTACCAGCGTAATATCTTGATGAAGGTGAGCAAAGTTGGGTGCCGAAATATGCAACTCGGCGTTGCCGTTGCTAACATCACGTAGCGAGAATCTACCTTCGCTGTTGGTCACCGTGCTTTGGTTTGTTCCCTCTACTTCAACCTTGGCACCTACTACGGCATTGCCATTTTTATTAAGCACAGTGCCTTCTATATTCTGTGCTAAAGCGCTTGTTGATAACAATGCGCTTATTAATGCTGCTACCTTGGTAACCCTAATCATTCCTAACCCCGATACTAAGTTATAATTTTAATCTTATTTTATGTTATGTTATAATGTATCAAAATGAAATCAATAGATAATTTAGAAATAGATCAAGAAGCGTGTAAATTCACGTATGTTAATTGGCTTGTTCTATACAGAGATTCACGAAGCTGGCCTAGCGTGTACACATGCCACTTCGGTCAAAAGACGTCGCTCATTATTGAAAATTTATAAGAAGGTAGATTCATGAAAAAGTCCTATTTAGCAGTCTCTTTATTCTTTTTTTCTAGTTTAGGATTTACAGTTAATGCGCAGCAGCATGTACACGGGCAAGGCGAGCTTTTGGTTTCTCAAGAGGGAAACATGCTTCACCTTCAGCTTGTATTACCTGCCGCAGACGCCCTTGGTTTTGAGCACGAGCCTGAAACCACTGAACAACTAAATAGTCGAAGCTTTCTTGCCGAAAGATTGGCATCAAATACCAATGTGATTGATGTAGAAGGACAATGCGAGTTAGTGAATGTTGAGCACACATTAGAAACGCATGATGACCATCATGAAATGCATAAGCAGCACGATGAGGGTCACGACGAAGATCATGAGAGCGAACATGCTTCGCATAAAGAACATTACGTGCACGATGAACATGCAGGGCACGAAGAACATGAAGAAGAAAATCACCAAAATATAGAAGTTGAATATCAATTTCATTGTGATGATGCGGTGTCGGGCATTACTGTTGCCCTGTTTGAATCTATGCCATCGCTAAGCGCTATTCAAGCTCAGTGGATCACCGAGCGTGGACAAGGTCTTTCAGAGTTATCTGCCGGTAAGCCAACGTTAAGCTGGTAAGCTAAAAATCGGGTAGGTTAAAGATAAGGAACCATACTGAATGAATTTTCAAAAAATAAGCGATAAAGCTGCCATAGCCCTGTCTATGTTATGCGTGGTGCATTGCTTATTGTTGCCTGTTTTATTAATTCTGCTTCCCCCGTTAGCAGGGGCTTTAGCTTTTGATGATGAGTTATTTCATAAAACGTTGTTATTCTTTGTTGTGCCTATCAGTGTTATTGCACTCATGATGGGGTACTTTTATCACCGAAATCACACCATGCTTTTAGTGGGTGGGGTGGGGCTAACATTGCTTATTCTAGCCGTAGTGTTAGGACACGACGTGTTAGGCGAATACGGCGAAGTGGTGTTAACGGTAATAGGCTCTAGCTTCATCGCATTTAGTCATATTCGAAATCTTAGGCTGCGCAGCCAAACAGACAATGAAACCGATTATCCGCACATCATTACACATAAATAACGGCGTACAGGAAGGGTGTGTATGACAACAGGTAAGCCTGAAAAATTAAGTGCTATTGCAACTAATATTATTAGTGGTTTTTTGGGTGTAGGAAAAACAAGCGCCATTTTATCCTTACTAGAAGCTAAGCCAGAAAATGAGCGGTGGGCTGTTTTAGTCAATGAGTTTGGCGAAATTGGTATAGATGGCGGCTTTTTTGAGGGCGTTCATACCGAACAAAGCGGTGTGTTTGTGCGTGAAGTACCCGGTGGCTGTATGTGCTGTGCATCAGGATTGTCTATGCAAATTGCGCTTAATCAGTTGCTTGCGCGATCTCGACCCCATCGTTTATTAATAGAGCCTACGGGGCTAGGGCACCCAAGAGAAGTATTAGAAGTGTTATCTGCAGCGCATTATCAAGAAGTGCTCAATATTCAAAAGAATATCACTTTGGTTGATGCCAGAAAGCTAACAGATATACGCTACACCTTGCATGAGACGTTTAATCAGCAAATTGATGTTGCGGATATTGTTGTCGGTAACAAAGAAGATTTGTACCAAGATGACTTTAAGCAGCTGCTTATTGACTATGTTGCTAACCGCCGTGATCCCATGCCTGATATCGTTTTTGCACAACATGGAAAGTTAGCGCCATCGTTGCTAGACGGTGCTTCGGATGTGGTTAAAGCAATGAAGCAACCTATACCTCACCATTCTCATGATGACGCACATCATACTCATGAAAACACTGATAGCGCTGATCACGATCATCATCATCACCACAAGCACAATCAAGCGCGCAATATTAACGATATACCCCTACCACAGAGCGGCTTCGTTAAAATTGAAAATAGCGGAGAAGGCTTTGAAAGTATGGGGTGGCGATTTTCGCCCTACATTGTATTTAACCGAACCGCGCTACATGACTGGCTAGATACGCTAAAGGTGGAAAGGCTTAAAGCAATTATGATCACCAATGAAGGTATTTTCAGCTACAACATTGTAGATGATGCAATATCAGAAAAAGAATTGGATGATTGTTTAGAAAGCCGTATAGAAGTGATTATTAATGAACAGGTTGCTTCTAAGGCGGGCGATGATGATATTAGTGGTATGTGGGAGCAGCAATTAGTTGCTTGCCAGCTAGATGAAAACTAGAAGTTCGCAAAACACCAACTAAATGCCCCTTAAACGCTATAAACACCCAAGAAGATAGCTAACAAATACCTATAAGCGTTCTTGAAAAAATAGTGTCTTCTCTCTAAATAAGCCTAGTGAGCACGAAAGTCATCGGGCTGACCATGGTAAGCCTCAATGTCGTATACGTTTAGGATATACGCTGAGGTTCCAAGGGGGTCTTCAAACATCCCCTTTTCTAAAATACCCGTTAATGTAAATGCATCGGCCAAATTGTGATGAGCAAATCCATCAGGGAGTTGTACAAAAATAATTTGATTGGGTGGGGGAGGTGGGAAGTGAATACAGGCGCCGTAGTAAGGCACCACGAAAAAGCTCTGTAATGTGCGATCTTCATTCACTTCTATCGGAACAATAAAGCCGGAAATAGAAATAGCTTTGCCTAAAACGGTTTGTACTATATTGGTTGAGTGAAGGGCTGATTTGTAATTTTCATCGCTACTGGCTTGAATAGATAACAGCAGCTGATTTGTTATAGACTGAACGGTGCCGATTTGAGCAGGCGATAATTCACTTGCAGCATTACCCGATTGATATTGTCGTAACGTAGCTTCTTCTTGTTCTGGCAGTAAGTCTTGCCAACCTAAACGCACCACACTTTTTTGTTCAATTTCCTGACTAAATAAGGCCTGTAACTCAGGGTTGCTGGTCTGATAAAGTGCTTCGCTTGTGGAAAATTGGTGTTTTATGCTGGGCCAATATAACTGAACTAGCCTGGTGAACACACTGCCAGCCACTAAAAAAACTAGAACGACTAGTACGGTCTTCAGTAGCTTACGCTTAGCGTTAATTGCAGTCTGCTCCTTTTCTTTACCTCCGGCGCTACTCACTACCTTGTCCATTTTTCTTACGCAGAGCGCAATTCAATTTTCTGATTTAGTGAAAAAGGCTTACCGTCACTCAACCCATTTATTTGAATTGAAATGTGCGACGAGCCTGGGCGCTTAACGGTAAATGTTAAGTTATAAACGCCGGAATCTTGCTCCAATAAAACGGCGCTTTCGCCCACAATTTCAACGCCATCGCTACCTATGAAACTCACGTTTACATCACGATAGCGTAGCGGTATCACGTAAGATATTTTCGCTGTGGCGGCTTCATCAACAACAACATCCACCTGTTTAGCGTGTTTAACCGACAGGGCTTTAAAAGCCGACGCCTGATAATGTTGCTGAGCAAGGGGGTGTAATCGGCTAAAGCCAAAACCCATATTACCACCACCATGTAGGTCGCATGCTTGCGCGGCAGAAATAACTGTTAAAGAAGCAAGCAGGGTAGATAATAGTTTGTTAAATCGTGTCATCATTTATCCCTCGTAAGGTTGCACATTAACGTGCTCTAAACGGTACGCCGCGGTGCCCATCGCATTTTCAGTGGTGTCGATAGCCAAGGTGCCTTCAAACCAGAATGGGTCGTACAAGCTTTCTAGCTCAACACCTTGCTCAATACTTACGTAAATAATTTGATTGGGCGGCGGTGGCGGCATATGAATGCACGCACCGAAGTAAGGTACGATAAAAAACTCTGTGACCATTTGCGATTCGCTGCTTTCAAGCGGAACAATAAAACCAGGAATACGAATAGGCTTATTCTCAAAGGTTTTAACAACCTGCGTTGATGTCAATGCTTGTTGAAAACGGTTAGTGGCTTCGTTATCAAATTCTTGATTACCAAAGGCTTCCACCGAATCTTCTTGAGAACCATCTTCAATACCGGCTAAATAATCCGGCGGATTGAGCAGCGCGGCCAAATCTTCCTCAGGCATTAGCTGTGTCCATTCAATCTCTTGATAGCCAGGCGCTTCGATATCTTCTGCATATGTTGTAGGATAAAAAAGCATGCCTGCTATCGCGACAAAAATACCAATGCGGGCGCTTAAGAAGAACTTCATCATTTTATTTAGCCAAGAATTATTATAACAGTTAGTGTAAAACGTTATAACATAACGGTTTGAAATTGTACATTTGAAGTCTAGCTAAGCATACTCTTACGCCAAGTTAGGCTTAGTTTCGGCTTAAATGGCGGCCTAATAGAATGAGAGGCCGCTACATCCACTTTTACGCAAACATGGCGTAATGCAAAAAGGAGATGATTCACATTGTCAGCAGCACCAGAGCAACCTTTGAAAAATGAAGCAGACTCCAATAAAGCAGCACCTAACCAAGGCAATGCTATTGCGCTAAATGACGTTAATTATCATTATGCAGATGCAAATAGCAGTGGGTTGCATATACCCACGTGGAAGGTGAATTACGGTGATCGTGTTTTCTTACATGGTCATTCAGGCTCTGGCAAAACTACCTTGCTTAACTTGCTAGCGGGGGTGCTAACGCCACAAAGTGGCGAATTATCATTACTTGGCAAGCCCTTTTCAGCTCTATCAGCTAGGCAAAGAGATAAGTTTCGCGCGCAGCATATTGGCGTGGTATTTCAGCAATTCAATCTAATTCCTTACCTAAGTGTGCTTAAAAATATTGAACTGGCCACGTATTTTGCAAAAGCGGGCAAAACTAATGTGGCCGATACGGCCGAAGCGTTACTGACCGGGCTTAATTTGCCCGCTACTATTTTGCAGCAGCCTGCTAATGCGTTGAGTGTAGGTCAACAGCAGCGGGTAGCCATTGCTCGAGCGTTAATCAACAAACCAGAAATATTGCTTGTTGATGAACCTACGTCTGCCTTAGATGCTGCCGCACGAGACGCCTTTATGACCATTCTCATCGACATGTGTAAGCAGCACAACACAACACTAATATTTGTAAGTCACGATATGTATTTGAAAAAGTTTTTTGAAACCAGTGTAGAAATGTGTTCTCTAAAACAATCTTCGCTAAAAGAGTCTTCGCTAAAACAGCCAGCGGAGACCAAGTAATGTTAGTGTCGTTAGCGTGGAGTAGCCTAGGTAGTCGCAGAAAATCAGTGGTATTAACGTTTCTTTCGCTGCTAATTAGTATTAGCGTATTGCTTAGCGTTGAGCACATTCGTCAGCAGGCAAAAGAGAGCTTTAACCGAACTATTTCAGATGTTGACCTTATCGTTGGCGCCCCAAGCGGTCAGCTAAATCTCTTATTGTATTCAGTGTTCAGGATGGGCAGCCCCACCAGTAACATCAAATATGAAAGCTATGAAGCACTGCAAGAAAGTCAATTAGTAGACTGGGCAATTCCTATCTCGTTAGGGGATTCTCACCGCGGCTTTCGGGTAATGGGTACCAACGACAACTATTTTCAACATTTTAAATTTGGTAACAAGCAAGCGCTCAGTTTTCAAAACGGTCAAGCCTTCGCGAGCTTATTTGAAGCTGTGATAGGCGCCGATGTGGCCAAAGCGCTGGGTTATAAAGTGGGAGACCATGTGGTGATATCTCATGGTATTGGTAACACCAGTTTTACCAATCATGATAATACCCCTTTCACTATTACCGGCATACTTGCAGCCACTGGCACACCGGTGGATAAAACCGTTCACGTCAGCTTAAACGCGATTGAAGCTATTCATTTATCGGCATCAAAGCAAAACCAATTACTCAACGATGCAGCCTCGGTAAATACCACGCCAGACAGTGTAACGGCGGTCATGCTTGGGCTTACCTCAAAATTTGCGACCTTTAAACTTCAGCGAGATATTAACAACTACAAAACAGATAGGCTTATGGCCATACTGCCAGGCGTGGCACTGACCGAGCTTTGGCAAATGATGGGCACGGTAGAAAACCTACTGCGCGTTATCAGTATATTGGTGCTTATTTCTTCATTGTTTGGCTTATCGACTATGTTGCTAGCGTCTATGCAACAACGCAAAAACGAGATTGCGGTTTTGCGAGTATTAGGCGCGGGCCCTAGTGTTATCTTTACCTTAGTGTTGGTAGAAGCACTCATTTTAGTGTTGTTAGCTATTGTGTCAGCGGTAGGTCTGCTTAGCGTAACGTTAACTTTATCGAGCGATTGGCTGGCGTCGCAATATGGTCTATTTTTAAGTGCTAATTTGCTGACGGTAGAAACGCTGGAAGTAGTCAGTGTGATCACTTTGGCAGCTATTGTTACCTCGGCGATACCGGCATTCGAAGCCTATAAAAATGCGCTGCACAGTTCACTTTCTGCAAAGTAGTTGGGTTGGCAAAGTAACTGGGTCTGAAAATTTGCCAAGCAATGCCCGATATCGCGAATCTGGGGTGAACCATGGCAAAGCACTTCGGCGTATATTGAGTTTGCGATACACTGCAAAAAACGTTTACGAGGTTAGCCATGTCATTACCCCTTTCACTATTGGATCTTGCCCCTATTTCCGAAGGGCAAAGCATTAGCAATGCATTAAGTAACTCTAGAGAGTTAGCCAAGCAGGCGGAGCGTAGTGGGTATCAACGTGTGTGGTTGGCTGAACATCACGGCATGCATGGCGTGGCGAGTTCTGCTACCGCCGTTATGCTAGGGAACATTGCAGGCGCTACCAATCACATCCGCGTGGGTGCAGGTGGTGTTATGTTGCCTAATCATGCGCCTTTAGTCATCGCTGAGCAATTTGGTACACTTGAAACTTTATACCCTGGGCGTATTGATTTAGGGCTTGGTCGAGCGCCAGGTACCGACATGGCTACCGCAAAAGCATTAAGGCGCAATCTTAATGGTAACGCCCATGTTGACACTTACCCTGATGACATTAAAGAGCTTCAACATTATTTAGGTACGCCAGAGCATGGGCAGAAAATTATCGCCGTGCCGGGTGCCAATACACATATTCCGTTATGGTTGTTAGGTTCAAGTTTATACAGTGCGCAATTGGCTGCATCGTTAGGGTTGCCTTATTCTTTTGCTTCACACTTTGCGCCAGACCAACTGTTCGATGCCCTGCATGTTTATCGTTCTATGTTTACGCCGTCAGAAAATCAAGAATCACCCTATGTAATGGCAGGGGTTATGGCGGTAGTGGCCGATACCGACGAAGAGGCGCAGTATCTTTTCACTTCGGTTCAACAACAGTTTATGAATATGAGGCGGGGGCTGAATAAGCCTTTTGCTAAGCCCGTAGACGATTTATCGGCTATTTGCAGCGAAGCAGATCACGCTATGCTGTCTCATGTATTACGTTATGCACTGGTGGGTTCAAAAGCGACGGTTGCCGCACAGTTAGCTAAATTTGTAGAGGCAACTGAAGTGGATGAGGTAATTGTTTCAATGCCAATTCATAACCTAGAAGCTAGGCTGAAAAGCGTGGCACTTTTGGCTGAATTAAACATCTAGCTGAAATAGGGCTTAAAGCAAACCTGAGTAACAATAAATAAGCCTGTTTCTAACAGGCTTATTTATTTGAATTGGCGTTTCTATTTCTTATTCGCAAGGCGTTCGATAAGCGCCTTGTGCTGCGGAAATTTTTCTAGCAATTCATGCTGAAAAACTTCAATCATATCTTCAGGCTCCCACCCAGGGGATACGGCTTCGCTGACCAACCCATAGTCGCCATCAGTTAACTCGGCTGCTTTATAAGTGCCTCCGGGCACAGCAAGCTGCAACTGCTGTCCATTGGCAATATCAGGCCCTACTACCACTTTTTCGTAATGACCATCTGGGTAAATCATATGGTAAGTAATGGGCGAGCCCATATGGTAAAACTCAATACCGTCGGAGTACTTAGTATGAAAATGGTCAATACTGTTGTCGTTGGTAAGCATGTAATAAATAGCGGTCATGGTGGTGCGTTCACCACGCGCCGTTGTTACTTTGTCTCTGTGATCTGCTTTAAAGCTTTGGCGAAAATAGCCACCTTCAAAATGATGGGAGAGGTTGAGCTGTTCAATGACTTGTTCTTTCGTTAAGGTCTTCATTTTTTCGTCTGTCATGCTCTCGTCCTTCAATGTTTCGTTTGTTATTTCGTTGCCAGCTAAAGGCGAAAAGCTTGCCAAATACAGGCTTAAACATAGACCTAACGTTGTCATTTTATTGCTACTGCATGCATTTTGCGTAGTACTAGGCATAAGAGATTTTATTCGCCTCATAATATGGTTATTATCCTTAATAGACTTGGCAGTAACGGGTTAGCCAAGTTGCATGGCTCTTTAATCATAGCGACCCTGAACCATAGAAAGCTTAGTCAGCTAAGGCAGTTTTTAACTATCAAACTAGCATAAACTATCTACAAACAAATTTATGGGTATTTTAAGCCTATATTATACGAACTTCGGCTATGCAGCGGAGTCGATTAACACTATGATATTTCAAACTAATCACCTACTCACTAGCTTAACAGTTGGGCTAAATAAAGATGAAAAAAATGTCACTACTCATCACGAGTATACTCCTTTGTTTTATGTTTCACGCTCAAGTAGAAGCTCAACCATTACGGGTGGCGATCATTGAAACAAGCCCCTTGCCCATAGTGACAAATACAAGAGATGCATTTATCGATGAACTTACATTGATTATGCCTGAACATGAAATAGACATAGAAATACATAACGCCCAGGGGTTAGAAGAAAAAGCGAAATCTATTGTGCAAACTATTACGGAGCAGGAAGCGCCGGATCTGCTAGTGCCAATCGCAACGCTTGCCACCCGAGCGGTTTACAACTTTTCAGCGGCTTCTGAGCTCCCTACTTTATTCATGACAGTGGCAGACCCAGTTAAAGAGGGCATAGTCACTGCGTTTGGCGAACGTAGCGTATCAAACATAACCGGTGAGTCTCACGTATTAGATGCCAAAGTAAAGTTGGATATGCTTGATGGCTTACTAAAAGCCTCGGCACTAGAAGAGCCGATTACTATTGGGTTAGTGCATTCTGACTACCCGTCTTCAAAAAGTTCTGTAGAAAGCCTATTAGCACTCGAGAGCCAGTATGATAACGTGAAGTTCGTGGCTGTAAGGACCGCCTACGTTGAAGGCACCTCAGGGTTAGACACTATGCGTGATGGTGTTGTGGAAGCACTCAAAGAAAAAGTAGAAACATCCGGCGTTGATACCTATTGGCTTTCCACTGGCCCCTTGCTTCAAGCCAACGATCTCATCAATGTTATTTACAAAGAAACTAAACTATTGCCGGTTTTTGCCGAAAGTATAGAGTCAGTGCAGCAAGGTGCGTTACTTGGCGTTGTAGCAGATGAAAAAAGTATCGGAAAATCAGGTGCCTTACGGGCCAAAAGAATTTTAAGTGGCGAGAAGGCCAATAGCATGCCTGTCACTAGAATGGATAAATACACCATAGGGGTAAATGTATCTACTGCCATAAAGATGCATATTCCTATTCCATCGTCGTATTTAAAGTTATCCAAAGACCACGTTTATCAATAAAGATCTCGTTTATCAATAAAGAGTAGTACCAGATATCTATGCGAATTAAGTCGAAGCTTTTAGCTATATATATCCCCATTCTGTTTACAGGGATGGCGCTAACGGGCTATTGGGCCTATTTGACGGCTTATGACTCGGTAAGAGAACGAGAGTATCAATTACTTACCCAAACCTTATCACTCACCTTTATTGAGTTTGTGCGAGAGCGGCACGAATTGCTGGTGGATTCGGGGTTAGAAAATGTGCCGGTATTTAGAGATGCCTATCAAAAAGAGGTATTTGACGAACTAGCAGAGCTTCATGAATCAACCGGTAAGCATTTTGCGGTAAGTGATAAATCAACGGGGGCTGAGCTATTTAGTACCTATGAAGCGTGGGCGCCCATTAATACTACAAACGCCAATATCACCACCATCAATGCTACCAATATTGCATTTGGTGAGTCTGAATGGAGAGATCAATACGTACTCTTTGCCTGCAGCAAGTTCGACCCTTGGAATTGGAAACTTACCGTTAGCCAATCTACCGATGAGCTAGAGTCGTCACTATCAAAAATAGCCTGGCTGACCATTGCGATTACCTTGTTCACGGTCATTTTAGTGAGCTTTTCTATAGGTAAAATTACGCAATATTTTGTAATATCCCCCATTGGCAAAATTAAAGATGCAACGAGCAGTATTGCCGGAAATCATAAGCGTGTAAGCATTGATGTAAGCGGAAAAGATGAGTTGAGTGACTTAGCCCAAGATGTAGAGGCGATGTCTGCAGACATCGAAAATTATGTGGAACGGGCACAAGCTGCCAATAAAGCTAAAACGGACTTTCTTGCCGTTATGAGCCACGAAATTCGTACGCCGTTAAATGGTATTCAAGGCCTTGCTACTTTATTGCTAGATACGCCGTTAGATGACAAGCAAAAGCAATATGCTTCAGATTTACGCTCTTCGGCTACTATTCTTGCCAATGTGATTAATGATGTACTCGATTTATCCAAAATAGAATCTGGCATGTCAGAAGTTGATGTGACTGAATTTAATTTAGATAGCATGCTGAACGATCTTATTACCTTGCTTGGTATCAATGCGAGTGCAAACCACACGCGGTTAGAATATAAAAGTAAGAATTTAGACTCGGTATTGGTTACTAGTGACGTGACCAAATTGCGCCAAATAGTAATTAACCTCGCCAGTAATGCCATTAAATTCACGCACAAAGGCACAGTAACGGTTACCGCGAGTCTTAAAAAGGTAGCGAGTACTTCGGTAGAAGAAAACCGTTTAGTCATTTCTGTGAAAGACACAGGCATTGGTATAGAACCAGATAGGCTTGAACATATTTTCGATAAGTTTACCCAGTCTGATTCTTCTATTTCACGTCGTTATGGTGGCACAGGACTTGGTTTATCTATTGCTAAAGAGCTCTCACAGATACTAGGTGGCGATGTCAAAGTTATGAGCCGAGTGGGTGAAGGGTCGTGTTTTACGATGTCTGCCATAGTCAGCGCCCGTACTATCGACAGTGCGACACTGCAAGAAGCGCAAAGTAATCTAAATAAAAATACAATCCTTAAACCGGGTATTAGCGTATTACTGGCAGAAGATAATGCGATAAATGCCGTGGTTGCTCAGGCACTACTAGAACAGCTTGGGTGTACGGTTACTCATGTCGACAACGGTTTAAAAGCGGCCATTAAAGTTGAAGAAGAGACGTTCGACGTTATCTTTATGGATATTCATATGCCAGTGATGGACGGTGTTGAAGCCACTAAACGTATTCGAAGTTTACCAAGTGATATAAGCCAAATACCTATTATTGGCCTTACAGCAGAAGCCTTTAAAGAGCGTCACGATGCCTTTAAACAGGACGGTATGAACGACGTGGTTACCAAACCTATCACTATTGAAGCATTAAAAGGTAGCCTACTTAAGCTAGCCTTATAGAAGCGTCTATACTTACTTAAAGATGCTACCCGTGCCGGGAGAAAAAAGTGGAAGCGGTAGGAAAGCGTAGAGAGATATTAAGGCTTCGAGCTGCACTTCTTATCGGCGCCGCTTTGCTCGCCTCTTTTATTCTCGCCGATATGGTGATGTTACCATCCCCCTTGTACGAGTTTTATTTGCAAAATCGCCTGATATATCAAATACCCATCATCTTTACCGTTATCGCCCTTTCGTTCTCTCGATTCTTTTATGCTGCCAGAAGCTGGATTTTTGCAGGGCTAATGGTGATGTTAACCTTTGCTAATTATGTGCTTATTTACCAAAGTTGGGTGCTATATGAATTTGCTTTTCCTTACGAGGGCACCATTTTATACGCATTCTATTGTGTGTTTGCATTAGGTGTTACCTACAAGCTGGCGTTGGTGGCATCGGCAATAAGCATCGCTGGTTTTATTGGTTTGATGGTAATTGCGCCTGTGTATGACGACCGCGTCATGATTTCAACATCGTTTGTGGTGGGGTCATTATTTATATGTGCTTATGCAAAATACCGCTTAGACAGAATAGTGATCCTCTTAAAATCAACGAATAAAAAGCTAAACACCTTAAGCCGGGAAGACCCGCTAACCAATCTCCTTAATAGACGGGCCCTGATGAAAGAAGGCGAGAGATTACTGTCGCTCAGTAAAAGACAGAACCTTTCTTTCGCTGTATTTATGCTGGATTTAGATGACTTTAAAAAATATAACGATGCTTTTGGTCACCAACAAGGTGATGATGCCATTGTGGCACAGGCTGATGTGATGCGCGCCGTGTTTCAACGTCAAACTGATATTCTAGGCCGATATGGTGGCGAAGAGTTTATGGTTATTGTCAGTGGGGTGTCTGCAAGGCAAGTAGAACAAAGCTGCCAGCAAATACTCGATACTTGGGATGATAAAGCCATACCTCATGCACCCAATGCATCGGCAAAAACCGTCTCCTGTTCTATTGGTGCCGTGGTAGTAACCGACGTGAAAGGGCAAACATTAGAAGGCTTAATTAACCAAGCTGATAATGAACTTTATCAAGCAAAGGCTGCGGGGAAGGGCACCTATTTACTATCGACGCTAAGTGAAGTTAGCGCCGATAGTTAACCCAAAAAAGATAAGCTTTGGGCTTAAAGTTTAACGATCATTTTTCCTTTGTTATCACCAGAAAATAGCATCTTCAACCCATCTACTGCTGACTCGATACCATCAACCATGTGTGAACGATACTGAATCTTTCCTTGCTGTACATAGGGCGATAGTTTTGCAACAAGTTGAGGTACTTCACCCCAATGATCGGGCATGGCAAAGCCACGAATATTAATACGCTTTTTAATTAACGGTATCCAATTAGGGCCGGGAGCCGGGTTTTCTGATTGATAGTCGGCAATCATGCCGCAAACCACGATACGCCCATGCGTATTCATGCGATTAACGATGTGATGCTGAATGGGACCGCCCGTATTTTCAAAGAACACGTCGATTTTGTCGGGAGTAAGCTCGGTTAATTTAGCTTCTAAATCATCGGTTTTATAATTTACCGCACCGTCAAAGCCGAGTTCATTTACAATCCAATCTGCTTTTTCGTCGCTGCCGACTACGCCGATAACTCGAAGGCCGTCTGCCTTTGCAAGCTGACCCACTATTGAGCCGACAGAGCCTGCAGCGCCAGTGACCACTAAGGTTTCACCTTCCTTAGGTTCACCAAAGTTATATAATCCTGTGGTGGCGGTTAAACCGGGAAGTGCAAATACGCAAAGCGCCATTTCTTCGGTAATACCAGACTGAAGTTTATTGAAGCCTTCACCGTTACTTACCAAGTACTCTCGCCAGCCAGTCATACCCATGACTTTATCACCAACAGAGAAATCAGGGTTATTCGACTCAATGACTTCACCCACACCGCTTGAACGCATAACTTCACCGAGTTCAACCGGTGGAATATAACTCTCACGATCTTCACTCATCCAACCTAGCATTGCTGGGTCGAGTGACATGTAAGTTTGTTTGATTAGTATTTCACCTTCGCCCGGGGTAGGGATGGATTGCTCACGCGTTTCGAACAAGTGGGGACCTATTTTTCCATCGTTAGGGCGATTGACCAATAGGATTTCTTTATTGCTAGACATGTGAATTTCTCCTTAGGCTGTTAAAATTATCCTGTACTACTGTTGTGGGGCTAGAAACTGCTTATACAAGCATAATCAATAGAAAGGTCAAAAATAGGGTGTTTAGTCAAACCATCGCTAATGATTTGTAGTGGTTGGCAAATGGCCAAATTCACAAATAGTGTCAATATTTGCAATCTATTATTTTCAAAATGTTTACATCTTCTTTAATTGTGTCGCTAAAGTTGTAAAAAATGCGATAAATCAGCGTAAATGGCGTTAACTTGCATTGAACAAAACTTACCGTAACCGTAGAATGCGCCACTGCATATTTCCTGTTCTATAAGAGTATTTTTATGAAGCAATATTTTTCTTTACGTGCCTCTGTATGCTTAGCACTAGCCTCGATGGCATCTTCTTCTGTGCTAGCTGCTGGTTTCCAAGTAAACGAGCATAGCGCGAATGGTTTGGGTCGTGCCATGGCGGGCCAAGCGGCGAAGCCAGAAAATGCCTCTATTTTAGCAACCAATCCAGCTGCGATTGGTGTATTTAAAGAAGCTGAGTTTAGTGCGTCAGTAAGCTTTATAGACCCGAATGTAGACATTTCCGGTAATGTGACTTATTCATTTGGGGATACCATAGTTGGTGGGGGCGTTGCTGAAGAAGATAATATCGCTGAAACAGCATTTGTTCCAGGATTCTTCTACGTTTCACCTATTAATGATGACTTTTCTGCTGGTGTAGGTGTTTTCACCACTTATGGCCTCCGTTCTGATTACTCTGACGACTTTGGCGCTTTACATTTCGCTGATACTGCAGAAGTTAAAACCGTTACGGTAAACCCAGCTGTGTCATATAAAGTAAACAAGCAGCTTATGGTCGGCTTTGGTTTAAATGTGACGTATGCAGAAGCTGAAATTGGTTCAGGTGTATCTAATACATTGGCAGCTACCATTGAAGGTTTAGAGCCAACAGCACAGGCTTTAGGTATAACACTTCCTTCTCTTAACGCTGGATCTTCACTGTTTAGCATGGAAGGCGATGATGTGGGCTTCGGTTGGAACGTAGGCGTTTTCTGGCAACCTAGTGAGTTAACTAACATTGCGTTGTCTCATCGTGCTGAAACAAAACTAGAATTGGATGGGGCCGTATCATCAGAAACGCCTGTATTCCCGATAGAACTCAACCAGCCTGGCAGCCTAGACTTAAATCTTGCGGCTATTACAGAGCTTGCTATCGACCAGAAAATTGATGAGCAGTGGTCTGTTCAAGCGAGTCTTACCTTCACTGATTGGAGTACCTTCCAAAAGCTTGAAGCTAACTTAGAAGATGGCGAAAATTTTCTTATTAAAGAAGAAAACTTTGACGACTCATGGCGCGGCTCTATTGGTGTAACGTATATCCTAAATGATGAGTTTACTTTACGTGCCGGTTACGCTTACGACGATGGAGTAGTATCGGTGGAGAATCGTTCATTGAGTATTCCTGATACTGACCGTCATTGGATATCAGGCGGTTTAACTTATACTATGAGTGAAAACACATCAATTGATGCTGCGTATGTATTTATTGATGGTCGCGAAGCGTATATTAATAAAGATAGAACTATCCTAAGCGATGTTTTACCAAATACAGACTTCACCACTAACTTTACAGGTACGCAGTCAGCAACAGCGCATATTTTGAGTGTACAGATGAACACACGCTTTTAAGCTAAATCATCAAAAACTAGCAGCGTATTGGTTTGCTACTTACTGACGAAAAAGGCCTAAACGCAAGTTTAGGCCTTTTTAGTGAAGGCGACTAATTCGGATAACCTAGATCTCAGAAAACCAGTCTTGCAAACATGTAATAGCCGCACTGATTTTAGCAGGCACCAATTCACGTTTAGGGGTAACCGCATATACGGTGTAATCAGGTAACGACCAGTCAGTGAATAGCTGCTTCATTGAGCCTTCACTAAGTAAGTGGCGCACCTCTGGTTCAGGCAGCACTGCATACCCTAGTCCATCACGCGTAAGCTGAATTAAGGTTTGCATTGAATCAAGCTCAATACGGCTAGACGTTAGCGGCACTTTATCAAACTTGTCGTGCTTCATGACGTATTCTTCTACATGGCGGTGGGACATATAGGAATACTCTTGAAGAATGTCGGGTGACTCTAGAGGCGTTTTTGCCAAAGGGTGGTCAGCTGATACACATAGAATTCGACGCCACGTGGCCAATTCCAAACTGCTGAAATTAGTATCAGAAACCGGGGTGAAGCCAAGCAGTAAGTCGGCACCAGAAACAATAATGTCTGTAGGTTGGTCGGTTAGCGTCAGCGATACATTTATTTTTGGAAAATCCTCACATAACTTCTGCAAGGGCTGACTCAATAAGCCGCCACCAAAACCTTCTGGAGCAATAATATTGACTTTACCTGAAGGTGCGTCTTGAAGCGTTTCAATACGTTCTTGTGCTTCAACAGCGGTGTCTAACATTTTTTTGCTGGTGTCGTAATAGATCCTTCCAGCCTCGGTAAGGCTCAAGTTTCGGGTATTACGATTGAATAAACTCAGCCCAATGTCTTGTTCAAGCTTTCTTAGTTGTTGGCTAATGGCCGAAACGGTCATATGCAGGTTTCGGGCTGCAATACTCATGCTACCGCTTTCAGCGACCTCAACAAAAATTTGCAGAGAGCGAAGTAGTTTCATGTTCATTGGTAATTGTATCCTCATCGATACGAGTAAGTTGGTCTCGCGTTGCTTTTTTAAGTCCTTTTATGTCCTATAAATGTAATCCAATAAGGGTAACGGCACATCCGTGTTCAGCTTATGAAACTGCAACTAAGCGCGTTTTATTCTATTGAAGAGAAAGAATTAGTTGAAAAAGCGAAATAAGATAACCTTCGCTAAATGTCATTTGTTAGGGGGGTGTATCCAGTGTTTTTAATATTTGTAAAATGCCGATATAACACTTTCTTTCATACCGAAAGCTGGTACGTTAATAATTAAACAACGCAGAGCGTACAGGCTTTTGCCTCTGCCCTTCCAATAAAAAACTAAATAAGAATGGTGATTATGAAACTTCGTGTTATCTCGTTTCTGTTGTGCATGTCATGTGCTGTTGTGATAACTGGGTGTGCCAACACTTCATCTATCACTCAGCCTCAATATGGTCCGGCGTCTTTTACTGGCGATAAATTTACCGCTGTGATGGTGGCTTACGCCCCAGAAATGGAAGGTATTTTGGGCAAAATCGATTCTGATCCTAATGCACAAATACACACCACTACCACAATCAAAGGTATTACTTATCGTATTGGGACCTATCACGATGAACCTATTCTTGTTTTCGCTACCGGTATGAGTATTGCCAATGCGGCCATGTCGACACAAATGGCGCTAGATTATTTCCCTGTAAAACAGGTGGTTTATATGGGCATTGCTGGCGCGGTAAATCCCAAGTGGCAACCAGGTGATGTTATCGTGCCAGAGCGTTGGTACTACCATGATGAAAGTGTTTACACCAATGAAGACGCTGAAAACCCAGGTGAGTACGTGCTACCTGAGTACTACGCTAAGTTTATGGAAGAGCAGCCAGCGCGCATAGCAGAAGACCCTCATTACCCTAAATATAAGCCTTTCCAGTTTATTCACCCAGACGAAGTGCTTATTGTAAAAGATGGTATGGATAAACCAGAAGATACGCCTTATTTCACCGCATCACCTAGGTTGTTGAATGCGGCAAAAACAGCAATGGCAGAAATGCCTGTTCAACGTATTTTAGATGAACGTGATGCCAAGCTGCATGTTGGCGGAAATGGTGTTACCGGTTCGGTGTTTATGGATAACCGAGAATACAGAAAATGGGTACGGGATGTTTTCACGGCTGAAGTGACCGAAATGGAATCTACGGCGATTGGCCAAGTATGCACAATTAATGATGTAGACTGGGTGATCATTCGTGCTATCAGTGATTTAGCGGGTGGCCAAGAGGGTGTAAATACAGAAAACATGTACGATAAAGAAGTCTCCCGTGTAGGCGCTAACGTACTGTTTGCTGTGCTTGATGAGTTAGCTGATTAGAAAGTTTTTGATCTAATCAGAAGGCTACACAGGTCGGTAGCTGCGGATGAATGACATCGCCCAACCGACAAAATGCGAGGAAAACCTATTAAATTATAGTGTTTGCCTCGCTTTTTTGTTTTCACAGATTAGTGTTTTAGCGAATAGTACGCACCATATTGATGGTGGTGGTAGCCAGTTTCACTTCCACTAAAAAGACAACAAGGGCACAAATTAGAAACATCATTGCCAATATAAAAAGTGAAATGACGGGTGTTTTTAAATCGACAAACCACAAAGAACCAGCAAATAAAGCCACAATAACGGTACACACCATTAGCCCCGAGGCCACACACAAACCAATGGCCCAGTTGATGACTTTCACCCTGCGCCACAGTACTTTTATTTCTCGTTTGGAACGGTCAACAATATGAGGGTCTGAGAGGGTATGAATTTGCCTTTCTGCTACCCTTACTCTGTCTGATATTCTGCCAAGTCGAGACGACATAACATTCAAAAAACCTGCTATACCCGTAAGTAAAAAAACAGGGGCTACCGCAAATTCAATAAGTTGAGATAGGCTAGGTATTAAGGTGTCCAAAAATTCCTCCGGTATTGCTGCTGTGCTATCGACTTTACGAAGCTTATACGTATGTTAGTCCAATCCCGAGCACAAGTACTGAGCGGTGAGTAAAAGCCTGCAGTCAGTTTCCGCCATCAAAACCGTCACGCTCTAGTGCGGTAAGTCATTATTTTTACTATTCATCACGCAATAGTTAACGATACAATTGATGGTGTAACTAACATCAATATTGTGGTCGAACGACACATATTATACGTATGTTAATCTCGCCAAATCTATAGAAAGGACAAGCAATGAGCTCCACATTCAGGTTATTTTTACATAGCCTAAGCACCGTGACTGTCGTGTCGTTTTCTTCTCATGCTGCCGCGCAAATCCCAGAAGGCGCAAACACTGCCAAAAGCATAGAATCAATAGAACGTGTGGTGACAACAGGAAGCAGAATTGCTAATTCCACCTCAAATTCAGGGTATGTGGTATCTAGTGTTTCAAGCGATAACATAAGCTTTGTATCACCAAGCCATATACAAGAAGTGTTAAATTTCATTGCAGGCGCGGGTGTTCAGCGAGGAAATGGCCAGGAATATTTACCTGCACTACGCTCGCCAGTGCTTACAGGGGCTGGGGCTTGCGGTGGTATACTGGCTGCTGAAGATAACATTCCTTTACGCGCAGCCGGTTTTTGTAATATTAACGAGCTGTTCGAAGCCCATGGTGAAATGGCTGAACGCATCGAGGTCTTAAAAGGCCCTGCTTCACCCCTTTATGGCTCCAACGCTATTCACGGCGTGATAAATGTTATTACCCCCGATGTTACCCAAGACACCGCTTTATACGGAATTGATTATGGTTCTTACGGCTATAGCAGACTGAAGCTAAGGCAAGGTAAAGACTTTGGTGATTCGGGTGTAGGTATAAACGCGAGTATTACCCGCGACGGCGGGTATCGAGACGAAGAAAGCGTGGATCAAGAAAAGGTTAACCTTCGCCACCGCTACGAAGTTGATAACCTAAAGGTAACCAGTGGGCTGACGTACACTCATTTAGATCAAGAAACCGCCGGTTACATTACTGGGTTTGAAAGCTATAAAGATGAAGATATCGCCCAAGGTAACGACAACCCTGAAGCCTTTCGAAAAGCGAAAAGTTTGCGAGTGTGGAGCAAAGTAGATGTAGCATTAAGCGGCGCGAACGCACTATCAGTTACACCTTATTTTCGCGACCAAAGCATGGAATTTCGCATGCATTTTTTACCCGGTACACCGCTTGAAGAAAACGAGCAAGAAGGCTTTGGTGTACTTTCCCAATATCATCATGTGGTGAACAATACGCTAAGCATTGACGCAGGATTAGACGCCGAATATACCCAAGGCAGCTTGGTACAATCCCAAGATAGCGAAACTGTGGGCTCTGCTTTTCTAGTGGAAACCGTGCCTGTAGGGCTTCATTACGACTATCAAGTAGACGCCACCCTGTATGCACCATTTATTGCGCTAAATTGGCAACAAGCAGCGTGGGCGGTTTCATTGGGTGGGCGGTATGAGTATATGGATTACGATTACACCAACAACATGATATCGGGTCGTACTCGTGATGATGGCACTGAATGTGGCTTTGGTGGCTGTCGATACGCAAGGCCTGAAAGTGGTACTAACGACTACAGTAATTTTAGCCCTAAACTCTCGGTTAGTTTTCAAAGTAGCGATGCAACACTATGGTATGCGGGGTTATCTCGAGGCTACCGTGCCCCTCAGGCGACTGAGCTTTACAGGCTTCAGCGCAGTCAACAAATTGCCGACTTAGACTCTGTCACCGCCACCAATGTAGAAGTAGGTGTTAAAGGGCAGTATAAAGCCTTTAGCTATGTAGTGTCTGCTTATAGCTTAACCAAAGACAATGTGATTTATCGTGATAGTGATTTTTTCAATGTAAGCAATGGTGAAACCTGGCACAGAGGGGTAGAGCTAACCCTAAACTATCAAATTAGCCAAGGGTTTGATGTCGCGTTTGCAGGCAGCTATGCCAAACATACGTATGAGCACAGTGAGCTTTTGGGCGAAGTCGATATTAAGGGCAACGATATTGATACTGCGCCAAATCTTACTTTCAATGCTCGCGTAGGGTACAGCTTTACGCAAAACACCCGGGCTGAAATTGAATGGCAGCATGTTGATGAATACTATACCGATGCTGAAAACCTGAACGAGTACGAAGGTCATGATTTATTGAATCTACGCGCCTCTTGGGCAATGTCGCCAAAAATCTCAGTGTACGCAAGAGTGAATAACTTGCTCGATACCGCCTATGCTGAGCGGGCGGATTACACAACCTTTACCGCAGATAGGTACTTTCCAGGGCGGCCAAGAAACGTAATGTTTAGCGTTGATTATCAGTATTAGTTAAAAGCATTATCTACTTCGGTACAAAAAGCGGTAGCGTGTATTTCACGGTTACCGTTTTTTTGCCTTTTTTATCGTACGCCCTGCTAGAAACAACCTGTCAGGCTTGCGAGAAAATGCGTTCAGGCGTACTGTTAACCCCATATATGCAGCGAATACCTTTAGTCGTGCCAGGTATATCATTTCAATAATCGTAGATTATGAAAGATGAGATACGTGGAATGATTAAATTATAGGTAAACCCATGCAAAAAATAGTTGTTGTCGGTGGTGGCGCTGGAGGTCTTGAACTTGTAAGCCGCTTAAGCCGCACCCTCGGGAGAAAGAACGAAGCAGAAATAACCCTAGTTGATAGAAGTCGCACCCACATTTGGAAGCCCTTGCTTCACGAAGTGGCTGCAGGCGTTATAGACAAGCACTCAGATGGCGTTGATTACGCTATTCATGCTGCCGCTCATCACTACCGCTTTCAGTTAGGGAGTATGTGTGCCATTGATGCAGAGGCCAAAACTATCACTCTCGCGCCATTATCCGATGATGAGGGCGTGGCGATATTACCCGAACGTAAAATACCTTACGACCAGTTGATACTGGCGATTGGCAGTGTCAGCAACGACTTTGGTACGCCAGGCGTTGCACAGCATTGCTACTTTCTTGATTCACTGGTGCAAGCCGAGCGATTTCATCGTGGCTTGTTAAATCAGCTTATTCGTATTAATCAGCAGGAAGATGAGAATAGCTTTATTAAAGTGGCTATTGTGGGCGCGGGTGCGACGGGCACTGAATTAGCCGCTCAGCTTCATCATGTCGCTAACTTATCGAAAACCTACGGCATGCCAGGCATGTCAGCGTCTCGTTTAAAAATCACCATTGTAGAAGCCGGTGAGCGAATACTGCCCGCATTGCCTGAGCGTATCGCCAATTCAGCCCGTAAGGCGCTGCATAAGCTTGGTGTGGATATTAAAGAGCGCACCATGGTGGCTGAAGCTGATGAAAATGGCCTCATTACCAAAGACGGCAGTCGTGTGGATGCTGATTTGATGGTGTGGGCGGCAGGCGTTAAAGCGCCGGATTTCGTCACCAAAATGGGTATCTTTGAGACTAATCGCGCAAACCAAATTCTTGTTAATGAACACTTGCAAAGTACTGGCGACGGTAACATTTGGGTCATTGGCGATTGCTGTGGTTTCAAGCAAGAAAATGGTAAGTGGGTACCACCAAGAGCGCAGTCTGCGCATCAAATGGCAAACACGGCGGCAGACAATATTATTGCATTGCGTCGGGGTAAAGAATTAAAAGGCTACGTTTATAAAGATTATGGCTCGTTAGTGCATTTAAGTAACTACAGCACAGTAGGAAGCTTAATGGGCTCGCTTTCAAATTCAAGCATGTTTATTGAAGGTCGTTTAGCGAAGATAGTTTATATTTCTTTGTACAACATGCATCAATTTGCTGTGCACGGAAAGCTTAGAGGTGCGCTTAAACTGCTACTCAAGAAGCTGAGTTATGCAATTAGCCCCAAGTTAAAGCTACATTAATTTATAAGGTATGAGTCATGCTTAGGTAAGTCTATTGAGCCTGTTAACGTAAAAAGCCCGCATTAGCGGGCTTTATTGTTTTATAAGCGTTTAGCTTACTGTTTAACACCTTCAACGTGAAGTGAAAGCTCAACAGTTTGTGAGGCTGGGCCTAAGTCGTAGTCAATACCATAGTCTTTTAAGGCAATAGTGGTGGTGCCTGAAAAGCCAGCACGATAGCCACCCCATGGATCGCTACCTTCACCAATCTTTTTAGCTTCTATAGTAACGGGTTTAGTCACACCATGCAGCGTAAGGTTACCCGTAATGTCTAACATGCCGTTGCCTTTGTCAGTCACGTTAGTGCTAACGAATTTGGCTTCTGGGAAATCATCTGCATTCAAAAAGTCGTCGCCTCTTAAATGCTTATCTCGTTCTGAATGGTTTGAGTCTACGCTATCGGTTTCGATAGTCACCGATACAGACGCCGCAGCAGGGTTATTTTCATCGTAGCTAAAGGTGCCTTTAAAGTCGTTAAAGCGTCCTGTTAGCCATGAGTAACCTAAATGCTGAATTTTGAAATTAACAGATGCATGAGCACCTTTTGAGTCAATAATATAATCAGCGGCGTGAGCTGAACTTAGCGCTGAATTTAGTGCTATGGCCGTCACGATTGCAAGTGTTAACTTCTTCATAAAATCTCCTTAATATCAGTATTTAGCGAAGCCTTAACATCTGCTTCAGTGTGTCGTCTTTATCAATGAAATGGTGTTTCAATGCCGCCAACCCGTGTAAAGAAGCCAGCACGATTAATGTCCAAGCTAGGTAAAAGTGAACCTCGCCGGCCAGGTCTTCTTGGTTTTCAATAAATGCGCCAAGCCCTGGCACTGCAAACCAATCGAATACTTCTATGGCTCTGCCATCGGCGGTTGAAATAAGGTAGCCCGAGGTAAAAAGCGCTAAAAGGACAATATAAATAGCACTGTGTCCTAATTTACTCGCTAATTTCTCAAACTTGCTACCAAAAGTCGGTGGTCTCTGGGTAGATGCGCGCGAAATCAGCCTAACTAACGTTATTGCGAACAACAGAAGCCCTACACTTTTATGCCAGTGGGGTGCGGTTTTGTACCAATCGCTATAGTAGGTCAAATCTACCATCCATAGCCCAGAGGCAAACATACCTATTACTACCAGTAAGGTGAGCCAGTGGATTAAGATCAGCCAAAGAGGCCAGCGTTTTTTCATAAGTGAACTAAGCAATAGAACCAAATTTTAAAACGAGTCTACTGGAACAATTAAAAAGTGAATATTTCAAAGCTTATTACAGTGCATTCTATTTATTAGAATGAATACACAAGTTGAAACGGCACTTAAATTTAGTAATTAGAAAATAAGCGATAAATCGTCTAAAAATTGAGGCGGGTTTAAGTGATAGTGAATAAAAAAGCCATATAGTATTAAGTAAGGGTGAGTTAACCCGTTTTTTAAATGTCGCTGGAGTTCTTCTTTTGAATCTTTTGCTGTTGCTACTCACAATGTCATTCCTAGTACCTGAAAATGGTGCTGGTAATGTATTGAGCAAAGAGATATCACAAGTATCGAATGACATTAGCATTCAATATTTAGCCTCAAATCTAGAGCAAGCCAGTGATAAAGACGAGCTTGATGATGGCGCCTACTTTTTAAGTGCTTTCTTCGCGAGTAGCATTGTTCCCAATACTCGCTTTTGTACTTACACCCTGCTTAGCGATGCAGACTATGCAGCACATCCCATTCGCGCACCACCCCACCTTAGTTAAACAAAATATTCATTTATCTATTTAATTTGTTAACTAATTTAAGGGGAAGGTAATGCATACCTTACAACTTCATAAAACCGATGCCGCCGATCGTCTAGCTTGGCCTGTTGTTGAAAATAAAGTGTCTGTCACATCATCAGCGATGGCGGTATTTACAGACTTCAAACAATACATGCCATTGGTGATTGACGAAAATGCACCTGCGACACGAGTCGAAAAAATCATGCGCCAATCTCATGTTCGTATGATGCTGGTAGTAGATGCCACGAATGCATTCACCGGCATTATTACGTCACAAGACGTGAGCGAACAGCATATTGTACAAAGAATTGCTGAATTAAAAGTGCCTAGAGATGGAGTAGTGGTTCGTGATTTCATGCAGGCGAAAACGTCATTAATGTCATTTGATTTCACAGAATTGACAAAATCGTCAGTAGGTGATGTGGTAGAAACCCTGAAAGATTATGGGCAGCATCATTGCTTAGTACTCGATAGAGACTCTCACGAGGTGCGCGGTGTTATTAGCGTGAGTGATATTGCTCGTGAATTAAGAGCTCCTCTTGATGTACAAGATAAGCCTACGTTTTCACAGTTGATTCGGGTGTTAGCTGCATAGCTTACTCCCGTTTACCCCTGCCAATGCCACGGTAGAGGGGGGTAACTTTGCCGGTATCACGCTTGAAATAGCTCTAAGTTATCCATCGCGTCCTTAACCGCATTAAGGCCGCGATGGCTTACTACATTTCGAATTTTGAAATCATTGTCTATAGTTTGATTGTGGAGTATTGAAGAGCAAAGAATTATGAAACCAGTACATGGCTCATTTGTAGTTACTCGGTGCGGTAACGTTATGCTTACCCAAGCCTACGGCCCCTGGAATTGTGAGTGTGTTCATGGCTTAGTACTTGATTATCGAGAAAAATCTATCGATATGCATGGCAGTCACTGGGGTGATATTGTGGTTCTTGAAGGGGAGTCCCTGCTTATTCCCGATGCTGAGAGCCTTCTGGCTGAACGTATATCCGCAGTTCGTCATCTTGGGTTGAGTCATTTAGCGTTAGTACTTGAATCGTCATTAGTAAAATCGACTACCAGAAATCAACTTGAAGCGGTATACCGTCAAACCGGTGTAGACTTTTCGTTCTTTGATACCTACGAAGAAGCAAGGGCGTGGTTAACTCAACTGGATTACACGCTTAATGAAGATGCTGAGCGCGCGCACTTCGTGAAAACCAAACAACACTGTCAGTAGTTGTAAGCGACTCGGCAAGTTGGAATGATTTTCGCAATATTCTCGATAAGTAAGATGTTTTAAACGACTTAAATCGAGGCCAAACTATGATCCATAGCACCTATCCACCCAGTGTTGTTATAAAAGCTTTCACTTGGGCTTACCAAGAAGTTGGCTTGAACCAAGCAGAGGCTGCTGATTTACTTGGCGTTTCTGAAATATCCCTATCGCAAACCACCCTACTTGGGTTCGAGCACGGCACAACAGAGTATCGTAGACAGCTCTCTTTCATCCGCATGTATCATTTACTCATTGCGTTGTCAGAAGGGGACAGTGAGGCCATGCAAACATGGTTTCAGCAATACCAAAGTGAAATAAAAACCTCGCCTAAAAGCTTATGTTTTACATCAGACGGTATTGAAAAGGTTACTGATTACTTACGAGAGCTAAAGCAAACTGTTGAACTTAGACCAAGTCTGTCGCATTTACGAAGTGCTAAACCAAGTTCTGCTGCCAGAGTGGTTACGCATTAAGGAATGACGCGGTGTACAAATAGACGAAACACTTAACATTGTTAAGCGAGCCCTAGCTGAGCATCTATTTTATTCACTTTGTTTATGAAGTTAGAACAAGCTTCAGGCTGCGTATTAATAATCATATGGCCAGCGTTAGGAATAATTTCAGCCATGCTACTAGGAAGCGACGTAGCAATATAAGACATATGCGCATCGGGCGATAAGATGGCGTCTTGTTCACCATACAAAATACCCACCGGGCACGAAATAGTCTTGTAGTGTTCGAATTGTTTATACAAACTTTCTGTTGAAGCTACCATGTCACAGCTAGCCTGATAAAAACTCTCTGAATGCAGCGCAAGTGCGCCACCGCTCTCACTTCCAAAATTTGAGGGTACACGTTCTGGGAAAAAGACTTGAGCAACCTGTTTCTTACCAAAAACTATACGCACCGGCGCGGCCAAAGTTTTACTGATTAAACTGCGCAACTTTTGATAAGGAATGTACAGTACAGACAAGGGACCAGGCCCTTTTGTTAAGGGAACCGTTAACGGGCAAAGCAGTGAGACAGACTTAATTTTTTCTGGTGCATCCAGTGCCATGCGTAAAGCAATAGCGCCCCCCATAGAGTGCCCAGCAACAAAGGCTTCGCCTAAATTTAACTGTGACATCCAGGCTAAAATGGTGGCGCTTTGAACGCTAAAATCTGCCGATGTGTTACGATGACGTGTAGAAAAGCCGCTTCCAGGGCGGTCAATACTGTACACGGTATAGTGCTTGGCTAACTGATTCGCTAAGGCAGTAAAATTAAGCGCATTACCTGCAAGTCCATGAATAAGAATAAGGGCGGGGCCTTGCCCTTGTTTGGTGTAGTGAATTTTTTCTTGCTGTACGTCTGAAAATTGGCCTGGTGGACGGAAGTTTTTTTCAATTTTCTTATCGATATGCTGAGTGAAAAACCACGATGCCACTAACAGGCAGAAGATAAGTGCGACAACGATATAAATGAACACCACAATATGTTTCCTTTATTAGCGTAATTAGTAAACTAATAAGAAATGAATAAACAGTCAATGTAAGCCTTTTTCTATGGCGCTAAGTACAACCTATAAACTGTCAAATAACTCACAAGTGAAGAATATAACCGTTAAGCTATGATTACGATTACCCCTACTATCACGCTAGAAGATAGCGACATTGAAATGCAAGCCATCAGAGCACAAGGTGCTGGCGGGCAGAATGTAAATAAAGTGAGCAGTGCTATTCATCTGCGCCTTGATATACCTGCCTCATCTTTGCCTCAAGAGGTAAAAGATACGCTGCTCAATACAAAAGACAGCCGCATCTCTAACGATGGTGTGTTTGTTCTAAAAGCGCAAAATTCTCGAACTCAAGAACAGAATAGGGAAGATGCTATTGTGCGTTTAAAAGCATGGATAGTCAGTGCCACTAAAAAACAAAAACCAAGGAAGGCAACCCGCATGAGTCGTGCAGTAAAAGCGAGGCGTGGCGAGGCCAAAAAGCAACAAAGTGTGAGAAAATCTATGCGGAAAAAAGTGGATATTTAACCTACTTTAGCCTAAAGTATAGCTCTTCAGCGACTTCGTCTCGTAAAATGAATGGAACATTCTACGTATTAATGAGTTAAATACGAAAAATATACGATTAAAGAATACGTTTTACGCTCAAGCTGTGATGGATATTAGGGAATTTCTTCAATGACACGGTCTGACATTATACCTATGGTACTTTTCGCTGCCATCGTTGTCTCGCTTGGGATAAATACGCCACAAGCGGCTAACGAAATAATAGCGAAACTCTTCGGTAAATCTATTTCAAATAGCGAACTACAACCTAGTCAAAGTGATGTAGATCGTTTCCAATCTATTCTTAGTGACAAATCTGAAGTTGAGATCCGCAAACTTTTAGCTCAGCGTGCGTTAGGCACTAAAATTAGTGAATCTGTTATTGCTGACTTTGCCGACGAAAACAACATTGAGCCTTCAGAAAGCGAAGTAGAATCTGCTTACGCGGTTATTAAAACTTGGACAGTCGATTTAAGCCACAATGCTGAATATTCAGATGAAGAAGTTGAGCGTTATCGTTTAGCCATGGCAGAAGGCATGGCCAAAAGTTGGAAAGTGTCTAAGTCACTGTATGAAACCTTTGGTGGAGACGTTGTTTTCCAGCAAAGTAACCCGCTTACCCCCGTTGGTGCCTATAAGGATTTGTTCGAGCAATATCGCTCACAAGGCGAGTTCGTCATTTACGATCCTGTATTTAAAGCGGCTTTTTGGGAGTCGGTAAGAATGCGTTACTCTAATGTACTCCCCCAAGAAAATATCGATTACTCATCGCCTTGGTGGGAAGCTGGATTAAATGCTTCTGGTGACTGAAGTTCTCGTATATTCTTGTTTTAAATAATAATTTAAATATAGTGAATTGAACAAAAACACCCCGCTTTAAGCGGGGTGTTTTTGTTTGTGGAATATTTTTTATCGTTTGTTTGGAATAAAAGAGGAGGTTCATTCGTTATTTAAGTGTCTTTGATGAAAAACAGGAAATAAACGAATGAACAAACTACATACTGCTTTAATTGTTGCATTAGGCCTTACTTCAAACGTGGCGTTGGCTCAGACTGTAGCTGCATCTGTTTCAGTGTCTAATAGCACCCAAGCTTCAACCAATGTGTCTGGTGAGCAAGCAAGTCTTACCCAGTCAATGTCTTCACAAACTTCCGCTTCGGCAAATGTTGATGCACAGCCTAGTGCGGTTACCGACACTGAGGCAAGCCCTGAAACTGGCAGTGAAATGCAAAACGCAGACCAAGCTGATGCTACTGCTACTACTAACGACACATCAGAAGCATCTGATGAAACAAGCGGTGAAATCCTTACTCAGCTCACCAGTGCGCAAAGTGCTCTTGAAGGTAGTGTTGCGGTAACGCAAAGCATTGCTACAAATGCTTCAGGAGCCTTAGATGTTGCCACTTCTGCCGCCACTGACGTGGTATCAGGGGTTGTTGATAGCAGTGTATCGCAAGCGGCTGATGTCAATGGCGTGGTGTCTTCAACATTAACTCAGTCGGTTGAAGCGGTAGCGCAATCACAGGTTGAAGAGAGTGTGGCTAGCCAAGTATCTGGTCAAGTAAGTGGGCAAATCGAAAATACGGTTTCAACCACTGTTGAAAACACAGTAAGCGGAAGTATTGCTGGCATTCTAAACCAGTAAAAGTCACGCAGATTAAGATGTTCGACGCACCGTGAACAGCCGCCACCCTCGTTATTCCTGTCACTATGAAGGTTATAAAAATAGAAGGGTGGCACTATTCCCAGCCCCATCTTTTATTCCATGTGTTAATGCCGTGAGTATTCGATTTAGTAGGAAACCTACATGAGTCTTAAAACCCCCATACCATTGTTAAGCGTATTGAGTGTATCTATTGCCTTAAGCTTGATTGGCAAAATTGCCATGGCGAGTCAGTCAGAAAACAGCACAGAAACTGACGAGCACAAAATGATAATAGTGACTGGAGAAGCCTATGTCGGTGCTCATCACGATTCAAACGTTAACGTTAGCGAACTTGATACCAATACCGACACATCAGACTCAGCAATAAAAGGAAATGCAAAGCTGAAGGTAGCGATAAAGCCTACGGATAAATGGCAAATCACCGCGTCTGCACAACATAGCGAAACGCGCTACAGCGAACTGTCGGATTTTGACCTTGCTATTACGACCTTGTCGGGTGAGGCGAGCTATCAATCATCTTGGGCTAAAATTGGCATTCATCACTACTATGCAAACGCCGACCTTGATGACAATGCCTTTCTTACTTATCAACAAAGCGGTATTTCATTGGCCAACAGTGCGTTTACTCAAGGTTATTGGCGTATTAGTGTGGATACCATTGATAAGTCGTTTGAATCTGTGCCAGAGCGCGATGCCAAGGCGCTATCAAGCCGCATTGATGGTTTCTGGTTTTTTGAAAACCACAGCTTTATCCAAGTGGGCGTGAAATATCAAAATGAAGATGCGTTGGCTCAAGCGTTCGACTATACCAGCCATGGTATTGACGCCAGCTATACCTATCCGTCCAATTTGTGGGGTAAAGCGCTCGACATCAAGCTCGGCTATGAAATGGAGAGTAGGCATTATGGTAAAGGTAGCCAGAGCAGTGAGCCTACCACTTCAGCAGTACCTTTTAGTGAGATTGAACAACAGGAAGATGGGCGACGAGAGGATAATAGGCATGTCTTTGAAGCGAGCATAGAATATGCTGCTATGGAAAACGTAGATTTTATCGTAAGCACGCAATACAAAGACTATGGCTCAACCCTAGTGTCAGCAGACTATCAAGAAACACTAGCTGAAATTGGTGTTAGATTTCACTTCTAATCGCGCATTGGCACTCACTTTTGATTTCATTACTGGAGAATACCTACTCCAAACACCGGGTCCCGTCCCGGTGATCCAGCATCTACGGCTTGGTCGCGTAGTATGGCCAACGCTTGGGCCTGATTTGAACTCGCACGAAATAGGCAGGCATAACGGGCTGAAACGAAAGGCGTTGCCATCGATGTGCCGGTCTCACGGCTAATCGTACCATCTGGATGTGCGACTTCGACTGAAACACCGCTGGCCGCAAAATCGACATAGTTACCTTGATTGGCCCATCGATAGATAGCGTGGTTACTGTCTACCGCCGTTACCGCAACAGTTGACGGGTATGCTGCGGGAAACAAAGGTGGTGAGGCTGGCCCTTCGTTTCCAACTGCTGCAATAATTTGTACCCCTTGCTCACTGATTTTTTCTATCACTTTGGCAAGCACTGGATTTTCTGGCCCTGCTAGACTCATATTAATCGCATCAACATGCTGGGCGGCTAAATAGTTAAGACCATCAATTAATGATAATAAGGTCGCACCCTGGCTAATACTGTTCCGCGTATAAAAGACGCTAGCATTATAAAGTTGACTCCCTGGACGCATATTATCGGCTAATAAGCTGGCCACTGATGTACCGTGTACTTGTGTAGTTGGTAACGCTTGTGGAAGAAAAGACTGCTGTTCAATAACAAGGTGTTTTAGTGCCTGGTGGTTGTGCGCAATGTTGGTATCTATCATTCCAATTCGAACAGGTACTTGGCAAACTTTTGGCTTATCAGTAGTTTCAATACTAGCTTGCTTGTCTTGGCTGTTTTTCTGGTTTTCAGGATTTTCAGGGATTTGGTAAGTCTCTGGGCTCTGTAGGTTGTCCATGCTTTGCGCTAAATAAATGTGATTTCGGCCTACTTGTGCTTTTAGTGATGTCGGTAAGTTGTTTCTTATTTGAGACAGTTCATCAAGGCTAGTACTAACCTTCAAACGGTAAATCCATTGGTCTATAGCGGTTAAATAGTGCGACGATTCAATCGTAATGTCGGGGTGTGTAAAGTGAGCTTTGTCAGCCTCGCTACCCACCACCAACCACTCTCTTTTTACCGCTAAAAACCCATCAGGGGTTTTTACTTCCTTTAGTAAAAGATTGCCTGCAGGCGAAGTAAGGCTAAGGGGCGATGGAACAGTAAATTGCGGGGCAGGTATGTTGTTCAAGGTTTCAAAAGTACTTCCCACACCTTGCTCTACCTGATTTTCAAGCACATCTCGCACGGTGCCAACATCAACGGGTACTCTGTCAATAATAGGCGTTACGGGTTCGATTATTTGACGGCCAATAGTTAACTGGGCACTGACATCAGAGCTTAACACGCTGCCCATTGAAAATATTATGCCGCCTACTACGAGCTGACAAGCCGATCTGCACTTCATAATTTACCTCACTTGCGTTGCGGCTAACCCCATACGGGCATCTCATGGCCTGAGGTGCTTGTTACTCGCCACGAGCGACTTACTTAATCCATCCGTAAAGCTGGCATAAAACGTGCCCTTATTGATGGATAATCCTTTTCTATTACTTAGTTAACGTTTGTTGATGAAAAAAATTCCCTATTGTTGGGAATAAATCACGGCACCAAACGTTAACTAGGTATAAAGCGTGATTTCATAGGAAATTGTATGAAAGAAGAAGTAACTGAACTCGTTCCATCATTGAGAAAATTTGCGTTTTCACTTACCGGCAATATACATGATGCTGATGATTTACTGCAAAATACGATTGAGAAACTACTGACTAAATCTTTGCCACAAGATGCCACACTGATGGCATGGGCATTTCGAGTTTGCCGAAATTTGTGGATAGATGAATATCGTGCGCAAAAAGTAAGAGCAAGTGCGGCGGTTAACCCTGAATTGCAGGCGCAGGATGAGGCGCACTTGGATGAAGCGCTTTCAGGTGGCATTACATTAAAGCAGGTGAGTAAGGCCATGGGAGAATTACCCCCAGAGCAGCGAGAGACCTTGTCGCTTATTGCGATTCAGGGCATGAGCTACTCAGATGCTTCAGAGGTCCTTGAGGTACCGGCGGGGACCATTATGAGCAGGCTTGCTAGGGCACGAAGCAAACTCAGTAATATGCTAAATCCACAACAGGAGGTGGTGCTATGACAATATCTGACGAAATGCTTTCAGCATTTTTAGATGCAGAACTTAGCGATGAAGACATGGAATACGTTAGAGCGTCGATTGCCAATGATCTTACTTTGTCAGACCGTTTAGCGTCTTTGGCGCAGGTAGACATGATGGTGAAAGCGGCAGCTGATGCGGCAACGCAAAAACCTTTACCTAATAGCGTAGTGGCATTGCTTGCAGACGATGTTTCCTCAGAAGCCTATCTTGAGCAAGCGGACTTCGACTCAGATCAGGTAAGTTCAAGCCATACAGGTGAGCGCATACCAAGCAACGTAACCTCACTTAATCGCAAGACTCAAGAATCTGAAAGTAGTGGGAAGTGGAAAGTACCTTTGTCGTTAGCGGCTGGTGTGGCGTTAGTGGCAGGGCTAACCTTGATGCAATCGGAGCATACAGCCCCCCTTGACCCAGCAGTCACTTCGACAACGAATAGCCATTGGGCGAATGTATCTAAAGCCCTTGATAATAACTTAACGGGCGAGATGATGGTAACCGATGCGGGCATGGAAATAGTGCCACAATTGTCGTTTATGAATAATCAATCTCAGTTGTGTAGGCAGGCGCAGATACAAGGTGAAGATGAACTGAATGTCATGATCGCATGTAAAAATAATCAGGGCATTTGGCAACTTCACGCCAGTAAGCTGATAACAGCGGGGCGCGATAAAAGTGAATATCAAACGGCAAGTGCCAACAAAGTGCTTGATGAAGAGATAGATTTGTTAATGGTGTCCACACCATTAAATAGAGAGCAAGAGCAGCAAGCTATTAATCATGGATGGCAGTCTAAGGCTGCCGAAGGAGTAGTTAATGAAAACTAAATTTATAGCGTTTCTAGCAGTGATAGTAATGACAGGGTGTGCGAGCCAACCCGATTACCGACAGGCATCTAAAGGGGGCTTCGGGTATACCGAAAGTAAATTAAGCGAAACCCAATACCGTGTTCACTTCAAAGGTAGAGGGTCGGATAAGAGTAAAGCCATGGATTATGCCATGTACCGCTCGGCGGAATTGACCTTACTAAAAGGTTACGATTGGTTTGTCGTAACTGATCGGGAAACCATGGTAGATAAAGAGCGTGTACAAACATCACCTCAGGTTGGCTTTAGCCAACGCTATGCGAGGGTAACTGAGTGTGGCGTTATTACTTGTAGAACGTCTTACCACCCTACAACCCAGTTTGAATCTGGTATTTTCGTAGGTGGCTCACAAAAGAGCGAAATCGAAAGTATTTTGAATATTGAGATGGGCAAGGGTACTCGACCCACGTCGTCTACAAGCTTTGATGCAAGAGAAATTAGCAACAACTTAAAGCCTGATACGGAATCTTGATGTTAAGTCCTGACAAAGGGGTTTAGCCCTGACGGTTAGGTTGTTTTACGCATAAAAAAAGCCCCGAATGGGGCTTTTCTTGTACTGCTAGCCATTAAGGCTTAGGTGAAGTGCCTAGTTGAAATGGCTATCCACTTCTTTTTCGGCTTCTTCACGGCTCTTGCCGTACGCTTGCTGAATCTTGCCTACTAGCTCTTCACGACGACCATCAATGACGTCTAGGTCATCATCGGTAAGTTTACCCCATTGCTGTTGTACCTTACCTTTCATTTCTTTCCAGTTGCCTTCGATACGATCATTGTTCATATGTTGCTCCTTTAAAAAGAATAACCGAGTGGTTATTGTGAACTGCACTTAATAAGTAGCAATCCCCATTCCAAAGATTAACATCTTGATCAATATAGATTTTTGTTGGTTTTTATAAAGGAGCTAATACCAGCGCTCTGCATTATTTACAGGGCGCTGAAAGTCGTACAGGGTTTTATGCTTTCGCGGCACAGCAAAATTGTTGCTTTAATGCTAATTAAGCAAGCTGTTTCGCAAAGGCTTCAACATCTTGGCGTTTATCTATCTTATGTTGATCTTCGCTGCGGCCTTCACGCCAATAACTACTAATATAAACTTGGCTGTGAGGTACCTGTTTTTCGTCTTTTAGCCACGAACGAATTTTTCTCATCTGTGAAAATTCACACGCCACCCATACCGCAGGCGTTCCCTGTGGCCACTCAGAACGCTGCATGGCGTCAGATAATGTTGCTTCTTTTTTAGATACCCACTGAACAGTAACGCCTTCAGGTTTTTCTAGCACGGTGGCATCCGTTTCATGTTCAATAGCAATAACGGCAATGCCCTTAGTATGGCGAGGAAGCGTTTGTAAGTAATTACGAATGCTAGGCAGTGCAGTCATATCGCCCGCGAACAGCACCCAATCATAATGTTCTGCTAATGCTTTACTGCTGCCAGGGCCTGCAATCGTTAGTTTATCGCCTTCTTTTGCTCTTAGGGCCCATGCGGCAGCAGGGCCAGTTACGCCGTCCTTTACATGCACCACCATATCAATGGTCATTTGTGCTTTTTGTCTATCGAAGCTGTTTATCGTGTAGGTACGCATGGCAACGGGTTTATCTTTGGCAGGCTCAACAAAAGGGTCGCCATTTAAATCAAAAAGCAGCTTTACGTAGGCGCCAGGGCGAGTATCTGGAAAATTTTCTAATGTAGCGCCACCAAGGACAATACGTTGCATATTTGGTGTTACGCGGAAAGACTCGATAACCTCTACAACACGAGGTGCGGGTTTAGACATGATTATCTCCAAGTAGGACAGTGAAATCATTCTATTTGATAATAGTTCTCATTTCTATTTCTAAGATTGGGATGAAACCTAGCTAATAATTCTGGTTTTTAGAAAAGTAGGTAGTAATACGCGAGAGAGGATTTTATTACAGGCAAAAAGAAAGGGGCTAAAGAGCCCCTTAAGAAAAACACAACATAACTTGGAAAACACATTTACACTTCACGAAGCCAACACACTAAATGACTCCATGTATTAGTAAGAGTGGGGAAATAAAGAAAAGTTCAGCAAAATAGAAAAATAAATAAAAAAACTTTGGAACAATGATTTTTAGGGTTTCTTTGACCTTATATCTCATTGTTTTCAAAAGAAGGGCAAGGAATAAAAAATAGGTAAGTACATAAAGCTACACGCAAAAAAATGCCCGCCAAAGGCGGGCTAAAATCAGAGGTATATAAAAGGCCGGGAAGGGCCTTAGAGGGGAGAGGCATGCTGTCGGGTGACAGCACACTAATAATATCGATGACATTATTAGTGTTCCTCGATATGGCTATCGCTGAAGGCATAATGCCGGGTCAACAGAGCCAAATAGGTTACAATCCTTTGTTGCACATGGACATCAATGTCTGTGCCAGTGATGTGGGTATCCAGCAGCAATCGCGATAATAGCGTTTGCAACTCTGCATCCTGCAGGCCTTTACGACTTAATCCAAGTCACCATCACACTCAACTGGCGCAAAAACAGATAATCGGTCATTCACGTCAACAACTTCCTTAAGCGAATCAACCCACTCCGTGGTGATTGCTTTGTCGACATCAATGTCAACCTTGCTCGCCATTAAGGCGTATCCCTTTTCAACATCCGTATTGGTGTTAAACGTATTTAACTTTCCGATAAACAACAGAGCGACTTCAACCTTGCTATCAATCCTTGCATCCTTGGCCGACGAATTTCCTTTTACGTCCAATGTTGTCAGCCTGCGCAGATAAAGTCTGTAATGTCATGGTTACCTTCGTGGTAACGGTATGCCTTCCTAGCATCATGTTTACGTCTGTTGTTATCCGTTAGTCTAATTAATGCTAAACTTGTGCCAAGAATTGAAATTATTCTAATTGATCTTCAAATAACTGATATATAACTATTTTATTTAGTATTTCTACGTTTTGGCATTTTGTAAGTGTATGTTTAAAAAATGGGGTGGGAAAATTTTTCCTACTGCCGTGTTGTTTCTTACCGACATGTACACGCAAAATTACACCTAAAGTTACTTTGCCTAAAAATGTGCTTGTTTACTGAACAAACCATAAATATAATAAAAATCTAATATATTGAGGTTTTTGATATGAAATTAGCAATCGATATGCTTTTACATGTAAGCACGCACAAAGGGCGATGGGTTTATTTTTTTCTCGCCGTTATAACGGCATTTGCCGCTTTTCAAATGCGCCTGATTCAGATTGATACCGATCCAGAAAACATGTTGGCCGAATCTCATAGTGCTCGCACCTTTCACAATGAGGTAAAGCAAACCTTCTCCATGTACGATGCAATAGTGGTTGGTCTGGTGGTGGATAATTTTGCCAAAGGAGACGGGGCCAAAGACGACGAGGGCAAAGGTGGCATATACACGCCAGAAAACTTGGCGGCCATTCACAAAGTGACTAATCATGTGCTTGCCATAGAGGGTGTTATTGGCCAAGACGTCATGTCGTTTTCAACGGTAGACAACATCAAGCAAAGTAGTGACGGTAGTCTGGAGTTTTCATGGCTAATGGCCAGCCCTCCTGAAACCGCAAGCGCGAGTGCACAACTACAAGATTCTATCGAAAGGTTGCCTTTACTATACGACACACTCGCTGCCTCTTCAGGCAATGCTGCTGCTATCTATATTCCCATTGCCGATAAAAATGAAAGTTATCGCATTGCCCAAGATATTCGCGCTTATTTAGCGAATGTTGACACCACTGGCCAATGGCACATCACAGGGTTACCTGTGGCCGAAGATCAATTTGGTGTAGAAATGTTTGTGCAAATGGCCATTGCTGCGCCTGCAGCTGGTGCCATGATTTTTGTTCTTCTGTTCCTGTTTTTTAGAAATTGGTCTCTTATTACTGCGCCCATGATAGTGGCGATGGGTACGGTTATCATCACCATGGGTGCTCTCATTGGTATGGGGTTCACTGTGCACATCATGTCATCCATGATTGCCATTTTTCTAATGCCTATCGCGGTAGTCGACTCAGTCCACATATTGTCTGAATTTTCCGACCGTTATAAACCAGGTGAGAATGCAGGCAAAGTGATCACTCAAGTAGTTGAGCACCTGTTTAAGCCCATGCTGTTTACCTCGCTCACCTCATCAGCAGGTTTCTTCTCCTTAATGTTAACGCCTATTCCCCCTGTGCAAATCTTTGGCGCTTATATTGGGTTTGGTATTTTGTTGGCATTTTTGATTACCCTTACTTTTATTCCTGCTTATATATCTCGAATGTCGCCCGCAGCATTAAACAAGCTTCAAGTAGCGTTGCATCAAAACGAAGAGGCAGACAATAGTAAGGGTAATAGCACTTTACTAAAGCGTACCGTTAATAAACTGCGCTATATTGCGCTGAACCACAGAGCGTTAATTATTGCTATATTTGGTGTAATTACCCTTGTATCAGCGTGGGGTATTACGCAAATTAATATCAACGACAACCCCGTGCGTTGGTTTAAAAAAGACCATGAAATAAGAGTGGCAGACAGAGCGTTAAATGCAGAGTTTGCGGGCACGTACAATGCCCATCTGGTGATTACCGATACCAATGAAAGCATTGATGCAAGCAAGGTGTTAAACGAGGCGAAATTACCTTCAAGTTTAGATGAATGGGTTGAGCAAACCCAGGCCACGATAAACCAGAGCGACGACGCTAACAAAATGTCGGAACTTGCCATGCGTATTGATGATGCGTTATTTAGCAACCTCAACGATGACGAACTAATGGCGTTAGAAAGCTTATTGCAAGTCGTCGATGCGGCAAATGGAAATGCTAATACCTTCCAGCAGCCCGCAGTACTTAAGCATATTGAAAGGTTACAAGCCTACCTAGACACTCAACCGTTAATTGGTAAATCACAGTCTTTGGTTGATGTCGTCAAAGTGGTGAATCGTGAGCTACGCTCAGGCAACGAGGCAGACTACGCATTACCCGCCAACAACCGAGGCGTAGCACAAACCTTAATGCAATATCAGTCTTCCCACCGTCCGCAAGACTTGTGGCATTTTGTTACGCCTGATTATCGCCAAACCCTGATTTGGCTGCAGCTTACCAGTGGTGATAACCAAGATATGACAAATGTGATATCGCTTGTAGAAGATTACTTTACGAAGAATCCATTACCACAAGGGCTAAACTACGACTGGGCAGGTAAAGCCTACTTAAATGTGGTGTGGCAGGAAAATATGGTAACGGGCATGTTGGAAAGTTTGCTTAGCGCTTTTGTCATTGTGTTTGTGATGATGGTACTGCTGTTTCGTTCTTTTGTTTTTGGTGTGCTTGCCATGCTCCCCCTTACCATCACTATTACCTTTATTTATGGCCTTATTGGCATTGTAGGCAAAGACTACGACATGCCTATCGCCGTGCTATCGGCGCTCACCTTGGGGTTATCTGTCGATTTTGCGATTCACTTCCTTGCTAGGGCGCGGGAAATTTATAAAGAAACGGGCAGTGTGCCAGACACATTAGACGCTATGTTCGATGAGCCAGCCAGTGCGATAACGCGCAATGCGTTGGTAATAGCACTGGGCTTCACGCCTTTATTGCTAGCGCCGTTGGTACCTTACATAACAGTAGGTGTTTTCTTAGCGAGTATCATGGCGGTATCTGCCTTGGTGACTTTGTTGGTCTTACCCGCGGCCATGGTATTTCTAAAACGTTGGGTTTTTAAAGGAGCTTAATATGCGTAATTCAATGCTTCAAATTGCTAAAGTTAGTTATGTTTTTTCTCACATAAGAGTGAGCAAGGCAGCTGTTCGTATACTCGCCGCTACTATGATGGTGTTAGGTATTTTTGGAAGTGCTAGTGCATCTGCCGTTGAAGAGGATATCGCCAGTATCATTGCAAAGTCAGAAAAAGCCGCCTATTACGCGGGGAGTGACGGCAAGTCGATGGCGCGAATGATTATCGTAGACAGCCAGGACCGCAAGCAAATGCGCCAATTCACGATTCTGCGCAAAGACGTGCTAGACAATGAAGGCACTGAAACGGGTGATCAAAAAATGCTGGTATTTTTCAGCCGCCCAACCGAAGTAAAAGGCACGGTGTTTAGAGTTGAAAAGCACACCAACATTTATACCGATGACGATCGGTGGTTGTATTTACCCGCCCTTGATTTGGTGAAGCGAATAGCGGCGGGTGATAAACGCACCTCGTTTGTCGGCTCTCATTTTTTCTATGAAGATGTGTCGGGCCGTGCAGTGTCAGAAGACAACTTCGCAATGCAAAACGCTACTGACACTCACTATGTGTTGCGGGCAACGCCTAAAAACCTAAGTAGCGTAGAGTTTTCCCATTATATAGTAGAGATAGACAAGCAAACCTATTTGCCCACGCTAATCAACTTTTTCAAAGGGGATGATAATTACCGCCGAGTTGAAGCCGTATCAGTAGAAACGGTTCAAGGCTACCCGACGGTGGTGCGAAGCAAGGTGTCTGATTTAGCATCGGGCGGCTATACCCTAATGGAATTTCGCGGTATTCAATACGATATTGCGTTGCCAGACAGCGTATTTAGTGAGCGCAGTTTACGCGTGCCACCACGAGAGTTTGTGGAGTAATCGTGATGCGGGGAAAGAAATTACGTGGATTAGCGCTACTGGCAATAGCGCTTCTGGGAACAAATGTTTCACTTTTGGCGTATTCACAAGAACTCAAAAATGAAACTGTGGAAGACGTGCCCGCCAAAACTGAACAAGTTGACAACTCAGAGCCTGCTAGCGACGACGATTGGGAAGACGAAGGCTGGAGCGACGATAACTGGAGCGACGATAGCTGGGGCAACGAAGACTGGGGCGAGCAGGACAATAACGCCACCGCTTACACCTTTAGTGGATTTGTCGAGCTGGCGGCAGGAAACCGAGTGGCGAATGATGCTGCCATTGCTTCTAGCAGCACCTTACGAGACGCAAGAGTGCAACTGCGCGCCGATTATGCGCTAGCAGCATCTAAACTCAGTTTTCGCGGCGATGCGTGGTACGACGGTGTTAAATATCAACGAGAGTTTCAGGTACGTGAGTTAGCATGGCAAGGTAACCTGGCTGCTTTGGGCGAATGGGGCAATGCTTTTGACTTAAAAGTCGGGCAACAAGTACTTACTTGGGGAACAGGCGACTATGTGTTTCTTAACGACCTTTTCCCAAAAGATTATCAGTCATTTTTCTCAGGCCGTGATGATGAGTATTTAAAAGCGCCCAGTGTCTCCATTAAGTTATCGGGTTATTGGGAGGTCATAAATATAGATGTTGTGGTGACGCCTGACTTTGAACCCGATATTGGTATTACGGGAGAGGTGTTTTCGTTTTTCAGCCCCCAAGTAAATGAAAACATTGCGCCAGCGTATACCGTAACTAATGCTAATACCCCAAGCGGTAGTGAAGTGGCGTTGCGGGCGCATCGCACATTTAGCAGCTCGTTCGGGAGTATTGAGGCTGCGTTATATGGATATCGGGGCTATACCAAGCAACCCACGGCCGTTGATGAATTAGGTGCTCCGCGCTATAGCCGCTTAAATGCCATTGGCGCCAGCGTAGTTATGCCCTTGGGTAAAGGGATTGCAAATGCAGAGTATGCGTATTATCGGAGTGTGGAAGACAGTGAAGGTTCGTCACCATCAGTGAGTAATTCGCAGAGCCGCTTCTTACTTGGGTACAGCCAAGAAGTGATGGCGAATGTAACTGGTGCTGTGCAGTGGTATACCGAAGCCATTCAACATCATGATGCGTTATTGAGCCATTCACCCTACCCAGAATATGAGCAAGAAGCGTATCGTCATTGGGTAACCACTCGCATTACATGGCAGGCGAAAAGACAAACCCTCACCCTCAATACCTTTTTGTTTTACTCCCCCACCGACAACGATGGTTACTTGAAAGCTAGCGCAAGCTATTCACCTACTGATAAGTGGCAGGTTCGAGGCGGAGTAAACCTATTTAGTGGTGATGAACCGCATACTTTCTTTGCTCAATTTGAAGACGCTAGTAACGTCTATTTTGCGTTTAGGTATTTCTATTAAGGAGTGGAAAAGCACTGCTACAGCCACAATGCGGTAGCAGTGGCAAAAAGCGAGTTACCAAGAACCATACATGGGGTTAGGTAAAATAAACAAGCTAGTACCGACTTCAGGCAGTATTGCTGGCAGATAAGCATCTTCCTGCGTTACGCCTTGAAAATCTTCAATGTTATCGCCAATTTGCATAATAATATTATGCGGTTTGTTCCAGCCTTTAATTGCAGTGTCATTAGTTATTGAGCAAGCTGGCGAGCCTTGTTTTACAGCATTACGACGACGGTCTTTATCGTTCACAATGTACTTATGATCAACGGCATCTTTGTCGGCAGGTAGTCTGCCCATAATACAGGTGTTGCTTGGTGTAAGCGGTAAGCCCACAGCCAATAAGTTATTCCAAGTGTGGCTGTCTAAGGTTTTATCGCGGTTAGTAATGAGCGCAATCTTTCCACCTCTTTCAATCACCGTTGCTAGAAACTTATCTACACCGGGAACCAAAGTGGCTTCTTCTCTTTTTATCCATGCATTCCAGCTTTCGCTTGAATAACCCAAGCCTTTAGACTCACGCTCTTCTTGATAAAGGCTGTTATCAAGCACGGTTTCATCTACATCTAGCACGATCACGGCAGGCGTTTGCTGATTTTCAAAGGTCGCAGGCAGTGCGGCGGTAGCCTGTTTGTAAACATAGGCGCTAAGAAGTGGATACTCCTTACTCTGGCGTTGGTATTTCACTGAGTTTGATAGAGAAAACGACGCTTCTGGTGCGGCGGCCGCGGCCGTATCAGCCTGATTTGTGGTAACACATGCCGATAGCGCACTTAGCGCCAAACAAGACACGGCAATAGGCCGCAGTGCGGTCTTAAGAGAAATCGAAGCAGTGGTAAACATGTTTATAGTCCTTGCTTAGCGTTAACAGTCTGTATTCGCCAATGAAAATTTTGATGCGTTACTTTGACACAAAACCGTCCGGCTTCAAAATAAAGGTAACTTACCCGAGTATCTTTTTGTCGTATTGCTGGCAAAATTAGCCCGATTTTACAACATGATAACTGAGGCTGAGCGCTAAACACCTTAAGCGAAGTCGAGTAAGTCGGTGCCAAAGAAGTTATCGATAATGCATCGCCATTCACCGCTGTCGTTTCGCTGCATCACATATACGGCTCGTTTTCCGTCACAAGGTAAGGCATGTGGAGCGGCTTTTGGCACTAAGTAAAGTTTAGCGATGACTAACGCCACATCGCCCGCTTCAATCACAATTTCATCGCCGGTGGTAACGATATGCTCTGGCATGTATTTGTGTTGGAAGGTTTGTAATGCGCTAACACAATCGTGCTGAGTGGTGCCTTTTAGCGGTGTGGATACTACCTTGGCGTTATCGCCATAGCAGGCGCTAACCGAAGCAGGATCGTTGTCGTTTACCGCGTTGTGCAAACGGGCTAATAATTGTGTGATGTTGTTCATGGCTGTCGTCTCGTTTGTTTTTACCGCGAAGACAGACTTAAGAAAAACCCGCCTTAGCGGCGGGTTTTAGTGATGTTTTACGTACGCACTAACTTTCCCGCCAATTATTAATAATAATAGCGAGGAGGATAATTGTGTTTAACGCCAAACCTTGGCGCGGTGCAAAAAACTGCAATGTGCGTAATGTCATACCCGCAGTATTTAATTTGCCGAATAAAAAGTCAACGGTTTTGTGGTGTTCATTTTTTTCGCTTAATAGATGGTGTGCTAGGGCAATTGGAACCCGCCACAGCATCCATGCTGTGGAGGGTTCCAATTGCCCTAGCACACCACCAATACCGAGTTCGTACGATATACCCATTCATGGGGGCTCCGCTGCCGCATCCTTGCGGCAGAGGGTCATGAAGCAGGCTCTTCACCCTCCCTCAGGAATTTTGCTTTAGGGCATGCTCCGCCACAGCATCCATGCTGTGGAGGGTTCCAATTGCCCTAGCAAACCACCAATACCGAGTTCGTACGATATACCCATCCATGGGGGCTCCGCTGCCGCATCCTTGCGGCAGAGGGTCATGAAGCAGGCTCTTCACCCGCCCTCAGGAATTTTGCTTTAGGGCATGCTCCGCCACAGCATCCATGCTGTGGAGGGTTCCAATTGCCTTAGCACACCATCTATACCGAGTTCGTACGGTATACCCATCCATGGGGGCTCCGCTGCCGCATCCTTGCGGCAGAGGGTCATGAAGCAGGCTCTTCACCCTCCCTCAGAAACTTAACTTCGAGGTGTGAACCGTCATAGCGTCACATGCTGGGAAAGTGTGTATTAACGTATACCTCCAGCAGGTACTAAACAAAATTCTATGGGTGATATAAACCAAAATAGTAGATGTGATTTTGTCATTGGAGATGGTGACAGCAAACGGGCTGCTGTGTATGTTAGTGTTATTGAATTGTAGGCGTTGGATTATTTAGCGCAACTTCAAGATAACCAACAATGCCTGGTAGCCCTACGCATTTTCATGGCGTGGCGAAAAGACCAGAAAAATAACGGGAGTATTAGCTAATGGATAGCCTAGTAGTACCTATGTTTGCTCACGTTTTATTGTGTACATTCTTTTATATGCTCTTAACTTTCGTAAGAGCGCCTAAGGTGTGGGGATTAGGCCGCAATGACGATGGCTCGAGTCCATTCGATGCTATTCAATCTAAAATCAGCGCTAATTTAAGTAACCAATTCGAGTGGCCGTTATTTTTTCATGTCATTTGCGTTGTATTAATAGTTAAAGGGCTTGAGTTACAACCCATTTATGTAGCTCTTGCTTGGGTCTTTGTTGTAGGGCGAATAGTACATAGCGCTGTGCAAATTATGACGTCGAACATAAAATTGCGAGGCATTGTTTTTACGCTTAACTTTCTGGCTGTTCTAGCAATGTGGAGTATTTTTGTTGCTGAAATGCTAGTAGTAAAAAGCTAGCGCTAAGACATAATAAGGCTGCTTATGACTAAAATAGTGATATTTGGTAATTCTGGTTCAGGAAAGTCGACCTTGGCCAAGAACTTGGTGAAGGTTCACCACATCGCGCATTTAGATTTAGACTCGGTGGCCTGGGCGCCCTCAAATTCGGCCACAAGCCCACCTAGTCGTATGCCTATCAGTGAGTCGACAGTGCTTATAGATAGTTTCTTAACTGACAATACATCGTGGGTTATTGAAGGGTGTTATTCCGATTTGCTCGCTGAAGTATTGCCTCATGCCGATGAACTTATATTCTTAAATTTACCCATGAATCTTTGTGTTGAAAACGCTAAGGCGCGCCCTTGGGAGCCGCATAAATATGAGTCTAAGCAAGCGCAAGATACGAATTTAGATATGTTGATAGACTGGATAAAGGAATATGAAAATAGAACGGATACCTTTTCCAAGCAAAGTCATCAAGCCCTGTATGATAGTTTTAACGGCACAAAAACGATGTACACGACAAATACGACGCATGCTGCATGAAAAAGTTGATATGAAAGGTATGAGTTAAGAAAGACAAGACCCATAATATAAAGAGTACAGCAGTGACCTACGATGAGTTTAATCATTATTGTGGCAGCCTAAAGGCCACAACCTATGTGATGCAATGGAACAACTCCCATGTATGGAAGGTGGGGGGGAAAGTATTTGCTATAGGCGGCTTGAGTAAGTCTGGTGAGCCCGCGTATATCTTTAAAGCCTCAGATCTTAACTACCATTTCTTGAGTGAGAAACCTGGATATCGCCCCGCGCCTTATTTTGCATCTCGGGGCATGAAATGGATCCAGCAATTTGAAAGCAATACCGACCAGCTTAATGGGGGCGTTGAACTAAGTGTAGAAGATCTCAACGAAGAGCTTAGCTATTATCTGAACGAGTCTTATAAAATAGTGTCCCTAGGTCTTACTAAGAAAAAACAAAAAGAACTAGGGTTGAATCAAGGGCTAAATCTTAAATAGTGCTTCAGCTTAATCGGGGTGGGTTTTGAGTAACGCTTTAAACCCATAATACCAACTGGGTAATGCAACTGTGCCGTGAGACTCATCGTCAAAGTAACGTTTCTGCAGTGTGAGTTCGACAGATTGAATGGCGTCCAATTTATCGAAAAACTGATATCCCCACGCTAAGTTTGTTTCGCCAATCTCGCCAAATTCGGCGTTATTAGCAAAGGTAAAAACCACGTTCCCCTCAGGCTGTTTCCCCTGTGCAAGCTTGTTAGTTAGCGTGCGATTTAAATAGTTATTGTCCCACAAATAAGTGGCATCAATAATAAGGTAGTGAGTGAATACCTCTGGCCTATTTAACAGCGCGTATGCAGCAAACAGCCCACCGAAAGACTCTCCGACCAGTATTCGCTTATTAGATGTTCTGAATTTTCCGTCTATTTGTGGAATTAACTCACTTTGAAAAAAGCGTAAATAATTATCTGCGTTTCCAATCCCTTGGAAGGCTTCCAATAAGCGGCCATTGAATTCCCAGTTAACATTGGTTGGGGTAAGATCTCGTTCTCTTATTGCCGATGCACTGTTAGGTACCGCTACCACAATAGCCTGTTCAACTTGCTGCTCTAATGTCTGAGTACTTAAGCCTTCAAGCATGCCGGCAATGGCTCTGGTTCGATGAATATCACCATCGAGTACATATACAACGGGAAATCTGCGCTGTTTGCTATCGTAATATGAAGGTGGAAGGTATACATGATAGAGCCTATCCTCGTCCATGATGGTAGAGGCTACTGTGTAAGTCTGCGTAAATGAATTAGACTCTTCAGCTTTAAGGGAAAAACCAATCGTTAGAAGTAACACAAATGTAATTATTTTTGGCATTGTGAATTCCTTTGCCTAAAAGCATAGATTTATTAATTTTATGACTGTTTATAGTTTTGACTATAACACTCAATTACCGGAAGATAGGGCGATAAATTAACGTGGCCTGCCAATCGTTAAAGGCCATTAATAACAGGGTAAGACCATGCCAAAGGCAAGTGAAATTAAAAAGAATCACACCATCGTTTATGGTGGCAAAACATGTATTGTTAGAGACATCGAACGTTCAGTACCTCAGGGCCGTGCGGGTGGTAGTATTTATCGCATGCGTATGTACGACGTGGTTAGCGGCGCTAAGTTTGATGAAACATTCAAAGATTCAGACATGCTAGAAATGGCTGATTTGGTTCGTCGCCCTGTGATGTTTTCTTACATTGATGGCGACGAGTATGTATTCCTCGATAACGAAGATTACACGCCGTACCACCTAAATAAAGAAAGCATTGCTGATGAAGCTTTGTTTATTAATGAAAAGACCGAGTCTATTCAGGTGTTAATTGTAAGCGACGTGCCAGTGGCGCTAGATTTGCCGATGAGTGTAGAGCTTGAAGTGACTGAAACCGATCCTTCTATTAAAGGTGCCTCTGCAACCTCGCGCACTAAACCTGCTACTTTATCGACTGGCCTAGTGGTTCAAGTGCCTGAGTACATCAGTACCGGTGAGTGGATAAAGGTAAATACCGAAGAGCGTAAATTCCAAAGTCGCGCATAGATTCACGAATTTTTGTTGCGCCTTGTTGAGAATATCAAGGCGCAACTATTTCGTACTATTATGAACCTCTCGCTTTAGCTTTTAAAAAGCAAGCGCATGCCAAACGATGCGTTATACCCTCTCAAGCAATTCCCTCTCAATAGAAGCCATCGCTCCATAAACCAAAGCTCCGTAAGCCATAGCTCCCTAAGTCAAAGCTAGGCACTGTCAGAACGTAAAATACAAAAAAATATTCATCCCATACGTTGTTTTACTTACGGCAATACCCCTCACTAAATTAGTCATTTAAGCCAGCACAGGGCCGTGTATAATTGGTTAAGCAGCAATGTTATAGCGTTACAAAAACAATCCGTTTTATATGAAAATTTAGGTAAAAATATGAATGTTAAAACGTTTCCTTGGATCAGTATCTTCTCTATCTGTATTTTATTGGCAGGTCACGGGGCGAGTGCAAAAGACATCGACGTTGCAGGCACTTTAGTTGCAGAAGGTAGTCGAGAAGACATTCGTATTCCCGTGGAAGCAAATCAGGGAAGCAGCGTAGAACCTGGAACCTTTATTCCCGTAACCGTTATTAATGGGGGTAAATCAGGGCCTGTACTTGCGACCATCGCTGGTGTTCATGGCTATGAATATAACTCAATATTGGCCACTGAAAAATGGCTGGCGAACATCGACCCTAGTAGATTAACCGGCACTATTATTGCGGTGCGTGTGGCGCACATTCCTGCGTTTGAAGAGAAAAGTATTTACGTAAACCCCCATGATAGAAAGAACCTTAATAGAAGTTTTCCTGGCAAGGAAAATGGCACACAGACTGAGCAAATAGCGTGGAACCTATCGAACCACGTTATTGCAAAAGCCGACTTTGTTATCGACCTTCATAGTGGTGATGGCGCTGAATGGCTAGCTGGTTTTGTGGGGGTGTATGGTGGTCCGCTTTCAAGTGACTACGAACAAGCCATGATGGTGGCAGAGGGGTTTCGATTCCCGAATATCGTGACTTACAAAATGAATACACAAAAACAAGTTGATACCCGCCGTTCGCTAAATCGCCAAGCGGTAGCCCATGGCGCCCCAACTATTTTGGTCGAAATTGGTGAAAACGGTTCGAAAAAAGAAGAACACGTAAACGCGATGGTAAAAGGGCTTGAAGAGGCCACTCGCATTTTGGGAATGAGTTCACCTTCAGCTGTTAACAATAGTAAAGCGGAGCTTACCTCGAAGGGCGCGTCTGCCAGTCGCTACTTTGAAGGGACTTTTTCGGTACCGGTTAGCTTTTCAGGGTTATGGTTCCCTGACATTACTACAGGGCAGTTTGTGAAAAAGGGCGATACGTTAGGGGTAGTAAAAGACTATTTCGGCAATACGGTTGAAACCGTTATTGCATCTGAAAGCGGCTTTGCGCTATATGGGTTATCAGGGCCTTCAGTAAAGCAAGGGCAAAGTATTATGACCATTGCTAAAGAAGTAAAATAAGAAGCGTAGATCTGTACTTAGCTTAATGAAATAGTACAATGATATAAGGCAGTGGCATTCCCGCAAGCGGCAACTCAGCCACTGCCCATACAATTAGATGTTTGCTACAACTGCGTTGTAGAAAGCTTCTGGGCTAGTTGCTTCATTTGCTGCAACTGATAGTGCCATTTCAGCACGAACAGCAGTAACAACGTCAGCACGTGCTGCTTCGTTTACGTCTAAAATATCCAGCATTGCCGTTAGGTGCGCGCCTGAACCTTGGCTAGTTTCTTCAATAACGTTGTTAAAGTTGTTTTGGATGAATACTGCCGCAGTCGCCATTTTACCTTCACAAGAATCAGCAGATGATACTTTTGAAGAAACCGCAGTCGTACCTAAATCCCAAATGATGTTTGAAAGTGCAGCAGCTGTGCCATTGTCATCAAAAATCATGGCGCCAATACCACATTGTTTCCACGGGTTGATGTTATCGTCTGCCGATACATTTCCAGCAATGGCGGTAGTTGTAAGAAGTGCGGCAAGTGTTAGTTTTTTAAACATTGTTATATTCCTCTGATTGTTATTAGTAATAATGTGAAATGAGCAAGCCGAAGTCAGTACCATGCTTGTTATCAATATTGGCCCTTATGTCCCAGCGCTGATTAATTGCATATCGAGCGGTAACAGAGAGGTAATGTTGATCCTTCGATGGCTGGTTCACAAACCATTGTTGTCCTACTGCCAATGACATTGCTATTTCAGACGTAACATGTGCTACGCCTCCCACTTCTGAACCCACAGCGATAAAGCCGCCATTCAGATTAGAGCTGGTAATAGAAGTGCTGAGCGCGGCATAACCTACAAGGTTGTGACGAAAGGCCCAAGACTTCCCAATAAAACTGTCGATATAACCTGCGCCGCACTGGGTGCAGTTGTTAGCTTGTTCTCTGTAGCCAAAGGCCAGTTTCCAAGCCCAATTGCTATCAAGTGGCAATCCAGATTCAGACGCATTAAGGTTAATAATTCGTACCGGTGTAAACTCTTTTACTGCTAACCCTTCACCCTCTAGGTAACGAAGACGCACATTAAAGGTGGTTAGCTCAGAGTAAGGAATTCGCCCCGCATTCAGCGTGAGCAGGTCGTAATAATTGGCCCTAAAGTTCAACTCACCCGCCACGTTGCCTGATGGTGTGTCGTATAAACCGAGGCCAATACGCGTAGTATCTTGTGCCTCATGAGGAGGGCGTCTATCTACGCTTTTCCAGTTTGGTTTAACGGGTGCCATAGCAAACCGTTTTATCATGGCTTGCCGCTTTTGTGCTTGTTGTATGTCTGTGAGGTCGTCTTCTTTTTGTTCTATAAAAGCAAAATAGTCGTAGAGGGTATCAATAACCCGTATTGCCGATGCGTCACCTAAAGCAGCAAGCTTAGCTTGTGTGTCTTTAGGTGTACTTTCTAGAATGTGCAGTAAGGTTTGCTGTTCCTTGCTGGTTAATTGCTGCCAGCGATCGTAAAGTGTTTGTTGACGCGAACCATGATAGATAACTTCATTAAACATGAGCCGGCTGCCTTGATGACGCTGCATCATGACCACTAAATCAAATGGCATTACCCAAACCTTGTTGGGAGCAATTAACGGTTCATCGAAAACTAAGCTGAGTAGTTTTGCCAATTGATAAGCGCAGTTTTGCTCAAAAAAGTAATAGGTCATAGTGGCATTTTCTAGCTCCCATAAATGGGCGAGTAGAAATCGAATATCGTCTTGCGATAGGGCAAGTTTATATTCCCACATATCGCGAAGCTCAGTTTCGCTGTAGGTTAAATGATGATGATGGTATTGCTGGTTAGAGAACTTACCCTGATACCCGCCCAGTATGCCTTTAGTGATGTAAACCAACTTGTTTTCATCATCGGGCACCTTAGCCCCATAAGAGAATGTGTTGTCTAGTAAGCCCTCAGCAGATTCCCCATTAAACTTTAAAAATACATGGCCAAACATAGACGCTGGGTTGCCTAAGTAACCTGACGCGAAAATAAGGCTGGCACTGTGGGTAGAGAAAGTATTTAAGTATTCTTGGTATTGAGGGCAAGCCACGTCTGGAAAATGCAGCATGGGTAAGTGTTTTGCGATAAAACGTTTACGTGCGGGAAATTGACATTGACTTTTAGGCGTTTGCGAAAAGGCGCTGATAGTCGCTTCAAGCTCTGAAAGTGGATCTTTAAAGCCATTTTCTGCTAAATAGAAGTTACTGTTATCGTGGTTCAGTGTTACCGCTGTTTGTTTGGTATGTAAAAGCTGCTTCCACACGTTGTGTGATGCAATATGATTTATAATTTGAGGCGTATCGTCAGCGAAAGCTAGCGTGACGGTACAAAAAAATGTAAAGCAACAACGGGTGAAAAAGGAATGCAATGGAACTTCCTAAACTAAATCCATTTAAATACGCATCGACGATGTAGAGACATACCGTTTCGTTGCGCAGTGAAGATTGCAGAATATGCCTGCACTAAAGTGCATGTACAAGTTCATATTACAGATAATTTGTTACGAATTGCTACTAGGTGCCTTAAATTTGTCTTCAGAAAAGACAAGCTGTAATACGCTTTCTTCACCTTGTTTACGCTGGGGCCAATACAAATGAATAAACCGAAAAGGGGCTGCACTTGGATCTTGTTACTTATTGGCTAACCGCTAATGGTGCTATCTCACTCACTACCGCAGCCGTGTTGATTGCCACCTCTACCATCACGTCCTTAATAACGGCTACCTTTGGGATTGGCGGCGGCGTGTTGCTTATTGCGGTAATGGCGGGAAGCTTGCCAGTTTCTGCACTTATTCCTGTGCATGGCTTAGTACAGTTAGGTTCTAACGGCAACCGAGCGTTAATGACCTTTCGGTATATTGACTGGTCCATGGTGAAGTTCTTTTCATTTGGGGCGTTGTTAGGAGCGGTACTGGCTACGTTTATCGTGGTGCAATTGCCTTTAGTGGTTATTCAATTTGCTGTGGCGGGTTTTATCTTGTTTTTGGTGTGGGGCAGCAAACCGAAGGCGCAAGAAATGCAACCTGCTGGTCGAAGTTTAGCAGGGTTAATTACCACGTTAATCTCCATGTTTGTAGGCGCTACCGGGCCGCTAGTTGCCGCGTTTGTGCATCGGAACAATTACAATAAAATGCAGATAACCGCCACCATGGCCTCGTGCCTTACCTTTCAACATGGGTTAAAAGCGTTTGTTTTTACCTTTGTAGGCTTCTCCTTTTTTCAATGGCTAGGATTAATTTTTGCCATGATTATAAGTGGTGCCGTGGGGACTTACGTGGGACTAAAAGTACTCAAGAAGATTCCAGCCGATAAATTTCTCGTGCTGTTTAAGGTTATCGTTACCTTATTAGCAATCCGCTTAATTGTGCAGGCAGTGTTTGAATTAGTGTAGGCCAACTCATTCATTGGTTTTTCTGTATGAGTTCGAAGGGTAAGAGAAAAAGGCGCATACTCGCGCCTCTTACTTTACGTTTTATTCTATTAGCCCGCTAATGTTGGGGGCTAGCGTAGCGGTATTTAAAAGCGGTAGCTCATTGAGACCTGCCATTCCCTGCCTGTTCCCGGTAATTTATCTCCTACCGCAATATCGGCATTTGATACCCGATTAACCCCCGCAGTGTGAGCGGTATAATATTTATCAAAGGCATTTTGAAGTTGTGCCAACACGCTAAAGCCTTGGCTTAGCTGCCATCGCGCGCCTAAATGTACAAGCCCGTAACCTGCTGTACTACTTTCATTTTGTAGCGCAGAGGTATGATTCTGTGCGCCCACTAAATGCGAGGTAACCGACAACATCAGCGGGGATTGCATGAGCTGGCTTTGCCACTCTATACGAGTCGTCAATTGCTCAGGGGCAATACGAAATAGCGCGTCGTCTATGTCGTCTCTATTTCCATGACTAACGCTGGCGGTAGAGGTTAGCAGCAGGTTACTCGATAGTTTGCCGCTAACCGTCACATCTAGCCCTTTAATAATGGCGTCTGTGTTGGTCCACTGAAACGGCGTATCCGACCCCATCATAGTCGAGAACATAATTGCGGCCGCATTACTGCTCGGTGTGCCAGCAATGTAGTCTTCTATGTCTTGGTAATAAAGCCTGGGTGAAACGGTCCAATCGTTTTTGCTGTAAGTAATACCAAACTCAAACTGACGAGCGGTTTCGTTATCGAGTTCAAGATTACCAATGTAATTGAAACCGTCCGCCATACCACCTGTAATGCCTAACGGTAACCAGGTGTAGCGTTCGTAGTAGTTAGGCGCGCGGTTCTTTTGCGATATACCCGTAAATACTGTCACCGTGTCGCTAACGGGTATTTGAATAGTGGCCGCTGCATCTAGCATATTGTAGGTTTCACTACGTTCGGCATTATTAAAGTTAGACGCTAGCATGGCCACGGCATCGTTCATCATCACCATGTTAGAGCCTATTGCATCGGCATCCATGTCTACTTGAGTGTAGCGAAGGCCCAGCAAATAGTCGGCCGTATCGGTTACTCGGTGCCATTCGGTAAAACCACTGAAGGTATCACGAGTAATATCGGTGTAGTTATTAATGTAAAAAGCGCTGTTATTCGGGTTGGTAATAACAGAATTATTTCGGCTGTGTAAATGGCTAAAACCTACTTCAAGTTCACCATCAAGGGCAGGGGTAACATAGGTTGCCTCTACACCCTGACCGACAGAGTCGGCGTCGTTTTGTCTGGCCATACTAGCCATTGAAACCGCGCGCTGGGATGCATTATCCATGGCGTGCTGATTGCTATTCCCAAACACTTTTACTTTCACCGTGCGATCGTCACTGGCTTGGTACTGATAACCTAAGCGATACCATGCGGCGTCTATAAAAGTAATATCCATTGCAAGGGCTGCAGTGCCACTGTTGTTGGTATTTAACGTTTGGTAGCTGACATCTAGGCTATGCTTGCCCCAACGATAACCCGCGCGAAGCTTTCCGCCGTTTCTTTGATACTGAGAATTAGGGATGGCAATGCTTGAGCCTGCATCGTTAGAGCCAGCCTCACGTTCGTCACGTTGCTGGTGGGTAAATGCGCCGCTGATAAAACCATTGGCCGCGCCGTAAAATGCATTGGCTTGGTATTGCTGTGCATTGCCAGGAGAATACGCACTGGCGCTAGCATTAAACTGCAGGCCATTGGCTTGAGAAAATAAGTGCTGAGCGTCAGCACGAATGTCTAGTTTACCGCCTAAGGTTTCAACCCCAGCGCTCACCGGTACTATTCCGCGATACAATACGGCCTGAAGGCCTGGTTCAGGTAATACATGCGAAAGCGGGGAATCCATGGCATTAGGGCCAGCGCCCGCGATATCTACCCCATCAATAGTCACGCCTACTCTGTCACCATAAAGGCCGCGATATTGTACTAACCCTGTCACCGGACCATTTCGAGAAATAGTCACGCCGGGTAGCGTAGCAAGCTGATCGCCATAGTCAGCTTCCGTATTGTTGGAGGCAGAAACTGGTGCATTATTGGTAAGGGTTAGTGGCTCGCCAATAACGGTAATAACTTCGGTTGAAGTGGTGTCTTGAGCATACAAAAAAGGGGAAAATCCAGCAGTACATACTGCTAGTGCAATGGCTGTTTTTTTCATAATTAGTCCATTTTTAATTAAACAACGTCAGCGATAAAGCTGATAAAAGCGCGTTATAAATAAAGTGTGATGGCTAAACTATGAAAGGGGCGGAGCACGGGAGAGCCCAGTCGCGTAGGCGTATGCCGTATAGGGTCGCTGTGCAATGGCAGTAGCAAGGTTGTTAAAACGAACAAAGGTGACTAAAGGAAGTGAAAAATCAGGTGCCGTGACGGCGTTGGGCAAGTCAGAAAGCAGGCTGTTGGTACAGTCGATATGTTCTACCGGTATCTTGCTGATATCTACACTAACATAAACAAACTCACCAGCACCTTCAGTCGCGCTTAATGATATCCAGCGCATGGTATTGCCGGTACAAATCAGCTCTATGTCGTTGCTGTCGTCATTAAACTCGGTAGTAAATCGCTGTGCTTTTTCCATTGAAACGGCCGCAAGCCCCAAGGCCATTGCGTTTTGCAATAGCAGGGTTAGGCATACTAGCAGTGTAAATAATGACTTCAATGGCAAAGCAGTATTCTATTTCTACCGGAACTTATTTAATAATACGTTAAATATAGGATGTTGAAAGGGGTTTTTACTGCATGGCTATAAAGGCAACAGACTCGCCTATCATTTTACCCTTGTTAGGGTAATTAGAGGTAAACGCGAGTTTATCTAATATTTCTAAGTAACCAAGCTGGCCGCCGTTCGCAGCGTGAACCAGCCGCATGAAAATATCGCAGTAACTTTGCCTCTCATTGTGGTGTGAACACAACCCACGCTTGCGGTATGGCCCGTTTTTTCCCTGCAAATACTCCACTTTCAGAAAGAGTCACATCATTTCACTCAAGATAGTTTTGTTCTGTCAAAAGTGGCGGCAATTGTCATTTTTGGCGCAGTTTCCTCTCGTCTTGTTTGAGATGGATCAACACGGCTAGTTCGACTTAATGGAATAATTGCGCCGCACAGTAGGGAATACTAAAGGTTAGGGGCAGTGGTGCCTTAGCTGGCGCAAAGCTTGCTAAACCTCATACAGAAGTATAAGTCTTACGGTGCGGTCTTTTAATTAAGGTTGTTGATTTAAATAGAATTTTTAGCGGCTTGCCGTGCTGTTTTTAACTAGGGAGAAAACCCATGAGCGATACGTTAGTCGAACTATCGCGGTGGCAATTTGCGCTAACTGCAATGTTCCACTTTATATTTGTGCCCTTAACCTTAGGGTTGAGTTTCATGCTTGCCATTATGGAATCCGTTTATGTGATGACAGGCAAAGAAATTTACAAACAGATGACTCAGTTTTGGGGCAAGTTGTTTGGTATTAACTTCGCCATTGGTGTGGCTACCGGCCTCACTATGGAGTTCCAGTTCGGGATGAATTGGTCATACTATTCTCACTATGTTGGGGATATTTTCGGGGCGCCCCTGGCTATTGAAGGTTTGATGGCGTTCTTCCTAGAGTCAACCTTCGTTGGGCTATTTTTCTTTGGCTGGGACAAAATGTCGAAGGGAAGACATTTAATGACCACATGGTTAGTGGCTATTGGTTCTAATTTCTCAGCACTATGGATACTCATTGCGAATGGTTGGATGCAATACCCCGTAGGCGCAGAATTTAACTTTGAAGCCATGCGCATGGAAATGACAAGCTTTGCTGAGGTTATCTTTAACCCTGTCGCGCAAGTTAAGTTTGTGCATACCGTTTCAGCCGGCTACGTAACAGGTGCCATGTTTGTATTGGCGATTTCTAGTTATTACCTACTTAACCACAAGCATATCGCATTTGCCCGTCGGTCTTTCGCTATTGCTGCAAGCTTTGGTCTAGCTGCTACTTTGTCAGTTATTGTGCTTGGTGATGAAAGTGGTTACGAGTTAGGAGAAGTGCAAAAAGTAAAATTGGCTGCTGTTGAAGCGGAGTATGACACTCACCCAGCACCTGCGCCTTTTACCGTATTTGGTATTCCCAACGATGAAAAAGAAGAAACCGTATACGCACTTCAAATTCCTTGGGCGATGGGCATTATTGCTACTCGTTCACTTACCGAGGAAGTTAAAGGCTTAAAAGATATTAAAGCTGAGAATCGTTTGCGTATTCTTGATGGTATCAAAGCGTACGCGTTGCTAGACAGTGTTCGAGATGGAACCGCTTCATCAGACGAACGCGCGCTGTTTGAAGCACACAAAGATAATATGGGCTATGCCATGTTGTTAGAGCCATTTACGGATGATGTTACACAGCCTTCTGAAGCGGCCCTACAAAAAGCGGTAGATTACAGCATTCCTAAAGTTGCCCCTTTATTTTGGAGTTTCCGCTTAATGGTGGCATCAGGCTTTATTATGTTAGCCGTGTTCTTAGCTGCCTTCTATTACAGTACTAGACATAAAATAACCCAGCCTCGCTGGTTGTTGAAAGCGTCATTGTATAGCTTGCCGTTACCTTGGGTTGCGTGTGAAGCCGGTTGGTTTGTGGCTGAGTTTGGTCGCCAGCCTTGGTCCATTGCAGAGATTCTGCCAGTGCATGCATCAACGTCTAATCTGTCTATCTCAGACATTGTCACCACGTTAGTTGCTTATTCAGCGTTTTACACCGTGATGTTCATTGTGGCCTTTTACTTAATGAAAAAATTCGCTAAAAAAGGTCCTGTGCCTCCTGAAGATCGCACTACTGATGAAGACGATGACCTTATCGACTTTGATGCTAAAGGAGCAAACGCATGATTGATTATGAATTTCTTCGCGTAGCCTGGTGGTGCCTTATCGGTGTGCTGCTCATTGGTTTCGCGGTAACAGATGGGTTCGATTTAGGCGTAGGTTCACTACTGACCATTATTGGTAAAACAGACAAAGAACGTCGCGTAATGATTAATACCATTGGGCCGCATTGGGATGGAAACCAAGTGTGGTTCATTACGGCTGGTGGCGCTATTTTTGCAGCATGGCCAATGATTTATGCCACCGCTTTTTCAGGCTTTTATTTAGCCCTAGCGTTAACGCTGATTGCGCTTTGGATGCGCCCTATTGGGTTTGATTATCGCAGTAAGTTGCCAAATTCGCAGTGGCGAAAAGCATGGGATTGGGCCTTGTTTGCCGGTGGTTTTATTCCTGCGCTTATTTTTGGCGTGGCGTTTGGTAATTTGTTATTAGGTGTACCGTTTGAATTCGACAACACGCTTAAATCAACTTACACCGGCTCTTTCTTTGGTTTGCTTACCCCATTCGCACTTGTTTCTGGGTTGTTGTCAGTGGCTATCTTGCTTAACCACGGCGCTACCTGGTTACAAATGAAAACCGATGGCTTCATTGAAGCCAGAGCCCGTGTCACATCTTTTATATTGAGTTTAGTGGCAGTAGCCTTGTTTCTCATTGCCGGAGCGTGGGTAGCATTTGGATTAGACGGTTTTGTTATTACCTCTACCGTAGATACCTTAGCCACCTCGAACCCAATGAAAAAAGAGGTCGCTATTGAAGCCGGTGCATGGATGACTAACTACTCACGATATCCTTGGATGATTATTGCGCCTGTTTTAGGTGTAGTAGCAGGGCTTGCATGTGCGATGTTTTCTCGCAAAGGGAATGCAGGAATGGCATTTGTTTCAAGTGCACTACTGATTACTGGCGTTATTCTAACCGCGGGCTTCTCAATGTTCCCGTTCTTGATGCCCAGTATTACTATGCCACAAGCCAGCCTAACGGTATGGGATGCCACCTCTAGCCACTTAACCCTAAATATCATGTTCGTCGTGGCTTGCATCTTTGTGCCTATCATCTTGTGCTATACCGCCTATGGTTATTATGTGATGCGTGGGCGAGTAAAAAATAGCGACTTAGATCAGTCTCACACTATTTATTAAGGAGTAGCATATGTGGTATTTCGCTTGGATCCTTGGCGTATTACTAGCGTGTTCATTCGGTATTTTAAATGCCATGTGGCTTGAGTCTACCGAAGACATGGACCGCCCTGAAGACGCCGAATAGCTAAGTAATAGCAGTACTTATGGCGTAGTTAACACGCAAATGGCAACGAGCTAACGATTTTAATGCTCGTTGCCTGATTTGACCCGCCATTTAAATCGGTTTTTTGAACCGCATTCCTGACCGAAAGACAGTGCGATAAAGTAAATGAAAAAGTTAAACAGACAGACATTTCAAGCTGGGTTTAATCAACTTGATAACACGCTTAAGCTTGGCGTGCGAAGGCAGGTTTTGATAATCACTTTAGTGAAGTGTGTGTCGCTTTTTTCTCTTATTATCGCTTTCTATTTTTTCGCTCACGCCATGCATGAATGGGTAGTAGATACCCATAAAGCAAGCCAATTCCATATTATAGGTTTATCCGTTGCGCTGTTTATAAGTTGGTTAGCGCAAGGGTTGGTAAACACGCTTACATTGTCATGTAAGAGTCAGTTGATGCAGGCTATGGAGCAAAAGTTACAACTTATTTTCGCCGAGCAACAGCATGCCCTCATTCGTCAGCATTCGCTTTTTTACTGGCAAACACTTTGGGTGAAGCATATTCGCGCTATTGCCAATTGGGCTTTCGATTACCGCGTACAGCAATATGTTGCTGTACTTGTCCCTTTGATGGCGTTAGTCGTTATTTTTTACGTTAACCCCGTAATAGGTATGGGGTTAGCTATCGCCCTCCCGATTGTTCCTTTATTTATGATCATTGTCGGGAAAGGCGCCGCCAGCCTACATCGCAAGCATTTCGTGGCGCTTGAGCGACTAGGTGGGCTTTTTACCGATAGGCTCAACGCACTGCCTTTAATGGCAAGTTATCGTGCGCATAATACTCAGATGCGGCTGCTTAATAATGCCAGCGAACAACTTAATCAACGCACCATGCGGGTGGTGGGTGTCGCCTTTTTATCCTCTTCAGTATTAGATTTTTTTGCCACCTTATCGGTAGCTTTAGTCGCGGTATTTATCGGGTTTTCACTATTAGGCGAACTTAATTTAGGGCCGGATATTTCCTTGCAGCAAGGGCTTTGGGTGTTGCTTACTGTACCGCTGATCTTAAGCGAAATGAAAAAACTTGGGCAGGTTTATCATCAAAAAGCCGAGGCAGAAGCGGCCAGCGAGTGTTTATTTTCGTTGTTTAATACATTGAACGACAATGCGCCAGCGCATAAAGGGGAAGTAAAAAAGAGGGGAGTGACAAACAAACCGTTTTCAGGGTTTGATGCGCAAGACTTTCATGCCTCTAACTTGCTTAGTGCCAACCACCTTAAAATTGCAGTAGGAGACCATATTCGCTTAAACGGTGTTTCTGGTAGTGGTAAAACGGTATTGCTAGAGGCGTTAGCTGGTCATCGTCAAGCCTCACACAGCTTTGATGGAAACTGCGTATGGGTAAGCCAAACCCCCGTTATTTTACCGGGTAGCGTAAGAGACAACCTTTTACTTGATGCCCACTATTGCGATAGCACATTGTGTGAGGTGCTAAATTCAGTTGAATTAGCCGATTGGCTTTCATCGCTGCCTGATGGTTTAGACACATTAATGACTGAGTACCCGAGCCTTTCAGGCGGTGAAGCGCAGCGGCTAGCGTTGGCGCGCGGTCTATTGAGAAACCCAGATATTTGGTTGTTAGATGAGCCTACCGCGCATATTCCCGATGAACAACATCATCGCCTTTCACAGCTCATTGCTCGCGTCACGCAAGGCAAAACCGTTGTTTGGGCATCGCATAAGCTATTGCCTGCGCATTGGTTTGACACCCATTGGCATGTTGCAGACGGTGAGGTAACAGTGAAATGAAATCCAAACCGTTAAAGCCTGCTGCATCTGCGCAAGGTACATCTACATCAAAAGCGTCTTCATCACTAACCGGGCAGACATCAATGGCTGCGTATGGCGCGCTGGGTTTGGCCTTGCTTCATGGTATAGCGGGTTTGAGTATTCTTATCATATCATCTTGGTTTATTGCCATTAGCGCAATAGCCCCGATAGGGTTTAACTACGTGATCCCTGCGGTGGTGATTCGTGGGCTCGCACTACTTCGTATCGCTTCTGGTTACACCACCATGTGGCTTGGACACAACGATTTGTTAACCCGAATTGCCAAAGCACGGTTAGCTGTGTTTGAGCAATTAGCAGCAAAACGCCTTGAAAGCAAAGCATGGACAGTTGAAGCGCTCGCGAACCACACTGAGCAACTTGCCTCAGCTTTTATTGCGTGGGTTTCGCCATTAGCCTCGGTTACGCTGCTAATGACAGGCCTGTTGCTCACGGGGTACTTCATGAATGTGCCAGGTTATGGTTTTTTCATCGCCCTAGGCATAGTGTGGTTGGTAATTAGTGTTATTACTGCGGTTTACGGACTGAAAGCCGTGGCTAGTTCGGCTGAGGAAGAACTTGATTTTCGGCAACAAAGCGCGACGTTTTTTCAAGCAAGTAGCTTATGGCACCTTAAGTCAAAAACGGTGAAGGGCTTGTTTAATGCACCCTCTTCTCAGCGCGTACAAGATGCACAACTAAAAGAGCAGGCACTAGTGTCTAAAGCTATGTGGCTGTTCCAAGGTGGCGTGTTCACTTTAGTGGCGTTGGTTGTTTTTACTGCCAATACGGCAGCCTATTTTGTTCCGCTCGCATTCATTACGCCAATGGTGCTATTGGCTGCACCAGACTGGGCGAACGCCACTTTCAGCAGTGTCGTGAAGCTTGCTAAGTGGCGACATAGCAAGGCAGAGCTACACGCAATGCACATCCAGCCCTTGCCCTTACTAAATGCCCATAAACCCAGCATGTCACTTTCTTTAACGGGTTTTATCGCTAAAGAAAGAAACCTACCAGCGGTCAATATGCAGTTTAAGGCATTAGGGCTGAATGTGATTAAAGGCTATTCGGGATGCGGCAAGTCGAGCGTACTACAAGCAATATGCGGGCTCCTTCCTTTTGAAGGCCGACGCTCTATAGACAATGTTGCCACCCCGCAAGGCATGCTAGAAAAATGGCTTTATGTTGAACAGCAGCCCATCATTTTGGCCGGTACGATTAAACTCAATTTAGATCCGGCAGCGTCTGGAATAAGCGAAGATGCCATGCACAATGCTTTAGCTCGGGTTGGTTTGCAGCACCTTACTGCCTTGACAGAATGGGTTGGTAAAGGAGGAAGGGCTTTATCTGGCGGTGAAGGTAAGCGTTTAGCATTGGCCAGAGCCTTATTAGCGATGCCCGATGTGTTGTTAATTGATGAACCTTTTGAAGGGCTAGACTACGAAGCACAACAGCGCGTTGCCGAGGTCATCAATGAGAGTGCGCATTCGCGGTTAGTCATTGTTGCTACCCATGTTGTTCCTGTGGCCCTACAACCAAATGCAACGTTCTCGCTTGATGAAAAAGGTCATCAGAGTAAATCTCACCCCAGCCTTCATACTCAACGAATTGGCACCCAGCAAAGTCATAACCAACTAAGTCATAACCAAATAGAACAGGCCCATCAACAGACGGTTGGCCAAGGTGAATTACCGCTAACTCCGCCGGTTTACTCAACGCTTACGCCTAATGAGCAACAGCAACAAACATTGGCAGAGCTACAACACCATGAGCGTAACAGGGTGCTTGGCTTTAAGCCGCGATAAATGACAAGACGCGATGAGATACGAATGCATACTGTTTTTTGTTAAGCCGCAAGGGCAAAAGCTAATAAAAAAAGGCGCCACAAAGGCGCCTTAAACACACATGTATAACTTGGTTTTAGAACTTAGCGCGTAGCTGCACACCGAAGTAACGGTCTGCATCACGAGGGATTTGATAACGGAAGTTATCGCCGCTGTAGGTGGTTACATAGCTTTCGTCAGTTAAGTTCTTACCGATAAGGCTGATACGGTAGTCATCATCTTGGAACGAAAACGCTAAGCTTGCATTCACAATGGCGTAGTCAGGTAATACTGCCGGGTCGTTTTCTTCGGCAAACGCACCAGGCGCACCCACGAACATTTCATCAGTGTAAACGTACGAGCCGTTTAAAATGATGTCCATGTTGTCCATTTCCCAAATGTACTCACCGGTTACAGAGTATTTCAAGTCTGGAGAGAAAGGTAAATCAGCACCTGAGCGACCAGTACACTCGGTATCGGTATCGGTTACTGGGCATAAGAACTCATCAACTTCAGCATCTACTTTCGATAAACCACCGGTTAACGAGAGGTTATCTGTTGCTTGCCACATGAAGTCAAATTCGAAGCCTTGGGTAGTAACAGAGCCCGCGTTGGTTAAGCGAGAGATAGTCACTGAATCGAGTAACTCTGAGTTATTTGCTTGAAAACCGTCAATATCAGTTCTAAAGATAGCGGCGTTAAATATTACGCTGCGGCTTGCGTATTTATACCCTAACTCATAGGCATCTGATGTCTCTTCACCAATAGGTAAGGTATCTTTGTCTGACATGTTGTAAAACACGTTAAACGCAGGGCCTTTATAACCTTGTGAGAAGGTAAAATACGTCATGCTGTTATCGGTTAAGTCATACTGCATGCCTAACTTACCCGATACATTTGTTTCATCAGTCTTACCGCTGTAGTCAGTATCGAAGCTACGTACACCTACACCAGTACGACTGTATTGGTCATTACTGCTGCGGTTATGTGAGTAGCTAACTTCGTCATCGGTATAACGAATACCGAATAGCAGACGCAAGTCGTCATTAATATGGTATTTACCATCAGCAAATAATGCCCAGTTATCAAACTGCGTTTCCATGTAAGCCGTTGCGCTAACAATATCGTTTGAGTTACAGCTTAGGCCTTCATCAGCAATGTACTGATTCGCTTGATCATCAGTTGGGTCTGCAATGCCAAACGTGTCAGTTAAGTAAGCTTTGATAGCCTTAGAGAATTGGGAATCGTTATTTTGACAACTTGCATCACGGGTAAAATTACGCTCAGATTTTTGGGTCCACCAGAAAGCCCCCACTTGATAATCGAATGCCTCACCTACAGGCGATGCAATACGGAATTCTTGTGAGGTTTGTTTCCAGTTTTGTGCGCCAATATCATGTAACTGGAACGGTTCGCCAAACACAGGGAAAGGACGTGTGCCTGCTGTTGATGTGAAGTCACCTTCACGGAATTCTGTATTGTCCCAATCGCGGTAAGCCGTAATCGACGTAAACTGATGGTCACCAAACATGGTGTCAACTTGCATTGAGAAGCCTGTGGTTTCATCTAATGTGCGAGTTTCAAAGTCATGATCAATAAGGCGCTGTTCTAAATCTAAGTCTCCATCACCAGTACTGTCAGGCAGCGCTTCAGAATCAGGGTGACGGTTACTTGGTGAAAGTTCTAAATCGGCACAACAGCTGTCATCAGATTTTACGTTTTCAAAGATGAAAAGCACATCAGTGTCGTTACCCGCTTCGATATCAAGCATGGCACGAACGCCTTCTTTATCGTAGCCGTTGGTCATTTCATTGTTATAAACGTTTTTAATATAGCCGTCGAACTGTGATTTAAGTACGGTTAGGCTACCGTTTACATTATCGTTCAAGGCACCAGATACACTGGTTTTTAAACGGTATTCATTATCTTGAAATAGGCTGATTTCGGCAGTCCCTTCAAATTCATCAGAAGGGCGTTTAGTGGTAATATTAACCACACCGGCAGACGCATTTTTTCCAAACAAAGTACCCTGCGGGCCCCGCAATACTTCAATGCGTTCAAGGTCATATAAATCTACGAATGCTTGGCCTGAACGTCCTAACACCACGCCATCTACTACCGTTGATACACTTGGCTCGGCGGCAACACTAAATGAAATAGTACCAATACCCCGAACGGTAATGGCTGAGTTTCGTGTAGTGTTACCTTTTCGAAAACTAACCGATGGGACTAACGCTTGTAGACCTTCAATGTTTGAAGCGAACGCTGAGTTAATTTGATCTTCACGCAAAACTGAAACCGCAACAGGCACTTCATTTAAGCTTTCTACACGTTTTTGTGAGGTAACGGTTATTTTTTCCAGCCCTTTAGGTTCAACAGGTTCTGCTTCTTGAGCGCTGGCTGCAAAGCCAATGGTCATACAAGTACCAATGGCTAATGCCCGAGTAATACTTGAATGTAGTGTGCTAGGTCTTAGTAGCATGGTTTTCTCCACGAATTCTTTTTTATGGGTTTAGTCCAGTTATATTTGCCGTGTGTCCGACGGTCTTCTCTTCAATTTCGCTTACGATGTAGTTAACGCGTAATGCTTATTTATCTTATTGTCTTGCTCATTTGTCTTATATAAGACAGAAGATAGTCAAAATTTAACCAAAAAGTAAATCAATTGCAATCTTTTTGTTAATTAAGTCTTTAATGACTGCAAAGTGAGCGTGAATTTAATTTTTCGTGTTTAACTTGTTGTTATTTATGTATTTATATGGATTTTTGGCGGGTAGTGTTAGTTCGTGAATAGTCGCTATATGTTTTATTTATACAAGTTTATAACAATAAAGCTGCTGGTTTGTCTTGCATTAGACCGGTAAATTTAGGGGTTGTAGAGGCATAAAAGTAGGGTTGTCTTAATTTAATGAGTAATTTGGTTAATGTGCTTTTAATGCTATCCCTAAAGTGTCACAGTTATGTGAGCATAATTATTGATTTAACTAGGAATATCAAAATGTATGGAAGGAAGTTAGGTATGGGTGTGAGTAAAAATATTTTGTTTAAAGGTCTATGTATTGTGTTATGCATAGGTAGTGCGACGGGCAGTTATGCAGAGAATAGAATTGATACTCAACGCTCTGATGCACCAGCACTTTCAGCCTATGGCGAGTATGCTATTGGGGTGCGCAAGCTTGAGGTGGTCAATCCTAAGCAGATTGATATTCTTGCTCTTGATGCTACCAAGGCTAAGCCAGACCCACTTCCTACTTATGACCGCTCACTAACCCTAGAGGTTTGGTATCCGGCAGAGCAAGGCAGTACTGGCAATACAGTGTTAAACGCATTTATACGCGATGGTAAACAGCAGGTTGAACTGCACGGTAAAGCAGTAAGAGATGCTGCACCTTTAGAAACCAAAAAAGCCTTTCCATTAGTGTTGGTATCTCATGGATACCCTGGTAACCGTTTTTTATTGTCACATTTAGCGGAAAATATCGCCTCTAAAGGTTATGTAGTAGTGTCGATTGACCACACCGACTCTACCTATCGTACACAAGCGGCCTTTGCATCTACGTTAGTGAACCGCTCTGTCGATCAGCTTTTCGTGCTATCGCAAATTGAAACCATGGCGAAAGATGAAGGTTCATTTTTGTACCAATTAGCCGATGCCAGTAACACAGGTATTATTGGCTACTCTATGGGTGGCTACGGTGCGGTAATCAACGCGGGGGCGGGCATTACCGAACAAGCGGTAAATAGCAAACTGAGTGCGCCATTTGGTACTTTGGCTCGCCATCAAACCGGTATTAGAGACAAGGTAGACTCTCGTGTTAAAACCATTATTGGCTTTGCACCTTGGGGCATGAACTATCGCATGTTTAATTTAGACAGCGTGGCTATTCCTATGATGCTGGTAGCAGGTTCACAAGATGATGTGTCCGGGTATAAAAACGGCGTGCGCGCTATTTGGGAAGGGGCAAAAAACGTAGATCGCACTTTGTTAACCTTCGATAACGCAAACCATAATGCGGGTGCAGTTATGCCAGCACCTGAAGAATCTTTCGTATTTGATGAAGCACTAGGTTTTGATGTCAGCTCACACTATATTGACGCGGTGTGGGATAACGCACGTATGAATAACATTGCACAGCACTTTGTTACCGCATGGTTAGGTAAATACCTTAAAAATGATAGTGGTATGCAAGCTTATTTAGACCTAGTACCAGTATCAAATGACGGCGTGTGGGCTATGGGTGAAGACGGAACACCGAAGGCAGAGCATACGTATTGGGAAGGTTTCCCTCATCGTACGGCAAAAGGGTTGAGGTTAGAGCAACTGCCAGCAGTGAAATAGCAGTTTCGACGTGTCACTCGGCGGCTTTGAAGTCGCTAGCGTGAAAAAGCAGTTACAAAAAAGCGGCGTAGAGGTTAACTCTACGCCGCTTTTATTTTTTCTAGCTAGTGCTTTTAATTTTAGCTTCTAAGTACAGCTTTTAACGACGACCCTTAACTACTGTTTTAGGGCCTACAACATCAGAAAGTGTAGCGCGCACCAAAGGTGTAGCGAGGACCATATTGACGAGCAAATAAGAACTGCTCTTCAAAACGTCCGTAACCTTGCTCGGTTTCATCGTTAATGTTCACACCTTCAAGGAACACGGTGAGGTTTTCGTTCACATCGTAGTTCACGCTGGCATCAACTTGCCCATAAGTATCGAACTGGGTTGCTGGGTTATCTGCAGAACCTTGCGCTTGGCCAATTCCCACGACGTAGTCAGAGCGCCATGCATAAGTCACCTTCACAGATAAGCCTTCTTTTTCGTAAAACACTTGGAAGTTAGCCGAATCACTAATACCCACAAGCGGGTTTTGCTCAGAGCTTAAATCGTATGGGTCATACTTCACATCGCCATCTACAAACGTTGCGTTTGCACCTACACCAAAGCCAGTATCACCGAAGGTATGTTGAACCGCGAGTTCAATACCTTCTACTGTGCGCGTATCGCTTAGGTTACGAGGCTTAGTCACACGCCATGTAATTAAAGGATCATCAGCGTTAGGGGTAACTACGCCATCAGCATCTGCATAGCCGTTATCTACAAAGTATCCGTAAATGGCGCTGTCAGTCGCTTGCACGCCAGCCGCTTCAAGTGCCGATACTGCTTCGTTCCAACGAGGGCCTTGGTAAATATCATTCAAGCCTTCAAAGGTCTCTTCCGACGCTGAGTAGTCAATATAGTTTTTAACTGACTTTTTAAATAAACCAACAGACGCGTAACTCGCTTCGTCGTAATACCACTCAAAAGAAAGGTCAAGATTCGTCGATTCATATGGCAACAAACTTGTGTTTCCTTCTGTTGCCGTACGAGAACCAATTTTGGGGCTTCCACTGAACGAACGGCCACCTTGTAGTAGGCCGATAGGTGCACGAGTAATCGATTTACCCCAAGAAAAACGGGCGACTACATCGTCTGTCACGTCTACTTTAATATCTAACATCGGTAGCAGTACATCGTACTCACCCGTAAAGTCTTGAAGCTGTAAATCAGCCTCAAATTGGGTTATCCACTCTGATGCCGCTACCCAATTGACTTGTGTTGGCACGCGAACTTCGGCGGCGCTAGGGACTTCGGTTTCTTCATAACGCAGGCCAGCGTTCACTTGAACATAATAATCGCTAACTTCGAATTCCCACTCTGTTTGTACATAAATAGAGTCGGTAGTCTCTTCAACATTACTCACTGACGGGTCGCCACTAAAATAAGGGTCAATCGAGTAAGCATTGCTTTCACCTACCACGTCAGCGGTAAGGTAAGCGAGTTGACGAGCAATAGCTTCATCAAAGTCGAAGGTATAGTAATAGCCAGGATTCATGCTAGCGCCGCCACCAGAGAAGGCATCTAAGAAGCCACTGGTATCGTTTCTAACAAACATGTCATCTGGAAAAATTTCAGTGAAAGAAGGATTAAAGCCGGGGCCGCCACGCAAGCCACTCCATGCTGTAAACCCTGTTAGGCTTTGCTCGGTACGGGCAATACCGAAATCAATTTTTACCAACGGAATATCAAAGGCTGAGTTAAACCATGTTCCGTCTAATTGAAGCTGCTCAATGTCAGAGCGGCCCGGAGAATAGATGAACTGGCTGAAGTTAGAATCAATTTCACCTGGGTTGATCTCGTTGGTGCCGTTATTCCAGTTAACGTAAACCTGTGGAATTTCACCTTCACGGTAATCATAGACCTTAGAAATAAGCTGATCAGAACCCAAAATAATCTGGCCTGAGCTACCTAGGCCTTCATCGTAGCCATTGTCTGTTTCATTATACGAATCGTGGTAATCAAGGGTGAAAAACCAGTCGTCATTTAATTCCCAATCTAAGTTTACACCCAAAGAGCGAGCATCAACCCGTGTTGTATTTCTGCTTGCGGTAAAGGATGCATCGTCGCCGCTAATATCAGCATAAACCGCGGTACCGTTAGCATCTAATTCGTAGGCATTGATGTTAGAACCAAAGTTATTCCATATACCCCAGCCAACCGTATTTGTGCCAGTAGTGGCGCGGGTAGCGGTGTAATCAACGGTAGCAGTGAAATTATCGACAGGGCGGAATTGAAAGGTAACTTGACCATTTGAGCGTTCGCGCTGTACATCATTAATGCTGTAATTCATGTCTTTTGCAAAGAATGCAGCATCAGTAATATTAGTACGGTTATCTACAACGTTAGCAGCATCTAAATCAGGTAAATCGGCGTTTTCTTGCAACACCCAACCTTGTACGCTGGCGGCTTGTTGTTGGAAATCGCGTTCTTGATGAGAAAAAGACACCCCAAAACCAAACATATCGTCAACGAAAGTGTTGCTGTAAACACCAGCAATTTCTGGTGTTACATCATCGCCTTCAACATTAGAGGTATCGTAAATGCCTTTTGCTGAAAACGAGGCTTGTTGGCCAGGGCGAGAAAGCGGCTTCATGGTAATGATGTTTACCGTCGCACCTAACCCACCACTTGGGTTTTCCGCACGTGCTGTTTTGTGTAACTCAAGGGTACTAACCCCTTCAGAAGACAAGTTCTCTAGGTTAAATGAACGGGTAAAGCCTGTACCTGGCATTTGACGACCGTTAAGTGTCACCAAGTTAAATTCTGGGCCAAAACCACGTACGGTAATTTGGCTACCTTCACCGTTAGAACGGCTGATAGTCACACCGGTAATACGCTGTAATGATTCTGCTAAGTTAGTATCAGGAAACTTACCTAGCTCTTCTGCAGAAATAGCATCTACAACACCGCTTGAGCTTCGCTTTAAATCCATTGAACGAATCATACTGCCGCGAATACCGCTAACTTGAATAACTTCAACTTCATTCGGTACGCTGTTGTCTAAGGCAGCCGTTTCTGATGTTTGAGTTTCTGGTCTTTCTACTTCTTGCGCATATGTAGAAAATGCCAAAGTTGAACCCAACAACAAAGCCATTGATGTGGCGAGCTGGGTCTTTTTAAATGTTGTATTTTTCATAATTGACCTACTAAATCTTTATCAATTTATTGCTGCCGCTTGAGTGTGCAAGCGGCAGAAGCTTTGTTATTGCGCTGCAATTTCAGCATTGTCTACACGGTATACCGCACCTTCACCTTGTCCCCACGTAGGGAATATCATCACTACATCGATGGCGCTTATGTCTAAGCCCGCGTCATACAATGTTTGAAGTGAGAAGGTGTAGGTTTGCCATTCGCCCGTTACTGGTTCGGCGCCTTCAAGGCTTTCTGAGATAGGAAGCTCGACAGCGCTTGATGTATCGCCAGACTCAATTTTAAATAACCAAGGGGCTGAAGCATCGTTAGGCGCCGAGCTTACTTTCATTTCAAAGCGCACTACGCCTGTTGAAAGTAATGAGGAGGCATCAAAGTACACATCTTCATCGGCAAGAAAGCCCATTACGGTAGGTGTTGCGCCAATGCGGAATTCAGCCACTGTGCCGTGATCGGCATCATCCACCTCTTCTGTAGGAGTAGAGCCGCCACAGCAATCCCAAATAGACCATTGGTCAGCCGCGGTATCGGCAAACAGAGTTAGTTCGGTTGCCGCAGGTGTATCGCCATCTGGGTGGTAAAATTTCACGTTATCTAAGCGATAAACTGCACCTTCACCTGCGCCCCACGCTGGGAACACCATAATGACATCAATGGCGCTTAGGTCTAGGCCAGCAGCTTGTAAATCAGCAATAGGGAAGGTGTAAGTTTGCCATTCACCGGCAGCGGGTGCTTGTCCTTCAACGCTATCAGAGATAGGTAACTCAACCGCAGTGGCACCGTCACTCGACTCAATCTTAAATAACCAATCGGCACTTGCATTGTTCGGCATGCTAACAACGCGCATATCGAATTGTAGCAATCCGCCATCTGCTAACGCAGATGCATCAAATGGCGTGTCGCCACCGCCTGACGCTGAACGGGTAATAAAGCCCATCACAGTAGGTTCTGCGCCAATACGGAACTCAGCGGTTAAACCATGCTCTTCATTGTCGATTTCTTCTGTAGGCGTTGAACCGCCACAGCAATCCCACATTGGCCATTCAGGGTTCATTTCATCTTCAAATATCACCAATTCTGGGTAGGCAGACTCTTGTGAAATTTCAACATTTGCTAAACGATAAACGGCGCCATCGCCTGCACCCCAATCGGGGAATACCATAATTACGTCAATAGCGCTGGTATCTAGCCCCGCATCTGCTAGTGCACTTAATGGAAACTCATATGATTCCCATACGCCTTGCTCAGGGGTATCGCCAGCCGTGTCATTAGGACCTACATAGCCATCCGCTAGCGGCAATGTAGCTGCAGTAGTGCCTTCGCTACTTTCTATTTTAAACGACCAATTCGCGGCTGTATCGTTAGGCGCTGACATCATCTTCAGGTCGAATTTTACGCTACCGTTTTCTTCCATCGGTGAGGCGTCGAAGGGTGATGCTTGACCTGCGGGGTCGGTAATAAATAGCTCGCGGCTAATAAAGCCCATCACAGTAGGTTCTGCACCAAAGCTGAATTCATATACCTGACCTTCAGCACTATCTTCCACTAGTGTAGGAGTTGAACCTCCGCAGCAATCCCATGCCGGCCAATTAGGGTTAGTGGTGCCATCAAAAATAGTAAGGTTTTCTGCAATGCCTGTTGAGGGTGGAGAAGGAATGGGAGCCGCACCTTCTACCAATGCATCGTCTAGTGAGTCGTAGCCTGGGCGTACAGTTTCACATCCTGCACCCGTATCTGGGTTTGAGGCACATTCGTAAACCCGAACATAGTCGATATCAAAGCTCTGGCCATTTTCAAACGCACTGGCATCAATGCCCGTTTCGTTTACCGCTTCAGGCCATTCTCCACCTACTGCTAGGTTTAGAATTAGGTAGAACTCTTGATCGTATGGTGCGTTGTCCCAGTGAGTCACTAGCTCGCCAGTGCCTTGTTCGAAGTACTCGGTGTACCAACCACGATGTGACAAGCCTGTGGCTTCGCCATTACTGTTGTAACGTACTTCAGAACGACGCTGAGTGGCATACAAGTAATCGTCCATATACCAACGAATTTCGCCTTCTTGCCATTCTATCGCGTAGGTATGAAAGTCATCTGCAGGGTTTGCGCCATCAGGCAGTGAATAGGCTTGGCCTGAGCTGTCATTGTTTGGCCATTCTTGACCATAATGCAAGGTGCCGTAGATATGCGCTTCAGGGTTGCCATCTGCATCGGCAGCTTTAAGGTTAACCGCTTCAAAAATATCAATTTCACCCGAACGCGGCCAGCCACCATACACTTCGTCGGTAGGCATCATCCAAAATGCTGGCCAACTGCCTTGACCCGAAGGCATTTTAGCGCGCATTTCAATGCGGCCATATTTAAAGTCTGCTTTGTAACGAGTAATTAAGCGGGCTGAGGTATAAGGCTTTTGTGCACCCTCTTCAGCGGGCAATGCAACAATGCTTAATGCACCATCACTAATGAATGCGTTTTCGTCGCTATCGGTATAGCACTGGGCCTCGTTATTGCCACCGCCATCGCAGTTAACTTCGTGTGTCCAGTTATTATCGTTAATGGTCGCGTCTTCGAATTCGTCGCTCCACACTAATTCCCATCCTGTGGTAGGGGCGCTAGTGTCAACGGCGTCTATATCTGTAGAAGTGGTTGCTCCACCGCCACAGCCAACCAAAGTTGTGACCGTTAACGCGGCAGCAATCCGAGAAAGTTGAGTTACATTTTTAGTCATTATCTTCAGCCCTAATGCTAAGTAAATGGTTATCTAAAACGCCGCGTTGGCCACGTCGAGTTATGTTTTGTAAGCGCTTCCATTTGAGCTTGTTATTTTTCTGTTTGAAAGCGCTTACATAAGATTAATGCACGTTAATTGAAAGATCAACAACACTCTTTGATATTTTTTAACATTTGGTTTACTTGGTACGAGTGTGGTTGTGCGATATGTAGTTTTAAATAACTGAAAATTATGATTTTTATTTACACGGAAGCAAGATTGCTGTAATTAATACAAAAAATTAACCTTGTGTTCTGGTGAATAAAAATAAAATGTTAATTGATTAGTTGGAAGGTTATTGGCAGAAATTTATTACCTTTATTGCGTCAGAAAATCATAATGCGAAGATATTCATACCAACGCTTAACCCGTCTTTGGTATTGCATATAGCATTAGGCTTTGAAATGCGTTTTTCGTCTTTCTAATAGAAGGTGGCATGCATCCAAGATAACGGCTTCAATAATAGTGCCTAATGTTTTATGAGTAAGCTTTCACGCGTGACAGAAAACGGGCCGCTACGGTATTTGGCATCGTAATAATCATCACGACAAACTGAAGTATCAGCAGCGGGAGCAACTAGGCGGTAGAACGAAGGAGACTCATTGTTATTAGGCAAGAGCATCAGTTCAGGATGTTGAATAAAAATGGTTGGATTAATTGAGCTAAGTGCCTGATAGGCGGCAAGCTGACAAACGCGTTCAGCAGAACTTGATTCTATTTGATGAAGTGAGTGCCTAATAAGTTCTTGTATATCCTCTAGTATTGATTCTAAACGCCAATGCGCACCAGTATATCGCGTAGATGGACTTATAAATGCGTGGCTAAAGGCGGGGTGTTGATTGAGCTTTTGCAATATCATTTTTGCTTCGCTAAATAGGTCAAATCTTCCTACCGTCACATAGGTTAATGCAGTGCTATGATTGCGATGAAATTGAATTGACTCAGGGGCGATGGGCAAATGCTTCATCACTTCAAAAATAGAGCGAGAATGCCTGAATATACCAATTTGTATTTCATATTTATGAGCGGTATCGGGGCTTGAAACAGGCTCAATGGTTGCGGAGTTGGCCGCAAGGTTTTCGTTCGGTAAAGAGGTTTCTCGTGCAAGCAAAATATCATCTATAAAAACGGAATCGCCATGTGCTGGGGCGGTAAATGCAAGGGTGCTGGATTTAATCGTTAAGCCTTGCTGAATGAGGTAGTCCTCATCTATTTCAATGCGGTACTCACCAGGAGGAACAGCATTAACATAGAAATAGCCGTCGCTCTCTGTTCGCGTTTTAACTACTATTTGTTCAGTATTGTCGATAAGCGCTATGTCAACATAAGCCGCGCCACGGCTAGAAGAATCACCTACTAGATAAATGGTTCCTTCAACATCATTAAAGGTATGTACTGGGAATTGAGTTTCATTAACCCCGCCTGCGTGGGTCAGTACTTGTACTTTTCCAGAGGCTGGCAACATATAGGGGTCAGGAAGCGAATCAGGTGTTAAGGTGAGGTTTTGTGTTCTGGCTCCCGTATTGAGCCTGACCATTCCATTTGCGTCGGTACTTTTATCACGCCATAGTGAGCTTCCAGTAAACGTGACGCCTTCGATAGGCATTTCGTTAGGGTCTTTGCGTAAATTTCGATTATCGTCAAGGAAGGCAAAAGCATCTATACGCCCAGCAGTGGCACCCGCCGAACGTTCAAAATTCAAACTCTGTGTATAAGGGTTAACATTGGTATTGCCGGTTAAAGAAAGGTTTACTGACCAGTCTCCACCCTCCATGACGCTGGCTGCCAATCCAATGTTCAGCGATTCAAAGCGCCAGTTGTGTTGGTGTCTAATTTCTAAAGCATTGTCAGTGTCGTTTCTATAACGTAAGCGAGTTTCGCGATGTTGGGAGAGCGATTGCGGCCATCGCATCGACACATAGAAATTATCAGTTGAAAAGCGATCTGAAGGAATAAAGTTCCACGCACTAGAAAGGTTCCACCCATTAACATCTTTTGCGTAATACAATCGGCCCGTGACCGCAGAGCTACTGTTGTTAGAGACGCTAAACCCTGAAGCAAACGTCCCGCCCAGAAAGTTGTCATTTACATTTACGCTTAGCGCACTTTGGGGCTCATCGACTTCATAGGCTCTGTGGGTCATACTGGCGTTCCAGCCAAAGCGGCCTAGCCATTCAGTTTTGCCGTTCAAACGTAACGACGAAATGTGCTTAATGTCATCATCTTGTGAGTATGCATCACTATAAAAATTGTTGAAGTAGCGGGTAGCAAAGTTCATGTTGAGGTTATTGCTGAACCTACCGTTCCAGCCTAAAAACATACCGTAACCGCCAGTATCCTGATTTGATACCTCAAATTTGAGCGCCGAGCCAAAAAGTTGGGTATTAATACCGGCAGTGACATACGAGGCAATTTCATCTTCCAGCCAAAGGCGTTGAACGCTAGCAGATAAGGTAGCGCTATCGGTAAGACCGTAGCCGAGCCTAGCGACAGTGGCTTTTCCAATCCCAGTTGTAGATACTTGACCATCAAGTAAGCGAAATTGATTGTCGGTAAGCCCAAATAAAAAATCGAACTTGCCCTGTCTTAGCTGATTATTACCCACATTGACGGTTTTAGTTCTAACCTCTTGCTGACCTTCAGGCCCATATAATTTCAATTCAAATAAGTTTGCCCCATAGAAGGTTTCTATATCTTCGAAAAGTACCTTGTTCTCCTCGTTACTAAATTGCTCATCGATAAATTGCCCATTTCTGAAGAGCTGTACCCGCCAGCCAGGTAATACGAATTCTTCAATGCTAGTGCTTGAAAAACTGCGCCGCTGCCGCGTATCTCCATTATGTACAATCAAGCCGAGTGACTGTCCAGAACGTGTAACAAGCTCATCTCTTTGCAGCTGTATATCGCCAAATTCGTAGGCAAAACTGTTTAACGCATTGTTAGTGTCTTGGACGTTTTCGTTTAAGGTTTTACCAAACCGCAGGTAATGGATACTCGTGTCATCAACTCTACTCACGCGAAGGTTTGCTGAATGATATAAGAAATCGAACCCTGCATTTATATTAGCGGAAAAGCGATTGTCGCTGGTGGCGCTATCCTGTTGTGATAAACGGTAAGTCACCAGTGGCGATGTGAAAAATTGATATTGATCTTCAACAACTTTACTTACAGGCACTACGTTAGGTTTAAAGTGAAGAGGCGGATTATCAGCGCTTGTGTTTGAAGATGAATTTAAGGGAAGCTGGCCAGTGAGGTTAAGCTGAAGCAACGTATAGTTAAATTGTTGTTCAATCTGCAATAAGGTAGCAATCATGCGTGTATCGATATAAATATCGAATTCATCGGCTGCCCAAAGAAACGCATCAGGCGGTGTATTATTCAGCGTGGGCAAGGTTTGATTAAATGCATAGTTGAAGCTGCAGAAATCAATACTACCTTGTGATTGTATAGTCCCTTGAGCCATTGATATTTCCCAATCTAAGGAGAGTGCATCGGCAAATAAAGACGCAGGGACGAGGTATCGTTCACCAACAGGGTAAACGTCAAAGCCGTCCCATAGGGGGCGGCCGTTAATGCGTAACACACTAATCAATAACTGATCTTCATCTAATGCCACCCGAGCCGTTGAGGAAAGGGGAGGACAGGGCTCAGCCCATGAGACGAACACAGTAAGACACAAGAAGATTAAGGATAGTATCCTCATGACACGTTAGCGGGTTGCTATTTTATAACGTGGTCAATAGATAGCGCTATGTCGCCACCGAATTTATCAATTTCAGTAAACCGAATAACAACAGGCCCTTTTTTGGCGTTTTGCAGGGGGATCAGGACTTTTCGACGTTCAAGAGGGCGATAAACTGCTACGTTATTCAGTACACCGATTTCTTCCCCTTCAGCATCTTCAATGATGAAGTTTCCAAATAATGAACGATTGCCTGAACGTTTTAACCAAACTTGTAAGTGTGGCTTTCCGTTGTAAATAATGGTGGATGGATTCACCATTGACGCTTCAGCAGTAATGCGTCCATGACGCACTATAATCGGAATATTGTATGCAAGTTTGCTGGCTAGGTTTACATTCGAGTTCGTACTAGGCGCTATTTCTGTGACTAAACGAAGGTTAGCTCGGTACTCACCGTCAACAAGTCCAGCAGGCTTTCTTAATGCGAAGCGCAGCGCTTGACGCTCTCCGGGTAGGATATTGCCACGTTTCGGTGAATATCTAATAAAAGTCGATGCCGTGAGCGGGTCTTCTGTTACCGCGTAAACTAACCCCTCTTCAGTCATCGCATTAATAGATAACTCTGCTCGGTAAGACATTGGCGTTGAGCTTGTGTTACGTATTTGGATAGAGTCTGAGCGGGATTTAGAATCAAAATAAATGCGAAATTTAGATAACGAAACATCTGCATTGGCAACATTGGAAAAAAATAGCGCAGCAGAGATAACAAGAAAAACAGAAAGACGAATAGGTGTTAACAGCCGTATCAGTATCATATTTACTTTTGATTTCGAGTATAGAAAAGAATAGGCGAACGCAGTTGGCTCGCCTCAAACGATTACTGGAACGTAACGTCAACTACATAGTTAGCGGTATAAGCGTCGCCTGGCGTTAATGCCGAATCAACCGTCATGTCACCATATACATCGATAGTAAGATCTGTACCTGATGCGTCTGTAGTAACCGCAGTCAATGTGCCGTCTGCGATATTGTCGTGTGTTGCCACAGCTGCATTGATGTCATAGTTCGCTTCAAAAGTAACATTGGTACCAGATGCACCAGTCACTGTGACATTCACAGGAACATTTGAAGCTAAGCCTGAAACCGTAATTAGACCAATAGCAATGTTCGCATTAGAAACATCGCAATCGCCTGATACAGTGCCCGCATTATCCATGGTACACACAGAGCCTACTGTTGGTTGCATGGCACCGAAGTGAAGCGTAGCAGTTTCTGCAATAGTCGCATCGGACATCGCGTCTACATTCGCTTGAAATGTTTCACTTGCTGCAAGTGTTGACGCAGAAATAGTAGAAAGTAGCGCTATTGTCATTATTCTTTTTTTCATTTTGTTTCCTCTCATACCTTTAGTCGGGGCTGCCTAACGAATTATTTTACAATTGTTCTAAAATCAGTGAGTTGCTGGGAAGCTCTTATCAGTACTCAATTGACAGCGAAAATATATAACCACAGTCTTTACCCTTTTAAAAGGCGTTAAACCTTATGCTTACTTATTGAATTTAATAACTATTATCGAGAGGAAAAAAATCATATTTTCAACGTATTGATTATGTTTAAGTTTTTTTAAAGGTACTTTTTAAAGTTATACTTTTGTATACAAGCATAAATTTTATAATTTTCAAATTTTTTTAAAAAAAATTTTTATTTGAGTAGGTAGATAGGCGTTTTTTGCATTTTATTGCTGTCTTGAATGTTTATGAAAATCTATTATCGCGCCACTAAGTTGACTTTAAACCAAGTGTTTTTCACTAGTATCGTGTTTTCATGGAAGCGGTTTATAATTTCAGTATGCAGTGGACATGCTATTAAAGGAGTGACACATCATGCACCACCATTCTCACGGGCATTCTCATGATCATGGGCACGAACATAGCCATGCAGAAACCGACAGTAGCCGCATAGGTTGGGCATTCTGGTTAAACTTCTGCTTCACCATTATTGAATTTATCGGCGGGTTGCTAACAAACAGTGTCGCTATTATGGCTGATGCGGTTCACGATTTGGGCGATACTCTATCAATTGGCCTTGCGTGGTACTTAAGTAAGCTTGGTCAGAAATCGGCTACCGACAAATATTCTTATGGTTTTAAGCGATTAAGCCTTTTGGGCGCCATGATCAATGGACTTATTCTTGTTGCTGGTTCGGCGTGGATATTATCTGAGGCGATCCCTCGGTTGGCAAACCCTGAAATGCCGATGACAGAGGGCATGATGGGCTTGGCAGTAATGGGCATTATCGTAAACGGCTTTGCGGCTTATAAGCTAAGTGGCGGCCATTCAATGAATGAAAAGGTGCTTAACTGGCACCTTATTGAAGACACCATGGGCTGGGTAGCGGTACTTATTGTGGCTATTGTTTTACATTTTGTAGAATGGCCTATTCTCGACCCAATTCTCTCTATTCTGTTCACGCTATTTATCTTATTCAACGTGTTGCGATACGTAGTGCAAACCATGAAGTTGTTTTTACAAGGCTCGCCAGATGATACCCAAAAGCAGGCTATTTCTGATGTTCTATTGAGTATGGAACACGTTGAAGAGCTACATCATGTTCACTTTTGGTCTCTTGATGGCGAACAGCATGTGTTAACAGCGCACGTGGTAATTAATTGCAGTATTGATAACACTAAACTTAGAGCGTTAAAGCAAGATGTATCAGACCGACTAGCGCCGTTTAATTTGGCCCACACTACCATTGAATTTGAATTGCCTGGTGAGCCTTGTCGAGATGACAACGACAACTTGCATGTTCACCCGCATCACCATGAACATGTTCATATTAAATAAAAAAGGCGGCCAAGGCCGCCTGTTAGTATTATTGATGTGCTAAGCGCTTTAACCCTAATTCGTATCTGGCACGCCACCATTTAAGGCTTATGCCGATGGCTACAAAGCAGGTACTCCACAGCCCAACTAAAGAAGGGATAAAGGCTTTACTGATGCCGCCCACGAAACCCACTGGTGAAAACATTAAGTACAGAGTCACAATTAAACCAACCAGTACAATCGCGCAAGGAATAGCATAACGCCACGGTGTCATATCTACCTCTGCTTTAGGTACAAAGCGCCATGGCTTTGCCATAGGGTAGAAGTGACCAATGGCCAGCATAATGCCAAGTTCAATGGCAAACAAAATGGCGTAGATATGGATAAAGTTAATCTCTACTTGCCACACAAACTTCAGCAAGGCATACGCTATTACGTGAAAGATAATCGCGACCTTTGCCGCAAGGGCAGGCACGTTTTTAGTAAATAAACCGACCAATACAATGGTAATAACAGGAATGTTATAAAAACCCGTAAAGATACGAATAATCTGCCACAACCCTTCCGGTGCCAGCATTAATAACGGCGCAGTAATGAAAGAGACCACCGCAATAACTAAACTGGTAATTTTGGCTACGCGAATGAGCTGGGAATCAGTGACCTTATCTTTTTTAAACGGTTTGTACACGTCTAAACAAAACAGTGTGGCGGCGCTATTTAATAACGAGTTGAACGAGCTAAATACCGCTCCTAACAACACCGCTAAGAAAAAACCAGACAAGTATTGCGGTAATACCTCTTTCACTAAGTGTGGATAAGCCAAGTCGATAGTTTGCAGGTTTTCATTTTGATACAGGTGATACGCAATTACCCCAGGTAACATCATCATAAAAGGCACGAGGACTTTAAAATACCCCGAAAACAACACGCCCTTTTGCCCTTCAATTAAGTTCTTAGCACCTAGCGTACGTTGAATTACATATTGGTTGGTACCCCAATAAAACAGGTTCGCCAATATCATACCGGTGAAAATAGTCCCAAAGGGCACGGGATCATCAGCACCCCCTATGGCATTTAGTTTCTCGGTTTCGGTTGTAGCGATAGTGGTTAGGCCGGCTGCGAAGCTGCCATCACCTAGTGCAATTAAGCCTAAGATAGGTACCAATAACCCAACAATGAGAAGGCCTACACCGTTGATGGTATCTGACACTGCTACCGCTTTTAAACCGCCAAATATGGCGTACAAGGCACCGATACTGCCTACCATTATGATGGTAACAATAAGGCTGGCTTCATAACTTAAATTTAATAACCCGGGCACGTCGAATAACCGAAGTACCGCAATAGAGCCTGAATAGAGTACCGAAGGAATAGTAATTAAGGTGTAACCCACCATAAATAATACGACCGTCATTCTTCTTACGTTGTCGTCGAACCGGTCACGTAGAAACTCGGGTAGGGTAGAAAAAGCGCCCGCTAAGTAGCGAGGCAAAAAGATCAGCGCCATGATAATGGTGGAAATACCCGCGGTCACTTCCCATGCCATAGCACTTAAATTGTACCCAAAGGCAGAGCCGTTAAGACCAATGAGCTGCTCTGCCGAGAGGTTAGTCAGGATCATAGAGCCTGCAATGAAGGTGCCGGTTAACCCCCGACCTGCTAAGAAATAGCCGTCTTGAGTATTTACTTCGCCTTTCGTTTTCATGTACGAAATAATGGCGACCACGGCCATAAAGGCCATACAGGTCAGTAAGGTAAGCGTCACATTCATGCTAATACTCCGACGACTATTGCGGCCACATAGTGGTAGCAGACATATCCATTTCGGTATGCTCTACCTCAGGACCTAAAACCACTTGCTCACCTTTGCGAACAAATACTGCCAGCTCATTCAAACCTAGAATTTGCTCGTAGTACTTACCGCCTTGGTAAGTGTCTTCGTCGGAAGGTGAAGTGCTAGCAGTATTAAAACGAACCCAATCACCTTCTGGTAAATAGAACTTCACTTTACCGCCAGGCACAATACAAGGCACGACTAACAAACTTTCGCCGCACATGAATTGTTGTTCAAACTGGCGGGCAAGTGGGTCGTTAGGGAACGCAAGGGCCATTGAACGCTGCACAGGTAAGCCGGTTTCACTGGCTTGTTGTGTGGCTTTTTCTAAATAGGGCAGTAAGCGATAACGCAGTTTTAGCGCGTCGAATACGGCATCAGATGCTGCTTCGCCGTAGGACCAAGGTTCGCGAGGGCCAATGCCATGCAGGCGCATATGAGCAGAAAACACTGATGCCTGTGCCCAGCGAACATAGAGTTCCGCGTCACGGGTATCCTTATAGAATCCGCCGATGTCGGTGGCGAAGAATGGACCGCCCGACATGCCCCAAGAAAGGCTTCCCCGAATACTCGCAGCTAGACCATGCCAGTCTGCTTGAGGATCGCCGCCCCACTGAGCTGGAAAACGCTGGCTGCCTGTCCATGCTGAACGACTGAACAGAAATGGCCCTGTTTTACAATATTTTTCAGCGGCTTCGTATACGCAGCGGTTATACAGCATGCTATATACGTTATGCAGTCGGTCACCTGAATCACCGCTGTAAGAGAGCATGTTGTCATCTTCTAACTGCTCACCAAAGTCGGCTTTAATCATATCAACACCCAGTTCGAACAAGGGCTTGTGTGATTCCTTCCAAAATTCGTAAGCTTCAGGGTGGGTAAAATCTAAAATACCTGAATCTGGTAGTGGAGTAAGTACTTCACCGAAAGGGCTTAAATCCCACTCGTAGCGATAAGCTTCACCCGTGCGCTTGTCTTTAATTAGCCAGCCTCTTTCAGCGGCCTTTACGTACAGCAGGTTTTTCACTGAAATCATGGGGTATTCCCATACGCAAATTTTAAAGTCCATCGCTTTTAGTTCATCAAGAACTGGCTTAGGATCGGCGTAGCGAGTAGGGTCCCATTCAAATGCAAAACGAGTATCGGTATCTTGCCATGCGCGGCCATCTAGCGTAATGACATCGCAGGGCATGTTCTTTTCACGTACTTCGCGGGCAACAGCTAATAGCTCTTCTGAATCTTTGTAATAAGCCTTGGAAAGAATAACGCCTAGGCTCCACTTTGGTGGAACAGGCGCGAATCCTGTCAGGCTGCTGTAAGTATGAATACTTTGCGCTGGGCTATCGCAGTGATACAAGAACATATCTAGCAAGGTGTCTTCAACCACGCAAATGTACGCGCGCTGAGACCAAGGCGCATAGCCTACACCATGGGTCACTGGCGTTGGCGTGTGAACAAAGAGGTTCCAGCCTTCAGGGCTCCATGCGTAAGGGGTGTTTTTATAAGACTTTTCAGTGTTTACACCAAGGGCATCGTGATTATATGAACGAACCAATTGACCACGTTTATCAAGCTTGCCCCATTTTTCACCTAAGCCGTAGATTGATTCATCATCACCAAGTTCTAAACAAATTACCCAACCGGCATCGATTTTAGCGAAAGGCGGGAGGCGATGTTGACGCACAAAGTGTCCATCGGTAGCCGATTCTTGTACCAAAATATCGTTTCGATAAAGTTTGAAATGAAGCGGAGCAGAAAACAGTTCTAAACGGTATTCACCGGCATTAATGGTGCAGTGTTGCTCATCGCCCGAGAAAACAAGTTGCTTAGTATCGGGAGTGGTAATGAGCATGCCGTAATCGAAACCATCAACTAGGGTCGCATTATCACCGCCCGACTGAATACGTAAGCCAAATTGGCTTATAGAAAATAGTAGGCTGCCGTATTGAGTAGGCACCGCTAGGTGGTGATCGTCTACTAGATAAGGGCTCGCGGTAATATCCGCCGCCTTTATGCTGTTCCAGTCTGGCTCGGTTACCGAAAATGCATTACTCATATCACTTCACTCTTCGTGTCTTATATAAGACATAAGTTAATGAAATGTAACTTGGCTGTCAACGAGCAATTACAGTTTTCAGTGCAAATTATTACAAGTGCGCGTTGTATTTCAAACGGGGAATGGCGTTTTTACTATTGGTAGCGACTGCCAGTTGCGGCTATCTAAGGCTGCTTAGTAAACACAGTGTTTAGTTAACACAATGCTTAGTTTAACAGGTGGGGCACATTTTGAAGAATTAACGTTATCCCACTAAGCGCTAATGTACTAATGGCCAATAATCTTACCACGCTTGGCTCAATCCGCGCAGCTAGCAGCCTACCAATGCGCGTAAATATTAAGATCAGGGGGATAGCAAAAAGGGTAGATATAACCGTAGTCTGATTGGGCAACGTGCCAAAAGGCACCATGGCTAAACGAATAAGCGCGGTAACACTAAAGATAGCCAGCAGAGTATATCGCACTTCATGCACAGACCAATTCTGGCGATAACACTGAAATACCACGGGTGGCCCGAAAGTAGAAAATAACCCGCCTAATACGCCACCCAATGCGCCTGATACTATAAAGCCCCACCCTTTGCCTGAGGCAGCAGATTGGCTTCTTTTCACAATGAGTAGCAAGCAGCAGGTTAATATTGCCAACCCAAGCAAAATATTTAACCAAACCGACAGTCCCGCGGAAAGGTATTCAAGCAAGGCGTAGCCCACGGCAATAAAAGGGATACCGCCGATCAACACAAGCGTGAAGGCTTTGCGGTGAATAAGGTGAACATTTTTCAACACAATACTGGTTGAATTTACTAACCCTAGAACACTAATTAAAAAAGTGGTGGCGGTAAGGGGAAGTAAATTAAATAAGGTAAAACTAGATACCACCATTAACCCAAAGCCAAACCCGCTTAGGGTTTGCAGTACAGTAGCAAAGCCCAATAGAATGAACATAGGTACTAGGGTTTCAAGTAACATTTTGCATCTACACCTGTAGTTGTATGTGATTTACATCAAAAATGCGCTATAACTCTTGTGTATGATATAACAACAAAAATTAAGCATTAGGTTAGGGTTTCATGTCTTCATCTCAGTTCGACCACAAATTAAGTGGTCCCAGTCTCGCGTTCCAACCGCTCTATCAGCAAGTTGCCGAATATATAAAGCAGCTCATTGTTGAACGTCGGTGGCAGCCTGGTGAAATGTTGCCAAGCGAGTTCAAACTGGCTGATGAATTTAATGTTAGCCAAGGCACGGTTCGTAAAGCGTTAACCTTGCTTACCGACACTAAAATTGTAACACGCCGCCAAGGTGTAGGTACCTTCGTTTCTGAGCACACTGCACAAGATGCCCTGTTTCGCTTCTTCCCGCTGCAAGCCGACGGCAAGGGAGCCGACCTTCCCAAAGCCGAGTTGCTTGGCATAGAACTCATATCTCCTGATAAAAACGTACAAGCCGCGTTAAATTTATCGGGCAAAGAGCGCGTAACAAAACTCGAACGTCGACGTATTTTAGATAACGAATTTTGTATGCTGGAAACGATTTTTCTGCCGGCTAAATATTTTGTTGGCATACATGAACGCAAAGATATTCCCCATACCTTGTACCATTTCTATCAAACCGACTTTAATCAAACCGTATTTAAAACCCGAGACGGTATTAAAGCGGTACTAGCCTCAGATAACGATGCCAAGCTTTTACAAATAAAAGCAGGCGAGCCGCTGTTGCTGGTAACACGTGTGACAGAGTCTATAGACGGTAAGCTGATTGAATATCGTGAAAGCAAATGTAGAAGCGATCACTATCATTACCAAGTAGAGCTTGATTAAATTATCGCTAGCAATTCCTCTGCTAGCTCAGCGCATAGCCATTTAAAATCGCTATGCTATGTTCATACTGCTTCTTGTTAACGCTGCCCCATCAAGGTTTTACCCTTAGATGGCTTTTTCTCTTATAGCGCTTACCTTAGAAGCTATAGACTTTGAAGCTATATCCTTTGAAGCAGCGACCCCTAAGACTATGCCATTCAACACTTGGGCCCTGAAATAAGGGCTTCGGTACAGCGTTATTCAATAACGTCTTTTCGAAATAAACACAAAAACAACTTCGCGAGTATCAAAAAGTGAGTGCTTAATTAATTTTGTTAACACTTTGTTGACATGGCATTCCTCCTATAATAACTTATGTCTTATACAAGACTAAAGTCTTTTTTATTGAACAGGATATAAAGATATGAACGCGTTGGAAAAAATCCCTGAGGTTGGGTTTGGTTTCTGGAAAGTCGATACGGCTATCTGTGCTGATACTGCATACGAAGCGATTAAAGCGGGCTATCGCCATTTAGACTGCGCTTCTGATTATGGCAACGAGAAAGAGGTTGGCGAAGGCATTCAGCGTGCTATCAAAGATGGCCTTTGTACCCGTGAAGAGCTTTGGATCACATCGAAACTGTGGAATACCTTTCATGCACCAGAGCATGTGCCGCTAGCACTTGAAAAAACATTAAGCGATTTACAACTCGATTATCTCGATTTGTACCTTATTCACTTTCCGATAGCGCAAAAATTTGTGCCGATTGAAACTCGTTACCCACCAGAGTGGTTTTACGATACTACGCAAGAGAACCCAACCATGGAGTTGGCTCCAGTGCCTCTATATAAAACATGGGAAGCCATGGAAGGTTTGGTAGATAGCAAGAAGGTTAGTCGTATTGGTGTATGTAACTACAACACAGGGCTACTGCACGATTTGATGAGCTACGCCCGTATCAAACCAGCTATGTTGCAAATTGAATCTCACCCGTATTTAACGCAAGAGCGTTTGATTCGCCTAGCAAAAGACTACGATATGAACGTTACCGCGTTCTCGCCATTAGGAGCCCTGTCTTATCTTGAGCTAGAAATGGCGGATAAAACGGAATCGGTACTCGAGCAAGAGGTAGTGAAAAAAGCCGCTGGCGCCCATGGTAGAACACCTGCACAAGTGGTACTTCGCTGGGGTGTACAACGTGGTAATGCCATTATTCCTAAAACGTCGAAGCCTGAAAGAATGCGCGAAAACTTAGCCCTGTTCGATTTCGAACTTACCGATGAAGAAATGCAGGCTATTTCAGCGCTTAACATGAACCGACGCTTTAACGACCCAGGTCACTTCTGTGAAGCTGCCTTTAATCGTTTCCACCCTATTTACGACTAGGAGAGTACTATGAGCAACGCAATCGAATATGCCAATGTGCCAACTCAACACAGCTACAACGGCCAAGTTTTTCCGCAAATTGTGGTAAATAACGATGGCTGTAAAACCGTAGAAGAAACAGTGACGTTTATTCAACAGAACCAGGCTGAGTTAGAAGCACAACTCGCCATTTCGGGGGCGTTGTTATTTAGAGGTTTCCCTTTAAATTCTGCTGAAACTTTCGATATCTTCTCTGCTGGCTTCGGGTATGCAAACTTTACCTATAAAGAATCGCTCTCGAACGCGGTGCGTATCAACTTTACTGAACGTGTATTTACCGCCAACGAAGCCCCTAAAGACGTAGAGATTTTCTTACATCACGAAATGGCACAAACGCCAATTTCACCTAGTAAGGTATTCTTTTACTGCCAGTCAGCGGCTGATAATGGCGGCGCTACGCCACTATGTCGTTCAGACAAATTGTTTGAAGCACTAAAGGCGGAAAACCCGTCGTTAGCTAACGATTTTGCAGAAAAAGGCTTGAAGTACACCACGACAATGCCCGCTGCAGATGATGCGAATTCAGGTCAGGGCCGAAGCTGGAAAAGCACGTTAAGTGTAGAAAGCACCGCAGAAGGCGAAGCAAAGCTAAAAGAGCTTGGTTACAGCTGGGAATGGTTGGACGATGGTAGCTTACGCGCTATTACCCCAGTGTTGCCGGCAGTGATTGATCTTGGTGACGGTTCATACTCGTTCTACAACCAACTTATAGCGGCTTATATGGGGTGGAAAGGGGTGCGTGAAAACCCGTCTTCAGCCATTACGTTTGGTGATGGTTCTGCTATTCCTAAAGAAGGTTTAGAGCGTATTGCTGAGCTATCGCAACAGTTTACTTTCGATCTTGAGTGGCAAGATGGCGATGTTGCGTTAGTTGATAACTATCGCTCTATGCACGGCCGTCGCCCATATTCTGGTGAAAGAAAACGCCAAGTATTAGTCGCTCTTGTCGCTGCCGAGCGTTAATTGTTATGACCGAGTTTGCCGCAAAGTGTAAATCGATTTGGCCTGGGTTTGGTATTGCTACAATAACCGGTATGGCAGCGCTGTTTTTAAGTGAACATTATGGCGCACCGGCCATGTTGTTCGCGCTGTTACTGGGTATGGCAATCTCATTTTTGTATCAGGCAGATGGGGTGTGCAAATGCGGCATCGATTTTACCGCCAGTACGCTATTACGTGCTGGTGTTGTATTGCTGGGGTTGCGTATTGCCTTGGGTGACTTAGTCGTTCTTGGTTGGCAAACAGCAGCCATGCTGGCTTTTGCCATTTTCTCAACCATAGTGTTGGGTGTGGTGATGGCAAAAAGCGTGGGTATGCAAAAGCGTTTTGGCGCATTAACCGGCGGCTCGGTAGCTATTTGCGGGGCCTCTGCGGCATTAGCAATTTCTACTATTTTGCCTGCTGGCAAAAATCATGAGCGGGATACGCTGCTAACGGTAATTGGCGTAACTGCTATGTCTACCATTGCCATGATTGTTTACCCTATTATTGCTGGGCAATTGGGTATGGACGATACCGAAGCGGGTATTTTTCTAGGCGGTACCATTCACGATGTGGCGCAAGTAGTAGGTGCTGGATATTCAGTGTCTGAAGACGCGGGCGATATGGCCACGTTAACGAAGTTAGTGCGCGTTGCCATGTTATTACCCGTTGTTATGATCATGATGGTAATAGTAAAACGAGCACACACTAGCGTACAGGATTTGGATGGCGAAATGCCTAAGTTACCTGTGTTCTTAGTGGGTTTTGTGGTTCTCATGCTGTTAAATAGTTTTGTTACCTTACCTGAAGTGGTTATCGAATCAGGCTCACAGATATCTCGATTTTTTCTTGTAGTATCAATCACTGCCATTGGTATGAAATCAAACTTAGGTAAGCTGGCTGAAGTCGGCATGTTACCTATTGTACTTATTGTGACGGAAACCCTTTGGATAGCCCTACTCATTTTAGGTTATTTGTTTTTAAGTTAGTCAACTTGAGCTAGTTCTAAGTTAGCTTTTAAACTAGCTTTCTTAAGTTAGTTTTTCTTGAATTAGTTGTCGACATCAATGCACTCGTAAAGGAGGCAATGCGTGCCTATCTCAAAAAAATCTAAACAGAGTGTGAGCACGCATTCTGAATCATCAAAGCAGCAGCCTTTGGCGAACGAAACCGGTATTCATGCCTTGTACGCCGAAAATCCTATTGACGCAGACGAGCAAGTATTCGGGCGTAAAACCGATGGGTTAACACGACGTGGTTTTCTATCAGGTTTTAAAACCCTCTCTTTGTTACTAGGCGCAGAAATTGTTTATGGTCGCTTTATGCCAGCAGGGCTTATTCCGGCTGCATTAGCGCAAACTGAAACGCCTTTTAGTATTGAAGGTAAAGACGGGTTGGTGGTACTAAACGACAGGCCTATTAACGCCGAAACCCCCGCGCATTTACTTGACGATAAGGTTACGCCAGCGTCTAAATTATTCGTAAGAAATAACGGTATTGTGCCGGAAATAACCCCCACTGATTTTGATGAAAACACGTGGACACTCACGATTGAAGGTGAGTCTGCATCTCGCACCTTCACCTTAAGCGAGCTTAAAGCTAATTTTAAACATTATACCTATCAACTCACCCTTGAGTGTGGCGGAAATGGCCGTTCTGAATTTTCCCCTGCGGCCAGCGGTAATCAATGGACTACCGGCGCGGTAGGCTGCCCGTCATGGACAGGTGTTCGTTTAAAAGACGTACTGAATGCCGTCGGTATTAAAGACGATGCAGTCTACATAGGTTATTACGGTGAAGATTTACACTTAAGCCGCACGCCGGGTAAAGCGGCTATTTCTCGTGGCGTGCCTATTGGCAAAGCATTAGAAGATGAATCGTTAATTGCCTTTGAAATGAATGGCGAACCGCTACCGCTAATGAACGGCTTCCCCATGCGGTTAATGTTTGGCGGCTGGCCTGCTTCTACCTCGGGCAAGTGGTTGTCGAAAATTGTTATTCGCGATCGGGTACATGATGGCGCGAAAATGGGCGGCAATGCCTATCGTGTACCGTGCAAACCCATCGCACCAGGCACGAGTGTGCCAGAAGATGAAATGTGCATTATTGAAGCTATGCCGGTGAAATCCTTAATTACCCATCCCAAGTCAGGTGCGAAGCATAACAAAGGCAAAGCGTTGGCAGTACGCGGGCATGCATGGAGCGGCGAAGCCGCGATAGCCAAGGTCTTTACCTCAACTGATTTTGGTCAAACGTGGCAACAGAGTGCGTTGTCTAAGCCCGTTAATAGGCATGCTTGGCAGCACTTTAATTCAGAAATTAACTTCAATCAGGCTGGCTACTATGAAATTTGGGCGCGCGCTGAAGATGCAAATGGCCGTTCTCAGCCCATGGTGCTGCCTGGTTGGAACCCCAAAGGTTACTTAAACAATGCGTGTCACCGCATTGCAGTAAAGGTGGTGTGAGAAATGAACAGGCTGACAAGCGCGCTAATGCTATCGGTGTTATGTACTACATCACTAGCGACGCTAGCTAACGAACATAAGCTCAACCCCGCGACAGGGCTTGTTGATGCCACTGGGCATAATATGGTGGCTGCACATTGTACTGCCTGTCATTCCGCTAAGCTTATTTCGCAAAACCAAATGAGCCGCGAACGCTGGCTTGAAACTATTCGCTGGATGCAAAGCACGCAAAAACTATGGCCCTTAGGCGATGCGCAGCCGGTTATTTTAGATTATCTAACAACGTGGTACGGGCCCAAAACCCAAAGTCGCCGTGCTCCCATTCCGGACTATTTAATGCCGAAAAAATCAGACTAGTTTTATCGCGGCTAAAAACGAAAACACCTAGATTATAAATATAAAAAAACGGGAGCATAGGCTCCCGTTTTTGATGTTTTTAATTTTTAGGCTAGCGTGAGGCTAACTTAAGCTCAGATAGTCCAGCAATCACACGCTATGGGCACGCAATGTCTGACATTGACGCATCATCGCTAGAGGCATTCGCTTCATAGCGTATATTAGATACCAATAACGATGCCGAGGCGTTAGCATTAAGCGCAAATGGTGAGAAAAGCTCAGCAAATGATGCGCCTGCTTCTACAAAACAGCGTGAAGGAATAACAACCGTTTGCCACTCGCTTGAAGTAGCTGCGAAGGAATTTAACGGTAACGACACGCCGCAATCACTGCTACTACAACCAATAGACACACTAAGGTTGTCTAGGCCTTCTGCTAGTTTCACATCTAAAACAAGTGCCGACTCATCGTCGCTGTAATCACGCATATCTTCAGGGAAAGGTGAATAGAAGCCTACAGTAGCTTGGTCAGTAAATGTTAGCGATAAGCTATCTTCTTGCACCATGCGGTCGGTGGTACGTACGCTAGCGCCTTCAGATTCCACCGTATTGCTTGTGACAGTCGTATCACCCGAAGCGTCTTTAATTATTAGTTGCCATGGTTTTTGTGTAGAAAGCACGTAAATATCATGGGCAGGTAACGGCGCGTTAGCATCAATGCCAGTCGACTCAGACAGCGGCGCTTCAATAGGATCGGTATCACCAAACGCTAACCCATAACCGTAAGCAAATTGTGCAGTATTCCCGTCATCTTTATTCACGATTTGCATAGGGGTTGCAGGCCAAGAGAACGAAAGCTTTCCATGCATTGGATAGTTGATTTCACCATCTTTTTTAGTGAACAACACATCAGCAACGCCTTGGCCTTCAGAGCCAGGTAACCACGCCACTACAAAGGCATCACTGGCGTTAATTTCTGGGTTTACCCACAATGGGCGGCCGGTAATGAAAACAGATACCACAGGAATACCTTGGGCTTGGAAAGATTTCAACAACGCAAGATCTGACTTGTCGCCACGTTGATATTCAACATTTGAAATATCGCCATTGCCTTCAGCGTAAGGGTTTTCACCAAATACGATAATGGCTACATCAGGTTTATTGTTTGTTGAACTTTGTGCATCAAACGTCATTCCTTCAAATAAAGTAGCCGTTCCGCCCGCTTCGCTAACTGTTTGCTGAATACCTTCAAAAATAGAGGTTGCGCCTGGGAAGTCGCTATTTTGGTTGCCTGTACCTTGCCACGTAATTGTCCAGCCGCCTGATTGCTTGCCAATATTATGAGCAGCATCACCCGCTACCACCACGTTCATATTGGGTGCTAGTGGTAGCAATTTATCTTGGTTTTTAAGCATCACTAAAGACTTACGAACCGCAGCGCGAGCAATATCGCGATGGGCTTGCGCACCAATAATCTCGCTATTGCCCGATAACGCGCGGTTAGCCGGAGAAGGTTGCTCAAACAAACCCATGCGTACTTTAACCCGCAATACGCGACGTACCGCATCGTCTAGACGAGACTGAGGAATAACCCCAGATTTAACCTGTGCAATGGTGTTCTCATACAAAGGTTTCCAAGCACTGGTAGGCACCATAAATACATCAAGACCCGCGTTCATAGCTTGAGGGCAGCTTTCGTTAGTACAGCCTTCAATTTGACCATGGCCGTTCCAGTCACCCACGATAAAACCGTCAAAACCCATCTTATCTTTTAGCACATCAGTAAGTAGGTATTTGCTGCCGTGAATTTTCTTACCATGCCAACTGTTGAATGACGCCATTACCGACTGTGAGCCTGCATTTAGACCTTCAACGTAGCCTTGTGCGTGGATGCGAAATAAGGTTTCTTCGTCGGCAATGTTGTTACCTTGATCGTCACCACCTTGTGTACCGCCATCACCAATAAAGTGTTTTACCGTTGAGATAACATGGCTATCGTCAATGCTGCCGCTGGCAATATCGCCTTGCATGCCAGATACAATGGCTTTGGCATAAGCGCCTACAATGGCAGGGTCTTCTGAATAGCTTTCATAAGTTCTACCCCAACGATCATCACGGGCTACCGCAACAGTTGGCGCGAATATCCAATCTATACCAGTCGCTCGTACTTCTTTGGCCGTCGCTTCGGCTATTTGAGTAATAATGGCAGGGTCGTTCATCGCACCCAAACCAATATTATGCGGAAACAACGTAGCGCCAATAACATTGTTGTGACCGTGTACAGCATCAGTTCCCCACATGGTAGGAATGGTGCTGCCATCAACAGAATCGTCTATTGATGCTTGATACATGGCGTCCGCAATAGCAATCCAATCTTGTGGAGTGGCGTGCTTGTCATTATTGGGAAATGCACCGCCGCCATTTAAGTACGAGCCAAACCCGTAGGTACGCATATCTTCAAGAGTAACATCGCGAATTTCAGGCTGAATCGTTTGCGCTACTTTTTGCTCAAGGGTCATAGTGGCTAAAATAGCGTCTACTTTTTCTTCTACCGCTTCGCTATTGGCCGTGCTAAAAGTAATTTCAGGCCAAAAATCGGGTACTGATTTGTTTGTTGCTTGCTCAGTCTGCTCAGTGTGTGGCGTGCTAGCCTCGTCTGTCGCTGGCTGACAACCTGCCATAACCAATGCTGTGGCAATTAGTGAATATGAACTTAGTTTCATAGTAAATTCCTTGTTTATTTGTGGCTAGCAGCCAAGTTAACGGTGGCACCACGAAGCCCGTAATAAGCAATATATAAGTAGCAAATAACTGGCAATAAGAAAGAAAGTTGTACACCTGCGTTGTCAGCAATAACACCTTGTAATAGTGGCACAATAGCACCGCCCACTATGGCTAAACACAACATGCCAGAGGCTTGTGCTGTTTTTTGGCCTAGCCCTTTAAGTGCAAGACTGAAAATGGTGGGGAACATGATAGAGTTACAAAGTCCTACCGCTAAAATTGTCCACATGGCGATATTGCCGCTGCTGCATACCGAAACAATAATGAGTGTACATGAGGCAAATGAATTAACGGCGAGTAGTTTACCCGCGGCCACCTTTTGCATTACCGCGGCACCAATGAAACGCCCTACCATAGCGCCCCCCCAGTAATAGGCGATGTATTTAGACGCTTGGCTTTCACTCATGCCTTTAATGCTTTCAAGCCCAAAGTAGTTTACCAAGAAGCTGCCAATCGCGACTTCAGCACCTACATACAAAAATAAACCTAGTGCGCCTAATGATAGGTGGCGATGTTTTAATAAACCGGTATCTGTCGTAGTGGCGACATCCATTTCACTGTGCGTGGGTGAGGGCAGCTTCACTTTAACCATCACCACCGCCATGGCCACGAGTACAGCGGCCAATGTTAAATAGGGAAGTACTACCGCATTTGCATCTACTGCTGCGTTTTCCATACCTTCATGCGCACCAAATAACACTATGCCGCCAATGATGGGCGCAACAGTTGTACCCAATGAGTTAAACCCTTGGGTCATGGTGAGTCGGCTAGAAGCGGTATCTGGGTTTCCCATAATGGTCACCAAGGGGTTTGCGGCAACTTGCAAAATAGTGATGCCTGAAGCCAATACGAACAATGCACCTAAGAACATCCAGTACTGAGTGAAAAGCGCTGAAGGAATAAACAACACGCAGCCCACTGCAGCCGTGATCAAACCCACACCTATACCTTTTTGGTACCCAGTGGCACTCACTAATTTTCCGGCTGGAATAGAAATAAGAAAATAGGCGCCAAAGAAGCACGATTGCACCAACATGGCTTGGGTATAAGAAAGTGAGAATAAGGCTTTCAAATGGGGGATGAGAATGTCGTTAAGTGCGGTAATGAAACCCCACATGAAAAATAACGACGTTAGCGTAGCGAGTGCAAGTTGACTGGTGGTTGTAGAACCAGCCGTGGTTTTTATAGTTTGATTCATAGGTAACGCCCTGAATTCACTTGTTAGTAAACGAAATGCCGTGTTCGCATTTGGCTTGTTGGTTACTTTGCGTTAACGAATTGGTTTGGTATTTGTTAACACTTTGTTGGTCAGTATAGGGGGCGAAAATGAAAATGCAAGCGCTTACATTGTTTGATTGTATGCGTTTACATTTTTATTGAAATATTACAAATACCTGCTGTGTTCTCTCGCATTTTTAATAGTTTGACGTGGCGTAGTTAATATTATTTTCCAATAGCGCTTGCATTTTGTCTTTAAATAAATAAGATCAAATGCAAATTGTTATCATTTGCATTATTGATTAGAAAGTAAATTAAATGACTCATTCTTACCCTGTTACTTTGCTATTGGCGAGCGCGCTACTGCCAACATATGTTTTAGCCGAAACTGAGGCGCCAGTTGAACGCGTAGTGGTAACGGGAACACGAACACCCAAGCTTTTAGGCGCATCGCCGGTAAAAGTCGATGTGGTAGATAAAGCGGAAATTTCGAGGCTTAGCAAAGGAACACTTAGGCAAGTATTAGAAGTGATGCCGGGTGTGGTAGTTCGGCGTAGTCAAAAAGATGGCTACAACGTTCAGTTGAATGGGTTTAACGGCGACCATGTGTTGGTGTTAATTAACGGTCAGCCCGTTATTTCTCCTACAGGCTCTTCAGTCGACTTAGATCAAATTAGCGTTGCCAATATTCGACAGATTGAAATTGTACGCGGCGCTGCATCGGTGCTTTATGGTAGTTCTGCCATGGGGGGTGTTATCAATATTATTACTGATGTGCCCGAGGACTCACAGTTATCTGCAGACTATGAACTTTCCCATTACAGTGACGATGGGCTCGATGGCGATACCTTAGGGCACACCGCCAAGGTTAGTGCGGCTAAAGCGATAAAGGACTGGCAGCTAGGATTAACCGCTCAGCATATTACGAATCCGGGCTTCGATTACGACCCTGATACCGTCTCTCAAGATGGTGGTGCGGTGGATAAATCCTTTGTGCAGTTTTCCTTATCAACACAGGTCAGCGACCTTGATTTGAGTTACAAAGGCCAATGGCTAGAGGAACAGAAAGACAAGCCCCAGTCCGCTATTCCAGGGCAAGTTAGCATTATCAGTTATGTGTCTAACGTTACTCAATGGCAGCACGATGTAAAACTTGCTCAACAGCAGAGTTGGCACATTAATGGGCGCTACTTGTCTCACGATGAACAAAGCGGGAATACCAATGGCCTTCGCCAAACCGATATTCAATTAGCGGAAATTGAAGCGCAGAAAATTTTATCCTTTGGCGATGTTGAGTGGGTAGGGGGATTGGTTGCCCATGCTGATAATTTAGATCAGCAAAATGTGGCAACGGGTACGGTAGAAGTTGACGATGTTAGCCGAGAAAGCACCGAAGCTTACGTGCAAGCCAATTGGCAGCAAAACGACACCCAAGCCCTACTTGGCCTTAGAATACAAAATGATTCAGATTTTGGTTGGCATACGGCGGCCAAATTGAGTGGTAGTCAAAGCTGGAAACTTGATGAAACCACACTACAAGTGCGTGGTGGCGGTGGTTCTAGTTATCGAGTCCCTAATTTAAAAGAGCGTTACTACGTGTTCGATCACAGTAACTTAGGTTACATGGTATTGGGAAATGAAAACCTTGTGCCTGAAACGGCGCTAAGTGCCAATATTGGGTTGAACGCGCGATTAACACCGAAACAAAGTCGTTGGTGGTATCAGGCCGATATCGATTTCCACTACACCGAAGCAGAAGATTTTATTACCACCGCGGTAGATGTTGAAGCATCGCAAGAAGCCGGACTTGATATCTCTATGTACGAAAACCTCGATGAAGCCACGCTGTATGGTGCGGATTTGAGCGTGAGCGCGCAAAACGATAACTGGCAGTGGCAACTTAACTATAGCTACTTACATGCCGAAGATGGGGATTCTGAGCGCTTGCCGGAACGGCCCACACATTTAGTGAAAGCCTCAGTGACCTACCAATTTGATAAAACGGATACCAGCGTTCAACTGTATGGCGTGCATGAAAACGACGTTTCTCCCACCTCTGGTTACACCGTTACCGCGAAAGACAGCTACACCACCTTAAATGCCGTGGTGCAGCATGACTTTTCTAGCCATTGGCAAACCCGCTTGGGGGTTGAAAACCTTACCGATGAACATCGCTCACCCGATTCACTTTCGGCGGGGGCTTTTGATGCTCGCCCTATTTCAGCTCGCCGCGTTTATTTAGGCGTGAGTTATCAATACTAATTCGTCTGTGAAGGCTGAGCGCTTTAAAACAAAGCCATTAAGAACAACGACCTAAAGACAGAAAAATCTAACAAAAAAAGCAAATAAGAGAAGTAAGCATAGGCGCCGTTTAATCGATTAATAACAACGGCTAAACACACCACTTAAAAAGGAACATACACATGAATAAAACATACTTAGCATTATTACTTGCGATGACACTGGGGCTTGCAGCCTGCGGTGGCTCTGATAGTAGCGATCCAGTTATTGAAACCCCTGATCAAAGTGGTGAAGATAGTGGTGAAGACAGCGCCGATAATTCAGGTGACGAAACCGATGACAGCGCGGGTGATGAAGGCGAAACCAACAATGAAGTAGCCACTATTTATGGGCCGTACAGCACAGGTAGTACATCTGAACCTGTTGCTGTTTACTTTGATTTAGATACACAAACTCAGGTCACTCTTACCGAAGAAGAAGCGGCCAGCGACACCACTTGGGATATCGGCTTTAAACGCACGTCGGTATTTTTAAATACAGCACAAGAGACGCCAGTAAGTGTCTACTTTACTGCAAACAACAGTGACTTCTACGATGATAGTGGGGCAGCTGTGGCAGACTTATTTTTAAATGCCACCGCTGATAGCGAGCTGGATGATTATTTAGCAGTAACAACAAGCGATGTGCCAGATGCCGACGCTTTTTCTACCGATGCTGAGTCTGCTGTTATTGGCGATACCTTTTATAATTATGACACTACAACCCATGTCGTCAGCGCGGCTAGCGATACTTACTACGTGGTTTCTTCAGATGAAAACTACACCAAATTCCATGTAACTGACATTGTGACTGAAGGGCGTGGTATTGGGGAAATCACGTTGGGTGTTATGCATCAAAGTGTACTTGATGGGCAAACCACGTTTGCAGAAGAAGTATCGCTAAGTGTTAACGCAGTAGGGTGTACGTCGTCAATCTACATCGATTTCGATTTGCAGCAAGAAGTAACGGAAACGGATGCATGGGACATCACAATACCTTGTGCTGATGGCGCAGGTGAATTTGCCTTATCTATTGCCGATGATGCAACTGTACTTCGCACTGATGCTGATACCTATGCAGGCATAGATACCGAAGCCGCTGCATTTTATGGTTTTAGTGCTGAAACTGTCAGTGACTACGCGTTTACCGCCAACAACTGGTACTACTATGACAGCACAAGTCACTTGTTGTACTCACAGTTCGGGGTATACCTAATATCAGCGGGTGATAGCGTATTTAAATTTCAAATTACTAGCTATTACGATGAAGACGGAACGTCGGGCGCTTATAGCTTCCGCGCCGACCCCGTTACCGAGGAGTAATTAATGGATAAAACCAAATTACCACGCTTAGTTAGCACGAAAAAAGTGCTACATAGGCTAAGCGCAATGAGTGTACTTTGGTGTTTATGTAGTGGCGGCGTATATGCTGCCGCTACATCCTCAGCACCTAATACCCACACAGCGCAGCTCACATCTTCGGTACATGAAAACCAGCAAGCTGACACGCCTCGAATTATTGCTGCGGGCGGCAGTGTAACGGAAATCATCTACGCGCTAGGGCGGGGTGATTGGGTGGTGGCAACAGACAGCACAAGTATGTTTCCCGCCGCGGCGAATGAGGTAACAAAACTAGGCTATTTTCGTCAACTTAGTACAGAAGGCGTGCTTGCCCAGCAGCCGTCTTTGTTACTAGGAGCAAGTGCCACAGGCCCAGAGCCTATGCTAGAGCAGGTAGCGAATGCTGGCGTTGATGTGCATGTTTATCATGTGTCAAAAGACATAGTCGGTTTGAGCGAGATGGTACTTGATATTGGTCACCGAGTATCGGCTGTAGAGAAAGCCAAGCAGCTTGTTACTGACTTACATCGCCAAGTGGACGCTCAGCAAGTGCAATATTCCGAAGCAATAGCGTCTTACGCCAGTGCCAACTATTCCAACACCATTAATGCACTTTTCGTGGTGGCGAATAATGATAGAGGCATTACCGTAGCGGGAGCCGATACGGTGCCGCAAGCTCTTTTTGATACCTTGGGTATGACCAATATTGCAGGCGATCTCAACGGTTACAAGTTAATGGATGCCGAGTCAGTGCTGGCACGAAATCCTGATGTCGTGTTTGCCGCAGGACACATGTTGCATGGCGAAAATGCGCTTAATTCACTGTGTTCACACCACGCGATTGCAGCAACGTTTGCAGGCCAACATTGTTTGGTTAAAGCGATGGATAGCAGCATTGGTTTGGGGTTATCTCCCCGTTTTGCGATTGCGCTAAAAGCCGTTGCCGAACATGGGTTACGGGCTTTATCCCTTAAAGCTTCTGATACAGCTAAGCAGGGGCCTGCTAACCAAGAGCAGGTTATTAAAAAACTGATTTCACAAAATATTGTCTTAGAGACAAGCCTCAATTCAGACTCTCATCGTGATGCTGCGGGAAGGGAAGAGTGACAGTATCTACCTCGCCCTCCAGTTCTACCAATCATCCGCTGACAAATAATACGTCAGCGGTGAACCGGTCTGCATTGATGTTAAATTTGCTCGGAGCACGAACAAGACGTAAACGACACGGTTTAGTCTTACTTGGCTTTCTATTACTAGTTAGCGCCTATATTGGGGTGGTGAGTGGCAGCTTACCTATTAATGTGGGCGAACTTTTGTGGCATAAATTTTCTCAGTCCGCAGAGCTTCATATCTCTCAAAATGTGCTGGTTGAAGGACGTGGCGTTAATATTGAGGCGCTGTCATCTGACGCTGCATTTAACAGCACGCACTGGTACGTACTTACCGAACTGCGATTACCGCGGGTTATTATGACCTTATTTATTGGCGCGCTATTGGCGGTGTCTGGTTGTGCTATGCAGGGCTTGGTAAGAAACCCATTAGCCGACCCTGGTTTAATCGGTATTGCCGGTGGTGCCGCCGCTGCAGCAGCGGTCAGTATGGCCATTGTACCGCCTCTTGTGCCTGCCCTTGCTTCTATATGGGTAGCACTTTGGGCGTTCGGTGGCGCGTTATTGGCCGTGTGGACAGTATTACGTTTTGCCAATAGTGCGCAAGGGGTCTCTGTGGCTACCTTGATACTCGCCGGAGTGGCGATAAATGCCTTTACCGGCACGATCATTGGCGCCATTAGCTATGTGGCTAGCGACGATGCACTTCGCCAAATCACTTATTGGACAATGGGCAGTTTAGCCGGCGCTAGCTGGACACTCTGTGCATTGGTGGCAGCGGCTGGCGTTATTGCTATTTCAGGCTTAATGGTGTCTCGCAATGCGCTTAATTTACTAGCCTTAGGCGAAAATGAAGCTGCCTATATGGGGTTGAATGTAACGCGCTATAAACAAGTCATATTGTGGTTGGTTGCTTTTGCAGTCGCATTGGCTACAGCGTTATGTGGCATTATTGGATTTGTGGGTTTAGTGGTGCCGCATATGTGCCGCACACTATTTGGCGTCAATCACAATGTACTTATTCCAGCCTGTGCATTGATGGGGGCATTGTTACTAACAGTGGCCGATACGTTGGCTCGCACCCTATTCATACCTATGGAAATTCCCATAGGGATAGTTACATCCGCAATCGGTGCACCTTTTTTCTTGTATCTATTATGGCAACAAAAAGGGGTGTTTAATGGCTCGCTTTAATCAAGCTCATGCACAGGAAAATGAAACGTTGTTTACCCTTATTAATGTGGATGTTATCAGGGGCAAGCGACAATTATTGTGCAACCTTAACATGGTATTTACTGCTGGTGAATTTATTGCGCTCGCGGGAGAAAACGGATGTGGGAAATCATCGTTACTCACTGTTTTGGGTGGCCTAGCGCCACTTGAAAAAGGCACACTATTATTTAAAGGTCAGCTACTAAGTGAAATAAGTATGAGAGACCTTGCTGAGTATCGCGCGGTAATGTTGCAAAGTGCTTCTACTCCTTTTGGCTTTTTGGTTGATGAAATATTGCAGTTAGCTCGCCATCATATTATTGATTCGCCTGACAATCGACATCGTATTATTAGTGAGGTTGCCGAGCAATTTGATATTACTCATTTGTTGTCGCGAAATATTCAAACCTTATCAGGGGGAGAGCGGCAACGGGTATTTTTAAGTAAAGCAATATTACAGCTGCTGCCAGTAAACCCACAGGACAGCTTAGTAGGAAAGTTGTTGCTACTTGATGAGCCAACCTCTGCACTAGACTTACGTCATCAAAAGTTGGTGATGCAGCAATTGGTCAGTCTTAGTAAACAGGGGCTTTGCATAGTTTGTGTGAGTCACGATCTTAACTTGATTTCCCCCTATTGCAGCAGAATGCTTTTACTGGCCGAGCAGGGGTGTATAGCCGATGATAAGCCGGAAAATGCTTTAACTATAGATACATTGGCACGCTGCTATCACACCCAATTAAACCTTATTCGTAACCAAGAACATGATGTGTTTGTTACGCATTAATTTAAATAGACGGAGTTTCTTATGAGCATGCAAGATATTGCATTTTCAGCAAAACAATTAAGCCGAACTCACCACAGCGGTGTGCTAGGAACCCATTCCACGTCAATGCCTGGGTATCCCTTTGGCTCGGTTGTTCCTTATTACCTTACCCCCGCCGGTGATGCCATCATCTACATTAGTGATATTGCCTTGCACACTCGTAATATTAAAGCGAACGATAAAGTCAGTTTAACCATATTCGATGCTGCTGAAGATGATTCCCAAGCAAATGGTCGAGTGACTATTATGGGCAATGCAGAACTGGCTAACAAAGAGGATGTGAAAGCGCAATATTTGCGGCTGTTCCCACAAGCCAAAGGGTATGAAAAAACTCACGACTTTAACTTTTATGTTATTCGCGCGGAGCGTGTGCGCTTTATTGGCGGGTTTGGAAAAATCCATTGGATAGACAAAGCGTACTGGCAGGTTGAAGAGCAAGAGTGGCACACTTCACCGGAAGGTATGATCACTCACATGAATGAAGACCATCAAGATGCCATGCAGTTAATTTTACAGCATAAAATCGGCGTGAACATTGAGCACCCTGTTATGCACAGCGCATTTCCCGAAGGCATGCATTGTGGCAGCGAGGAAGCGACCTGGTTCATTCCATTTGAAACCCTTTGTGCAAGCTCGACAGATGTTCGAAAGGCACTCGTCAAACTGACTAACGATGCACGCACGGCATTGAACATACCCAAAGCGAGCTAAAAGGCTCAAGCTATTGGAGTCTCGTTCTCCGTGATAGTGGCGAGTGCTAGACACCCTACCTTTATATCAACCCAGTGAAATACGTCGCTGGGTTGTCTTCTGTGAATAAAATGTAAAAAGTTTCTTGGCAATGCTTGTACTATGTTTGCTATTGTATGAAAGCGCTTACATATAATGCTACACTTTGCCCAATATAGATGCCTAATACGGAGGCTTAATAGAGCTGCCTCATATATTTGGCTCTGTCCGTAAGTTGCCGGTAGCGCACCTTATATAAAGTGCTAATAAACATTGGCTTCACACAATCTCAATATTGTTAGTGCCTGTGGTATTTGCTTTTTAATCGCCTGTTATCTACAGGCGCTGATACATTAATTCGAATAAGGTTTCGTACACATGGATATTTTAGCCCAACCAGGCTCTCCCTTTATGCAATCAGATTTCACCATGGGTGTTGCGACGTCATCGTTTCAAATTGAAGGTGATGCAGAAAACAGAGAGCCAAGCATTTGGGATACTTTTTGCAATACACCTGGCAAGATTGCTGATAGCAGTCACGGCCTAGTAGCATGTGATCACGTGAACCGTTTGGAAGAAGACCTAAGTATTATCGATTCGTTAAATGTAGACGCTTATCGTTTCTCTATTAGTTGGCCTCGTATTATTAAAAAAGATGGTTCGGTTAATCAGCAAGGACTGGATTTCTACCTTGCCTTGCTGGCTAAGTTAAAGCAAAACAACATTAAGCCTTACGTCACTTTGTATCACTGGGATTTACCCCAGTATCTAGAAGACAATGGAGGGTGGCTAAATAGAGAAACAGCCTATGCGTTTGCTGAGTATGTAGATGTAGTGAGCAAAGCCTTTGGCGATAAGGTTTTCTCTTACGCGACGCTAAACGAACCATTTTGCAGTGCTTATTTAGGTTATGAAATAGGCATTCATGCGCCAGGAAAAGTGGGTAAGGAATTTGGTAAAAAGGCAATACACCATTTGTTATTAGCCCACGGTTTAGGCATGCGTGTATTGCGCAAAAATGCACCTAACATTGAGGCTGGCGTGGTACTGAATTTTACCCCGTTTTATCCTAATTCCGATGATGAAAAAGACATTCGTGCTACACAATTAGCACACGATCATCACAACGACTGGTACATCAAGCCACTAATACATGGTCGTTATCCGGCGCTAATTGATGAGATTCCAGTGGCACACAGGCCAGAAGTTCACGATGGCGACATGGATATCATTGCCGAGAAATTAGATTACTTAGGTGTGAATTATTACACTCGCGCTAAAGTCACTGATGATGGCACAGAAGATCCTTGTCAATTGCCAGCGCCAGTGGGAAGTGAAACTACCGCAATGGGTTGGGAAGTTTACCCGAAAGGGTTAACAGATTTGTTGTTACAGTTGCATAATGACTACCAATTACCTCCGCTCATTATTACTGAAAATGGCTTGGCCAGTGATGATACGCTGACGGTAGATGGCGTCGTGAACGATGAGCAGCGTATTCGGTACCTAACCACCCATTTGCAGGCGGTGGCCGATGCGATTGAAGCTGGGGTTAATATAACAGGCTATTTTGTTTGGAGCTTATTAGATAATTTTGAATGGGCGCTGGGTTATGAGAAGCGCTTCGGTATTGTTTACGTCGATTACGAGACACAGAAGAGAACGCTAAAAGCCAGTGCATTAAGACTACAACAACTGCTAGAAGAAAGGCGAAAAACGTTAAACGCAGCCTGATAGATGCGCAATTGATTATAAGCATAAAATAATAAAGATAACGGTGAAGCCAATGGTAAGTGCAAAGGAAAAAATTGCCTACGGGTTAGGCGATACGGCAAGTAATTTCATTTTTCAAACCGTCATGCTGTTTTTGACATTTTATTATACCGACGTTGTCGGCATACCGGCAGCAGCAGTAGGGAGCATGTTCTTACTCGTTCGCGTATTTGATGCCGTTACCGACCCTTTAATGGGCTCTCTAGCCGATAGAACAAGAACGCGGTGGGGGGCATACCGGCCCTATCTATTATGGTTGGCTTTGCCTTTTGCGCTATGTAGCGTGCTGGCGTTTACCTCGCCTGAATGGCTTACTGAAGAAGGTAAGTTGTACTACGCATTTATCACCTACGCACTGCTAATGATAATGTATACGGCCATTAATATTCCTTATTCTGCATTGGGCGGCGTGTTAAGTGCCGATGCCTCAGAACGCGTATCTATCCAATCTTATCGCTTTGTATTTGCCATGGGTGGTGGGCTGTTGGTGACATCATTTATGTTGCCATTGGTTGATTACTTAGGGAACGGCAACGAAGCGCTTGGGTATCAGCGCGCTATGATAGTGATGAGCATAGTGGGGATGGTACTTTTTCTACTTTGCTTTGCCGGTACTAAGGAGCGGGTAAAACCTGCCAATGAAACGCCTGCGCCCTATAAAACTCAGCTAGCGGCCATTTGGCAAAATGATCAATGCCGAGTGCTTTGTATGGTTGCGATTGTGTTACTTACCGGCATGGTGATGCGAAACACGCTAGCGCTTTACTATGTGAAGTACGTGTTGCAGCGGCCTGAATCGGCCACATTGTTTGTTACCGCGGGTATGGTAGGAAGCATTATAGGCTGTGCGTTGGCGAACCCTGTTGCGAAACGATTTTGCAAAATTAAAGTCTACACTTGGCTTCAGTTAGCCAGTGCAGCAGTGTGTATCATGAATTATTTTGTACCTTATCAGGCGTGGTTTGCGGCCATTTCACTGCATTTCCTTTGGGGTCTTATACTGCAAATGGCTACGCCGCTACTGTGGGCAAAAATTGCTGACGTGGTGGATTATGGCGAAGATAAAACGGGGCTTCGTATGACAGGGTTAACTTACTCAACCGTGGTCTTTTTTATTAAGGTTGGGCTGGCTTTGGGCGGCGCCCTAGCGGGGTGGTTACTGGCATCAGTCAACTATCAACCAGACGCATTTTCACCTGATGTGGCAAAAGGAATTGTGGCGTTATTTTGTATCGGGCCGGCAATTGCATCGATAGGTGTTGCGATTATTATGCGCTGGTATACATTAGATAACCAAAAAATGATGGCAATTCAGCAGCGTCTTGGATTGACCACAGACGACGCGCATCGCGCATCGTAATAATAAACTACGCAAAGCAAGGATATACACAGCGCACGTATGCACTGTTAATGCTATATGGTAACGATTAAACAAGTAAGTGAATTAGCCGGCGTGTCGTCAGCTACAGTATCTCGGGTTATCAACAACACAGATACCGTTAAAGAGAAAACGCGTCAGCAAGTGCTTGATGCGATGGAGAAGCTTGGCTATCGACACAATGTAATTGCGGCTTCCCTTGCCTCAAATAAAACCCATACCGTTGGGTATGTGGTTCCTGAATTACACGGCTCATTCTTTGGCGCCATGATGGCCGGTTCTGAAAAAGTGCTAAGGCAAGCCAACAAACATATGTTTGTGGTGACTGGGCACAGTGATGAAGCCTTAGAGAAAAAAGAAATAGAAGCCTTGCTGAGCCGCCGCTGCGATGCGCTTATTCTGCATGTTGAAGCGGTCAGCGATGAGTATCTTATAGACCTTGCTAGCCAAGATGTTCCTATAGTTGTGGTTAACCGCTACATAGAAGCTATTGGTGAAAAGTGTATTAGTCTAGACAATGTGCTTGGCGCATATCTAGCCACTAAGCACCTTATCGATTTGGGCCATACCCACATTGCATACGCCGCAGGCGCATTGTTTAAAGCGGATGGTTTTAATCGTTTACTTGGGCACAAAAAAGCATTGGAAGAAGCCAATTTTAATTTCAATGAAGACTCCGTGGCTGAAGGTAATTTCCAAGCCTTCTCTGGTGAAAAATGTGTGGATGAACTATTTAGTCGTAACGTAAGTTTCAGTGCTATCGCCTGTGCAAATGATGAAATGGCATCAGGTGCCATTAACTCACTCAGAAAGCATGGCAAGCGCGTACCGGAAGATATCTCCGTCATCGGATTTGATAACGTTGACTTTGCTAGTTACCTAACGCCTAAGTTGACTACCGTAAATTACCCAGTGCGCGAAATTGGTGCTATGGCATCTCGTTGGATCTTAAATCAGGCTTATGGCGATGGAAAACTGACAATGGAACATATTTTGTCGCCCAAATTGATTATTAGAGGAACCACCAGAAAATTCGAGTGAATTCAACCAACGACGAATGGTGAAGTTACGCTTTTTTCTGTTATGCTAAATTTTCACACATATAAAAATTTGGTCACCCTATGTTCGTTTCTCGAAGCAAATACTTAGAAAAAGAGTCTCAGGCCACGCAACTTGAAAATCGTTATCAAGTTGCCCTAGATAAAATATCAGCCTTAGAGTCTGAAAATGCAGAACTTCATCGACAAGTTACCGAGTTAAGCGATGCCTCAAAGCAAAGTAAAGACGATGCGGTAACACGGTGTTTGGTTAACTCTTTGAACCAAGTGGAAGGTATACGAGAAACCGTATTAGGGTCTTATCAAAAAATAAACGCCGAAGACCAATCAATATCAGACATTAATGAATTGTTTGAGCAGTCCTCCCACGTATTGAGCAAAATTGTTAAAGACATGAGTGGCTTGAATACCCAAATGGTGAGCATGAGCGAGCGCATTTCTGGACTATCAAGCACAGCCGATAATATCAACAAGTTTGTATCTACCATTACCAGTATATCGGATCAAACCAATCTACTGGCGTTGAATGCGGCTATTGAAGCCGCCCGTGCGGGTGATGCTGGTCGAGGATTCAGTGTGGTCGCCGATGAGGTGCGCGCACTAGCTACTGAAACAAATAAATCAGCGACAGAAGTCTCTGAACTAGTCAACGATATTATTCAATCTACGGCGAAAGCAGTTTCAGGTGTTAACGAATTAAGAGGCAATAACGAAGAACTAGAAGAGGGCATTAGTACCCTTAATAGTAGTTATGAAACCATGGTTTCTCATTGCGATAGCATGAAAACGACCATTAATGAGGGTTCGTTAAGCACCTTTATACAAACGGTTAAGCTAGATCACGTAGTGTGGAAGTCAGATGTGTATGCGGTTTTATTTGGTTATAGCGATAAAAAATCAAGTGATCTTGCTGACCACGCGAGTTGCCGTTTAGGAAAGTGGTATAGCGAAAATCAGGGTACCGCTATTGGCAAGTCGTCATCATTCAGAGAATTAGAAACACCTCATGCAGCGGTTCATCGTGCAGGTGTGGCTGCTATTAATGCAAAAGCAGAGGGTGATACTTCAACACTAGAAGCTAAGGTGATTGAAATGGAACGCTCTAGTGAGAAAGTGATGCTGCTATTGGACAAGATAGCGAGCTAACCTGTTTTCTCATATACCTAAATGCGTTTGAAGAGGTATAGACTAAAAGGCTTATATATTGAGCGATGCTTCAATACCCCCTAGCCTCAACGAGGTTGCTGACTTAAAAGCTCAAGTGAAGTTACTTGAGCGACAACTTAAGCGCCAAAAAATAGCGCGGGCAAATGCTGAGTGGTTTTTAGAAAGCTACTCAAGTGATGCCTATTCGGCAACGCAAGCCTTGCGTAAAGCATTACATGAATCGAAAAAAAGAGAGCGAGAATTAATCTTTCTAAATCGCTCTGCTTCCCACCTTAAAACTTCCGATAGCGGGGCGAGTTTCATTTTCTCCGCCATTGAGTCAGCAGTAGAGTTCAGCGATGCCTTTTGTGGTTTAGCCTTCATTACCAAAGCTGGAAAAGTGGTTCAAGGAGATGACAACAAAATTTGGCAAGTAGAGAATGGTTGGGTTGAAGCCAACGATTTTGCCAAGGTTATGTTAGATGAGCTGCCACTGTCTGTCACCGAAGATTATAGCCAATGGTGTGTAAATATCGTTGAAAGGCCTGACAATCATGAAGAGGCTTACGTATTACATTTCATGCAGAACTTGGGCAATGGCGAGCAGGCATGGCTAGCACTACTGACCAAAAACAGCGAACTAGATGAAGAAATGCTGTATGTGCTGGATGCAAATAAGCACTATCTTCAATTTGGTATAGGCTACCGAAGTTCTAAACACGAAATTAAGCATCACAAAGCCGCGCTGTCTTCGATGGAAAAAGACCAACGCTATCTGCAAGAAAAGCTAATAACCGCAGATAAAATGGCCATGTTAGGTCAGTTGGCGGCCGGTATTGCCCACGAAATTAATAATCCGATTGGTTATGTGCGTAGCAACACCTCGGTGGCTGGCGACATCTTTAAGGATTACCAGAGTGCTTTGTCTGAAATAAAGATACTTTGTGAAGATGCTGGTGGAGAAATAGAAGCCCGTTATTTAGCGCTTGAAAACACGTATTCATTAAAAGAGAGCGCCGAGGCTATCTCAGAAATGTTTGAAGAGTCCTCAGAAGGTATCGAAAGAATTATCGATATCGTAAAAGCGCTAAGAGGGTTTTCCTACCCTAGCGGTGGTAAGCGCGTAGCCATTAATGTTGCCGAAGCGATAAACTCAGCCTTACGAATCACGAATAATCTGCACAAGTACAAAAATAAGGTTATATTCACGCCTCCTGAAACCGATATCGAAGTACTAGGCAACGCTGGGCAAATACAGCAAGTACTCGTCAACTTACTCACTAATGCCATCTATGCCACAGACGAAGGAAAATGCATTAAGTTTGTTGTTGAATCGGTAGAAGGCGAGGCGGTCATTACGTTGCAAGATGAAGGCAAAGGTATGACAGAGGAAGTTATCGGCAAAATGTTTACCCCCTTTTTCACCACTAAACCGCCAGGTGATGGTACCGGTCTTGGTATGTCTATTTCACTGACTATTATTGAAGAACATGGCGGCCAATTTGAAGTGGCCAGTGAAATCGATAGGGGCACCACTATTACAGTTCGCTTGCCACTGGCGTAATTTTTTTATTCTTATAATCTTCATTGTTACCGAATCTTTTTCTACTTTAGTATAAATCTAGCCAATAATGTTCTACGCTTCTAGGTAACTATAAAGAAATAGGACGCTCCTATTTACTTTGATACCACTATAGCAATGGATTTTATTAGTGAAGAAAAATCAGTCTGTTACCCAACGCGAATACAAATTCCCATCTCACTACCGCCTTATCTCTTCCACTGACAAACGGGGTGTCATACAACACTGCAATGATGAGTTTGTAGAGGCAAGTGGGTACAACCGAGAAGACCTGATAGGAAAAAACCACAACATTATTCGTCATCCGGATATGCCATCAAGTGTGTTTAAAGAAATGTGGCGAACGTTAGAATCGGGTCAAAGTTGGGCTGGACTCGTTAAAAATAGACGAGAAAACGGCGACCACTATTGGGTGTCAGCATTCGTAACCCCCGTACACGAAAACGGACAAGCGGTGGGTTATGAGTCAGTTAGGGTTCATGCCGCCGATGAAGAAATAACACGAGCATCCGCCATATATGCCAGGTTATCGGCAGGAAAATCGCCAATTCCTTTTGCTGCAAAATTGGGTCAGACACTCTCACCTATGTTACCCATGATAGTGGTAAGTTTACTGCTGTTGGTAGCCATTGGCTTTACGGCGGGTTTGGTACCTCTAGGTGTTACTTTCATTGCACTACTGATTATGATGGTGTGGCAATCGGCAAAAAGCCGGAGTTACTGGCGGGAGTTTCTTTCGTTAAGTCCTGCTAGCTATAGTAATGAACTCGTGGCACAAACGTATTATGCCGATGTTGATTATATTGCTCAGGCTAAGTTAGCGTTAGGCTGTGAACTCGCGCGTACTCGAACGGCCTTAACCCGCATTAAAGATGAATCTGAGGGGTTAGAAGATATTGCAGTCTCAACTCACAGCCAAGCCGAGTTAACCAGTAAAACAATTATTCAGCAAAACCTTGCCACCCAGCAAATTGCCACAGCGGTAACTCAAATGAGTCAAGCTATTCAAGAAGTAGCTGAGCGAGTAGAGAGCAATGCGGTTAGTGCTAAAACTGCCGCGACTAACGTACAAATGGGTAACGACAAAGCTGAAGAAGCGATGCAGGCTATACTGTCATTAAAAGGCGCGGTGGAGTCGATTTCCGATACGGTTACCGAGCTTGCCCAATCCACCAGTGATATAGGCGAAGCGGCTAGCATCATTTCTAGCATTGCTGATCAAACAAACCTGCTAGCACTTAATGCCGCTATAGAAGCCGCCCGCGCTGGCGAACAAGGACGCGGCTTTGCTGTTGTTGCCGATGAAGTTCGTACCTTGGCATCTAAAACTCGGGTGTCCACCGATAAAATTCACAACATTATTCAAGAGCTTGTTGATAGAACAGAACGGGCCGTAAAGGTATCTTCGGAAGGGTTGGTGTCTGCTGAACACGGTAGTGCCATTGTTGAAGAAACCCGAGGCGCGCTACAAGAAATCAATAATGCGGTAAGTGGTATCGCCTCAGCTACCGTTGAAATGTCTTCTGCTGTAGAAGAACAAAGCACCGTGGCTGAGCATATTAATCAGCAGCTCGTCGATGTTGCCAATAGCGCGGAAGCAACGCAGAAGTCATCAGAAGCTTCCCTCAAAGTGGGTCGAGATCTTCGTGATACCGTAAATCAAGTTAACGGGCTAATTGCTCGTTTTAACACGGATAAACGCACAGGATAATCTGTGCTGTTTATCTTTCGCGTGCTTTTAACCTTTTTCTACTTACGTTAGTGCCACTTAAAAGCACGCCAAGCTTTTCTGCTATGCCTATCCGTTGGCTTTAAGCTTTACTACGTCGGCACTCTCATCTTCTAATACACTTTGTGCTGTCGCACCTTTAAAAATTTTGCTCACCTTGTCTTTATTTTTAGACAACATAATAGTGAGTTCTTCAACAAGGCTATCGTCAATGCCCAAGCCCTTTGCTTGAATGTATTCAGCAAGGTTGTCGGCAGCGTCGAGCATCTTATCGTACTGATCTGCTTCTTTTTTATCGGTAGTAACCAATTTTTCTACCCCTTTGTGCGTGACAACATACTGTGTTGTAATGGCCATGGTAGGTCCCCTTAGATGAATAGACCATAAAACTGTACAATATTTAACTGGATAAATAAACAGTATTTGCAGTTTTTTGATTTTATTTTTCTACAACTTAAGTATAGTGACCAAGTACGCTTCGATATATTTTAAAAACGTACGTTGGAAAACAGCTTTCACATCGCCACGTCTATATGCAAAAATTTACCGGCTTCATTCACATTGGTTACCGTTTTTAGCTAACAACACAGCCACGAAGAACAGTAAATTTATCACTAGGCACAAGAATCTTTCTTGCTAGAGCGTGACATCGAGTGCCGAAAATCGGCGTGATTTAGGTGACTTAGATACGAAGAGGATGTAATGAATTCTTCCATTGAGCGAGATATTCGCACGATTCAATCGATAGAAGCTGTTCCACATATAATGAAAATGTTGTCAGATGCCACGGGACTTCGCTTTATTTGCGTCGCCAGAGTGACGGAAGATAATTGGACCATGTGCGCTGTGCTCGATCAGGTAGATTTTAATTTAATACCTGGCGATGAACTCGATATCAAAACCACCTTTTGCAACCAGGTAAGAAAATCTACGAAACCGATTGTGATTGAGCACGCTAAAGAAGATACCGTTTATCGCGAAAGCGAAATCCCCATCATGTATGGATTCGAAAGTTACTTTTCTTATCCCATTTACGACAAAAGCGGTGACTTTTTCGGTACGCTTTGTGGTTTAGATCCACTTCCTGCGGTGTTAAAAACCGATAAAATTGAAAATCAAATAAAGTCTTTCGCCGAGCTGATTTCAAGGCAGATGGAAGTAGATGACCGTCTAGCCGCGGCTGAAACTAATCTCATTAGCGAGCAAGCTGCCGCTAAATTGCGAGAGCAATATATCGCCATTTTAGGTCACGACTTAAGAACACCGTTATCGGCGCTTAAAATGGGGGTCGATTTCCTTGTTGATCACGTCAGTGATGCCACTTCCCAAAAAGTGCTGTCGCGAATGGACAATAGCGCTAGACGTATGACGCGACTCATTAGTGACGTGATGGATTTTACGCACGGGCAAATGGGCAAGGGGATTCAACTAAACGTTAAGCCAGTAAACGATTTACAAAGTGTATTAGCACATACGGTAAGTGAACTATCGGGTTTGCATTCAGACCGAGACATACGTGCAGATATCAATATAGAAGGCACTTTTTCGTGTGACCCAGAGCGTATCAGCCAGTTATTATCTAACTTGCTGATTAACGCCATAGTGCACGGCGATAGAGCGCAGCCTATTAACGTTAACGCGAATATTGAAGAAGAAACACTTACAGTAAGTGTGTCTAATGGGGGTGTCCCAATAAGCGCTGATGTTATCGATAAGCTATTTCACCCATTTTGGCGAAATGAAAACAATAAACAAACCGGTGGCTTGGGTTTAGGTTTGTTTATCGCCTCGCAAATTGCTGAAGCCCATAAAGGCAGCCTGATGGTGCGTTCAGATGAAAATGAAACCGTGTTTTCATTTAAGGCAGCATTGTAAACATGAAGGTTAAGCCTCGCACTTAGCCTTTTTAACCCCGACTGAACCCGCTACCCCCCACCATTCAGCGTATCTAGCCCAATTTCATCAAAACACACACAAACATAAAATTTGCCGGTGATTAATGCTTGTACAAAAGCAGGTATGTGCGTATAATCCGCGCCCTTACAGCCACCCTAACTAGGTTCCTTGTCTCTATACAGTCTGGCTGTACTGTCGAGGCTACAACCGTAAGGAGCAATAATGCGTCATTACGAAATCGTATTTATGGTTCACCCTGATCAGAGTGAACAAGTACCTGGTATGATCGAACGTTATACCACTATTCTTAAGCAAAACGATGGTCAGATTCATCGTTTAGAAGATTGGGGCCGTCGTCAATTGGCATACCCAATTGAAAAGCTGCACAAAGCCCACTATGTATTGATCAATGCTGAAGCGACTGCTGAAGCTGTTGACGAGCTGGAAAATGCTTTCCGCTACAACGACGTTATCTTACGTAACATGGTAATGCGCACTAAAAACGCTGTAACCGAGCCTTCTCCTATGACTAAAGAAGAGCGTCGTGAGCGTCGTGACGATTCTGCACCTCGTACAGAGCGCGCAGAAAGAAGACCTGAATCCACTGAAGATAACGCTTAAGGAGATCACCCATGGCTCGTTTTTTCAGACGTCGTAAATTCTGCCGTTTCACTGCAGATGGTGTGACTGAAATCGATTATAAAGATATCGCTACTCTTAAGAATTATATCACAGAGAGCGGTAAGATTGTCCCTAGCCGTATCACTGGTACAAGCGCAAAATATCAGCGTCAGCTGTCTTCTGCGATTAAGCGCGCACGTTTTCTTGCGTTGCTTCCGTACACTGATTCACACAAGTAATTTGGCGTAATTAAGGGGTAGTTAAGATGAACATCATCCTACTAGATAAAGTCGCCAATCTTGGCGGTCTGGGCGACCAAGTAGCTGTTAAAGCTGGTTACGCTCGTAATTTCCTGTTTCCACAGGGTAAAGCAGTTCCTGCAACTAAAGCGAACGTTGAAAAGTTCGAAGCACGTCGTGCTGAACTTGAAGCGAAAATCGCTGAGCAGCTTGATGCTGCTAATGCACGTGCTGAAAAACTAAATGAACTTGCTGAAGTAACTCTTGCGGCGCCAGCTGGCGACGAAGGTAAACTTTTCGGTTCTATCGGTACGCGTGACATTGCTGATGCAATCACTGCAGCTGGTGTTGAAGTAGCTAAAGCGGAAGTTAAACTTCCTACTGGCACACTTCGCGACACTGGCGAATATGACATCGACTTACAACTTCATTCTGATGTAACCACTTCTATTAAAGTGATCATCATTGCTGAAGCATAAGCGCTGACGTATACGAAAAAACCGCTCTTATGAGCGGTTTTTTTATGTCTAGACGCTTTATATCTGCATGCACCTCAACGCTATACACTTCGCTACTTCCTTTATAAAAAATCACCTTACATTTCTTATTTGCCGTAATTGCCGTATTTGTCATTTTCAAGGTTTGACACGTCTTCCACATTTTATCTCTTACACCAATGTGATCTTCACTCACATCCTCTGGCAATATGTAACGATTTGTTAATTATTTCGTTAAATTAATGATAAATCACGACCGTTGGTCGTCGACAGATTGCTGTTTTTTTCAGCATTAACCGAAAATGTCGGTTAACCCATAAATTGTTCTTAATATAGCTTTAAACTTTTCCTGTATCCCCTGCGACCTATAGTAATCCAAACTACAAAAAGCATAGTGCTTCATTATGGACATTACACGTGCAGCAATAAAAAATGCATCAGGGGTAGGAATTGGCATCGCAATATTGGTTTTTCTTGGGCTATATAGCTTATTCAATTTGCCAGTTCAGCTTTTCCCAGACATTGAACGCCCTAATATCAATATTCAAACCTCTTGGCGAGCAGCGTCTCCACAAGAAATTGAGTCGGAAATAATAGAGCCACAAGAAGAAGTGCTTCAGGGAATACCTGGGTTGGTCTCGATGAATGCGTGGTCGAATCAAGGTAATGCATGGATTAATCTCGAATTCAGTTTGGGTACAGATATGCAGAAAACCCTTATTGAAGTGATAAGCCGCATGAACAGAGTGCCGCCATTACCTAGAGATGCACTATCGCCGAATATAATGCTGGCAGGCAGTGGGGGGGATGCCCCTGCGCTAACTTACTTTTTCATGCAGCGCCTGCCTGGCAATCCCAACGAAATAAACACCTACGTTACTTACTTCTCAGATGTAATAAAACCTCAGCTAGAATCTATCCCCGGGGTTGCCCGTGCACGGATGGAAAGTGGGGTAGGGGGGGAAGAAGAATTCCAAGTTGTTTTCGACCCTTTCAAGGCCGCTCAACTGGGTATTGATTTAACTGCAATCACTACCGCTCTGGGGCAAGCTAACGATGTTTCTGGCGGGTTTGTGGATGTAGGACGGCGGCGATATACCCTGCGTTTTGAGGGGCGTTACGAGCCGCAAAAAATGGGGGAAATGATTTTAGAGTGGCGTGATGGCAGCCCCATTACCCTAAGTGATATTGCAGAGATTACTATTACCCGCGCAGATGGGGCTAATTTTAGCGTGCAAAACGGCAACCCTGCTATTTCTATTCGCGTTGATAGACGTAACGACGCGAATGTTCTCGCCACCCTAGATGCGGTAAAGAAAAAAGTCGCCGAGATAAACAAAACCCACCTCGAAGCAGAGCAACTAATAATGGTTCAGTCCTTTGATGCTTCAATATTCATTAAGCGTGCGGTGCAATTGGTGACCAGTAATCTGTTCATCGGGGTCATGCTAGCTATCGGTATCTTGTGGTTGTTTATGCGCCAACTTAAAGCCACGCTCATTGTCGCACTCGCTATTCCAATCTCTTTACTCAGCACGTTTGTTGTACTTCAAATCACGGGGCGTTCGCTGAACATTATTTCACTTGCGGGCTTAGCCTTTGCTGTAGGAATGGTATTGGATGCCGCCATTGTGGTGTTGGAAAATATTGTTCGCTTAAATAAAAAGGCTATGTGTCGGCAGGAAAGTGCTTATGTAGCCACTAAAGAAGTATTCGGAGCGTTAATGGCTTCGACAGCCACCACGGTCGCCATTTTTATTCCGGTGATGTTCTTAAATGATGTTGAAGGGCAATTGTTTGCAGATTTAGCCTTAACCATCGCTATTGCTGTATGTATGTCATTAGTGGTGGCGGTAACGGTTCTACCTGTTGTGGCCAGCCGTTGGCTTACAGAAGACGTACCCGAAGACAAACTATTGCCAGTATGGAAAGCAATCACAAATAAAATTATGACTTTATCATCAACCGGTATGCGTCGAATTATTGTGGTGGTGGCCTTGATGGGCGTTCCTATCACAGGCAGTTATTTGCTCATGCCATCAATGGATTATTTACCACCAGTTAAGCGAGATGCGGTAGATGCCTTCTTAATGTTACCCGCAGGTGCGAGTGAAAATTTTGTCGCTGAAGAAGTGATCCCCGTCATTGTCGAGCGATTAAAGCCTTACATGGAGGGCGAAAAATCCCCTGCGCTTAAGAACTACTACATCATCACATGGCCCAACGGCGGCACCTTAGGGGTAAGGGCGAAAGATCAGTCTCAAGTAAAAGCATTAGAGGCTATTGTTCGCGATGAGATACTTAAAGATTTACCCGACACTCAAGCATTCGCGCAACAAGGCAACTTGTTTGGTGGCTTTGGTAACGGTCGCTCTATTGATATTCATTTGCAGGGTACTAACCAAGCTATGCTGAGCGTAGCGGCGCAAGCGGGCATTGATAAACTAAGAGATATTTTCCCCAATGCCAATGCGCGGGCAAATCCTCCGTTAGAACAGTCTGAGCCTGAACTGCAATTTTATCCTAACGACAGCCGATTAGTCGAAGTAGGGTTAAGTCGCGGGCGTATGGCGGGCTTAGTGCGCGCAATGGGCGATGGAATGTATGTGGGTGAGTACTTTAATGGCACAAAGCGGATGAATATTATTTTTCGCTCAGAACCATGGTCAACCCCAGAAGAGTTAAGTGCGACGCCCATAATGACCCCTATGGGGGAAGTGGTGCAATTAGGTGAACTTGTCGAGATGAAACGAGCGGTAGGGCCTAGTCGCATCCAGCGTATTGATGGTAAACGCACCCTTACAATCAATTTTAACCCGCCTGACGGTATGAGTTTAGAAGAGGCCATGACGATGATAAAAGCCGATGTTGAACCGGCTATTATGGCGATGATGCCAACCGATGGCGCAATTCACTATGGTGGCAGTGCGGATAGCTTGAAAGGGGCAATTGCCTCGATGGCAGATAACTTCTTGTTTGCCATGCTGTTGCTGCTTCTGTTGATGGCCGGACTATTTAAATCGCTTAAAGACAGCGTCTTAGTGGTGCTGTCTATTCCCCTCGCTACAGTTGGCGGGGTGGCGGCCATTAAAATTATGAATAGTTTTACCTTCCAACCGATGGATTTACTGACCATGATTGGTTTCATTATCTTGCTTGGGCTTGTGGTGAATAATGCCATTTTGTTAGTGCACCAAACCCGATTGGGGCAAGCTCATGGGCTTAATCGTAACGATGCTGTAGAGCAAGCCATTCAACTGCGTCTTCGCCCTATCTTTATGAGCACGCTCACCTCTATTTTCGGCATGCTCCCGCTTTTATTACTTCCTGGTGCTGGCAGCGTGATCTATCGCGGTTTGGCTGCGGTGATTGTGGGAGGGATGTGCATCAGCACAGTGTTCACCTTAGTGTTACTTCCCACGCTACTTAGAATGACAAGAGCCGATTTCGGCTTCAAAGATAAAACAAAAGTTCCGGTGGTTGGTACGCCAGGCGGCATGCCAACAAAAACCGTAAAGCTGAGCAAATTTTCAGATTTCAATTAAAGGATGCAACCACCATGAATATAAAAATAGGCCTAGTAGGCATAAGCGTGTGTTGTTTGTCGCTGAACCTTATTGCACAAGAAGCGGATAAAACGCCTCCACCCATCTTGGTTCAAGTTGATGAAGCCAGAGAAGAGGCGATAACAGCATTAACTTGGGTGCCAGGTACCGTGATGAGTCAAACTGATTCAGATGTCGCCTCTGAAGTTGATGGCCGAATCACGTGGATGGCGAATGTAGGTGACAGTGTTGCGGCGGGCGAAGTTTTAGCCAAAATTGATGATACCCGATTGCAAATTACGCTGAGTCAAAATCAATCCAACATTGCACGATGGCGTGCTCAGGTGACTTTATTTGAAAAGCGCTTAGCACGTTATGAAAACTTGGAAGCCAGCAGAAATACGTCGCGGGGTGAGCTAGAAACCGTAGTGGCTGATTTAGAAAACGCGCGTCAGGAGCTAGAGCAAGCCACGTTGGCAAAAAATTTAACCGAATATCACATTCGCCAAAGTAGTGTAAAAGCACCCTTTACCGCCTTAGTGGTCGACCGCATACAAGCTCCTGGAGAATACACCAGTATTGGTCAAACCCTGATTAGAGTAGTTAACCCTAATAATATAGAGGTGCAGGTGAAGGCGCCGCTTTCCGTATTGCCTTTCATTGAAAGTGGAATGCAAGTTAATGTGCTAAGTAAAACCCACGGGGTAATGGAGTCGGTGCGGGCTATTGTTCCTGTGGGTAATCAAAACTCTCGCATGATGGAAATGCGTATTGCCCTTAAACCCGGAGATTTCCCTATTGGAAGTGCAGTAAGGGTGGCTGTGCCTAGCAGTGAAGAGCATGGTGGTGTAACCATTCCTAGAGATGCGCTAGTTTTACGAAAATCCGGTACCTATATTTATCAACTCAATCAAGATAATGAGGCCCAGCAAGTTAAAGTAGAAACCGGGGTAGGTATGGGGAGTAGAATTGAAGTCTTTGGTGAAGTAGACCCCACGCAACTGGTTGTTATTCGTGGGGCCGAGCGTTTAAAACAAGGTCAAAAGGTGCGTCATGAGTGGGAAGGCGATAGCCTGACAGCGCGCAACTAGCCTTTTCGGCTTATGCGCGCGCACTTATCCCGCCATTCATCATCAATAATGGCTAAGTTTGCCAGTTTGGTCGCTAATTCGACATCGGTTTTAGTGTGTGCACAGCGCATAAGTGTTTGTACATTAACGGTGTCGCCTTCTCTGCTAACCAGGGTTACCGAGTCGCCTACGTTAATTACACCGGTCTTAATCACGCGATAGTACCAACCCGTTATCCCTCGCTCACCAACAAATCTGTCTAGGTTTTGAATATTGAAACGCTGGGATATTTTACTGCATGGTGCTCTAGGTGCACTGACTTGCAGTACAACCTCACCGAACTTCCATACGTCGCCGATATAAACCGTGGCATCGTCCATACCATCCACGCTGATATTTTCCCCAATACTACCAGGCTCGAACTCACCGTCTGGAAAATGCTTACGTAACGTGAAGTAATGAAGGGGGCTAAATTGATGCAAAACCTTTTCAGGTCCGCCATGAAGCTTCTTGTTTGATTGTTGATCTTCGTCGGTACAATCAAGATGGACGGTTAGCTGCGACACGGCACTTTTTACAATACTGCTTGGGGCACCTCGCGGGCCAAGTGGTTGAGGCTGACCGGCGAATAAAGCATCCACTTTCAAGGGTGAGGACATACAAACTCCAAAAATAAGTTTTGCTAATTTAAACCTTTATCGCATAGGGTACGACTAACCTTTTAAGAATAACAAGATGGTAAGCCAAAAATGTCGAAAAAATCGGTTTACGAAAAAAAATGAGATTGTCATGGAGCGCACTTTAGCAAAGGTTACCAACCTGACTAGTGACGATGAAAGCCAGCGCGAAGCCGCGGTTATTCTCGCGGCTAAACAGGGTGATAAAGTGGCCTACAAAACCTTGTACCATAATCATGTCGGGCGAGTGTACGCACTGTGTTTTCGTTTAACCGGCGACCGTGGTCTCGCCGAAGACGCCACACAAGAAGTGTTTATTCAGTTATGGTCAAAGTTAGACAGATTCGATGGACAAAGCCAGTTTTCAACTTGGCTACATAGTGTATCAGCCAATGTGACCGTGTCGTATTTACGTAAGCAGCGCAATTGGGTGCAACGTATGTTTAATATTGAAACCAGTCCAGCGATGGAAATGCCAGCAGAGGCAGACAGTAGCCAAGTCGATTTAGAAGCATTAGTGGTTAGATTGCCACAAAGAGCACGAATGGTATTCGTACTGCACGCCATTGAAGGCTATCGGCATGAAGATATTGCACAAATGTTAGATATGGCAGTTGGAACCAGCAAAGCCCAGTTTCATCGCGCTAAACAACTGCTAAAAACCTGGATGGGGTGTGAAGATGAATAAGTTTGATAAAGCCTTAGATGCTGAGATTCAACGCCTACCGAAAACCCGTGAGCCTGAAAGAGATTTATGGCGTGGTATTGAATTGTCACTACACAGCCAAGAAAGTAGCGGTGCCGATAATAATGAGCTACATAACGCGCCCCTGGGGCAAGAGAAGCCTAGTACCGTTACTCGCTTATCTACCAAACCATGGTTGGCTATGGCGGCAAGTGCCATGCTGGTCAGTGTTATTTGGTTTTTCTCACCTGCTTTTACTAGTGGTGAAACGAGCGATGAGCAACCTAAGCTTTCAGGTTATGCGTTAGTTGATGCACTAAGTGAGCAGCAGGATGATCAGATGAGCACATTGCTAGCAAGTTACGACAGTGCGCCAGAACTAAGTGAAAACTGGCAGGCGCAATTAAAAGAGTTAGACGATGCTGCTGGCGTGATAAAAGCAGCATTAAAAGATGATCCAAACAATCGAGCACTATTAAAGATGTTGAAACATGTATATCAACAGCAAATCACATTGATTGAGCGAGTGCACGCGCCCAAATGGCAACAAATTTAAGGAGTTTTATTATGACTATCATTCGCAAAACCTTAGCTAGTGTACTTTTTCATGGTGTGCTTTTAAGTAGCACAATGTTGGCGTTGACTGCGCATGCAGGTGAGAAAATAGACCGCGTACTTGATGCCCCCAATAATGTGAAAATCGATATAGAGCACGTTAACGGTGACGCTGAAATTAGAGGCTGGGATAAACCGCAAGTACACGTTACTGGGGAACTGGGTGACAACACAGATGAATTTATCTTTGAGCAACGTGGCAATGTTATTGTTATTCATGTTGAAGTGGAGCGTAGCGGCAAGCACTGGTGGAAAAACAAAGATGAAGGTGATGACCTCGTTATTTTTGTGCCTAAATCTAGCGACGTTAACTACACCGCGGTTAATGCCGATGTGCAAATAAACGACATAGTCCAAAGTGTTAATGTTGAAGTGGTAAACGGAGATGTTGAATTAACCGATATTGGAAAGCGCGTTAAAGTAGAATCGGTAAACGGTGACATTACGTTGAACAATGTTAAAGGAAAACTGGATATTGAAACGGTGAATGGCGATGTGGAAGCCGTTCATTCCGGCAAGGAAAATGTGACGTTTCTTGCCGTTAATGGTGACTTAAGGTTAAGTACCACCAGCCCTGACGTAGCCGTGGAAACCGTCAATGGAGGCATTGATTTAACCTTAGAGAAAATAGATTCTCTTAGTGTGACCACTGTGAATGGCACCACGAATGCGCGCTTGCACTTAAACGAAAATGGGCGACTGAAAGCCAGTTCGGTAGGCGGGGAATTACGTTTTAACCTTCAACCTGAAGTATCGGCACAATTTGATATTGAGACGCATGCAGGTGGCAAGATTATTAATAACGTAAGTAGTGATGCAGTTAAAAAACCAAAATACGGCCCTAGCAGTTGGCTACGATTTATTAATAATGGTGGTTCTGCAAACGTTGATATCTCAACAGTAAACGGGCGTATCACCTTGGATACGCAGTAGCGGCAAGGGTCGAGGTAATGAAAACATAGGCGTTTTTGCTTGAAAAAAGCACTAACGCCCCCATACATAGATTAAGTTAGGGCAGATTGCTATCAGGTTGCTATTCAGTTAGCGCTCGATTGCGACATGGTGCTACACCATATTTCGCATAATTCACACGCAATTAATCTGTCCGCCGCAGTTTTGTGTCTATTTACCCCACGCTAGTGAACGTAACCTTTCTCCCCACGTCAAAATAGCAAAGTCGATATCCGCAAATAGCGCTAAATAATCAATAATTAGGGAAAGAGCTTTGAATATTCTTAGCCATTTAAAACGCTTTTGGCGCTTTCACGGCCTTATAGCCGGCGCGATAAGCATCAGCGTATTAACATTAGGATGCGCAGTACAAGATCCTGCTTTTTTTGAAGGTACATGGGTGGTAACCCAAGCTTACCAGCCAGGTATCTCAGCACACAGCGCTACAGAAGCTAACGATGTGTTAGGCAGTTCGTTAGTTTACCATGCAGATGGCGCACAACTGAATCAGCAGGCATGTGAGTCTCCTACGTATACTGAGGAAAAAATTGATTCCGACCAAATAGCCACTAATTTTAAAATAGAGGGCAACGCGTTAGGTTTCGATGATGGTAAAATTACGCAGGTCGAGCTTTCGTGTGCTAATGGCCCACAGGCGTTAGGTTCAGTGCTGTTGTTTCAAGAGCACAATGTTGCTTATACCGTTTTTGATGGCACTTTTTTCCGCATTGAAAAAACGATCTAAATTAACCTTCATTTATGGTCCTCTTCTTTATTGTTCAACGATGCGCAAAAGCGCATAATAGTCGGCCGTGCTTCAAGTAAACAGAATAGGTAGTGTAAGTGGTATCCCCTCCAAAAGGCGATAATAATGTAGAGAAGTTGAAAGTTCCTCCTCATAGTATTGAGGCCGAACAGTCTGTTCTTGGCAGTATGCTTATAGATCCAGAAAGTTGGGACAAAGTAGCGGAACTCGTTACTGATACCGACTTTTATAACCGCTCGCATCAAACCATTTATAGCGCCATTACTCGTTTGTTAAATAGAAGCGCGCCAGTCGACCTTATTACCGTATCGGAAGAGCTTGAAAAGCACGATGAACTTGAAAATGCAGGTGGCTTTGCTTATCTCGGTGAACTCGCTAAAAATACACCAAGTTCTGCGAACGTGGTGTCATATGCACAAATTATCAGTGAACGTGCAATTACACGTGAGCTTATTGGTGTGGCTCATGAAATCGCGGAAGTCGGATATAACCCCGAAGGTCGAGACAGCGCTGACATTCTCGACTTAGCCGAAAGCAAAGTATTTGAAATTGCAGAGCGCCGCACCGGTGAAAATGAAGGTCCTCGCGATGTAGAAGCGGTACTGGGTAAAACCATCGACCGTCTTGAAGTGTTGGTTAAGACCAATAAAGAAGTGACGGGTGTCACTACCGGCTTCACCGACTTAGATAAAAAGACCAGTGGTTTGCAGCCTTCAGACTTAATTATTGTTGCTGCTCGTCCTTCAATGGGTAAAACCACCTTTGCGATGAACTTGGTTGAAAATGCCATGATGTCTGAGGAAAAGCCGGTATTAGTGTTTAGTTTAGAGATGCCTTCTGAACAAATCATGATGCGTATGCTGGCATCACTTAGCCGAGTGGATCAAACCAAAATTCGTACCGCTCAGTTGGATGACGAAGATTGGGCACGCATTTCTAACACCATGGCGATGTTGAAAGACAAAGACAGATTATTTGTTGATGATTCATCTGGCCTTACCCCCATGGATGTTAGAAGCCGAGCGCGTAAACTCGCTCGTGAACGTGGTGGAATAAGCTTGATCATGATTGATTACCTTCAACTTATGCGCGTACCTTCATTAAGTGATAACAGAACCTTAGAAATTGCTGAAATTTCCCGCTCACTTAAAGCATTAGCAAAAGAGTTGGAAGTGCCAGTGGTAGCCCTATCGCAGCTTAACCGAAGCCTAGAGCAACGGGCCGATAAACGGCCAGTAAACTCAGACTTGCGTGAATCGGGCTCTATCGAGCAGGATGCCGACCTTATTATGTTTATCTACCGTGATGAGGTTTATCACGAGAACAGTGAAGAGAAGGGCGTAGCAGAGATTATTATTGGTAAACAACGTAATGGTCCTATTGGAACCAGCCGTCTTACCTTCCAAGGCCAGTTCTCTCGTTTTGACAATTATGCTGGTCCAGCAATGCCTGACGAATATTAACCTAGTAGAAACGTTTGCTATCGATGCATAGCGATAAGGTTAATTGTTGGAATGAGCAGAAATGAGTAATAAAAAAGGCGCCAATTAGGCGCCTTTTTTGTGTCTGAGGGAAGCTTACTTCTCTTCAGGAACCTTAACAGTATCTTTAACAGTCACAGAGATGCGACGGTTAACACGATGTGCTTCGGCATTTTTAGCTGTATCTAGTAAACGAGTCTCACCGTAACCAACAGTTTCTAAACGGCTAGCGTCGATATCGTACATGTCTACCATTACTTCTTTGAAAGATGCAGCACGGTCTTCTGAAAGATCCATGTTGTATGCTTCAGAACCTGGTGCAGAAGTGTGACCTTCAATTACCGCAGTAGTGTTAGTGTACTGTTTCATGAACTCAGCAAATTCAGAGATTTCTGGGTCACGAGGTGCTTTAACAACAGAGCTTTCATTGTCGAAAAGAACGCGTAGTGTAATTTCTACTGTTTCTTCGTCAAATACTGTACAACCTTTAGCGTCAACTTTAACGCCAGCAGCTGTGTCTGGGCACATGTCTTTTGAATCTACAACGCCATCGTTGTCAGCATCTTTAAGTGCACAACCTTTAGCATCAACAACAGTACCTGCTGGAGTGTTAGGACACTGGTCTACACTGTTAAGCACGCCATCGTTGTCGTTATCAACGCTACAACCAGTTGCATCAACACGAACACCAGCTGGAGTCATAGGACACTGGTCACGGCTGTCGATTACGCCATCGTTGTCAGCATCTTTAGGCGCAGACGGAGTAGATTTACCGAAAGGAATCGCTAAACCAACTTTTACGCTGTAATCGTTATAGTCTTCACCAAAGTCATGGTAAGTAGCAATCTCTGTAACAATCTTAACAGACTCAGAGATATCCCAGTGTTTACCAATACCGATGTTACCTAGTGTGGTTGATTCGCCTACTGATTGACGTTTAACACCACCGAATAAGTACCATGCATCGTTAGGCATGAAGTAAAGTGCATCAACACCTACCATTTCGCCATCATCGCTAGAACCACCAACGTAGTCTAGTTCTAGAGCAGTAAATTCAACACGTGCTGCCCAGCTTTGAGTGAAGCGGAAACCGTACTCGAATGATACGCCTTGGCCGTCATCTAGTACTTCAGTAGTAGGACGTTCAACGTCAGTGTTGTAATAAAGGCCAGAAATACCAAACCAGTTTTTATACTCTGGCTCAGAAGAATCTTGTGCAAAGGTAGTTGATGAAAGTACGGCAAGCGAAAGTGCCGCTAATTTAAAGTGTTTTTTCATAGTCACATCCTGTTAAACGTTGAGTGATTATCGATTTATGATAATTCTAGCTTGTGCTTAGTTGTTCTAAGCAATTAATATGCCATTTTGTTATATAGGCGATGTCGCTAGCCCTTGTAATGTGGCAATAATCGTTCGTTGGCCGCCAATATCTCGGTGCTCGCCTAGCATGATGCCCTGCCAAGTACCAAGTTGTAGCCTCCCTTTCTCCACCGGTATTGAAACCTGACACCCCAGCAGACTTGATTTCAAGTGAGCCGGCATATCATCACTACCTTCGTAAGTATGCCGGAAAAAGGGCAAGTTTTCTTTTACACTATAGTTAAAGAAGGCCTCCATATCCGACCTAACCGTCGGATCTGCATTTTCATTTATTGTAAGGCTAGCACTGGTGTGTTGGAGCCATAAATGAAGAAGACCTACCTCAATATTTTGCAGCATGGGTAAAGCGCTAATTATATACTCTGTTACTATATGAAAGCCACGAGGAAATTCAGGTAGTGTAATTTTTTCAGAGTACCAGGAATTATTTGTCAAAGCAGATCTCTAAATGCGCCAATCCTTCATCACACATAAACGGAAGAATGATTTTCGCGCCGCTGACCTGATGGCTGATGGTATGCTGCTTACCAGACACAACAATAGGTGTCGCCATTCCAAATTCAAACCCACGCTCTGCAAGGTCGCGTTTTGCCGCTCCGCATATCATATTAGTGACTTCGCCAACCATATCCCCAACTTCCGCATCAAGTTTTTCAGGGCGCTCTCCAACCATGCGTTCCATAATGGTAAGGGCAAGTGATTCTTCAAAGGTAATCGACATAGAGCCGCGTACACTTGGGCCAACCATACCGATTAACCCAGACACATCGCCTTTAGCTACATCGCCTTGCTTGCGTTTGGGTTTACCCGGAGTAAGTTTGGTTTGCGCCATGGTCTCTAATACATTAAGTAAACCAGAGATAAACGGATTAACGAATTCAGCATTCATGGGAGTGCTCCTTTGCAACGGTATTTTCCGTTTGTTGACAATCAGCACAAAGACCATGCGCTTCTATTGTTTGTTTAGACACTTTGAAGCCGTTGGCCTCTGCCTGACTATCTAATGTTTCTTTCAAACCTTCAGACTGTATCTCTGCAACGTCACCACAACTGTCGCAAATAAGGAACTGAACAGGGTGGTTGCAACCAAAATGATAACAGGCTACGAATGCATTGGTCGACTCAAGACGATGAATAAAACCGAAATCGAGTAAAAAATCGAGGGCTCGGTAAACGGTGGCAGGTTTTGCACCGGACTCAGTCTCTTTTAGCGCATCTAGCAAATCGTAGGCCCCCATTGGACCGTGCTTTGCGACTAATATTTCGTACACTTTCTCTCTAAGAGGGGTAAATCTAGCGCCTCTTTGTTCGCAGTATGCGCGAGCCTTGTGGATAAGCGTGGCTTTATTCATTTATTGCTACCGTGGCTATTTTACTAATTATATTGGTAATGGCGTCATTAATGACAGATGTTTACCCGCTTTATTTACTCTACGCTGGCGTACATATGTGCAATTAATTGGTCCTCTAAAGCAAAGCGCTCTTCAAGAGTTTCACCAATATTCGCAAGTTCACTGTCAAAAACAGCCGCTTGTTCAATAGTAAGTGCCTCTGCGAATTTATCATTAAATTGTAGGGCTGAGTCAGTGGTTTGCGTAAGTTTTGGGTAAAGACGCTGTTTTAACGCTTTTCCTTCTGCTTCATCGTCAACCAACATATCAAAGACTTCAAAGTGCCCAGCGGAAAGGTAATCCATTAGGTTTTCACAAAAATTAGCGATGTCATTTGCTTCAGGCAATGACTCGCCTTGCTGGTCTAAACCGGCTAAATGGCAATAGGACACCAGCAGTGACTGTCTGGCTAACAGCCAATTATCGACAGTGTCACTTTTGCCGCCCCATTTTACTTTTACCTTCTCTAACTGCTGTAACATTTCATGATCCTTTCAATCAGCGCTTTTTATTAATTCAGCACCTGCTATTTACCAGCATTTTAACCTAGTATAACACTCAGCCTATACGACACAAATTGAACCCACTTCGTTGTCGCAATTAAATATATGTTATCTTACCTTGTATATCTTTAATGGTTGGATGACAGTTTTATGATGATAAAGCGCAGCGATAGTGAAATCGAGACTGAGATTGGGCAATGGATCATTTTTTCCAAGGGTCGCATTGTCATTCGTAAAGGCGAAATAAACGTTCCTTTAGCGCATATCAATGAATTTACCTTTCTTGAAAACTATCGCGAAGAGATTCATCAACTCCCTCCATTACATGAGTCAGCTCATAAAAATGAACCTGTCTTTGTTGTCGACCTTGGTGCTGAAACCATAGAAGACGAACAATGGGAGTCGGTGTCATTACGACAATTATTGTTTGAGCAACAAGATATCGGTTTTTCAGTCATAGGTCGGGCGTGGCAGTATGTCCATTTTTTAAGAACGCATCAGTTTTGTGGTCAATGTGGTTCACATACCGAAAGAGTGAATTGGGAAATGGCCGTGCATTGCCATCGCTGCCATCACAGAAGTTACCCTCGTGTATCACCATGCATCATTGTTTCAATACACAATAATGAAAAATTGCTATTGGCAAAAGGCGTTAGGCACAAAGAAGCGAATATGTATTCAACCCTTGCTGGTTTTGTAGAAAGCGGCGAAAGTTTAGAAGAAGCCGTTCACAGGGAAGTATTCGAAGAGGTGGGGGTAAAAGTTAAGAACTTACGCTACATCGATAGCCAGCCATGGCCATTCCCGCATTCTATAATGGTTGGATTTATTGCTGAGTATGAGAGTGGTGAAATTCGGTGTCAGGAAAATGAAATTGATGATGCACAGTGGTTTAGTGTTGATGCATTGCCAACCATTCCACCGCCATTCTCTATTGCAGGCCAACTCATTGCCAAAACACTGTCGCAATTAGAAGACAAATAAAAAACCCTGCCGAAGCAGGGTTTCAATGAGTTTAGCACGGTCCCTTTGCGGGCTTCTTTGTCGTTGCTGTATCTATTAGTAGCAAACACTTACTATTAGTGCAAGCCCCTTTTTCAAGTATTGTTCGTCGCATTATTATGGGCAAGTATCGCAAGTTGCCAAATTAAGACAGCTTTTTAGCACAAAATGAAATGAATGCTGGTATAATTTCGCCGTTTTGTTTTTCTAATTTCAGGTGAATATATGTCGCAAAAAGCTACCAGTGCTGCTAAACCCGCTTTAAAGAATGATCGTTACCTACGGGCTTTATCAAAGCAACCTGTCGATGTCACCCCTGTATGGATGATGCGACAAGCTGGCCGCTATTTACCTGAATATAAAGCAACGCGAGCAGTCGCCGGCGACTTTATGTCGTTATGCAAAAATGCGGAGCTTGCCTGTGAGGTGACTTTACAGCCTCTTCGTCGTTTTCCACTAGATGCCGCTATTTTATTTTCAGACATTCTAACGATTCCTGATGCGATGGGCTTAGAGCTTTATTTCGAAACTGGCGAAGGCCCGCGTTTTAAAAAGCCAATTACCTGTAAAGCCGATGTCGATAAAATTGGTTTGCCGGACCCAGAAGGTGAACTGCAGTATGTAATGAATGCAGTGCGCACCATCCGCCGTGAACTAAATGGCGACGTGCCTTTAATTGGTTTTTCTGGCAGTCCTTGGACGCTTGCTACTTATATGGTGGAAGGTGGCTCAAGTAAGGCCTTCACTAAAATCAAAAAAATGGCGTTTGCTGAACCGGCTATCTTACATGCCTTACTAGAGAAGCTGGCTGATTCCGTAACGGAATACCTCAATGCTCAAATTGCAGCAGGTGCACAATCAGTCATGATATTCGATACGTGGGGCGGTGTGTTGTCACCACGTGATTATAAAGACTTTTCATTGCAATATATGGCGCGTATTGTTGATGGACTTACCCGTGAAGCCGATGGAAGAAAAGTACCGGTTACTTTGTTTACCAAAAACGGCGGCATGTGGTTAGAGTCAATTGCTGCTACAGGTTGTGATGCGGTAGGCCTTGATTGGACGATTGATATTGCTGAAGCACGTGCACGTATTGGTGACAAGGTAGCACTACAAGGCAATATGGACCCTTCCATGCTTTATGCTTCGCCGGAAAGAATTCGTGAAGAAGTTGGCACTATTCTATCGGGTTATGGTGAAGGCTCTGGCCATGTATTCAATCTAGGTCACGGTATTCACTTAGATGTGCCACCAGAAAATGCAGGTGTGTTTGTGAATTCAGTTCACGAACTCAGCGCGCCTTATCATAAGTAGTTATATTCGTAGCTAAATGTTTAGCTACGACTCGCCAACAAGTTGGTAAGGAAATCATGAAACCCTGGGTTGTTATTGTACTCATTCTCTTTATTGCCGTGACAGGTTATCAGTTCGGCTTTTACCACGGTAAGTTGGCTAATTCCAACGTGGAAAAAGAGCGTTTGAATACTGTGCTGGAGCGTTCGCGCACCACCGCAAGTAGCAATCTTAGGGTGATTAAAGCTACCCCTCAAATGTCTGGCGAAGCATACGCCCAGCCCCCGACGAGCGCGCATATACTCGCTACCAATGAAGATCTTTCTGAATTTCAGGTTCAAAACGAAATAACGGAATTTTTAGCGTTTCACCCCAGTGGTCAAAAACTTACACTGAATACGTTTCAATGCACGCAATCAGAATGTGAGTTTACGGGGGAATACTCTGGCAGCCATGCAGGGTTCGAGCGCATGCTTGATGACTTGAAATCCCAGTCGTGGTGGCAATTCGGTGAAATGCTTGAAGTGAGCAATATTGAAGAGGGAAACCCCCGAATTGGTGTTAAGTTTTCATCAAAGCCCGTGCTTATCAGTGATGCAACTACTTAGTCAGGTGATAGGCTAACCAGCTTTGTGTACGCGTTTTATTACGCGTCTCTGGGCAAGCCTTTCTCAACTGCTCTGGTTAGTCTTTTTTGTTGTCTATTCGCCTTTTCTTCTAACGCTAATCCTGTTTTTTTATTTTCCTGTTGCGCTAATGCCCATAAAATGTGCCGGTCGACTTTATCACTCACCTTCCCAAGGTTTGCCTGAAGGGTGTTAACTGTCTGTTCGCTATATTTGGCATTTCCCAATGCGACGGCAATATTACGTTGCCATTTTTCAAACCCAATTCGGCGAATGGGCGAACCTTCGGTATTAACTAAAAAGGTAGCTTCATCCCATGAAAATAGGGTTGTCAGGCTTTGCCCGTGCAATACTTTTCTGGGGTGAAAGTCTTCTTCTTCAGTGATATCAGCATAACGATTCCACGGGCAGATAAGTTGACAGTCATCACAGCCATAAATTCGATTACCCATTAAAGGGCGAAGTTCCTCGGGAATGTCTTTGTCTGATTCAATAGTCAGGTAGGAAATACAACGCCTAGCGTCTACTTTATAAGGCGCTACTATTGCGTTAGTAGGGCAGATAGTTAGGCATGCCGTACACGTGCCACAGCCTTCTTCTATTGGTGAATCGATAGGTAAGGGCAAGTTAATAAAAAGCTCACCTAAAAAGAACCAAGAACCTGCTTCTTTATTAATGGTTAAGCTGTGTTTTCCCGTCCAGCCTATTCCCGCTTTTTCTGCAATAGCGTGTTCCAATACCGGCGCTGAATCTACAAACGGACGGTACTGGGTGTCACTCAGCGCGGTGGTAATTTTCTCACCCAGTTGCTTCAAACGCTTACGTAATACCTTGTGATAATCGCGGCCAAGTGCATAACGACTGATATACCCTGTATCTGGTTGGCTTAAATGTTTTGCGAACGAGGCATCGGGTGGAAGGTAGTTCATTCTCACACTAATAACCCGCAGCGTGCCTGGCACAAGTTCGTCGGGCCGGGCCCGCTTCATTCCATGGTTAGCCATAAAGGCCATGTCGCCGTGATAGCCGTTCTCTAACCACTTAGTTAAATGGGCTTCATGCTGATGTAAATCAATGTCGCTAATACCAACTTGCTGAAAGCCTAGCGCGCGGCCCCAAGCCTTGATATCTTGGGTCAATTGAATTAGGTCGATAGAATTTATAGTGGACATGTACTTATGCTAGATACTCAACTCACCTCAAGTTTATCATACAAACTGTTTCGGGCCGATCAGGTCAGAGAAAATGAAGCCGAAGCGGCTGCTCAGTCTGGCTGTGATATGTTCACGTTAATGCAACGCGCCGGCGGTGCTGTATTTGAACAGTGCCAAAGTTTATTTGCTAATTCTGATGTGTATTTAATTTTACTAGGCCAAGGTAACAATGCTGGCGATGGTTACATCACCGCAATAAATGCGAAAAAAGCGGGTAAAAAAGTGCATGTTTGCGCAATTGAACCTGACCGCGTGTTAGAAGGTGATGCCGGTACTGCACAAAAACAGTGGCTAGATGCTGGCGGCAGTATTAAACCTTTCGATGTTGGCCTGATTGAAAAAGCAGACGTAGTCATCGATGCATTATTAGGTACAGGAATTAACAGCTACATTCGCAATGAATTCGCCGATGTTATCGACGCTATCAACGATTCATCAACCCCAGTGGTCAGTATTGATGTACCTTCAGGATTAGATGCGAACACAGGCCAAAGTTTAGGGCGCTGCGTTCAAGCCGATGTCACCGTTACCTTTGTAGGCATCAAACCTGGGTTAGTCACAGGGGCAGGTAAGCAGTCTTGCGGAAAGCTGGTGTACGCTGATTTAGAAATAGGTAAAGCGTTTCAGACCTTAGCAAAAGACAGCGCCACCTTATTAAATATTGAGCACTTCAAAGGCATGGGGCCTCGGGATGTTCACAGCCACAAAGGCACCTATGGCAGGTTGCTGTGTGTGGGCGGAAATCGTGGAACGGCCGGCGCTATTAGGCTTGCTGGGGAAGCGGCCCTTCGAAGTGGTGCCGGTATGGTGCGGGTTTATACCCACGAGGCGTCTACTATTCAGGTTAGTGCAGGTCGACCTGAGCTGATGGTGACATCAAGCCACTTAGATGATGCCTTAGCATGGGCGTCATGCGTAGTCATTGGTCCAGGACTTGGTCAAGATGAATGGTCACAAAGTGTGTTCACTAGCGTACTCAAACACTGTCAAAGTGAGAATAAACCTATTGTCATCGATGCTGACGCGCTTAATCTTTTATGCAAACAGTCAACCGCATACACACTAGAACACTGCGTACTTACTCCTCATGCGGGAGAGGCTGGTCGACTGCTAGGAGTGTCGGTTGAAGATGTAGAAAGCGACCGATTCAATTACGCCAGACAATGTTCGCAGCGCTACCATGCAGTATGTGTTTTAAAAGGGGCCGGTACGCTTATCGATAACGAAAAGAAAACGTGGGTTTGTCGCCATGGTAACCCTGGTATGGCAACCGCGGGAAGCGGTGATGTACTAAGCGGTATATTAGGCGCGCTTATGGCGCAAGGGCTTAGCGTTGATATTGCCGCTAAGTACGGCGTGGTGTTGCATGCTAAAGCGGGCGATGATATTGCCCAGCTTTACGGACAACGTGGTATGATAGCCAGTGATCTATTTGATGCCGTACGTGCGTTAATTAATCAGTAAATCTATTGGCATGGGCTGTGTAGGCTTAATGCCAATATCAGCCTTTTAGTTTAGTCATGTGGAACGTTAAAAAGATGTCTTACCCGCACTCTTCATTTTTTGCTGCAACACCTGAAGATACGTCAGCAATGGCAAAGGATCTGGCTAATGCCGTAGCGGCGCAGCAGCCAATAGATGCCGTGATATTTTTAAACGGTGACTTGGGCGCAGGAAAGACCACCTTCAGCCGGTACTTCATTCAAGCATTAGGGCATGATGGGAATGTAAAAAGCCCGACCTATACCTTAGTGGAACCTTACGAGCTAGAAAATGTCTCAATTTATCATTTCGACTTGTATCGTTTAGCCGACCCAGAAGAACTTGAGTTCATGGGAATTCGAGATTATTTCGGTACCGGAAACATTGCCCTTATAGAATGGTCAGAAAATGGCGCTGAATACTTGGCATCACCAGACATAGTGATTAGTATAAATATTGTGCCAACTGGTCGTCAGTTCAATGTAGAAGCGACAAGCGTAAAAGGCGCAAAAATATTGCAAGGTTGTAAAACGCTATAAGTTGTAAAGCGCAAAACTAATGAGCTTTGATAAACAATAACGACTATAAGCTTGTGGCAACAAGCAAAATAAAGGCGAAGCATGGTACGTAAAATTTTATCGGTTATGTGCATTTGGGTTGTAGTGCAAACTGTCCATGCTGCACAAAATCAAATTGATGGGCTAAGAATTTGGCCCTCGCCAGATAATACGCGAATTGTGCTCGATATGTCGTCTGCGCCCGAATTCACCTACTTTCCCCTTAAAAATCCACATCGCTTGGTTATCGACTTATCGAATACGAGTGATAGCAAGGCATTATCTCTTCAATCTGAGTCAGGCGATTTAGTGCGAAAGGTACGCTATTCCACACCTAAAAATAAACAATCAGCCCGAGTGGTTATTGAGTTAAACCGTGCAGCTTCACCTTCTTTATTTGCAATGACGCCGACTAAACCCTATGGGCATCGGTTAGTAGTTGATTTAAAAGATAGCGCAGCCCCAGCTGCTGGTAGTAATAATTCAGCATCAAGTACTCCACCGTCAAATGCTTCATCGTCTTCAGTTGTAATGGATGGCTCGAGCAGCCACAGAAACCGAGATATTATTGTTGCCATAGATGCAGGTCACGGTGGCGAAGACCCTGGTTCCATTGGGCCAGCTGGTACGTATGAAAAGCACATTACATTAAGCATTGCCAAAAAACTTGAAGCCATGATTAATGGTGAACGTGGTATGCGGGCCATTATGACGCGCAGTGGTGATTACTATGTATCGCCAAACAAACGCCCAGAACTGGCTCGCAAGCAAAAAGCGGACTTATTAATATCGATTCACGCTGATGCGTTTAGCCAACCACAGCCCAAAGGGGGATCTGTGTGGGTACTGTCGATGCGCCGTGCCGATACAGAACTAGGTCGCTGGCTAGAAAAATCAGAACGGCACTCTGAATTACTTGGTGGTGCGGCAGAAGTGATCAGCGATAAATCGAGTGAGCGTTATTTAGCGGAAACCATTCTTGGTTTATCGATGGACCACAGTATGGCCACCAGTCATGACTTGGGCAACAAAGTGATTGAAGAAATGAAGCAAGTGACTTCCTTGCACAAACGCGCGCCTCAAGCAGCCAGCTTTGCTGTACTCACTGCGCCGGATATTCCATCCATTTTGGTTGAAGTAGGGTTCATTTCTAACCCGCAAGAAGAGAAAAACCTTAACTGGGGTAAACATAGAGAAAAACTGGCGAAAGCCATGTTTACCGCAGCAAAACGCTATTTTAAGCAAGTCCCCCCAGATGGTACATTATGGGCACTTGAACGTGCAGATAGTCGAACCCATACTGTAAGAAGTGGCGAGTCGCTATCGCTACTTGCGCAGCGCTACAATGTGAACGTCAGCCGCTTAAAAGCTGCCAATAACTTAAATAGTGATGTGGTGAGAATAGGGCAAGTACTTACTATTCCAAGAACCTAACATCACGTTAATCAATTTCTACCTACGAGTTTCTTTTGTCTATACAATTATTATCGCCACAATTGGCCAACCAGATTGCCGCAGGGGAAGTGGTTGAACGCCCTGCGTCTGTGGTTAAAGAGTTACTAGAAAATAGCCTAGATGCAGGCGCCGATAGAATAGAAATAGATATTGAGAAAGGCGGCCATAAACGCATTCGTTTAAAAGATAACGGCGCAGGCATTGCTAAAGATGAATTACAGCTTGCCCTGAGTCGTCACGCCACCAGTAAAATTTCAACATTAGATGATTTAGAGCGAATCTTATCGTTAGGCTTTCGTGGGGAAGCGCTCGCCAGTATCAGTTCGGTTAGCCGTTTAACGTTAACCTCTAAAACCGAAGCGCAAAGCGAAGCCTGGCAGGCCTACTGCGAAGGTCGGGAAATGGCAGTTAATATTCAGCCAGCTGCACACCCCAAAGGGACCACGATTGATGTGGCAGACCTTTTTTACAATACGCCGGCGAGGCGCAAGTTTCTGCGTGCCGAAAAAACAGAGTTTCAACACATTGAAGATGTGGTGAAACGCATTGCCCTTAGTTACCCCCATGCTAGTTTTATTCTGAAACATAACGGCAAGACGACAAAGCGCTATATTGCCGATAAACACGGATCACTTGCCCCTCGTATCGCCGCTGTAGTAGGGCAAAAGTTTATTGATAACGCTGTACATATCAATGTGGAATACGAAGGGATTACCATGAATGCATGGCTAGGTAGCGAAGTAATGCTGCGTAGCAGTAACGATTGCCAGTTTAGCTTTGTAAACGGGCGCGGCATGCGAGATAAGTTAATTATGCATGCTATCAGGCAAGCATACGAAAGTGTATGGGGTGTATTAGAACAGCCTTCATTTGTGGTTTACCTTACGTTAGACCCTAAAGATGTGGATGTGAACGTCCACCCGGCAAAGCATGAAGTTCGCTTTCAGCAAGGGCGCTTAGTACATGATTTTATTTGTAAGACAGTGTGTGATGCACTGCACTCAATTACCAATGAGAGTGAAACTCACCAACATGGCGAAGCTGAGAGCTATGATGAACCAGTGAGTTTTAATCCACCGCAGCAAAGTCATGATTATATACGTCCTTTAAGTCATTCTCCGGCTTCGTCATCTCAATCAGGTTTAGGCGGTTCAGGTGGCGCGTCTTTATCTGGGCATAGACAATCGAAAGCGCCAACCGCGGCTTACCAATCTAATTTTAATCGTTTAATGACGCCAAATAGCGACACGCCATCATCAGAGCGTGAGCAAAGTCAGCATGTTGCACTAAACTCATATTGTAGAATTTACGTACACAATGAAAATGTTTACCTACTGGATGTGAAATCTTTCGCAAATATGTACTTACAAGAGGTATTTGAGGCGGCCGAGCATTCACAACCTTTGTTGATGCCAGTGGCGCTTGAAGTTGCTCATGTTGAGCCTAATAAAATTGCGGCACTTAACGCGCTTAACTTTGAAATTAACCAAGTGGCGGGCAAGTATAGATTGCAGCAAGTACCCGCGGGCACAAGGCACTTCCCTTGGATACGTTGGTTTGAAAGGCTGTTAGAGAGCGACGTTGCAAATGATGATAAGCGCTTTCAAATAGTGTTCACTGACGACCAAGATTTAGATGAAATATTATGCGAACAATTGTGGCACTGGTTGGATGAGAAAAACGACGTGAAACAATGGGAATATATAGAGCGATTTGGTAAAGTGCGCTCGTTAGATGGCCTGCTTTCAACATGGGGAAATAACCATGGTTGATGGCATAAAATCTGCATTGAATACATCGAATACACCGAATACATCAGACAAGTATCAGTCTCAATTACCTGTTATTTCCATTATGGGCCCAACGGCATCAGGTAAGACAGGTTTGTCACTGTCGCTAGCTGAAACAATGGACTGTGAAATTATCAGCGTTGATTCAGCTTTGGTCTACACTAATATGGATATAGGTACGGCGAAACCTACGGCTGCTGAGAAATCGTTAGTTCCTCATCATCTTATTGATATTATTGACCCAGCAGAAAGTTACTCTGTTTCACAGTTTTGTAACGATGCAATTAGGCTTATAGAAGAGATTCATAGCCGAAATAGGGTACCAATATTGGCTGGGGGTACAATGATGTACTTTAATGCCTTGATAAATGGGATTTCGCCACTACCTAAGTCAGATGAAAAGATACGCAGCGAAATAGCCAGTGAAGCAGAAGCTTCCGGTTGGCAAAAATTGCACGACGAGCTTTGCCGAGTGGATCCTATTAGCGGTGACAGAATTCACCCTAACGACCCTCAAAGATTGACTAGAGCATTAGAAGTATTTCGTGGAACGGGCAAAACGCTAACAGACTGGCAAAACGAGAAAGGCAGTCCTTGCCCCTACGATATTAGCCAATTTGCTATTGCTCCAAAAGATAGAACCGTCTTACATGAGCGAATTGCCCAGCGATTCGACATGATGCTAGATGATGGATTTGAACAAGAAGTTAAGCGACTGTTTGAACGGGGCGATCTTCACGAAGATTTACCGTCAATTCGCTCGGTTGGCTATAGACAAATGTGGCAATACTTAGAAGGCCAATTGTCCTACGAGCAAATGCGCGAAAGGGGCATTATCGCAACTAGGCAACTCGCTAAGCGACAGCTTACGTGGCTTAGGGGTTGGGAAAACCTCACTTGGCTAGACACATTTTGTAAAGATAATTTGACTAAAATTACAGCGAAAGTCACACTCTAATAAGTTGAGTGTGGTATACATTAGACGTGCAGTGGCCGAGAGTAAGGGCTACGAATAATAAAAACTAAGGATATCAAATGGCTAAAGGGCAATCTTTACAAGACCCATTCTTAAATGCATTACGCAAGGAGCGTATTCCAGTATCTATTTATCTGGTAAACGGCATTAAATTACAGGGACAAGTTGAATCATTTGATCAGTTCGTGATTCTACTTAAAAATACAGTAAGCCAAATGGTGTATAAGCACGCTATTTCCACCGTTGTTCCAGCTCGCGCTATTACTATGCCGAGTGCTACAGGAGAATCTGAAAATACTAAAGCTGAATAAATTAAAAGGTAACGCGCTTGTTTGACCGTTATGAAGCCGGTGAACAGGCTGTACTAGTTCATGTTAATTTTACTGATGAAAACAGCAAAGAAGATTTAGCCGAGCTCGAATTGCTTGTGTCTTCTGCGGGTGTAAACGCGGTAGAAGTTATCACAACTTCGCGAAGTGCACCCCAAGCTAAATTCTTTGTGGGTTCGGGTAAAGCGGAAGAAATCGCAGCAGCAGTTAAAGCGCACGACGCTAATGTCGTTATCTTTAACCATAGTTTGTCGCCCTCTCAAGAGCGAAACTTAGAAGCGGTTTGTCAATGTAGAGTGCTAGATAGAACCGGGCTTATCCTCGATATATTTGCGCAAAGAGCAAGAACGCATGAAGGTAAGCTTCAGGTTGAACTCGCTCAATTGCGTCACATCTCTACGCGTCTTATTCGAGGTTGGACTCACTTAGAGCGCCAAAAAGGGGGTATAGGTTTGCGTGGGCCGGGTGAAACTCAGCTCGAAACTGACCGCCGATTACTTCGTGGGCGCATAAAAGCTATTCTTCGCCGTTTAGAAAAAGTACAAAAGCAGCGCGAGCAAGGACGTAGGTCTAGAAAACGTGCTGAAATTCCCACAGTATCCTTAGTGGGCTATACCAATGCTGGTAAGTCTACCCTTTTCAATACTATTACCGACGCGCACGTGTATGCGGCAGACCAATTGTTTGCTACGTTAGACCCTACGCTTAGAAAAATAGATTTGAAAGACGTAGGGCCTGCCATCTTAGCCGATACGGTAGGCTTTATAAGGCACCTACCACACGACCTAGTGGCGGCATTTAAAGCCACGCTTCAAGAAACCCAAGAAGCTGATCTCTTGCTTCATGTGGTGGATATTGCAGACGCGAAATATCGTGAAACTATTGATGAAGTGAACGCTGTGTTGGAAGAAATAGACGCCAGCGAGATTCAACAATTACTAATATGTAATAAGATTGATAAACTAGATGACATAAACCCTCGTATTGAAAGAAACGAGGAAGGTGTTCCAACCCGAGTTTGGCTATCAGCTCAAACCGGTGAAGGCACCGAACTGCTTGGGCAAGCGTTAACCGAGTGCTTAAGTAAAAGTATGGTTAACTACACGCTTAAAATACCCCCAGCGCAAAGTAGTCTTCGTGGTGTACTATTTGAATTGAATTGTATATCCAGTGAAGAATACGACAATCAAGGTGATTGGGTGGTAGATGTTCGAATGCCAATGGCAGATTGGAACAGACTTGAAAAGCGTTTAGAAAACGGAATATCAGAGTATGTTGTGCGACATTAACCGCTGCTAATTTTTAGCACGGCAATGCATGCGAATTTCAAAAATAAAACTGTAATCTATGGAGTATCAGCATGGCTTGGAATGAGCCGGGTGGCAATAATAACGACCCGTGGAAAAATCGCGGCGGACGTGATCAAGGTCCCCCCGATTTAGATGATGTATTCAAGAACTTATTCGGTAAGTTCGGAAAGTCTGGCGGCGGTAGCGGTGGCTCAGGTAAGAGCTTGGGCGGTATCGGTGCTGGTATTTTAATTGGCTTGGTTGTGATCATTTGGGCAGTAAGCGGTTTTTACACCATTCGTGAAGCTGAGCGAGGCGTAGTATTACGTTTCGGTGAGTATGCTAAGCAAGTTGAACCTGGATTACGTTGGGCACCAACGTTTATCGACAGAGTTATTCCTGTGGATGTGCAATCTATACGCGACCAATCTTCGTCAGGCTCTATGCTAACGGAAGACGAGAACGTGGTTAGCGTACAGATGGAAATGCAATTCCGTGTTGTAGACCCATATCGCTGGACGTTTGCTGTTGAAAGCCCAGAAACGAGCTTAAGCCAGTCTTTAGACAGTGCAATCCGCTATGTAGTAGGTCATTCAACCATGGATGATGTACTTACTGATGGGCGTGAAGTGGCTCGCCAACGCGTTTGGGAAGAGCTTCAAGCTATTATTGAACCGTACAACATGGGAGTGTCGATTATCGACATGAACTTCCGTGATGCACGCCCACCTGAGCAAGTGAAAGATGCATTTGATGATGCAATTTCAGCCCAGGAAGATGAACAGCGTTTTATTCGAGAAGCCGAAGCCTATGCACGTGAGATTGAACCTCGTGCCCGTGGTCAAGTTAATCGTATGAACGAAGAAGCACAGGCTTATAAAGAGCGTGTAACCCTTGAAGCGCAAGGTGAAGTTGCTCGCTTTGAAGAGTTGCTACCTCAATACGAGAGAGCACCTGTAGTAACACGCGAACGTATTTACATCGAAACAATGGAAGAGGTATTAGGCAATACCAGTAAAATCCTTGTGGACAGTAAAGGTGGAAATAACATGATGTATCTTCCTTTAGATAAAATCATGGAGCGCCAACAAGGCAGTTCAACACCTCGCTCACGCAGTACGTTAGAAGGGTTACAAATGCCAGTGGCTGACGAAGGCCAAAACAGCCGCAATTCATCATCCACCTCAGGTGTGCGTGGTGACAGCTACAGAGAGGGGAGATAATCATGATGAAGAATTTAGCTATTGCAGTATTAGTACTTCTTGCGGTTCTTGCCTCAGGCTCTCTATTTGTAGTGACTGAAGGCGAACGTGCCATCGTTATTCAATTTGGTAAGGTTCAACGAGATGATGCCACAGGCGATACAAAAGTATTCGAACCTGGTCTTCACTTCAAATTGCCGTTCATTGATTCCGTTCGTCACCTAGACGCACGTGTACAAACGTTGGATGATACACCTGACCGTTTCGTTACCAGTGAAAAGAAAGACTTAATTGTTGATTCATACGTAAAATGGCGCATTGACGACTTCGCTCGTTATTACCTTTCAACCGGTGGTAACAAGCTACAAGCCGAAGCGCTATTGAAGCAAAAAGTGAATAACGGATTACGTTCTGAATTTGGTACTCGTACTATTGCACAGATTGTATCTGGTGAGCGTTCAGCATTAATGAACCAAGCAATGGAGCAGGCTTCAACGTCTTCTGATGAGCTTGGTATCGAAATTGTTGATGTACGTGTTAAGCAAATCAACCTTCCTACGGAAGTGAGTAACTCAATCTTCCAACGTATGCGTGCTGAGCGTGCTGCAGTAGCAAGAGAACACCGTTCAGAAGGTCAAGAGCAGGCTGAGGTTATCCGCGCTGATATAGACGCAAAGGTAACGGTAATGCTCGCTGATGCTGAACGTAATGCTCGTCAGCTTAAAGGTGAAGGTGATGCCTTAGCAGCAGAAATCTATGCAGATGTTTATTCTAAAAATGCTGATTTTTATAGCTTCCTAAGAAGTATGGATGCGTATAAAGCTAGCTTCAATAATAAGCAAGATGTGATGGTGATTGCGCCAGATAGCGACTTTTTCCGCTACATGAACGCATCTAAAGGTAATTAATACCTAACATCGGTTCTTGTTAAAAAGCCAGTCTTTAGACTGGCTTTTTTGTGCCTGCTGTAAACCACCTAATTAGCTGAAAGTGAAAAGCTTTACTGAATATTTGCTGCGTTTTGCGAACACTTTAAATTGTCCAATTTGCCCACCTACTGCCCAAATTGCTCAAAATACGTTAAAATAGACGAGCATTTATTATTATAAAACGCAGCATTATTAAACTGCACGGCAGATATCCCTGCTACTTAGTTGGTAATGACTGGGTAATAAAAACGACAGAGGGAATGTTTTGATTCCGGAAAATACAAAAAATAAATCTGCCCAAAATCAGGGCGGACAGGGTGGTTTATTCTCCCGATTCCTCGCTACTGTGGAATTTCTTGGGAACTTACTGCCACACCCCGTTACTTTATTCGCCATGCTGGCCTGCTTTATTGTGGTGTTAAGCGGTATTCTTGGCTATTTCGATTTAGCCGTAGTCGACCCTCGTCCTGAAGGTGCGAAAGGTCGCGAAGCTGATGGCATGATAGAAGTCATTTCATTAATGAGTGCGGAAGGCTTACAGCGCATTGTTACTGGCCTGGTCACTAACTTTACCGGCTTTGCTCCTTTAGGTACTGTATTGGTTGCATTGCTTGGTGTATCAGTTGCTGAGCACTCTGGCTTGTTGTCGGCCACGATGCGCTCATTAGTGATGAATGCTTCAAAGCGTACGGTTACTTTTGCCGTCGTGTTTGCAGGTATTATCTCAAATACCGCCTCAGAGCTTGGCTATGTAGTGTTAATACCACTAGCCGCTATGATATTTCATTCGTTAGGTCGCCACCCTCTCGCGGGTCTCGCAGCCGCCTTTGCCGGTGTATCAGCAGGCTACAGTGCAAACTTGTTGCTTGGTACGGTAGACCCTTTGCTTTCAGGCATTACCGAAGCAGCGGCTCACATGATTGACCCTGATTATGTGGTAGGCCCAGAAGTTAACTGGTATTTCATGTTTATCAGTACCTTTGTAGTAGCCACTATGGGTGCCCTGGTGACTGAGAAGGTGGTAGAGCCTCGACTAGGCAAATTTGACGAATCAGAAGCTTCTGTAGATTTAAGTAAGCAATCAATGGATGCGCCTTCGGATATTGAAAAGAAAGGACTTCGTTGGGCTGGCATCGCTTTTGTCGTGGTATGCGGTATTTTAGCGCTCACCATTGTGCCTGAAAACGGTATTTTGCGTCACCCAGAGACCGGTGCGGTAGCGGGTTCGCCTTTCCTAAAAGGAATTGTTGCCTTTATCTTTGTTTCTTTTGCTGTACCTGGTTTTGTTTATGGCCGTATTACAGGGTCGATGAAAAATGACCGTGACGTGATTGATGCTATGGCAAAAAGCATGGGCGCAATGGGGCTTTATATTACATTGGTCTTCTTTGCTGCACAGTTTGTGGCTTTCTTTAAATGGACGAATTTAGGCACAGTATTAGCCGTTAAAGGCGCTGCGCTTTTACAAGCGGCTGGCCTAGATGGCCCGTCGGTGTTTATCTTATTCATCTTAATGTGTGGTGTGGTTAACTTATCGTTAGGCAGTGCCTCGGCGCAGTGGGCGGTAACCGCGCCTATTTTTGTGCCTATGCTAATGTTGATTGGTTATTCACCTGAGGTTATTCAGGCGGCATATCGTATTGGAGATTCAGTCACCAATGTTATTGCGCCCATGATGAGCTACTTCGGTCTTATTTTAGCGATGGCTGCACGGTACAAAAAAGATCTCGGTATGGGCACCTTGATTGCAATGATGCTGCCCTATTCCATGGTATTTATCGTGGGTTGGACCATACTGTTTTATCTCTGGGTCTTTGTATTAGGCATGCCTGTAGGGCCAGGTGCAGCAACCTACTATCAGCCTTAACTGGTTGAAAATATTAAGACTAAAAAGGTGGCTAAGGCCGCCTTTTTTAATCGCTAAATTTAATTGCATCAATCGTGGTAAATTTGTGGTCTATTCACCCAAAATTGCCGTAAATTCAGTATACTAGTTATATTGTTTTTTCAGTGCGGAATATTTGATGAAGTTCAAAAGCAATCAGGGTTTTACTCACAGTCAGTCAGACAAAATAGGCGTGTTGGTTACCAATTTAGGTACACCCGAAAGCCCAACCGCGGCGGCCCTACGCCCCTATCTAAAAGAGTTTCTTTCAGACCCGCGGGTAGTAGAAATACCTCGTGCGCTTTGGTGGTTCATTTTAAACCTCATTATATTAAATACTCGTCCTAAGCGTTCGGCTGAAGCATATAAAACCGTTTGGACAGAAGAAGGCTCACCGTTGCTTACTATTACCAAAGCCCAAGCAACAGCAATAGCGGCACGCTGTAAAGCAGAGTACGGCGACGATGTTGTGGTTGATTTTGCTATGCGTTACGGTAACCCTGCTATTAGCGACACTATTGAACGTATGTTGTCGCAAGGCGTAAGAAAGTTAGTGGTATTGCCTTTGTATCCGCAATATAGCGCCTCTACTACGGCGTCTACCTTTGATGCCATTGCGAAAGACTTTACCAAACGCCGCTGGTTACCGGAACTTCGCTTCGTGAACCATTACAACGACAGGGCTGATTACATTAAGGCGCTGGCGAATAAAGTACGGGCATACTGGGAAGAACACGGTAAAGCCGATAAGCTTATTCTTTCTTATCATGGTATTCCTAAGCGCTACTTATTAAATGGCGACCCGTATCACTGTGAATGTCATAAAACATCGCGTTTGTTGGCCGAAGAACTCGGGCTAACTCATGAGGAGTACATGACCACCTTCCAGTCTCGTTTTGGTAAAGCGGAGTGGTTAAAGCCTTACACCGACGCAACGATGAAATCGTTGCCGGGTCAAGGGGTGAAATCAATACAAGTTATGTGCCCCGGTTTTTCTGCCGACTGCCTAGAAACTATCGAAGAGATTGGCGAAGAAAACCGTGAATACTTCATGGAAGCGGGTGGTGAAAAGTACGAATACATTCCTGCATTAAACAGCGACGAAGAACACATTGATATGTTGTTTGATTTAGTTAAAGAGAATTTGCACGGTTGGACTGTGACTAAAGATACTGCACTACGAGCTGGCTTAGCTCGCGCGTTAGGCGCTGACAAATAGCCAGTAATTGTTTTTACGTTAATAAGGTAGCTAAACATGGATAGTAAAGCCCCAAAGGCACTGTTAAAAGCACAAAAGTTAGCAAATTTACTTGATACCGCTGTTAAGTTACCGATTATTCCCATTCGGATAGGTCTCGACTCAATTGTTGGCCTTATTCCGGGGGCGGGTGATGCGCTAATGCTGCTCGTTTCTCTACGTATCGTGTGGTTGGGGAAATCATTGGGAATGCCCAGTGCGTTGGTAGCTCAAATGGTAAAGAACTCCGCTATCGATTTTGGCTTAGGCTTTGTTCCCTTCATTGGCGACATCGTTGATGTATTTTATAAAGCGAACCAAAAGAACGTACGCTTAATGGAAAAGTGGTGGATCAGCGAAAATAAAGCCGATGTAGATGCCGAAACTCAGAAAAAGCTAGCAGAATGGGAAGAGAAACTAGAGCGCCAGTAAGCGTTCACATTTAGGTGTTTTGGATAGTTTCACAAAACCACATTAATCGTAATCTATACTCTTTGCGTAGCAACCTTTACTGATACGCGGTTGCCGCGTAAAAATTAATGGAAAATGGAGTGTAGGATTAATGAAAGCGTCTGACCTTTTCGTAAAAGCGTTGGAAGCTGAAGGTGTAGAATACATCTTTGGCATTCCTGGCGAAGAAAACCTCGACTTGCTTGAGTCGTTAAGAACCTCCTCAATTAAACTCGTACTTACCCGCCATGAACAAGGCGCGGGTTTCATGGCCGCGACTTACGGTAGATTAACCGGTAAAGTTGGCGTGTGCTTATCTACCCTCGGTCCAGGTGCGACCAATCTTGTTACCCCAGCGGCGTATGCGCAACTAGGTGCTATGCCCATGTTGATGATCACAGGGCAAAAGCCCATTAAAACCAGTAAACAAGGCCGGTTTCAGGTTATCGATATTGTCGATATGATGCGCCCCATTACTAAATTTACCACGCAAGTGGTGAGCGGCGATCGCATTCCCTCTGTCGTTCGCGAAGCATTTCGATTAGCCTCTGAAGAACGCCCCGGTGCTGTGCACATAGAGCTTCCTGAAGATATTGCCGATGAGCATACGTCTGTACCCTTATTAACCCCTAGTACGTCAAGGCGACCTATTGCTGAATACAAAGCTATATCAGCGGCTATTTCGATGATAGAAGAAGCTACCTCCCCATTATTGTTAATAGGAGCAGGTGCAAATCGTAAGCTAACCGCCAAAATGCTGCGGGAATTTGTGGATAAAACTTGTATACCCTTTGTGACCACACAAATGGGTAAAGGGGTGCTAAACGAAAGCGATCCGCGGTTTGCGGGCAATACTGCATTATCAGATAACGACTTTGTGCACAGGGCGATAGAAAGAGCCGATCTTATTATTAATGTTGGGCACGATGTCGTAGAGAAGCCGCCGTTCTTTATGCATAACGACGGTAAGAAAGTCATTCATATGAACTTTGAGTCAGCCGCTGTCGACCCAGTGTATTTTCCACAGCTTGAGGTGGTGGGGGACATTGCCAATAGTATCTGGCAAATAAAAGAAGGCATTACGCCGCAAGATGGTTGGAAACTCGATTTCTATAAAGACGTACACGATGCTTATGAAACACACAGAGCGGAAGCAGAAAACGATAATCGATTCCCCATTCTGCCTGAACGCTTTGTGCGTGACATCAGGAAGGTCATGCCAGATGATGGCATAGTGACCTTAGATAATGGTGTATACAAAATTTGGTTCGCTCGTAATTACCCCGCTTACCATCCTAATACCTTGTTGCTAGATAATGCGTTAGCATCAATGGGCGCAGGGTTACCCTCGGCGATAGCCGCAAAACTCGTGAAGCCAGATGTGCCGGTAATGAGCGTATGTGGCGATGGTGGCTTTATGATGAACAGCCAAGAAATTGAAACTGCGGTTCGTCTGAAACTCGACCTTATTGTGATCATACTGCGGGATGACGCGTACGGAATGATTAAGTGGAAACAAGCCAATATGCAGTTTGATGAGTTCGGTTTGGATTACGGTAATCCGGATTTTGTGAAATACGCAAAAAGCTACGGTGCCCATGGCTGGCGCGTAGACAGTACCGAGTTGCTAATTCCTATGGTGGAAAGCTGTTTAAACACACCGGGGGTGCATGTGATTGATTGCCCCGTTGACTACAGCATGAATGACAAAACACTGAACCATACGATTGCCGAATTAAGCGCGAAATTATAAGGAGTGATCATGTTAAAAGACAGCTATCCCTATTACCTTGCAAGCGAACCTTGTTTTGCTAATACCGATTTAGACGTTACCAATAAATACACAGGCGAAGTGGCAACAAAAGTGGCGCTAGCCGACGCTGAAGTGATTGATAAAGCCATAGCCGCTGCCGAAAAAGCACAGCCTGCGATGACTGCGCTGGCTCCGTACGAGCGCCAAGCAATTCTAGAGCATTGCGTTAAGCGCTTTACTGAACGCGAGGAAGAACTAGGTAAAGCCCTTTGTATTGAAGCGGGTAAGCCTATTAAAGATGCCAAAGGCGAAGTAGGCCGGTTAATCGACACCTTCAAAATTGCGGCTGAAGAATCGGTAAGAATTAATGGTGAAGTGGTTAATTTAGAAATCTCCGCCCGTGCCAAAGGTTATCAGGGCATGACGAAGAAAGTGCCTATCGGCCCTTGCTCGTTTATCTCTCCGTTCAACTTTCCGTTAAACCTAGCCGCGCACAAAGTTGCGCCAGCTATCGCGGCAGGATGTACTTTTGTGCTTAAGCCTGCTTCTCGTACACCTATTGGTGCGTTGATTATTGGCGAAGTGTTAGCGGAATGTGAGTTGATGCCCAAAGGCGCATTTTCAATTCTTCCTTGTAGTCGCGACGGCGCCGATTTATTTACCACCGACGAGCGATTAAAGCTACTTAGCTTTACCGGTTCACCTGATGTGGGCTGGGCGCTAAAAGCTAAAGCGGGTAAAAAGCCTGTGGTATTAGAGCTTGGCGGTAATGCCGCTTGTGTGGTGGATGAAGATGCCGATATTAGTGATGCCATCGACCGTATTATTGTCGGCGCGTATTATCAGTCGGGCCAAAGCTGTATTTCAGTGCAGCGCTTATTAGTGCACTCGTCAATTTATGATGATTTCAAATCTCGCTATGTAGAGCGGGTCGAAGCTTTGGTGTCTGGCGATCCTAGCGATGAAGATACTTTCATTGGCCCTATGATTTCTAAGGGCGAGGCTAAGCGTTTAGAAGGCTGGATTAAAAACGCTAAAGAAGCTGGCGCTAGCGTGCTATGCGGCGGTGAAAGAGATGGTGCCATGCTACAGGCTACCGTAATGGAAAACGTGCCGAAAGATTGTGACGCTAGCGCCGAAGAAGCTTTCGGGCCGTTATCTATATTGCAGCCGTTTGACGATTACGATAGTGCGTTAGATGAGGTAAACAACAGTCGCTATGGGCTACAGGCGGGTATCTTTACGCGTGATATCTACAAAGCACACAAAGCATGGAATGTGCTTGAGGTGGGCGGAGTAGTCATAGGTGATGTACCCAGCTGGCGTGTAGATAATATGCCTTATGGCGGTGTAAAAGACTCAGGACTTGGCCGCGAAGGTATTCGCTATGCCATAGAAGATATGACAGAAACACGGCTTATGGTTATTCGAACGCCCTAGGAAGTAGAGTAACTAAAACGCGTATAAGGTAACGAAGGTGAAAAAGCCTTAAAAGCCTAACGAACCAAAATCAACCGTAATAAAGCGGGTGCTTCTAACAGAAGTCACCCGCTTTTTTAATCTGCTGCAAAAGCTTCAAGGGTAGCCAAGGGAATAATATCAAGGGCTCGTTCATGAGTAGCTTCTAATCGCACTTTTGGCGCAACACCTGCTTCGTAAGCCTGTAACCATCTGGCGGCGCACAAGCACCATCTATCACCGGCAAGTAAACCAGCAAAGTCCATACTGGGCCAGGGCGTGATCAAGTCATTACCTTGGCGTAAGGAAAATTGTAGAAACTCATCGGAGACTACTGCACACACACTGTGGTTACCCACATCTGCATCGGGCACATAGCAAAAGCCTTCTCGGGTGTAGCCAGTGTTACCACAACACAGTTGAAGTGGTCTTCCATAGACATTTTTAGCATTAGCCAAAACGAATACCTCTTTTTGCGCGTATAAGCATTGATTGTATACCTATTTCTCATAAAACTCAGGCATCTGCTAGCCGTTGGCTACACAATATCCTAGGTGTTTTAATTACGGGGACCTAGCGTAGATAGATTTGAATAAATTACCTATTTTTTAAACTGGTGTTAGTGCATGTTAGATAAAAGCCGAAAATCAGCGCCCATTAATTTTTCTCAGCAGGAAATTGACCGCTTTGATGCGCTAGCAGAAAGCTGGTGGGATCCCAATGGCAATTATAAAACCGCGTTAGATTTTAATCGTGCACGGCTATCTGTGATTGAGTCTCAAATAACCAGTCACTTTTTGAAAAGTGAGCAAACCCAGGGCTTTCCTCAAAATGCGTCTACGGCAAATTCCCTAACGAATGCCACTGATAAAACCAAGCCTTTTACGGGGCTTTCAATTGTAGATATCGGTTGTGGTGGTGGGCTTATTAGTGAGCCGCTTGCGTTGAAGGGGGCGGATGTTACAGGTATAGATGCAAGTGCCATGAGTATTGAGGTGGCGAAGCGGCATGCGAATCAAAGCAATGTGAAGGTTAACTACATTCACGGCCTTTCATCTGACTTGGTAAGCCAAGGCCGTCAATTTGACATCGTCATTAATGCAGAAGTTGTTGAGCACGTACCTGATCAAGTGCAGTTAATAAAGGAGTGTGCAAGCTTAGTGAAGCCAGGTGGTTTATTGGTGCTAGCCACGCTAAATAGAACCATTAAAAGTTTTATTATTGCGATTGTAGGCGCTGAATATGTCATGCGATATTTACCCGTTGGTACTCACGATTGGCAAAAATTTGTTAAACCCACTGAGCTAAATCAATGGGTAGGTGAAGGGTTTACGCTTGATTATGAGACTGGCATGGCACTAAATCCATTCACTAAGGTATGGAAGCTTACACCCAGCTTAAGCGTAAATTACCTTCAGGTTTACCATCGTGCGTGATAAAGCCACATAGTCAGTGCATATTACTTTCGTTCGCTAACAGTAGTTAACATTTACCCGGGCTATAAACTCTCGCTATTTTCTTTATTCGCCTATTAAATAGTATGAGGGTTTATACCCAGTTTTTACGCTAGTCTTCTGAATATAAAGCATTTTACGTTTTCTTATCCTTCATAACCGTATTTTTAGCTATTACCTCTAGTCAATTTTATAAAAGACCACTCTCTTATTTATCTTGTTATTTACATCGAATTAACATAAAAGTAACTCAGGTCTGGCCTCAGACCACTAATGTTGATAATTCAAGGAACATGCAATGAAACTAAGAACGAAAATAACAACGCTCATGCTGTTTTTGCTTGTCGCAGTATTACCTTCTCAATCGTGGGCTGGTAACTACGCTAAAACACAATACCCAATTGTACTGGTTCACGGTCTCTTTGGTTTTGATGACATTTTGTTTGTAGATTACTTTTACAAAGTGCCTCAAAAACTATCTCGAAACGGCGCGGTGGTTTATATCGCAGAAGTGTCCCCTTCTAATTCTACCGAAGTGAGAGGAGAGCAGTTACTTAACTATATTGATGAGGTACTTGCACTTTCTGGCGCCGAAAAAGTTAATCTTATTGGCCATAGCCATGGCGGACCAACGGCAAGGTATGCCGCAAGTGTAGCGCCCAGTAAAGTGGCTTCGGTTACCTCCGTAGCCGGAGTTAACTGGGGGAGCGCTGTGGCAGATGTACTCAAAAGTGGTCTTACTGAAGGGTCTGTGCAAGAAGGTACGGTAGGTTTGATCACCGACGCTTTTGCTAATCTAATCGAACTAGCATCGGGTTCAGATCCCCGAGATAAACCCACAGATTCTGTGGCGGCACTAACCTCGCTATCCACCTCTGGTTCAGTGGCCTTCAACGCTCGTTACCCTGAAGGCATGCCCTCTGCCTACTGCCGCAATGACGGAAAACAGGTAGGCGAGAATGGCGTGTACTACTATTCCTGGAGTGGTGGCAGAACTTATACAAACGCGCTGGACGTGGTCGACCCTTTTCTTGCCATTACAGGCTTGGCATTTGGTGAAACCAATGATGGGTTAGTGTCTTCATGTAGTTCTCATTTAGGTAAAGTACTAAAAGATAACTATAAGATGAATCACCTTGATGAAGTCAACCAAAGCTTTGGTATCACCCATTGGTTTGAAACCAACCCAGTAGATGTCTTTGTCGACCAAGCAAACCGCTTAAAAAGCCTAGGTTTATAATGAGCCGGTGGGTATTAATAGGAGGGGGCGCTGCCCTCTTTTTTGTCGTTGTTATTTTAATTAGCAAGCGTCATCACATCGACGATGAAGAGGCACATAAAAATCGTCAAGCTACAACGGCAGTATTAACCCGTAAAGACTTAAAAGCAGCTGAACTTAAAAAAGCGATTCAGCCAGTAAAGCGGGTAAACCCTCACGGGTCAGACCTACCAATATTTACCTTATATTTTGGTATAAAGGACAATTTCGATCGCTTTATTTTTGCTAATGAAGGCGCTTCAGATAGCGAAGTGACGGCACTATTTAGTATGAATGCTAAAAGTATGTATGAGGCTAAGTCGGCCATGTACGCCGCTGATGTATTCACCCGATATGTTGAATATAAAGTGGCATTGGCAGATACCGATGCCGAAATCGACAAGGTGCTGACAGTATCTAGCGAGAGCACCATGACTGATGTTACCTATGCTGGCATTTCATTAAGTGACGTTGAACAAAAACTAGCAACGAGAGATACGCTGCGTCTTAACTACTTTTCCCAACAAGAATATGAGTACTTGTTTTCTGCTGATGCGGCCATTGACGCAAGAGCACTTGCTCGCCTTGCTATTGCTCAAGATCGCGACCTCTCAAGGGAGCAAAAACGCAATGAGATATTTGGTCAATTAAATGCACTAAATGAGCAGGAAAAAGCGGCGTTTCAACCTACCCTAAATATGGAAAAAATTAACCAAATTAAACAAAAATATGCAGATTTCGAGTCTCGATACCACGCTATTGCCGCTGAATTTGGCCATCAGGTAGCCGAGCGATTCTCTGCATTATGGGAGACGCAAGCACGATGGCAACAACGAGTTGATGCCTACCGAGACTATCAAGAATACGTGAGCGCTAGTGCAATGAAAGCGCAAGCACAGCAAGACGCCTTAACGACTTACAGGCAAACCCACTTTTCAAATACCGAACAAAAGCGCCTGAGAGTATTAGTAGATGTAAATCTGTGAACAGGTATAACCATTCAACCTTTTAATAGTTGTACCCCAACGGAATATGATTTGAACCCATGGGCAAGCAGCACTAGTCTGACTGTTAACATTCCAACGATACGATATTACCTATGAAAATTTACGAGACCAAAACAGCGCCTAATCCTCGCCGTGTTCGCATGTTCCTTGCTGAAAAGGGGATAGATAAATCACAAGTAGAGTATGTACAAGTAGACATTCAAAAGGGTGAAAATTTAAGCGCTGAAATGCGCGCTAAAAACCCGCTAGGTAAAATTCCTATTTTGGAGTTGGATGACGGTACCTGTATTGCTGAAACCGACGCTATTTGTACTTACTTTGAAGCCATTCATCCTGAGCCTTCATTGCTAGGCTCTACGCCTATTGAGAAAGCCACCATCGCTATGTGGCAGAGACAAGTAGAAATGGCGTTGATGTTACAAGTAGGCATGTGTTTCCAACACACCACCGGGTACTTTAAAGACAGAATGGTGCCTGTGCCGGAATACGGTAAAGAAGCCGGTATCAATGCATCAAAATATTTTAATATTCTCGAACGCCGACTTGAATTACATGAGTTTATAGCGGGAGATACCTTCTCTATTGCGGATATTACTGCTCTATGTGCCATTGATTTTGCACGGGTGGTGGATATTCGAATTAAAGACGAACAAACCAACCTTCAGCGTTGGTACGACAACGTTAGTAGCAGAGCGAGTGCAAAAGCCTAATGATAGATTTATACACCGCAGCAACACCCAATGGCTGGAAAGCGTCAGTCGCATTAGAAGAAATGGAACTCGACTATACCGTGCACGCGGTAAACTTAATGAAAGGAGAGCAAAAAACTGCTGAGTTCCTCGCCATGAACCCGAATGGCAGAATTCCCGTTATTGTGGACAAAAGCGAAGGCGACCATGTGGTTTTCGAATCTGGCGCCATCATGCTTTATTTAGCTGAAAAGACAGGTAAGTTTTTACCCACAGACGCCAAAGGCAGAAGCCAAGTGATGCAATGGGTTATGTTTCAAATGGGGGGTATTGGGCCAATGATGGGGCAGGCGAATGTGTTCCATCGCTATTTAGAAGAAAAAATCCCCATTGCTATCGACCGTTATCAAAATGAAGTACGCCGATTGTTTACGGTGCTAGATGGACGATTAGAAGACAACGAATACTTAGCTGGTGATTACAGTATTGCCGACATGGCAAACTGGTGCTGGGTGCGTACCTATGAATGGTCAGGTGTTAGCATTGAAGGGCTAGATAATTTAACTCGCTGGAAAAACAGTATCGAGGCACGCCCTGCGGCGCGCCGTGGTGTTGAAGTACCCAATAAAATCGATAAAGAAGCGTTAATAAAAGGCGCTAAAAACGTGGTTACTCGATAATACGTCACCCGATAACACGTTACTCTAATGCGTTAACGAATCCCTGCGCCAATGCTTTTATGTGCGCAGGGCCTATACCGCAACACCCGCCTACAATTGAAGCGCCAGCGTTCACCCACGTTTTCGCGTACGCTAAGTATTTTTCAGGGGTGACATCTTCACGCAACGTAGAGAGCATTTCATTAGCATCATGCTTTCTAACATGCTCTGAAAAACTATTCGCATAAACGCCAATAGGAATATGGGCATTGTGGCAGTGTGTAAACGCAATGGCTGATTCCATCTCTTCAGGCTGCGAGCAGTTAAACAACACGGCATCTAGGTTATCTAGCGTGGGCAATATTGCATTCAGTGGCTCACTAGAACGCAAGGTCACAGGGGTTGCAAAGTCATGACGATTACTGAGCGAGTAAGAAAGCCAAATTGGTTTAGATGAGTGCTGTTTTATTAAAGATGTTACTGCAATAGCTTCTTCTATCGAAGATACGGTTTCTACAAGCCAAAAGTCGATGTAGGGCGCTTGTGCTTCAATCAATGGCAGTAAAATTGAAGAGAGTTGCTCGGCACAAAATAGTTCAGGTTTGTAAGAGCCAAACGCCGGAGGAATGCAGCCTGCAACTGACACATCACTCTTTTTTGCCACAGTACTGGCAATACTGCCCGCGCGTTCGGCAAGCAAGAATGCTTGCTCATCAAACTGTTTTTGTCCTATATGAAAAGGCACCAATGCGTAGGTGTTTGTGGTAATGATTTTTGCACCTGCATCCACAAAGTTTTGGTGTACTTGAGCTACTAATTCAGGGGCTTCCATTAATGAAAGAGCAGACCATTCAGGTTGCCTAAAGGGAGCCCCGACGCTTTCTAATTCTCGGCCTAACCCCCCATCAAGAATTAGCACATTTGACGAAATGTTTGTGACCTTTTCTGTGCGTGAAGTTGTAACCACGTTACCCCTGTTTTTCGTTTAACGTATATAAGCTAATAGTAGTTCGCGATAAGCGACAAGTTTGCACTGCCAATAGACTGCGCTTTACTCCCTACGTTACCTGCACTAATACTACCTTGAGAAACGCCTCGAAGATCAGCATCTTTTAACGCGCTTTGCACGCAGGTAACCAATTCTTGTTTTATATTCTGTGGCATGGCCCCATCGATGATAATGCCATCGAGGTCGAGCATGCTAAATGCGCAGTGTGTGGCAAAGGCAATCCCCTGGGCTGCCTGTTCCATCCACACTTGAACGATGCGCATAAATTCTGGATTGGTTTTTAAGCCAGACCAATGTTCCGGTGCCTCATACAATTTATTGCCATCAAGCCCCGCTTCATTTAATTGTTTTTCTAACAAGTATAGCGATGATTGGGTGATGAGTTGTTGCTGTTGGCTTTGGGCGTTAGATAAAAAAGGTAAGGAGCCAATTGCGCCGGCGTTACCCGATTTTCCTGTAAATAACTGATTGTTAATAACCAAGCCACCGCCAAGAAAAGTGCCTACAAAAACATAGAGAAAATGGTTGAATCGATGGGGGTTACCGAAGGCCATTTCTGCACTACACGCCGCTGTTGCATCGTTACTCACGTAAATGGGTAAGTCTAGAAGTTCAAATAGCGCAGCCTGAATATCAAGGCTTTTCCATGCCTCTAACGCGTCACTAGGTGCGCCGGCTTCTTCTGCCCAGCTCCAAATTTCAAATGGCATAGCAATGCCTAATCCGCGAATGCGCGTTCGTTGTTCGTTACTGAGTTGTTGCGTTAGAACCGATACGCCGCGCTGGGTAAATGACAATAAATGGTCGACGGTGGGGTAGGCTATTTTTTCGTGAAGCGAAGCTTTCACATTGCCAGCCAAATCTAGCAAGGTCATATCAAAACTACGGCGACCAATTTTCAACCCCAACCCAAAGGCACCCTCTGCATTTAATCCAAAAGGTACTTTAGGTTGCCCCACCCCCCCGCGAACTGGTGGTAGCCGCTTAACAAGGGCGTCTGACTCTAGTTTTTTGATAATAACCGTTGCCGACTGAGCAGATAAGCCCGTGCGTTGAGCGATGTCTGCTTTTGGAATAGCCCCTTCATGACGAATGAGGGTGAGTATATCCCGTTCATTTTGAGTACGGTTGTCTAGTGGGTCAGTTGCACGGTGGTGCATATCTCTTTCTAATGCGCTTTCTGATGAACCCGTGTGCTCATGGGATTTTGTCATTTACAGTGTACCTGAATCATTATGAATTGAATGTTATAACAAACTGCATCAATAAGTCATGGATAGATATTAATTCAATATCGATAACATAATTCACCGAAGCGAGTTTTTCTCTACCAATCAAGCCGATAGATTACGCATTCATCACAGGTAATGTCAAAGTGATAAAATAATAAATCAACAAGGTTGATTTATATTTGAAGCTAGATAATACTATGCCCCAATTAATTAACTATAATTTAACGTGCCCGTTGGAATGCCCTTCGGCTACGCTTATTATCCATGACTACAGCGGTATAAAGGTTAACGTCATCGCTGTTAGCTTCAGCCAGAGGTGTTTATGAAAATTTTATGTTTAGGCGAAGTACTTATCGATATGTTAAGTGCGGGTGCAGCGGACCAAAGCGAAATGCCAGCAATGAATTCATTCCAGCCTTATGCTGGTGGCGCGCCCGCTAACGTCGCGGTAGCGGTTGCCAAGCTTGGTGGGCAAGGTGCTATGGTGTCTAAAGTGGGTGACGATACCTTTGGCCGCTTTCTTCAAGACATGCTTAGCTATCACAACGTAAACACTGATTATGTTTGGAGTACGAAAGAAGCGAATACAGCATTGGCTTTTGTTAATCTAGATAAAGACGGTGAACGTTCTTTCGATTTCTATGTAGATAATGCGGCACATAAGCACATTGGTGAAGACGACTTGGCCACGGTTGCATGCGACGATACTAGCGTGCTGCACTTTTGTTCTGGCTCAATTTCAGGCCCCGAATTGCTTCCCGGCACCGACTATATCCTAAACAAAGCTAAGCAAGAAAATATGCTGGTATGTTTAGATATTAACTATCGCCCAGCGTTTTGGGACGACACTGCTAATGCGCCAGGCCGAATTGATGAAGTAGCTAAGAAAGTAAGCATCTTGAAAGCAAGTCGCGAAGAGCTGGCTGAGCTTTACGGTGAAGAAAATGCGCAGACTCACGTGCAGCAGTGGCTAGATAGCGGCGTTAAAGTGGTATTAGTGACTGATGGCGGCGAACCTATTCAATATATCACCAAAGAATTTAGTGGCACCTTGGCCTCGCCCAAAATGGATGTAAAAGATACGACAGCTGCTGGCGATTCATTCATTGGTGGTTTCCTGTATTTCTTATCTACCAAAGTGGCTAATAGCGCAGAATTTGACGAGTGGGCAAGTAGCTTTGAAAACGTTAGCGAAGCCACAGAGTTTGCTATTCGCTGCGGTGCATACACGGTAACGCAATATGGTGCGTTTAGTGCTTTACCTACTATGGAAAATATTGCGAAATAAGCAATATATTGGTGCTCGACGTCTTTTGATATGAGCGTGGGTACATAATTTAAAAAGCAAGGCGATGCCTTGCTTTTTTATTGCCTGTTTAGCTGCTAGGTGCCAGCCTAGTGTGAAGCAGTATTTGCCGTGGACACAGAACTAAAAACGCTAGGCAAACATATCTATGCAAACATCATGCGACCACTTAAACGAGCTTCGCTTCGTTTAGATTTATATTTAACGGCAAAAACAATACAAATCGAAAGTAGCAAAACTCCTAATGAACTGGGCTCGGAAACAAAGTAGTTATCGACACCCCTGTCGGCAACTAGCGTTAAAGCAGCAACGCCCGAATTAACTTGTGCCCACTCTAAAAAAGCATCGAAGTGATCTATTTGAGGTGAGGTTAGATTCTGGCCCATTATACTATCAGCGCGAATAAGTTCAGTTACTGGGTCAAGAGCGCCGCCTGTATATTCATCGAATAGCCCTATCATGTGGCCAAATTCGTGAGCTGCTATTACCCCTTGACGACTATACGAATAGCCTGATGGCCTACCCGTATACCATCGAGTCAAATTCACATTCCCATTACCTTTAATCACAGTAACAGTATGGTCAGCGCCCACATTCGTGCTTAACCAATCTACATTAAACACAGTGTCGTAAAAATAAGTGCCGTCAGATAAGTCAAAGGCATTAGTCCAAATGGATTCAATACCATCTTCCCAAATGTCTCGAAGTGCACTGCCGGGTTCATAACCAGTTAGATAAACGTCAACATCAATCAGTAAATCTTGATTAACAAAGCCAATATCATAGCTAGCATTCCATCCGAAGATCCCTGTCGAAATAGGGTATGAAATGGTTTCGGACGCAATATTAGTAATTAGGCCAGCGTGACTCGCTGTGGAAAAAAGGAGAAAGAAACCAATAAGGCAATGTTTGAACGATCGCGAAAACAACATTTTTTTGTCCTTGGCGCTGCATTAATTCATGCAGGCGCACATAAAAATTTTTCTGTAATTTATTTTCTAACAGTAGGTTAGCTGGAACAGAAAAAGCTAATATACTTTAAGTGTAAGCTAAAATCAGGGTTTGTAAAAAAAATGTTTCATTAAGATTATGACTCGATAAGTGCTTTCACGTTGATAAGTGTATCTGCCTCGTTAGCAGGCTTATCCCAGCGGATACGGTGTATGCGAGGGAATCGTAGTGCCACGCCTGATTTATGCCGGTTGGAGGGATGAACCGCATCGAAAGCGACTTCCAGTACCAGCTCCTTTTTAACCTCTCGCACTGGCCCAAAACGGCCTATGGCGTTTCGTCGTACCCAGTTATCTAGTTTCTTAAGCTCTTCATCAGTAAATCCAGAGTAGGCTTTGCCGATAGGCAGCAATTGCTCATCTTGCCATGCGCCAAAGGTGTAATCGGAATAAAAGCTAGAGCGCTTACCGTGACCACGCTGGGCATACATCATCACCGCATCTACCACCAGCGGGTCGCGTTTCCACTTGTACCACTGGCCTTTAGGTCTGCCTGGTACATAGTGGCTACTTGAACGCTTTATCATAAGCCCTTCTACCGCGCGGTTTTCACATACCCTTTTATGTAGCGCTTGAAGATCTGTTGGTGAATCGGCAGATAAGCACTCAGATAAATGCAGTCGTGATTTATTGTCGTTTTCCTGAATCCCATTTTTGTAAAACCATGCTTCTAGTGCTTTGCGCCGGGTGATAAGAGGTGAGTCGGTTAATTGCTTACCGTCTAATACCAGTGCATCATAAACTATAAGCCCTGCGGGGTTGGTTTTCATTAACGCAGAGGTGGGCTTTTTCTTATTGAGCCGCTGCTGCAGAGCATTAAATGTATCGACTTCGTTGTTATGCATCACCAACAGTTCGCCATCTAGCACCATGTTATCTACAACCATGTTGCCACTAACACTATCGAGTAGGTCGGGGAATGCATGACTGATGTCATCACCGGTACGGGAAAATAGCGCCTTTTCTGGTTCTTCTTTGGTGGTATTACACACTAGCTGCACCCGAATGCCGTCAAACTTGTGTTCTATTTGCCACTGCTCGGGGATAAAGTCATCGATATCACTTTGCGCAATGGGGTGAGATAGCATGACAGGGTGAAACGTAACTGCGTTGCTAATATCCGGTTTAGGGCCGTTACCTTCAAGCCATGCGAGCAGGTCGGTATAAGGCGGTGTGACGCCATGCCACAGTTTTTCTATTTCAGTGATATCTTGATTGCCGTATTCCGCTAAAATTTGTTTGATAGAGCGAGCCGATACGCCAATTCTCAGCCCCCGTGTACCAAGCTTTAATAGTGCCCAGCGCTGTGATGGAGTCATTATGGTGAGATAATTCGCTAACGTTGAAGCGACTTTTTGTTTGCTGACATTCGCAAATGTATCTACCACTTCAGACAAACTAGGCAGCGCTTGATCTGGCGTTAGTTCGGGCCATAAATGGGCTACCGTTTCGCTAACTTCGCCCACATAATCGTAGCTCATAGCAAATAGCTCTGGGTCTACTCGCTCTGTAATCAGTTTTTTTACCGTGTTACGTTTGAAGAAATCAAATCGAAGCGTACCTGCCATCGCGGCAATAGCCCAGCCGCGATCGGGGTCTGGCGTAGTAGCAAGGTAATGCAGAATAAGCTGGGCTTTCGCTTTGGTTCCGGCGGTATAGTAAAGCTGTTCAAGTAAGTCGCTGAATGCTTGCATTGCTATTCTTCCTGCGCCGCTTCATCGTAACCTACCAGCGATAACGCTCGCGCTTTAAAGCCCATCTTCTGTGCCTGATACATTAGTGCGTCTTCTCGGCCGTGGGTCACCCATACCTCGCTAGGGTTCACTTCGGTGAGGGTTTGCAATAACTCGGGCCAATCGCAGTGATCTGAAATAATAAGTGGTAGCTCAGCGTTGCGCTGCTTAGCTCGCGCGCGAATTTGCATCCAACCAGACGCCAACACAGCGCGAACATGTGGCAAGCTTCTCGACCACCTGTCGGCTAATGCAGAAGGGGGAGCCAAAACGATTTCACCGGCGAGTAACGCTTTGTCTTCTACCTCGCTAACCGGAATAATATCGCCTAACGCAATGCCTTCTCGTTCATATAAATCACACAGCTTCAGTAATGCACCGTGCAAATAGATAGGCTTGGTGTAACCCGCTTCTCGAAGCGCCAAAATAACCCGCTGGCATTTGCCTAATGCGTAAGTTCCTACTAAATGACAACGTGTAGGAAACACATCAAGGGAATGAAGAAGCTTTTGGATTTCTTGTTCGATTGGCGGGTGGGCAAATACCGGTAAACCGAAAGTGGCTTCGGTAATAAGTACATCGCAAGGTACTACTTCAAACGGCGGACAAGTGGGATCGTGTCTACGTTTGTAATCGCCAGATATCACTAGCCGATAACCCGCATACTCAATAAGTAATTGTGACGAACCTAGTATATGGCCAGCAGGGTAAAAAGTGACTTTTATCTTGCGTCGCCCCTGTTCAGTTGAGGCACTGTGACTATCAGTAGTGATTACCTCATCAAACTCTACGCTCTCGCGATAGGGCACCGGTATTTGTACTTCAGCCATATCGTCACCATAGCGAGTGGTCATAATTGCCATGGTTTGTGGGTGGGCGAATACTCGCTTGTGGCCCGCTCTAGCATGGTCAGCATGACCGTGGGTAACAAGCGCAGTATCCACAGGCTGCATAGGGTCTATATAAAAATCACCTGGCACACAATACAAACCTGCATCGTCAGTTTTCATCCACTTCGAAGGGTGTATTGTATTTTCAGCCATCATATAAAAACCACATGCTCTTAGTTAGCGTTTCATATGACTACGGTGGTTTTGCGCAATTGGTTGAGCGTAGTGGAAAATTAAACCCTTCTGCCGCATTAACGTATATCTACTATTGCTTACCATCGAAACAGCAGAGTAACGAAAAATCATGATGCAGGAGAAGTTCGGGCAGGGGCCTAGGGTTGTATGTAGCTTTTATTTCAAAAGCTTCGAAAGATATGCCAGCAAATATGCCTAAAACCAAAGCACCACTTAAGAAACCAAACGAAACCGGCAGCGACATTTTGCCACCGGCGTTTAGCCAATGGTTCAAAAATAAAGGCTGGGCGCTTCGTGATTACCAACGGCAGATGTTGGCGCAAGACACCCACAACACTACGTTATTGATTGCCCCAACCGGGGCAGGAAAAACCCTATCAGGCTTTCTACCTAGCTTAGTCGAGTTAGCGCAATCGCCACAGCTAGGCTTACATACCTTATATATTTCCCCGCTTAAAGCGTTAACCCAAGATATTCATCGCAACTTATTACAACCTATTGAAGAGATGGAATTGCCAATAACGGCAGAAACTCGTACTGGCGATACACCTTCGCATAAACGGCAGCGCCAACGGAAAAAGCCGCCAAACCTGCTGCTTACTACCCCAGAATCTTTAATGTTGATGCTGAGCTATGCCGATGCTGACAAGCTATTTGGCAAACTAAAGCGAGTCATTATTGATGAAACCCATAGCTTGGTAGCAAACAAGCGAGGGGACTTTTTATCTTTAGCGCTAGCACGACTTTCAGTATTGTCACCTAAAATGAAGCGGGTAGGCCTATCGGCTACAGTGGCTTACCCTGAAACCTTAGGGGCGTGGCTAGCCGGTACAGAAGGTATTGCTAATATCATCAGCGTGAAAGCGGGTGAAAAACCAAAAGTAGATATGCTGCAATCTGAAAATCGCATGCCCTTCGGTGGCTTTATGGCGCGTTATGCCATAACCGATATCTACAAAGCCATTGAAGGGGCGAAAACGACCTTGGTGTTCGTTAATACCCGGGCGCAATCTGAACTGATTTTTCAAATGCTGTGGGAACACAACACCGCTGCGCTACCGATAGCCTTATACCACGGCAGTTTGAGTAAAGAACAACGGCGCAAAACAGAAGCGATGATGTCTAGCGGGTTATTGCGGGCAGTAGTGTGTACTTCGGCGCTAGAGCTAGGTATTGATTGGGGCGATGTCGATAAGGTCATTCAGGTAGGTGCCCCCAAAGGTGTTAGCCGGTTGCTGCAACGTATTGGGCGAGCAAACCATCGGTTAGATGAGCCCAGCGAAGCGTTACTTGTACCCGCTAACCGATTTGAAGCCCTTGAATGCCAAGCGGCTATTAATGCAATTAATAAAGGCGAACTAGATGGCGATGCGCCGCAGCCTGGGGCATTGGATATCATCCCCCAGTTTATCGTGAATTGCCTATGCAGCAATGCTGACAGCCCAGATACCCTTTACGAGCAAATCCTTATGGCATCGCCTTATCAAGGGCTTGATAAACAAGATTTTGAAAAATTATGGCAGTTTGCGTTAGATGGCGGTAGTGCGCTTAATGCATACGAGCGATATCAGCGCCTAACGCCAAATGACGATGGCACTTTTTCACCCGCTAACAGGCGGGTTATTCAGCGTCATCGTCAGAATATAGGTACTATTGTTGAGGCGGGTAGATTAAAAGTAAAACGCATTCGCCGTGGTAACCAGGGCAAAATTATTGGTGAGGTAGAAGAGTACTTTGCCCAGCAACTTACCCCAGGTGACACCTTCTATTTTGCCGGTGAAGTGCTTAAATACGAAGCCATTCGGGATATGCAATTGCATGCACGCCCTGCTAAAGCCAAAGAGCCTAAAATCCCCAGTTATTCCGGTGGCCAAATGCCACTGTCGACATACTTGGCTGATGGGGTTAGAGCCATACTCGCAAATCCCAAAAGTTGGCGCAATTTACCTGCACAAGTACAAGAGTGGTTAAAGTTGCAACAGCAGTTTTCACAACTTCTTGAACCTGAAAAGGTGTTGGTAGAGCAGTTTCCTTTTCGTAACGTGAACCATACGCTGTATTACACATTCGAAGGTAGGAAAGCGAACCAAACCTTGGGCATGCTGGTTACCCGTAGAATGGAAAAAATGGGGATTAAGCCGCTTAGCTTTAGTGTGACTGATTATGGGCTTTCGATAAGTGCAGTGAAACAGATTACCGACAATCAGCTGCAACAGTTGTTTCAGCCAGATATATTGGGCGACGAGCTAGAAGATTGGATGTTACAGGCCCCCATGTTAAAGCGCTCTTTCAGGCAGGTGGCGGTAGTAAGCGGCTTAACCGAACAGCGTTATCATGCTAGCCAAAAAACCATGAAACAAGTCACGTTTTCTACTGATTTAATTTACGACACGCTGCGTGAGCACGACCCTGATCATATTCTTTTAGCGGTTGCGCGGGCTGATGCTGAACGGGAGTTGTTAGATTTACAGCGTTTAGCCAATTTGCTTATTCGCTTTGTCGATAAAACCACGTTAGTTAATTTAGAAAAAGTATCGCCCATGGCCATACCGATTGTGCTGAATATGCGCAGTGAGCAAATAAAAGGGGCTGGTGCTCAGGCGATTATCGAGCAAGCTGATTTGTATGCAGAAGCGGAAAATATGTTAGACGAAGTACGGGCTTTATTGTCCTAAAAGCTAAAAGCGGTGTATTGGGGTTGGGTCTGGAACTCGCCGTGAATACATCCATGTAGGCTCTTATGCAGCATCCATGCTGCATAAGGTTCCATACCCAACCCCACTGCACCGCTATAGTTCGGGCGTGGATTTGTATTCAAGTTCGAATGTTGAGTGTTGTAGAGAGAAGCACGCCGTAAATAAATCTATGTAGGCTCTGCCGCAGCATCCATGCTGCGGAAAGTTTCTAGCGCTAATACTGCTCACCCAGTTTAATTTTATTGGTGTTAAAGTGAGTGAATATGAATTGGATACATCCATGTAGGCTCTGATGCAGCATCCATGCTGCATCAGGTTCCATACCCAACTCCACTCAATCACTATAGTTCGGACATGGGCTTAGAAGTGGTGGAAAAGTGTTAAACATTATAAAAGAGGGCAGTAAGTGGCAATAAATGAGCAGTGGCTATCGGCACAGGTGGCGTTGCGTAGTATTAGTATTGTGAAATTTGCAAAGATGCTTTGGTTGTTAGATGCCAGAGGTGTGGCGTATTTGCCTGCGCTTGATTGGCTGGTGGTATCCGATTTACACCTTGAAAAAGGCAGTTACTTGCGTAGTTATGGTAATCCGCTGCCAAGTGTCGATTCCGTCGCTACGCTTAAGCGTTTGCAACAGATTATTCGCGATTACAACCCTGCTAGGGTGATTAGCTTGGGTGACAGTTTCCATGATAAACACAGTATGTCTCGTATGACTGCTGAAGACAGAAACCTCTTATGCGATATCATAAATAGCGTTCCCAAATGGGATTGGGTAGAGGGAAATCATGACCCCGACTTACCTGAAGGTATTCCCGGCAACCCTTGCCATGAAATAGTGCATAGTAATGTGGTATTTCGCCATGAGCCAGAAATCTATGAGCCAGAGCCATGTGAAACAGAGCCGCATGAAAAAGAGTCACATGAGAAAGAACCAAGTACGAAGGATGGGGTTCAAGCTAAGCCCCAAGCTAAGCATCAAATTATTGGCCATTACCACCCTAAAATACGCAAGACTATTTCCCGTCGTCGATTTTCCGGTAAATGTTTCGTTGTCACAGAAGACCTATTTATCATGCCAGCTTTTGGGCAATTTACGGGAGGCTTAGATGTGGATGAAGAGGTAATGCTAGTGTTAGCATCTAAAAAATCCCGCGCCTGTTATATGTTGTATGACGGTACAATTTTCAAAGCTTAAGCGGCAAATTATTAACATGCTGCGCGCAATAAAAAACGGGTAACCAAGTTGCCCGTTTTATAAGAGAGTGCAGTATTAGACTAGTCTAATCGCGCCAGCGTTTGGTTAAGTCTTCGTAAGCATCAATGCGACGGTCACGGAAATAAGGCCAAATGCGTTTTACTTTTTCAGTGCGAGTTAAATCTAGTTCAACCGATAGTGTGGTTTCACCCTCGGCTTCGGCTTTCGCCAGAATTTCACCTTGTGGGCCAGTTATAAAGCTTTGTCCCCAAAACTGTATGCCGGGGTCGCCCGCCACTGGCGATGCTTCAAACCCTGTGCGGTTTGCTACAACAACCGGCACTGAGTTTGCGACTGCATGTGAGCGCTGAATAGTTTCCCACGCGCCATGTTGTCGACTACGTTCTTCTTCAGTATCAGTACTATCCCAACCAATTGCCGTTGGGTAAAATAATAAGTCAGCGCCAGCCATCGCCATTAAGCGTGCGGCTTCTGGATACCATTGATCCCAACAAACTAATACACCCAATTTACCCACGCTGGTGTCTATTGGCGTAAAGCCCATGTCTCCTGGTGTGAAGTAAAACTTCTCGTAAAAGCCTGGGTCGTCAGGAATATGCATTTTGCGGTATTTACCGGCAATCTCTTTGCTTCTATCAAATACCACAGCGGTATTGTGATACAAGCCAGAACCGCGTTTTTCAAATAAAGAGGTTACTAATACAATATTGTGTTTTTCAGCAAGCGCACCAAAGAAATCTGTTGCAGCACCTGGAATAGGTTCGGCTAAATCAAAGGCGTCTGTATCTTCCTGCTGGCAAAAGTAAAGGGTGCTATGAAGTTCTTGTAGCAAAATACACTCACAGCCTTCTGCGGCGAGCTTTGCAACTTGCTCAGCACTTTTGTTCCAGTTTGTCGCTTTGTCGTTATCAGCAACAGACTGTTGTACCAAGCCTATCTTTAGCTTAGTTCGTTGCATGTACAGACACTCCTTTTGAGAAGGTGGAAATAACAGATTCTTTCAACGTATTTGTGGGTACCTGCATGGAAATACAATGCAAACTACCAAATTGCTTTACCAACACCGAGCAATCTATAGGCTCGATAATATGGTCGGGATAAGCCAGTTGCATTTGGCTAATGGCCGCTTCATCTTCAGGTTGCCCGTAAATAGGTAAGAGCACCGCGCGATTACAGATCAAAAAATTGGCATACGATGCAGGTAAACGCTCGCCTTCGCTATTCACAATATGTGGCAGTGGCAATCGATATTGTTCATGCTCAGGCATTGCACTGGCGCACTCTTCACACAGCGCACTTAACCCTGCATAGTGACTGTCATCTTTTCGGTTATCAGCTGCTTGAATGACTAGGCCTTTATTGGGCGTGAAACGCACAAGCGTATCAATATGCCCGTCAGTGTCGTCACCTTCAAGGTGACCATGTTCTAACACCGTAAACGTGTTGCAACCTAACATGTCATTAAAGGTTTCAGCGTAATCTTCGATGGTCATATCACCATTGCGCTTCGGGTTTAATAAACACTGAGAAGTACTCAGCAAGTGGCCAAAATCGTCAATTTCTAACGCGCCGCCTTCAGCAACTACTGGGCTACTTCGTAGGGGTAATTTACATAATGAGGCAAGGTAGCGTTGGTTAGCCATATTGTCTTCGCTGGCATCAAACTTTTCGCCCCAACCATTGAAGCGAAACTCTACTGGCGCGCCAGAACCTTCGGTATCTCGACAGGTTAAAAAGCCGTAGTCACGTACCCAAGTGTCGTTATAAGACGCAGGCATGATGAGCACACGCGCATGATCGCCTAAGCGTGATTTCACATCATCAACATCGTCAGGGGCGCATAGCAATATCACACCTGCATGATAACGGTTGACCGCAGCAATGACGTTCAAGTATGTTTCACGGGCTTCTTCTAGCCATGGCGACCAGTCGGTTTCTGCATGCGGCCACGCCAGCATCACAGCATCAACGGTTTCCCATTCAGGAACCAGTTTACGACTACCTTGCATGTTTATTCTCGATAGAAATAAATAGAGCGGCGATTATAACTATCCTACTCTCGCCAACCAATAGCAAACTTGATGAAATTATTTGGCTGCCACGATTAGAACAACGACTTGTTCTAACGACACATTTTGTGACAATTCTTTTACTGCCCTTTTCTAGCTTAGCTTTCTGATATTTAAGAGGTGAGCTTCTTAGTATTCCTAGCCTGTATTTCGATGGTAAGGCTTTCGACTTTAAAGCGTGAAGAGTTCGGTCTTTTATTTTAATTGGCACCTTTATCAGAGGCTGATATAAATGCGCAATAATGCGTTTAGTCTTCAGGACATGTAAATTTCACCTGGGTGAATTTAATAATAAAAGGATGTGATATGCAATTTCAAAAAATAATAAGTATTAAGGCTCTTACCTTTGCCGTTGTCGCTGTTACCGCAGTTTCTGGTTGCGCTAGTACCTCTTCAAAAGTGGTTGAAACCCCAAAAGTGGAAAGCTTCAACTCTCAGTATACAGGAACAAAAAGTAAGCTAGTCGTGGGACAATTTGTAAACCGCTCTAGCTTTCAAAATGGCATTTTTTCAAATGGCCAAGACCGGTTAGGTAACCAAGCAAAAACTACCTTGATGGGACATTTACAGCAGACAAATCGCTTTAGTATTCTCGATCGCGACAACATGGATTTGCTTGCCACTGAAGCTTCTCGCTCAGGTACTACTCAAACGATAGCTGGCGCACGGTTTGTAGTAACCGGTGATGTTACCGAATTTGGACGTAAAGCCATCGGTGATAAGCAATTATTTGGTCTTCTAGGTAAAGGGAAATCTCAAATTGCTTATGCAAAAGTCACTCTTAATATAGTAGATGTCACTACATCTGAAGTGGTTTATTCAGTAGCAGGAGCTGGCGAATATAGTTTGTCTGAGCGTGAAGTTATTGGGTTTGGTAGTACCGCTAGCTACGACGCAACACTTAATGGAAAAGTGCTTGATTTAGCCATTCGTGAAGTAGTGAACAATTTAGTTGATGGCTTAGAGTCTGGTGCTTGGGCAATTTAAAACAATAAAAAAGTCGTGAGTAAAAATAATGAAAAAAATAATACTAACAACCTTGCTTGCTCTAGGGATCGTCGGTTGTAAAACCACCGAGCCGCTTTATTACTATGGCGAATATAATAGTGCAGTGTATAGCTACTTTAAATCTGAAGATGTTTCGTTAGAAGCGCAGATTACTGTTCTTCAACAAGCTATAGAACAGGCGGCTGCGCAAGATAAAGACATTGCTCCAGGTATTCATGCACACTTAGGCATGTTGTATTTCGAAAGCGGTAATGGTGATAGAGGAACACTGCATTTTGAACAAGAAAAGGCGTTATTTCCAGAGTCTGCGCAATATATCGACTTTTTATTAAACGCATCTAACGCTAAAGGAGTCTAGTAAAATGAATGTATTTAAATTAGCGGCTTCATTGATGGCGATTGGTTTATTAACAGCCTGTGTCAGTGCTCCACCCGTATACGATTACACGGCATTTAAAAATGCGTCGCCTGCGTCAGTGGTGGTATTGCCTCCAATTAATAACACGCCAGAAGTCATTGCGCCTTACAGTGTGATGTCTCAACTTGCTCGGCCCATTGCTGAATCAGGCTTTTATGTTTTTCCTGTGGCTGTAGTAGACCAGACGTTTAAAAACAATGGGCTTACGGTCGCAGAAGATATTCATGCAGTCCCGACAACGAAATTGCATGAAATATTTGGTGCTGATACAGCGCTTTACGTCACGATCACGGACTATGGCACAAGCTACGTGGTTATCTCGAGCGAAACGAGAGTGACAGTGTCTGCGTCGTTAATGGATTTGAAAGGTAATACAGTGCTGTGGGAAGGTATGGCAACTGCCTCATCAGCTGAAACACAGAACGCCAACTCAGGTGGCCTTGTGGGTATGTTAGTTCAAGCTGCAGTTAGTCAGATATTCGAGACTGTAACTGATAGAGGTTTTGATATTGCAGCATTAACGTCTAACCGTTTGCTGTCGGCAGAAAGTCACAACGGTTTATTGTACGGTCCCCGCTCACCGAAATATGGCCAACCTACTCCCAGTGAAAGCGCTAAATAAGTTTGCTTGAATTTCAATCTATTTTCATGGCGCTTCGTTTTCGCAAACCGAAGCGCTATTTGAGTGGGTGGTGTTGCTATAGTATTCCCCGATTCTTTTTAGTCGTTTATTTTTTGATCTCATTGCTCCTAATAGACGTTTTATCTCAATATCGATAAAACACGCCTCTAATAGCATTTTCAGATTAGGCTAATCTCAGCATTTGCTCGATCAATAGCCGCTAGAATGCTAAAATATGACCGTTAGAAGTCGCCAAACCTTTGCCAAAGCGTGGTTATATGCCTTGGCCGTAATCATGCTATTCAATAGTCTTGCGTTGGCTTTCAGGCGGTATTGTCATTTGCATCTTGGTATCAAGTTAGCCTTAATCGTGTTGATTACGTTTAAGGGTAAAGAAGTATTTACGGATAGGGTTAATGTTAGCAAAAGAAGCGGTAATTGTGCGTGATGCACTAGAGCCATCAATTTCTGAATCGGCACAACGTGTTAGAGCAGCGCTTGAAGAAAAAGGGCTGGAAACACCTATGGTGGCGAATGGTTTGTCTGACGAGCAAAAACGTCAGAAGATTGAAATCGCAATGCGTGACGTGATGAATACGCTTGGGCTCGATCTTACCGATGACAGTTTGCACGACACACCAACCCGTATTGCAAAGATGTACGTGAACGAAGTGTTCGGTGGTTTAGATTACCGAAACTTCCCTAAAATAACCCAAATTGAAAATAAGATGCGTCTTGATCAGCCTGTTCAAGTGTCTGATATAAGTTTAACGAGCACATGTGAACACCACTTTGTAACTATTGATGGGCTCGCTACCGTATCTTACATTCCCAAAGACACTATTATCGGGTTATCGAAATTAAATCGATTAGTCAGCTTCTTTGCACAGCGCCCTCAAGTGCAAGAGCGATTAACACAGCAAGTGCTTGTCGCCATCCAGACGCTAGCCTCTACTGATGACGTTGCAGTAAGCATTAATGCTACCCATTATTGTGTGAAGGCCAGAGGTATACGCGATACTAATTCGTATACCAAAACATCTGCGTTAGGGGGCAAATTTTTGTCCGATGTAGAATTACGAAGAGCATTTTTTAGCTAATTGCTTTTAAAATGTCTAGTGGCTTTGGCCAACACTGAAAACCGCTTTTAAAGCGGTTTTTTATTTTGAATGGAATTCGGTTTCTAACTCGCTGATGACAAGGTTAATACGACCTTCGACACCATTTGCTGCGGTAAGGCTTAAATTCTTTTTGCAACATCCGCAAGTTTCAACCTGCTCTTGATACATATCGCGAATGGTGTGTTCAGAAAATTCGTTGAAAGCGCCGCAATAGGGGCACATGTATTCTAAGGGTGTTTCGGTCTTCATGGATTGTCCTTTTAAGCTTCACCCATATCCATATGGTGACTGCATACTTTAAGCTTTGGTGTTGAATAACAGCGTCTATTCGCAGAGTAATACGAGGGACTTAACCAAATCGATTACTCTGACTGAAGTATAGTTGCAAATTAATAGATTGCCTGTGGAATACGCCAAATTCTCGCTAAGTTGCGGCGAAGTAACAGAAAATAGACTTTCCGTTACTGACTGCCAATAAGAATAGGGGCTGAAAGAGCGCTTATTGCTTTAGCCAAAGCTGTTGAAACGGGGCAAGCGAGATTATTGGCTCGTCGCCGTTAAGTGTATTGCCGGTCAGTAAGTCGGTAGAATTTGTGTTCCCAAGAATACCGATTAAGTCACTGCTTGTTTGCTGAGTTTCTTCGCTGAAATTGCAAATAGCCAACAGCTTTTCACCCGAATCGTTTTCTCTAACATAAGCGAAGCAATGTTGATTGTCGGTATCTAAAATGGTGGTACGTGATGCTCCAAAGATAGGGTTATTACGTCTTATCGCTAACATATTTTGCAAGCCTCGAAATACTTGCAGGCTAGCATCTTGTTCAGCCGTTAGCTGACTGCTTGGCTCAGAAAGCGCAAGTTCAGTATCTTCTTGGGTAACAGCAATCCTATTAACCCATCTGTCATCGTGGCGCTTGGATGGGTCATTCAAGTAATCATAGTCATTTAACTTGGCCAGCTCGTCACTCGAATACAGCAAAGGAATACCGCCAATACTAAAGGTAATACCGTACATAAGCAGCATGCGGTTAATAGCATCTTCAATGCCTTGTTGGTCATTGGTATCAAGTGCACCTTCTAAGCCGCAAAGTGAAGCCAGTGAGCCACATACACGGCAATCACCATTCGATGGGTTTTCAGCAAATGGCACACCGTTAGCAAAGCTACCTTCAAATCTGCCAGTAAAAAATTGATTTAAAAAGTAACGGTGGTCGTGGGGGTTTATCCCAAGCTCGTTCGCAACATTATCGTCAAACGTCCACCCAATATCGTCATGACAACGCACATAGTTAACCCAAGTGCACTCATCGCTAATTGAAAAGCTTTTTTGCATTGAGCGCGTTAACAGACGTGTTTTACGGGTAGCCAAACTGTTCCACAACAATGCCATTAATAACGGGTTATAGGAAAGCTGGCATTCGTTTTTACCAATGTATTTAACCACTTCATCGGGGTGCACAATAGCTTCAGACTTAAACACCACCGCTGGTGCAACAATTTGCAAACAAGTGTTAAAGGCTTGAATGAGCAGGTGGGCTTTCTCTTGGTTCTCACAGTCAGTTCCCATTTCTTTCCAAATGAAAGCAAGGGCATCAAGTCTCAGTGCCGCACAGCCAATATTAGCAAGAAACAGCATTTCACCGGTAATGGCATTAAATACCTCGGGATTACTGTAATTTAAATCCCATTGAAAGCTATTGAATGTTGTCCATACCCACTTTTGCATGTGTTCATTAAAAGTAAAGCTTCCGCGCCTAACCTGAGGAAATATTTCTCTAAGCGTATGCTCGAACTGATCTGGTACCGTGCGGTCATTGAATAAGTAGTAGTAATTTTGAAACTGTTTGTTTCCCGCTAATGCTTCTTTTGCCCACTGATGCTCGTCTGACGTATGGTTAAACACAAAATCGAGAACGAGATTTATGCCCTCTTTTTGTAGTGCGGTCGCTAACGATTCAAGCTCTGACATGGTACCAAGACTAGGGTTAACTTTATGATAATCAGAAACAGCATAACCGCCATCGCTGTCTCCTTTAGGAGAATCATAAAGCGGCATTAAGTGCAGATAGGTTATACCCAGCGCTTTGTAATAGGGAATACGCGTGTGCAAATCTTTGAGGGTAGGGCCAGCAAGGTCTACGTACAGCGCCATGCCTACTTGGCTTTCATCTTTATACCAGTTAGGAGATTGAAGGCGAAGGCTATCTAATTTTTTCAGCGCCGGTTTGCGGTTTTTAACACCGTCGCGCAGCACACTAATAAGCTGTTGAAGGTGGAAATAACAGTCGAACTGGTGGCCATAAATAGTGGTGTATTTATCGAATAAGTCGCCAAAATGTGCGTTAACTCGGCGAGTAAACAGAGCTGCATCTTTTTTAGTTAGCATAGATAAATCAGTGCTTGCCATAATACGATCTAGGCAAACGTTACTATCAGCGGCATAGTTCATAGCTTGTTCCATTTTATTACCTTTAGACTACCTTACAAAAAGCGCGGCAAAGTAAGCTCTGTTTAGTTTTTGTGTTTGACGAGTTTAGCGTAAATATTAACCTAAACTACAATACAGCTTAATCGATTAAGTTGTATTGTAGTTTAGGTTTGTAAATGAATCTACTTATCTGTTTAGTACCGCACCCTTCATTGCATAATGTGCAGCGAAAATCGTTAAATATTAGTGGCATAAAGTCGAAAAAAAAGCAGGCTAAGCCTGCTTTCTAAGTGGTGTAACGGTACTTTTTACGTAACTATTTTAATAAATGTGTTCATACGGGCAAATGATTCGCCCTGTTCATAAAAACTACATTTCATAGAGTTCAAGTGGTAAACCATCGGGGTCGGCGAAAAAAGTAAACCGTTTACCCGTGTATTCATCTACACGAATGGGTTCGCACTCCACCTTATTTGCAGTTAAATGCGCAATCACTTCATCAATATCGTCTACTCTAAATGCCAAATGACGCAACCCTTGAGCTTCTGGTCTTGAAGGTCTGACTGGTGCACTAGGAAACGAAAATAGCTCGAGTTGCCCGCCATCAGGTAATGCTAAATCGCACTTATACGATTTTCTCGCTTCGCGATAATTTTCTGCAATAACGCTAAGGCCAAGAATCTCAGTATAAAAGCGTTTAGACACAGGATAGTCGCTACAAATTAGTGCGACGTGGTGAATTCCTTTTAGCATAAATAAGCTCCGTTAGAACATGAACCGAGGGTGTTGCACACACCCTACTTTATGGCATTTCCTGGCCACGAGCAGTTTCTAATAATAAGTACCAATGTTCGCGAGTCAGTTGTACATCCATCGATTTATGGCAGGCTTTTATCCGCTCAATATTGGTTGTACCAAGTACTGGTTGGATATTGGCAGGGTGGCGCATTAACCACGCTAATACGATAGCTTCAGGGCTAGTTTCGTATTCAGCGGCTAGCGTGTTTACCAACGCAGCCGTGGCGGCATCAGTATTGTTCTGAGTACTCGCACCCGTGTATTTACCTTGGGCCAGGCTGCCCCACGCCTGAAGTTGTATCTTGTTCATCATACAATATTCAAGGGTGCCTGGCGCATAGCCAGAGTCACGGTTTGCTGGGCTATTAGTGGTAACGCCGTCTTCTAGCCAGTCTCGAAACGCTAAGCTCATTTCCAATTGGTTCGCCACAATTGGGCTTGAAAGCGCCGATTGTAAGTACGCCATTTGATGCCCATGCATGTTTGATACGCCAACGTGCTTTATCTTTCCTTGCTGCTGTAAGGAAGAGAGCGTGGTAGCAACTTCATCCAATTCCATCAATGGGTCGGGGCGATGAAGCAGTAAAATATCAAGTTGCTCTATGTTCAAACGCTGCAAAATTCCTTCTACCGAAGATTCAATCCATTTTGCTGAGAAATCGTAGCGCTTTGGTCCTAAATCATCTTCGAACCGTATCGCACATTTAGACTGCAGAATCATACGTTCTTTTAACGAAGGGTTTTCTTTTAGAACCTTACCGAACACAGTTTCAGCTTTGCCGAAGGTATAGATGTCTGCATGATCGAACACATTAATATTAAGAGCTAATGCTTGTTCTATTACTTGGTGAGCTTGTAACACATGTTCTTTTGTTGCTGGTTCGTTGTTCCAGCCACCACCAAGGCCCATGCAGCCATAAACAAGTCTGCTTGCGTCTGGGAAATAGTTTTGCATCTTATACTCCAAATAAATGTGCAATTGCGCTAGCAGCTACAATAACCTGCTATTTTGCTAAAGTAAGCCATATATAGATGAAGCTAGGGGATTAGTCGATGTTTAACACATTGAATACGTATGAAGGTATTTTTCGCCGATTGTTTAGCCAGCATAGTAAAAAATGGTTCAGTGTAACCATGTTATTTACCTTAGTGGGATGTACATCAGTGCCAGACGGCGTTGCGCCGGTGGATGGGTTTGAGCTAGATCGCTATTTAGGTCAGTGGTACGAAATTGCGCGCTACGATCACAGTTTTGAAGAGGGGCTATCCAATGTAACGGCAACCTACTCTACGCGTGATGATGGGGGCGTAAAGGTTATTAACCGAGGTTATTCGCAAGAAGAAGCAAAGTGGGATGAAGCCGAAGGGAAAGCCTATTTTGTATCGAGTGCCGATATTGCGCATTTGAAAGTATCATTCTTTGGGCCTTTCTATGCCAGTTATGTTGTGATGGCGTTAGACAAAGAAGACTATCAATATGCCATGATTACAGGGCCTGATAGAGAGTACCTGTGGATATTAGCCAGAGAAAAAACCTTACCGCAAGACACTATCGATGTCCTTTTGGCCCAAGCTACACAGAACGGCTACGATACTAGTAAATTGATTTGGGTCTCTCACGACACGCCTTAATAGTGATGAGAAGGCGTTTTAGCCAGCCCCTATTTTGCCGAATTGTGGTATACTTTGCGGCAAAATATTGTAGGGACATTTGCTGTGCTTCAAGAAGCTGTTTTCAATCGAGCGGATAACGCTTGCGAGATGTGTAAGAACACCGAAAATTTAGACGTTTACATGGTACCCGAATCGCCAGATGAAACTGCTGGCTGCGCGGTACTTACCTGCCAAACCTGCCGCATGCAACTTAATAGTGAAGCCGATATAGACACTAATCACTGGCGTTGCCTTAATGACGCCATGTGGTCACCTACGCCCGCTGTTCAAGTGGTTGCTTATCGTATGCTTAATAAAATAAGCGGCGAAAGCTGGGCTCAAGATTTGTTAGACATGGCTTATTTAGAAGACGATGTTAAACAATGGGCAGAAGCTGGACTTATCGAGCAAGAAGCGACGCTTGATTGCAACGGGACTGCGTTGCAAGCTGGCGATAATGTGCACCTTGTTAAAGACCTTACCGTTAAGGGAGCTAACTTTACGGCTAAACGCGGTACGCCGGTAAGAGGCATTAGCCTAAGCGATAATCCTTTGCATATTGAAGGTAAAGTTAACGGCACCCGCATTGTCATTATTGCGGCTTATACAAAAAAATCTTAATTGGTCTTAAAGAAGAGAGCTCTCGGTTATGCAAACGCTAACGATTAGAACCCCCGATGATTGGCACTTACATTTTCGTGACAACGAAATGCTAGCAGAAACGGTCCCCGCTACAGCTCGTTGTTTCCAGCGTGCCATCGTTATGCCTAACTTGGTTCCACCAGTGGTTAATGCAACTATGGCGGTTGCTTACAAACAACGTATAGAAGCGGCTCGCCCTACCGGCAGCAATTTTGAACCGTTAATGACTCTCTTTTTGACGAACACAACATCAGTACAAGATATCGCTGATGCGAAAGCCGCTGGCGTCACGGCGTGTAAGCTATACCCAGCTGGCGCCACCACCAACTCAGATGCTGCAGTAAAAGGCATAGAAGCGCTATATCCTGTTTTTGAAGCCATGGAGGCTCACGGGTTATTGCTACTTATTCATGGTGAAGTCACCGAAACGCACATTGATATCTTTGACCGTGAAAAAGTATTCATCGATACGCATTTAGCACCAATTGTGGCGGCTTTCCCGAACTTGAAAGTGGTGTTTGAACATATTACTACCGCAGACGCTGCGGCCTTTGTCGTTGATGCTAGTGCCAACGTAGGTGCCACAATTACGCCACAACATTTATTGTTAAATCGCAATGACCTGCTGGTTGGTGGTGTTCGTCCACACAACTACTGTTTGCCCGTTTTAAAACGAAATACCCATCAAAAAGCACTGCAAGATGTGGTAGCCAGCGGTAACAGCAAATTCTTCTTAGGGACTGATTCAGCCCCTCATGCAAAACATAAAAAAGAGAATGCGTGTGGTTGTGCAGGTTGCTACAGCGCATGGTCTGCCATCGAGCTTTATGCTGAAGTGTTCGAGCAGTTGGGCGCATTAGATAAGCTAGAAGGGTTCGCCAGTAACTACGGTGCTGACTTCTACGGATTACCTAGAAACAACACAACAATGACGTTAGTAAAAGAAGCGTGGACAGTACCTGAACAGGTCACGTTAGCTGATGGTACCGATATGGTCCCTTTCTATGCAGGGCAGACGCTTCAGTGGAAACTACAAGATACTTTCCAAACACGCTCGGCTGACTAACGCTACGTATATGCATCTTTGGAAAAAACAGAAATGACAATTGAAACTGTAAAGCAGTTGGAAATAAATCCAGCTATCACAAAAGCGTTAGATGCACAGGGTATTTTTGCCTTATCGCCCATTCAAGCACAGTCTTTACCTCATGCATTAGCAGGTAGCGACATTATTGGACAAGCGCAAACAGGCAGTGGTAAAACACTTTGCTTCGTAATACCGGCCCTTGAAAAGATTGACCCTACCTTATTTGCAACGCAAGTATTGGTATTGTGCCCAACGCGAGAGTTGGCAGACCAAGTCGCCGTACAATATAGAAATGCCGCAAAGCAAATTGGCAATATAAAGGTGATGACTATTTGTGGCGGCCAACCTATGGGCCCTCAAATTCAGTCGCTTAAGCACGGCGCTCATGTTGTAGTCGGCACGCCTGGTCGCGTGATGGAGCATGTAGAGAAACGCAGGTTAATGCTAAAAAATGTGCGTTTACGCGTGCTTGATGAAGCCGACCGCATGCTAGATATGGGCTTTGAAGATGACTTAAAAGTCATCTTTTCGCCAATGAAGAAAGGTGTGCAAACTTTACTGTTTTCTGCGACTTATACGGAAGAAATAGAACGTATTGCCGATCAGTATTTAACTGAGCCTGTAATTTGTAAGGTTGAAAGTGATGAGTCGAGCAAACCGTCGATTACTCAAATTGGCTACAACGTACTTCCTCACACTCGAATACAAACGCTCAAAGCCATTCTGACCGATTCCCAGCCTAAAACTGCTATCGTGTTTTGTAATCGTCGAGTACAAGTGACCGAAGTGGTCGCATCATTACTGGAAGATGGCTTCAGCGCAGCAGGTTTGCAAGGCGAAATGGAGCAGTATGAGCGTACCGCGGTACTTAATCAGTTTGCCAGTGATGCACTACAAGTGCTGGTTGCTACTGATGTAGCCGCACGTGGGCTTGATATTGATGATATTCCTTGTGTGATCAACTACACAGTAAGCGAAGAGCCTGAAACGCATATTCACCGTATTGGCCGTACCGCTCGTGCTGGCGCTGAAGGCACTGCAATAACGTTAGTGGGCGACGAGGAAGAGCATTTTTTGCGTAAAATTGAAGTGCTTCAAGGCACTGATATTCCTTTAAAAGGCGCACAAGGCTTACGTTTCCATAAAAACCGCATCATCGAACCTGAATTTAGCTGTATTTCATTAAGTGCTGGTAAAAAGCAAAAGCTTCGTCCTGGTGACTTAGTAGGTGCGCTTACTAAAGATGCAGGCATACCAGGTGATGATGTAGGCAAAATTGCAGTGCAAAATAGCCAAAGCTTTATTGCGGTTAAGTTGCGAAGCGTAAAGCGCGCTATGAATCACTTCCGCGAAGGTAAAATTAAAGGCAAGCGCATAAGAGCGCGTAAGCTGTAAGTGATTTAGCATCGAACAGCCTAAGCGTATGGAGCACGGCTTGGGCAAAATATATTCAATGAGTTGGACAGGCAAAACAGGGGCGGTGTGATGTCAGGCGAAACAGATTTAAATACATTGCTAAAAACACTTCAGCCGGTTCTAAGCGCTGAGGCGTTCGTATTTGTGAGTGTGCCTTACGCGGTTTCGCCAACTCAATTGGCCAATGCCTTAATGGTGTATAAAGAAGATGAAGGTACAACCCTTATTCTTGAATCATCTTTTGCAAGCAACGAAGGCTTTGCTGTGGATAGCACCTACAAGCGCATTACCTGTAATGTCCATTCAAGTTTAGACGCGGTGGGTATGACCGCAGCTATGTCGGCTGCGCTTACCCGGGCGGAAATTAGCGCTAATGTGGTAGCTGGCTATTATCACGACCATATTTTCGTTCCCGCTGGCCGAGCCGATGAAGCCATTGCAGTATTGCTTAATTTAGCCAATCCTTAATAAGCCATAAGCCATAAGCCATAAGCCTAGCCCATTTTTTCTAAGGAACATAACAGGGCAACGTGGCTAGCGAATTGTGGCTATTGTTCTTTTACGATTTAGCCACGATCCACAAATTTAATGCAGATATAAAAAAGGCGACAATGAATTGCCGCCTTGTTAATGATATTAATTAATGCCTATTACCAAATTTTTACGCGCTCTTCTGGCGGTAAATACAAATCATTTTCCTCGGTCACATCAAACGCCTCGTAAAATTCAGGCACGTTGCGCAACGCGCCGTTAGTACGGAATTTCGTTGGTGAGTGAGTGTCGGTTTGAATTTGGCTGCGTAGGGCTTCGTCACGGTACTTGCTTGCCCATACTTGACCATAACCAATAAATACGCGCTGGTCACCGGTATAACCGTCAATAACAGGGGCTTCTTCACCCTCTAAGGTTAAATGATAGGCTTTAAGCGCAATACTAATACCGCCCAAGTCGCCGATGTTTTCCCCAAGAGTGTATTCACCGTTGACGAATAGCTCCGGCAGGGCTTCGAATTCGTTGAATTGCTCGACAAGTTTAGCCGTTCTTGCTTCAAATTCTTGACGGTCAGTATCAGTCCACCAGTTTCGTAGAGCGCCATCGCCATCAAACGTTGAACCTGCATCATCAAAGCCGTGACCAATTTCATGCCCGATAACCGCTCCAATACCGCCGTAGTTTACCGCGTCTTCCGCATTCATATCGAAAAAGGGCGGTTGCAGTATGGCCGCTGGGAAAACAATTTCATTTGCCGTTGGGTTGTAGTAAGCATTAACGGTTTGAGGTGTCATGCCCCACTCATGCTTCCATACTGGGCCGCCTTGTTTCTTAAGCATTTCTTCGTAGGCAACATCGGACGAACGCTTTAAGTTGCCAAATAAATCGCTGCCTTTCACTACTAGCTGAGAATAGTCTTTCCACGTATCGGGGTAGCCAATTTTAACAGTAAATTTAGAGAGCTTATCTAACGCCTGCTCACGTGTTTCATCTGTCATCCAATCAAGCTTTTCAATACTGTCTTTGTAGGCTAATAATAGATTGCTCACCATTTCGGTCATGCGCTCTTTTGCTTCAGGTGGGAAGTATTGTTTCACGTATACTTTACCGATAACTTCGCCCACATGAGCATTAGAAAGGCTAACAGCTCTACGCCAGCGCGGCTCAGGCTCTTCAACCCCACGGAGAGTTTTGCTGTAAAAGTTGAAATTAGCGGTGTCGAAATCTTCACTTAAACGACTGGCTGAGGCATTAAGTAAGCCCCATTTTAAAAATACCTTCCAATCTTCCAGAGAGGTTTCAGTGATGAACGTATCCATTTGCTTCATGAAATCAGTTTGCAGGAATACAATGCTATCTAAATCGTCTAATTCCATTTCTTTAAGGAATAATTCCCACGGGAAGTTGGGCATATGCGTGCTTAGTTCTGATACCGGTACTTTGTTATAGTTAGCCGCCCAATTACGCAATTTTTCTTTCTTCATATGCATTTCTGCAATACGGCTTTCCATATCAAATAACATTTGAGCGCTATCTGACGGCGCGTCAAATTCCGCAAGCGTAAACATGGTTTCAATATGTTTAACATAAGCATCGCGAATTTCTTGTGATTTGGTGTCGTCTTTAAAGTAGTAATCGCGCTCAGGCAGACCAAGGCCAGACTGCCATGTATAAATCATATAAGAATCAGGTGATTTAAAATCTGCATTTTGACCAACGTTGAAGGGGCTTGCATAGCCGTAACGGGTGGCATAGGCAAAGTATGCAGCTAGTTCATCGTAATTGGTAATGCCTTCAATCTTTTCAATATCGGCATTAATTGGGCTTATACCCAATTCATTAAGTGTATCCGTATCCATGTAAGCACGGTAGAAGTCACCCACTTTTTGCTCGTCGGTGCCATCTGCAAAGTCGCCTTCGGCGGAACTTTTGATTATTTTCATTACATGGTCTTGAGATTCGTCACGCAAAATCGTGAAAGCGCCATAACTTGATTTGTCGGCTGGGATCTCAAGGTTATCAACCCACGTGCCATTCACGTATTGGAAGAAGTCGTTACCAGGATCGGCAGTTAAATCCATGTTTTCTTTATTCACGCCGGACTTTAATTCTTGCTGTTGCGTTACAGCGGTTGGCGCTTGGTTTTCTGGTTGTGTATTTTGCGGACTACATGCACTAAGTGCTAATGCAACGCTTAAGCTAATTACGCTTTTCAACATGGATTGTTATTCCTATTTTTATAAGCTTGTTTTTGAACCAAGTCGTTATTAATTTATGTCGTTAAGTTCATATCTCGTTGGCCGAATACTGACTCATCGCCTCTATCGCCGTTTTGTGATGCACTAGCGAGTGCAGGCGAGTGTAAGCTCTCTAAAACAAGGCCTTTAAAACAAAGCACGAAAGACAGTATTCTCTTACCGTAATATTTATCACGCTCCTTCCATTAGAAAAAGCACTTATAGTGAAAATACATAGCTTGTAACAACTTCTGTATATAATTTCGATATATTGGTCACATTGGGATAGCAACACGCCTTTGCACTTCATTTAACGCTGAAGGAATTAATATGAAGCAATACGATACAGTATCACCATGTGAATACGCCGATACACTGCCACGAGAGCAGTTTATGGATTATAGAATCAAGCCGTTGTGGCAACCTATACCACGTATTGCTGGGCCAGCCTTCACAGTGAAATGCGAGGCGGGCGATCACCTTATGCTTCACGCAGCGATTTATCGCGCAAAAGCAGGCGATATTATCGTGGTTGAGGCTGATGATAAATTCGCAGTGGCTGGTGGTAACGTGTGTGCAATTGCACAGTCTAGAGGCATCAAAGGGTTTGTTATCGACGGTGTCATTAGAGATTTGGCAGAAACCAGAGAAAATCAGTTCCCGGTCTTTGCCCTTGGTGTAGTGCCTAAGCCAGGTGCCAAAAAGTGTATATCGCCTCTTAATCAGCCTATTCAATGTGGCGGAGTGACGGTGAATGCGGGTGACATTATTGTGGCTGACGAAGAAGGTATTGCGGTAATACCGCAGGCGCAAGCACAAGAAGCCTTTGTTATAGCCTTCGCTCGCGGTGAAAAAGATGCAATGATGAATCTTCAGCAGTGGCAAGCGCAGCATAGCGAAAAGGTAGAGAGCATTTTGACAAACTTAGGCTATAAAGATGAGTAAGCTGATGTTTTAAACCCGAGTATTGAACATATCGTGTAGAATGACGTAATTAAACGAAGTTGATGTAGAACGACACGAGTTTTGTTGCATGTTTTCATTTTTTGAACGATTAACACAGCCTTTCCCTAAAGCCCCGCCAGGGCAGCCCCCAACAGGTATCGTTGCCTTTTGTAAGTACTACACGCAAGGTATGTGGGGCGTTATCGCGACCGTCTCTATTTTAAGTGCCATTGTGGCGGTGCTTGAAGTCGCGTTGTTCGGTTTCTTGGGGCAATTAGTAGATTGGTTTTCAGAACAAAATCGAGAGACCTTTCTAGCTGAACAAAAATGGACCTTAATTGGCATGGCGGTTACCGTACTGGTGCTGATTCCAGGCTTTATATTGTTGCGTTCATTATTTTCACGCCAGTCGCTGATGGGGAATTTCCCTATGCGTATTCGCTGGCAAGCCCACCGCTATTTATTAGGCCAAAGCTTAACCTTTTTTCACGATGAATTTGCGGGTCGCGTGGCCACAAAAGTAATGCAAACCGCGCTATCGGTACGTGAAACCGTAACAAAAGTGCTCGATTTACTGGTATACATCAGCGTCTACTTTATCTCAATGGTGGTACTGGTGTTCAGTACCGATTGGCGCTTAGCTGTGCCGCTTGTGGTGTGGTTCTTTGTGTACATGTTCATCTTGCGCATGCTGGTACCTAAACTTAAAGAGGTATCGCAAAAACAAGCTGACGCTAGGTCTATGATGACGGGGCGAATAGTTGATAGTTACACCAATATCACAACGGTAAAGTTATTTTCCCACAGCCGCCGAGAAGCTGACTACGCTAGAGAAAGCATGGATGGATTTTTAAAAACCGTTTATCCCCAAATGCGTTTAGTAACGGTATTAGAATTTTGCGTAGAGATGTCGAATGCCATTTTGGTCTTTACGATTGGCGCATTGTCTGTTTATTTATGGATGGAAAACTTAGCATCACCTGGCGATATTGCTATTGCGATTAGTTTATCTCTTCGCCTAAATGGGATGTCCCATTGGATCATGTGGGAAGTATCCGGCTTGTTTGAAAATCTAGGTACGGTGCAAGACGGCATGAATACCTTAGCGCAACCTATCGCAGTAAAAGATAAGCCTAAAGCGACAGCGCTTAGCGTACAGGGTGGCGGGATTAAATTTGATAACGTAGACTTTGCCTACGCAGGTGCCGATAACCAACCCATTGATGTATTTTCTAACCTAGAACTTGCTATTCACCCAGGGGAAAAAGTAGGTTTGGTAGGGCGCTCAGGTTCCGGCAAATCCACATTAGTTAATTTGCTGATGCGATTTTATGATACCCAATCGGGGCGCATTGTTATTGATGGGCAAGATATCACGCAAGTAGGCCAAGAAACCTTGCGGGCTAAAATTAGCATGGTGACCCAAGATACCTCGCTAATGCATAGGTCAGTGCGTGACAATATTCTTTATGGGCGTACCAACGCCAGCGAAGAAGAAATGATAAACGCAGCCAAGTTATCCGAAGCTCATGAATTTATACTTACCCTTACCGACAGCCAAGGTAGGACAGGCTATGACGCCCATGTGGGCGAACGTGGTGTGAAACTATCCGGTGGCCAACGTCAACGTATTGCTATCGCCCGTGTGCTATTGAAAGACGCACCTGTATTAATCTTAGATGAAGCCACTTCTGCGTTAGACTCAGAAGCTGAAGCCGCTATTCAAGCAAGCCTAGATAAGGTTATGGAAGGAAAAACTGTATTGGCCATTGCACATAGGCTCTCAACGATTGCGCAAATGGACCGATTGTTAGTGTTAGAAAAAGGACAGATAGTAGAGCAGGGGACACATGCCGAATTAATTGCACATAATGGTATCTACGCCAAGTTATGGGCACATCAAACAGGCGGCTTTATTGGCGTGGAATAGTTTTTCACTGAGATAACGAGTTAAACGGCACAGTAAGTTGCAGAACAACTTGCACTGAGGGTATTACCACCAACATGGTTAACAAAAACCTTGTGCCGTTTGTTATCTTGAGTATAATACGCGTCCCTCCCTTGCGATACCGCACTTTCCATTGAAATGACGCTGAATTCCCAAGGGTAGTGTAAGTAAAATTTGTGAGTTAAACACCACAGGGGTGTAGTTCGAATTGGTAGAACAGCGGTCTCCAAAACCGATGGTTGGGGGTTCGAGTCCCTCCACCCCTGCCAAATTACAAGTTCGCGTGTTAGCGCGAGCAAAACGACGCTGTAGTGCTAGGATCGTGACATGAGCGAAAAGACGGAAAATCAGTCCAATGCATTGGACATGTTTAAATGGGTAGTGGTATTTGCCCTACTTGCTGGATTGGTTACGGCCAACACAGTGTTCGGTGAAATTTCAGTATTATATCGTGCAGTTACTGCAGTAGTGGTAGTGGTTATTGCTGGCTTTATTGCAGCATCAACGGTTAAAGGCAGCACTTTCCTTAGCTTTGCTAAAGAGTCGCGTACTGAAGTTCGCAAAGTAGTATGGCCGACCCGTCAAGAAGCAAACCAAACTACTATCATCGTACTTGCGGCAACGTTGGTAATGGCATTAATCCTTTGGGGATTAGACGGCATTATCGTTCGTGTTGTAGGCTTTATCACTGGAATATAGGAGCATAACGTATGTCCGAAGAAGAAATTAAAAAAAGATGGTACGTAGTACAAGCATATTCTCAGTACGAAGGTCGCGTTCAAAAAACGTTACTTGAATATATTAAGATGCACGGCATGGAAGAGCACTTTGGTCAGATTTTAGTTCCGACTGAAGAAGTTGTTGAAATGCGCGCTGGCCAAAAGCGCAAATCTGAGCGTAAGTTTTACCCAGGTTACGTTTTGGTAGAAATGGCAATGAACGAAGAATCTTGGCACTTAGTGAAAAGCGTTCCTCGTGTACTTGGTTTCATCGGTGGTACTTCTGATCGCCCAATGCCAATTACCCAAAAAGAAGCAGACGCCATTCTTAACCGTCTTGAAGAGTCAGTTGATAAGCCTAAGCCGAAGACATTGTTCGAGCCAGGCGAAGTGGTTCGCGTTACAGATGGTCCATTTGCCGACTTCAATGGTGTGGTAGAAGAAGTAGACTACGAAAAGAGCCGCGTAAAAGTGTCGGTACTTATCTTCGGTCGTTCTACACCGGTAGATTTAGAATTCGGTCAGGTAGAGAAAGGCTAAGCCTTTTTATCTACTTATCTACAATTTTATGTGAAAAAGCCCCTTTATAGGGGCTTTTTTGTGCAAGAAGCTTTTATGGGAATCTGAGAATAGTGCGTGAAACATCATTACTTCTTTGTTTGAATTGTAAAAAATAGATTGTCAATTCACCCACACGAACACGCTTAAAAAAGCAAAAAATGAAAATAAAAATTGCAGTATTAAGCTCGTGTTTTTAGAAATTTTTTTGCTACTACTAAAAGAATCCCAAAACCCAATATTTAAAGCGCGCTTTAAAATGAAGTTGACTATGATGAGACAAATCATCCAGATTAGAAATTTAGTGAAATAGTCCATTTTTTACTTAGTTTTTATTCATCTGTTGATGTTGCATCTTCGGCGTCTGAAAGTACGTTGACAATTGCACCTGAAGCCACACCCCCACCTACAGATGTAGCAAGTGATCGAAAACCGGATACTGGACTGAATGCACCTACGCCCATTCCGGCAATTGTTCCTTTCGCAATGCTGCTAAAAGTAGCATTTCTACCACCACCAATAATGGACCCATAGAAACCTCCTATGCCACCGGCAATTGCTCCCAACGCATTTCCCCACAATGCTCCAGAAACCTGAGACACTTCTTCTTTGTTTAATTCGATTAGTTTTTTCATAGCATTAAATAATCCTTATTTGTTAAAATCAAGGCTTGGTGAAACTCACACAAAAGCCGAGTTAATTTTGACAAGCCTGAATATTTAATAAAACTGACCATGAGATCGTTTTCTAGTCACATTTATACTTGCATACCATTTGAACACCTTATATAATGCGCGCCCTTTTAAACGGAAACGGGAAGCCGATTGAGCAGGTAATCTCTGTACTTGCAAGGCGCTATACCCAAACAAGAGAGCATTTAAAATGGCTAAAAAAGTAAGCGGTATTATTAAGCTTCAGGTTGCAGCAGGCGCTGCTAACCCAAGTCCACCAGTTGGTCCTGCACTAGGTCAACACGGTGTGAACATCATGGAATTCTGTAAAGCGTTCAACGCAAAAACAGATAGCCTTGAGAAAGGTGCTCCGGTACCTGTAGAAATTACGGTTTATGAAGATCGTTCTTTCACATTCGAAACTAAGACTCCTCCTGCGTCTTACCTGCTTAAGAAAGCAGCGGGCATCAAGAGCGGTTCTGGCCGTCCTAACACTGAAAAAGTGGGTACTGTTACTCGCGCTCAGTTGGAAGAAATTGCCAAAACTAAAGAACCAGACTTAACTGCAGCTGACCTAGATGCAGCGGTTCGCACTATCGCGGGTTCTGCTCGCTCAATGGGCTTGAACGTAGAGGACTAATCGAATGGCTAAATTATCTAAACGCGCTCGCATTATCCGCGAAAAAACAGACGCGACTAAAGAATACGAAATCAACGAAGCAGTTGCTTTGCTTAAAGAATTAGCGACAGCTAAATTCGCTGAAAGCGTTGACGTTGCAGTAAACCTTGGTATTGACGCTAAGAAATCTGACCAAAACGTTCGTGGTGCAACTGTACTACCTAACGGAACTGGTAAAGACGTTCGCGTTGCAGTATTTACTCAAGGCGCAAACGCTGAAGCAGCTAAAGAAGCTGGTGCTGACATCGTTGGTATGGAAGACCTTGCTGAGCAAGTGAAGAAAGGCGAAATGAACTTTGACGTTGTTGTTGCCAGCCCAGATGCTATGCGTGTTGTTGGTCAACTAGGTCAAATCTTAGGTCCACGTGGCCTAATGCCTAACCCTAAAACGGGTACAGTAACGCCAGACGTTGCAACTGCTGTTAAGAACGCTAAAGCTGGTCAGGTTCGCTACCGTAATGATAAGAACGGTATCATCCATGCTAGCATTGGTAAGATTGCGTTCGAAACAAACCAAATTCAAGAGAACCTTGAAGCACTACTAGAAGCATTGAAGAAAGCTAAGCCTTCTTCTGCTAAAGGTACTTATATCCAGAAGATCAGCCTAAGCACCACTATGGGCGCTGGCGTATCTGTAGATAAAGCTTCAGTAGGTCTTTAATACCCTGCCGGGGCAACTCGGCTTCTCTGTAAAGGTAATGGGTTGGAGTCGTCAATACAGCAGTGCTGATTGGCAACTCCCGTCCAAGACCGCAGGTGCGATGTGGTGATAGAGGTAAGAGAACTATCACATTAAACATATCGCTTAATAAAACAACCTGCGCAGACGGTGGTTTGACTCAGACTCTCTGGGGTAACAAACACCGTAGAGCGGTATCATCAATTATGTTGATATCAATCTGTGAACCCTGATGGCGTAAACAGGTAACTGTATACAAAGTCAGATACAAAGAGGTGAACTCAGTGGCACTAGGTTTAGCAGCAAAAAAAGAGATCGTAGCAGAAGTTTCTGAAGTTGCGTCTCGCGCTCTATCCGTTGCCGTCGCTGAATACCGTGGGATGGAAGTTGCAGAACTGACTGACCTTCGCGTAAAAGCTCGTGAGCAAGGCGTATACCTTAAGGTTATACGTAACACTCTAGCTAAGCGTGCATTGGCAGACAGTAAATTTGCAGACTTAGATAGCGCCCTTACTGGTCCTCTTATCTACGGCTTCTCAGTTGAGGCACCTGGTGGTGCAGCACGTCTTTTCAAAGACTTTGCGAAGCAAAACGATAAGTTGAACGTAACAGCTCTGTCTATTGGTAGTGGTCTTCTTGGTCCAGATAAATTGGACGCAGTTGCTTCACTTCCTACTCGCGACGAAGCGCTTGCAAAACTTCTTGCAACCTTCAAAGCACCGGTTGGGAAATTCGTTCGAACTATCAACGAAGTACCTACCAAGTTTGTGCGCGTATTGGCGGCAATCAAAGACGAGAAGTAATTCCCGTTTTTGGCATATTGATTTTTTTAACATTTTAAAAACCCAGGAGTTTAGACCACATGGCTCTAACTAAAGAAGATATCTTAAACGCGATTGCTGAAATGCCAGTTATGGAATTGGTTGAGCTAATCGAAGCAGCTGAAGAAAAATTCGGTGTTGACGCATCTGCAGCAGTAGCTGTAGCTGGTCCAGCAGCGGGCGAAGCAGCAGCAGTTGAAGAAAAGACTGAGTTTGACGTTGTAATGACTTCATTCGGCGCAAACAAAGTTGCAGTAATCAAAGCAGTTCGCGCAGCGACTGGCCTAGGTCTTAAAGAAGCTAAAGAAGTAGTTGAATCTGCTCCTAAAGCTATCAAAGAAGGCGTAAGCAAAGAAGAAGCTGAAGAACTTAAAGCACAGCTAACTGAAGCTGGCGCTGAAGTTGAAGTTAAGTAATCTATTTGTTTAGATTATTTGCCTGAGACGGCAAGGCTGGTGGTTTTTTAAACCACCAGCCTTTTTGCGCTGTACAGTGTGTAGATTCTAACCCTTGACTACACTACTAAATGCGCACCTCGGAAATTTCACATAAAAGCATAAAACCAACAAGTTAACTAATAATTGGTTAAATTTTGTTGTATGCTGTGATATTGCCCCGAAAAAGGGTTGTGGAAGTTTGTTGCTTATGCGCAATTCAACACGAAGCTCATAGCTTGAAGCACTCGTCGCGATGCATAATGCAGCAGGTTGGGTCATAAATCAGCAGGCTGAGGAACCCATGGTTTACTCTTATAGCGAAAAGAAACGTATCCGTAAGGATTTTGGCAAACGCCCACAGGTATTGGAAATTCCATACCTTCTTTCAATTCAGCTTGATTCTTTCAAAAAGTTTATTGAGATCGACGCCGATGCTCAATACGGCTTGGAAGCAGCATTTCGTTCCGTTTTTCCGATAAAAAGCTACTCAGGTAACTCGGAGCTTCAATATGTTAGCTACCGTTTGGGAGAGCCAGTATTCGACGTTAAAGAATGTCAAATTCGTGGCGTCACATTCTCTGCTCCATTAAGAGTAAAACTACGGTTAGTATTGTTTGATAAAGACGCTGCGCCAGGTACCGTAAAAGACATTAAAGAACAAGAAGTGTACATGGGCGAAATCCCATTGATGACTCAGAACGGTACGTTCGTTATCAATGGTACAGAGCGTGTTATCGTGTCACAACTACACCGTTCACCTGGTGTGTTCTTCGATCACGATAAAGGCAAAACTCACTCGTCAGGAAAAGTGCTTTATAATGCACGTGTAATTCCTTACCGTGGTTCTTGGCTTGATTTCGAGTTCGATCCAAAAGATAACCTGTTTGTTCGTATTGACCGTCGTCGTAAGTTGCCAGCAACAATCATCTTACGCGCGCTTGAAATGACATCAGAAGAAATCTTGGATACGTTCTTCGAGAAAGTCAGTGTACGTATCGATAAAGACAAGTTAATGATGGAAGTGGTGCCAGATCGTCTTCGTGGCGAAACAGCGGCATTTGATATCATTGATGGTGAAGGTAATGTTGTTGTTGAAACCGGTCGTCGTGTATCTGCACGTCACACCCGTGCGCTTGAAAAAGCGGGTTTAACTGAACTTGAAGTTCCAGCAGATTATCTAATCGGTCGCGTATTCGCGGCAACGTACGTAAATGAAGATACTGGCGAAGTTATCGTTAGCGCTAACGAAGAGTTAACGCTTGAGAACTTAGCGGCACTTAGCCAAGCTGGTATTAAAGAGTTCGAAACACTGTACATTAATGAATTGGACCACGGTTCATACATTTCTGACACATTGCGTATCGACTCTTCAACAAACCGCCTAGAAGCGCTTGTTGAAATTTACCGCATGATGCGTCCTGGTGAGCCACCAACAAAAGACGCAGCAGAAACCTTATTCCAAAACCTTTTCTTCTCTGATGAGCGTTATGATCTATCTTCTGTAGGTCGTATGAAGTTCAACCGCCGTTTAGGCCGTGAAGAATTGATTGGTTCAGGCACCCTAGATAAAGACGATATTGTTTCAGTAATGAAGCAACTTATCGAGATTCGTGACGGTAAAGACGAAGTGGACGATATCGACCACTTGGGTAACCGCCGTATCCGTTCTGTGGGTGAAATGGCTGAAAACCAATTCCGTGTTGGTTTAGTACGTGTTGAGCGTGCTGTTAAAGAGCGTCTAAGCTTAGGCGACCTTGATAGCATTATGCCGCAAGACCTAATTAACGCTAAGCCTATCTCGGCTGCGGTTAAAGAGTTCTTCGGTTCATCACAGCTTTCTCAGTTCATGGACCAAAACAACCCGTTATCAGAAGTAACGCATAAGCGTCGTATTTCTGCATTAGGCCCGGGTGGTCTTACGCGTGAGCGTGCAGGCTTCGAAGTACGTGACGTACACCCTACGCACTACGGTCGTCTGTGTCCTATCGAGACTCCTGAAGGTCCAAACATCGGTTTGATCAACTCATTGGCGAGTTTCGCACGCACCAATGACTTTGGTTTCCTTGAAACGCCGTTCCGTCGCATTGTTGATGGTGTGGTAAGTGAAGAAATCGATTACTTGTCTGCGATTGAAGAAGGTCAATTCGCAATTGCACAGGCAAACATTGTTTTAACCGCAAACGGTGAGCTAGTAGACGACCTTATTCCATGTCGTCACCGTGGTGAAACCACCTTGATGCCGAAAGAAGACATCAAGTACATGGACGTTTCTCCACAGCAAATCGTTTCAATCGCTGCGAGTATCATTCCGTTCCTAGAACACGATGATGCTAACCGCGCATTGATGGGTGCGAACATGCAACGTCAGGCTGTACCTACATTACGTGCTGATAAGCCGCTTGTTGGTACCGGTATGGAAAGAACCATTGCTGTTGACTCAGGTGTTACTGTAGTTGCTAAGCGTGGTGGTAGAGTTGACTATGTTGACGCTAGCCGTATCGTTATTAAAGTAGAAGAAGATGAAATGCTTCCTGGTGAAGCAGGTATCGACATCTACAACTTGACTAAATACACACGTTCTAACCAGAACACCTGTATCAATCAGCGTCCTACTTGTAGCGTAGGCGACCCGATTGTTGCGGGCGATGTATTGGCTGACGGTCCATCTACTGACTTGGGCGACCTTGCTCTTGGTCAGAACATGCGTATCGCGTTCATGCCTTGGAACGGTTATAACTTCGAGGATTCAATCCTTATCTCTGAGCGTGTAGCTCAAGAAGACCGTTTCACCACTATCCACATTCAAGAACTAAGCTGTATTGCTCGTGATACTAAGCTTGGGCCAGAAGAGATTTCTTCTGATATTCCGAATGTTGGCGAATCTGCACTAAGCAAACTTGATGAATCAGGTGTTGTTTACATTGGTGCAGAAGTGAAAGGCGGCGACATTCTGGTAGGTAAAGTAACACCTAAAGGTGAAACTCAACTTACACCAGAAGAAAAACTATTAAGAGCAATCTTCGGTGAAAAAGCGTCTGACGTAAAAGATACGTCACTACGTGTGCCTAACTCTGTTCACGGTACGGTTATCGACGTTCAAGTCTTTACCCGTGACGGCGTAGAGAAAGACAAACGTGCACTTGAAATTGAAGACATGCAGCTTCGTCAGGTTAAGAAAGACCTTACTGACGAATTTGAAATTCTTGCAGACGGTATCTTTGCTCGTGCACAAAACGCATTACTACGCTCTGGTGTTGATCAAGCTAAGCTTGACAGCCTACCGCGTGAGAAGTGGTTTGAAATTGCATTAAACGACGAAGACGTTCAGCTTGAGATCGACCAAATTGCTGATCAGCACGCAGAAATCAAAGAAGACTTCGATAAGAAGTTTGAAACTAAGCGTCGCAAGATCACACAAGGCGATGACCTAGCACCTGGTGTCCTTAAAATTGTTAAGGTTTACCTAGCTGTTAAACGTCATATCCAGCCTGGTGATAAGATGGCTGGTCGTCACGGTAACAAAGGTGTAATTTCAACGATTCAGCCTGTGGAAGATATGCCATATGATGCTAACGGTACGCCGGTAGACATCGTATTGAACCCACTAGGTGTACCATCGCGGATGAACATCGGTCAGATCCTAGAAACGCATATGGGTATGGCTGCTCACGGTCTTGGTGTGAAAATCGACCGCATGCTCAAAGAGCATGAAGAGATGCAGAAGCTTCGTAACTTCTTAAAAGAAATTTATGAGCTTGGCGAAAATCACCAAGAAGTGGACATCGATAACTTCACCGACCACGAAATTACACGTCTTGCAAACAACCTACGTAAGGGTGTTCCAATTGCAACACCTGTATTCGACGGTGCACGTGAATCTGAAATTAAGGAAATGTTGAAGTTAGCTGACATTCCTGAAAGCGGTCAGATTTCGTTGTTCGACGGTCGTACTGGTCGCGAGTTTGAGCGTCCGGTTACGGTTGGTTACATGTACATGCTGAAACTAAACCACTTGGTTGACGACAAAATGCACGCTCGTTCAACTGGTTCGTACAGCCTTGTTACACAACAGCCGCTGGGTGGTAAAGCTCAGTTCGGTGGTCAGCGCTTCGGAGAGATGGAAGTGTGGGCCCTTGAAGCTTACGGTGCAGCATATACCCTTCAGGAAATGCTTACTGTTAAGTCGGATGATGTTAACGGCCGTACTAAGATGTACAAGAACATCGTCGATGGTGACCACAGAATGGAACCTGGCATGCCAGAATCATTCAACGTATTACTTAAAGAAATCCGCTCGTTGGGTATTAACATCGAGTTGGAAGAGAAGTAACACGGCAATCGCCACGTTATGACAAGAGATGGCCCGGCGCTTGCGCCGGGTTCTAGAGACTGACTCCGCTGGGAGAGTAATGTGAAAGACTTATTAAAGTTTCTAAAGCAACAAAATAAGACCGAAGAATTCGATAATATTCGAATCGGTCTTGCTTCACCTGACATGATTCGTTCATGGTCTTTTGGTGAAGTTAAGAAGCCAGAAACAATTAACTACCGTACGTTCAAACCAGAACGTGACGGCCTGTTTTGTGCGCGTATTTTCGGACCAGTTAAAGACTACGAATGTCTTTGTGGTAAGTATAAGCGTCTGAAGCACCGTGGTGTTATCTGTGAAAAATGTGGTGTTGAAGTAACCCTAACTAAAGTACGTCGTGAGCGTATGGGTCACATTGAACTGGCAAGCCCAGTTGCACACATCTGGTTCCTTAAATCACTTCCGTCTCGTATCGGCTTAATGCTTGATATGACACTTCGTGATATTGAACGTGTACTATATTTTGAATCTTACGTAGTAACCGAGCCGGGTATGACTACCCTTGAGCGCAGCCAACTTCTTAACGAAGAAGATTACTTGGATGCACTTGAAGAGCACGGTGACGAGTTTGACGCAAAAATGGGTGCTGAAGCCGTATTTGACCTTTTAAAAGTGTTAGATGTAGATGCTGACGTAGCTTCTATGCGTGAAGAGTTGCCTTCAATCAACTCTGAAACTAAGCGTAAGAAAATCACTAAGCGTCTTAAGTTGCTTGAATCATTCCAACAGTCTGGCAACAAGCCAGAGTGGATGATCTTGACTGTACTTCCAGTACTTCCGCCGGATCTTCGTCCGTTGGTACCACTGGACGGTGGTCGATTTGCAACATCTGACCTGAACGATTTATACCGTCGTGTTATCAACCGTAACAACCGTCTTAAGCGTCTTCTAGACCTTGCGGCGCCTGACATTATCGTACGTAACGAAAAGCGTATGCTTCAGGAAGCGGTAGATGCACTTCTAGATAACGGTCGTCGTGGCCGCGCTATCACAGGTTCTAACAAACGTCCTCTTAAATCACTTGCCGATATGATTAAAGGTAAGCAAGGTCGTTTCCGTCAGAACTTACTTGGTAAGCGTGTTGACTACTCTGGTCGTTCTGTAATTACCGTTGGTCCTACATTACGTCTTCATCAATGTGGTCTTCCTAAGAAAATGGCACTTGAGTTATTCAAGCCGTTTATCTACGGAAAACTTGAAGGTCGTGGTTTAGCAACAACTATCAAAGCAGCGAAGAAGCTGGTTGAACGTGAAGCTCCAGAGGTATGGGACGTACTAGATGACGTTATCCGTGAACACCCTGTTATGCTTAACCGTGCACCAACACTTCACCGTTTGGGTATCCAGGCATTTGAACCAACCCTAATCGAAGGTAAAGCGATTCAGCTTCACCCACTAGTATGTGCGGCTTACAACGCCGATTTCGATGGTGACCAAATGGCTGTACACGTGCCGCTGACTATTGAAGCTCAGCTTGAAGCACGTGCGTTGATGATGTCGACCAACAACATTCTGTCACCTGCAAATGGTGAGCCTATCATCGTTCCTTCACAGGACGTTGTATTGGGTCTTTATTACCTAACCCGTGACAAAGTGAACGGCTTAGGCGAGGCAATGGTATTTACCAGCCCGAATGAAGCAGAAAAAGCATACCGCACAGGTAACGCAGAACTTCACTCACGCGTTAAAGTACGTATCACCGAATACGACATTGACGAAGATGGTGTGAAGACTGAGAAAGTAACGCTAACAGATACTACTGTTGGTCGTGCGATTTTCTCACTTATGCTACCTAAAGGTTTGCCGTTTGAAATTATCAACCAGGCAATGGGCAAAAAGCAGATTTCACGTTTGCTAAACGCTTGTTACCGTACACTGGGTCTTAAAGACACAGTAATCGCTGCTGACCAAATCATGTATACCGGTTTCCACTACGCAATGATTGCGGGTGCATCTGTTGGTATCGATGACATGGTAATCCCAGCTGCGAAGAAAGATATTATCGACGCTGCAGAAGCGGAAGTTATCGAGATCCAGGAACAGTTCCAAAATGGTCTTGTAACAGCCGGTGAGCGCTACAACAAAGTTATCGATATCTGGTCAAATGCCAACGAAAAAGTTGCTAAGGCCATGATGGATAACCTTAAGACTGACATCGTAATTAACCGCGATGGCGAAGAAGAAGAGCAAACCTCATTTAACTCTGTTTATATGATGGCCGACTCGGGTGCTCGTGGTAGTGCCGCTCAGATTCGTCAGCTAGCTGGTATGCGTGGTCTGATGGCTAAGCCAGATGGCTCAATCATCGAAACGCCAATTACGGCGAACTTCCGTGAAGGTCTTAACGTACTTCAGTACTTCATCTCTACTCACGGTGCGCGTAAAGGTCTAGCCGATACAGCACTTAAGACTGCGAACTCGGGTTACCTAACTCGTCGTCTAGTAGATGTTGCACAAGATTTGGTTATTACTAACGACGACTGTGGCACCTTCGGTGGTGTTCAGATGACACCGCTAATTGAAGGTGGTGACGTTGTAGAACCTCTTCGTGAACGTGTACTAGGTCGTGTAGTTGCAGAAGATGTAGTTAAACCAGGTACGACAGAAGTATTGGTTGAGCGTAATGTGTTACTAGACGAAGCGCTAGTAGACATGCTTGAAGCAAACTCTGTTGACCAAATTCAAGTACGCTCGGTTATCACTTGTGATAACGATTTTGGTGTGTGTGCAAACTGTTATGGTCGTGACCTTGCTCGCGGACATATGGTTGGAAGCGGTGAGTCTGTGGGTGTTATTGCTGCACAGTCAATCGGTGAACCAGGTACACAGCTTACCATGCGTACGTTCCACATCGGTGGTGCGGCATCACGAGCTTCTGCTGAGAACAGCGTTCAGGTTAAAACTGCGGGTAGCCTTAAGCTACACAATGAAAAATCAGTACGTAACTCAGACGGCAAAGTGGTTATTGTTTCTCGTTCAACAGAACTTACTGTTATCGATGAACAAGGTCGTGAGAAAGAGCGCTATAAAGTACCTTACGGTGCTGTACTTAGCGTGGATGACGGTGCAACTATTGCAGCTGGCGACGTTGTTGCTAACTGGGATCCGCATAGTCACCCAATCGTTACTGAACGTGCAGCTAAGATTAGCTTCGCCGACATCGACGACTCTAACACTGAGATGCAACAAGACGAACTAACTGGTCTTACGCGTATCGTAGTTAAAGATCTTGCGAAGAGTAACTCTAAAGAACCTAAACTTATCCTAGAAAGTGATGAGTTCGGTCTTCAAGAGATTCGCCTACCAAGCTTTACCACTATCGAAGCGAAAGAAGGTAAGGTTGCTAACGAAGGTGACGTGTTAGCACGTATACCTCAAGAAAGCTCGAAGACACGTGATATCACGGGTGGTCTACCTCGCGTAGCCGACTTGTTTGAAGCACGTAAGCCTAAAGAGCCAGCTATCCTTGCTGAAGTTTCAGGTACTATTGGTTTCGGTAAAGAAACCAAAGGTAAGAAACGTTTGGTTATCACGCCGCCAGAGGGTGATGCATACGAAGAGATGATTCCAAAATGGCGTCAACTTAACGTGTTTGAAGGTGAGAAAGTAGAACGTGGTGAAGTTATCGCCGATGGCCCTGAGTCACCGCATGATATCTTGCGTCTACGTGGTATCTCTGCTGTAGCAAACTACATCGTGAACGAAGTTCAGGAAGTTTACCGTCTACAGGGTGTAAAAATTAACGATAAGCACATCGAAGTTGTTATTCGTCAGATGTTGCGTAAGTGCGTTATTACCCATTCTGGTGATACTCAGTTCCTTGAAGGCGAACAAGTTGAAGTGTCTAACGTGAAAGTGACCAACCGTGAAGTTGAAAAACACGGTAAGATCCCAGCGCAGTATGAAACACAGCTGCTTGGTATCACTAAGGCGTCGCTTTCTACTGAGTCATTCATCTCAGCTGCATCGTTCCAAGAAACAACACGAGTTCTTACCGAAGCTGCTGTTCAAGGTAAAGAAGATGACCTTCGCGGTCTGAAAGAAAACGTAATCGTGGGTCGATTGATTCCAGCGGGTACAGGTTTCGCTTACCATGAACGTCGTGCACAACGTCGTAAAGAAGAAATCGAAGAAATGTCAGTTTCTGCTGCTGATGCAGAACAGGCACTAACCGAAGCGCTTAACGCCGGTGACGACTCAGCCGAATAAGGCATGATCGTAGGAGTACGTTAACGTACTCCTAACAAATTGGCATGTTAAGCTGACAGATTGCAGTTAAATGGCTGCTTAACCTTTGTACAGCTTGACACGCCGAGCTATGATCATTAATATTCCGCGACCCGATTTTGGATGACCTCTAAAAGGCAGAAGAAAATGGGCGCGGTTTTTTGTATCAGAGCTCAGTTAATGCTGACAAGCACAGTGTTAACATTGAATGAGTGACGTTAGAAAAGTCGCTTTAATGGACCCAATCAGAGTGATTGGGTTTTTGTAGTTTTTAATCAGGAGCTAGTTAATGGCAACAGTTAACCAGTTAGTCCGCAAGCCGCGCAAAAAGCCCGTTGAAAAAAGCAACGTAGCTGCATTGCAAGCTTGTCCTCAAAGACGCGGTGTATGTACTCGTGTATATACTACTACGCCTAAGAAACCAAACTCTGCACTACGTAAAGTATGTCGTGTACGTCTAACTAACGGTTTTGAAGTTTCTTCATACATCGGTGGTGAAGGTCACAACCTACAAGAGCACAGTGTAGTACTTATCCGTGGTGGTCGTGTTAAAGATCTACCAGGTGTTCGTTATCACACAGTTCGCGGTACATTAGACTGCGCAGGTGTAAACGATCGTAAGCAAGCCCGTTCTAAGTACGGTGCGAAGAAGCCTAAGTCTTAACGGTTCTCCGTTAGTAAGGCCAAACTGAAGTTTAAGAGTTTTGGGTAATTCCTGAATTCATACGGAGAATAGAAATGCCAAGAAGAAGAGTCGTAGGTCAACGTAAAATCCTACCAGAGCCAAAATTTAGCTCACAACTGCTTGCAAAATTCATGAATGTCGTAATGCTTGACGGCAAGAAGTCAGTCGCTGAAAAAATCGTTTACGGTGCGCTCGATATTGTTGCTGAAAAAACCAGCAAAGCTCACCTAGATGTATTCGAAGAAGCACTTGATAACATCCGTCCTACTGTAGAGGTTAAATCTCGTCGTGTAGGTGGTTCAACTTATCAAGTACCAGTAGAAGTTCGTCCAGTTCGTCGTAATGCCCTAGGTATGCGTTGGTTGGTAGATGCTGCTCGTAAACGTGGCGAAAAGTCTATGGCTCAACGCCTAGCTGCTGAAATGATTGATGCATCAGAAAACAAAGGTTCTGCGGTTAAGAAACGTGAAGACGTTCACCGTATGGCCGAAGCAAACAAAGCGTTTGCTCATTACCGTTGGTAATAAACGTAATATAACTGAGAGAGATGTATGCCTCGTAAGACCTCGATTGAGCGTTACCGCAATATTGGTATTGTGGCTCATGTGGACGCGGGTAAAACCACGACCACAGAGAGAGTCCTGTTTTATACAGGGTTGTCTCATAAAATCGGTGAAGTGCATGATGGTGCCGCAACCATGGACTGGATGGAACAAGAGCAGGAGCGTGGTATTACTATCACGTCTGCTGCAACGACTTGTTTCTGGTCAGGCATGGAAAAGCAGTTTGATCAGCATCGTATAAACATTATAGACACGCCAGGACACGTGGACTTTACCATTGAGGTAGAACGTTCATTACGAGTTCTGGATGGGGCTGTAGTGGTGTTTTGCGGGTCTTCTGGGGTTGAACCTCAATCAGAGACAGTCTGGCGACAGGCTGACAAATATGAGGTGCCACGTCTCGTGTTCATCAATAAGATGGACCGAGCTGGCGCCGATTTTGAGCGTGTTGTGGGTCAAATCCGTAAACGCTTAGGCGCAAACTGTGTTCCTATTCAATTGAACATGGGCGCTGAAGAAGAATTCCATGGCGTTATCGATCTTATTAAGATGAAAGCCATAAACTGGAATGCCGAAGACATGGGTATGACTTTTGCCTATGAAGATATTCCAGCGCAATATTTAGACAACGCACAAAAGTATCGTACAGAGATGATTGAAGCAGCTGCTGAAGCCTCTGACGAACTAATGGATAAGTATTTAGAAGGCGAAGAGCTAACTGAAGCTGAAATCCGACTTGGTTTACGTACCCGTACACTGAACAACGAAATTGTTCTTGCCACCTGTGGCAGCGCCTTCAAAAACAAAGGTGTTCAGGCTGTACTAGACGCGGTAGTAGAATACTTACCGTCACCAAGTGAAGTGAAAGCTATTACGGGTGTTTTAGACGATAAAAATGAAACTGAAGCTGAGCGTCATGCAGACGACAGCGAGCCATTCTCGGCCCTGGCATTTAAAATCGCTACCGACCCATTCGTAGGAACGCTGACTTTCTTCCGTTGTTATTCTGGTGTTGTTAATACTGGTGATACGGTATACAACCCGGTGAAAGGTAAACGCGAGCGTTTTGGACGTATAGTTCAAATGCACGCCAAAGACCGTGAAGAAATTAAAGAAGTTCGTGCAGGCGATATCGCCGCAGCCATTGGTCTTAAAGATGTGACCACAGGTGATACGCTTTGCGATCCGAATAATGTCATTACACTAGAGCGTATGGAATTCCCTGACCCGGTAATTTCTATCGCTGTAGAGCCTCGCTCTCAGGCTGACCAAGAAAAGATGGGACTCGCGTTAGGTAAGCTAGCCGCTGAAGATCCGTCATTTAAGGTTAAGACTGATGAAGAGTCTGGCCAAACGATTATCTCTGGTATGGGTGAGCTTCACCTTGATATCATTGTTGATCGTATGAAACGCGAATTTAAGGTTGAATGTAACGTAGGTAAACCTCAGGTTGCTTATCGTGAGACCATTCGTAAGAAAGTAGAAGTTGAAGGTAAATTCGTACGTCAGTCTGGCGGCCGTGGCCAATTTGGTCATGTATGGCTTCGTATTGAGCCACAAGCTGAAGAAGGCGCAGGCTACGAATTTGTTAATGACATCACCGGTGGTGTGGTACCAAAAGAGTTTATACCAGCGGTTGATAAAGGAATTCAGGAGCAGTTGCAAAGTGGTGTTGTAGCAGGGTATCCGGTACTTGATGTAAAGGTAACTTTGTTCGACGGTTCGTACCATGATGTTGACTCTTCTGAAATGGCGTTTAAGATCGCCGGCTCTATGGGTTTCAAAAAAGGCGCCGCAGAAGCAAATCCGGTGTTGCTTGAACCCATGATGAAAGTTGAAGTAACTACTCCAGAAGACTGGATGGGTGATGTGGTTGGTGACCTAAATCGTCGTCGCGGCATGATCGAAGGTATGGAAGAAGGCGTAGCAGGTATTAAAATAGTACGTGCTAAGGTGCCGCTTTCAGAAATGTTCGGGTATGCTACTGACTTGCGTTCACAAACGCAGGGTCGCGCATCATACTCTATGGAGTTCTTCAATTATTCTGAGGCGCCTAAAAATGTGGCGCAGGCTATTATTGAATCTAGAATTTAATCTAAATGAAGGTTCGGTCCGGTCCCGTATTGGGTCGGACTTTTAACTTAGGAAACGAGAAAAATGGCAAAAGAAAAGTTTGAACGTACGAAACCCCATGTAAACGTGGGTACAATCGGCCACGTTGACCACGGAAAAACTACCCTTACTGCAGCTATCACTACTGTTCTTTCAAAGACATACGGTGGTTCAGCTCAGGCTTTCGATCAAATCGATAACGCGCCTGAAGAAAAAGCTCGTGGTATCACCATCTCTACTTCACACGTAGAGTATGACACTCCTACTCGTCACTACGCTCACGTAGATTGCCCAGGACACGCTGATTACGTTAAAAACATGATCACCGGTGCTGCTCAAATGGACGGCGCGATCCTAGTAGTAGCTGCGACTGATGGCCCTATGCCTCAGACTCGTGAGCACATCCTACTTGGTCGTCAGGTTGGCGTTCCTTACATCATCGTATTCATGAACAAATGTGACATGGTTGATGATGAAGAGCTTCTAGAGCTAGTAGAAATGGAAGTTCGTGAACTTCTTAGCGAATATGAATTCCCAGGCGATGACCTTCCAGTTATCCAAGGTTCTGCACTTAAAGCCCTTGAAGGCGATGCAGAATGGGAAAAGAAAATCATCGAACTTGGTGAAGCTCTTGATTCATATATCCCAGAGCCAGAGCGTGCTATCGATAAGCCGTTCATTCTTCCAATCGAAGACGTATTCTCAATCTCAGGCCGTGGTACTGTTGTAACTGGTCGTGTAGAGCAAGGTATTGTTAAAGTTGGTGAAGAAGTAGAAATCGTTGGTATCAAAGATACGACTAAGACGACTTGTACTGGTGTTGAAATGTTCCGTAAACTTCTTGACGAAGGTCGCGCTGGTGAGAACGTTGGTGTTCTTCTACGTGGTACTAAGCGTGAAGACGTTGAACGTGGTCAAGTACTAGCTAAGCCTGGTTCAATCAACCCGCACACTAAATTCGAAGCTGAAGTATACGTACTAAGCAAAGATGAAGGTGGTCGTCATACTCCATTCTTCAAAGGCTATCGTCCACAGTTCTACTTCCGTACAACTGACGTAACTGGTGCTGTAGAGCTTCCAGAAGGCGTAGAGATGGTAATGCCTGGTGACAACCTTAAGTTCGTAGTAGAACTTATTGCACCAATCGCGATGGACGAAGGTTTACGCTTCGCTATCCGTGAAGGTGGCCGTACTGTAGGTGCTGGTGTTGTAGCTAAGATTCTTTAATCTAAGCAAACCAAAAGCATTAAAGAAAGGCGCTCATTAGAGCGCCTTTTTTGTGCGCGGAATTTTGCGGCGTAGGGAAGGGCTTTGTGCGCCTCTGAAACCCGGCGTAAACCCATCCATGGGGCCTTCGCTACAGCATCCATGCTGTAGAGAGTTTCCGAGGCGCACAAAGCCCTTCCTTCTGAACAGCCGAATAAGGCTTACCGTTGAATATTAATAATAGTTGCGAGTAGAAGCCCATGTGAAACGCGGAGTGTATCCATCCATGGGGCTTTCGCTACAGCATCCATGCTACTGATGGCTACACTTGAATCCTTCGCCATAGCATCTATACCTTTATACCCTTGTTAAATGACTATGATCGCGAAGTAACGATAAATGCGAGAATAAATCTCATTTGCATTGAGTCACTGTGTAAAATCTGTATTATCTATCACCTCGAACGTTGAAATAGCCTTGAATAAGGAATAGCAAAATATCTATGCGCTTCTCATTAGGCAGCATTAGGCAATGGCATTGGATAAGCGGGGCGTGGTGTCTTGTCGGCATATTACTGTTTTCCTTAACGGGTATAACGCTTAATCACGCTGCTGATATTCCAGCCAACAAAAAAATAACTGAAATAGATGCATCGTTGCCTGCATCTGTAATAGATGAATTTGTGGCTTTGCCAGAAGGTGAAGCTGTTATTCCTGATGTCTTAGTGGATTTCGTATCTGATAAATATGATGTTGCTATCCCCGCTTCGGTGGTGGGTGAATGGGACGGTATCGAATTTTATGCCGCGTGGCCTGGGCCGGGCACTGATAGTTGGGTCGCTGTAGACAGCGAACTTGAAATGGTTACCTATGAAAGCGTGGATAGAGGGTGGATTTCGTATTTCAACGATCTTCATAAAGGTAGGAATACCGGAGCAGTGTGGCCGTGGTTTATTGATGTGTTTGCTGTTGCCTGCATTATTTTTAGTGTCACAGGTTTGCAGTTACTTATGCGTCATGCATCAAGTAGAGCATCCACCTGGCCTGTAACTGTTCTGGGCGTATTAATCCCATTTGTCATTTTGCTGTTATTTGTGCATTAGCGGTTTGGGGATGTGAACTTGAAAAGGAGTGAAACAATGAAAGTGCGAAATAGACTTGCGATAGCGTCTGGAGCGCTAGGGCTAATGTTAGCCTCATCGGTCTCTATGGCTGCGCAGTCAGTAACGCTTGATATAGCTTTGCCTCAGCTAGATGTTGCTGAGTATCACAAACCGTATGTGGCTGTGTGGATAGAAAACAGCAAGCGTAAATCTACTCAGGTCGCGGTGTGGTATGACGTTGATATGCGTGAACACGAAGGTAAAGAATGGCTTAAGGATCTTAGGCAGTGGTGGCGTCGTGGTGGTAGAAGTTTAGATTTACCTTACGACGGTTTAACCAGTGCAACAAAAGGCCCGGGTGCGCACGTTATCGATACTCAACTTAATAGCGCGCTTTCGAAGTTAAGTGACGGCGATTATACCCTTCGTGTAGAAGCGTCTCGTGAAGTGGGGGGCAGAGAGGTGTTATCAATTCCATTTAGTCTCCCGTTATCAGCTCAAGCACTTCCAGTCACATTGGAAGGCAAATCAGAAATTGGGCGCGTTTCATTGCGTCTGGAAGATTAATAAACTCTCAGAGGACATTATGAAAAAATTATCGGCAACTACATCACTGGTTGCGTTAGCTGCAACATTAGCAGTTTCATTTTCTGCCAGCGCTCACCGAGCATGGCTATTGCCAAGCTCAACAGTTCTGTCGGGTGAAGAAACATACGTAACGTTTGATGCCGCTATATCAAACACTATTTTTCACCCTGATCATTTTGCAATGAATACTGACAATTTAGTGGTGACTGCGCCTAGTGGTGAAACCATAGAAACTGAAAATAGTGCACGTGGAAAGTATCGCACTACTTTCGATGTGAAATTAGAAGAGGAAGGCACCTTTAAAATCACGTCTTTCAGTTCTGGTATACGCGCTTTTTGGAAAGATGAAGAGGGTAACCGTAAAATGTGGCCTGGTCGCGGTAAGCCTTATGTCGCAGAAGAGTTCGCTACATCAGTACCTAAAGAAGCGACCGATTTAAGTGTGACTCAAGGTTCACGCCGTGTTGAAACCTTCGTTACCCTTGGTGCGCCTTCAGAAAAGGTATTTACACCAACTAACGAAGGCTTAGAGCTTATCCCAGTAACTCACCCTAATGATTTGTTTGCTACCGAAACCGCTACCTTTACTTTACTTATTGATGGTGAGCCAGCAGAAGGCGCAGAAGTTGAAGTGGTGCGTGGCGGTATGCGTTATAGAAACAACCAAGAAATGATTTCGGTAACATCAAATAACGAAGGACAAATTGACATTACCTGGCCACAAGCAGGTATGTATTTTGTAGAAATTAGTTACAAAGATGATAAAGCTGAAAAGCCAGCAACGGTAAGAACCGGAAGTTACTCAGGTACCTTTGAAGTGCTACCACTGTAAGCTCAGCTTAAGCATTTACTGAGATATTTTAAAAGTACCATGACTGAAACTCACCGTTTACTCATTGCACTATCTAGCATCACGCTTTATGTGTTGTGGGTAGCGGTGATTTTTTATAAAAGTAACAAGAAGCGCTGTGCGACAAATGTCGCTACAGACAAAAAAAATAGTACGAACGTTGATAGTAGCGATAGTAAAAACCAAACCTTGATTGTTTATGCTAGCCAAACTGGCACCGCCGAAAAGATTGCGCGGGCTAAAGCAGCTGCACTGGCCGAAAGCGAAGCGATTTCCCTGGTTTCCATGGCTTCTTTAAATATTGCAATGCTTGGTAATGTATCAAAGGCACTGTTTGTGGTTAGCACTTATGGTGAAGGTGAGCCGCCAGATGCAGGTACTCGCTTTTATCATGCTTTGCAGCGAGCAAAAAAGAGTGGTGCTACGCCGCTATCAAACTTGTCATTCGAAGTTATCGGGTTGGGAAGTCGAGAATACAAACAGTTTTGCCGTTTTGCAGTCTCTCTTTATGAGAACATGCGCTTACTTGGCGGCACGCCATTAACCTCGCTCACTACATTAGATAGTGGAAAGGGTGAACATTTAGCTCACCTTGAATCATTGGTAAATGAACCATCTAAACAAATTCAACCTTGGGTATTAGCACACCGCAAACAACTTAATCAAGACGATACCCGAGGCTTGTATGCAATTACCTTAAAGCAGCCTCAATCAGCCCATGAGAATGGCGCAGCGCCAATAACGTGGGAAGCGGGAGATATCATTGATATTTACCCTGATATGGCGCACGAGAAGGAGCCCTCAAGCGAGTTCCTGACTAAGCCCTCAAGCGAGTTCTGGACTAAGCACTCAAGCGAGTCCTTGACAAAGCCTTTAACAAAGCCCTTAAGAAAACTAGTCGGACGTTCGTATACCATAGCGTCAGCGCCCGAAGAAGGTGATTTAAAATTGGTAGTAAGAGAGGTACGAAAAGCGAAAGGAGAGCTTGGCTATGGCTCGGGCTTTTTAACGCACAAGCTACTTCAGAAACAAACTGCCTATGCACAAATACGCAAAAATACTAATGCGGTCATTACCGATACCCAATGCCCCTTAGTGCTTATAGCAGCGGGAAGCGGAATCGCCGGTGTAAGGGCTCAACTTGCTAAACGAGCCATGCTTAAAGAAAGTGGTCCAGTATGGATTTTTTATGGTGAACGAGACTCAGAACTCGATAACGTTTTAAGTGAGGCGCTATCACCCTTTCACAATGCGCCGTGCATTTATAAAACCTCTACTATTTTTTCGAAGTCTTCTTTAGGTTCTGCCACTGAGTCTAAAAAGTATGTTCAGCATATGATAGTAGAACAGGCCGAGGCCTTAAAAGCGTTCCTAGGTTCTAGTTCTGGTAAAACCATTAGCTCTAACTCCGGTAAAGCCCCTAATTCCAGTAAAAGCACTAACAGCGATGCTAGTCCTTACACTGGCCGTGATGGACAAATTTATGTATGCGGTAATTTTGATGGGATGGGTAAAGGCGTCGATGCTGCCCTACGAGATGTGTTGGGTGAAGCGCAGTACTCCACGTTTATCGAAAAAAGACGGTATCATAGAGATCTCTATTAAAATCTAAATGCTATTTACACCTTATACTCTTCACCACTATTTATACGCCTGCCTATTAATAAGCGCCCGCAACTAAAGTGACCTATTAACAATATCCATATCAATAACCGTATCAATCCCAGTGCCTATTTGTTGCAGACTAAGGTTAAGAACTCGCGCTAAGAGCTAGTGCTACGAGCTATTGCCACGAACCACGACCACGAACTATTGCGGCTAACTATGACGAGTAATACATAGGGTTGATTTGTGTGGGAGCACTAGGCATAACATAATGAGTTAACATTAATTTAACAAGTAAGTGTTATGGCTAAGATCCCACGCGGCAGTTCCAATGACAAAAGCTTAAGAGATAGTTCCCCCAACGACTACAGCGCAGAAATGGCGGAAACAAGACGTCAGTTTGTGAAAGATAAAACTGGCGCTGAAATGAGTCATGTAGGTACGTTTTCAATTGAGCCAGATACCTTGCCAGGTAACATTGAACACTTTACCGGTGTTGCCCAAGTGCCTATCGGGTTGGCTGGGCCGCTTGTTATCGACGGTGTAGCCGCACAAGGCGAATTCTATGTACCAATGGCAACTACAGAAGGTACGTTAGTTGCCAGCTATAACCGCGGCATGCGCTTAACCGCAGAATCGGGTGGGGTTAAAACTACTGTCATTGATGATGCCATGCAGCGGGCACCGGTATTTGTGTTTGAAGACGCTCGCGCGGCACTAGCATTCGGGAAGTGGGTCACTGACAACTTTGAGTTGATCAAAGCCAAAACAGAAGAAACGACGTCGGTAGGCAAGCTTCGTGATATTGAGCAGTATGCCGTATCTAAAATGCGATGGTTACGCTTTAACTTTACCTGCGGCGATGCGGCAGGGCAGAACATGGTTAGCAAGGCCACGCGACATGCCTGTCAATGGATACAAGCGCAGCATATTGAAGGGCTTGAACACTTTGCTCTATCGGGTAATTTAGATACCGACAAAAAACATTCTTTTGTAAATTCACTGCATACCCGAGGTAAGCGAGTGGTAGCCGAAGCCACTATCCCTGCTGATTTGATGAAATCGTTAATGCATTGCTCACCTGAAGCATTATTCAAGCAACGCCAGTTGTCTAACATGGGGGCATTTGTTGCTGGCAGTGTGAGCAATGGAGCCCACTTTGCCAATGGTATTACCGCTTTGTTTATCGCTTGTGGTCAAGATGTCGCAAATGTAGCCGAATCATCAGCAGGGTATACCTACAGCGAAATCACCCCGAACGGTGATTATTATTTCTCTATTACTATTCCCTCACTCGTAGTGGCATCGTATGGTGGTGGTACTGGGTTAGCTACCCAGCGAGAGTGTTTAGAAACGCTAGGATGTTATGGTAAAGGCGGCGTTAATAAGTTAGCCGAAATTATTGCTGCAACCGTGTTGTGCGGCGAGCTATCTTTAGGTGCAGCGGTTGTAGCTGATGAATGGGTTTCGAGCCATGATCAGTTTGGTCGTAATCGGCCATAAGTTTTCTATGAAAGTAATTAGCGTCGCTAAGTTGAATGACGATTACTGTTGAAAAGTAACGGGATACAGGTAAGTTTATGGGTTATAACAACGTCAATAATATAAAAGCGTTTTGCGCATGAATCTACTTACCTTTTACTTTTTCATTTTGGTGGTATCAATGACATTTTCGTCTTCTAAATCAGAAGCTTCTGCCCACAACACTGATACAGCCAGAACGACTACTGATTCTTTGTTAACTGTGCCGCCTAAAATGGTACCGCTACCAAATGCTGCAAGCAATGAACTAAAAAGCGCTATCTCTCAATACCCCATGCCGTCAATGGATGAAGTCATTAACAACACGCCTCAATCTATAGAGCAGTGGCGTGAACTGATTCAAATAAGAAACGGAGATCAGAAAAAGAAAATCAAAAAAATGCGCAAGCAGTTTGATGTTGATGTGTCTTTGGAAAAAATTAATGGGGTAACGGTTAGGCGACTTACCCCTAAGACAATTGCACCTGAATTTAAAAACAAAGTGTTTATTGATGTACACGGGGGAGCCTACGTGTTTTTTGCTGGGCTTCCGAGCATAGAAGAAAGCTTATTAATCGCGCATAGAGTTGGTATTACAGTAATTAGTATCGACTATAGAATGCCACCTCATGCGCCATTTCCAGCTGCACTTAACGATGTAGTGTCGGTGTATAGCAGCTTGGCTGCAGAATATGGCGCACAGCACCTTTTTATAGGTGGCACATCTGCAGGAGCAGGCTTAGTGCTTTCTGCCGTGCAAAGGCTTATTGAAACAAAGCAACCGTTGCCGTTGGCGGTGTATGCAGGCACCCCTTGGGCTGATTTGACGAAAACTGGCGATACCCTTTATACCAACGAAGGTATTGATCGCATATTGGTGTCATACCAAGGCTTTTTAGAAGCAGCGGCTAATCTATACGCTGGTAGCGAAAACTTAACTCACCCTTCTATTTCCCCTCTTAATGGCAATTTTAATGGCTTTCCGCCTACGCTGCTCGTATCAGGCACGCGGGATATGTTTCTAAGTGATACGGTGCGAGTGAATCGTAAGTTGCGTAATGCGAACGTACGTACCCAATTAGAAGTTTTCGAAGGGTTATCCCATGCCGACTACGTTGTTGCTTATGAAACCCCAGAGTCTCACGCTGTATACCAAGAGCTTAAGCAGTTTCTACTAACCGCCAATAATGACGGTTAGCAACCTAAATGTACGACATGGCCGGTTATTAAATAAGTATTATAGGTAAGGCAATACAAACACCAATAAGTACAATGCACCAGGTAAGTAGGGCGGCCATATTGATCTTAGTGAGTATACCGTGGTCGGTGTTTATGAAAGGTTGTTTAAACTTCTTGTGACCAAGCCAATATACTCCAAGAGAAACACCAAATGCGGTTAAAAAGCCACTCACGTTCCACCAAAACCAAAATACATCCGGCTGGTTTAGCCACAAATATATATTGACCAATACACCAGCAATAAGCCCAGTATTTACTTGCTTTGCCGAAAGTTGTTTTGTGCACACGCCTAAGAAAAATGTAGCCAAAATTGGACCAAAGCAAACCGAGCCAATCTTGTTAATGGCCTCAATAATGGTGGGGGCGATGTCATCTACCACAAATGACAAACCCAATGTGAGTAAGCCCCAAAACATGCCAGTGTACTTAGCCACTTGAAGGGTACTTTCTGGCGACAGTGTTTTACCCACTACTCGACAATAATCTTCAACTGATACCGCAGCCAAGCTATTAATTGCAGAACTTAAAGACGACATGGCCGCAGCTAAAATGGCCACTAATAACAAACCTAAAATACCGTTTGGAAGGTAGTTGACTATAAAGATAGGCATCAGCCAATCGGGTTGGTCGTCAGGAATTTGAGCAAGGAATTCTGGGGTGGTCAGTGCTAGCGTTCCTATGACCAACCCTGCAAAGCAGTAAATTAGGGTTATAGGGAAACGTAAGAAGCTGGCAGTCATAATGATTTTCTTTAAATCACCTAGGCTCTTGGCCGACAACGAACGCTGCGCTTCTGATTGGTCGCACCCATAGTAAGAGGCGTATAACACGATGCCACCAAAAATCATGGGCAGCAGGCCGAAGCCTTCACCATCAAACCCATAAGATGATGTGTTTAGTGTAGTGAGTCGTTCAGGTTGTACTTGCTCAAGAAAGCTTGTCCACCCGCCTATATGGTATAGCCCAAAACCTAAACACACCAAGGCGCCTGCAACTATCAATATCATTTGCACAGCATCACCGTACACAACGGCTTTCATACCACCTTGCAAAGAGTAAATAAGGGTAATAACACCAATCAGTAACACGCTTTGCCAAAACGCTAAGCCCATGGTGCTTTGCAATATAATAGAAATGGCGTAAATCATAATGGCGGTGGCAAATGAACGGCTTATTTGAAACACCACGCTAATGAGTACTCGTGATGAGCGGCCAAAACGTTGTTCTAAAAAGTCATAAACACTGACGACGCCAGAGCGGTACAAGGTGGGTAAAATAAAATAGAGCAAGGCCAGCATAGCAAGAGGGAGGGCGAGCTCATATGATAACCAAATAAGGCCACCACCTTCTCTTAGCCCAACAAAAGCAGGGGCGGAAATAAAGCTGACTGCAGATAACTGCGTGGCCATGATGGAAAGGGAAAGCGGTTTCCAGCCCAACTGTCGATTAGCAAGAAAGTAATCTTTTTTACTCACTTGTTTTCGAAACACAAACCCCATGACTAACAAACCCACAAGGTATATAGCCACTACCGTGAAATCGACAAAATTCATAGACACTCACCATGCATAAGCGCTGCTGTACCGGTGTTGCTATTAAGTTTGAATGAAGCTGATATGTGTGCGTTGATAGCAGAGGTATTTATAGTAAAAGGACTTACAGCGAAAAAGAGGTTGTACTGGCGCGGCATAAATCTTCCCTGATAGTGAGCGTACGAATTCATTACTATTCAGATACGTTACCACAGGGTTCAAGCATGTGCTAAAAAGTGTTCGAACCACATCAAGGTGGTTCGAACATGTGAAGTTATGAGCCGAACATCACAACAAGTATAGCCACTACTGCACCAAATCCCGCTATTTTAAGCCCATTTTTATACATAGGCAGCTTCGGCATAAACATCAAAAATGCAGATATGACGAAAAACAAAAGGGCAACGCCAAAGCTAATGTTCAACCAAAATAAGGGGCTGTTATTAGTTGCTTTGTGAAGCTTCACCATTTTCGCCAGAACAAGGGGGTAGTCTTTACGGGTAATAGTAGCGACACCATCTACCTTGTCGTAAGTTCCCATATTTAACACAACTTGGTTGTCATTCTCTTCAACCACCTTCAAACCTTTCACCTTAATTTTCGATGCTACCTGTTTGCCGTTCAAGTCTTGAGACAACTGACGGACTTCAGTTTGATCGAATTTCAGGAAATCGGTGGGGCGAAAAATGAGTAACACGCCACTGACAGCATAAATTGCCATTATGCCTGCTAAGAAAAAGCCTAACCATCGGTGATATTTACGGACGGCCATATGAAATTTAGGTGATGCCATAACTACTTATTAATAGATTTATTTATAGATGAGCCTTTATAAACGAGACTGAGATGTATTTGAAGGGTGAAGGTAAGATTAAAACTATATTTACCTGCTATTTTCGTTTTGCCTGCTATTTTTGTTGTAAATGATTGGTAAAAATTATGAAGCTCGTATGGTACGAGCAGTGTAAAAAAGCTGCTACCACAATAGACTTTGGTCTAATATGGCGACGTGAAAAAGTAAATAATGTTTTAATGTTTAAATAAGCGTTTTTCAACGACAGAAAAGCGTTGTATATGTGTTCAAAAACAAAATTGAATGATGCAGTGCAACATCGACACAGGACAATAATATGCAGTCAATAGCTATAGTATTACTCGGGATCGTGGGCATGCTCCTCGGGTGGTTCGTATATTCTAAATTTATTGCCACGAAAATATTTAAATTAGACGATAGCTTCACCACGCCAGCGCACGAACTACAAGATGGTAAAGACTTTGTACCTACCAATAAAGTCGTGCTCTGGGGGCATCACTTTACTTCAGTGGCCGGTGCCGCACCAATTGTTGGGCCTGCGATCGCGGTATACTGGGGCTGGGTGCCTGCTGTACTCTGGGTGATTTTCGGTACTATTTTGTTTGCTGGTGTGCACGACATGGGCGCCTTGTGGGCCAGTGCGCGTCACAAAGGTAAATCGATGGGTGCCTTGTCGGAAAGTGTTATCGGCAAGCGTTCTCGCTCATTGTTTATGATTGTTATCTTTCTAGTACTGTTAATGGTTAACGCCGTTTTTGGTGTGGTGATAGCAAACTCCTTTGTCTCTCAGCCGAATGCGGTATTCCCTGCTTGGACAGCCATTGCCGTTGCATTGGTTATTGGACAGTTATTAAAACGTAACTTTGGTTTAATCCCTCTTTGTCTTGTAGGTATCGTGGTGCTTTATGCCTCGGTTTATGCGGGTAGCTACATTCCTATCAGTTTGCCTGAAACCATGTTTGGTTTAGCTGACAAAGCGAACTGGATTATTATCTTATTTATTTACGCTGCTATTGCTTCGTTGTTGCCGGTGTGGATGTTACTTCAGCCCCGCGATTTTATTAACGGTATGCAGTTATTGGTTGGGCTATTCCTATTGTATGGTGCGGTCTTCTTTGCTATGCCAGATATTACCGCGCCAGCCTTCAATACACAGACGGCCATGGACTCCCCCAGCTTAATTCCCTTGTTGTTCGTGACTATTGCCTGCGGTGCAGTGTCAGGCTTCCACGGTATTGTGGCCTCAGGCACCAGCTCTAAGCAGTTAGATAAGGAAACTGATGTTCGCTTTGTGGGTTATTTAGGGGCGATTGGTGAAGGTTCCTTAGCGCTGATTACTATTGTTGCGGTGAGTGGTGTGGCGTTTGCAGCCTCTCCAGAAGAGTGGCATGAAGTCTACAGTCACTTAGGTGCAGGCAGCGTAGGTGCGTTTATTAGTGGCGGTGCGGCGCTAATTCATCAAGGCTGGGGACTACCCGAAGCCTTCTCATCAACAATATTAGCGGTAATGGTAGTGCTGTTCGCAGGCACAACCATGGACTCTGGTGTTCGTCTTCAGCGTTACATTATTCAAGAGTGGGGCGATATCTATAAATTGTCAGCACTTAAAAATGGTGTAGTGGCGACCTTCTTAGCGGTTGCTTGTTGTTTGCTACTTGCCTTTGGGGCAGGTGGCTCCTCAGGCGGTGGCGGTATGATCATTTGGCCGCTGTTCGGCTCTACAAACCAAATACTGGCGAGTCTTACCTTGTTAGTTATTTCCGTTATGCTAATCAAAATGGGAAGACCAGCCCGCTACACATTAATACCCATGGTATTCGTTTTGGTAATGGCTTTCTTTGCTGGGCTAATAAAGCTGAAAGAGTACTATCTTGCTGAAAACTACTTATTGGTGTTCTTAGATGCCGTGGTGCTGGTGGTGTCTGTGTTAGTGATGCTTGAAGCCTGGTCTGTTGTGGCTAAACTTCGCAGCGGACATCAAGACGAAGTGGGCGAAAAGGATTAGCCATAAAGGTAGTGACTGCAAAAAGGGGTAATCACTACTTCACTAAGCAATCGTTTTTACTAAGCCAACGCTGAGAGTTATTCTCGACGTTGGCTTTTTTTGTAGCCAATCGGGTTATTCGATGAGGTGGATTACTTCTAGTTCATTCACGGTAATAGCGTATTTTTGCTATCATACACATTCATCTTATTGGGTTGATTTGTCGTGCAATGATGCGGCAAGTATAAACAATATTTTCAACGCGGTTCGTTTGGAGTGGTATGACTGACCTAATGCTCTTAGTGCAAAATTTTATCAGCCTATTTATGGAGTCTGCACCTTGGCTGTTACTTGGTCTGCTGGTGGCGGGTATTATGCACGAGCTAGTGCCGGTTAGCTTTTTAGAGCGCCACATGGGAAGCAGCTCGACAGCCTCAATTACGAAAGCCGCGGTAATAGGGGCTCCATTGCCTTTGTGTTCTTGTGGTGTTATTCCAGCGGCCTTAGGGCTGCGTAGAAGCGGCGCCTCCAAACCATCGACGATTTCATTTTTAGTTTCTACCCCTGAAACAGGCGTAGACAGTGTTTCTGTTTCTTACGCGTTACTAGGTCCTTTGTTCGCCATCGTTAGGCCCATAGCCGCTATTGTTAGTGCAATCTATGCTGGTCTTATGGTGAGATGGTTTGATGGCGATATCGCAAATACGCATAAGCACCCACATAGCCACGCACCTGAGAACGCTGATAAAGCATCTTGTTGTGCAAGCGAAACGCCAGTAGCCGCAGCCGTATCGCCTCAAACGCCAAAATCAAGTAGTTGTTGCGCTAGTGAAAAGCCAGTCACTGCTTGCTGTGACGATACAGCTGCTACCCAAGCTAGTTCGGTAAAACCAACTAACAAATTCACCGAAGTGTTCCGTTACGCCTCAGGCAAGTTGCTTGAAGATATTGTGGTCTGGCTACTGGTTGGCCTAGCGTTAGCCGCCGCCATAAAAACGTGGGTGCCAACGGACTTTCTCACTCAATGGGGTGATGGGGTTATCGCTATGTTGGTCATGGCCGTCATTGGCATTCCTATGTATATTTGCGCTACGGCATCTACACCACTTGCAGTGGGGTTTTTAGCCGCTGGGTTATCACCTGGTGCGGTGCTGGTATTTCTCATGGCAGGGCCGGCTACTAATGTGTCTACCATGGGCATGATCAAACAAGAAATGGGTTTTAGAACCCTGTGTTTGTATTTGTTTAGTGTAACTACTGCCAGTATTGGGTTTGGCTATTTGCTTAATTACGCGGTGTCAGCATTGTCATTAGAAGGCTTAATTCACATGGAAAGCCAACTACATAGTCATGGTGCTAATATTCAAACCCTCTATGCAGCGTGCGCTATTCTTCTTGCTGCTTTAATGGCTCGATTGGGCATTAAAAAAGTTAGTGCTCGATTGGCACAGCGTGAAGAAAGCCATCAAGACTGTTGCGGTTAACGCAAAGGTAAAAATGAATAGGAATACAGTATATGTATTCCTATATTTATGAGTAAATTACTCGGTATTTGTATTTAATTCATCTGCGCTCTTGTAAGTCCGGTTAAGGCTTGCATAATGGTCGTTTGCTTCATACTCCGATTATCGGAAAGGACTCATGTTTTTACTCATCGTTTATGTATTGATTGCCTTGGGCTTCTCTTTTTTATGCTCAATTGCTGAGGCAGTCATTTTAAGTGTGTCCTCAGCCTACATTTCTGTTTTAGAAAAAGAGAATCGGCCTAGCGGTATCTTGCTAAGAAAGCAGACCGATAATATCAACACGCCGCTATCGGCAATTTTAACGTTAAATACTATTGCTCACACAATGGGTGCTGCTGGTGCGGGTGCGCAGGCTGCTAGTGTATTTGGCGAAGCATACTTGGGCGTGATTTCAGCGGTATTAACGCTACTTATCTTGGTTTTTTCTGAAATTATTCCTAAAACCGTAGGCGCAACCTATTGGCGTGGATTGGCGCCAGTGACAGCCTACTTCCTAAAGTATCTGATTATTATTCTTAAACCCTTTGTGGTGATGTCTGAATTGCTCACGCGAGGCTTTAAAGATGACAGCCCACTTCGTGGGTTAAGCCGCGGCGAGCTACACGCCATGGCCGAACTATCAGGGCAAGAAGGACAGCTAGCTAACCACGAAGCGGTATTCTTACAAAGCTTGCTGAGCTTGCACGAATTAAAGGTAAAAGATGCCATAACCCACCGAACTGTGTTGTTTTCGGTGGCAGAATCGATGACCGTAGAAGTGTTTTTCCATAAGCATGCGCATATTGAGTATTCCCGAATTCCTGTTTATGAAGACAAAGACTCGGAAAACATCACCGGCTATGTCATGCGTTCAGATTTATTGGTAGCACAAGCTCGCGGGAATACCGATAAACCGTTATCTGAGTACGCCAAAAACATGGTGACCATACTTGGCTCTATGCCACTGTCGATAACATTCGACCATTTTATCGATAAACATGTTCATATGCTTTTAGTGGTAGATGAGTATGGCGGCTTGGAAGGGGTGATCACCCTTGAAGATTTGCTAGAGCGTTTGCTAGGCGTAGATATTATTGATGAGAAAGACACAACGGTAAGTATGCGTAGATTGGCAAAAATGATGACGCGCCGCAAAGAGCGAATGATGGTTAAAAATGTACCTGATGTGTCACTCGATAAGTCTAAATCTAATGGTAATACTGATTAGTTTTGTTCAGTCGATTCGATAGGTAATCGCTAGCTGAAGTAGGTTTTCGTGAAAATTTTCACTAGGTACCGATGACGCATTTAAAAATCGTAGATTTTCTTGGCGGCCTCGATTCACTTGCCACTCTGCAGATAATGCTATTTGCGAGCTCATTGCATAGGTGTAATTAACGGTAATGGCTTCCCCTCTGCTGTTATTCGGATCGTGTGTGGTGTTGTCATTATCTATCACTTGATACCAGTCTAAACGGGTCGAAAATTGATGTGCTTCATGGGTATACGATGCAGCAATGTAGGTCGCGTAAAAGTCGTTATTTACAATATTTTCCCCCATCAAGGTGTCACCTATCAGTGCTTGTCCGAATAGGGTTACATTGCGGTTACGCATATGGCGAAGGGTTAACGCGTGAAATCGGGTGCGCCATGCGTATATTCTGTCAGGGTCGAAAATGAGTGGATTGGCACGGTTGTCGTAATAATAGTAACGTAGCTCTGAACGGCGCTTATGGGCTAAATGCAGCCCCCCGTAATAACCTGTTTTCGTATCTATTTCTCGAAAGGGGTCGGTATATGCTGGGGCGCCTATTCCTTCTTCAGATACCACGCCAGGAATGGGAGTGAATTTCACTCTATCATCATTCAGCGATTGCCTGTCATGTAGCGAAAAACCACGCCAAGATAGCAAGGTGCCAGTGGTGTCGTTTCCCTTAAATAAGCTTCCTACCACTTTCCATGACCAGTCGCTTCTCACTTGTCTGCCGCTTTGCCTTAAGCTTGCTTCTATACCAAATGTTCTAAGTTCTTCACCAATCCAACTGTTAATGGCTGAGTTAGATAAAAAATGTGGTGACAGCCAGCCCATGTCGGTGTTTTCGGCAGACATTGCCGGGTAGAAAAAGCCGAGTTTAACTTCTGGTTTAATGGTGGATGCAGTAAGGGGACGGTATTGAGTATAGAGTTGGCTAATCCCGAGCTTTTGTTCTCCATCACTATACCCGTTGGCGACAACATGGAACTGCCAATCATCGCTGAGCACTTTATCGTACGCTAGTACCGCTTGAGATAACGCAACTGCATTATTTTCAAAGCGCTGGTGGGAAACGTCATTCGTTTGAAATGTGTCAGCGTTATCTGCTGAAATAACACTACCTCTAAGCAACAACCTTGTATCTGAAAAAGCGTGAAAACTGATGAAGCAAAAAATAACGACAATACAACGGCTCAGCATTAATAATCACCAAAACCGTCATCAAAATCATCATCGCTAGCTATCACTTTCGATAAGGTTAGCGTGAAGTTTTTATCGCGGGTTAACTTAACTTCAGTTTCTATAAAGGGTTGTTCGTTTGGCGCGTTCGGATGCCAAAACTCAACACTGTATTTACCTGCGGGTAGTGAGATGCTAGCGTTACCGTCATTTGCGGTTTTTACAAAATAAGGACTATCGGCAATAACGATGTAACCTAGCATCCAATCGTGAATATTACAGCCAATATCCACAATGCCAGCTTGCTCAAAGAACAATGGCTCTGCGGTAAACTCTTTATAGAGCTTTAGCTCAAACTGCTTGGTGGGTGAAAACGAATAAACATGATGGAACACATTATCTGCATTAGGGAATGTGACTTCTGTGTTCTCTTGTACCACCAGAACATGGGGAGCAAACTGCTTATTGATTTGATTCATAATCGCAGTTTTAGGCGTTGATTCTGCTTCTGAATTTTTGAGTTCTGTGCTGGACAAATCAAACAAGGGAGTGAAGATAACCACACCGTCTTTAACCGGAGATTGTTCAGCATCTAGTAATGTGATGGAGGCGGTAACAGTATCTGCAAACGCATTGTGTGAGGCCAGTAAGGCGATGGCTCCTATCACATAAAGCTTATCAAAGCGTCGCTTTACCGTGTTAAGCCAGCAAGCCCCTAAGTTAAAAAAGCATAATCCGTACAATAATTTATTCATCTCGGAGTAACCTTATTCCTTCACTAAAAACCCAATTTTTCAATCATATAGAGAGACCGGAGGTAAACCTGATTTATTTCAAAGGACAGGTTCAACACCTGTGTTTTGAGAAGCATAGGCTCATATTGGCTATATTAGGCCAGCCACTTAAAAAAAACACTTAGCAAATAGACATAGAAAAATGTTTATCAATACACTGTAGACAAACATAAGCCCGCTAGAACATATCACTAAGAATAACCTTGCGTGACGGGTAAGCTTTTGTCCAGTTTAAACGATGGAAAATTTTCTAATAAGGTTGTGGTATACGTGATGAAGTTTATCTAACTCGTCTCGGTCGGCCTTGCCGCCTTGCACTAAAGACTGAATGCTTTGGTCTAGCTCGTATAAGGTTTCACGAATAGCTTGATCGCCAATCATGCTTTGCATCCATGTAATCGCTGCTATTCTTTCGCCGCGTGTTACCGGAGTAACCTTATGTAAACTTGAAGAAGGGTAGAGTACAGCGCTGCCTAAGTTACCTTTAACTTTTTGCTCGCCGAACCCAGTCTGAATAACTAGCTCTCCGCCTTCATAATCGCTTGGACTAGACAGAAACACCGTCATCGACATATCGCTACGCAAAACGTCAGGGGTATTGGGAATACGCATAATGGCGGCATCAACATGATAGCCGTATGTCTGCGATTCACTGTAACGGTTGAAGCAAGGGGGGAATATGCGCTGAGGTAGCGCAGCAGAGACTACTTGTGGGTGGTTACCCAGACTTGCCAATAAATTATTGGCAAGCGCTTGAACCGTAGCGTGCTGCGCGTCAGCTTGACCATTATTTTTAACCCCTGCTGCCATGCCCATGGCGGTCGCTTTTCCATCGTTAAATGGTACATCGGCTAATGCAGCCCGAAATTGCTTCACTTGGTCGGCGTCTAGTAGGTTATCAATAATGATCATTTTTTAGCGTTTCTCTTAAAACTAACTTAGAACTCGTAGTTTACCGTACCGGTCACATTACGGCCGTCACCGATGTACATGAAGGCACCAGAGCGATAAGCTGCAGTCCAGTATTCTTCATCAAACAAGTTACCGATGTTAACACGGAACGTTAGTTTTTCAGATGCGTAGTAGTTAGCAAACAAGTTGAATACTTGATAATCAGGAACAACAATTGAGTATTCGCCAGTATTTGCGCTATAACCTGCTGCGGTGTCAGGCTGACCACCAAACATTTCAGACTTGTACGTGTAGTCACCACCAAACGCGAACTTCTCATTTGGTTGATAACGCAGTTGCAAGTAGAAGCTTTCGTCAGCAAAGTTACTTAACGCAAGGCCAATGTTAGATTCTGTGAAAGAGTCTAGTACTTCTGAGTCCATAAAGGCGGCAGATGCTTGAACACTGAACTTCTCAGTAATATCACCGCTAACACCAAATTCAACACCTTCAACACGGTTTTCACCCGTATTCAATGTACCAATAGTTGAGTAGTCATCTTCACCGATACTTTCATGAACATCGCTTTTCGTAATACGGAAGATTGACGCATTTGCCATCAACTTCTCATCAAATAACATCCATTTTGTACCGATTTCGATATTTTCAACATGCTCTGGATCGGCTTGTGCAGCTTGTTCAGGTGTACCACATAGGCCACCGTAACCACAGTTTGCACCAAGGTCAGACTCGCCGCCATTGATGTTCGTTGCTGTGCTGTAAGACGCGTATACATTACCGTGTTCAGTAATGTCATACACTAAACCTAAATGACCGTTAAACAATTCATCAGAGAACTCATAAAGGTCGCTACTTGTTTGGTTACTGTAATCGTAGCTGTCCATACGTAGGCCGAAGAACACGTCTAACTTATCAGTTAACGCAAAGGTATCCATGGCGTAAATTGCATAGGTTTCAATATCGAAAAGGGCATCTTCATCACCACGTTCAATGGTTCTGTCCATCAATGAACCGATGTTATCGATAAGGTTTCCATCACCGTCAACAATACAGTAGCTTTGTGATACGCCACGACGACCACCAAGTGCACAGTTAGTGTTTAGGTTTTCAATATTGAAAACACCGTTATCCACCGACTCATCGCTGTACTCAAAACCAAATACTAAACGGTGATCTAAGCCTGCAAATGACGTGTCCCAGAAAAGGTTAAATTGAGTCGTGAAGTAATCTACTTCTTGCCAGCCTTGGTGCGTGCTAAGTCGAAGCGTATCTGCACCTGGTGCTGTTTCATCAGAATCATCACGGGTTGTCGCACTCATACCGGTTGTTACGTATTCGTTTTCAGTGTTACCTGCACGAGTCGCGTTGTAGAAACGAACATTGTCGCTAATTTCGTATTCGGTACGGAAGGTAAAGGTAGTGACTTCTGAGTTTTGGAAGTCATCATCTTGTGCATAAACAGGAATATCTTCTAACGGATAACCCGCATCACGGTCGTAGTAGCTACCCAAGTCAGGCTTATCTTCTGCATTAAGGTAATAAACATCACCAATGAAAGACAGTCTGTCGTTAGGGTTTAATACGTAAGAAAGCTGAACACCATCACGGCCACGTTCAATGCCTTCACGACCCGGCTTGTCTTCTTGAGACGTTAGTGCGTTAACACGAATTGCACTGTTTTCCGTTAGCGTTTTGTTCAAATCTACAGTTAAGCGGGTGTGCTCGTCAGTACCAATGGCAGCATCAACACGACCAAAGTTATAACTAGTAGAGGCTTTTTTCGTAATGCTGTTTACTGCACCACCTGAAGAACCACGGCCTGCAAATGTTGAACTAGGGCCTTTAGTAATTTCAACGCGCTCGGTGGCGAAACTTTCACGGGTAGTCATACCTGGGTCACGCAAGCCATCAACAAACACGTCGCTGCGTGCTTCGTGGCCACGTATTACATAGCGGTCACCAAAAGCATTACCATTCTCACCTGTACCAAGAGTTACACCAGCTTGAGCAGCAAGAATATCTTTAAGGTCAGTTTTACCACTTTCTTGAATTTGGTCTTGCGTAAGAACACTAATGGTTTGTGGTGTATCAACAAGGTCAGCTAAACGACGAGGATCGCCAGATTTGTCGTAGCGATAGATAGACTGTTGAACACCGTGAATACGGATAAGTTCAATTTCGTCTTGCTGCGCTTTACATTCAGCTTCTGTTTTATCTTTGCAGATTTCAGTTTCTTGGGTTTGTGCAAGTGCAGCACCGTGTCCGAAAGCTAAGGCCGCAGCAATGGTTTGTGCGCCCATCGTTAACGTTTTATTTTTCATAGTGTGGTTTCCCTGTGTGTGTAGGCGCCGAAGTGTATGCAAACTGTAAACGAATGTAAATACTAATGAGAACAATTCTCAATAAATAAGTAGTAATGAATATGATGTAAATATGTAGAAAGGCAGCTAGGTAGACCGCCAGGTAATGGGTAGCTACCAAGTTAGCTATATAGGCAGGTAAACAGTTAGGTAAATAAGCAGGTAGGCAGGTAGCAATGCGATGAATGTTTACTGCTCAATGAATTATTCAACGCCTAGATATACGCTTAAGAAGAAAAACTGGCGTGTGCCGCAAGGCGCAGCTACATCAAAAGTGGGCGCCTTGCGCTTCTGCGGCAAAAGTGATGAAAGCTTAGAAGTTATGGTCGGTAATTGTGCTAATGCTAGGCTATGGGGAAAGTGGCAGTCACTAGCACACCACTTCCATCCTCTTTATTTGAAAGGGACAGTGAACCCTTGTGAAACGCGATAATTATATCAGCGATATATAATCCCAATCCTAAGTGTGGAGAGCTTTCAGATTGCTGAGCTTCCCCTTCAGGGCGAACTGATACCATCGATTGTACGAGTTGTTGTTTCATTCCTTCGGGCAATAGGGGGCCGGGGTTGCTTACGGTGAGAATAACTCTTTTATCTTTGGCATAAACGGCGACGTCTATGATGTTGTCGGGTTGACTAAAATCTACTGCGTTAGAAATGATTTTATCGAACATTTGCGCAATAAGATCGGGCGCACCCTTTAGCATCGCAGCGTCTGGAGCACAAGATAGCGCAAACTGTCTGTCGGTATAAGCATGTTGATACCCACCCACGCAGCCTTTAATCACGTCAATCATGTTGAAGGTGGTCACATCTTCTTGCGCAATGGCTTGCTCTAAGCGGGTAGCTTCACTCATGGCATTTAAAATAGAACTTAGCCGGCTGATACCAGACTGAGCACGTTGAACGAAAATATCTTGCTGAGCACTGTTTTGCACCACAGCGTTGGCTTGCGATTCTTGACTAGCGCTGTTAGAGGCACTGGCTTGAGCACTCACTTGAGACAGGGCATCAAGAGACGACTTTACTACGGCGATAGGGGTTCTAAGTTCATGGGAAAGTCGAGAAGCCATATTTTCCAGATAGGAGTTATATTGCTGCAATCGCAATAAAACATCTGAAAACGCCCGCGACAAATCGCCAATTTCATCACCCTCTTTGGCAATAGGTAATTTACCGACAATCTTCCCATTGGCATCAATAATGGCTTCGGTGTTATCTCGAAGTCGCCTGATACGGTTGGATATCCTGCTGGCAAAAAGCAATAAGCCTAGGGTACCTAGTATCATTACGGCCAAAATAACGTGAAAAAGCTGCTCTAAAGCGCGGTTTCTTAATGTGCGTATACCGTTTGTGGTTTGCTCTACCACCACGGCACCCATCACCGCGCCCTCAATAAAAATAGGGTAAGCGGCAGACACAACCACGGCTTTGTTATCTGGGGTTAATCGCCATAATGAATCCGGTTGACCGTTAAGGGCTAAGCCGATATCCCGGCCCGCCAACGCATAGGCATCCTCTAGTTCATCCACAAAATCAGCGGGTGGCTTAGTGAGAATGTGGTAATACAAGGGCAGCAACCAATGAGTTTCCACCCAGCGCCATATTCGGTTTTCACTTGCTTCTCGCTTTGTAGTATTTAGGCCGGAAGCCGTTTGTATATCGCCTGCTCGCGCCAGTACCCGCTTATGATTGTCTATCACCCATACGCGGGAGTCGGCATATTTTAGCCCTGCTAATATGCGCTCAATTTCGGGTGACGGTGTTACTACCGTGCCTAGTTCATCAATGTTATTGGTGTTGGCGGTACCAATCGCGTAGCGCTTCTGCCTTGTTACCGGGTCGTCTACATCAACAATGGCAAAGGCGAGTGCGCCAGACGTCATGGAAAGGGGGAAACGAAGTTCAATATTGTAGCCAGCAGCGGTTTTTTGCCAGCGCCCTTGAATACTTAACGCATTTTCCACCGCGCGATTCGTTGCGCCAGACTCTGCTAATTTAAATGCATTTACCCAGCCACTTTCATAGGGGGCTACCACATATCGAGCTAGGTCACCTGCTGGGGTTTGCATACCAATAAGTAAATGGTCTCCCCGTTCTACACTTAAACTATTTGCCTGTCGCCACAGCAAGGTATCGTCGGTGACGTTGAACATGGCATACAGGAACTGATCATACCGGCCCACCATATGCTCGAATGAAAGGCTTGTTTCATTGCCCTCGCTAGCGGTGCCTTTACTCTCGCTAGCGGCGCCCTTATTCTCGCTAGCGGCGCCCTTATTCTCGCTAGCGGCGCTTTGGGTTCCGTCGCTAGTTTGCAAGCTAGTAAAGCGCTCAACAATTTCGCTTGCGCCATAGTGGGTAAGCAAGTCGTCCACTTGTTGCCAGTCGTTTAATTCTCCATCAAGCTGAATAGGGTAGGGAATGGGTGGCGCGTATAAATCGGTGCCCGGACGTACGTCTTTTAAATAAGCCGATTCACTGTCGAATAATGCAGGGCGCTCATGAAGGGCGGTGGCAACAGCCCGTGCCGTACCAATCATGGTTTGCTCTTGACCAGTGCGAAGGTATTGCTCTAGCTCCCATACGTAATTATACCCAAGATAGGGAATGGCAAAAAAGAACAGCGACAGAACAAGCAGCTGTAAGCGTATGGAGAACCTTAATCGCATGTTAGCAATACCTTACAACTGCCATCGATACCCCATACCGTAAACGGTATCTATGTGGTCAAATTGGGGGTCTAACTGAATGAATTTTTTGCGCATGCGTTTTATATGAGAAGTAATGGTGGTGTCGTCTACCACCATGCGCGACTCATCCATTAGTTGTTGTCGGCTTTTTACGTGGCCAGGATGTTTAATTAGCGCGTGCAACATCCAAAACTCGGTTACGGTTAAGGCAACGGGTTCTGTACCCCAGCTTACTGTCATGCGCGAGGCATCTACTTTTAATTCACCTATACGAAGCTCGTCTTTTTGTTCAACAGGGGCCGACATTAAATCGCTTCGTCTGAAAAGCGCGGCGATACGGGCTAGTAAGTGTGCCATACTGATATCTTTAGTTAAGTAGTCGTCAGCACCCATGCGAAGCCCACTGATGGTGTCTACATCATTATCTCTGGCGGTAAAGAATATAATAGGTAAGGTAGGCGACAACCCTCGCAATTGCTGGCATAGCAAAAAACCGCCCTCCATTTCTTCTTTTAAACCAATATCAATAATGGCTAAATCTGGCAGTGCTTCGTTAAACGCCTGAGTGGCCGAGGGGCGATCTTCAAATGCATTCACTTTGTAGCCTTGTGCCCTTAAGGCAACAAGGTAGTTTTCTCTTATAGCGGCATCATCTTCTACTAGTGCAATGGTTTTAGGCATGAATTCTACTCTTAATCATTCTTTACACTACTATACCTTGGCAAAAGCGCCTGTGCCTGAGTTCGGCGCAAATTCCATAAAGTCGCCCGCTTTTCGCCATATTTGCCATTAAACAAAATAGCTTTTCCATTATTGTGCCCTGATATTGCCTTGTCTGCTTGGTTAACTATATCTGTGCTTGGGAAGACAGATTGACTCAAGTATGACTCACTTTGGTACGCCAACCCCTTGCACTGTGCCTAGCCCCCAATTAGGTGCAGTGCTTTTTTACACATCTATTTTCAGTTAAGCCTCTTTTATCTAAGTCATCCGGCCCTCGTTCTGGTCACGTTTCTCTTGCGATAAATAGTCTGTAGTCAGCTAATTATCAGGCACAAAACGAGCTGTGCCCCGCAGTATGCAAAAGTCCTGTATTAAGACTTCGATAAACAAATCGATAAGAGCAGCAAAATAATCGGTAAGTACAGGGGAGTGGCAGGCAGAGAGGGCAATAAATGTGGCATAATTGTCTCCTTTTTTATGAAGTCTTTAAATTAGTGATAGCATTGGCGGAATAGGCACTAAATGCCCCTGTTGCGGCAAGGGTTGAATTAATCGCATTTGCCAGCACTATGCTTTAAACATTCTGGCGGTAGGTATGCCGTCATATTATCACTGTTGTCGGTGTATCATGACTGATTGGTAATCACCTCAACTGAATTTAAAGCGCATTTGATTTACAGCAGGCTCTCGATTTATAGAGCTTTCGATTGACAGGGGCTCCATTCATGGAGGCCTTAAATGACGAGCAACTTACGAGCAACATACGGGCAGCACATGAAAGCGTTGGATATATCAGGCTTAACCAAAACCTATAAAGGTGGCGTACAGGCGCTTAAAGGCGTCGATCTCACTGTTGATAAAGGGGATTTTTTCGCCCTGCTTGGCCCCAATGGTGCGGGTAAATCTACCACCATCGGTATTATTAGCTCTTTAGTTAATCAAACCGATGGCAAGGTATCGATTTTTGGTTACGACCTTCATACTCAAAAAGAGCAAGCCAAAGCGTGTATTGGCCTAGTGCCACAGGAATTCAACTTCAATCAGTTCGAAACCGTGATGCAAATTGTGCTCAACCAAGCCGGTTATTACGGTGTGCCACGAAGCATAGCGAAAGAACGTGCACAGAAGTATTTAGCCCAGCTCGATTTGTGGGAAAAACGTGATGCTCGAGCTCGTGAACTATCAGGCGGTATGAAGCGCAGACTAATGATTGCTCGTGCCCTTATGCACGAGCCTCGTCTATTGATACTTGATGAGCCTACCGCTGGCGTAGATATAGAAATTCGCCGTTCAATGTGGGGCTTCTTAGAAGAGATTAACCGCCAAGGTATTACCATTATTTTAACGACGCATTATCTGGAAGAGGCCGAAATGCTGTGCCGCAATATTGCCATTATTAACAAAGGCACCATTGTGGAAAACACCAGTATGAAGGCGCTATTGTCGAAATTGAATACAGAAACGTTTGTGTTGGATATCAACCTTGGGCAGCAAAAGCCGCTTTTAAGCGGTTACGAAAGTCGTTTACTTGACGACCATACGTTGGAAGTTGATGTGGAAAAGGCAGAAGGCTTAAACCCGGTTTTTGCTCAATTAACCGAGCAAGGCATTCAAGTTCTGAGTATGCGTAATAAATCAAACCGATTAGAAGAGCTGTTTGTACGTTTGGTTGAAACGGCAAAGGCAGAGGGTTAAACATGAATTCACAGACAAACACACAGTCTGACGAAAAGATTGGCTGGTTCAAACAAAACTATGTGGCGCTAACCACCATTTGGATAAAAGAGTGCACTCGCTTTTTACGCATTTGGATCCAAACCTTAGTGCCACCCGCTATTACCATGAGCTTGTATTTCGTGATATTTGGCAGCCTTATCGGTAACCGAATAGGCGAAATGGGCGGGTTTTCTTACATGGAGTTTATCGTTCCAGGTTTGATCATGATGTCGGTCATTACCAACTCATACGCAAATGTATCCTCGTCTTTTTTCAGTGCTAAGTTTCAGCGCAATATTGAAGAGTTACTGGTTTCTCCGGTGCCCACATCGGTGATCATTTTAGGTTTTGTTGGGGGCGGTGTAGCAAGAGCAGTGCTAATTGGCATTATTGTTACCTTGGTATCGCTGTTCTTTGTTGATGTGCAAATACACCACATTGGTATCATTATTCTTACGGTACTACTTACCTCATCACTGTTTTCTACCGCAGGGTTAATTAACGCTATTTTTGCTAAAACTTTCGATGACATTAGTGTTGTACCCACTTTCGTTTTAACACCGTTAACCTACCTTGGTGGCGTATTCTACTCACTCAGCTTACTACCAGAGTTTTGGCAGTGGGTGAGCAAGGCCAACCCTGTTGTGTATATGGTGAATGGTTTCCGCTACGGATTCTTAGGTGTTTCAGATGTTGACGTTACCTTATCGTTAACATTATTGGTGGGCTTCAATATTGTGCTGTTTGCTGTTGCTTATTACCTGCTTAAAACGGGCAAAGGAATACGTAGTTAATGGCAAGTGGGAATTCTAGAAGCATCACTACGAATCAAGAAGGTGTGCACGAAAAACTCGATGACTTAGTAAAGCGTTATAAGTCATCAGAAAACCAGCGTCCTATTGGCGAGCACACGCTGCTCGCCTTTAACGAAGCAACCGAATGGCTTGATGGGTTTACTGGCGATATTATATTGGACTCTTGCTGCGGCGTGGGTGAAAGCACAGCAAATATTGCTAAGGCGAACCCTGAGTGCCGTGTTATTGGATTAGATAAATCGGCGCAGCGGGTGGATAAGCATCAGCATTATTGTGCTGGGCAAGATAATTATCGGGTTATCCGCGCTGATGTGAATGACTTTTGGCGATTGGTTCACAGGGCCAATTGGAAGGTGATCCAGCATTGCTTGTTCTATCCAAACCCGTATCCGAAGAAAGCCCAGGTGCAAAAACGCTGGCACGGTAGTGCAGCCATGGCAGACTTAATGGCCATTACCCCCAATATTGAAGTGCGTAGTAATTGGTTAGTTTACTTAATGGAATTTTCTCAAGCCGCTACGCATTATGGTTTGATGTCTGATTTGACTGAAATCACGTCTGATAACGCCATGACCCCTTTTGAACGCAAATATCGCGCTAGCGGGCAACACTGCTGGTCGCTTAAGTGCTATTCAGAAGAGGCCGAAGGGGGCGCGTAGATTGAGGCCGAGAATAGCTACCGGCGCCTAGTGATGTGGGGTATTCGGTTGTGGAGGGCTAAAGACATAGCCTTGTGCATACTGAATGGGCAGCTTATTCACGCTTTCAAGCAATAAATCCGTTTCAATATGTTCTGCTACCACGCTAATTGCGCGCGTTTGGCATAGTGCGAGCAAATTATCGACGTAATCTTGCACTGCATCATCTTGTTCATAGTGGCTTATCAAACCACCGGCTAATTTGATGCCCTTAATCGGCATATTCAATATTGCATTAATATTGCCTGGGTTTTCACCCACGTTATCTAAGAAAACCCCAAGTCCTGCCTCGGCGCTTCTTTCAACAAACGCTTGCATTAGCTCTGGGTGGGTTAATGCACTGGCGGCACTTATCTCAATGCTGACCCTTTCTGGGTTTGGGTAGTCTATTAAATGGGAAAGAAGCGTGTTGGTCAGGTTTTCGTTAAGTAAATCTCGCGCGCTAATATTAATGCTCCACGGCACTTGTACATGGCGAAAGTAACGAGCACTTTGGCAGAACATAGCTTCGGTAAGTGCTTTAACGTGTTGCTCGCGTTCAATTAAGTAGAGAAATTCACTGGGTAAGAAGGTTTTGTCTTCAGCGGTAATTAAACGAGCCAAGCACTCGTAACGCCATACACGTTTAGACCTTAAATCCATGATAGGTTGGAAGTAGGGAACGATATTATTGATAGAAACGGTTTCACTTACGGCTCTTATTGGCACATTGCTGCCTTTATTTTTATTCGTATGTATAGGCAAAATATAGCACTACCCTTCATCATTTGAGAAGTTTAGGTTACTTCACTGTATTGATAGTGAATTATCACCACAAAATATCTTGTGCTGATAGAGGGTCAAATCATCGGGATACGCTTGGCGTAGTGGGCAATCTGAGGTAAAGTTCGTGACCCTGAAAGTATTATGATCGCTTTCAGCGTAGGCAACGAAGTTGGGTTGTGTTTTCTTGAAAAAGAGTCATTTTAAAGTGAGGTCGGTTGAGTGGGTGAAGCGCAAGTTAGTCTAGAGCACTTGTTTAGGGTCTTTACCAAGCCTGAACACAAAGACTCAAAGATGGCTCAAATTGAACAGCATTTATCTGACAATATCTTAGATTTTTTGTCGCAGCACGTTGTTACCAAAAAAACTTCGCTAGAAGAAATTGAGAAAGATTTTAGTGATTCAAAAGTTCCTGAATCGCCAGAGTTTGTGTCAACCCATGCTGAAAGCTTGCTAGATAAACTGGTTGCCCATTCGGTAAATACCTATTCGCCTACGTTTATCGGTCATATGACCTCTGCACTACCGTATTTTCATTTACCCCTGTCTAAGTTGATGGTGGGGCTTAATCAGAACCTGGTGAAAATTGAAACCTCTAAGGCCTTCACGCCTCTTGAGCGTCAAGTGCTAGGTATGATGCATAACCTTGTTTATGACGAATCGAAAGACTTCTACGACAATCACTTACACAGTGCTAAGCGTTCTTTAGGCGCCTTTTGTTCCGGTGGTACTATTGCCAATATTACCGCCTTGTGGGTAGCGAGAAATAAAATTTTGGGTCCGCAAGAGGGGTTTGCTGGTGTAGCAAAAGCAGGGCTGGCTGCGGCTTATCGTTTCCACGATATTAATCATCTTGGTGTTATGTGCAGTAAGCGTGGGCATTACTCCTTATCAAAAGCGGTTGATGCCTTAGGCTTAGGCCGCGATCAATTATTATCATTACCTGCACCGAATCAAACCCTCGACCCTGAAAAAGCGCTCGCCGCAGGTAAACGCTATCAGGAAGAAGGTAACAAGTTATTGGCCATTGTTGGCGTTGGTGGTACTACTGAAACTGGGCATGTCGACCCGCTTCATGAATTGGCTGACGTAGCTAAAGAGCTAGGTTGCTGGTTCCATGTGGATGCTGCATGGGGCGGGGCAACCTTGTTTTCATCGCAATATAAACATCGCTTAAAAGGCATAGAGCGTGCCGACTCGGTCACAATTGATGCCCATAAACAAATGTACGTGCCAATGGGTGCAGGTATGGCGTTATTCAAAAACCCTGAAGATGCCAATGCAGTGCGCCATCATGCACAATACATATTGCGTGCGGGCTCTAAAGATTTAGGTGCGACTACCCTTGAAGGCTCGCGTAACGGTATGGCCATGATGGTGTATTCTGCCATGCATATCTTTGGGCGCAGAGGCTATGAGCTGTTAATCGACAGAAGCATCGAAAAAGCGGGCACCTTTGCCGATATGATTGCGAAGCACCCAGACTTTGAACTGACCACATCGCCTACACTATCATTGCTGACTTATCGCGTTTGTCCAGCTGGCCTGCAAGAAAAGCTTAAACATGCAGATGAAGCCACTAAAGATAAGATTAACGAGAAGCTTGATAGGCTGACTGTAATTGTACAGAAGCAGCAACGGGAGGCGGGGAAGTCTTTTGTCTCTCGTACACGCTTGGAGGCGCCAGAATACCCCACCAACTGTATTACTGTGTTCAGAGTGGTGTTAGCAAATCCTCTTACCAGCACCCAAGACTTGCGTAATATTCTTGAAGAGCAACATACTATTGCTACGAAAACGAAGTTGTATAAAGAATTGGTGAAGATGATAGAGACAATACCTGCGGCGTAAACATTCCCGCAAAGCTTTTATATTGAAAGCCCCCGCATGAATGCGAGGGCTTTTTATTGGATGTGCGTTAGAGCCTGTTAGCTATAACTGACGCTATAATTTAATTTGGAGGTTATCGATAAGACGGGTATTACCCAGAAAAGCGGCCACCAAAATAACCAAGTGTTTGTCGGTTTGTTTCGCAGGTTTTAGACTTTCGGCGTTAACTATATGTACATAGTCATTGTTAAAGCCTGAGTCGGTTAGGATATCTGCAAGGTCCGCCGCTAACGCTACATAATTTCTTTCACCCGCTTCTATGCGTGCTTTTAGTGATTTCATTTCACTGTAAATAGTTGCTGCAGTATGACGTTGCTCATCAGTCAAGTAACCGTTACGAGAGCTCAAGGCTAAGCCAGATACATCACGCTCTGTAGGAATGCCATGAATGTTCACGCCCATAGAAAGGTCGCGCACCATGGTGCGAATTACCTGTAACTGCTGAAAGTCTTTTTCACCGAAAAAAGCATCGTGAGGGTGAACCATGTTAAACAGTTTGCTCACTACCGTCGCTACACCGCGAAAATGCCCTGGACGACTTGCACCACATAGAATATCCGAAATATCGGGTACTTCTACTACTGTTTGATGCTCAACACCGCCGGGATACATATCGCTAACGCTGGGTAAAAATACGGCATCAACACCTGCTTCAATAAGCTTGGCTTTATCTTCTTTAATCGTGCGCGGGTATGCGTCTAAATCTTCGTTGACACCAAATTGCATAGGGTTAACAAAAATACTCACCACGACACGGGAGTTGTTTGCCTTGGCGCGTTTAACGAGTTTTAAGTGCCCATTGTGCAGGTTTCCCATTGTAGGAACAAACCCAACGGTGCTGCCACTGAATTTCCATTCAGTAGTTAGTTTTCGTAATGACGCAATGTCGTCAACAACCTTCATATTTAAACCTCGTTACTCAAAGCTGTGCTCGGGGGACGGGAATGCACCACTTTGTACTTCTGCAATATACTGCTGAACTGCCTTGCGCATATCGCCCGTCTCGGCAAGGTAGTTTTTTGAAAACTTCGGCATGTAATTGGCGCTAATACCAAACATGTCATGCATCACCAGTATCTGGCCATCTGTATCGTTTCCTGCGCCAATACCAATTACTGGTATGGTTAGCGCTTCGCTTACGGCCTTACCTAATGAAGACGGTACGCACTCTAGCACAAGTAGCTGAATACCTGCCGCTTCAAGCGCTTTAGCTTCTGCTAGCAGTTTTTCTGCTTTGTCTGCCTCGCGGCCCTGTATTTTAAATCCACCAAACACATGTACCGATTGAGGCGTGAGCCCTAAATGACCACATACAGGCACGCCGCGCAAATTCAAACCCTGAATGGTCTCGCATAACCAGCTTCCACCTTCCATTTTAATCATGCTTGCACCAGCAGCCATAAGTTTGCCCGCGTTCGCATACGTTTGTTCTGGGGTGGCGTAGGACATAAACGGCATATCAGCTAATACGAAGGCACGTTCTGTACCTCGTCTTACGCTACGGGTATGATATTCAATGTCTTCAATCGTTACCGGTAAGGTGTCGCTTTCTCCCTGAAGCACCATGCCGAGCGAATCGCCAATCAGCAGTGCATCAATACCTTGCTCATCAAACATTTTTGCAAAGCTGGCATCGTAAGCTGTTAGTGAGGTAATTTTTTCGCCAGCTTGCTTCTTTTTAAGCAAGCCAGAAACGGTAATTTTCTTCATAGCAACCTTCCAGGGAAAGAATAATGGGGCGAACTATACGGATTTTGAAGCTAAATGGAAGCGCGCAGGCGTTTAAGACCATCAAGCGAGCACTTAGCAACCCAGTGTGAAATAGGTTTTCCGTCGGGCATAACCATAGATTGGGCTATTTCAAACAGAGGAACTAACACAAATTCCCGTTCAGACATGCCAATATGTGGCACGGTAAGATCAGGCGCAGAAATAGTTTGGCTGCCGTAAAGTAATATGTCCAAATCTAGGGTTCTCGCGCCCCAGCGTTGTCCTTTACGTTCTCGGCCAAAGTCATGCTCAGTTCGCTGTAACTCACCAAGTAGCTTATGAGGCTCTAGGGTCGTTTCAATCAAGCATACTGCGTTAATATAATCGGGTTGGTCTTGCGGCCCCATGGGCTTACTGGAATACAGCGACGAACAGGTAAGTACGCGAGTGCCTTCAAGTAAACCTAATGCGATAAAAGCATCTTCAACGTGTTGTACAGGGTCGCCCAAATTACTACCAATACCAATATAGACGTGCTCTTTATGCATCGGTATTTCTCGATGCTGGGCGGCGTTTACGCTTTCTTGGTTTGGGGCCATCACCCTCTTGGCGACGTAGGTCGTTTAACATTTTCTTTTGCTTGCCAGGTTCGCCATGCTGAAAATGTGTCCACCACTGGGCTAGTTCCAATAGGGCTCCGCCTTCAACTTGCCCGCGAACAAGCAGGAAATCGTAACCGGCACGAAATTTAGGATGGGTTAACAGCTGAAAGGCACGACGGCCAAAACGCTTAGGAAGGCGTTGCTGTAAAATCCAAATGTCGCGAATAACCGTGGAGAAACGCTTAGGGATCATAATGCGTTGCGTCTGTTTCGCAATCACTTCAGTTGACGCAAGGTTGAATGCATCATGCGCGCTTAATCCAGACTCTGCCTGCATAATTTGTGCGCGCTCTTCTAGCGGATACCAGAGCAATGCAGCATATAAAAATGCAGGTGTAACGCGTTGCTCGTTGTTGATTCTTTCATCGGTATTTTGCAGTACTTTTCGTACAAACTGCATTTCACGACTATTTTTATCTTCGATAAACGGTGCAAGTTGCGGAAACAACGGTGCAATCAAGCCGTACTCACGAAGCATCATAAAGGTTTTCTCACCTTGACCAGATAAGAACAGCTTTAAGGTTTCTTCGAAGAGTCGAGCGGCTGGAATATTATTTAGCAAGCTCGCTAGCTGCTTAATAGGTGCTGCGGTGTCATCGCTTATACGCATTGAAAGCTTAGTCGCGAAACGCACAGCACGAAGCATGCGAACCGGATCTTCACGATAACGCACTTCAGGATCGCCAATTAAACGTACTTCACGCTTTTCAATCGCTTCTAGGCCATTCGCAAAATCTTTTACGGTGAAATCAGCCACACTGTAGTACATGGCATTGAATGTGAAATCGCGGCGTTCGGCATCTTCTTCAATGCTGCCAAAAACATTATCTCTAACCAGTTGTCCGTGGGCATCTCGTTTTGACACTGCTTTGTTCTTCGGTACTTCTTTCGCTTCAGGCTCTTCGGTGTGATGGCCACGGAAGGTTGCTACTTCTATCACTTCACGACCAAAAACAATGTGGGCTAGTCTGAAACGACGGCCAATCAAACGGCAATTTCTAAACAGCCCTTTAATTTGTTCCGGTGTGGCATTGGTGGCCACATCAAAGTCCTTGGGCTTATGCCCCATCAAAATATCGCGAACACAACCTCCGACCAAATAAGACTCGAAGCCTGCTCCGTTAAGGCGATACATGACTTTCAACGCATTAGGGCTCACGTCTTCGCGAGAGATGCCGTGCTCCCCACGAGTCATAACACGAGGCTCTAGTACATTGTCAGCGGTATGTTCCTTAGTAAAGGCTCGCTTAACAGAATTGAAAACACGATGAATGATGGTGAAGTCTCCGAAGGTTATAAAGGATGGCTATAATAAGTGGATTCGCGCTTGCCCACAATAATTTCGGCTATTTTAGGTACTAATTTCCTATCCCAGCGTGATATTGCCATAGTAAGCAGTTGTGCGGCATTTTCAAATTCGTTAGCGTGATAGTTACCTTGGCCTAAAAAAGACAGGCCATTAACGATATTTTCAAGCACATTTTTGTTGTTAATGGGCGCAGCATGGTTTTGTTTACTCAGCTTTCGCCCTGGTGACACTGCAGCAACCGGAATATGCCCATATTGTGGCACATTGCAGCCCAATGAATGATAAACAGCGCGTTGCAGCGGGGTGACATCTAAAAGGTCGCTGCCTCGAATAATGTCTGTTACACCCTGATATTCATCGTCTAACGCTACGACAAAATTATAGGCGAAAAGGCCATCGCTGCGCTTAATCACTACATCTTCTGGTGCTTTGCTTAACGGGTTTACTTCGCTTGCGCCTATCGAATTATCGTTGCTGTTACTATTGAAACTGCGTTTGACTCTGTGTTGTTTTGCTTCGACTAAGCCAGATGGTGTTGAATGGGCTACAGAATTGACTACTGATAGCGCCCCTGTTTTATCAACACTGCCCATAATACCGTCATCGAAGGCATCTAAGTGGCAATCAAGCTTTAATCGTATTGCTAAGCTACGGGTATCCGATGCTAATTCAGGCACTGCCTGAGCGGTTAGGCCTAGGTCTCGACAATAGTGGTTATCGTGCCCGCCGTTTGCTTTTATTTGTTTGCGAGTACAGGCACAAAAATAGGCTGATTTGTCTGCTAGTAGGCTATCAAGTTTTGCCTGATACCTTGCATGCTGCTGTTGTTGATATAAAACGGTACCATCCCAGTGAAGGCCATGGCATTCAAGGGTACTCAAAATGTCGCTGTCGACACCAGGTAAACATCGGGGTGCGTCAATGTCTTCCATTCGAACTAACCATTGCCCATTGCGATGACGTGCATCTAGGTAGCTAGCGAGCGCGGTAACTAAAGAGCCGAAATGAAGTTGACCGGACGGCGAAGGCGCGAAGCGGCCGACATATTGAAGTGAGGAGTCGATTTTAGATGGCATGAATAGAAATACTGTTACACACCTCTATAGTAAATACTATGAGGCGTGTAACTTACTACGTAGGTTTATTAACCCTGTAGTTGCTTTTCTTTGATTTCTGCCATGGTCTTACAGTCGATACACAGATCGGCAGTAGGACGAGCCTCTAAGCGACGAATACCGATTTCAATGCCACATTGGTCACAAAAACCAAAGTCATCTTCTTCAATACGCTTAAGCGTCTTCTCAATCTTCTTGATCAATTTACGTTCGCGGTCGCGAGTACGTAATTCAAGGCTGAACTCTTCTTCTTGCGCAGCGCGGTCTACCGGGTCTGGAAAGTTTGCTGCTTCGTCTTTCATGTGCGTAACGGTGCGGTCAACTTCTTCACGAAGTTGGTTGCGCCATGCTTTAAGCAGTAAACGGAAGTGCTCCATTTGCGGCTCGCCCATGTACTCTTCGTCAGCGGTAGCCTGGTACGGCTGTAATCCTGCTAGTGCTAATAGCCCTAGGGATTTTGTTTCTTTACCTGTTGGCATCTGCCACATCTCCTACACTACGACATCCATCTTGTCCTGAATGAATCGATTAACTAAATCAAAGCCGTTCATTACAAGCAATTGCTCGTGTCTATGTAATTATTATGCTGAGGATATTGATTATAAGTCAGCACTGTTACTAGTTTACGTATTTCACGTACTTCCAGTAAAACAAGGCGCAAATATGAAGGCGAAATGAAAAAAATCAACCTATTTTTCACACGTTTACTGGTAGTGTTTGATTTATAACTATTTTTTGTTCATCAATTGAACAGCTTGCTGCGAGAAACTTGACTCCTGATGCGACCGCGGTGTTTACGGCGTCGGCGTAAACAGGATCAATATCTCGCGCTACTTGTACAGAATGCACGCCCGTATGCTGAACACAAAATAATAAGCAGGTACTTATACCTTGTTGAGAGAGTTCTGCAAGTTCTAAACAATGTTTTGCACCTCTAGCGGTGACTGCATCGGGAAAATAGCCTTGGTTTCCCCGCGCCAGAGTGACAGATTTCACCTCAATATACTCAAGGGTGTCACCTTGACCGCAGGCAAAGTCGAAACGACTATTACCACCAGGCGGTGTTACTTCAGCTTTCCAATGATTAATATCAGAAAATGCAGACAAGACCTTGTTATTTAGTGCCTCTGCCACCAATTTATTAGCATTGTGAGTGTTAATGCCAATGAAATCGCCTTCAAAGGTTTGGGCAAGCTCCCAGGTATATTTTAACTTTCGCTTAGGATTGTCAGATTCGCTCAAATAGACGGTGTAGCCAGGTTCGGCGCACCCTGTCATCGCCCCCGTATTAGGGCAATGTGCAGTGACTATTGAGCCGTCTTCAAGTTCTACGTCGGCAAGAAACCGTTTATAGCGTTTAATTAAGGTGCCACGTAGTAGTGATGGCGAAAAAAACATAACAATAGGCCTATAACGACATAAATTTACATGCATTGCGTTGCTAGAACTAAACATCTACCCCAGCAATGAAACGCAAAAATATATAAGGATTAAAACGTAATGGCAGAATTTACCGTAAGCTTATCCTCAGATAAAGCCAATAGTGCGTGGGGAGAAAATACTAAGCTCTCTTTTAGTGAAAACGGCGCAGTCATCCACTTGCCAAATGGCGATAGTGGCGCGCTTGAGCGCACAATTCAACAAGTCGCGCGTAAGCTTGATGGATTAAATATTCCCGAAGTAGCCTTAACGGGCAAGTGGACCAAAGAACAACAATGGGCTTTCGCGTTAAGTTTCACCCGAGCTCGCAACCCTTCAACTATCAAGTGGGCAGATAACGACGATAAGCCGTGGCTAGAGCAGAACTATGCAGCCTTGCTATTTACCCGTCAGTTAGTGAACGACACACCAGAAGATTTAAGCCCTGAAACCTTAGCGCAGCGTGCAGCAGTTTGGTTGTCTGATTTAGGTAAAGAGCATGTGTCTTATACCATGACCGTAGGTGAAGAATTAAAAGACGCGGGTTGGACAGGTATTTATAACGTAGGCAGAGGCAGTGAACGCCCACCTGTGATGTTAGAGCTTGATTACAACCCAACCGGTGATCCTGATGCGCCTGTTGAAGCGGTTCTAGTAGGGAAGGGGATAACTTTCGACAGTGGTGGTTACAGCATTAAATCAAGTGAAGGTATGCTTGATATGAAATGTGATATGGGCGGCGCAGCTACCGTAACCGGCGCACTAGGCCTTGCCATTAGCCAAGGTATTACTAAGCGTTTAAAGCTCATTTTATGCTGTGCAGAAAACTTAATTAGTGGCCATGCTTATAAATTGGGTGATGTACTTACCTATAAAAACGGCGTGACTGTAGAAGTCGTCAATACCGATGCGGAAGGACGTTTGGTATTGGCTGATGGCTTAATGGCGGCAACAGAAACTGGCGCGCCATTAATTATAGATGCGGCCACTTTGACGGGGGCAGCAATGGTGGCGCTAGGTTCTGACTATCACGCCGTATTTTCAATGGATGACAGTGCACGTTCACAAATGCTTGCGGCTGCAAGCGCTGAAAATGAGCGTTTTTGGCCATTGCCTATCGAACCTTTTCATGCCGACCGTTGTCCATCTGCCTTTGCAGATACCGCTAACAGCCGACCTATGAAAGGCGGCGGTGGTGGCGGTGCATCTAATGCGGCAGGCTTCTTATCACGCTTTGTAAACCCTGAAGGAAAAGGATGGGTGCACTTAGATTTAGCGGCGGCTTATCATGGCGGCGCAACGGCAGAAATGCCAGTAGGTGCAACAGCCAAGGGAATCCGAAGCATTGCAAGAATGCTTCAAGACTTTAAATAAGTCGTAAACGGATGTCGCCACCCTAAGGTGGCGACATCACTTAATTCAGTTTATCTGTACAGATAAATGTTTGCGGGTAATTAAATACCGCCTAAGCGCTCAGCAAGCACTTTGTAACGCTCTACATCTGCGCTATCAAACAAGGCATTACCGTCAGTGTCTTTTTCTTTTGCCACCAATAAACTTTCTCTTTCCAAGCGTTCTACTCTCACTTCCTGAACACCTAAATAGGCCGCTACTTCTTTTACAGTCATCAAACTCATTCTGCTGGTTCCCAACGTTATTTTGTTTTTAAATTTACTCTCGTTGTAAGCGCAGCTACCGCTGTAATAGCTCGGTGCGCTCAATTATTGAGGTACATATTATTGATAAAATGACTCAATACAGAAATATGAGAATAGCTTAATTTTACAGCTTTGCACTAGATGTATTTTTGTCCGTAACAGTTTCAAAGCGTTATAGTTAATATTTAAGCCTAAAATTGACAAATTACGAATGCTTTTTTGTACAATGCAGAAAATGGTATTATAAAAAATATTCTTGCTGTCGGTTATCACCAGCAAGCTATTGGAGAATAGGAAAAAATGGATACTTGGTCAGCAGCCGTCATGTTATTCTTGATCATGGATCCTCTTGGCAATTTGCCTGTGTTCATGTCGGTTTTAAAGTCGATAGAACCCCGAAGACGGCAAATGATTCTTATCAGAGAGTTGCTGTTTGCATTAGGAATTTTGTTTTTATTCCTATTTAGTGGTCAGTCGGTGTTAAATTTCCTCAATGTTGAACAAGAAACGGTCAGCATTGCTGGGGGTATTATCTTATTTTTGATTGCGCTTAAAATGATTTTTCCGTCAGCAGGTAACCCTAGTGGGCTTGCCGTTGGCGAAGAGCCATTTTTGGTGCCGCTGGCTATACCAATGATTGCAGGGCCCTCAACATTAGCGGCGCTCATTCTTCTGGCAAACCAAAACCCAGATCGTATGTCTGACTGGGCACTCGCGCTTGGCGCCTCATGGTTGATAAGTGCAGTAATTTTGATGTTTTCAAATGTGTTTCATAAGCTATTAGGTGAACGTGGCCTTATTGCTATGGAACGACTTATGGGGATGATCCTCGTCATGATAGCCATTCAAATGCTTCTTGATGGTGCTACTCAATACTTTATGCATGCCACCGGAGCTAATTAATGGCAAAGCAAAAACTTAATACATTTGGGCGTGTGCGCGCGCTTGAAGGATTCAAAGCGGTTGCCTTTAGTGCAGCTTTGCTTGAGAGAATGATCCCTAATTACGAGCTGTTCTGTGAAGTTACCGAATTCGGTGACAAAGAAGGTATTCGTAACTGTCTCAATCTTGTATGGGAGTCGGTAAAAGCACCTAAAAGTAAGTTCAATCTTGCAGTACAGCTTGAAAAAGTGGAAGTGGCGACGCCCGATACTAGCGACTTTGATACCTACGGTGTGTATCCTGCTATTGATGCCGCAATTGGGTTGGCCGCTGTGCTTAATCTTATTGCAGGCGACGACCCACAAGGCGCGGTGGTTGTTAGCAAGCTTTCTCAAGGTAGCGTAGAAGCTTACTTGTTAGAAAGTGGCGAAGCCGATGATGAAACCGTAAAAGAGCACCCACTAATGGTGTTTGAAGTAGCAGTGCAAGAAGCGTTGCTTGACTGTGTGGAAGCTGGAAAGTCTCCTGCTAGCACGGCTGATGCGCTAAAAGCGATTGCGCTAGAAGAAGGTATTTCGAATATCGGTCTCGATTTGGCTTAATGTTCTCGTAGTGAGGGCTTAACGCATTTTTCGAGTGACACGGGGTTTACTACACAGCCTTTATCAAATAATAGCAAAGCGCCGATGTGCGCTTTTCTTTTATAATTTGCCAGTGCTCCGGCAGGGAAATAGGCGCTAGGTTCGCTTCGTGCTCTACGTATAACACCCCGTCATTTGACAATAAGTTATTAGTGGCAATAGCCGATAACGTTGGTGCTACTAACCCTTTGTTAAAAGGCGGATCGACAAACATAATATCGAAGCTTTTACCTGAAAAGGTAGGGAGTATTGCTAAGGCATCGCCCTGATGGACGCTAGCAGTTTGTGCATTATTAGCCGTCAACAACGCCAAATTCTTTTTCAACTGTGCACTTGCCGATTTATCTAATTCAATAAAATCACAAGAAAGGGCATAGCGTGACAGCGCTTCTAGTCCCAAGCCCCCAGAGCCTGCAAATACATCTAAGCACTTTGCTTCATTCAAATAAGGCATAAGCCAATTGAATAAGGTTTCTTTATTTCGGTCGGTGGTGGGCCGTAAACCTTCTGCGTCGAGAACCGGTAACTTTCTTCCCCGCCATTGACCGCTGATAATGCGAATATGTCCGCCTTTCGCTTTTGCGTGGGTAGAATGAGATTTTTTTGCAGTTGAAGATGCCCTGAGTGGGCGAGAAACTCGCTTCATAGTCGCTGACAATGGTATCATGGGGTTATTCAATATTCGGCAAGTGTAGCCGAAATTGCCCAGTATTTATAAGGATTTGTCTTAACAATGTCGAAACTTTTTGGCTGGTTCGGTAAGAACAAAAAAGCAAATAAGCAAAAAGCACAGGAAAACCAAGATCAAAAGTCAGTTGATCAAAGCGCAGTTTTACCTGATGAATCACAAACTTCAGACGCCGAGCAGCCACATAGCACTGCCGAGCCAGTGGTCAATGACACTGCCGGTAGCGAGTTATCGGGAACTGCCCAGAGCGAGCAAGCTGAAACTGCCCAGAGCGAGCAAGCTGAAACTGTCCAGAGCGAGCAAGCAGAAACTGCCAATAGCGTGCTACCCGAAACAGCCCAGAGCGTTTCAACAGACACATCTGAGAGCGATTCAGCAGAAAGCGCATCACCAGTGGCAGACGAGCCGGTGCCAGTATCTGTCGAGAAAGCAGACGCTACGCCAGTAAGTGTGGTACCAGACAAGTTAGATACAGTTGAAATAGCCGATGAAACAAATTCGCCAGCGTCAGTAACTGACAATGAAAATGCCGAAGAGTCACTTGAAGCGCCAGTTCAAGATCTTGAATCAAAAAAAGAAAGTGAAGCGCCTACTGTTGAACTTCCTACTCAAGCGGCTAGCGTTTTAGAAGCAGAAGCAGAAGCAGAAGCAGAAGCAGAAGCAGAAGCAGAAGCAGAAGCAGAAGCAGAAGCAGAAGCAGAAGCAGAAGCAGAAGCAGAAGCAGCCGAAGTCGTCAGCGAGCCTGAAGTTGAGACAACGCCAGCCCCGAAAGAGAAAAAATCACTATTCTCGCGCCTTAAAGAAAGCTTGTCTCGCACTAAAGCAAACTTAGGTAGCGGCCTAGTTAGCCTTTTCAAAGGCAAGGCAATTGATGATGAATTATACGAAGATTTAGAAACCCAATTATTGGTTGCTGATGTGGGAATGGATACCACGCAAAAAATCATTACCCACTTAACGGATAGTGCAAGCCGTAAAGATCTTAAAGACGCAGAGGCCTTGCTAGATATTTTGAAACAGCAAATGGCGGGCATGCTCTCAAAGGTTAATGAACCACTGAGCGATGCCATTAACGCTCACAATAGCGAAGAAGGTCCCTTCGTTATTCTCATGGTTGGCGTAAATGGGGTAGGTAAAACTACCACCATCGGTAAATTGGCTAAACAGTTTCAACAGCAAGGCAAAAAAGTGATGCTGGCAGCGGGTGATACCTTTAGGGCTGCTGCTGTAGAGCAATTGCAGGTATGGGGTGAGCGAAACAGCATTCCGGTTATTGCACAGCATACGGGTGCGGACAGTGCGTCAGTACTTTACGATGCGCTAGAAGCAGCAAAATCCCGTAAAACAGATATTCTTATCGCGGATACCGCAGGTCGTTTGCAGAATAAAGACAACTTGATGGAAGAGCTTAAGAAAGTGGTTCGCGTGATGAAAAAGCTGAACCCTAACGCCCCTCACGAAGTCATGCTTACCCTCGATGCGGGTACAGGGCAAAATGCTATTAGCCAAGCGAAGTTATTCAATCAGGCGGTTGGCTTAACCGGTATTACCCTTACTAAACTAGACGGTACCGCAAAAGGTGGTGTTATCTTCTCAATTGCCGATAAATTTGGTATACCTATCAGATATATAGGCGTTGGTGAAGGCATTGATGACTTACGCCAGTTCGACGGCCAAGAATTTATTGATGCGCTATTCAGTGAAATTGATAGCGGCGAGTAGACAGCATTAATAGCTAATGACGAGAATAGGGTAGTAGGGAACATGCATGATAAAGTTTGAGCAAGTAAGCAAAACCTACCCCGGCGGACAACGGGCGCTGAGTAAAGTCGACTTTCACATTGCCCCTGGAGAAATGGCTTTTCTTACTGGCCACTCTGGCGCTGGTAAAAGTACGCTGCTTAAACTTATCAGTATTATGGAACGCCCCACGGTAGGTCGTGTATTGATTAACGGTCATGATCTAAATGCTATTAGCCGAAGAGATATTGCCTACATCCGTCGCGATATAGGCATGATTTTTCAAAGTCATCAATTGTTGATGGACAAGTCGGTTTTCGACAACGTGGCGTTACCACTTGTGATAGAAGGGTACACTCACAAGGAAATTGGCAAACGTGTCGATGCTGCACTGGAAATGGTAGGGCTACGAGATAAAAGCCGTAATTTACCCATTATGTTATCAGGCGGCGAACAACAGCGGGTTGGTATAGCCCGCGCTGTAGTGAATAAGCCTCCCTTACTTCTTGCCGATGAGCCTACCGGAAACCTCGACCCTAAGCTTTCTATGGAAATTATTCGCTTGTTTGAAGATTTCAACCAAGCCGGTGTATCTGTGTTCATCGCTACCCATGATTTAGGGCTAATTGCTCGAATGAAATATCGCACACTGACGTTGAAAGACGGCCAGATGATTACCGACGGGCTAACCGATGACTTAAATGGGAACTGGCAATGAGTATTCTATTTAAAGGTAGAAGCCAAGGCGCGTCGTCTAGGAAAGTAGGGTTTGTGCAATCTATTGTGATGTTCTTCGTAAGCCATGTTAGGCAAGCCCTTTCAAGCTTAGGTGAATTATGGCGCCAGCCTGCTGCTTCACTGATGACCATTGGCGTGTTGGGCTTAAGTATTACCCTTCCTAGCACGCTTTATATTATGGTTAAAAATACCGAGAAAATTACCGCTGGGTGGGAACAAGCCTCAGAGATATCCCTGTTTCTGAAACCGAATATTTCAGCCGCTAATTCGCAGCAATTGGTTGCTAGGTTAAATACATGGGAAGAAATTGATTCTGTGGTGTTTATACCTGCAGATGATGCGTTAAAAGAGTTTCAGCATTTATCAGGGTTAGGCGATGCGATTGCGTATTTGCAAAGTAACCCGCTACCCGATGTTGTGTTAGTGACACCCATAGATAAGCATGCCACGCCGAATGCCGCTAAAACGCTACTTGATAAGCTAAAGCAGCAGCGTGAGGTTGATATAGGTAAGTTAGATATAGAATGGTTAGAGCGCTTGTATGCAGTTATTGATATTGCCAGCGACCTTGTCACCTTTATTGGTATTCTATTGTTCTTCGCTGTGGTGCTGATTATTGGCAACACTATTCGACTGAACATTCTTAATAAGCACGATGAAATAGTCGTAATGAAGCTAGTAGGGGCAACCGATGCCTTTATTCACCGTCCATTTCTATATACCGGTTTTTGGTACGGCTTACTAGGCGGGCTAATGGCATGGTTTGCCGTCATCATTATTCTATGGTGGATGGATAGCAGTATTGAGACCTTTGCCGCCATGTATCAAAAAGACTTTAATATCACAGGCCTGACAGGTACAGCGTTATTAACGATGCTGGGGCTATCTATTACATTAGGGTTGCTGGGCTCGCTTATTTCAGTGCAACGCCATGTAAGACAAATTGAACCAAAATAAGCGTTATCTTACTGACTAGCTTTGATAGGCCTAGCTTTGAACGGGAGCGCGTGGGAAGTGCGTAGAAATAGCGCTTCTCACACCGTTACCCCACACAATCGCTTGGTTATAAAGGATATGAAGCTGCTTTTGGTCAATATCTAATACTTTTGCCTGTTTAATCACGTTCATCCACAGCGCACCTTCAAAAGCGCGAACTAGGCTCATGTAACTGTTGAATTCAGGCGTCTTGCCTAAGATAGCGTCATTTAAGTCTTCTGATAGCGGGAGTTGTTTAAGCACATCTTCTATGGACTGATCTAATAACGCATCTAATAACGAAAACAACCCTACTAAAAAGCCGATAGGTGGGTTCGCTTTTAAGCCACGCTTGGCCGACAACAAATCGAAAAACTTGGCCCTAACCAAAGACATATGAATAATCTCTAACGGCTTATCATCACCTAAATTAGTAAGGCTAAGTAGCGCGATAAATTTCTTTACCTCTACTTCACCCATATAATTAAGGGCGTGTTTCAGTGAGGTTATTTTGTGGCGCTTATTAATCAATGGGTTATTGATAAATTTAAGCAATAGGTAGCTTAGTGCGGCATCACGCTCAACAATTTGGCTAACTCTATCAATATCAAAACTATCGTTTGAACACTCGCCAATAAGGTCGACAATATTCATTTTCGACGCAGGTAATTGACGCAGTATGCGTGCTTCTGGCTGGGCAAAGAAATAGCCTTGGAACAAATCAAACCCAAGGTCCACACTGGTCGCAAATTGATCTTGTGTATCTACTTGTTCGGCTACGAGTTTAACGTTGGCATCTAGGTATCTTGGAATATTCTTCTCTATGTTTTCGAAACGAATTTGCGAGAGATCTACTTTTACGATATCAACAAGGGGCAGAATTTCATGCTTAGCACTAAGCATCATAGGATCGTCAATAGCAATACGAAAGCCAAGGCGCTTTATGTGCTGGCAAGCTTCTAACAAGCCCGTTTGAGCAAAAGGGTTATCAGCCAATTCAACCACAACCGACTCTGGGTTCAGTGTGGTAGGGAAGCGAGAAATAATGGTTTCAGATGAAAAGTTAATAAAAGAGGTCTTTTCACCGCTAATATCATCTAGCCCTAGTGGATGAAAGTGTTCAGAAATATATTGCGCTTTTTCAGGAGAATGCTCGGGGTACGCGCCAGCCTTGCCATCTCGAAACAAAAGTTCGTAAGCAAATACATCCTTTGTTTTATCCAAAATCGGTTGGCGAGCGATAAACGCGAACATACAAGTTCCCTACTAGCACGTTGAACAATCATCAACGAATATTACTGTAATTTACACCACCATAACATGCATTTACGAAAATCGCGTTAATTTGCGCATTACATTTTGCAAGTCGTATTAATGAACGTACATTCTTGAATTACTTTTTCTCTACCTGCGCTGAAACATGTACGTGGTGGGCCCATTTCATCGCTTCATTATAGTAACCATGAAGCAGAGTTTGCTGAATTTTGTATTTACCGGAAAATTTCTTAATACCTGCCCAGTTCGCCCTTTCAAAATACTTCGCCAAGGTAAGACAGTCTTTCAATACGCCAGGCTCACCACAAAGCGCATCTTTTACATTATCGCTAATAGGTACCTTGCTAACCAATTCGTCGATATGTTGTTCCATCATGGCATCAAGCATAGACAAAAGACCGGTTAAAAAGCCGGTAAGTGGATTTTCTCGTTCTTTAAAAGAGATAAACACAAGCTCACAAAATTTTGCCCGCACAAGAGCCATCTGCATCAATTCTTGAGGCTGGCCGTCATTCAGATTAGCCAATGCAAGCAACGCGATAAACTTCTTAACTTCAACTTCGCCCATAAAGTTAAGCGCATGCTTGAGGGATGTAATTTTATTTCGCTTATTAATAAGCGGATTATTGATGAAGCGTAATAGCAAATAGGTGAGGGAAGGATCGCGCTCAATAATGCGATTCACTTCATCAAAATTTAGCTTGGGTTGGCTACTTAATGTAAGTAGCTCCATCATGGTAAGCGCGCTAGGGCCTAATTTACGATGACGAACAATTTCTGGTTTAGCTAGGAAGTAACCTTGAAAATAGTCGAAGCCCATTTCCTTAAACTTGTGAAACTCTTCGTAGGTTTCAATTTTTTCGGCCACAAGATCGATGTTGTGCGATTTGAAGCGTTTAATTAATGAAGGAATAGTGTCGTGAGCAATTTCAGTAATGTCTATTTTAACGATACTGGTAAAAGGAACGAAAGCGTCCCACTTCTCTTCCATATCATAATCATCAAGTGCAATGGGGTAACCTAACCCTCGAATATGTTTGCACGCGGCAATAAGTGCATCATCTACCTCAACGGTTTCAACAATTTCAATAACCACTTTGCTAGCATCTAACGAGGTAGGGAATCGGTACATCAAGGTATCGCGGTGGAAATTAATGAATGCTTTTTTATCACCTGTTATTTCTTCAATACCTAAGCTTAAATGCGTAGACGTTAAAATTTTTGAGGTGGCCTCATCGGGCGGAATATCTGGAAAGCAATTGTCTTCCCCTATTCGAAAAAGTAATTCGTAAGCGTAAACGTTCCTATTTACGTCGAATATGGGTTGTCTTGCTACGTATGCGAACATCGAGTGCCTCTTTGCTCTCGCCGCGTAAAAACGCGATTGAAGTCGTTAAAATGAAAATTTTATTATTATTTTATTATTTAATTTTTTTATTATAGTGCCGAGCGCTTTTAAGGCATAAATTTTATATCTTATTGTAAGTAAAAAAGCGATGCTAGCAATCGAAAAATTGTAAGAGTCTGCGTATTAAAGAGCGGCTAAAATAGTTTTGTTGATACATGACAAGAATACGACCGAATTTAAGTTTGATATAACTTTTTGAAAGATGAATGGCATGTTTTATATACATTTTGAATGTATAATAGGCATATATCGTGAATATCTGCTTCGATAAGCTGTTTCCTCTGGAGTAGCACTTATTTTTCTTCGAAGCTTTCGGTGATATTTATTGAGCGTTGTAGCGTAATCATAACTTCGTTTTACAATGCTTAAGTGATTTGGAAAGAGATAGACACTAATTGAACTGTTTTTTGCAATTGTGGTCTTGATCTTTAGAAGATGGATACTACATACCAATAACTGGTTTAGTTTCTCATCGCAATTAAGTCTCGCGCGGCTGATGTTACTTTGCTAATATCAAGTTGCAAAGAATGAGGTGAATAATGAGCAATAAATTGCAATCCCTAGCACTATCAGTTCCTCACAGCGGTAGCATTGAAGGCTACGTACAAGCTGTAAGTCGTATTGATATGCTAACTGCAGAAGAAGAGCGCGCATTAGCGGTGCGTCTTCGTGAAGATGAAGATTTAGAAGCAGCACGTAAGCTGGTTATGTCTCATCTACGCTTTGTTGTGCATATTGCAAAATCTTATTCTGGATATGGTTTGCCACAAGCTGATCTTATCCAAGAAGGTAATATTGGTTTAATGAAAGCGGTTAAGCGTTTCGACCCAACAGTGGGCGTTCGTTTGGTTTCTTTTGCCGTACATTGGATCAAAGCTGAAATTCATGAGTTCGTACTTAAGAACTGGCGTATTGTTAAAGTTGCTACTACAAAAGCGCAACGTAAATTGTTCTTCAACTTACGTAAAGCGAAAAAGCGTCTTGGTTGGTTTACCCACGAAGAAGTGCAAACGGTAGCCAGCGAGCTGGGTGTGAGTACGAAAGAAGTGCTTCAAATGGAAGCGCGAATGAGCAGCCAAGATCAAGCATTCGATCTTTCTGCTGACGAAGACGAAACGGGCAACTTTGCACCGGTTCAATTTCTTGAAGATAAATCAACTGATGTTGAAATGGACGTTATTAATAACGATTGGGATACTAATGCGAGCAAGCGTTTGTACTCAGCCATTAAGACACTAGATGATAGAAGCCAAGATATTATCGAAACTCGTTGGTTGGCTGACAGCAAAATTACACTTCAAGATCTTGCTGATAAGTACGAAGTATCTGCTGAACGTGTTCGTCAAATTGAAAAGAACGCGATGAAAAAGCTTCAAGCTGCCATGGTCGCGTAAGTGAGCGCCTAAGCTAAGCAAACATAATTAAAAAAAGCGCCTATTGGCGCTTTTTTTGTATTTTTTATATTTCATTTACGAAAGTAAAAAACAGCGAATAATATACCTTTGCTCGTTAGGCCTCAGTTTGCTCTGGAAGCACCCAAAACACCCCTTCAAACTCTGCCACGGCATTATCGCCATCCAAGATATCTACGTTCAAAGCAAATCGCGCTTTCTCACCTTTTTCTAAAGGCTTAAATTTGCCCGATAAGGTTTCTATATTACAGATTGCACGAGGCTTCATAGTAATGGGCTTATGATAGTGAATATCGCCGTCGCCCAATACAATATCGCCTGTTAGTCCACGCTCTTTGAGTTGTAAGTAAATCATTCCCCAGCCAGTTAATGTGGCTAACGAAAAAATACTGCCGGCAAACATAGTGCCGTGAACATTAATATTCTTATTAAGTGACGCTCGGGTTTCTAATGTTCTGCCTGTGTATTGGTATAATTTAATACCCATATGTTCAGTAATGGGAATGGTATCAGTCCAGGTTTGCTGTAACGATTTACACCATTTGGGATGCAGCACTAAGGTGTTATTTTCAGTGAGCTTTTTCACCATTTGCTGGCGTCTTAGCATGCCTAATTCGTTAGGCGCTTCACGTTCAACAACGAAGCCGCATGAACTGAAAAAGTCGATAGAAACTTCTCGGCTGTTGGTCACCGCGCGTATAGCTCCCAATTCTTTCGCCACGTTCTCTAAAGCGTCCATTATCATCTGCCCAAGCCCTTTACGCAGATAATCAGGGTGTACGGCAATATGACGAATTTGTGCTTCTTCAGCAGTATTTAAATGCACGCGGCCACAGGCAACAATTTCGCCTTTACCGTTCACTATGGTGCGATGCTCTGCCACTTGTTCATACTCATCTTTCTCTGAACCAGGAGGAAAGTTCCATGGCTGGCGAAGGTGAGCCCAGCGAAAATGAAAATAGGCTTCGAATTCAGTATCGCTTTTAGGGGTTACAACCTTATACACAATAGAGAGGCCTCGTATGAAAGAATGAAAATCTATTTAACCTTACGCTTTTTAACTGCACAAGATTAATTCTAGTATGTTCATTATACCTGAAACTGGAAGGTGGCGGGTCCGTCATTCACTAAAGCGACTTTCATTTCAGCACCAAATTGCCCCGTTTCCACTACAATGCCCTTTTGTTTAAGGGATTCTATGAATTGCAGATAAATAGCATTGCCATGTTCAGGTGTTGCCCCTCTAGAAAAGCCTGGACGATTGCCTTTTTGCGTATCGGCCACTAGGGTGAATTGAGACACTACTAATATTTTCCCCCCAATTTGCTCAACATTTAGGTTCATTTTTCCATCGCTGTCGGAAAAAATACGGTAGCGGCATAATTTGTTAGCAAGCTTTTCGATTTGTTCTAGGCCATCGTCTTTTTCAACGCCAAGCAGCACTAGCATACCTTGCTCAATTTCGCCGATGATTTCATTGTTCACTGACACGCTAGCTTCAGACACTCGTTGAACCAACCCAATCATTACTTTTGCTCCTTTAAAAATCTTGCCATATCTCTGGTTGCGCGGCACAACGCATAAGCAATGCCGGGTTCAGACGTACTGTGGCCAGCATCAGGAATGATTTGAAGTTGGCTTCCCGGCCACGACTTATGTAATGATTCTGCCGCTTCAGTTTTGCATATCATGTCATATCGACCATGAATGATAGTGCCAGGAATATCGCGTATTTTATCTATATTATCAAGTATGTAGCCTTCATCAATAAAGCATTTGTTGGTTAGGAAATGGCATTCAAGAGTGGCTAAGCTGGTGACAAGCGATAGGGGATATTGACTGGTGGAATCGCCAGTACCAGGTGGTAAAGACACGCGAGAAAGTCGCTCCTCCCATTGATACCAGCGCTTTAGCGCCGCATGTCGTTGTACTTCGTTATCGGCTTTCAATGTATTGAGATAATGCGCACAAATAGCCGAAGTACTTAGCGGGGCGTCTATCCCTTTAACGAACTGGCGATAATATTCTGGAAAAAGCTGAGCGGCACCACCTTGTGGTGACAAAAACCAGTCTCTGTCTTGCTGGCGCGCTAAAAATACGCCGCGAAGAATAAGCCCACTAACATGATCAGCATACCTAAAGGCATAAAGGAGCGCTAAGGTTGAACCCCATGAGCCTCCAAACACTAACCAACTCGATACGTTGAGCTGCCGCCTGAGTATTTCAATATCTTCTACATTTAGCCATGTATCGTTGTCTTTGGTGCTGGCTAATGGGGTTGAACGTCCGCATCCTCTTTGCTCGAATCCGATGATACGGTATCGGTTACTGTCGAAGAAGCATTTATAATTCGGCGGTAAACCAGCACCTGGGCCGCCATGAATAAAGAGTACTGGAATACCCTCAGGGTTGCCGCTCTGCTCATAATAGAGAGAGTGCCCACATCCCACCTCGATAAATCCATTTTGGTAACAGGTAACATCTGGGTAAAGTCGTTTCATTTTATTTCCGCGCGTTGTGCGGGTGCCTGTTTTAGTTTAGTTTATTCTTATGAAATACTACATAATCATATTCTGATAACAATTGCGAGGAAGTTTATATGTCAGGGCAAGGATCTGGCGGCAATGTGATTGCTGCAATTTGTAATTTTTTTATTCCAGGGTTAGGGCATTTAGTACAAGGGCGAATACTTGGCGCACTATTTTATTTTATTGTGGTTGGTGTGAGCTATATGCTTGCCGCAACCGTAATACTAGCAATTGTATTTTGGCCATTAGGCGTTATTTTGCACATTATTTGTATTATTAGCGCGGCCCGCTATCGAGGGAGAGAGATGTTATGAGGCTAATAGCAACTGCTATTATTGCTATGTTGGTATTAACTGGCTGCCAATCTGCGTATTACGCAGCGTGGGAGAAAGTAGGCGTTGAAAAACGCGATATCCTTGTTGACCGTGTTGAAAACGCAAAAGAGTCGCAAGAAGACGCACAGGAAGAGTTTAGCTCTGCATTGGAAGCTTTCAGTGCGGTAGTGGCTTTTGAAGGTGGTGAGCTAGAAGATGTTTATAACAAGCTTAATAGCGAATATGAAAACAGTCTTTCTGCCGCCAATGAGGTTTCCTCTCGCATTGATAAAGTTGAAGGTGTTGCCGAAGCACTTTTTGACGAATGGGAAGATGAGTTAGAAAAGTATCAAAATGCGTCGTTAAAACGCGAAAGCTCTGAAAAGTTACGTGATACCGAGCGCAGATATAGTGCGCTTATCAAAACCATGCGTAAAGCAGAGAGTAGAATGGCGCCAGTACTAAGCGCTTTTCAAGACAACGTTTTGTACTTGAAGCATAACTTGAACGCTAGCGCGATTGGTGCGTTACAAGGTGAGCTTACTAATATTCAAAATGATGTGGACCAGCTCATTCAGCAAATGAATTCAGCCATCGCTGAATCTGATGCGTTTATTGCTGCTATGTCTAACTAGTGAGTGCTTAACGTATTGTCATTGGATTAATAAAACCAATACGAGACTAAAAAGGCGTTGTAGTTTCCTACAACGCCTTTTTTATTCTTCGGGTATTTGCCTTGGCTCGTCTTCCGCTTTTCGATTTTCAAACGCTTGGCCTAAGCTGCATGTGAATTCTGCGCCTAATAGCACCAATACCCATGAAATATAAACCCACAAAAATAGGATAGGCACGACTGCTAACGCACCGTATATCAACTCATAAGAAGGGAAATTAGTAATGTAAAGGGCAAAGCCAGACTTCGTTAACTCAAACGCAACCGTTGCCAAAATGGCACCTGAGATAGCGTGACGGGCGAAAACACGTCGGTTAGGTACTATCATGTACAAAATAAAGAAAGCCAGCATGGCCGCGAAGCTAGGCACGAGGGTGAGTAAAAAAGTACCCAACCCTGGCGTATATTCTTCCGCAAAAGCAGCAAGCCCGGCTAAATAAGAACTAATTATCACGCTTGAGCCAATAAGCATAGGCCCTAGGGTAATTACCATCCAATAGATAGCAAACGTATAAACAATAGGACGATCGCTTTGTGTACGCCAAATCCGGTTAAGGGTTTTATCGACATTGGAAATCAACATGAGTGCCACTACAAGCAACGATAAAATACCGATAGCGCCCATTTCAGAAGCGTTGCCCACAAAGTCAGACATATACTCATGAACCGTATCGCTGGCGGTAGGCACAAAATTATTAAAGATAAAGTATTCTAATTTGCCTCGAACGGACGCAAAAGCAGGAAACGCCGACATGATGGTGAAAGTCACCATAATAAAAGGAACAAGAGACAGCAACGTAACGTAGGCTAGGTGGCCTGCGGAAATAGTAATATTGTCTTCACGGCAACGCTTGATGAAGATAGTGAAAAGATCGACAACTTGTGGTGCGAGCTTATGATAGATGGCTTTTACCCGATCCCAATTCACACTTTACTCCTAGTTATTACTCGCCTTGGCCATTCGCCGTTTTACCTTGGCCTTTTACAGCGAAGTAAGGTTGCAACGAGGCAAACGAGTCGTTCAAATACCTGATAATAGGCAAATGGTATACTGGTCTGCCCTATAGGAGCAAAGGTTTAATCGAAATTAACCTGCTCGCACACCTAGCATGTGGCAAATAGCGTAGCTCAACTCACTACGGTTAAGGGTGTAAAAATGAAAATGCTTCACGCCTTCTTTGGCAAGTACCTTAACCTGATCCATCGCGATGTTAGCACCAATGAGGTTCCGAGTAGCTTGATCGTCATCGTCAAGTCCATCGAACATTTTGTGTAAGAACCCAGGCACATGTACATTCGTGAACCCAGCGAACTTTACCAAAGTCTGGTAATTGGTTACTGGCAGTATGCCAGGCACTAGGTCTAGGTCGATACCTGCAGCTGCTGCACGGTCACGAAAACGCAAAAATACACTGGTGTCGAAGAAAAACTGAGAAATAGCTTCGCTCGCACCGGCTTCTGCTTTGCGTTTAAGGTTTAATAAATCGAATTGGGCATTCGGTGCTTCAGGGTGTTTTTCAGGGTAGGCGGCCACTGAGATATCGAAATCGGCTACATCTTTTAGTAGCGCCACTAAATCAGAGGCATACATTTCGGTATCTTTCACACCTGGCGGTAAATCACCACGAAGAGCAACAATACGACGAATGCCTGAATCCCAGTAGTCTTGCGCAATTTGTTTAAGTTCATCACGGCTTGCATCAACACATGTGAGGTGAGGGACGGCCGCAACCCCAGTTTGTTGTTGAATTCGTTTTACCACGTCATGGGTGCGATCACGCTCACCGCTGTTTGCTCCATAGGTCACCGACATGTAACTCGGTTTTAATGGTGCTAAACGTTCAACCGACTTCCACAAGGTTTGTTCCATTTTCTCAGATTTTGGTGGAAAAAACTCAAATGACACATCAATGTCACGCAGTTCCGAGAGGGACTGATTCAGTGCATCGACACCTTGTGCGTAAGAAACCATGGTAAAATTACTCTTTTATGGACGTTTAGACGGCTAAATTAAAGAATTTACGTCTAGACGTCAAGAGGTTTACACTGCTCAATTGACCTTTTCGTCAACTTGTTTAGAATTTCTCTTCATAACATAAATAAGATCAGACAGAGTTAGCATCATGGCAGAGTGGAACGGTAAGTATATTCATCCCTACGCAGAGCACGGTAAAAAGAGTGAACAGGTAAAGAAAGTCACCGTTTCTATTCCTATTAATGTGCTAAAAGCATTAACCGATGAACGTACGCGTAGACAAATAAACAATTTACGTCATGCGACGAATTCAGAATTGTTATGTGAAGCGTTTCTTCACGCATTTACAGGTCAGCCATTACCGGATGACGAAGATTTGAGAAAAGATAACCCTAATCGTGTACCTGCTGAGGCAAGACGCATAATGGAAGATATGGGTATAGACGTTTCTATTGAAAACGAACAAGAAGATTAAAAAAACGGCAATGAAAATTGCCGTTTTTTATAATAATCGAATACAAGGCTGCGCGCCCAGTTATTCGATTATACTGCCTTTACTCTGCGCGGTTCGGTACTTCTGGAAGCCTTGCAACACCAGATTCAATCGCCGCTTTCGACACTGCAGAGGCTATGCGTTCACAAAGGCGAGGATCCATTGGTTTAGGAATAATATATTCTTTGCCAAAGGTTAAGCTTTTGCTATTGCTAGCCGCTAACACAGATTCTGGTACGGGCTCTTTGGTAATCGCGCGGAGTGCTTCTACCGCTGCCACTTTCATTTCGTCGTTAATGGCCGTTGCGCGAACATCCAATGCGCCACGGAAAATGAACGGAAAGCAAAGAACATTGTTAACCTGATTAGGGTAATCAGAACGCCCCGTTGCAATAATTAAATCATTTCGAACTTCGTGAGCCAATTCAGGCTTAATTTCAGGGTCGGGGTTAGAGCATGCAAAAACAATCGGGTTAGGCCCCATTAATGCCAAGGTTTCTGGCGGCAATACATCTGGGCCAGATACGCCTACAAAAATATCAGCGCCTTCCATCACATCTTCTAACGTACGTTTATCGGTATTATTGGCAAACAAACGTTTGTGTTCCGTAAGGTCTTCACGGCGGGTATGAATAACCCCTTTTCTGTCTAACATGTAAATGCGCTCTCGTTGCGCGCCACATTTAATAAGCAATTCCATACAGGCTACCGCTGCTGCACCCGCACCCATACAAACTATTTTGGCGCTTTCGATATTTTTGCCCTGAATTTCAATGGCGTTCAACATGCCGGCTGCCGTTACAATGGCAGTACCATGTTGATCATCATGGAATACCGGAATATTACAGCGCTTAATGAGTTCTTGTTCTATTTCAAAGCACTCTGGGGCTTTAATATCTTCTAGGTTAATTCCGCCAAACGTATCTGCAATATTGGCAACGGTATTAATGAATTCTTCCGTGGTGCGATGCTTTACTTCAATATCGATAGCATCAAGCCCAGCAAAGCGTTTAAACAGCAGTGCTTTACCTTCCATCACCGGCTTAGAAGCTAACGGCCCCAAATTACCTAAACCTAGAATAGCAGTACCATTACTGATGACCGCTACCATGTTGCCTTTCGCTGTATATTTGTAAGCATTATCAGGATCTTCAGCAATTTCTCGTACTGGCTCAGCTACCCCTGGACTGTAAGCCAGAGCAAGATCATCCACACTATCGGCTGGTTTTGATAGCTCCACGCTAATTTTACCTGGCGTGGGTTTGGCATGATAATCTAGCGCACGTTGTCTGAAATCTGACATTAGTAAACATATCCTTCGATGTAGGGGTTAGGCAATCTTCGTTACCGTAAGGGCAATCTGCGTTGCCGCAGTAGAATGTCTTCGACTCTATCACAGGGATATTTAAGTACATATCTGATCTGCCCTTTATACCTTTAATCTAGGACAGACTTGCTTGTATGACCAGTGACATCGTCGAATATCTGCCATTCACCATATTAATGATACTTTGAAAATTAATACATTATTTCTATTTTATAGAAGTAGGTATAGATGTTGGTATAGACGTAGGCATAAGTGAGCATCGAATAGCGTTGTAAAAAAGGCATTAAATCGGCCAGTTAAGGCGCTGGTTATCGGAATAGGTATAATGGAAACATGATAAAGGAAAGCGTAACTTAAGATGTCGGAAAAGAAACTGATTGAAGCGTTAACGGCGGTGTGTGAGTGGGCAAAATCTGAGTCGGTTGGCTTTGAATGGCTTACTCATATGGGGCACTGGCGCAGGCCGGAAATTATTGCAGTGTTTGAAACCGAGAAACAGAAAAGCGAAGCGCTAGCAGCAAATTGGAACCAAGCATTTGAAGATGAGCTCGATAATGTGTGTCACACGTTGAAGGCACAGATTAAAGGTGTTCGCTACGACAGCGAGCAAGCGTGCACTTCGCAAAGTAACGGCAATTGGGAACGGCATTTAAAACGCAGAGCTTTTCACTGAGAGCATTGCATTAGGCGATTTCTTCATTCGCCGAGCTCTCCACTCGCTGTGCCTTCCACTCGCCGAGCACTGTATTGGAAGCGCTTTCTATGGAGCGCAGACACAAAAAAAGCGCCGATAGGCGCTTTTTTTAAAGAAACATAGTGTTTCTGAGTACTGAGCTTATTTAGCGCCCAAAGCACCGAAACGTTTCTTGAAGCGGTCAACACGACCACCGGTGTCAACGTTACGTTGCTTACCAGTGTAGAATGGGTGACATGCAGAACATACGTCTAAGTTAATATCTTTACCTAGAGTAGAACGGATTTTCATTACGTTGCCGCAAGAACATGTTGCTGTCATTTCAGCGTATTCTGGGTGGATACCATCTTTCATTTTGGATTACCTTCAATATGAGGCCGTATCGCTATCTGGCCCGAAGCCAAACACCATACGCAACTTTAAATTCAATGACCGACCGCAGATATTGCAGTCAGCCGCAAAAGAGCGGCGCATAATAAAGGAAGCGTCGTAAGTGATCAAGCACTTTTTGTATGCGAAGTAAACAGGGGCGGTGTTGATTCCGCACAGGGGCAAAAATAAATTCCCTTCCCTTATTTGACATTATGTTTAAATGCCAGATCATTAGCGGTTCTGAATTTACGTCTACTCACTTTACGTTTATCAATATTGGGGCATCAATTTTAATGGTATTCATTCAGGTGGCTGTACCTGTGCCGCTTCGCCAACTATTTACCTATTCTCATACCGATACCTTACAACCTGGTGTGCGGGTAAAAGTGCCTTTCGGCCCACGTCAATTGGTAGGCATTGTAGTTGAATCCGGTGTAGACATAGATGATACCAGTAAAATAAAAGCCATCATTGAGGTAGTAGATAGCGAGCCGGTTATCGACGAGTCGCTAAGAAAAATGGCGCATTGGTTATGGCAGTATTACCACCATGCGCCCGGGGAAGTGATACATGCCATGCTTCCCGTGCCCCTTCGAAAAGGTGAGCCTGCCACGCCATCACCCGCGCAATATATTCAAGTCACACCAGAAGGTGCTGATACCGATGTTAATAGTTTAAGCCGAGCACCCAAGCAGATGGCTTGTTTAGAAGCCGTTCAAACCACATCACTTATTGCTAGCGAAGCGCGCAAAACCTTTTCACCGGCAGTAGTGAAAGCGCTATTAGATAAAGCACTTATTGAGTTAGTGGAAATTACACCTGAACTCACTGCGCAAGCTTGGTTAGATACCTTCGACATTGGCGAAAAGCCCGTACCTGATAAAGAACAAGGGGTAGCGATAGCGGCGTTAAACCAGCAGCATGGTACTTTTGCAATCAGCTTGCTTGAGGGGGTTACAGGTAGCGGTAAAACCGAAGTGTATCTGCAATCTATAGAACCTTTGCTTAAAGCCGGCAAACAAGTGCTTATTTTAGTGCCTGAAATTGGTTTAACGCCGCAAACCGTTTCGCGGTTCGAAAAACGTTTTAATATTCCTGTTGGGGTATTGCACTCTCAATTGACAGACGCGGCGCGATTATCGGTATGGCAGCGGGCAAGGGCAGGCGAACTAGGTATTATTATTGGTACGCGTTCAGCTATTTTTACGCCGCTTAAAAACCCCGGCATGATCATCGTAGATGAAGAGCATGATGAATCATTCAAACAACAAGATGGGCTTAGGTATCACGCACGAGATTTAGCAGCCATGCGAGCTAAAGAGCATAGCATTCCTTTGTTACTTGGTAGTGCCACGCCAGCGCTGGAAACGCTCAATAATGCTTTAAACGGTCGCTTCGCGCATTTACAACTAACCCGCCGCGCCGCAGGGGCGCAAAGCACTAAGCAGTATTTATTAGATGCCCGAGACCAGCCTATTCATTACGGTATTTCAGAAGGCTTGCTGACAATTATGCGCCAGCATGTGAATGCTGGGAATCAGATTCTGGTTTTTGTAAATAGACGGGGTTATGCCCCAGCCCTTTTATGTCATCACTGCGGCACTACGGCAATGTGTAAACGTTGCGATAGACCTTATACTGTGCATAAAGGGCAAAACAGGCTGCAATGCCACCATTGCGGTGCTACCCGTTCAATGCCCAAAGAGTGTGAAGCTTGCCACAGTCATGAAATGGTAACAGCGGGGACGGGCACCGAGCAGGTAGAAGAGGGCTTAATGAAGCTCTTCCCCGATGCCAAGCACGTGCGAATAGACAGTGATTCGGTTCGGGGAAAAGATAAGCTGCATCAAACCTTAGATGCGATCAACCGCCAAGAGCACCAAATATTGGTGGGCACGCAAATTCTGTCAAAGGGACACCATTTTCCTCACGTTACACTGGTGGTTGTTTTAGATTGTGATGGGGCGTTATTTAGTGCTGATTTTCGGGCGCCAGAAAAGCTAGCGCAGCTAGTAACACAGCTAGCAGGTAGAGCCGGGCGGGCAAGTAAACCCGGAGAAATGTGGTTGCAAACCCACAACCCTCACCATCCTTTATTACAAGATTTAGTGAACAACGGTTATGCCCACTTTGCGCGCCATGCGTTAATGGAGCGAAAAGCGTCTGCCTTGCCTCCATATATTAGCCAATTTGTGATTAGAGCCGAGGCAACCGAGAGCTCATCGGCCTATGCTTTCCTGCAACAGGCTAGAGGTGTACTTTTAAACTCAAATACTGCAAACGCAAATTCTACGGGGTTAGTACCGCAAATGACGGGGCCGTTTCCTTGCTTAATTGAAAAGCGCCAAGGGCGTTTTCGCTTTATGTTGGTGTGCAGTCATGAAAAACGTGCGCCGTTACATAACGCGTTGCGCTTAGCATTGCCTTATTTACAAGGGCTGCCACAGGCTGCAAAGGTACGTTGGTCGGTAGATATCGACCCCACCGATTTCAGTTAGCACACTGATGGGGAATACGGTAAAATCTTAACACTGATGTATACAAGTGTTTCAGGGTTGTGCACTATGTCCTCGTCTAATGGCACCACCCGTCTAAAATAACGATAAGTAGTAGGAAAACTGCCGAATATGGCTCAACGCGATTATGTATCTCGTGGTAAAGCACCACAAAAAAAGAAGCCGGATAATAAAAAACGCGGTAAATCACAGGTGAAGGGTACACCCACGGCCGCATTCCCTATTGTTCGTTTGGCCATCGTGGTGATATTACTTATCGGCTTTGCGGTTTTCTTATGGTCTATTAAAGACAACGCCAGCTCTGAGGTAGATACCGAAGTTGTACGCCCTGTTGCGCCTACCCAAGAAGCCTTGCCTGAATTACCGAAAGAAGAGTGGGAATATATTCGTACTCTGCCTGGGTATGAAGTAGAAGTAGACGTGGCTGAACAGGAAAAGTCGGACAAACGATACCTTATGCAGTGTGCGTCGTTCAGAACCCGTGCCCAAGCAGAAGAGATGAAAGCCAAAATCGCCTTCCAAGGTTTAGAAGCTCTTATTCGCCAGAGCTCTGGCAGTAACGGCGAGTGGTTCAGGGTTATTCTAGGACCATTTGAATCGAAACGTGATGCCGAGAAAGCCAAGCACAGCCTTCGTAAAGTGAATATCGCGACCTGCCAAATTTGGTACTGGAACTTATAAATCGTATAAGATCATTGAGGTAGAAAGCCAGCGACAAGTAAAGATAGCCTTTAAATCTTTAATGTCGTTTAGCTGATAATACTTCCACCATTATTTGTGGTGGAAGTTAACCTCCGGCAATTAACACGCTAATCGATATACCCTTTAATCTTTCCCCCCTTGAAAACGAAAACCCTTCCCCCATTTCATAACAAAGTCTTTTTTCAGTTATCGCCCGAGTCTGCGATAACGCCCACCTTAAACGGGGATTAAACGTGACAACGATTGTATCTGTAAGACGTGGAAATCAAGTTGTGATGGCTGGCGATGGTCAGGTGTCACTCGGTAATACCGTAATGAAAGGTAATGCACGTAAAGTGCGCCGCTTGTACCACGATAAAGTATTAGCTGGCTTTGCAGGCGGCACCGCCGATGCCTTCACTCTATTTGAACGCTTTGAAGCAAAACTCGAAGCCCACCAAGGTCATTTGACCAAGGCGGCAGTTGAACTTGCCAAAGATTGGCGAACCGATCGCATGCTGCGCAAGCTAGAAGCCCTATTAGCCGTAGCCGATGAAACTGCGTCTTTCATCATTACCGGCAACGGCGATGTAGTTCAGCCGGAAAATGATTTGATTGCTATTGGTTCAGGTGGCAACTATGCCCAAGCTTCTGCTATAGCCTTGCTTGAAAATACCGAACTTACCGCAAAAGAAATTGCGGAGAAAAGTTTGACCATAGCCGGTGATATCTGCGTATTCACTAACCATAGTCAAACGGTAGACGTACTCGATTACTAAGTGGCTGTTTAATCAAAAATAAACAGCGACTTGTGCCTGCTATCGATGCAGTAGCACCAAAACAGAAAAGGGTTTATGCATGTCTGAAATGACACCTAGAGAAATTGTTCATGAGCTAGACCGACACATTATTGGTCAGCAAGATGCTAAACGTGCGGTATCGATTGCACTTCGAAACCGCTGGCGCCGTATGCAGCTTGAGCCTGATTTGCGCCAAGAAGTAACGCCTAAAAATATTCTTATGATTGGCCCAACAGGTGTGGGTAAAACTGAAATTGCGCGTCGCTTGGCAAAATTAGCCCATGCGCCTTTCATTAAAGTTGAAGCCACTAAGTTCACTGAAGTGGGCTATGTAGGTAAGGAAGTAGAAACCATCATTCGCGACCTTGCAGACATTGCCGTGAAGATGACCAAAGAAACAGAAATGAAAAAGGTGAAATTCCGCGCTGAAGAAGCGGCGGAAGAGCGCATTCTTGACGTACTTATTCCACCTCCTGAAGATGCATGGGGTAAGAAAGAAGATGTTGAAGATAGAGGCACACGCCAAGCATTTCGTAAAAAGCTTCGTCAAGGCGACTTAGACGATAAAGAAATTGAAATTGACGTAGCACTTCCACAAGTCGGCGTAGAAATTATGGCGCCTCCTGGAATGGAAGAAATGACTAATCAGCTTCAAGGCATGTTTCAAAACTTGTCAGGTTCGCAAAAGAAAAAGAAGAAGCTAAAAATTAAAGATGCACTGAAAATGCTGGTGGAAGAAGAAGCCGCACGTTTGGTGAATCAAGAAGACTTAAAAGAAAAAGCGATTGAGTCGGTTGAGCAACACGGCATTGTGTTCGTGGATGAAATTGACAAAATCTGTAAGCGTGAAGGCAATACGTCAGGCGATGTATCGCGTGAAGGTGTGCAGCGTGACTTGCTACCCTTGGTAGAAGGTTCAACGGTATCGACTAAACACGGTATGGTAAAAACAGACCATATTTTGTTTATCGCCTCTGGTGCGTTCCAAATGAGCAAGCCGTCAGACCTTATTCCTGAGCTTCAAGGCCGTTTGCCAATTCGCGTTGAGTTGTCAGCATTAGAAGTGGGTGATTTCAAGCGTATTCTTACCGAGCCTAACGCATCGCTTACCGCACAGTACAAAGCGCTAATGCTTACTGAGGGTGTGAACATCGATTTCGTGGAATCGGGCATTCAGCGTATTGCTGAAGCGGCATGGCGTGTGAACGAACGTACTGAGAACATTGGTGCACGCCGTTTACACACTGTGCTTGAGCGTTTAATGGAAGATATTTCATTTGATGCGTCTGAAAAAAGCGGTGAGTCTTTTGTGATTGACGAAGACTACGTAAACAGCCACTTAGAGTCGCTAGTAGAAAACGAAGATCTGTCTCGCTTCATTCTATAAAGCCCTAAGGCTAGTAACACACAAAAGAGCGCATTTATTTAAATGCGCTCTTTTTTTATGTGGTTAATAATTTCACTAAACGCCCAGTAATATCAACGCCAGTCTCGTTTTCAACAAACAAGAAGAAAGGGCAAGGGTTGGCTTCCAAGAAGTAATACTCACCCTTGGTATTTTTACGCCAATCGATAGCGCACCAATGCATTCCTAAGCCGGAACATATCTTTCGTGATAAATCCTGCATTGGTTTCGGAAGGGGCGTCAGCAAAGGGCGTGCGTTAGCATCGTCTCTGAAATCGAGGTCGTGAGAGTCTATTTGTACACTGACGACTTCATCACCCAGTACGTAACTGCGAATGTTTGTCCCTTCAATATATGCCTGAAACGTAACAGGGCGCTCTTTTAACAAAGCCTGTACTAAACCGCGAGTATCATAGCCCTGTTGTACGAATTTTGCTGTTTCGCCGCCTTTCACGGGCTTATAAACCACCTCGTCTATATTCGCACAAAACTGTAAAGCAACATTACTAGCGTTGCCTATATAGGTATATGGCACCTTAGCCCCTAGCTTTTTTGCCATTCGCAGCTGAATCGGTTTGCAGTGATGAGCGCGAATAGCGTCAATACCATTAACCCACTTAGTTTCACTGAATAAAAACCAACATAACAAGGTGCTGGCATATTCCTGATCTAACCACTGCGAAGACGCATTGTCAGAAGCGTTCACCGAGGGAGGAATATACTGGTGCCAATAGGCAGATGTGATGTCTGATAGCGGAATTCGAAACAGCCCGTTGCGCGTAGGCTGGTCAAAATGCAAAAGACCATCATTAAAATCCGGGTCGTAACTGAGCTGCCAGTGTTTACCAAAGTAGTTGGTATTGATAATACAGGGCTCATTTTTATCGGCTATTAAGGCCTCAGCCACATGAAGAATTTGTGGGTCATTCTCGCTCCCTATTAATGCAATCTGCATTGAAATATCCTTTTAAATGGTAAAAGGAGGACTGCTTAACCTCCTTAATCTGCTATGACAATAAATCGGGCAATTGTCCGCCGTCCTCACCAATCGCGAGGGTGATATAGACAGGTGGTTTAATAAGGCGAATTGGCGTTTTATCTTCAACTGTTGATACGCCAGACTTGCCGCCAGTCACTTGCAGTAACTCTTGGGTTTCAAGATGAAGGGCGGTAGCGGTTTGTACCTCTGTTTGTGTATTTTTGTGTGTATGGTTTTGCGTGTTATGTTGCATTTTTCGCTCCTTATAAAAGCGTTTTAGTGTGATTTAAAAGGCTAGCGGTTAAGCCAACCTTAAGGGGTGGTAAATCGATCGGAAGCAACTTGCAATAAGCGCGGTGCGGCTGCTTATTTTTAATTTTTTGTAGATGTTGGCGCAGTGGAACTTAACCGTTCGCTCGCTAATAAATAGCTCTGTTGCTATCGCTTTATTCGACAGCCCTTCCATGATCTTTCGCGCTACCTGAAGCTCGCGTTTAGACAAGGTGTCGATGGGAAGGGCAGTACTATTTAAGTTCTCTACATGCTCAACGATTTGTTGACGCTCAATATCGGTGAGTAAGGGTGTAGATTCTCTAACTTCGGGCGTTATCATTATGAATCTCCTAGTGGGGTATTATCATTTTCTTCTACTATTTCAGAAGCTGGGTATCGCTGCAGAGTACCGTCTACTAACTGATAGACAGTATCCGCAAGGGCAATTGTTTGAGGCCGATGGGCAACCATAATGCGGGTAATATTCAGTGCCTTTAGATGAGTATTGATGATGTGCTCATTTTGAATGTCTAAATGGCTACTGGCCTCATCAAGAAAAAGAATATCGGGAGAGCGGTAGAGTGCTCTAGCTAATAAAAGCCGTTGCTTCTGACCACCACTTAAACTGCTTCCCATATCACCGACTAACGAGTGGTATTGCATCGGCATGGCAAAAATTTCGTCATGGATACAGGCTAACTGAGCGGCCCGTACGATCTTTTCTTGATTAGGTATTTCATCAAAACAACTAATATTTTCAGCCATAGAGCCGGATAAGCACATGTCTTCTTGCAGCACAGAAGCAATGGTTGGCGCCTGATTTGATGATGAAATCATATTGTGGCTAACCGTTCCTTCAGAGGGAGCATACAGCCCCATCAGGCATTTAAGTAAGGTGCTTTTTCCACTTCCGCTTGCTCCAACGATGGCAATGATTTCTCCTGCTTTAACCGATAAATTAAGGTTTTCAAAAATACGGTTACACCCCTCCCCATAGCGATAACTAAGATTGTGGGCTTTTAGATGAATAGCAGGAGTACTAGAGGCAATAGCATGAGAAGAGGCCGCTGCAGGTACTGAGGTTGCGTTTGAATTTGCATGTGAATAAGTGCTAGGTTGCTGTGACAACAAGGTGGTTTCAGCAGGCTCTGTTAGTACAATATCGCTCAAGCGAGAAAAGTGTACGGCCAGCATTCGCAATTCGATAAATTTGGACATTAGCCCATCTACCGCAGTAGTAAATTTGGTTTTGTAAGCAATGAAGGCAAGCATCATTCCTACGGTCAGCATATTGTCCATCACCAAAGAGGCCGCTATAAAGATCACAACGATGTTCTCAAGACCAAATAACACTTGGTTTACCGCGTCGCTGCCAATATTGAGTTTTCCTAAACTAATATCTTTATTCAAAGTGGCGACTAACTTGTTTTGCCACTGGCTATGGCGCTGGGATTCTTGGCGGTATACACGAATAGGCAGCATACCCCGAACGCTTTCCATAAAGTGGCTTTGCTCGGTGGCGCCTAACGCAATTTTTTCTGTTGTGAGCCGCTTAGTGATAGGTATTAATGCAATGCGGAAAAGTAGGTATATCGCCACTACTAGCACCACACATAGCGTGAGCTTTACAGAGTAAAGTGCCATCACGACGAGAGTGATAATAGCCATGACACCGTCAAGCAAGGCTGTGACAAGGCCAGTGGTGAGAAACTCACGAATATGCGCAAGGGAGCCAAAGCGAGACACTACATCGCCCACGTGTCTTTTCGCAAAAAAATCCAGCGGGAGGGAAAGCAAATGTTGAAAAACCGAGGCAGACATTTGCAGCTGAAGCCGGCTTGATACAGCAAGGATCAAAAAGCGTCGCAACACTCTGGTGAAGATACTTATCAGTAGTAAAAAAGTAAACCCAATGGCAAGTGCGGTTAGCAGCGCTTGGTTACCTTGCAACAACACATCATCAACCACGGTTTGTACGTAATAGGGAGATGCCAATGCAAAAAGTTGCAGCAAGGCAGACAGCGCCAGTAAGGTCGCTAAGTTACGTTTGAACCCTATCGTGCGGGTAAAAAAGCTTCTTAGTTTGAGTAACGGCTTTACCGGTGGCGGCGAAAAATTGTCTTTAGGCGTAATTTCTAACGCTATTCCTGTTAGGTGTTTACTTGCCTCGTCGAAGGTGAATGTGCGCTTGCCAATACTGGGGTCGTGTATGGTAAATCGCTCACGCCCTACGTGAGTCAAAACAACGAAATGACGCATGTCCCAATGGAGTATTGCTGGCAGGGTGAGTTGAGATAAATCCTGTGGCTCAATTTTTAGTGCACGACATTGAAATGCCATTTGCTGCGCGATATCCATAATATCTTTAAGTGTAATACCACGAAGTGAAACACTAATGTGCTGACGAAGGTGGGTCATATCCCGTTTGTCACCATAATATTGTGCCACCATGCTGACACAGGCTAATCCACATTCAGCGGCTTCAGTTTGAAGCACAACCGGTACTTTATTTTTAGGTGATAAAGCGCTGAGTACAGGTGAAGCAAAACCGTGAGTCATATTCATAATTACAACCTTTTAGTGACGCTTAAAAGCGGCTCTAAGATCCATTCCAGTAAGCTTCGCTGGCTAAGCGCAACGTCTGCTGAAAATGTCATTCCCGCCTTAAGCATTACCGGATTTCCATAGGCAATAATGGCGTCGCTACTTAATTTAGCGGTAACCAAATAAGCGGGTTCGCTTACGGTTAAGGGCGTGTTAGCCCATTCTCCTGGCAGTAAAATAGTTTCAGATATGCTAGTTATCTGTCCCTCTTGTAACCCAAATTTCTGATAGGGAAAGGCATCGTAACGAATCGCGAGCTGTTGCCCATTAGCGATAAACCCGGCGGCGCGCACGGGCACTAACAATCGTGCTTCTATTGGGGAGTTTTCTGGAAGTAAGCTAAGTAGCGGTCTGTTTTGGTCGACCATTAATCCAGCACTCGCTTGCAGACTCGAAACCACACCATTTTGTGTTGCATATAGAATGCGCTGCCGATCGCGATTTAACGTCAGTAATTGTTGGTTGATATCACTTAGTTGGTTTTCGTGTGCGGTGCGCTCATTGGCTTGTATCTCGGGTAAGCCGTCAATTTCATGTGTCAGTCGGCTTACTTCAGCTTCGCTTTTTAAGTTATTCCGCTCAGATTGTTTCCATTGTTGCTGGCTACTTAAAAGCTCCAGCTTATAACTATCGAAATCTGCGTTACTTACATGACCTGCATTACGTAGCACTTCAAGTGAGGTAAATTGATTGTGTGCTAACTGCCACTGTTGATAAGAGATCGCTAAAATATGGCGTATTGAATCGGCGTCTGTTTGTGCGTGCTCAAGTTGCTTTACTAGCTGCGCGTGGTTGTTTTTATGAATAGTAATAGTACGGGCCAATGAGTCGGTTATGCGCTGCTTTTTAGCGATAAGCTCCTGTTGCAGTTTTAGCTCTACGGTTTCTCCTTGTGGCTGCTGAACCCCGTATTCAATCGACAATAATGGTTCGCCTTTCAAAACTTTTTGCCCCTCGCTGACATACACTTGAGAAATGCGGCCTTTACGGGAGTCGGCGTACAACCTTAGTACGCCATGAGAGGGCTCTAACCATCCTTCAACGGTGGCTTTTCGGGCATAGCTACCCGTAGTGAGGTAAACCCCCACACCCACTATCCATAAAAGTAGTATTGCAGTTATTCCCATATGGGACGGTCGAGGCGTCATCAATAATTCACCTTGAAATGGTGAAGTAGGCTGCATTGCTTGACGACGGAATAGTCCTTTTCTCATAACAGTTCATCCCATGAAATTAAAAAATGGTATTCAGTTGCCATTTCCCTGTGGACATAGCGCTTAATCAGTAATCGATACTTTTTAAGCAGCGAAAACCTGAATACCGACAAGTGGTCTTGGGTAAAGCCTTGACGCTGTTAACGTTAGATGAAGGGGGCTGGGAATATCGAATAAAAAGAAGTCAGGGCATTCGCCGCCCTTTATTCATAGGGTGTTGGCGCAAAACTTGATGAATTTTTAATGAAATGGCTCAAATTTAAATGTGGTTAAAAATTGATGGAAATGCAAAAGGTTAGTGATACTGTACAAAGGTTGTACTATAAAAAAGTAGTGTACTTAATTCACGCAGTGGCTTAACCAAAACGGAATAGGAACTCACATGTTTGTACCAAGTATTTTACTCAAGCAGCTATACACTCACGGAAGCCTAACCAAAACTGATAACGGCGTTTCCTTCGCACTTAAAAACCGTTTAAAAGATGCCACACTAAAAGAGCTTAAATGGATTTCATTTGATGGCGAGAAAGTTCCAAGCCACAAAATCTCTATTCAAAGCAGCAACGACAGTGACATTAGTTTCGATGCCCTTAATGACACCGGTGGTATGCCGTTTTCGTTACGGCAAGTTATTACGGTACACCTAGAACTTAACGAAGAGGTAAGCCCTGAAAAGCGCAAAATAGGTATTTGTTTTTCAGCGTCGCCTTTTGGAAAGCTTAAGTTCGAAGTAGAAGATAATGTGACTTCACCCACCAATCGCAAGTTACATATACCCCGAGACGATCATGATGATTATGGCGATGACATTATCAAAAAGCGTCAGTCGTATTTTGAAAGTTTCACCGGCGCCAAACTCGACCATGTAGGTAAGTACTCAGTAGACCCAGATAAATTGAAAGGCAATATTGAGCATTTTATTGGGGTAGCTCAAGTGCCCATTGGCATTGCAGGTCCATTAACTATCAATGGCGAACATGCAAAGGGCGAGTTTGTTGTGCCTATGGCCACAACAGAAGGCACCTTAGTGGCGTCGTATAATCGGGGTATGAAGCTGCTTAATATGAGCGGTGGAGTAAAGGCCACCGTTGTCGATGATGCTATGCAGCGTGCGCCTGTTTTTATATTTAGTGATGCTCGTGGCGCAAGAGACTTTGTGACGTGGGTAAACCAAAACATTAGCAAAATTCGCGAAGAGGCTGAAGCAACGTCGAGCATTGCCAAACTCACTTATATCGACCACTTCTTATCGAACAAATTTGCCTTTCTACGCTTTAATTATTTAACCGGCGATGCGGCTGGGCAGAACATGGTGGGGCGGGCTACTTTCGCTGCCTGCGGGTGGATTTTAGATAACTATGAAGGGGTAGAGAACTTCTACTTAGAATCTAACTTTGCAACCGATAAGAAAGCCTCACAAATAAACATTATGCGTACGCGTGGTAAGCGAGTAACCGCAGAGGCCACGATTAAGCGTGAGCATTTACTGCAAATCATGCGTGTAGAGCCTAAGCAAATTGATTATCACGGCAGGGTTGCGGGTGTCGGGTCATTCCTATCTGGGGTGAACAATACGGGTTTACATTCCCCGAATGGTATTACTGCCATGTTCATTGCCACAGGGCAAGATGTGGCAAACGTAGCGGAATCATCGGCAGCTATTATGTATTCAGAGCTTACCGATGAAGGCGACTTGTATGTGTCTATTACTATTCCTTCGTTAATCGTAGCGACCTATGGTGGTGGCACAGGAATGGGTACTCAACGCGAGTGTTTGGAGCTCATCGATTGCTATGGCAAAAACAAAGTGTACAAATTTGCCGAAATTGTTGCAGCGGTGGCCTTAGCGGGAGAAATCTCGTTAGCCTCAGCCATTAGCTCATCTGATTGGGTGTCGTCTCACGAACAATATGGACGCAACCGCTGAGGATGTTTTTCGCTCAAAGGGCAGAAAGCACCATGATAGACTCGCCGTAAACCCATCCATGGGGGCTCTGCCACCGCATCCATGCGGTGGAAGGTCTATCATGGTGCTTCCTACCCTATGTGCTAAATTCGTGGTTGGCTTGGGGGGAGGGCCTGCTTATTGTGTGCCCCACACTTCTGATAACCCTAGCTCCCAATAAACCCATCCATGGGGCTTTGCCACCGCATCCATGCGGTGGAAGGTCTATCATGGTGCTTCCTACCCTATGTGCTAAATCCGTGGTTGGCTTGGGGGGAGGGCCTGCTTATTGTGTGCCCCACACTTCTAATACAACCCTAATTCCCAATAAACCCATCCATGGGGCTTTGCCACCGCATCCATGCGGTGGAAGGTCTATCATGGTGCTTCCTACCCTCTGTGCTAAATCCGTGGTTGGCTTGGGGGGAGGGGCTGCTTATTGTGTGCCCCACACTTCTAATACAACCCTAATTCCCAATAAACCCATCCATGGGGCTTTGCCACCGCATCCATGCGGTGGAAGGTCTATCATGGTGCTTTCTACACTCTAAGCTAAATCTGCTGTTGGCTTAAGGGGAATATTGGAAATATGGGGGGAGCAGTCGGTATAAAAAAGCCGGCGATTTTCGCCGGCTTGATAAGTACTAATAGCTTAATAAGTCACTAGTGTTTCCAATGGAAGTGATGGGCTTTAGCATCAATGGCTTCAGCGGTAGTTCTTGGCATAAAGGTGGCGTTGTTTTCTTCGAAGAAGAAAGGGGAACGCTTGGTTTTACTGCCCACTTCGTTCATGGTGGCGGCTTCGTATACGCGGCCGTTAAGTACGGTGAATTCCACATATTCGCTGCGGCGTAGGTCTGCTAATACGTCGCCGTCAATAACGACTAAGTCGGCCAGTTTACCTTTTTCAATACTGCCGATGTCTTTACCCATACCTAGGTGTTTTGCGCCATCGATAGTCCCGCCGCGTAATGCTTCCCACGCGGTGAAACCGCCTTGTTGCATTATCCACAGCTCCCAGTGCGCGGCTAAGCCTTCACGTTGGCCATGAGCACCAATATGTACACTGACCCCATTATCTCGAAGCTCTTTGGCGTAGCTGGCAACGTTTTGGTGGTTGTACTGGTTGTCGGGCGCGGTGGGGCGTCTAATAGAACGGCCATGTAACATGGTGGCTGGGGTGTAGCGAAGTAAGCGTGGGTTTTTCCATACCTCTGTACGGTCGTACCAATACTCTTCGCCCATCATACCGCCGTAAGAAACCACAAATGTGGGTGTGTAACCGAACTCGGTGGCTTTCCACAGCTGGGTGACATCGCTATAACCGCGCTCGATAGGTAAGCTGTGTTCTAACCCTGTATGGCCATCTACTAACATGGTCAGATTTTGTTGAAGCTTACCGCCGCCTTCTGGTACTACCATCATGTCTTGATTTTTCGACGCCCATAACACTTGTTGGCGTTGATCGCGACGTGGCTGGTTGTAGCTTTTCACCGAAATAGCGCCACTTTCTTTCAAACGTTCTACGTGAAAGTACGCATCTTCGTAGTTATTGATAATGGCTTTATAGCCTAGGCCTTCTGCGCCATACAAAATAGTACCGGTAGAGTAAATACGCGGTGCAACTATGTCGCCTTTACGCTGAAGTTCAGAGGCGGCAAATATTTCAGTAGTATCATTTGATGGGTCATGAATGGTGGTAACCCCAAAGGCGACATTCGAGTATTGGCTCCAGTTTTTATCTGGAATAATCTCGTTTCTGCCTTGTGCGCCATGAGCATGGGTATCAACTAATCCTGGAATAATGGTTTTGCCACTGGCGTCTATTTGCATAGCGCCTTCAGGAATAGCAATATCACCGCGCTTACCTACTGCTTCAATGCGGTTATCTTTAATGATAATAACGCCGTCTTCAATCACCTCTTGGGTGTTATCGGCATCACGCATGGTCACGACTTTCCCGCCAATTAACGCTTTGTAACCACTTGGTTTATCGGCTTCGGTAGTGAACGATAAATTAATACCGTCGGCCACAGGGTCGGGCAGGGTTTCTGGCGAACCGTCTACAAACGCAAAGGCTTCTTTAAGCGAGCGGCTGTAGAAAGTTGGGCCATTAAACCAGCTTACCGTTGTGTTATCCGGCGACCATGTTAGGTACTCACCGGCTTTAGATGAAAGCTGAGTAACCGGCAATGAAGTCATGTTGGGGCCAATAGTTACTTTCTTGCCATTTTCAACAAAAGGGGTAACAAAGGTTTTGAATTGATAAACAAATGCCACCCATTTTTTATCATGTGAAAGTTTGTACTCACTTACATCATCAGCGCCATACAGATGAGTTCGCTTATCGTTTCCTTGCAAGTTTACGCTTGAAAGTTGTGTCTCTCTATACGGTGTGCCGCCTACCGACTCGGTGAAAAATACCCGTGAATTGTCACCAGCAAAGTGTGGGTTAATGCCCCCATCCGATACTTTCTTTTCGGTTTTTCTATCAAGGTCTGTTACATAAATACCAGGGTCTACCGAGTATTTAGGGTCGAGTAAATAGCCGCCGGTAAACTTGCGATACACTACCTTTTCCCGATCACTTGAGAACGATGGTTCAATGTAATGGCCAGGTTGCTTAGTAATAACTTTGCCTTTACCGCCACGGGCAGAAACAATGCGTACTGACCCTAATTCATCATCATTCCATGTGGTGTAAACAATGGCTTTGCCGTCGTTAGAAAAACGTGGGTAATATTCACCATGTTCATTTTGCTTTGTCAGGCGTTTCATCTTGCCAGACTTTACGTCTTTGACGTAAAGCTTGCCTAATGCTTGAAACAAGAGTGTTTTGCCGTCAGGCGACATTTGCGACCAGCGAATCATATTTACATCAAATTCATCCGGTGCCACATCCACATCAAAACGCAGCGCATCAGCATAGTGAAGGGTAGCTTCTACGCTAATGTTAATATCTGAAATGGTTTTATCGTCAATATTGATGCTATGGAAAGTACCACCTGTCCAATACACAATGGCAGAGGAGTCGGGCATCCAATCAAAATAAGCAAAGTAACCTTCAGAGCCAAAACCTTCTTGCATGTCACGTTCAAGTTCTGTGATGAGCGGTGTTTCAACACCGGTTTTAATATCTTTCAAAAACAGCGCTGTTTTTTCTTTTACGCGACGAACAAACGCAACGTATTTACCATCGGGTGATGGTGTGGGTACCACTGCACCGCCAGTGCCACTAATATAACGGCTTTCATCGCCGTTTTCGCGGTCGAAGCGGGTAATGGCGAATATGCCACCTAATGGATCGCGGTTATAATCGAAACGACTCCCAGGCACAGTGTTCTCCGTGAAGTAAATATATTTACCGTCGTGAGAAAAAACGGGGTCGGCTATATTTTGTTGATCTTTCTTACCATGATTACGGGCTTTAATTTGCAAGCCGTCACCGCCGGTATTGTGATACATCCAAATTTCGCCCGCTGGAATACTGCGGCTAGACATAATACCTTTCGATACCAACAAGTATTCACCATCTGGGCTCCACTTAGGAGAGTGAATAAGGTTATTCTTTTCTTTGGTCACTTGGCGCAGGTTTTCACCATTGCTGTCCATTATCCAAAGATTATTAATGCCATCGCGGTCAGAAATAAACGCAATCTTTGAACCATCCGGTGAAATACTTGGGTGTATGTTCCATGCGAAATCTTGCGTGAGAGGTGAGGCATTGCCGCCATCAATATTTACTTTGTAAATATCACCTAACATATCGAATACCATGTACTTGCCATTCGGGGCGATATCTAAGCTCGACCACGTAGTTTCGGTGGTATTAATAGTGACTTCATTAAGTGCAAAGGGTGGGTTAGTCACATCCCATTTTTCTTCATTGATGCTTGTTTCTTTTTTAATGTCGTCGGCGGCATATGTAGAGTGAGCCGTACTAAAGCCTAGCGCGCTCACTAATGTGACGGCTAACACGCTTTTTGTTGTTTTTATCATAATGTGTTTCCAAATACTTGAAATGCGTTTTCTGTCTATTGATGAGTAAGGCCGTGAGCGTCTCATCTAATTGTAAATTTATCGTTAACTTTAACCTAAACCGGTGGGACAACACCTTACTTATGAGATTTCACGTATAAATCTAACGACCAACTTACAGTTTTACCACCCACCCGTCTATTTATCCATCACTCACGATGATGCTTGTCTATTAGATGGATAAACGCTAATTTTGCAACAAGCTGTTAACAAAATTTGATGTAGGTGCTGTACATGGTTAATTCAGAGCAAAACGTGGTGAAATCAGAGCAAAGCGGGGTTAGCCCAGAACAAAAACTCCATTACTCAACCTGTACGCTGTGCGAAGCCATGTGCGGTATTGAAGTGGCAACACAGGGCAATCGCATACTCTCCATCAAGGGAGACAAAAATAACCCGTTTAGTGAAGGCCACGTATGCCCCAAAGCCAGTGCATTGAAAGATTTGTATGACGACCCTGATAGATTAAAACGGCCAGTAAAAAAGGTGGGTGATGAGTGGCAAGAAATACCGTGGAGCGAGGCTTTCGACTATGTTGCTGAAAAACTCCACCATACCCAGTCTATACATGGTAAAGATGCGGTTGGCGTGTATTTAGGTAATCCGAATGCCCACAACATGGGGGCTATCTTGTTCGGCCCTTATTTTTATCGCGCTCTTGAGTCACACAATAGATATTCTGCCACTTCGGTAGATCAACTCCCTCATCATATCGTGAGTCGCAGGCTGTTCGGTCATATGTCGCAAATTCCTATTCCAGATATCGACCATACCCAACACTTTGTGATTATTGGTGGAAACCCGCTGGCTTCCAATGGCAGCATCATGACAGTACCCAACGTTAAAAAGCGCTTAAAAGGCGTGCAAAAACGCGGTGGTAAAGTCGTGGTTATCGACCCTAAACGGACAGACACTGCTGATTTAAGCTGCGAGCATTACTTTATTCGCCCTGGCAGCGACGTATTGCTATTACTTGCTATGTTACATGTGGTATTTGAAAAGCAATTGCATAATGCAGAAGCGCTTTTACCATACGCCGAAGATTTATATGACGTTAAAGGCTATGTAAAAGACTTCTCTCCCGAAACCGTTAGCAAGCTCACCGGCATAGAAGCTTCGCAGATAACTCAATTGGTTATAGATTTTTGCAGTGCTGATTCAGCAGTATGCTACGGTCGTATGGGCGCGAGTGTGCAAGCATTTGGTACATTTACTCAATATCTTATTATGTTGTTCAATATGCTGACCGGAAACCTAGACAGGCGAGGGGGAATGATGTTTACCCAGCCTGCCGCTAATCTTTTACCAGTTTCAAGTAAGGGAAGCATGGGAGGTTATCGTTCACGGGTGAGGGGACTACCCGCTTTTGCTGGTGAGTACCCAGTGGCGTGTTTAGCAGAAGAAATATTAACCCCTGGTGAAGGCCAAATTAAAGCCATGGTTATTGGCGCTGGCAACCCATTAGTCACTACGCCAAATACCGAACAGCTTGAACGCGCATTCTCACAGCTCGATTTTGTCGTGTCTGTAGACTTCTACATTACTGAAACATCAAGGCATGCAGATATTATATTACCGCCGGTTACCCCGTTAGAGCGTGACCACTATGATGTGGTTTTTCACAACTTTGCAGTAAGAAATTACGCCACCTATTCTGAGGCAGTGGTAAACATAGATGACAATCAATTAAACGATTGGCAGATATACTTATCATTGGCAGAGCGTTTAGATAATTTAAATGGCAAGCGCACCGCGCACTATGAAGCTTTATGGCAAAAACAGCCTAAAGGTGTGATAGATGATTTATTAAAAAGTGGGCAATACGGGGGACATGCTAGCATTAACCATAGTGTTAGTGAAAACACTATCACGGATGGAGAAACTAGCAGTAACGGTAACTGCGGCGATAACTTGTCACTAGATAAGCTAAAAGCGTATCCACACGGCATAGACCTTGGTCCATTACAGCCTGCCCTGCCTGATGCTGTTTTTCACGAGGATAAAAAAATCAAATTAGATTTTGATTACTTTATGCCGGATATTGCCCGAGTAAAGACGCACTTTTTCGAGCCGATGCGTAACCAAAATCAGATGGTATTAATTGGTAGGCGTCATATTAAAACGAACAACTCGTGGTTACATAATAGCCCCAGAATGGTAAAGGGAAATAATCGCTGTACGTTGCAATTACACCCTGCAGATGCCGACAACTATGCTGTGAATGAAGGCGATATGGTTAAAGTCACTTCAAGAGTGGGTCATGTTCTAGTGGAAGCTGAAATCACCGATTCTATTATGCCTGGCGTGGTTTCTATTCCGCACGGCTGGGGCCACAACAAGAAGGGAATTAAATTGGGGGTCGCCAGTCAATATCCGGGTGTTAATACCAATATTCTGACGGACGAAATGCAGGTAGATACTTTGTCGGGAAATAGTGTATTAAATGGGGTGCCCGTATCGCTTGAGAGGGTATAAAAAAGAAAGGCGATAATCACAGTATCGATTATCGCCTTACATATTATATAAATACGCTAGTTTTTAACTATGTTTAGCTAGCCTGAGCTGAGCTAGACACGCTAGGTCATCGTCACGTATTCTTCTGCACTAGTTGGGTGAATGGCCACGCAGGCATCAAAATCGGCTTTGGTTGCGCCCATTTTAATCGCCACTGCAAAGCCTTGTAGAATTTCATCCATACCGTGGCCAATACCATGTAAGCCAACCACTTTTTCATCTTCCCCTGCACACACCAATTTCATTTTGGTCATTTGGCGGTGACGGGTAACTGCTGTGTACATAGATGCAAAGCTGGAAGAGTACACCTTAATATTGTCTTCACCGTATTGTTCAACCGCCTCTGGTTCGGTTAAACCCATGGTGCCAATAGGCGGGTGGCTAAACACCACGGTGGGGATCATGGTGTAATCCATATGGGCGTCTTTCTGGCCGTTGAATAAACGTTCGCTTAGTAAGCGACCTGCTTTTACTGCTACAGGCGTTAATTCAGCTTCACCAGTGATATCACCCACGGCATAGATGTTCTTAGCGGTAGTATTTTGATACTTGTCCACTTTCACTGTGCCGTTTTCGGCAAGTTCTACATCCGTATTTTCAATGGCGATAACATCGGTTGAAGGTTCGCGGCCAATAGCCCAAATAAGGCAGTCTGCTTCTAGTACTTCACCGTTAGTAAGGTGAATTGAAAGGTTCTTACCTTCACCGCGCTCCACTTTTTCAACGCTAGCGTGGTTGTGTAATGTGCAGCCTTCGGCATGAATCATATCCACCAAGGTTTCGTGAACAATAGGGTCGAAGTTACGTAGCGGAGCATGTTTACGCACGACTAAGTGGGTTTCTGTGCCCAAGCTATGCAGTACGCCCGCAAGCTCAACACCAATGTAACCTGCACCTACTACTACAGCCTTTTTAGGTTGCTCTTTAAGTGCAAAAAAGCCGTCTGAGTTAATACCGTGTTGAGCACCTGGAATATCGGGTATAACAGGACGTCCACCGGTTGCAATTGTTATGTGGTCGGCTGTATAGGTTTCGCCATCTACTTCAATGGTGTTGTTATCTATAAATTTCGCGAAACCACGAATAAGAGTCACGTCGTTAGCCGTTAGAGCACGGTCATATGATGCATGAATACGTTCAATATAGGCTTGGCGGCTGGCTATTAGGCTATCCCAACTGAAGTGATTTACGGTTATATCAAAACCATATTCTGGTGCATAGCGATGGATAGCTTCGGCTACTTGTGCGCCGTACCACATGGCTTTTTTGGGTACACACCCTACGTTAACGCATGTGCCGCCAATATCTTTAGCTTCAATAATGGCTGCTTTTTTGCCATGTTTGGCGGCGCGATTTGCAGACGCAATGCCGCCGCTACCGCCGCCTATGCAGATATAATCAAAATGTTTCATGTTAACCGCCTTATTATCCGTTAGGCCTAGAGTTGTCATTTATTGTGACACGAAATTAAAGGAATACACACTGTATACGTGTCTAAGAGACCGAGGTGCAAGGTAGAAGATTTCATTATCGTAGGCATCACTTCCAAAAAAACAAAGCAGCACCAATTATCTTAATGCTTCTTTATTCCAGTTTTATGGGTACTACCATAGATGCACTAAAGATCATGCATCTTGAGGTGTAGCAGCTTCCTCGCCTTCATCTAACGGTGTCTCGGGCTCAATCAAAATACTGAATTCGCGGCGACGCTCTTGTTCAAATTGAGTGAGCTTTTGGATAGTGGCATCAGTGAAAACATGCCCTTCGGGCAGTATAAGAATATGGCTGTCATTGTATAAATTTTTGGCTAACACCATGCCCGCTTTTAGCTGAGAGGCTTTCATAGTGTTGTAAATGTATTTTGACGTGCTCACATCGTCATCTGCAAGTAAGAAGGATAAAATTTCACCGTCGTACCGTGTGTTGGTATGCTTTTTCATTTCGGCTTTTGCATCCCGCGGTGTCATTTCTTCACCGCTCATTCGGCCGGTGACTAAACGCCAGTAATCTCTTGCGATTGACACGATGCGAGCACCAATTGGAATTTCTTTTGCCACCACATTACGTGGTCCCGCACCATTGTAATGCTCGAATTGGAATTCAATCATGTCTGATACTGGCTGTAGCTCTGTTGCAGGTGCCAGCATGAGCGCCGCTTGTTTGGTTTGATCTAAGTAGTTCTGTTGTTGCTGGTACTTTAGCTTCGAAAACGGGGCTAGAAAATCGTCTGTATTTAGCCCTAGTAAACCAAGTTCACAAATAAGCCCAGCATAGCGCACCCGTTTAACGTCTTCAGGGTTCAGTTGAAGGTATTTTGCTAACTTAGTGGCAAGCTCGCTCACTTCAATGGCAAACTTGCCGTCTATATTGGGGTTAATACTAATAACGTTAAACAGTACTTGTTCCATTGCAAGATTATGCTTTTCAATCTTGTTCAACGCGGCTTTAATTTGGCGAGTACGCTTATGCACCATTTGTTCAAGTGACGTATTCACTTCTTTTAACTTGCGATTTTGTAGTCGAGTTAATTTCTGCAGGCGGGCATTTTCGTTTTTTAACTTTACTCGTTCTAGCCCATCTTCAATGGCAGATATAAGCTCTTTGTTGTCCCACGGTTTTTGCAGATAACGATGAATCTTTCCTTCGTTAACCGCTTTGATAGTCGATTCTATATCGGCATAACCGGTTAGCACTAGCCGATAACTTTCAGGGTACAATTCTGCGACTTGTTGAAGTAATTCAGCACCAGACATTTGTGGCATTTTCATATCGGAAATGATCACGTGAACTTCATTTTCCTTCATGATCTCTAACGCTTTTGCGCCACTATCAGCCAGCAATAAATTAACTTTTAAGGAAAAGAGCGCGCGCTTAATGGCACGAAGAATATTAGGTTCATCGTCGACAAATAAAACAGTGTACACGTCTGCGTTTTGGTCAGTGGTATCATTCATAGTGAATCGTCCTGAAAAGAATCTTCGGCGTTGTCGTCTAACGGATTATGTATTGGTAGGCTTAGCGTAAAACAGCTTCCTTCCCCATCATTACTTGAGGCATGAAGGGTGCCGCCGTGTTCTTGAGCAATGCCAAAAGAAATAGAAAGCCCAAGTCCGGTACCTTGCCCTTCTGGTTTGGTAGTGAAGAAGGGGTTAAATAATTTATCTAGGTGACTCGATTTAATACCGCAGCCAGTGTCTTGCACCGTAAGTTCAATGTTGCCATCTATTTCCCGCGTTGTAATGGTAATGGTGCCATGTATACCAGTACTTTCGATGGCTTGCCCTGCATTAATAAGAAGGTTAGTTACAACTTGTGAAATTTTCCCCATGTTCATCATGATATGGGGAATCGACCCTAAATGCGTTTCTACGCTACATATGTACTTTAGCTGGTTGTTCACCATCGCTAGGGTGGTGCGAACACAGTCATTTAAGTTGTAAGACTGCATTTCATCACTGTCTACACGAGAGAAAAGCTTTAGCCCTTTGACTATTTCGGCCACCCGAATCAGGCCGTCTTTCGAATCGGTGATGAGTTCAGAGATATCGCTGTTGATAAATTCCATATCTTGCTGCTGAATAATGTTACGCAACTGTTTTATCGCTTCATCTTGTTGGGTGGCGGTATCTTTTGAAAGCACATCGTTCAGCTGTTGGAATATCATTTGGTAGGTCGATACGTATTCGCTGAGAGTATGCATATTGCTATTCACAAATCCAATCGGGTTATTGATTTCGTGCGCTACCCCCGCGGCCAATTGGCCAACTGATGCCATTTTCTCTGCTTGTAACAATTGAACCTGTGCTTCTTTTAAATCTTTATTTGCTTCTTCAAGCTGAAAGTTTTTCTGATTTAGCAACGAGGTGCGTTCTCTTACTTTCACTTCCAATAAGCTGTTGAGCTCTTTGAGTTCATCTTCAACACGCTCACGATGAATATTCTCGTCTTTCAAAAGTTCAACTAATTGGTTAAACGCATCAGCCAACTCACTGAGTTCATCTTTACCCCGCACTTTGACAGAGATATTTTGGTAATTTTTATCTTTAACCGCCGCGCCTAAATGCCTAGCGCCCGCTCTTAGTTGCTTTAGCTGCGACATTAAGTATGACCCAAGCAAGAATGAACACAATGCGATAAGGGCGAGCTCTATGGATGCAAGAGTGAGTGTCCATGTTCGAACTCGCTTTACTGACTTGTTAATAGAATCAACTTCCAGCCCTATCTCTACACGCCCATAGAGTGTCTCGCCAACCTTAATGTCAGCGGAGGTATCGTATATACCGTCTACCGCACTCATTACATCTCTATCTTGCTTAAAAGGACGGTTAAGTACGCTATGTTCACCTTTTTCGACATACACATTGTTGTTGTTATCGAGAACCCGAACATAGCTGATATTGGGGTTTGAAAGCATTTCTGATGCATCTGCCTCTAGCGAAGCGAGGTCGTAGCTTAAAAAGGCATTTTTCGCGGTAGAGACAAACAAGGTTGTGGTGGTTTGGGCCGAGGTTTCAACACTGGTGTCAACTAAGTCATTTAATAATTTAAATACGGTGGTGATAAGAATTAAAAACAGAATGGCAGCAATAAGTGCTACCCCAACAATAGTTTTGGTTCTTAGCGATAGTGTGAGCGACGCGTCTCTTTTCACAATTGCGGCCTTGCTAATGAGGTGATGCCTAGGGCTCGTACGTCGTCCCAATCTTCATCTACTGATGATATAAAACCTTTAAAGCCGATGTTCTTCAATAGTTGTTTATTGTCTTCGTCCTTCGACAGGGTAAGCAACGCTTTCAATAGGGCTTCTCTTTGCGCATCGGTAATTCGAGGGTGGGTGGCTATTGCATGGGGGGTATACCCATCACTTTCCCATAAAATACGAAGGGCACTTCGTATATTGTCATCAACACCATTGAAGGTTCTTATTATGCCGCCGCCAGCGTTAAAAAAACCTCGTTGTACATTCAGGTACACCGAATCATGAGAATGCACATAGCGTGGCGTAAAAAGAATGCCCTGCTGTTTCAAATATGCACTGGGGATAATAGTGGCAGCAAATGCGGCAGGAGAAGGAAAGGCGATTTCTTTGCCATTAAGATCGTCAAGCGACACAATATCGCTGTTCGCATCCACAACAATTATGCCTTTAATGCGCTTGTCTATTTGGCGAGCCAGTGCGCGATAGCCAACTGAGTCATGAAATACCACAAAGTGGTAAGGGTTCATGTAGGCAATGTCGTATTCTCCCTCGGCCAGTCGTTGTTCGAAGGTAGGAATATCTTTCGCCGTTTTAAATACAACATCAATGTTGGCATGTTCCGAAATATAGTTGATAAGCGGTTGCCAAGTTTCGGCAAGCTTTTTCGCTGACTGTTGTGGCACTATCCCAAGCGTCAACGTATTGCATGCACCATAAGTGGCGAACAACGTGAGTGCTAAAAAAGCAAAAATACGATGTGCAGCTTGAAACATTGATTTTTTGACCATGATTCACCCCAAACTCACTTGTTTAAAAGACGCATTTCAAACGACCCAATTAAAAAGGCCATAGCAAAAACTGGCCAAGTTTACTTACTATGAACTTACTCAAGCATGAACTTCTCGATGGTTTCGATAAGTTCGCCATTGGCAAATGGTTTTGAAAGTGCTGCATTTGCGCCGAGTTCGATAGCTCGGTCAAGACTGATATCGTCAAGTGCGGAAATGACTAAAATTTTTAAATTTTTATACTTAGGCTGTTCTCTAACAAACTGGATAACGCTGTAACCATCCATGCCAGGCATACTTAAATCGAGGGTCATTAACTTGGAGTTATACTGGCTCAACATAATGCCGGCTTGAAACCCACCCGTAGCAATATAACTTTCATAACCACCACGGCGTGCCACTCGTTGAATTGATTTCGCCACCGGCATCTCATCATCAACGATAAGAATGGAAGGTGATATCTCACTTTGGAGGTCGTCGGGAATAGGGATGTTGTGATGTTCAAGAAAAGAAACAAAGTCCGAGACTAACACGCGATTATTGCCACGACCTGGCAGCTTAAACCCTTTAAGTTTGCCGCTTTCTATCCACCGGATCACGGTACGAAGGTTTACATCGCAGTAAGTTGCGATTTCACCTGATGTTAATGTCTTCATTGCTCAATTCCTAATGCCAACTTATAACGTTATAGCACTGAATAGGGTTGTTCACAATTTAGACAAAAGTAGTGAATGTGACATTTGTGACACTCTTCTTTAGGGTTTTTAGCTGCTGAATGAGTGAGTTACTTAACTATTAACGAAGCGCTTAAAAAGAAAGAATTATTCAAAATTTGATCTGCACGCTTACCGTTTACAGTAATCCTAGTATAGAACCCAAAAATATCACTGTTGCCTTGCGCAATTACAGCGCTTGTTTTTATTGCAAACAACCCCAACATAACTTGCTATACGAACTGAAAAGAGTAGACGGATTATGACGACCCCAGCAATTGAATTGGTAGATGGTTTGCCTTTATTTTCATCTATTAAGCCCGCGCAGATAAAGCCAGCCATCGAGAAAGCGATAGCAAAATGTAAGCTTGAAATTGATGAAGTGGTTGCATCTAAAGATTACTCTTATGCGAATTTAGTATTGCGCTTAGAAGAAGTAGACGACAACTTAAGTAAGATGTGGTCACCGGTTTCTCACATGAATTCAGTGGTGAGTAGCGACGAGTTGCGAGAAGCCCATGATGCCTGCCTACCTTTGCTATCAGAATATGGTACCTGGGTAGGTCAGCACGAAGGATTGTATAATGCTTACGTGGCGATAAAAGACTCAAACGAATACGCTGACCTTGATGAACAGCGTCAAAAAGTGATTGATAATGCTATTCGCGATTTCACCTTAAGTGGGGTGGCACTGCCTAGCGAGGAAAAGAAACGCTATGCAGATATTCAAGCGAAGTTAAGCGAACTGTCATCCACATTTTCAAATAATGTCATGGACGCCACCATGGGGTGGAGCAAGCATGTCACTGACGAAGCTACCTTATCTGGCATGCCTGAATCAGCCCGCGATGCAGCAGCACAAGCCGCGCATCAAAAAGACTTACAAGGTTGGTTGTTTACATTAGATATTCCTTCTTACCTACCCGTTATGCTTTATGCAGACAATGCGGAGTTACGTGAAGAAATGTATCGCGCTTATGCGACTAAGGCGTCAGATCAAGGCCCTAATGCGGGTAAATGGGATAACACTGAAATCATCCAACAAACACTGGCCCTTCGCAGTGAAATTGCGCAATTGCTCGGTTTTGGTAGCTATTCTGAACGCTCTCTTGCTACCAAGATGGCAGAATCGACAGATCAAGTTACCGGTTTTTTGCGTGACTTAGCCGCTAAATCGAAGCCACAGGCTGAAAAAGAGCTAGAAGAAGTGCGCGCGTATGCGAAAGACACCCACGGGGTAACAGAACTTAACGCGTGGGACTTACCTTATTACAGCGAGAAGCTGAAACAAGAAAAGTACACCATTTCAGATGAAATGCTGCGTCCGTACTTCCCAGAAGACAAAGTGTTGTCGGGCTTGTTCGAAGTAGTACATAGATTATACGGCCTTAAAATTATCGAGCAGCCAGGCATTGATACATGGCATAAAGATGTGCGCTATTTCACTATTACTGATAGTGCAGATGCCCTTCGTGGCAGCTTTTACTTAGACTTGTATGCCCGCGCTAAAAAACGAGGTGGGGCGTGGATGGATGAGTGCCGTGTTCGTCGCGAGAAATTAGACGGTGAATTGCAGCTGCCTGTCGCGTATCTAACTTGTAATTTTAATGCCCCAGTAGGAGATAAGCCTGCCTTATTCACGCACGATGAAGTGGTTACCCTTTTCCATGAATTCGGACACGGTATACACCACATGCTAACCAAAATGTCGGTGGCGGGTGTATCTGGAATTAATGGTGTGCCATGGGATGCCGTAGAACTGCCAAGTCAGTTTTTAGAAAACTGGTGCTGGGAAGAAGACGCGCTTAACTTTATTTCGGGTCACTTTGAGACGGGTGAGCCCTTACCGGCAGATTTACTCGATAGAATGTTAGCTGCCAGAGATTACCAAGCTGCTATGCAAATGGTGCGTCAGTTGGAATTCAGCTTGTTTGATTTCTTACTGCATAGTGAGTCTGGCGACAATGTGGATGTGCAAGCTATTCTTAACAGCGTGCGCGCTGAAGTAGCGGTTAATACACCTCCAGCATTCAACCGTTTTCAGCATAGCTTTGGGCATATATTTGCTGGTGGTTACGCAGCAGGGTATTACAGCTATAAATGGGCGGAAGTGTTATCTGCTGATGCTTACAGTAAATTTGAAGAAGACGGTATTTTTAACCAAGAGACGGGTAAAGCGTTTTTGGAAAATATACTTGAGATGGGTGGAAGCCGTGCGCCTATGGATTTATTCGTTGCCTTTAGAGGCAGGGAGCCAAATGTAGATGCCTTACTACGCCATAGCGGCATTCGTGGCTAATTAGTATTAGGTAGTATTAGGATAGATAACCATGGGAATAGAATCTTTCTCCACTATTTATCAGCGGGCATGTAAGCGAAAAGGTGGTGAAAAGGCGCTTGAAAGCATGCTTTCGGCGCCACTTTCCTCCGAACACGTTGCCAAAATACCTGATGATCGGTTTTTGGCAGCCATGACGAAACAAGTATTTCAGTCTGGCTTTGTGTGGCGGGTTATTGAAAAAAAATGGCCCGAATTCGAAACCGTGTTTTTTGAATTTAAAATCGAAAAAGTGCTGCTCATGCCTGATGAAATGCTAGAGCAAAAAGCCTCGGATAAACGAATCGTGCGTAATTACAAAAAAGTAATGACCGTTCGCGACAATGCTATGTTCATTAAAGATATTGCCCGTGAACACGGCAGCTTCGGTCAGTTTGTGGCTAAATTCGACGCCAGTAATATTACCGATTTATGGACTACCATGAAAAAACGCGGCGCTCGCCTTGGGGGTAACACGGGCCCTTACATGCTGCGGGCGTTAGGCGTAGATACCTTCTTGTTTTCACGAGATGTTGAGGACTACCTGAGAAAGAACGATATTATCGATGGTGGCCTGACTAGCAAGAAAAGCTTAACCGCTGCGAATGCGGCGTTTGCCCAGTGGCATCAAGAAAGTGGCCGCTCGTTACAAGAAATAAGCGTTATTATTGCGTTCAGTTGGGGCACAAACCAGTATTTTGCGTAAGGTAAATACTGTTGCTGGGCGCGACAATCCGATACACTTCAGCCTTTACTATGAATCACTAATGCAGGAATGCCATGAGCGACAACCATAACAACACATCGCCCACTGAGGCATCGGATGCACCTACTACTCATTTTGGCTTTAAGCAGGTAGAAAAAAACCAAAAAGCGTCGTTAGTAGCCAATGTATTCGATTCTGTTGCCGCTAAATACGATGTCATGAACGATTTAATGTCGATGGGTGTGCACCGTTTATGGAAGCGCTTTGCCATTGATTGTTCAGGGGTGCGTGCAGGGCAAAAAGTGCTTGATATCGCTGGTGGTACTGGCGATTTAACCGCAAAATTTTCTCGTCTTGTTGGCCCCACGGGCAACGTAACCTTGGCCGATATTAATTTGTCGATGCTAAAAGTTGGCCGCGATAAACTAAGAGATCGCGGATTAGTCAGCAACATCGATTACGTTCAAGCAGATGCCGAGGCGTTACCTTTCCCTGATAACCACTTCGACGTAGTGACCATGGCTTTTGGCCTTAGAAACGTAACCGAAAAGCAAAATGCACTTAATTCAATTTACCGTGTATTAAAACCAGGCGGTCGACTGTTGGTGTTGGAATTCTCGAAGCCCACGTCAGAGCAATTAAGCAAACTTTACGATACGTATTCGTTCCATATATTGCCAAAAATGGGGCAGCTAGTGGCCAACGATGCTGAGAGCTACCAATATTTGGCAGAAAGTATTCGTATGCACCCTGACCAAGAAACCTTGAAAGGTATGTTTGAGACCGCAGGTTTTGACCAGTGTGACTACCAAAATTTAACCGGTGGAATAGTCGCTTTGCACCGAGGCTATAAATTTTAATGCCAGCATCAGCCTTGGTTAGTGCTGTTATTGAAACGGCAGCCAATAAAATTTTAGCGTTAGATTCAGACAGTGAAGCCAGAATGGCTTCGCTTAAAGGCGCTCGACTTATCGCTTATGTCGACCCCTTGCCCTTTGCTATTGTGCTTGTTTTTTCTGAGCAAGTAGATGTACTGACGTTACATGAACCATTCCAAGACACAGTTGCAACGCTAAATCATAAAGATTGCTGTATTAAAACATCGTTAGATACCCTGCCTGAACTAAAACACACCAATCAGCTAACGCGCCTTATTCAACAAAATAAATTACAGGTTGAAGGCGAGCTAGCTGTGGCGCAGCAGGTTAGCGGTCTATTTCAGCAGTTGGATATTGATGTAGAAGAATTACTGGCGGGTAAAACCAATGATGTTGTTGCCCACCAAGCTATGCAATGGCTCAGTGCTTTTAAGCGCAAGGCCACGGGTGCCCTGTCGGAGTTTAATAAAGTCGCTAGCAATGCTTTGATCGAAGAAAAGCAAATAGCAGCGCCCAAATTAGCGGTATTACATTTTAGTGATGAAGTGAACGCACTACGTGATGATGTAGCGCGATTAGATGCCCGCTTACTTCAGCTAGAACAAAAATCAATTTAAGAGACAAGCATGCGCATTGTTAGGTTGTACAAGATAAATAAGGTGTTGTTAGAGCATGGGTTAGACGATCTTATCCCTGCTAAATGGCTACCATGGTACGCACGCCTTATGCGCCACAGTATCTTTTGGATTCGAAACAAACATAAAGACAAACTTGCCGGTGAGCGTATTACGCTTGCACTGCAAAGCCTTGGGCCTGTTTTTATCAAATTTGGGCAAATGCTCTCGACACGCCGCGACTTGCTTCATCCTGCTATTGCGAATGAACTAGCCCGGTTACAAGATAAAGTGCCCCCGTTTTCGTCAGATGCCGCACAAGAGATTATTAAAACCTCTCTTGGTTTAACGCATTTGTCAGAATTGTTTAGCGAGTTTGATGAAGCACCATTGGCATCTGCTTCTATTGCTCAAGTGCATGCGGCAAAATTAAAAGCGAATAATGAAGATGTAGTGGTTAAAGTGCTGCGCCCCGATATTCGTGAAACTATCGTAGCTGACATGGAGCTGCTATTTAGTTTGGCCTCGGTACTGCAAAAATGGCTTCCAGATGGTAAACGCCTTCGCCCCGTTGAAGTGGTGGTGGAGTACCGCAAAACCATTGTAGATGAATTAGATCTTCTGCGTGAATCGGCAAGTGGTATTCAGCTAGGTCGAAACTTCGAAGGCTCAGACTCCCTATACATTCCCAAAATATACAGTGATTACTGCCACAGCAATGTGATGGTGATGGAGCGCATATATGGGCTACCTATTTCAAATATAGATGCCTTACTTGCACAAAATACCAATATGAAGAAGCTGGCTGAGCGTGGGGTAGAGGTGTTCTTTACCCAAGTGTTCCGCGATAGCTTCTTTCATGCTGATATGCACCCAGGTAATATCTTTGTATCTACCGAACACCCTGAGAACCCTAAGTACATCGCGATTGATTTTGGCATTGTGGGCACCTTGAACCGAGAAGATAAACGTTATTTAGCCGAAAACTTTATTGCGTTTTTCAACCGAGATTATCGCAAGGTAGCACAGCTTCATGCTGACTCTGGCTGGGTGCCAAACGACACCAATATTGATGAGTTTGAAATGGCGATACGCACGGTTTGTGAGCCCATTTTTCAAAAGCCTCTTGCTGAAATCTCGTTCGGTAATGTGCTACTACAGTTATTTAATACTGCCCGCCGGTTTAATATGGTGGTGCAGCCACAATTAGTTCTGCTTCAAAAAACGCTGCTTTATGTTGAAGGGTTGGGTCGTCAACTTTATCCCCAATTAGATTTGTGGAAAACCGCAAAGCCCTTTTTAGAAAATTGGATGCGCGAGCAAATTGGCGTAAAAGCTATGCTAGGAAAGGTAAAAGCAAACCTGCCGTTTTGGTCTGAAAAGCTACCTGAAATGCCAGATTTACTTTACGACAGCTTACAGCAAGTTAAGCGGCTTCCTTTGCAACAACAACGCGCACAAGTTGCTTTATTAGAGCAGCAGAAAAAGAGTGCACAATCCATTCAATGGGGTGTAACGGGCGCTACCTTTATTTTATTGTCTGCTATTTTGCCTATGTACGATTTAAATTGGTGCTTTCCAGCGCTTTCAGCTGGTGCAGGATTGCTCTGTTGGGTATTGGCATGGCGTAAGAACCGTTAGGTACTGTTACGTTGGGGTGAAATTTTTATGAAATGCATTATTTAGTGAATAAATTGTATATTAATCAGTTCGAAGAGTGTTATAGTTGCTTTGGCTTTAAGCCAAATGTCTTTGAATAGACGAGATATGAAATTATTTGCTATATGTAAAACCGCTCAAGTTACCTTGTGATTTGTAGTAAGTTGTTGCCCATTCGTAAGTAAGACCAACTCCGCCTATTAAAGACACTCGCTATACGCGCTTATTGCGCAATTTAATATGATATTTGAGGTCTATACGACATGTCTAAAGTTACAGGCACCGTTAAGTGGTTTAACGCTGATAAAGGTTATGGTTTTCTAACTCAAGATAACGGCGGTAAGGACGTATTCGTTCATTTCCGTGCTATCGTTTCTGACGGTTACAAAACTCTTCCAGAAGGTCAGCGCGTGGAATTTGAAGTAGAAGAAGGTCAAAAAGGTCTTCAAGCTGCTAACGTGCACGCCATCTAAGAAATTCAAAAACGGCGGTCTGAAAAGACCGCCGTTTTTCTTTCTTTTATAAACACTACATTCGTTAATATAGTTGGTTTTCCCGCTATTAAGTGCTTTACTGTTTTAGTATTAAACTTAATGAAAGGATTTGCTAATGTTAAGGATGAATAGTGTTTTTTTCGCTTTTGTTCTACTTTCCACTTTTATATCTTCTTCATCGTTCGCGCAATCATCCAGTAAAATACAAAATACTTCCCAAGACACCCCAAGTGCCAGCAGCGCCGTTAGCAAACAAGCCATTAGTAACCAAAGCAATGCTATTGCCATGCTTTTCGGTGAACCAATTACCCTAGCTGACATTACTCCCGACCAAGACACAATGTCGAAAATTCGAAAGCAAGCGCCCGATAACGTCACGCAGCTTATTACTCAGATGCGAGCTATCAATCTGGCGAACCAAATTATAGAAGCAGTGCTTAGCGACTATGCGAGTACACACGATATCGAGGTGGACTTGGCCCTAGTGGAAGCTTTTAAGCAAAAATTTGGATCAGAATATGAAAAGAACAACCAGAAAGTAGCCGCTAAGAACGATGCTCTGCAAAACGATAATGAGTTGGAGGAAAGTGCTAGTAATGAAGATATTACGAGTATTGACGAGATTGCATCAACGCAAGTAGAGCGTTGGCAAATAGAAAAACACCTGTATAAAACCTATGGTGGGGCAGTGATTTTCGAGCAGTCGAACCCTTCAATGCCGGTAGAAGCCTACTTAGCTCTGATGAAAGAATACGCGAACGAAGGTAAGTTCAAGGTGTTAGATGAAGCCTTAGCTGAACGCTTTTGGGAGGCTTTCGAACCACCATACGAATTCGTAATCGCGCCTGAAGACGTGAACTTTAACCAACCTTGGTGGCGTTAATGCATAAGTGGCAACCTTTGTAGGTTGCCAATAGCCACATCGTTATTCGCCTCTCTCTAACGTTAGTCGACACTATTTGACGTTAGACGGCATTAATCGGCAAATAGCGGGGTAGAAAAGTAACGCTCGGCGCCATCGGCAAGAATGACAACGATGTTCTTGCCCTCATTAGAAGGTTGTTGGGCTAATTGAGCGGCAGCAAAGAGTGCGGCTCCCGAAGAAATTCCTACCGCTAAGCCTTCTACTCTCGCAACCTGCTGGGCGTAAGCTATGGCTTCGTTGTCTTCTACCGTAATTATCTGATTGATTTGGCTAACATCAAGCACGTCAGGAACATGGCCTGAACTCAATCCCTGAATATTGTGCACGCCACCATGCCCTTTGCTTAACACCGGACAACTAGCTGGTTCAACGGCCACTACTTCTAAATGAGGAATGTGGGCTCGCATGCTTGTGGCTAAGCCAGTAAGCGTGCCGCCAGTGCCTACACCGGCAACCACGATATCGACATTACCATTAGTATCGCGCAGTATTTCTTGGGCGGTAGATTTAGCATGCGCATCAGGGTTAGCTTGGTTTGAAAATTGAGACAGGCCCACCGCGGCTGGGTTTTGCTCAATAAGTGCTGTTGCTTTATCTATGGCGCCTTTGGTGCCAAGATGCTTTGGTGTAGTGACCACATGCGCCCCATAATGACGTATCAGCTTTTGGCGCTCTACTGACATATGTTCTGGTATGCACACTGTCAGTTTAATACCGTAAATAGCGCAGAGCCAAGCACAGGCCACACCGTTGTTTCCTGACGACGCTTCAATTATTTCAGTTTTCTCATTAAAAGCAGAGCTCGCCATTAGCGCGTTGAGCATGGCTATTGCCGGTCTGTCTTTTATTGAACCTGCAGGATTGAAAAATTCCACCTTGGCTAACAGTGTCGCCTCCACATGTTGGCTTGCCGCAAATTTACTTAAGCGTATTAGTGGTGTGTTTCCTATGGTTTGCGTTATATCGTCAACGACCCCAGGCATGGTATTTATCGCGTAATCAAGCATTTCAAAAATCTCTACAAGTCAGTCTTATTCAATAGTGACAGCTAGAAAAAGAGAAATTTACTCATTACTCCCTATTTGATAGGTTAGATGTAGTTAATAATTCTATTTATGTGGTTTAAAGTGAAAAATATTGCTCTTGATGGTGTCGATAAGGCTATATTGTTGCTTCTTCAGCAAGACGCCAATGTGCCGGTTGCAGATATAGCGGAGAAAGTGGGCCTAACGGCTACGCCGTGTTGGCGACGTATACAGCGCCTAGAAGCGCAAGGCGTCATTTCCCGTCGCGTAGCATTATTGCAGGCGCATAAATTAGGCTTGGCAATGACGGTGTTTGTGCAAATCAAAGCCGCTCGTCACGATGGGAAGTGGTTAACAGACTTTGCTAAGCACGCGTCATCGTTTGAAGAAGTGGTTGAATTTTATCGTATGTCTGGAGAATACGATTACTTGCTTAAAGTTGTGGTAACCGATATGGCTGCTTTCGACCATTTCTATAAAAGACTCGTAAATGGCATTGATCTAAACGATGTCACCTCTAGTTTTGCCATGGAACAACTGAAATACACAACGGCGCTTCCACTTACTCATCTTTAACAAAAACCAAATAGATCGCTAATTATTTAAGGCGTGCGAAAGTAAAAAGGACGAACTCGGGTCTAGGTTACTTATGGGTTACTAAAAACACTAATATAAGTATTTTATTGGATTATGCTTCAAAGTGTCTACAGTAATACTTTACGTTAACTTTTTCTCCCGAAGGCAGTAAGCAATGTTAAACACTATAAAAGTAAGAATTTTAACGGGTTATGCAGGAATATTACTCGCAACCTTGATTGCTGCCGTGGTACTAACATTGAACAACAAACAGGTGACGCACCAGGTCGACACCTTCGTGAGTGAAACCTTACCCGCCTTAAGTACCCTTGATAGTGTGCAAAGTAATAGTAAGCAACTTGTTTTAATTGGCTACTCACTTTATGGCACAACGTTATCGGGTAATGCTTTTGAAGAACAAAAACAAGTATTGGTGCAAAACGTAGATGCTGGATTTAACGCACTAGGCTACATGGCTGGTGATACCCTTAAATCCCAGTTCAATTCGCTGGTCTCAAGTATGGATTCACTTCAAGCTACTATGTCTGCATCGCGGGTAGATTGGGATCGTGCCCGTGATGATTTGCAGTTATTGAATGAACTAGCCTCCGTTTTTGATAACGCGTTAATTGAAGTAAGAAATCAGGTGGCAAGCAAAGCGGGTGAGCGTTCGCAGGCGATAGGAAGTCAGTTACAAACCAGCCAATTCACTATTTATCTGCTAGTGGTCATTCTAGCTGCTGTTGCCATGGCAGGTTTCTATAGTGCTAAAAAACAAATTGCGCAGCCTATAGAAGGCATGGCTGAGAAGCTAGATAGTTTAGCGAAAAGCAGAAATTTAGTGGTGCGTCTTCCAGAACAACGCACCCATGAGCTTTGCAGAATGACCAACAGTATTCATGGTTTGGTATCTGTGTTCCAGGCTGGCATGAAAGAAGTAAAAGGAGCGGTATCTGGGATAGAAGGAGCGGTGAACTCTTTATCTACATCTACAGAACAGTCAAGCTCGTCAGTTGATAGTTTACTTACCGATATTACTGACCTAGTGAATATTATGGACTCGTTAGAGTCTGATATGGTTGAAAGCCTTCAGCGTTCACAAACAGCGGCAAACGCTGCGCAAGATAGCGCAAAACAGGTAGACGCAGGGCGTGTGCAAGTGAAGGAGACCGCAGTAGCTATTTCTGACTTAGCCAATGATATTGAACAAACGGCAAGTATGTTAGAAACCCTTCAGGTCGAAGGAAATAATGTTTCAAGTGCAGTTAAAACTATTGCAGAAATTGCCGATCAGACAAACTTATTGGCATTGAACGCAGCGATTGAAGCGGCGAGAGCTGGCGATTCTGGGAGAGGTTTCGCGGTAGTCGCTGACGAGGTAAGAACGCTAGCAGTAAGAACACAACAGTCCACCGTTGAAATTAATACTATGCTAGAAAATATTGTAGCGTCAATTACGTCTGCAGTATCCACCATGAGCTCAAATCAAAATAAAGCACATGACTCTGTTGGTTTAGCTAATGATTTGGTATCAACGCTTGAAGCAGGAACGCAAAGTATTTTGGCGTTAGTGAGCGTTAGTGAAGAAGCAGCCGTATTGGCGAAACATTCACAGTCGCAGGCGATTGAGGCTAAAAATGGCGTTAATCAATTTAAAGGGTTGGGAGATAGGTTGTCTCAAAACAATAGGCAAGTTAACGATGCCGCTGAAGATTTGTCTGCACTTGCGAATGGATTAAGTGCTAATGTAAACCAATTTAAAATCAGCTAATGCAAGAAGGGCCCTGTTAGGGGCCCTTCGTTACTAATGCTGTTGTTCTTCAGTTTGCTTGCTAGCAAAAATCTTGGATTTCTTTTGGATCTTACATCCTAAAATATTTTGAGCATTTTTCCGACCTATATAGTAAGCCACTGTATAGGGGTGAGCACGCCTGAAGAACCTTGAAAATGATTTAACTACATTGTTCATAATGGTACTCCTTTTAATTCTGCCCAAAATAAGCATACGTATATTTAATAATTATGTCAACACTGTCACAAAAGAAACTTAGAAGAAATTATCTTCATTTTTAGTGTAATTATTTGTTTACGGTTGCGTATGATCTAATTTAAAAGTAAGTGATCTAATGAATGAGTAATGAAATTGCTATGAAGTGAATTTGAGCGGGGCGAAAAAAAGGCTCCGTAACCAAGTGGTTAGGAGCCCATCATCTTTCTCAATGGTGAACCGGTGCTAGAAAGTGCTAAAAGATGCTATAAGAAGCTAATAGTAGCTAAGCTTTTCCGACTTACCTGAAAATATTTTGTATACCATCGCGGTGTAAGCAAGAATACAAGGCACTACAATAACCACACCCACTAATAAGAAGCGCAGTGAGTTGGCGTCGCTTAGTGCATCTTGCACCGTAAGGTGCCCTGGGATGACAAACGGATAGTAACTTACCCCGAAAGCCGTAAAGCAAAGTACAAATACGGTTAATGCTATAGCAAAAGGCATCCATTCACCTTTACCGCCCGCATCAGGTAGTTTTTTCAATAACACACCACACAAGCTGAGCAATAAAAAGCAGGCAACGGGAATAGCCATCAATACATAGCCAATCGTGGATGATAACCACAAATCACGCACATCATCATGTAAGGTCAAGTTTGCGAGGCTTACCGCCACTATACCTATTGAAAGGGCAAACAACCCTCTGCGCGCCCAGTAATAGGCTTTGGCTTGTAAATCGTTTTCAGCCTTTAATATTAGCCAGCACGAGCCAATAAAAGCATAAGCAGCCGTTACCCCAATCGCCGACAGTAAGGCAAACCCTTGTGCCCATAAGTCGGTACGTAGGCCGGTAACATAGATACCTAGCATGTAACCTTGTGCAAGCGTGGTAAGTAATGAACCGTACTTAAAGGTAAGATCCCACTTACGTTTATGTACTTGAACCACCTTTGCCCTAAAATCAAAAGAGACGCCACGCAAAATGAGCCCCAATAGCATGATGGTGGCTGGAATATATAGGCTTTGAAGTACCTCACTGTGTGCCTCGGGAAAGGCAATCAGCAAAAGTCCCACGGCCAATACTAACCAGGTTTCATTGGCATCCCAATAGGGCCCAATAGACGCAATCATATCATCACGAAACTTCTCTTCTCGGGGCGGTATTAAAACACCCACCCCTAAGTCGTAACCATCTAAAATAGCGTAGAGCAATACTGCCAGCCCAAGCAAGCCAACGTAGATATTCCCTAAGGTTTCTGCTGATACATTTTCAAATAACATAACTGCTCCTTACGTGTTGGCCGGCGACATTTTGCTGGCTTTGGCCATTTCACGCTCTTCTGTAGAAATCTCTTCAATTTCAACAGCGCGGCGACACATCAGCATTAGCGTTCCCATATAAGCGAACAGCAAAATAGTATAAATCGTGGCGTACATAGTGAACGAGAAAGCGATATTAGCAGGAGGTAGTGTTGTTACCGCTTCTTGTGTACGTAAAACACCACTAACAAGATAAGGCTGCCTGCCAATTTCAGTTACATACCAACCGGCTAAGGTTGCAATCCAGCCGCTGAATGCCATGCCAGCGAATACACGCTTAAGCCAAATTGGGAATGACTTTCCTCGTAATAGATAACTACTACCAAGCCATGAAACCGCCAACATTAAAAAGCCCATGCCTACCATCACCCGGAATCCGAAGAACACAGGTGCTACTGGGGGATGCTCGCCTTTAAAGTCGTTCAGGCCTTGAATTTTGCCATCCATTTTATGAGTTAAAATGAGACTGGCGCCGTTGGGTACCGGTATTTCAAAGTGATTTTCTCTGCTTTCTTCATCTGGAATGGCAAAAAGCAGTAAGGGCGCGCCCTCGGTGGTATCCCACAAGCCTTCCATTGCGGCAACTTTCTGCGGTTGATGCTCAAGGGTATTTAATCCATGCATATCGCCTGCAAAAATCTGCAAAGGAATAAGTACTGCCGCGGTATAGGTGGCAGTTTTAAGGGCAAGCTTTGGCGCCAGTTTGTCATCGCCTTTCAGCATACGGTAGGCCGATAAGCCGGCTATTAAAAAGCTGGCCGTCAGGCCCGAGGCTAACATCATGTGTACAAAGCGATAAGGAAACGAAGGATTAAAAATAATTTCGCTCCAATCTACGGCATATACAACGCCGTCGATAATTTCATGCCCTTGAGGCGTTTGCATCCAACTGTTGAGCGCTAGAATCCAAAAGGCTGACATGGTAGTGCCCACCGCCACAATTAATGTTGAAAGGGTGTGCAACCAGTTAGGTACCCGACGAATACCAAACAACATAATACCTAGGAACGTGGCTTCTAAGAAAAACGCAGTAAGGACTTCGTAACCTAGTAGTGGGCCCGCTACATTACCCACTCGCTCCATAAAGCCGGGCCAGTTAGTACCAAATTGGAAAGACATGGTCACGCCACTTACTACACCAAGTGCAAAGCTAAGTGCGAATACGCGCACCCAAAAGCGGTACATACGCATCCATACTGGATGACCGGTTACATTTGAGCGAAACTTGAAGTAAAAAAGGAACCATCCCATTGCCATGGTGATAGTTGGAAACAGGATATGAAAGCTAATATTTAATGCAAATTGTAAACGAGACAGCAAAAACGCATCCACAGATAGTCTCCTTAGTTAACGGAATTTTTTCCCGGTAGAATTTTGTCTTTCAGTTCTAACATACGGCCAACACCCGAGCCGAGTTTCATCAAGGTGTTAAGTTTATCTGGCCCCAAATTCTGAAGCTCCTGTGACCACGCAGTAACCGACTCTAATAAGTCGTGAATTTCATTCAGCTTATCTTGAGCGTTTGCTTCAGTTTTGTTGGCGGGAGTGTCTAGTAATAAATCCCGCAATAAACTCATGGTAGGATCTATTTCGCGCTTGCGGCGCTCTTCAAATACGCGGTTGGCAAGCGTCCAAATATCTCCGCCAGCTATAAAGAACTCTTTTCGTTCACCAGGAACAAGGTGTTGTTTTACCAAGCGCCACGACTGTAGCTCCTTCAACCCCATGCTGGTGTTGCCGCGAGATATATTGAGCGCGTCGGCAATTTCTTGTGCTGAAATGGGCTCATCAGCAAGTACAATAAGCGCCAAAATTTGGCCCACAGTGCGATTAAAGCCCCAACGACTGCCCATTTCACCGAAGTGCATAACCGCAGAAGTAATAAGTGGTGTCATTTTCATATCTATACCTGCTGAACTTTCAGAAATTACTGAAAGTTTATGCCGAAGTTTGATTGAGATCAACAAGTATCAGATGAAAATTATGTTAGGAGGAGTAAGAAAACACTTAAATGAGCAGTTGGATCTTATTTACATAATATGAAGCTCATTGGTCTTTATCGGATTAATGACTTACCGCGAAAGATGCAACGCAAACTAACTGCAACACTATCCTAGCAATCGTAAAATTAAGAAGGAATTCAGTCTCAACTTTACGTTTCGATAGGTTGTTAAGTGTAAAATATAGATGCTATAAATAACCTAGAGTTAAATAGGAAATGCGATGTTGAGGCTTATGGCTCTTCCTCGCTAAAAATTAGGGATAAATTTTGAAGGTATTTTCTGCGTTATTATGCGTGTCATTGATAATGGTAAGCGCTTCCTCTTTTGGCAGCAGCAAAAAAGTTAAAGCCGCCAAATTAATAAAAAATGCTAATACAGTGGAGGATGCCTTCACTTCTCGCGGTGGTATGGAAGGTTGGACAAGAGTTTCATTCATAATAGATACAGACGGAACAACGAAAGATATCGTTGTTTTTGATTATTCAGGTAAAGACCGGTATGTGAAAAAAAGCACTAAACTAGTTCAAAACCTACAGTATTCCCCCGCATCAATTAATGAAAAACCGGTAACCAGTGCTCAAATCTTGTTTGTTAAACACACTTACTCAGAAGCTGGTCATAGCGAAGGTAGTGTCACGCCTGCCTTTGCAAAAGAATACCAAGCTATAATAGACGCACTTACTAGCCCTTCCGCGAATATGTCTAGCATAAAAGTATCCATAGACGAGTTGGTAGAAGATCATACTAAGAATTTAAATGAGCATGCTTTAGCTGCGTGGTTAAAATCTATCTATTATTATAAGAATGAAGATTTTTTAGAATATATGCGCCAATCTCAAATTACGGTAGATTTATACGAATACCTACCTGTCGCAATATTGGCTAAATCTACGGTGAACCTTTTTCAGTCACAGCTTTACTACGGTAATTTCAATGGTGCCTCTGAAACCCTTGCGCGTATGGGAAGTGTTGATGGCCTCAATTTATCTCAACAAACCCATCAACAATTTGCCGACGCGCTTAAGGCTTCTAAGGCGACTGAATCATCAAATGTTACTAAAGGTCAGCTCAGTAGTTTAGGCGCGTGGTCTCAAGCTTATGAGTTCTCAACATTCAAAGTTGACGTTTCTCAAGGGAGTGTTGATTCAGTGGAACTTAGATGTAACGACTATCAACAAAAATATGTAGAAGGTTGGGAGAACCAAATAGATTTTCCGGCGCAAGCTTCTAATTGTATTTTGTTAATCAGAGGGGATGCGGGCGCAACATTTGATATTCTTGAAATTACGAGTTGAATAATCACGAAAGCGAGCGCTGATACGCACATCGATTGATTACAATGCCGCTCTTCTCAAGTGCGAGTTCAAGGTGCTGTCAAAGCGGCCACTGAGAGCGGCTAAAGAAAGCGCCCAATGAGAGCGGCTAAAGAGAGCAGCTAAATAGAGCAGCGAAGGAGCTACCAACGTCTAATCATGGTTTTATAAACATCAGGGTCGAGTAGGCTTTCTCGCTTGCTTTTTACGCCATCAAGCATAGCCATTGCATCAGCTTTAGACTCATACGTGATGCCATCAATGACGTAAACACTGTTATCGCCAGGTAATGCTTTATCTAATGGGTAGGCAATAGGTGTATCCAATGCCACAAGGCTCACGCTAGTTTCACCAATATAGTCAGCGATACCATCGTTATTTATATCTTTGGAAAGCCACGGTAGCCCTAGAATTTTATTATAACTGCCGTCCTGCTGCATAACTTGAATCGTTTGTTCAAACGCGTCAATAGTGGCCTTAGCATTCGGTGTATTGTCGCCAAGCGCCAATGAAAAACCTGCGTTCATTAATGCTGCTGAAGACACGTGTAAAAGTTCTTCGCCGTCTTTTTCAAGCAGCAAATTGAATTCTTCAATAAGCAATCGTGTAGTAATTAAATACGGGGCTCTATCGTCGGCTAGCTGCTTAAAAGCGTCGAATGTACTGGGATTACGCGACCATTTCACTTCTTTGAGCAAACGAAACTTCGGCGTATTAGCAAAACGGTTTTCTATTGCCACACGACTGTCTTTTAGATGCGGTATTAGCATTATTTCTTCAACATCGTATTTTTTGCCAGTGGCATATAAATAGATGGGCAAGTAGGGGGCGGATAGGGTAATGGCGTCTTTTCTTTCGCCTAAGTCTATATACGCGAACTCGCCATCCACCTTACCCGAGCGTACCGCGCTACCTAAGAAGGCGTCGCGCATAACTTGAAGCTCTAGGTCGGTTCGCATTCGCGAGAACGCCGTTTCGACGATAGACGTGAGTCTTGAAGGTTCGCCCTCATCGCTTACGTAAGTTTCAAATGGTGCTGCGGCAAGTGTGACACTATTTGCCTTTAACGGCGCCACAACTATGATAAAACTTAATAAAGCGATGACTCTCACCAACACGGGCGACATCTCCTAAACAACGTTATTATTATCTATTGGCGCTATTACTCTTTAACAAGTATAGCCGTTACTGGCCAAAACTGCCTGCAGCGCCTGGGAATACAACGGGGCTTTCAATACCATCGTTGTTCACGCTGGCCACCCCGAAAAAGTAGTTATCAATCACTACGTTTTCTAGTGTAGCTTCGTTCACCTTACCAACAAACTTACTGAATTCCCATTGCGGTGCATCGGTATGACGCCAGTAAACTTTGTAGCCTGCCAGCTGAGGGTTTTGCGCTGCATCTGCCGCTTCCCACATTAGTGTAGTAGAGGGCTGAACGGCGCCTTTAATGGTGACCTTGGCAGGCGGGTTCGGTGCCCAAGCCATAGCCGCTAGCGATACGGCGTTTAAGCCAGTAAGCTTGGCTGCGTAGTCAAAATTCACACCATCTAAGGTATCGCCGTATTTGATACCGTCTTCTTCTCTAAGGTCTTGATGCTGGCGAGTGTAGTTTTCATTGGTTTCCATAATACGAATACCGGGAAAACCTAAATCGTTGAAAGGGCGATGATGTCCACCACGACCAAAGCGATCTAGTCGATAAATAACCATGGTGTCTAGATTCTCGATGTATTGGTCGGCAATGTTATCGATGTATCTTGCTAAGTTTCTGCTTGGTGAATCTACTTCGCCACCGGTGAAGCGGCGGGTGCGTGCTTCATCTGGGGTTTCGGTTACTCGCGTGCCTTCTGCAAATATACGCGCGGTGGTGTTGTTGATAACGCCGTTAACGCCTTCAATGTTGCCAATCATGTCATTGTTCAATACGGCTTTTAATCGCCAGCCGTCTTTTTGTGCTTGGTTTGCCATAATACGCCCACCAAACAAGCCTTGTTCTTCCCCTGCTAGCGCGGCGTACACAATGCTGCCGTTAAATGTATATTTCGATAATATGCGTGCGGCTTCCAGTGTGCCAGCTACCCCAGACGCATTGTCGTTTGCGCCAGGTGAATCTGATGTGAAATCCATCACATCAGATACGCGAGAATCGATATCACCCGACATCATGACGTAGCGTTCTGGATCGGTACTGCCGCGTTGAATAGCAATAACACTTACCACGTCGACAGGGTCAGGAATGCGCTTCTCACCGCTAATGGTTTCAGACTGAAAGTATACTTCTAAGCAACCGCCACACTCAGCTGATATTTTTTCAAACTCAGCCTTAATCCACCGCCTTGCTGCCCCAATGCCGCGGGAGTCTGATTCAGTTTCAGATAAGGTGTGTCGCGTACCAAAATTCACCAGTGTGGTGATATCGCTTTCAATGCGCTTAGGGGAAATGTCTTCGGCAATGTTATACAAGGATTGCTGCTGCGCACTTTGCGCCTGCGCGTTAAATGCAAAAGTAAGAGGGAGTGCAGCTAACGCTGAAATTTTTACGAATGTAGGAATGCTTTTTATCATTGTTTTCTCCATATTTTTTACCACCATACTGGATACGAGAGAAAGCAACAAATGGGGTTAACGTGTGGAGAAGTTAATGGTCGAATTAAAAGGTGTATTAAGAATAGCCTCTTTAAAAAGAGGCTATTCGCAAAGGTGAAAGTAAGTAGCTAACTATCTGGCTATATAAAGTGCACCAAATGAAGAATTACTCCAATCAGATAAAGACTCAAGATAATCTGTTGTATCTAGTACGTCCTCTGCTCGCAAATACAGGAAGCCAGACTCTATTTCCTGTGTTACGTCTAAATCTAGTTCGAAAGGTAAAACAACATCATCAAAATTTAGCGTTTCAAGAATGCTCATTGAGCCTTGAGCGGGAGTGGTTAAACTGAAAGTGAACTCTTCATATGAGGCGAAATAAAAGTAAATATTGTCGGCTCCGGTATTTGAGAAATCATAATCGTCGCCTGAAAGCATATCTTGAGCGGCTTCAAGGAATGGGGTTGGTTCCATCACGGTAAAATCGACGACGCCTGCATAATCTGAATCGACCGAAACACCAGACACCATGTCCATCCAAACGTAACCTTCTATGCCATCAAAAAGCATCTCATCATCGGTTGTTTCTACAAATGTAAGATAAGTTTCTAAGTTTTCGCTTTCACTGTAAATGGGTAGACCCGGCGGTAAAAAGGCGAGTGAGTCAGCGCCTGTGTAAAAATCGTAAGAGTATAAATCTTCAATTTGGCTAGAACTTGATACACGGTAATCGCTTTCAGTAAATACAGGTGTATTGGTGACTAGGTAGGGAACGTTGGTATTAAGGTGTGCATCTGATAGTGAAATATCATTGGTAGTATCAAAGTCATAATCGGATATCTGAGCACTATACACCTCTATTTCTTGGTACGGCTGGCCGTTGGAGGCAGTTGAAATAACTAATGCTAAACTAGGCCATTCGCCATCAACAGCTCTACATACTTCGGCTTCAGCTACTTCGTCAATGCCATAAGAATACGTTTGCTCATTGCTATTAGCCGCAGACGCACGCACACTTACATTACCTGATACCGTAAATTCACCGATATCAAAAGTGACATTTTCGCATTCACATTCAGTCACATTATCTTCGGCACCTGGAAAGGAGGTCATATTAAGAATTTTATCGGCGGTAACCGACACGTAGGTTTTTACTTCAGGAAAGCGGCCACTGTCGCCGATTGAGAAAGTAATTGAGCTGAAAGTGGCTACATCACCATAGTCTATCGCAATATCGCCATTTTCATCGGCTTCATAGACTTCTACAGCGTCGCCTGATGCATCGTGTCGTACGATAACAGCTTCAGGTTGAGGGGTAATAGTGCCGCACTTCGATGTGTAAGATGCGTTAACAATATATTCAAATGATGAGTTTCCGCCACCAGAGCCGCCAGATGGAGGCGTTTGAGTGTCAGGGGTGCTATCGCTGCCACCGCATCCAATTAAGCTCAAGGCTATTGAAGTAGCAAGAACATTTTTGGTGTTAAGCATGGTTTACTCCTACATACGTCAAGAAAGGCGCAAGCAAAAGCAAAGACAAATAACGCAAGTAACTCAAATAACTAAAGCGCCAATGCTTCCTGCTAGGCCAAAAGGGCTATCCCGCCCTTAAGATTACCAATAATAACAAAGCAGCCATTGGGGAGGCTCTCAACACTTTGTTATTTGAAGAATTAACACTCTAGCTATTTAGAAGTAGAATCACCATTTTCAAATGTAACAACATGTACGTTTATTTAAATAAACGCGAAGGCATCGCCAAATAGGTTTTCTACCTTTAAGCCGCGAACGGTAAAGTCTTCACGCACAGTCTTGGCCATTTCAAAACGCCCAGCGACATACACTTGCATGTGTTCGAAATCCGTATGGTCGGCCAATACAGCATGGTGAACCCATCCTGTTCTACCTTTCCAGTCATCTTCGGCAAATTCAACCACAGGAACAAAAGTAAAATGCTCGTGCTCTGCGGCTAGTGCATTTAGCGCTTCTGATAAATATAAATCACCGGCATGACGGCCACCCCAATAAAGAGTAATAGGCGTTTTATCGCCACTGTGCAGGTGCTGCTGTAATATAGAATAGGTGTAGGAAAAGCCTGTGCCTCCAGCGATTAATACCATCGGCAAGCCATTTGATTGCAAAAAGGCTTGACCGTTATTTACGCTAAGGCTAATTTCGCCTTCTTCTTTCATACGACTCAATACTTCACCGGCAAAGGTGTTGCCAGGCTCTGCGCCAATGTGAAGTTCAATGCGTGAACTATCAAAAGCGGCATTGGCGATAGAAAAGGGCCGTTTATCTTTTTCGCCCATATCAATAAGCGCATACTGACCAGCTTGGAAGGCAACTGGCGCAGGCGGAGTCAATTCAACTTTGTATACTACGTCGGTTAACGGCGTGATGCTGGCAACCTTACATTTAATCTGTGACATGTAATCTCTTCTTACGTTTGCTGTTAGCGTTTCGCCGTTGGTAAGTCCATGATACCAAGTTCATCCCAGATATCATCCACCCGTTTTTTCACGTCTTCGTCCATCACAATGGGCTCGCCCCATTCACGGTCTGTTTCGCCGGGCATTTTATTGGTGGCATCCATCCCCATCTTCGATCCAAGGCCAGATACTGGCGAAGCAAAATCTAAATAGTCGATAGGGGTATTTTCAATCATAACCGTATCGCGAGCTGGATCCATACGTGTGGTGATAGCCCAAATTACGTCGTTCCAGTCACGGGCGTTTACGTCGTCATCGCACACTATCACAAACTTGGTGTACATGAACTGTCTTAAAAACGACCATACACCCATCATCACGCGTTTGGCATGCCCTGGATATTGCTTTTTCATCGTAACTACAGCCATGCGGTAAGAACACCCTTCTGGCGGTAGGTAAAAGTCTACAATTTCTGGAAACTGCTTTTGCAAAATAGGCACGAAAACTTCGTTTAATGCTACCCCTAAAATAGCCGGCTCATCAGGCGGGCGACCGGTATAAGTAGAATGATAAATGGGATCTTTACGGTGAGTAATATGGGTTACCGTAAACACTGGGAAGTCATCTACTTCATTGTAGTAACCGGTATGGTCGCCATAAGGCCCTTCAGGTGCAACTTCGTCTTGCGCAATATAGCCTTCCAGTACAATTTCAGCACTCGCGGGCACTTGTAGATCGTTACTTATCGATTTAACCACTTCGGTTTTATCGCCTCGTAACAACCCTGCAAAGGCATATTCGGAAAGGGTATCTGGAACAGGCGTAACGGCACCTAAAATGGTTGCCGGGTCGGCACCTAGCGCAACGCTTACCGGGTACGGTTTACCTGGGTGAGTTTGGCACCACTCACGAAAATCGAGAGCGCCCCCACGGTGAGATAACCAGCGCATAATAAGTTTATTTTTGCCGATAACCTGCTGGCGATAAATACCTAGGTTCTGGCGGTTTTTGTGCGGGCCTTTGGTAACGCTTAATCCCCACGTAATAAGTGGCGCAGCATCACCTGGCCAACAACGCTGAATAGGCAGTTTACCTAAATCGACATCATCACCGGTTAGCACGATTTCTTGGCAAGGCGCTTTTTTAACGACCTTGGCTGGCATATTCAGTACCTGTTTAAAAACAGGCAATTTCTGCCACAAATCCTTTAGCCCTTTTGGCGGTTCAGGTTCTTTTAAATAGGCCAGCAATTCGCCCACTTCTCGAAGTGCCGCAACCGACTCTTGCCCCATTCCCATCGCCACACGTTCTGGTGTGCCAAACAAGTTAGCTAATACCGGCATGCTATGGTTTTTAGGGTTTTCAAATAATAGCGCAGGGCCACCGGCACGTAATGTACGGTCGGCTATTTCTGTCATTTCTAAATCGGTATCGATTGGCTGGCTTATGCGAACCAATTCACCTTTGGCTTCCAACTGGTGAATAAAGTCACGTAAATCTTTGTACTTCATTTGAACAGGGGGTATCCGCAGACTAAAGTTAGGAACAAGAATATACTATTTCGACACAAAGTCCGATCAGTTCAGTGGGCTAAAAGGGTGGCTTATCAGGTTTTAGCGGCGTATGTTGATAAAATAATCTGGACACCCTACGTAAATGGTAGTCTGATAGCGTTAGTGCGGTTGAACTTCAAGTAGTTGAACTGTCTATACAAAAGAGTGAATAACAATAATACCCTTTTTTGCCTAAGGTGAGTGTATGACAATATTTGACCAGGACATGCTCGACGAACTTAACTTATTAGTTAAGTTTCCTACAGACAGTTTATTACAAGGCCTAAAGATACATCACGATGCCAGCCAATCAATGGTGAATGCCGCATCAAGACTTTATACAAAAGGTCTGATTACTCAGCCCGATGGCGGTTACCTTACCGATTTAGGAATCGATTTGGCCGATCATTCCCGTCATCTACAATCAGCGCTGTGTAATCGGAAAAGTAGTCACTAACGAATACGCGCCTGCAGCGGGGCTGTTATTGAGCCTAGTTAAATAAGCCCCGCTAAATTCCCATTAAGTATTCGTGATAATGGCCGATAATTAAATATAGCCAAAAAGGCTTAGAGGCAAATATCGTTATATAGATACCTTTTATTTGTTATCCTGCCTTTATACCTAAACGCTTTAGAAACACGATTTTTATATATTAATTTTAGACATTAACTTAAAGCATAACTTTCAGACATTAACGTCTAAATAAAGAAGCCATTGATATGAAACTGTATTCACTGCCCACAATTTGTTTATTGCTTTCTACACTTTTCAGCGCCGCGGTGTTGGCTGAAGGGGAAACCATTGATGAAATTCGTGCGGTACAGTTGTACGATCAAAATGCGCTTATCGATATGATCAACGCCAATACCCATTTAGATAAAGTGGTCGCCGACCGTTGTCAGCTGGTACAAGACATAGAAGCTCGTGCCGATATATTGAAAGTGCCTGCCTACCAGTTTTTATGGGGCGACATGTTAGCGTGGGGGGTATGCGTGGATGCTGAACCTGCGAGAGGCATGACCCATATTGAAGATGCGGCGAACCAAGGTTTTCCAGCTGCGTTGGAACAGTTGGGCCGTTACTATGCTAACGGTACATTAGTGCAAGAGAACAAAGAAAGGGCGGTGGTGTATTTACGAGAAGCCGCGGCGCTTAAAAGTTTAAAGGCGCAATTGCAGTTAGTTAAGCTGTTTCTCGATGGGTACGGTAGCCCTTACGACTATCAAGATGCCTACCATTGGTTACATAACTCAGTCACTAACGACAAAGCGCAACATCAAAAAATAGCCAGTTACTTAACCAAGCTTGAAAAGCTAATGCACCCTAAAGCAGTACGCGCAGCGAAACGCCCATTAGACAGCTAGTTTCATACATTAGACAGGCTAGCTCCGTAAGTTAGCTCCATAGCTTAGCGATTACTGCTACTTCGTTCGCTCAACCTTACAGCGTGCTTGCAAAACTTTCCCCACCGCAACACACCTCGATTAAACTACGACAGCAATAAACTAGTACCTCAGTATACTAACGCCTCAGTAAGCTAGCTCCTCAGCAAATAATGACTGCCATAGATAACGACTTCAAAAACACCCGCCAGCAGGTGATGAATAGCACCTTACTGCAACTCAATACGTTAATTGTGTATTTCTGTACATGTATGATAATTATTGGTTTTTGAAACATGTTGTCATAAAACTGCCTCTTATCTGTCACCCATGCTTCATCATTTCGTCTTATTTCAGGGCTAGATTCTTCTGCTTTGCAGCGCGCTGACGATTACTGCAACTCAATATGAAAAAAGCATATGAACACGTACACAACACACTAACAAAACGCTAATTGAAGTAAATTAAGGGACAGACACATGTTTTCAAAAACGCTACTAGCCACCGCTATTTTCAGCGCATTGGCCGCTCCAACGTTTGCTAACACAGACTCACCAGCAGATGAAAAAGATTACATTGAAGAAATTACCGTTACTGCGCAAATGCGTGAGCAGTCAATTATGGATGTTCCAGTCACCATGGATGTTATTTCAGGCGACTTTTTAGAGCGCACTAACATTATGGAACTTGATGAGCTTTCCCGCGTTTTGCCAAACGTTCAAATTCAGGAACAAGCAGTAAGCTTGCCTTCATTTAATATTCGTGGTGTTACCGACGATGGCTCTTCGGTTTCAGCCACGCCACGTATCTCTGTCTATCAGGATGGCTTCGATATTAGTAAGAAAACCGTATCAAGTGTGGCGCTTTACGATATTAGCCGTGTTGAAGTACTAAAAGGCCCTCAGCCCACACTATTTGGTGTTGCCGCGGCTAACGGTGCTATCAGTATTCACTCTCACTTGCCTACCAATGAAAAAGAGGCGACGGTTCAGCTAGGTTACGACACTGAGTCGGGCAAAGAAGCTGAGTTCATGTTCAATACACCTATTAATGACAATCATAGCGTGCGTATTGCCGGTCTATACCGCGAGATGGACGGTATTATAGAAAACAATGCCTGTTCTGAAGACAGTTACTATGGCAATGCCGACATGATTGATCATTTAGGCAATGCAGTGCCCTGTAATAGCGAAGACTTACAAGGCATTTCAGTGCAAGCACTGCGTGGTACATGGAAAGCCAGTTACGACAACTTTGAAGTAATCGCTCGTGCTTCCATGGAATACAACGATCAACCAGGTATTGCGTTTAAGTCAGGCTCGATTGCGCCTAATGGCGGCGACACTAGCCCTTTTACGGCTGCTGAGTTCAGTATGGGTAGCGAGTTAGGTATTGAGCGTACGCTGCAGGCCTACGATATTTCACTTGATTACGATATCAGCAACAGCCTAATGTTCCATGGTGATGCGTATTATAAAGACGTAGAAGTGAGTGAAGGGTTTGATGCCGATGGTACCGCGCTTAGAATTCAAGATGCTTACTTCGATAACGATGCAACACTAAGCGGTGGCTCAATGCGCTTAGTGTATGACGCGGGTGATAAATTGGTTGCTTTCGTAGGCGCCTCAGTTAGCCAAGATGATTCCATACTTCCATATTACGTCATGGTAGACCCGTTCATACGTGGTACGTTCGATGCGGTAAAAGCGCAATTAGAAGCCTCTTCTAATATTCCGCTAAATCAAAATATTGCTACTGACGCCTCTTTAGAAGAAATTGAAGCTCTGCGAGCCATGCTAGTGTCTTCGTTATTTAACGCCGACGGCACACCCATTTCTAACGCGGACTTTCCTTCGTCATTAATTCAGGGCCCGTACATCTTCGAAGCAGAGTTAGACATTACTTCTTACGTGGCAGAGGTTTCTTACTTTGTAACAGATAATATTAACGTCACCGCTGGTGTGCGTTATATTGATGAATCACGTTTTACAAAAAATACTTATACGCTGCCAGATGGCACATTTACTTTTGAAGCAGAAGGCGACTTTGACGATACGCTACCTCGTTTTGCCGTTAGCTACGACATGAACGATAGTTGGAATTTTTACGCAAACTACGCCCGCGGCCGTCGCTCACCTGTGGTTAATGCTGATTTCTCTGGTGTATCTACCACTAAAGCTGAAATTGTCGATAGCTACGATTTAGGTGTTAAATATCAAAGCAACAACTTCACCTTCTCGGGTGCGGTGTTTACGTATGAATATAGCGATTACCAACAGTCTTATACTGACCCTGAAACCCTTCAATCCATTACCGTAACCGTTGGTGATTCAACTATGTCGGGCATTGAAGGCATGGGTACCTATCACTACAGCGATACTTTATCGATAACCGGTAGTATTGGTTTCTTAGACGCAGAGTTTGCTGATGAAACAGCCGATGGAAGCCCATTCCAGTATGCTGGCAATAAATTCCGCTTAGCCCCAGAGGTGAGCGGTGCGATAAACATCAACAAGGAATTTGAAGTTCAGAACTGGTTAGTAAATGTGAATTGGCTAACGAGCTTCCAGTCTGAAGTATTCTTTGAGAGCAGCAACTACCCTGGTTTGTCGCAAGATACTCATTCATTGACAGATATTTCTGTACAACTTTCGCAAGAAGCGAGCAGCTTTGCGTATGAAGTGTATTTAGAAAATGCCTTTGATAAAGAGTATGTAATTGATGCTGGTAATACGGGTGGTGGTTTAGGTATTCCTACCTATGTTCGCGGTATGCCGCGCATTGCAGGCGTGCGCTTCTACTACAGCTACTAATATCTTTTAGTGCTAAAAAAATCCCGTTTCGCTTTGAGCGATAACGGGATTTTTTGTTATTACTTCCCATAAAATATAAGCACTTGGGATACGCGTTTCGGGCAAAGCACGGGTCCAAAGAATTACGCTATTATGTAGAGGATCGCCGCTAGCAACACCATGAGTAAAGCTAGCATTATCTTGTGGTTTTTTAGTGGAAACACAGCCTGCTAAACCTGTTGCAATGGCAACACTGGCACCGGCGATTGAACCTAATTTAATAAAAGAACGTCTGTCCATAAAGCATGTCAGTAAGAGATATTTTTTTAGTGATTGAGAACTAAAGATATATCTAAAGTGTATGACAGTGGCATGGCAGTTTTATAACGTAATGTTTTGTGCAGATTGCTGTTATACTGTGCGTAAATCGAACGCTTTAAAATTGCTATGCGTAGAACATAGGCAACAGTGTTTGAAAAATGAATAAACTAACGAGGCGACAGAACAACTCTATGAGTGATGATCCGCATTATCAGCGCGAGAAAGAAAAGTACGAAAACCCGGTAGCAAGCCGGGAGTTTTTGATGAGTCTATTGAAAGAAGAAGACAAGCCACTGTCTTTTCTTGAAATATGTACGGCAGTCAATGCCGAAGAAGAAGATGCCCGTATAGGCATTCAGCGCCGCCTTCGCGCCATGGAGCGAGAAGGGCAAGTGCAGTTCACCCGTCAAAAGAAGTACATTCTTCAAGATCAAGATGAGTTGTTCCGCGGTAAAGTGATTGGCCACCGAGATGGCTTCGGCTTTTTACGCCCCGAAGATAAAAGCGGTGACCTTTTCATTAGCGCAGGCCAAATGAAACTGTTTTTGCATGACGATATTGTAGAAGCGCGCGTAAGCGGTACTGACCGCCGTGGTCGTAAAGAAGCCTTTATTACGCAAGTGGTAGAACCTCGTTCAGAGCCAATTGTTGGCCGCTACTTTGTAGAGCAAGGATTTGGCATGGTTGTGCCGGACGACAGTCGCCTACAGTATGAAATTGTTATTCCGCCAGAACATGTGCACGGCGCCCGCATGGGGCAAATAGTAGTGGTTGAGCTTACACAGCGCCCACGCCGTAAAATGAGCCCAGTGGGTAAAATTGTTGAAGTACTAGGTGAACATATGGCACCTGGTATGGAAATAGAAATGGCGCTTCGCACCTTTGATATTCCGCATCAATGGCCTAAAGGCGTTACTAAGCAAGTTAAAAGCCTTACCGAACAAGTGCCCGATGAAGCAAAAGAAGGGCGAATCGATTTACGTCAGCTTCCTCTTGTAACCATTGATGGTGAAGATGCGCGTGATTTTGATGATGCCGTATATTGTGAACCGCTAGACGATGGTGGTTGGCAACTTTGGGTAGCCATTGCCGATGTCAGTTACTACGTACGAAATGGCACAGCACTAGATGATGAAGCCCAACAGCGAGGCAACTCGGTGTATTTCCCCGAGCAAGTTATACCTATGCTGCCGGAAGTGCTTTCTAACGGCTTGTGTTCACTGAACCCAGAAGTTGATCGCTTGTGTATGGTGTGCGAGATGACCATTACTGCGCAAGGTAAGTTAGATACTTACCAATTCTATGAAGCCGTAATGAATTCACACGCTCGCCTAACGTACACTAAGGTATGGCAAATATTGCAAGGCGACAAAGACTTGCATCAACGATATGAAGCACAGGTGCCGCATTTGCGACATCTTCACGATTTATATCGTTCATTGAAAAAAGCCCGTCAGCACCGCGGTGCTATCGAGTTTGAAACCCAAGAAAGTAAGTTTGTATTTAACGCACAGCGTAAAATTGAAAACATCGTGCCGCTTATCCGTAACGATGCTCACAAACTTATTGAAGAGTGCATGATTTTAGCGAACGTGAGTGCTGCACTTACATTGTCGGAAAATGAAGCACCTACATTATATCGAGTACACGACAAACCAGACGCCGATAGGCTTACAGCCTTCACCAGCTACTTAGCTGAAATAGGTGTGCCGCACAAGATCACCGATGAAGCCTTACCGGCAGATTTCACCGACGTGGTATTAAAAACCCGTGGTCGCCCTGACGAAGAGCTTATTCAAACCATGTTGCTTCGTTCAATGAAGCAGGCTATTTATGATGGTGACAACCTAGGCCACTTTGGGCTAGCGCTTGAAGCTTACGCGCACTTTACGTCGCCTATTCGTCGTTACCCTGATTTGGTAGTTCACCGCGCATTAAAAGGGATTATTGCCAAGCAAAAGGGCAAAAATACGGTTTCAGGTGCAAAGAATTACACGGTTGAAGAAATTGAACAGCTAGGCGAACAATGCTCTATGACCGAACGTCGTGCCGACGATGCTACCCGTGATGTTGCAGACTGGCTTAAGTGTGAATTCATGCTTGACCACGTGGGTGACACTTTTGAAGGCGTAGTGAGTTCAGTAACCAACTTTGGTTTGTTTGTTCGCTTAACTGAATATCACATTGACGGCCTAGTACATATTACTTCACTTGATGACGATTTCTATCACTACGACCAAGTTAAACAAATACTGGCGGGTGAGTCGGGACATCGTCAATTTAGACTAGGCGATACAGTAGAAGTGAAAGTGGCTGCGGTTAACCTAGATGAAAGAAAGATTGATTTATTACTGGATAAGTCTATGCTGCGCGGCCCCGGCGGCAAGAAGGTTAAAGTAGCCAGTGCGAAAAAGCCGCCTAGAAATGCCAAGCGAGGCCCTAAAAAAGCTGCGCCTAAAGGCAAGGGGGCACCATCGCGTTCGAAGAAAGGGGGTAAGCGTTAATGGCACAGCAAGAATGGTTATATGGTTTACATGCAATGCAGTCGGTTCTAGAACAAGAACCAGAGCGTGTAATGGAAGTGATGGTATTAAAAGGCCGTAATGATGAGCGTTTAACTAATATTGTTAATCAAGCACGTCGTTTTGGTATATCAGTACAGTTTTGTCAGCGTAAAGCACTAGACGACAAAGTTAACGGCGAACAGCATCAAGGCGTCGTAGCCAGAGCGAAGCCCGCTCGTGTTATGGATGAAGCTGACCTAGATAGAATTCTAGATAAAGAAAGTAAGCCTTTATTGTTAGTACTTGACGGTATAACCGACCCGCATAACCTAGGCGCCTGTTTGCGTACTGCTGATGGTGCTGGTGTGCATGCGGTGGTAGTACCAAAAGATAAATCGGCTAGCCTTAATGGCACCGTGCGCAAAGTTGCATGTGGAGCCGCGGAAGTTATTCCACTTATTCAAGTCACTAACTTGGCCCGCACGTTAAAGCACCTACAAGACAAAGGTTTATGGATTGTGGGTACGGCGGGTGAAACCGACAAAACCCTTTACGATATAAAACTAGATGGCCCAACTGCATTAGTGATGGGCGCTGAAGGTAAAGGCATGCGCAGGTTAACGAAAGAAACCTGCGATGAATTAGTGAAGTTGCCTATGGCAGGTAGTGTAAGTAGCCTGAATGTATCGGTAGCCACTGGTGTTTGCTTGTACGAGATAGTGCGACAACGTGGCTAACGAGCCTTAATTTAGTAGGTATACAACTCGTCGCTATATAAGTATTCGCTACAGACTTATTCGCAAAACACAGAAGCCGTTAACGTATTCGTTAGCGGCTTTTTCGTTTCTGAAAAACACTAAGTAGAAAGTAAAATTAGTTAGTTAATATTTAAGCTTTATTAATTACTTAATTCATATTTACTTACAAATTGAGGCTTTACGCCCGAACCACACGCCACGCCTGCATTTACTAAAATTCCAACATTACTTAAGCACAATCCATTCTGCAACTTACGTATATATTTTGAACGTGAGGAACATTTCGTAATACTTAACTCATTGATTCTATGTTTAATAGTTAAACGGTGCGCATTTGATGTTTTACTGAATGCCACAACAAAAGGCATGTGGGCCGTTTGCGAATTTGAGCATGGAGTGCTTTCGTAGGAAGTAGCGTTTGCCCTGAATGTCTATTAATAACAACGAAGTTTCAAAAACGCTGTAAAGCGTTGAAACACGACAAGACAGATAACAGGAAATAATAGTGAATATGAAACACACAAGTATATCAGCCATCGCCCTTGCAGTATCTGTAGGGTTGGTAAGTCACGCTGCAACAGCAGCAATAACGAAAAATACGACAGCGACAAACACAACCAATGCACCAGTAAAAGTTGAAGAGAAAAAGGCGTCGCTTCAATCTTTACTTGGTAAACGACTTGTTCTAAAGGGCGAGTCTGCACAAGAAAAACAGCGCTATATTATTAAATTCAAAGAAACATTAACGACAGATGTTATTAGCAATGCCAGTAGCAGTAAATCTGGCTCATCTGAGCTAGTTCAAGCCACTAAGTCTACCGTAAAGCGACCTTTTGAAGTGCAATCTGCCCGCAGTGAAATACAAAAGGTGGGAGGAGATGTTCGTAAAGAGCTTGGAAAGCATCGCATGATGGCGGCGTCTTTAAGCCGCAGTGCCCTTAATAAATTGCGTAACAATGCAAATGTAGAAAGTATTGAAGTAGATGTAAAACGTACAACTATGGCGCAAACTACTCCTTATGGTTACACCATGGTTCAAGCCAATCAGCTTTCGCAAGCAGATACTACCGCTCGCCGTGTATGTGTTATCGACACAGGGTACAACCTAGGGCATCCGGATTTACCTGGCACCAATGATGGTGTTACCGGTCAGGCGAATAATAGTGCTGTTGGGAATTGGTATAACGATGGCAACGGTCATGGTACCCATGTTGCTGGCACTATTGCCGCCTATGACAATAGTGAAGGAGTTATTGGTGTTTACCCTGGCGTGAATCTGCATATTGTTAAAATATTCAATGACAATGGCGATTGGACCTACGCCTCTGATCTTATTGATGCCATTTCACAGTGTCAAAGTGCGGGGGCTAACGTGGTAAACATGAGCTTAGGTGGCGGCAGCGCTTCTACAACCGAGCAAAACGCAATGCAAAGCTTTACCGATGATGGCTTGTTACTCGTCGCTGCGGCAGGTAACGCAGGTACGAGTGCGAAATCATATCCTGCCTCTTATGACGCAGTAATGTCGGTTGCCGCTGTAGATTCAAATGAAAATAGAGCAAGCTACAGTCAGTACAATGATCAGGTTGAAATAGCCGCACCCGGTAGTGCCGTTTATTCAACATACCCCACAGACACCTATGCTTCTTTAAGTGGAACGTCAATGGCTACCCCTCACGTTGCAGGTGGCGCGGCCTTGGTGTGGAGTTACTTCCCACAGTGCTCAAATACGCAGATACGTAATGCATTAACATCGGCGGCCGAAGATAAGGGCGCAAATGGACGTGATAACTTGTACGGTTTTGGGCTTATGCAACTTGAGGATGCCTACAGCTACCTGAACACTAATGGGTGCGGCGGCGGTGGCGGTTCAGATCCAGGTACCGACCCAACCGTTGAGCCTGTATCAGGTCAGCTTACCGGACTATCTGCATCACAAAGCAATTGGAATCGCTATACATGGACCATTCCTGAAGGCGTGACTACCATGACAGTGCAAACATCTGGCGGTAGCGGTGATGCAGACTTGTACATGAAGTTTGGTTCTCAGCCAGAAACCAATGACTTTGACTGCCGTCCTTACGAGAATGGTAATAATGAAGTGTGTACGTTCCAAGCACCTGCTGCAGGCACGTGGCATATCGGAATTCGTGCTTACACGACATACAGTGGCGTAACGTTATCGTATTCGTATGAATAGATAGTTAGCCCACAAATACAATGCTCGCCCCTATTACCTGATGAGCAGGTAATAGGGGCTTTTCTGTATAGAAAGACAAAATACTTTTGTCGTGAATTGTCAGCTTTGTAAAGGCAGCGTAAAGGTGTGAACTATAACAAGCTTTGTAGTGCCATACGGCAGTATAGTTCACGCCTTTCTGGGCAGTGTAACTCCCTTCAAACAATCACGAATTTAGTAAGGACGTTCAGTATATGCAATTTCAATTTCCGGCTTGGTTACGAAACGTAGCTATCGGTCTGGTGGCAATTTCAGGGCTAGCTGCTTGTGGCGGCTCTGACAGCAGCTCCGATTACTCGTATGCTTATATACAATTCTATAATGCTTCACCAAATGGTGCGAATGTAGAAATGCGAGAAGTCGATGGAGATAGCTTTGGCTCTGCGCAATTCGGTGATACTACCGCGATGTACTCAATGGACAACGGTGAAATTGAACTCGAGTTCATTCGTACCGACTCCGATGACCAAGAAGTGCTTATCGATACTTACACCGTTAATCTAAAAAATGGTGACAAGCGTCTTATCGTAATGAGTGGCGATTTTGCATCACCTATTATTAGCGATTACAGCTATACCCGTGAAACGCTAGAAGACCATTTCAGGTTATTCGCATTGTCTGTAACTATTGATGAAGGTTCTTACGACTTTTATTTAGCTGAATCAGGCGACCCATTTGAAGCTGCAAACTTCTTAGGCACAGTAACTGCGTCTGAAATGATTGAGTTTGATTACTGGGATCCAGATGATGACAGCGATTACTTCGACGAAGATGAGTACACTATTTACTTAACAGAGCCGGGTAGCACTGAAGTTATATTTGAATCTCAGACACTAGACTTTGCTTACGAGACTGAATACCTTCTCACTATGCGTGATGTAAGTGGTGCAATCCAATCAGGTTTGGTTGTAGATACTATCTTGAACTCATCTTCAGTGACGGCGTTAACCGACGTTGAAGCAGATTCACAGTACCGTATTTATAACTCAACCAATATTACTACAGCACTTGATGTGACCTTTGGTGGTAACACAGATGAAGAAGATGTTGCTTTTTCTCTTGATGCGGGTGAGTTATCTGAATTCACTGAAATTGGATACGGTGATTACCGCGTAACGGTAACCGATACATCTGGTGAAGCTACTACGCTTAGCAATAAGCTTATCACCTTAAACCAAGGTGAAAGTAAAGCGATTCTAATCTATGAAAAAGCTGGCGCACTTGGCGCGGTTACATTCGTAGAAAGTGGTCTGCCTCAAGCGTACGATAAAACTGTGAACTTCATTAACTTGGTTGAAGACTTTGATGATGTGGATTTTTATCTTGTGCGTAACGATGAAACTATCGATACCGCAGAATACGATCTTCAAAACCTTGAATTTGGCGAAACAGACAGTGAAGTATTACCGTCTGATTACTACGAAATCATTGCTGTTTACGAAGATGATAACGAAGAGCAGATTCTATTAGATAGAACAGCATTGTTCGGATTTAACGAAGAAGAAAACTATATTGTTACAGTAGAGCCAGCAGATACAGCAACAGGCTATGAAATTAACATTTTGTATTAATCACTTATGTGAAAACTATACTAATTGCTAATGCTGGTATGCTTTCAATACCGAGAGTTTAAGTTACCTTTAAAAAGACTATTACTTTTCCGTAATGGTCTTTTTTGCCTTTAGGGCTTTTAAAAGGAGGGCTTAAATCCTCATGAGTGTAATTAAAGATCTTCACCAAATTACCACAGATGGCGCATTGTCCTTCAGTGAAAAAGTGGCCCGTTTACTCGAAATTGGCACAGAAGTATTAGGCCTTGAAACCGGTATTGTTAGCTATGTGCATAATGGCACCTACACGGTGGTGCAGGCCATTTCTCCGTTGAATGAAATTGTCAGTGGCGCTGAATTTTCCCTCTCTGACACGTATTGCGCTGATACCGTCAATGCAAATGGCATTGTGGCTTACAACGACGTAGACTTTTTGCCAGGCAATAGCCACCCTTGCTATGCGCTTTACACATTAAAAAGCTATTTAGCGACCCCTATACATGTGAATGCGGCCTTATATGGCACACTAAACTTCTCTTCTACTACGTCGAAGGGCGACGGATTCACAGCCTTAGATTATGACTATTTACTGCTACTTGCCGATTGGATAGGAGCGGAAGTGGCTCGTGAACAAGCGTTAAGCGAAATCATTTCTCAGAAAAATGCTTTAGAAGAACAAAACGCGCTGTTAAACCAGATTACCGAATTGGCGGGCGTAGGCACGTGGGAACTCGATTTAGAGATGAGTTCGCTTACGTGGTCTGCGTCTTTGAAACGCATGTTACAAATAAACGAAAAGCAAGAGATCACCCCGTCCCATGCACTTAAGTTTATGGCTAACAAAAAAGTGCGAAGTGTATACGAATCTAAAATGGAAGAAATTGCCATAACCGGTAGTGATTGGGCTTATGAGTTCGAGGTAATTACCGATGGGGGAGAAAAACGGTGGTTAGAAAGCCGTGCACATCCCATTATGAAGAATGGAACATGCCAAAAAATCATCGGTGCAACACGGGATATAACCGAGCGATTCAACACCACACAATCGTTGAAGCAAAAAACCGCGATTGCAGAGCAAGCCCTTAAAGCACGTAGTGAGTTCCTTGCGAACATGAGCCATGAAATACGAACCCCCATTCATGGTGTACAAGGCATGCTCGAAACCCTTTGTGGTACATCGCTTAACGAAAAGCAGAAAGAGTATACCCATGTTGCTATGCGCAGCTCAGAATCGTTGCTCAACATAGTGAATGATATTTTAGATTTCTCAAAAATCGATTCAGGGCATATGACCTACGATGTAGAGCCGATAAATTTGAAAGAATTAATTGAGCAACAAGTGCCTATGTTTAGGCGTTTGGCCGATAAAAAGGGAATTGAATTTATCACAGAAACGGCGGCAGTTTCAGATACGTTATTCCTTGCTGATTCGTTAAGGTTAAGCCAGATTCTAGTGAACCTTATCAATAACGCGGTGAAGTTTACCGAAGAAGGTTCCATTAAAATTAGTACGCGATGTACGAAATATGGTGCGGGTCGCTATAGGGTTAAGTTGATAATAACGGATACGGGTATTGGGATTAGTGAAGAGCAGCAAAAAGTCATTTTTTCGCCATTCCTTCAGGCTGAAGAGTCAACACAACGACGTTTTGGCGGCACAGGTTTAGGGTTAGCCATAGTAAACAATATTGTTGAGCATTATGAAGGCAGTGTTGAAGTATCAAGCGCGATTGGGGAAGGCGCGCGATTTATCGTTACCATGACCCTAGACTGTGCAAATGCCGGATCGTTGAAAGAAAAAACTGTCGCAGCCAATAAGACCACGGCACTTTGTAAAAGAGTGTTGTCGGAATCTCGGGTATTAGTGGTTGAAGATAACGAAATAAATCAGATAGTCATTAAAGAGCAACTAAAAGAAATTGGCGTGTCGGTAGAGCTAGCTAACAACGGTGCATTAGGTCTCGCAAAGGTGAAAAGTGCTATTGCAAGGAAAAAGCCATACGATCTTATCTTTATGGATTGCCACATGCCGGTGATGGATGGGTTAGCTGCCACGAAAGAAATTAGAGCGCTAGGTGAAACAATACCTATCATTGCACTCACTGCAAACGCGCTGAGTGGAGAAAAGGAAAAGTGTTTACGAGCAGGAATGGATGACTTTATATCAAAACCTGTAGGCGTTTCGCGGTTAGGTGACTGTATTAACTATCACTTGTCTTATAAACAGGAGAGGTTTAAAGATCCTGCTTGATAACCAAAATTTGGTTATCTGCCCCGGCTATGCTGGGGCTTTTTTATTGGTGTGTTATGGATGTACATTAAATCACAAGACAAATTATAAATTCTTGCGTATGATTCACATCAGTTTCTGACACTATTCATGTCATGTGTCATGCGACCCCCCCGCATTTCAGAAACGATTTACTTAATTTCCCTATCGATTAAAAATAATCCAATTTAACGCTATCTCTATCCCAAAATTTCTGTTATAGTTTCGCGCCCTTTTTATGGGGGTATGTATATAAATTCAACAATGTTTGTTGGGTTTAGCAGCAATAACGACTCGGCAGAGTCTCATAATAGAGCGGAGCACTAACATGATCCAAATGCAAACTAACCTGGACGTTGCAGACAACAGCGGCGCTCGCAGGGTTCAGTGTATTAAGGTTCTTGGTGGCTCGCATCGCCGTTATGCAGGTATCGGTGACATCATCAAAGTTACTGTGAAGGAAGCAATTCCTCGCGGTAAAGTTAAAAAAGGTGACGTACTGAATGCAGTGGTGGTGCGTACTAGAAAAGGCGTTCGTCGCGCAGATGGTTCATCCATTCGTTTTGACGGCAACGCAGCTGTTTTGCTTAACGCAAACAAGCAACCAATTGGTACGCGTATCTTTGGACCGGTAACCCGTGAGTTGAGAAGTGAAAACTTCATGAAAATCATCTCATTGGCCCCAGAGGTACTATAAGGAGTCACGATAATGGCTAATAAAATTCGTCGTGATGATGAAGTAGTCGTATTAGCGGGTAAAGACAAAGGCAAACAAGGCAAAGTCCTTAAAGTGCTTATTGCTGATAACCGTGTAATTATAGAAGGTGTTAATCTTATCAAGAAGCACACTAAGCCAAACCCTCAATTGGGTGTAGCTGGTGGGATTGTTGAGAAAGAAGCTTCTATTCACGTTTCTAATGTTGCGATTGTTAACCCGGCAACGGGCAAAGCAGATCGCGTTGGTTTCCGTTTCGAAGATGAGAAGAAAGTTCGTTTCTTCAAATCTAACGGCGAACTTGTTTAATTATATTGGAGAGTACGATGGCGAAACTGCATGATTTCTATAAAGAAACAGTAGTAGCTGAACTTGCTAAGCAGTTCGGGTACAAAAGCGTCATGCAAGTCCCTCGGATTGAAAAAATCACTCTAAACATGGGTTTAGGTGAAGCAATTGCTGACAAGAAGGTGCTTGAGAATGCTCAAGCTGACATGGCGGCTATCGCCGGTCAGAAGCCGATTGTTACAGTTGCTAGAAGATCAGTAGCGGGCTTTAAAATCCGTGAAGGTTATCCGATTGGCTGTAAAGTAACCTTACGCGGCGAGCGTATGTGGGAATTCCTTGAGCGTTTGATTTCAATCGCTATCCCACGAGTTCGCGACTTCCGTGGTTTGAACCCTAAGTCATTCGACGGTCGTGGTAACTACAGCATGGGCGTGCGTGAGCAAATCATTTTCCCTGAAATCGATTTCGATAAAGTGGATAAAGTTCGTGGTATGGATATTACTATCACTACCAGTGCGGACTCAAATGAAGAAGCACGTGCTCTGCTGGACGCGTTCAACTTCCCATTTAAAAAGTAGGGTGTAGGGTTATGGCAAAAGAATCAATGAAGGCCCGTGAAGTAAAGCGCGCTAAGCTAGTAGCTAAGTACGCAGAAAAACGTGCCGCACTTAAAGCGACTATCAGCGATGTTAACGTATCTGAAGAAGAGCGTTGGGACGCTGTTCTTAAGCTACAACAACTGCCACGTGACTCAAGTTCTTCACGTCAGCGTAACCGCTGCCGCGTAACTGGTCGTCCACATGGTTACCTTCGCAAATTCGGTCTTAGCCGTATCAAACTGCGTGAAGCAGCGATGCGCGGCGAAGTCCCTGGCCTTAAAAAAGCCAGCTGGTAAGGAGTAGCTGATAATGAGCATGCAAGATCCTATCGCGGATATGTTTACCCGCATCCGTAACGGCCAAATGGCAGAGAAAGTTTCTGTAGTTATGCCTTCTTCTAAACTTCGCGTAGCAATTTGTGAAGTATTAAAGTCTGAAGGTTATATTACTGACTTCGCTGCATCTGGTGACGTTAAGCCTGTTTTAGAAGTTACGCTTAAGTACTTCGAAGGCAAGCAAGTAATTGACACTATTGAGCGTGTAAGCCGCCCAGGTCTGCGCATCTATAAGAAAAAAGATGAGCTTCCTAAAGTAATGGGTGGATTGGGTGTCGCGATCGTGTCGACTTCTAAAGGTGTGATGACTGACCGTGCAGCGCGTAACGCTGGCATGGGCGGTGAGATCATCGGTTATGTAGCATAACGGAGGAGTTGAAATGTCACGAGTAGCAAAAGCCCCAGTAGACTTGGTTTCAGGTGTAGATATTTCTATCGCTGGCCAAGAAATTACCGCAAAAGGTAGTAAAGGCACTTTGACCCGCGTTTTTAACGACGCTGTAGAAGTTGTACAAGAAGAAAACCAACTGAAAGCACTTCCTCGTGAAGGTTTCGCTGACAGCTGGGCGCAAGCAGGTACTGCTCGCTCTCTTCTTAATGCAATGGTTCAAGGTGTTTCACAAGGTTTTGAGAAAAAGCTTCAGTTAAATGGTGTTGGTTACCGTGCGCAAGCACAAGGTAGCAAACTAAACCTGACGCTTGGTTTCTCTCACCCAGTAGTATACGAGATGCCTGAAGGCATTACCGTTGAAACGCCTACGCAAACTGAAATCGTCGTGAAAGGCGCCGATAAGCAGGTTGTAGGACAGGTTGCGGCGAACATTCGCGCTTACCGTCCACCAGAGCCTTACAAAGGTAAAGGTGTACGTTACGCTGACGAACATGTACGTCGTAAAGAAGCTAAGAAAAAGTAGGTGGGTGATACGATGGATAAGAAAACAGCTCGCATTCGTCGCGCTACACGCGCACGAGCAAAAATTCGTGAACTGGCCGCGCATCGCTTGGTAATTAACCGTACACCTCGCCACATCTATGCTCAGTTAATCGCTCCTAGCGGTTCTGAAGTATTAGCAGCGGCTTCTACTGTAGATAAAGAACTTGCAAAAGATCTTAAGTCAACAGGTAACGCTGAAGCAGCGGCGATAGTCGGTAAAGCAATTGCAGAACGCGCTAAAGAGAAAGGCATTGAAAAAGTGGCTTTCGATCGTAGTGGTTTTAAATACCACGGTCGCGTTAAGGCATTAGCTGATGCAGCTCGCGAAGCTGGCCTTCAGTTCTAGGAGTTTATAATGGCTAAACAAGAAGTTCAGAACGGTGAACTATTAGAGAAATTGATTGCTGTAAACCGCGTATCTAAAGTGGTTAAAGGTGGTCGTATCTTTAGTTTCACTGCATTGACAGTAGTGGGTGACGGTAATGGTCGCGTAGGTTTCGGTTACGGTAAAGCACGTGAAGTGCCTGCTGCAATCCAGAAAGCTATGGAAAAGGCACGTCGCAACATGGTTGACGTTGACCTTAACGGCCACACGTTACAGCACCCAATTAAAGGTCGTCACTCTGGCTCTAAAGTCTACATGCAGCCTGCATCAGAAGGTACCGGTATTATTGCCGGCGGTGCAATGCGTGCAGTACTTGAAGTAGCTGGTGTACAGAACGTACTTTCAAAATGTTACGGTTCTACGAACCCAATCAACGTTGTTCGTGCAACAATCAACGCGCTGACAGAGATGAATTCTCCAGCGAAAGTTGCTGCGAAGCGTGGATTGTCTGTATCAGAAATTTTGGGGTAATCAGACATGGCAACGATTAAAGTAAAGCAAACTAAAAGTGCGATTGGCCGTTTGCCAAAGCACAGAGCTACGCTTAAAGGTTTAGGCCTTCGTAAAATCAACCATGTTCGTGAACTGGAAGATACGCCAAGTGTACGCGGCATGATTCACCGTGTTAATTACATGGTCGAAATAGTCGAGGAGTAAGTTATGCGTTTAAATACTATTGCTCCTGCTCCAGGAGCTAAACATTCTGGTAAGCGTACTGGTCGTGGTATCGGTTCAGGTCTAGGTAAAACAGGTGGCGCAGGTCACAAAGGTCAAAAAAGCCGTTCAGGTGGCCGTGTTAAGCCAGGATTTGAAGGTGGTCAGATGCCACTTCAGCGTCGTCTTCCTAAATTCGGTTTCACTTCACGCAAGAGCTTCGTTACTGATGAAGTAACGCTTGCAGAAATCGCAAAGGTTGATGGTGATACAGCATCTCTAGAAACTTTAAAAGCAGCTGGTCTTGTGAAAAAAGAGATCCAGTTCGTTAAAGTTATCAAGAGCGGCGAAGTATCACGCGCTGTTACAGTAAGCGGTTTAAAGGTTACTAAAGGCGCTAAAGAAGCGATTGAAGCTGCTGGCGGTAAAGTAGAGGAATAAGCTAGATGGCTAAACCAGGATTGGATTCAGGCGCGAAAAGCGGCTTGAGTGAGCTTAAAGCAAGATTGTTGTTCGTACTCGGTGCGATTGTTGTGTTCAGATTAGGTTCTTACGTTCCTATTCCGGGCATCGATCCAGCTGTACTTGCTGACTTGTTCGAGCAACAGAAAGGTACCATTGTAGAAATGTTTAACATGTTCTCCGGTGGTGCGCTTGAGCGTGCATCCGTTCTGGCTTTGGGCATCATGCCATACATTACTGCATCAATTATTATGCAGTTGCTCTCGGTGGTTCATCCTCCGATGATAGAGCTTAAAAAAGAAGGCGAAGCAGGTCGTCGTAAAATTAGCCAGTACACACGTTATTTAACGTTGGTGTTGGCTATCTTCCAATCAATTGGAATTTCGACGGGTCTGCCTAACCTAATTAATGGACTGGTATTGAACCCTGGCTTCGGATTCTACTTTACGGCAGTAGTGAGCTTGGTCACAGGAACTATGTTCCTAATGTGGTTAGGTGAGCAAATTACTGAACGAGGTATCGGTAACGGTATTTCTATATTGATATTTGCTGGTATTGTTGCCGGTCTACCAACAGCGATAGGTCAGACGGCAGAACAAGCAAGACAAGGCGACATTAACTTGTTGTTCTTGTTGTTGATGGCTGTGATTGTTATTGCGCTTACATACCTAGTGGTATTTGTAGAGCGCGGACAGCGCAGAATTGTGGTAAACTATGCAAAGCGTCAGCAAGGCCGTCAGGTTTTTGCCGCGCAAAGCACGCATTTACCACTGAAAGTCAACATGGCTGGTGTTATTCCACCCATCTTTGCTTCCAGCATCATTTTGTTTCCGGGTACTATCGCAGGATGGTTCGGACAGAATGAATCTACAGCGTGGTTGCAGGACGTAGCACTTATGCTATCTCCAGGTCAGCCTCTGTATGTGATGTTATATGCAACAGCGATAATCTTCTTCTGCTTCTTCTACACGGCGTTGGTTTTCAACCCGCGTGAAACTGCGGATAACTTGAAGAAGTCTGGTGCGTTTGTACCAGGTATTCGTCCTGGTGAGCAAACATCACGTTATATCGATAAGGTAATGACTCGTCTGACTCTGGCAGGCGCACTATACATAACCTTTATTTGTTTGGTGCCTGAATTCATGCTGATTGCCTGGAATGTGCCGTTCTACTTCGGTGGTACGTCGCTTCTAATTATCGTGGTGGTTATCATGGACTTTATGGCACAGGTGCAGACGCATTTGATGAGTAGTCAATATGAGTCTGTTCTGAAGAAAGCTAATCTTAAAGGCTACGGCCGTTAAGTTAGCCCCTTAATATATAAGATAGGGGAGTGATGTAATGAAAGTTCGTGCATCAGTTAAAAAGATTTGCCGTAACTGTAAAGTTATCAAACGCAACGGTGTTGTGCGCGTAATTTGTACAGAGCCGAAGCATAAGCAAAGGCAAGGTTAATCTACGCGGTACTGAATACTCGCAAAGCCAATAAGCAGGGCCTGACTTATACTTATCAGGTTCTGCTGGTTTTGTTTAAAGTATTCAGAACCTAAATATTTGCAATTTAGTTGACGGGTAAGTATCCTATCGGGCTTTTTAGGTCGTCAACAATAAATTAGAGGAGTGCTGTTAATGGCCCGTATCGCTGGCATTAACATTCCTGAGCACAAGCATGCTGTAATCGCTATCCAAGCGATCTATGGCGTTGGTCCTACACGTGCTAAAAGCATTTGTGTAGGTGCTGGTGTTGCAGAAGATACAAAGATCAAAGAGCTAGACGAAGCGACTATTGATAAGCTTCGTGACGAAGTGGCTAAATTTACCGTTGAAGGTGATTTACGCCGTGAAGTCTCTATGAGCATCAAACGTTTGATGGACCTGGGTTGCTTCCGTGGTATTCGCCACCGTCGTAGCTTGCCTCTACGTGGTCAGCGCACTAAAACTAATGCGCGTACCCGTAAAGGTCCTCGTAAGCCAATTAAGAAGTAAACGGGGAATAAGTTATGGCTAAAGCACCAGCTCGTAGTACGCGTAAGCGCGCTAAACGTCAGGTTGCAGACGGTATGGCTCATATCCATGCGTCTTTCAACAACACAATTGTGACTATTACAGACCGTCAAGGCAATGCATTAGCATGGGCGACATCTGGTGGTTCAGGTTTCCGTGGTTCACGTAAATCTACCCCATTTGCTGCACAGGTTGCTGCAGAGCGTGCAGGTGTTGCTGCACAAGAATACGGTCTTAAAAACCTAGAAGTGTTTGTAAAAGGTCCAGGTCCAGGCCGTGAGTCTGCGATCCGTGCTCTTAACGCTACTGGTTATAAGATCACAAATATTACCGATGTGACACCAATTCCTCACAACGGTTGTCGTCCACCGAAAAAACGTCGCGTTTAATCGACGGACAGTTGGAGAAAGATCATGGCAAGATATTTGGGTCCAAAACTCAAACTTAGCCGTCGCGAAGGAACTGATTTGTTCCTTAAAAGCGGCGTTCGCGCAATCGATTCTAAATGTAAAATCGATACAGCGCCTGGTCAGCATGGAGCCCGTCGTGGCCGTTTGTCTGACTACGGTGTTCAGCTGCGTGAAAAACAAAAAGTTCGTCGTATGTATGGCGTTCTTGAAAAGCAATTCCGCAACTACTATAAAGAAGCTGCACGTCTAAAAGGGAACACAGGTGAAAACTTGTTACAACTTTTAGAAAAGCGTCTTGATAACGTAGTTTACCGTATGGGATTTGCTAGCACACGTGCTGAAGCACGTCAGCTAGTTAGCCACAAGGCGATCATGGTAAATGGTCAAGTTGTGAACATTCCATCATTCAACGTTTCTGCCGAAGACGTGGTTTCTGTTCGTGAAAAAGCTAAGAAGCAAGCTCGTATCGTAGCTGCTTTGGAACTGGCTGACCAACGCGAGAAGCCAACTTGGATTGAAGTAGACAGCACGAAAATGGAAGGTACTTTTAAGCGCCTACCAGAAAGAACTGATTTGTCTGCGGAAATTAACGAACAGTTGATCGTTGAACTTTACTCTAAGTAAAGCTAACTAAAGAGGAAGCATTGTGGGTTCTGTGACTGAATTCCTTAAACCGAGACTAGTTGAGATCGAAAACGTTTCTCCTACTCGTGCCAAAGTAACTTTGGAACCACTAGAGCGCGGCTTTGGCCACACTCTAGGTAACGCCCTACGTCGTATCTTGTTGTCATCCATGCCAGGATGCGCAGTTACTGAAGTAGAAATTGATGGCGTTCTTCACGAGTACAGCACCAAAGAAGGTGTGCAAGAAGACGTAATTGAAATCTTGCTAAATCTTAAAGGTTTAGCGGTTCGCCTTGAAGGTAAAACTGAGGCAACCCTAACTCTAGTGAAATCTGGCGCTGGCCCTGTTGTTGCTGGTGACATTCAGCATGATGGCGACGTAGAAATTGTTAACCCTGACCACTTAGTTTGTACTTTAACTGGCGAAGCTGAAATCAGCATGCGTATTAAAGTAGAAATGGGTCGCGGTTATGTACCAGCTTCTACCCGTCGCTCCTCTGAAGAAGATGATCGTCCAATTGGTCGTTTGTTAGTTGATGCTTCATACAGCCCAGTAGAGCGTATAGCTTACAGTGTAGAGTCTGCCCGTGTTGAACAACGCACAGACCTAGACAAATTGATTATCGATATGGAAACGAACGGTACTTTAGATCCTGAAGAAGCGATCCGCCGTTCTGCGACTATCCTAGCTGAACAGCTTGATGCATTCGTAGATTTACGTGATGTATCTGAGCCAGAAGCGAAAGAAGAGAAGCCGGAATTTGATCCGATTCTACTTCGCCCAGTTGATGACCTAGAGCTAACTGTACGTTCTGCTAACTGTTTAAAAGCAGAAGCTATCCAGTACATTGGTGACCTGGTTCAGCGTACTGAGGTTGAGCTACTTAAAACGCCAAACCTTGGTAAAAAATCGCTAACTGAAATCAAAGATGTTCTAGCATCTCGTGGACTTTCTCTAGGTATGCGCCTAGAAAACTGGCCGCCTGAGAGCATCGCTGAAAAAGATTAATCAGGTTTTTAATAAACTGATTTGTAGAGAAGGATAAAACTATGCGCCATCGTAAGAGTGGTCGTCAGTTGAATCGCAACAGCAGCCATCGTCAAGCTATGTTTAAGAACATGGCCGGCTCTTTGGTCAAGCACGAAGTGATCAAAACGACGTTACCAAAAGCGAAAGAATTACGTCGCGTTATTGAGCCTCTTATCACTATGGCTAAGCAAGACAGCGTTGCAAACCGCCGTTTAGCTTTCGCCCGCACTGGTGATAAAGAAGTTGTTGGTAAACTATTCAACGAGCTTGGTCCTCGTTACGAAGCTCGCCCAGGCGGATACACTCGCATTCTTAAATGCGGACTCCGTGCTGGCGACAATGCCCCTATGGCATACGTTGAACTAGTAGACCGTCCAGTTGTTGAAGCTGAAGAAGAAGCAGTAGAAGCAACTGAAGAGTAATTAATACTCTCAATTCTGAGTTATCAGAATTATTAAAAAACCCGGCTTAGGCCGGGTTTTTTGTTTTTTGAAATTTAATATTTGTGCTAACTGATAATTAATCAAGTTAATTGCTGGAAGCGCCGTTTCATACAACAAAGATTCTTTGTATACTTTAATAAATAATAGAAGTATCAGGATGTGAGAGTTCTCTCACCTCATTAAGGAATAGAAGCATGAAACCAGTAGTACTTGCAGGCGGCACCGGAAGCCGCTTATGGCCAAAATCACGAGCGGCGTTACCTAAACAGTTTTTGTCGCTCACATCCGATAACACCATGTTGCAAGACACTATTGTTCGTTTGAATGGTACTAAAGCCCAAAGCCCCATTTTCATATGTAATGATGCACACCGATTTCTAGTTGCAGAGCAACTACGTCAAAAAGACATTCAGCATGGCGGTATTTTACTGGAGCCAGTTGGCCGAAATACTGCACCAGCTATTGCACTAGCAGCGTTGCATGCAACGATGAATGGTGAAGATCCTGTTTTACTCGTACTAGCAGCCGACCATTTAATCAAAGACGAACCCGCATTTCATTCTGCAATTGAAAAAGCAGAAAAATTAGCAGGGCAAGGTAAGTTGGTGACGTTTGGTATAGTGCCAGATCAACCACACACAGGCTATGGCTACATTAAAGCAGGAAGTGGATTGGCAGACGGGTTTGAAGTTGCTGAGTTTGTTGAGAAACCTGCGCTTGAAACTGCAAAAGGGTATGTCGATTCTGGTGACTATTACTGGAATAGTGGCATGTTTATGTTTAAAGCTAGCAGATATTTACAAGAGCTTGAGAAATACAGCCCTGAAATGCTAGATGTCTGTAAACGCGCCATTGACACTGAAATCCCAGACCTAGATTTTATTCGCGTCGATCATGATATTTTTGCTACCTGCCCAGATGACTCTATCGATTATGCTGTAATGGAAAAAACTGATAGTGCTGCCATGGTTCCACTTGATGCCCAGTGGAGTGATGTAGGTAGCTGGACTTCGTTGTGGGAAACAGCGGAAAAAGACGAAAATGGCAACGTTTCTGTTGGTGATACTATTTTAGAAAATACTAAAAATAGCTATGTGAACGCAGAGCAACGTCTTGTATCTGTCATTGGTCTGGAAGACGTTATTGTGGTTGAAACCAAAGATGCGGTGATGGTCGCTCATAAAGACGATGCTCAGAGTATCAAGAACGTGGTAAACAAACTAAAAGCTGAAAAACGCCCTGAATTTCAGTTCCATCGTGAAGTATTTCGCCCTTGGGGCAGTTACGATTCAATTGATAATGGGGCTCGTTTCCAAGTTAAGCGAATTACTGTTAAGCCTGGCGAAAAACTGTCGGTTCAAATGCACCATCACCGCGCTGAACACTGGATCGTGGTATCGGGCAGTGCCAATGTAACCATAGATGACAAAACTACATTAGTCACCGAGAACCAATCGGTTTACATTCCTATAGGGGCTGTTCACGCTCTAGAAAATCCGGGTAAAATCCAACTGGAGCTTATTGAAGTGCAGTCAGGCGCCTATTTAGGCGAAGATGACATAGTACGCTTTTCTGATAGATATGGGCGTGTTGCTAAATAATTGTTAAGCAAATTAGTTGCCGGGTAAGTGAAATAAGAGTAATTTGTTTAAAACTGATAAAAAATAAAAATCATCCAAACAGTTTTTACCCACTATGCAATATCTTTCGACCGGCCTTTGCCGGTCTTTTATTTACTAGAGTATGTATGGATTAGTTCTTTCTGTTCAAAAGGATTTGATTTATGAAAAATAGATTGTTCTTGTTCTCCATTGTTATCAGCATTTTACAATTAACTGCTTGCAGCAGTGAAGATAAAACATATGACTTAGACTTAAGCATATCGGGGTTAGACTCTGGCTCACTTACTGTCGAATCTAGTTTAGGCGAACGAGTAAGTATAAACTCTAGCGGAGTGTATAGATTTAAAAATGGTTTTAAATCACTGGACGAAGCAAATGTAAGTATAATCTCACAACCAGTTGGTTTGTTATGTGAAAATACACAAAACTCAACCCAAGATAATATTAAATTAGTAAATATCGAGTGTCATGGCGCACCAGCCCCATCAATATTATCTATAAACTATGATGTCAAAAAAATTAATCTAGAATGGGTTAACAATTCGTCAAAAAATATGTCCCACTCTATTCTTCTTCGCCAACGTGAAAGCGATACGTTTGTCCCAATCAAACGCGGGATTTCAAGTACCTCTTTTGAACTCATTGTGAATAGCTATGAGTACGCGAGTGCGGAAATCATCATTGAAACTTGTAATTCGCTGGGATGCGCACAGTCAGAAGTTTCGAGCGTTAGCGAAAATTTAATAGAAATAATAGGGTTTACTGAGTTAGACAGTGTGGATGAGAACTTCTATTACGGTCGTGAAGTGTCGGTTTCCAGTGAAGCTAATTTGTTATTAGTAAGTGCAAGTAAGAAGTCTTCAGAAGTGGAAAGTGGACTTGAATACCGTTTTGGCTCTGTCTACCTATACTCCTTAACCACTGGATCGCCCGCAGAAGTTGAAAAGTTTGAGCTACCGAACGCTGAGCTTGATTTTGGAGAAGGAGTCGGGGTTTCTGATAACGGTCATGTTTTAGTTATTCTAGGAGAGGTTGTTTCACAAACAGATTCATCGGAAAAGCTAAATGGAATTTATATCTATGAGAAAGAATCAGGAGGTTCATGGCTCTTAAGTCAAACAATCGCTCTAGATGGCTTAAACGATTGGCATTTTGGCAATGCTATTGATTTAACGTATTCGGGGAATTTGATTGTACTTACAAACTTTAAATATGGAGACTCTCTAGGGCGAACGGTTGTTTTAGAAAGAGGCCAAGATGACAGTTACCATTTTTCTGTTATCGAAGACCCAACTTCTGGCCATATGTCAACAGGTTACGGTAGTTCCATATCAGTATCTAGAGACGGTAGCTTCTTTATTGTAGGTTCTCCGCGAGAAGATGAAAAAGTTATAGAAATCGATGATGACGAATTTCCTACGTTTACTTATACCGAAGGAGCAGCTTTTGTGTATGAGAAATTAGATGGCGAATGGTCAGTTACTTCTAAACTGAAATCGAGCTCTCCAAGAATTGACGAAGCATTTGGCACTGGATTAAATATATCAGATGACGGCCAATTAATTGCGGTAGGTTCTCCGGGGGGAGAGGGCTCTTCAGGTAAAGTAGAAATTTTTGTTATAAAAGACGGATTGTGGAGCCAAGCTCATTTATTAAACTCACCTTCTCCTTCACCCTATTTAGAAGACCGTTTCGGTTACTCCTTGTCATTCAATCATGGTGCCGATGGTTTATTCATTGGCGCACCGGGCGAAAAAAGCGACTTAGTTGGTATAACAAAGGTATCTTCTCAGAACGTAGGCTCGAATGATTCAGGAGCTATATATCACTACAGTATTAACTCCACCGAACATTGGGAAAATAAAACTCTTATTAAATCTAAAGTTAATTTCAGATATGAAGGATTTGGTAAAGAGGTTCTTTTAACAGAATCTGGCACTTTAATTGCCGCGGGATTTAACTACCCAGCGATAGTAGGTGAAAGGAAAGAGTCACCTGGCGGCTTCTATATTTACTAGTAAGCCTATAGCTCGCTTGTTGAAATGAGTAGTTTTGCGCAAGCGAGCAATCAGTTAAAGCTCTACTCAATCAAACACTTCATGAAACTTAACCATTGAAGGCTCATAGCGCTCTATGCTACCAGATTCTATTTTTTCTCTTAATTTATCACATAATTCTTTAGGCTCAGCATCAGCTTTAATTTCCTTAAAATCCGTGTAGGCATAGTTCCACCATTGAATTTCCGTCAAATTTTCTATTTCTGTTTCTGAAAACCGATACTTAACAACTTTAGCCGGAACACCAGCGACAACAGCGTAAGGAGGAACGTCTTTTGTAACTACGGCTCTCGTGGCGATTACTGCGCCATTGCCGATAGATATTCCGGTAGCTAAAGTTACGTTATTACCTATCCAAACATCGTGGCCAATAGTAATGGAGAGGTCTTGCTTCTGATGTGGATTAGCAATTTGATAAGGTCTATCTAGTTCAGCATCTTGCGCTGACGATGTAGATAGTATAAATGTTGGATTGTAGGTAACTGCAGAGCTGGAAAAGCGTTCTATAGGATGCTTTTCTCCCATCACACTAGCACCGCTAGCTATGGAGCAGTATCTTCCAACAACAGTATGCTCTGGTAGCTCGCTCCATGAATACGAGAAAGAGCCCATAGTATGCAACTTATTACCTTCAAAAAGCCAGTATAGGGCTCTGCAAATGAACTAGAAAAGAAGCTAACTCGTTCATTCTCTCTAAACCTTCCACGTCCCTTTTGCGTGAAAAACATTCGCTTTTTCTGAAAAAAAGAATTTAGCGATGCATTAAAAAACCTTTTATGAATCATGTGATGAACTTTTTATTGTTTTAAATTTTATCTAATGAATTTTGGTCATTTTGAGTTACGAACTTGATAATACCCGTTAATTTATCATTTTGCGATGTTGTGAAAAGCTCTTGGTTTAATAAGGGGGAGGAGGGAAATGCTGAGTCTAGCTTTTCTTCTATATAGGTAAAGTAGTTTTCATCTACACTTGGTGGCCTAATGATAAAGCGCGCATTGCTTTGGGTTAGAACGTGATCTGGAGAAATTGCTTTAACAAAACTTATATCTATGTTGCCGGCGCAATGGACAAAAACAACAATCTTATAGACTCTACATAGGTAGTTGAACAAGGTATAGCTAGAAGACGAACCAAGGATTAGAAGTACTTCATCATAAATTGCATTATCATAATAAATAACACGCATTCGCCCGAAGTTTGGAAGTTTATTGTCAAAAACGACATATCTTTGATGATTAAATGAAGCTAGAAATTCCTCGTCGTGTTTTTTATTAGGGTAGATTTTGTTGCCTAAGTCGCCTGTTACATATTTGGTCTTGTAATGGTCATTTTTAAATAACTCTACAAGCTCACTAATATCAGTTTTTTGGCGCGATGCTACTTCAATGCTCGCCTTCATTGAACCATAGTGACTCCAATGTGTATCACACATTCGATAGCTTCGCTTTTCTGATTCCTGAAGTACCCTAACCGGAAATATTACATCCAATTTTTCCGGTACTAGGTTTAGAACCTGATCAATAGCGGTATTCTTCCCTCTTTCAAATGGATAGTACTGTGGAAAAACCATCTCTTTTGAAGGGGCTATGAGCATACATACATGGAAACCACAAGTCTCTTGCAAATCTAATAGAGTTCTAAAGTAATTTTTCCACTCAGCTCTATCTGGCCTAGAAAGTTTTAACTTTCCGGTAAATTGCTCAACACTATTGTTGGTGTCGTTATCCAAGAATAGCCAATTACCTTGTCCTTCTATGATTTCAAGTGCGCCTTTCAGTTCAAATTCAATCAGAGTGTTAAAATGACCTTTTCTAATATAGCCAATTTGAAAAAACTGGGATGAAACATCTAAGATCGTTTTGAATCCACACATTAATAAAGGGTGGCTAGTAGAGCACTCATTGAGTACTACTTCGATTACATCGTGCCTCTCAATGTTCAACTCTATTGGTGTGACTCGACTACCTTCGAGTGCAACCAACTGAATATCTTTGCCTATTTCAGAAAGAAACCAACCGCTTAGCTCAATCCCATTACTTTCGATATTATCACTATCTATTGGTTCGTCATTTTTGGGAGAATCAACACACCACTTAATAACTCCATCGATTGTCGGCGGGGCAATTATTTTGTTCTTTATTGTAAACGCTGACAATTTTCTCTCCTTTGAAACCTTCAGGACTATATATAACGCTCTACGATATCGTACTCATCCCTCAAATAACGTTTGAGGGTTTCATAATTTGGAACGTTTTGACTGACGTTACGAATGTTTTTGTGGCTTTCAGATAAAGGAACTCCCATATCTTTTCCTAATCTTTCTAAGTCTTTTTGGTATCTGTGGACGGAGCCAATAAATTCAATGTTATCTATACTTACACGCTCAAAAAATCGGACGTAAGCTTTAGTAAATTGAGGTAATGTGTTGTTAGTTATCATATCAAAAACAATATCCTCAATTTTTGAGACTCCATTCATAAGGTATATTTTTTTTAGTTGTAGGTATTGTGGGTGCTCTCCGCCTGTTTGTAATAGGTGTCTCACTAAGCTGTAAACTCGAGCGACAGGATTCTCTTACCCAAACCATCCTCTTTGAATTAGGGAAAACTTCAAGGTGACTCTCGTGAGGCTTGAAGTGGCCATGGATGATTCTACAATGTTTAGGAAGCCACAGAGGCTCCCCCCTAGAAATTTCTTTTGCTCCGGTAGATGCATATGCACCGAAAACCTGAGATGGATAATTCTGCTCAAGACTTGCTCTCAAAGAGCTTCCAGCTGTTTTAGGTATGTGATAAGAAACCCATCTAATGTTGGTGTGAGGGTGACCCTTCGAGTACTTAGAAGGATTGACGAGCTTTTCTAAAGCCCATGCTATTTTTCTATATTTCATTGAGTCTTTAATCGGATAAAACTGAAAAAGAATGTGCGGTAAAGGATTTTCTTTAAACAAGGAAAATGAATTACCCTAGACGATTGCGTAAATCATCAATACCATTGCCCACAATGTTATTTTCAGGATATTACCATGCCTAAGACGCCGTCCCAATTAGTAATCAATCATTTTGATGCAACTTGGTATCTTAAAGCCTACCTTGACGTAGCAAATGCTAGCATTGCACCTGAAAAGCACTTTGTTATGTTTGGTTGGAAAGAGGGACGATGGCCTTGCGACTTTAACGCTGTTCGCGCAGACCAGGACTTGTGGGACGATACGAAAAGTGGCAGCGCGCTAAGCCAACTCAAGAGCTTGTTTAAGGCTGATTGCCGTGCCGAAAAAAGTTTAGCAGCGTGGTTTTTGGGGCGTTGGTATGCAAGTTTTAATGAATGGCAAGAAGCACACTATTATTCTAGGCATTTTGCAGAAGATGACTTCATACTGGAGTTAATACCTCATGACGGTCCTGTAACTTTGTTTGCAATGTCTTGCTTGAAAGTGGGGGAGTTGGAGAAGGCTAAATCTATAATTTCGACATCAGCTTGGAAAAGCCTCAGTGAGCGAACAATTGTTTCGAGTTTAGCAGCATTAGGTCGAGAGAAAATCGCGATACTCAACAAAATATATACCGAAAACAACCTACTCCAGCTAGCGGAAAAAGGTGTTGGTTTAGATGGTCTTAATTGTACACCAGGTACTAGTCACAAAAGCTCATGGCTAAAGCCCTTAGTAACAATCATCATCCCTTGTTTCAATGCTGAGAGCGCTATTCAAACGGCTCTTAAAAGTCTACTTGCCCAAACTTATAACAAAATTGAGATTATTGTCGTTAATGATGCTTCTACTGATAATACAGAGAAGGCTATCAAAGAAATTGCATCAACAGACAAGCGTGTTCGTTATATAAAGTTAGAAAAAAACGGTGGTGCATATAATGCTAGAAATATAGGGCTCAAAGCGGCGAGAGGGAAATTTATAACAACACATGACTCTGACGACTGGTCACACCCCCAAAAGATTGAAATACAGGTAAATGCTATCAAAGCAAACAAGAATGCTAAAGCGAGTGTAAGTTCATGGGTGAGAACCGATAACAATCTGCTATTTCAGCGTTGGAGAATTGATGATGGCTTAATACACAGAAATGTATCTAGCTTAATGTTCAAGAGAAATGTTTTGCGGAAGCTGGGATATTGGGATGCAGTTTCAATAAATGCTGATACCGAATTTTACTATCGAATTCTCGCCAAATACGGGCAATCTTCAATAGTCGAGGCTTATCCTTGGGTTCCGCTCGCTTTTGGTAGAGTTGAATCATCATCTCTGACCAATAGCGGGCCAACACACATTCGAACGCAATTTTCTGGTATCAGAAAGGAATATTTGGATAAAGCGCTCAACTGGCATAAAACTGCAAAAAGTTTATATATGCCATTAAGAGGTAAAAGAAAGTTTGTCGCTCCGCCCTTCATATGCAGAGGAACAGAGATAAGTAATAAGGATAACCTTAAGAATTACATAACTGATACGGAAGCGTTTGATGAGTGTTGGTATTTAGCCAAATACAAAGATATTGCTAGCGCAAACATAGAGCCCATTGACCACTATGTAAAATATGGGATTCACGAGGGGAGAGAACCCAATCCTATTTTTAGCCCTTCAGCATACGCTTGGGTTAATAACGTACCTCTACCCGAAGCATTCACTTTATGGCTATCGGACAGAAGAAACCTTTCAAATGTACTATATCTTGATGGAAAGCCTAAAAAGCATACTGCAAAAAGCGTGATGATGTTTGCACATCTCGCAGGCCCAGAACTGTTCGGTGCTGAGAAAAGCTTTTTAGATTGTGTGCAAATGTTAGCTGAAAATGATGTGAATATTTATGTTGTCTTACCAAGCGCACTCAACGAAGAGTATGTTAATGAGGTCTTAAAATACGCTATAAAGGTATTCTTTCTCCCCATATGTTGGTGGAACGGCAAAAGAGAGATTATAAATACACTAGTAGCGGTTATTGAGAAACTAATAACATCTCAGAACATTGATATTGTATACGTAAATACGATTACAGTATGGGAGCCGCTAGTCGCGTGTCGCAACTTAGGCGTTCAATCAATAATGCATATCAGGGAGCTTCCTGAAAATGATAAATCGCTATGCGAAGCCCTTACAGCCTCCCCTGAAATGATAAGAAAACATGTAGCCAAAGTAGCAGATCTATATATTGCGAATTCAAAATTCACACAAAGCTACTATGATTTGGGAAAGGTATGTGAAGTCGTTCCCAATGCAGTCAGTATCAACAACGCTTTAAATACTGCAAATAAAGAAAGCTCCCCTTTCGTAGTAGCTATGATGAGCAGCAATATTGAGAAGAAAGGCATTAGAGATTTCTTTGAGATAGCTTTTAATTGCAGTGCAAGAAAGTTACCAGTGTTGTTTGAAGTACACGGCCCTCGTACTGATATATTAACTTTTTTACTCAACAATTATTCTGAAGAAAATGTTGTTTTTAAAGGCTACTCTAAAGATACCGCCAATACCCTAAAGACTGTCAATGTAATTCTTAACCTCTCAAATTTCGATGAATCTTTTGGTCGAACTGTAATAGAAGGGATGGCATGTGGATGTGTGCCTATTGCCTACAACAAAGGGGCACTAACTGAAGTTGTATCTGAAGATTGCGGCTTTTTAGTTCCATTTAAGATGCCTAGTGAAATTGTTTCGCAAATAGAAAAACTTTCGCAAAATCATGAGGAGTTTGAAAAATTGTCAAAACAGGCGCTTAAGGCAGTTGAAAATAGTTACTCAAAACAGAAAGTGAAAGTTAAGTTTTCCGAGGCAATACTGACTCGGTAACATTTCTCTCAAGTTGGTGTTAGAATTATCTCCGCTGAACATGTAGTACCAAGATGGTGCTTTTTTGGCTCGCACATTAAATTGGCTGTATAAGAATAGTTTATGGAAAACAACGTTAGTATCCTGTCCTCCTCCTGGTGTATTCAGTACGACAAAACCTTGCAAACAATGCAAAGTAGAGGTGAGATCTGCTCGTTTGGCAATTTCGACGAATTAGATGAATTTGTAGATAAAAAAGGCAAATTGGTTTTAATTTATACGCCTTTTTATGGCTTCGTTGAAAATTTAACCGCGAGAGAAACATCATTCACTAAATTTTTGGAAAATTGGGTGGTCCACTTTACACAATTAGTCAACTTTGCTCGCACAAATAGAAGCAAAATTATACTTGTTAGTTCAAGGGATACTGCGACCAATAGAACATTTTTCGAGAGTATGTCTGGCGCCAATTTGAGCAAGTTTGAAGTGCCAAACCTCTCGTCCCGCACTAAGCTTCTTGCAAATTACTCTTCACTGGTCAATTCAGATGTAAAAAAACTCCTAGATTTGTTAGAAGCGTTAACAACTCCTCTAAATGAGAATGTTTTGCTTAGCGAAACTTCAACATATGATGTCGATGTATTTTTAAAAGAGCAAGAAAAACAGTCTGCAGAACTTTTTTCCAAAATAATTGAGCTAACTGAAGCGTTAACTTCCACTCGTGAAGCATTAGTTGCTGAGAAGCAAGCAGCTAAAAAGTTGGAAACTATGATGCTTGATTTAAATAACAACCTGTTAGAAGAGGAAAGTTGCAATAAGTACACGCTTAGTCTTTTATCCGAATTTGACTCGAAAATAGCGATGCTTAAAAATGCACTGGAGGAGTCTGAGTTCGACAAAAGGCGTTATAGAAGACAAAGAGACCGAGTAGAAAAGAAAAAACAGAAAATTGAAGATGAGTTGTCATTTCTTAAGGTAATCCTATCTACTAAAGAAAATGAGTTAAAACGTCATTCTGAATTATTAGGTGAGTATGAAGCAAACACCTTAGTCGCTAAAAAATCAGCGATAGCTTCGACCAAAATAAACGAGCGACAAAAAAAGTCGTTAGAAGCAAAGGTAAATGAGCTTCAAAAAAGTAATAATAAATTATTCGCTGAGTTAACATTAATAAGAAAAGAAAATGACAATATTAAGCGCAGCAAACTCTATTCTGCAGGTCAGGTTATCAAAAGAGCAAAAAACAAGCTTAACCGTGGAGATGAACTCAGATTAGATGACCAAGAGATTTCATTAGTTGCTACCAGTGAATACTTTAACATTAAATGGTATTTAGAAACTTACCCTGATGTGGCCGAAGCGGGAATTCACCCTGTTGAGCATTACCTGTTGTACGGTGCTGCCGAAGGTCGCCTGCCGAGCCCAAACTTTGATGGTAAATGGTATTTGGCTCGTTACCCCGATGTTGAAAGTGCAGGGTTAAACCCACTGGTGCACTTTGAAACTTATGGTCGAGGCGAAGGGCGTGTCGTTTCCCCGAAGATGCTCGAATCTGAATCATCGTCAAAGAAAAAGTAGTGGCACCACGACATGAGTGATAAGGAATATATGAGTTCAATAGCTAAAAGAAACTTAGTTTGGTTGGGTGCTGGGAATGTCGAAGGAATTGATGTTGACTTGCAAGGATTTTCCAATTGTTACTTAGTTGAAGCCAATCAAGATGTTTGCCAAGTACTTCAGCAACGCTATTCAAATGTTAGTAACATTCATGTTTTAAATAGTTTGATTGATGATTCTTCAGAATTGGTCCCTTTTAACATCGCTAATCTAAACGCACTTTCCTCGAGTTCAAAGTGTAAAGACGTGAAAAGGCATTATCCTGGCTATAGGGTAGTAAATGCAGAAAACTTGAAACCGTCGACCCTCAGTGACTTGCTTACTTCCGTAATGCTAGAACAAGACAATAACATGCTGATTATAGATCTCTACGCAGGAGTTGGAGGAATACTTAAGCAACTGTTTAGCTCTGACTTCGCTAAAACTTTCGGTAACGTTGCAATTTTGGGGGCTGAAGTTCGTTATTTTGAGGATAGTTTACTTCCTGATGAAATCACGCGTTTAATGCAGGCGAATAGTTATATTCCAACGCAGCAAACTGCTACGGCAGAAGGTGTGCAATACCAGCATTACTTATTAAACCCCTTGGTAAAAGAGTTGGAATGTACAAAGAACACAGCTTCGGTTTTAGAGAGTGAGCTTTCATCTGCGCGGCAAAAGCTTTTATTAGAGGAGCAACAATCTACTCGCTTCGCTGCAGAAATAGAAGCATATTCGAACCTAGCAGAATCACTAGAAAATCAAGTTAACCATGCCGAGCAGAGAAACCAAGAATTACTAAAGGAACTAGACCGAATCAATCAAGACAATGAATCAATCTTATTGGAGTTAGCGCAAACTCGTAGCGAGTACGAAGAAACGAAAGCTAGTTCGGCATCGCAGTTGAAAGAGATTGAAGAACTTCGTGAGTCTATTGATTCGAAAAAATTGACGTTGGACTCTTTAGAGGCAAAGTCGGCGAGTGATGACAAAGCGTTATCGGAATTAACTACACGTTTGGCTAATGTTGAAGGCGAATTGGATGAAAATAAGCAGAAGAACGCATCATTACTGGATGAAAAGCTTAAAATAGAAGAAGCTTTTAAGGAAAAAGAGAAGTGGTTATCAGAGCACGAGAAATGGAATGCTTCACTGCAACACGAGTTGGAAAAATTAAAAGCTGATTTAATAACAGCTAACGAAGATGTAGATATTCAAAAGCAGAAAGTTGAAGTGTTACTTACAAAAGAGCAAGCGTTACAAGAACAAACGTTCAGAAATGACAAACTAACACTCGAACTTGAAAAGTTTGATGCTCAGCTTCAAATGCTAGCTAGATTTGTCAAGGTTTAGCTATGTCTTTAGAGCACTCGAACTTTTTGATGTCCCAGTTAGACGCAAACAATTTGTCTTCATCACAACTTATGCATGTAACGGAGCTACATGATGCATGGGCCGAATACTCCCTAGAGCTTGAAACCGACAAGTTAGAAAAAACGATACGCTCTGAAGAGCAGTTAAGCTGTTTACTTGTATTCCTAGGTGTAATTTTAATTCATCAAGGAAAACTGTCTGAAGGCGAGCGTTTGCTTCAAGAAATTGCTGAACTCAACTACAACAATCCGCTTTGCCGAGCAGTATTAATGTCGAGTGCATTAAGGACGTTAGCGAATGGGCAATTATTAAACAAAAGTGAAATTAAGGCGAAGCAACTATTTCGCCAAGCCAATGCTTGTTTAAAAATTGCGGGAAGCGACATTCTTGGGAAAAATATAATAAATGCTAAAATTCGTTTGGGGTTGCTTGATGACGCATGCGTAGACATTGAAAAAGCTTTTTTAAACACGCTTAATGGCGCTGGTGTTAGTGAAGACATCGAGGATAAGTTAACAATACTGCATAGTGAAGTTGAGCTCATTCGTCATGAAATGACAATAGCACAGCAAAAGCAGCAGTTATACATGCTCTCAGGCAATGAAGATAGTTCATTGGATTTAGCAGATACAGAAGCGTTTAAGAAAGCATTAGTAGCACAGTCCCCTTCTCAACTCGGCCAAGATATTTGGGCGCTGGAGCAGCATAGTTATAAAAGAAACGGCTTTTTTGTCGAATTCGGAGCGACAGATGGGGTATTATTAAGTAATACTTATTTATTAGAAAAGCTTTTCGGATGGAAGGGCCTATGTGCGGAACCAAACCCGAAATACTTCGAGAAGTTGCAAACAAATAGACAGTGTGTCGTTTCTAACAGTTGTATTTCTGCAACAACGGGGGAGGAAGTGGAGTTTATCTTCGCAGATGAATATGGTGGGATTGCTAGTTACGCCACAGCAGACTCCCACGCGAATAAACGAAATGCTTATGCAAATGAATTTGGTAAAGCCACCCTACAAACAATAAGTCTTCATGATTTTTTAGTTAAGCAAAATGCACCGCGAAAAATAGACTTTGTAAGCATTGATACCGAGGGGAGCGAGTTTGATATTTTAAACACATTTCCTTTCGACCAATGGGATATCAAGTGTATTACGGTAGAACATAATTATTCTGAAGCCAGAGAAAAAATATACAAATTGCTTGCAAGCAATGGTTATGAACGAAAAACAGTTCAATTTGATGATTGGTATTATAGGGATTAATAGGGAAGAAAATGCAGTTTTGGCAATCAATTGATGAGGCAAGAGCGCTAGTTAAAGATGGTGACATCGAAGCAGCAAAGCAAACAGTTCTAAAGGCCTCAGAACTCGCAGAAGCTTGCACAATAAACAAAGCAAAAAAGCTAGCGTTTCTAGAGCATTTTCGTTTTTTGTATGATTTAAAAACAGAAATCGCTTTAGAGGAATACAGAGAGAGCAAAGTTAAAGCTGAAGCGGGCATCGACCTCGACCAATACGTTACGCAAGTAGGGGGGGGAACCTCTCTTGTTACATGTTGCATGAATAGAAATGAGAATCTTGTAAAAGCGTTGCCTTCTTGGATTGCTTGTACCGATATAAACGAAATAATTATTGTTGACTGGTCTAGTGATGAACCAGTATTTGATTATCTGAAATCTCACGGAATTGAAGATAGCAGAATTAAAGTTATTCGCGTAAACAATCAACCTCGTTGGATATTATCTTACGCTTTCAATATTGGTTTTAGGGCTGCGTCGTACAACAAGATATTAAAAACTGACGCTGATATTGTTGTTTACCCAGAATTTTTTGCAAACAATGTATTGAGCGAAAATACCTTCACCGCGGGAGATTGGCGTATTGCTGAACCTGGACAAGAGCACATAAATGGTTTTTTCTACGTTCATCGCGATGACCTGATGAAAATTAAGGGGTTCAACGAATACATTACAACATATGGCTGGGATGATGATGACATCTATCACCGCTTATCGGAATCAGGAACACGCAGAAAAGCCGTAGACGTAAAAACGATATACCATATTCCCCACGATGACAGTTTGAGAGTTGGCGGCAGTGGACCAACGGAAAATCGAGACTTCTTGGCGGAACTTCATTCAACACCGCGTTTTAAAATTCACACAAACAGGCACATCGCTAACATAATGCCGGTGTGGAACAAAGACCGGATTTTCTTGCCCTTTAAAATTCAATATATTGAAAATGGCCTTATGACGCTTCAGCAGACGGGCGAAAGCATTCACTATGTCCCTGCCCATATTCGCAATCAAGCTGAGTATTTAGCCGAATTGGAGTTAACCTCGTGGGTAGCAGGCTTACGTACTTTTGACTTAACACCACAAAAACTGAGTAAGGTACTTAAGAGCAAACCACAACACCTTGTTAACATATTAGATGTTGAAATTGCTTTATACAATGATGAAAACGTATACGAATACATGAGCAATTATGTAGCGTTATACATTCATCCAGATAGGGTAAAGAAAGAGCCAAAAAATATAAGAGTATTTTTAAAAGCACTGGCTGATAAGCTGCAAGCACTTAACTGTGGCTTTGTTGTGCAATCTGATGCACCTAGAGATGTGTCTTCAGCTCTTCCAAAAACGAGTAACACGTATTTTGTGCCTGGGTGGCGAAATATAGGACAGAAAGTAGAGATCTCCTTTGCTGATTTATCTATAGAGACGGTACTTGAACACAAAGGTTGTATTGCTATTCAACCTAGCAGTATTGATTTTTCTGATTTATCAAGCCAGATATTTGGCGCTAAGGGGTTACACCCTGATTGCAATAAGTTTTTTGTAGACGCACAGCACGGATTAGGAAATAGACTGCGCGCTATTGGTAGTGCCGCAGCCATAGCAAAAGCGACAGGAAAAGAGCTTGTGATAGTTTGGGAGCCAGACCATCACTGCGAATGTAGATTTTCTGATTTGTTCGATTATGAGGGCGAAGTAATTGAAAAGTCGTTTTTAGAACAAGCTAAGAAAGATGGTGTTGTTTTCAACTATATGGAAATTGAAGAAGGCGCAGAAAAAGATAAGCCTATAGTTGTTAAGCCAACCAAGTACGTTTACGCCCGTGCTGCTTATACATTTGTACACGAAGCCAGCCATTGGGAAGCTGAAAACGAGTTTATAAAGGCATTGAAACCGTCTAAACAGGTGTTAGATTTAATCGCACCTTTCAACGTAGACGGCCATATAGCAGCGCACATTAGGATGGAAGCGGGGGCAGGCCTTGACCACAATACTTACGATTCTGTAGAGAACTGGACACAGGAAGGCCACGACCAATTGCATTTTTGGCGCGAAAAAAGCCACTATTCGGCTTTTATAAAACGAATAGACAAATTAATTGAAGAAGATAGCAGTTTGAAGCTATTTGTAGCGACCGATCTACAAGAAACCTACGATATTTTTGAGCAATATTATGGTGACCGATTGGTTTATTTAAAGAGAAATGTATTTGATCGCTCAAAAGAGCAAATAATTTATGCGCTTGCCGACGTGCTGTTACTTAGCAAATGTAAAAAGTTGCTAGGCAGTACGTGGAGTTCCTTCAGTGAAGCGGCAATGCGGTTGTCAAATACATATTCAGAAATAGAAATGAGTGGAAGGGATTTTTAAATGTCACTTGAATTTAAAGCTATCACACCTGTAATAAGTCTTTCAGGAAGTGTCGCCGTAGTGGGCAACTCTCCTAAAATTCTTGGAAAAGGTCTTGGGCAAGAAATAGATACGCATGATGATGTAATCCGATTTAATGGTGCTGTTATTTCCAATTATGTAAATGATGTCGGCTCAAAAACGACTATCGTTTTTGTTGGAATAGATCTCGCCTATTTATTTACTGACCCTTACAAACGACCGAAACAATCTGATGAGGAAAATCAGGAGATAAGAGTTTTTAATGCACGAAAAGTTGTTGAACTTTTTCCAAGTGTAAAGTTTGTAAGCTTTGATCCTAGTAACGAAGAAAGAAATAATGCAAATAAGCAATATTTGTCAGCAATGCATCTCAAAAATGGTGGAGCTAAATACATACACTATTTTGCAGAAGAAGGCCCCGCGTCTGCGATGTATTATCATACTGCAAATAAAGATCTTGAGGGATTAGGGTTAGAGTCGCGCCTTAGCTTTGGTGGACCGAGAACTGGATTTAAAACAATTTTACGTCTTGTCTTGAGTGGGGTTAAGCCTAAGTTGTATGGTTTTGATATAGATACATCATTGGAGTTCGCTAACCACTATTATGATGATGTCACTAATGAGAAAATTAGCGAGTATAAGCCGCATGATATTCAGGGAGAGATGAGAGCTCTTGTTGAAATGCATTCAAAATCATTAATTAATATAGTGTGTTAAGTGTTATGAAAATTTTAGATTGTACATTAAGAGACGGCGGTTATTACAACAGCTGGGATTTTGCAACCGACAAGGTCAATGAATACCTTGTAGCGATGGATGCTGCTGGTGTTGATATTGTAGAGCTGGGGTTACGGTCAACAATTAATAAGGGCTTCAAAGGCGCAGCAGCGTACAGCACAGATACATATATAAATTCTCTAGAAATTCCCGATAGTCTTGCAGTTGGTGTAATGATAAATGCGGCCGAACTAGTTACAGAAAATGGTATTGATACGGTGTTAGCTGAATTATTTCCGCTAAGTAAAGAAAAGTCCCGTGTAGATGTTGTTAGAATTGCCTGCCATACACATGAGTTTGTAAAAGCTCTCCCTGCGGCAAAATGGCTTAAATCTAAGGGCTATGTTGTGGGCTTTAATTTGATGCAGATAGCAGACCGCTCTCGCGAAGAGGTAGAAGCGCTTGCCGCAGAAGCAAGTAAATACGATATTGATGCTTTGTACTTCGCTGACTCGATGGGAAGTATGGATCCCGCACATTGCATGAAAATTATTGAGTGGTTAAGAAGCAGTTGGAAAGGTGAACTAGGGATTCATACTCATGACAACATGGGTAAGGCTCTTCAAAATACATTATCGGCTTTGGATAATGGAGTTACATGGTTGGACGCAACCGTTACAGGAATGGGCCGTGGGCCCGGAAACGCAAGGACTGAAGAGTTGGTCATAGAGGTTGCTGCACGTCGGAACTCTGCCATTAACATGGTTCCGCTTATGAGCATAATTCGTAGCTACTTTCAGCCATTAAAGAACTTGTGTGGTTGGGGATCGAATCCTTATTACTACTTATCGGGTAAATATGGTATCCATCCTACATACGTACAGGAGATGATGAGCGATAACAGGTTTAGTGAAGAAGATATTCTCTCTGTGATTGCATTGCTAAAAGAACAAGGCGGTAAAAAATTTAATGCAGATACATTGCTTATGGCAAGGGATTCTGTAAAGGGCGCAATGACGGGCGATTGGAATCCGACCACATTGTTCGAAGGTAAAGACGTTTTATTATTAGGCACTGGGAGTGGGGTTGGAGAGCACAAGGAAGCTATAGAAACATTTATTAGAGAAAAAAAACCTGTTGTTGCAGCGCTTAATACGCAGTCTGCGATTGATAGTGATTTAATCGATGTTAGGTTCGCGTGTCACCCAGTTAGAATGCTCGCGGATTCTTCTCGCCATGCAAAACTTCCTCAGCCTTTAATAGCGCCTACCGCGAGCCTATCACCAGCTATTTTAGAAACACTTTCGCATAAAGCTATACATAATTTTGGTTTGGAAATTGATAAAAACGGTTTCGAGTTTGGCGAGTATGGATGTAAATCACCGACCTCTCTTGTTATGGCTTATGCTTTTGCTGCTTTAGCAAGTGGTCGAGCAAACCGCATTCTTTTAGCAGGATTTGACGGTTACGAAAGTGGTGACCCGCGAAATGAAGAGATGAACAATGTTGTTAAGACATTCCAAAGTGCAAACGGAGCGGTTGACCTAATAGCCGTTACACCAACACGCTATGATGTTGAAAAATTAAGCATATACGGAATGTAATAATGATGAATAAGGTTACGTGTTTTCTGCCCTGTCGACGCGGAAGTCAGCGGGTAGCAAAAAAGAACATCAAACCATTCGCGGGGTTTAATTTCGGGCTAATAGAAGTAAAGCTCAAACAACTTTTAGAAACGCCCAATATTGATGAGGTAGTGCTCTCTACAAATGATGCTGAAATTTTAGCTTATGTAGAAAGGTTTAATACTAAAAATCTTCGCATTCATTGCCGCGCGGATGAACTTTCAAGTAGTGATACGAGCACTGATGAACTAGTTGCTCATGCTCTGGATCTTATTCCAGATGGCCACATTTTATGGACCCATGTCACTTCTCCATTTATTAATTCTGAGATTTATAGTGACATCATTGAAAAATATAAAATGGTATTAGAGTCAGGTAATGACTCCCTCATGACTACAACAAAAATCCACGGATTTTTATGGAAAAATGGTGAGCCCTTAAATTACTGTCGTGAGACAGAAAAGTGGCCGAGGACGCAAACAATAGACCCTGTTGATGAAGTGAATAGCGGCGCTTTTCTTGCCTCTAGTAGAATCTATAAAGAACTTGGAGATCGTATAGGTAATAAGCCCTATCTCTACAATCTAGACCGGTTGACTTCTCATGATATAGATTGGCCAGAAGACTTTGTCATTGCAGAGTGTATGGTTAAAGAGGGAATACTCCCACTATGAAAAATCGGCTGAGCGAATATAAAACACTAATCTTTGATTGTGATGGGGTTATCCTTAATTCTAATAGGGTTAAAACACAAGCATTTTTTGCAGCGTCAAAAAAATATGGCGATAAACCAGCTCAGGCCTTGGTTGACTATCACATAGAGAATGGTGGTATCTCACGATTCAAGAAGTTCGAATATCTTTTTACCAATATTTTAGAGCGGACTTTTACGGAGTTTGAACTTAATAGTGTTTTAACGGACTATGCTGAAAGAGTTAAAAATGCACTTTTAGAATGCGAAATAGCACAAGGTCTCAAGCAATTAAGGCAACTGACTCATTCAAGCAAATGGTTAATTGCATCTGGTGGCGCGCAAGCTGAGTTGAGAGAAGTTTTCCAAAAACGTAATATTGACGGTTATTTTGATGCGGGCATTTTTGGAAGCCCAACAGCTAAGGACGACATAGTTCAAGAACAACTAGCTAATAACAATATCGAAGCGCCAGTGTTATTTTTGGGCGATAGCAAATATGATCACGTTGTTGCTGACAAATTTAACTTTGACTTTGTTTTTATTACGAAGTGGAGTGAATTTGCAGATTTAAATAGTTATGCAGATGAGCATGGTCTAGAAAAAGTCGAAACTTTGGGAGACTTGGCAATCTGATGAGCACCAAGTCTAGATAAGCATCATTTGATTAATCGTCATGATTTAAAGTGAATTCTCTGGTGGATTCGCATTAATATTGTACTAAATTATAGGAATGCTAGTGAAAAAAGCACTTATTACCGGGGTCACCGGCCAGGATGGCTCTTATTTAGCCGAGTTTTTGTTAGAAAAGGGATACGAAGTTCACGGTATCAAGCGTCGTGCTTCACTGTTTAACACAGAGCGTGTTGATCACATTTATGAAGATCCACACGTAGAAAACGCTAACTTTATCCTTCACTATGGCGACTTAACAGATTCTTCGAACTTAATTCGCATTATGCAAGAAGTGCAGCCAGACGAGGTATATAATCTAGGCGCACAATCGCACGTAGCGGTATCTTTCGAAGCACCCGAATATACAGCCGATGTAGATGCAATGGGCACGCTACGTTTGTTGGAAGCTATTCGTTTCCTAGGCCTTGAAAAGAAAACGAAATTCTATCAAGCATCAACGTCTGAACTTTACGGTGAAGTGCAGGAAATTCCGCAAAAAGAAACCACGCCATTTCACCCTCGCTCGCCATATGCAGTAGCTAAAATGTACGCTTACTGGATTGCGGTTAATTACCGCGAGTCCTACGGTATTTATGCATGTAACGGTATTTTGTTTAACCATGAATCGCCGCGACGTGGCGAAACCTTTGTTACGCGTAAAATAACGCGAGGCATTGCCAATATTGCTCAGGGTTTAGAGTCTAAACTTTACTTAGGCAACATGGATGCACTTCGTGACTGGGGTCACGCTAAGGACTATGTGCGAATGCAGTGGATGATGCTTCAACAAGATAAGCCCGAAGACTTTGTTATTGCTACGGGCAAGCAAATTTCGGTTCGCGAATTTGTGAGCATGTCGGCTAAAGAAGCCGGTATCACTGTTGAGTTTAGCGGTGAAGGCGTGAAAGAAGTCGCTACTGTGACCGCGGTAGATAATGAAATTGCACCAGGTGTAAAAGTGGGCGATGTTATTGTAGAAGTAGACCCACGTTATTTCCGCCCAGCAGAAGTAGAAACGCTACTAGGCGACCCGACAAAGGCAAAAGAAAAGCTGGGTTGGGTACCAGAAATTACTGTCGAAGAAATGTGTGCAGAAATGGTTGCACACGATCTTGGTAAAGCTAAACAACACGCCTTGTTAAAGCAGCACGGGTTTTCTGTTGCTGTGGCAAAAGAATAGAAAAAACGATAGGCCTCTTTATTTAGGGGCCTTCAAGGATATTTACCAATGAAGACAGTATTTGTTGCTGGCCATCGCGGTATGGTTGGCGCAGCCTTAGTAAGACAATTAGAAAAACGTTCTGATGTTCAGTTAATAACACGAGCAAGAAGCGAACTAGACCTTATCAATCAGTCAGACGTATCAGCTTTTTTTGCTGAAAACAAAATTGATGAAGTTTATTTAGCAGCAGCTAAAGTGGGCGGTATACACGCCAATAACACTTATCCAGCTGAATTCATTTATGAAAATCTAATGATAGAAGCGAACATCATCAATAGTGCGCATGCCCAAGGTGTTCAAAAGCTTTTATTTTTAGGCTCAAGTTGTATTTACCCTAAATTAGCTCAGCAGCCGATGACTGAAAATGCTTTGCTTACTGGAACACTTGAAGAAACAAATGAACCTTACGCCATAGCTAAAATTGCGGGCATTAAGTTATGCGAAAGTTACAATCGACAATACGGTAGAGATTATCGTTCTGTCATGCCAACAAACCTATATGGCCCGAACGATAATTTCCACCCAGAAAACTCGCACGTTATTCCAGCACTTTTACGACGTTTCCACGAAGCTGCTCAGCGTGGCGACAAAGAAGTGGTTGCATGGGGAAGTGGTAAACCAATGCGCGAATTTTTGCATGTAGATGATATGGCTGCAGCAAGTATTCATGTAATGGAGTTAGGCACTCAAACGTACGAAGCAAATACACAGCCTATGTTGAGCCACATTAATGTGGGAACGGGTGTTGATTGTACAATTAAAGAGTTGGTTGAAACTGTTGCCAAAGTCACTGGGTATACTGGGACTATTGTTTGGGATACATCTAAGCCTGATGGTGCGCCGCGTAAGCTAATGGATGTAAGTCGACTCCACGCACTTGGCTGGAAACACACTTATAATTTAGAAAGTGGTTTAAAGCATGCTTTTGACTGGTTTATCGATAATCAAGATAGCTTTCGTGGCTAAGGTTTAGAGCGCTTTTATGTTTCTAGACCGCGAAACTTTTTCTACAGTATTAAGTAGTACGCCGCTAGTATCTATCGATCTCGTGGTTCGAAACCGTGATGGTGAAATACTACTAGGGCAGCGTGTGAATAGGCCTGCTAAAGGTTATTGGTTTGTACCGGGCGGACGCATTTTAAAAAATGAAACTTTAGCGCAGGCGTTCGAGAGGCTAACGAAAGAAGAACTTGGCCGTAGTTACTCTATTTCCGACGCTTCGCTTTTGGGGCCGTATGACCATTTGTATGAAGACTGTGTATTTGGTGAAGATATTTCAACGCATTACGTGGCCATAGCATATTCGATTGATGTTGCTAATTTGAAAGCGTTGCCTGACAAGCAGCACAACAGTTACCAATGGTTAAGCTCTGATAAAATTTTACAGTTAAATAACGTTCACGAAAATACTAAAGCGTATTTTCGTGAACGTTAAAAATTGAAAAATCTCAATGGTAGTTAACCACTCACGTTTTCCTTGTTGTTACGGTGTCGAACGCAGAACTCAACAGCTTTTGGCACCTTACCGACACATATTCTCAAAAGCTTATTATTTAGCAATACAGTGGGAATTTTGGTGTTACGCGCATTCGTCTGGCGCGGCTGAAAGTCGCTTCGAAAGCCGAATATGCTATTCTAAATTCTTGATTTCAGTTTGCAGTTCTCCCTCAGTTGTTAATTTTCCCTCTGAAATAGCTAAATTAGGTGTTACCCATCTTTATGTCACCTTTTTCGTCGATGAAGCTACAACCCTAAAATTCTCAGCTAAAAACATAGCGCTTATTTTTATACCTGAACTGAGTTTTCAACATACAATTAAACTAGAAAAAAGTAAGGTTCTGTATTTGCGACCTATGGGAAAAGCTGGTTTAACAATTGAAGCTACTTTATTTAATCAAAATCAAATTGAACGAATCGAAGCCGCTGAGGGAAGAGTGGTCTTTCATGAGAAAAAGCCTGAAAAGACTTTGCACATAGATTGTAATAATATTAAAAGTAATCATTGTATCAAAGCACTTCTCTCTGAATCATTAGTTGTCGTTTGCAGAGCAGCTGTGCAGCAACAGGTCGATGTAATTACTCTTTGCGTTGAACATGGTTCTCTACCAGTCATTCCAACTGAAAAAACTGAGCAATTAGTTCACTTAAATGAGAGCTTTGTTAGGCTAATTCAACGAGATTGGCAAAAGCTCTATCTAGGCGAACACGGCAGCTCGAACATAAAAAGTGCGTTGCGCAGTTTCGAGAATGCCAGCAAGTGGCTATGTTACTATTCTCGTTCAGATTCTTCCTACGTAAGAAGTATTGTTGAGCTGGTGTTTTCTCTTACTTCTTCTACGAATGAGTAGCGCACTATGAAAAAACGTAAGGTTTGTTTATTCGGGAGGCATGCCAACCGAACACCGCTCGCTTACAAAGAGTACCAAACTCTTTTTTCAGAACACTTTCAGTTGGTAAAAGAAGTTGAGTGCGCTGATATTATCGTGCTCGGGTATTCCGTCGATCTTTACGGACTGATAGAAGCGCACCATAATTTTCTTGCTAGAAATAAAAACGTTAAGTGTTTAGTGATATCTGAAGAGCCCTTGTGGGATCTGATTTCAAAAAATTATCCGCTGGATACGCAAATGCAGTTCGAACATAGGGGGTTATCTATAGAAGTAGGGGTAGCAAACTTTTTTAACAGTAATATTTATAAGTTCAGTAAAATTCCATACTTCATAACTACAGAAAGCCATTACGCAGCGCGTTACTTAGTTGAAGCCACCAATTTATTAAATGAGTTTGATAAAAATAAATTGCTTATTCATTGGAAATCAATCCCATTGAAAAGCTGTTTTCTTCAACAAAACCGAACAAATGATGTTTTCTTCCCAGAGCAGTACGCTGATATCGCGCTTTCTAGCTATAGAACAACGCTTGCAACGCGGTTGAAGGATGATAAAGCTATGGCTAAAGGTATGGGGTGGGGAAATGATGGACCAAGGCAAGCCATACCCGATTGGCATCTTGACAAACTGCTTACATATAGCCGGAAGTTTCCGATATTTTCAGCAATAGAAAACACACTATTAGATGACTATATCACTGAAAAAATCTTCGATGCATTCATGCTGGGTAGCGTTCCTGTTTATATCGCAAACTCTTCTCACCGAGTGTTCGAGCTCATCAACCAAGAAAGCATGATTAATCTTTCCAATACATCAGAAACAGCTGCGGCAGAAATTCTTTCTAATTGGACACCTAGCAATATGAACATGGATGCTTATTTCGATTCTCTTGAAAAAATTCGAGAGTTATTTTCTACTCCTGAAACTCTGCAGATAGAAAGACAAAGGGTAGTTAACGAGGTTGTGAATTTTATTGGCAAAAACTGTAATTGAATTACAGTTTTTGGCCGATGTGCTCTTTTTATAGTATGATACCTACCAGAACTTAGCGTGATGCTAACCGTTCTCCGCCATTACGTATCGACCACCTTCGCATTTAAGTGTTTATATGGAAAATAACGATTCTTTGTACCAAAAAGTATTTGGTACTGATTCAATAGCCTCTGAAGATATCGTCTTATCACAAGATAATATTAAGGTCCTTTACCCAGCGCTATTCATCAAAAATACCTCCAGATCTCGACGTAACAGGTTAGAACAATCAGCTACGTCTAAAATAACCTACAAAAATGTAGCGACTTTTGATGAGGAGCTTTTTGTGAGCAGTGCAACAATGCATAATGATGCAATGTTGAAATACCGTTACTCTTCAAAGCTTGCTAGGCTGATGCGTAAGATTGTCAATACGTGGTTTAAACCTGTGTTTTATAACAATGCTGCAATAGAAAACGACGTAAAGCTGTTATTAGACAGTTCGCTTTTTGATGCTAATTGGTACAAGGCCCAATATCAGCTGCAAGGTTCCACAGATCTCCTTGCAAAGCACTATTTGTTAGAAGGCTACAAGAGTTTAAAAGATCCTAGTGAGCACTTTTCAACACGTTTCTATTTGGCTGAATACAGTGATGTGGCCGCTTCGCCAGTAAACCCATTAGTTCACTATCTTACTAATGGAGTACATGAGAAAAGAAAAATTAAAGCACAGAGTAAAAAATAATGCGTAATCACCATCGATTTTCTTCTTTCTTAACGTTCTCGAAGCGTGTTTTGGGCATCTCTGAATTAACAGAACAAGAATTTGAAAAATATCCTGGTAGTTTAACTTTTGACTATCGACTTAATGAACAAGGTAGTTCAACCTTTTTGGTTTCTTCTTTAACCTCTAAAGGTGAGGAAGTCGCACAATCAAGTTATCTATTGGCGGACGATAAAAGAGAGTGTGAAAATACAGGCTTTCCATATATAGAAGGATACACATTAAAACATTTGGCTAGCATTAATCGCATTTTGAATGAAGTCGAGGAGTGCAGTGAGCATGTTACGCAAGAGCATATAAGAAAGTTGGCTGATTTACTCTCTGTCGATATTGATATTCCTTTTTCAATTGAGCAGAAGGTTCGGGAGGTAATTGAACTACCTCGAGTGATGCTTGTAGCATTAAATGAAGCAACGGATATAGCAATTTTACTCCAGTGCGAGGATAGCTTTACGTATGCTGTGTTAGAACAGTTTGAGTCGCTTATTGTAGCCCCTCAGTTTGTGGCCAGTGCGCCAAATGTAAGGTGCCTTCAACAATTACTTTCTGCATTAAAAAACTCAGCAAAAGTGTTGGAGACGTGCTCAAGAATAACTGTTACGAATGACTCTGCTGTTGAGGATGCATTCATTGCGATTGTGCTGAGTGTCTCGAAGAATGCACAAGAAGCGCAGTGTGTTTTTAAAGCACACCAATTAACGAGTATATCTTCACATATAAAAAATTATGAGCGCGTAATCGAAACCCTTTCACGCTCGCCGATAAAAGTGAATTACGTATCTGAGTTGCCGGTGTTAGCGTCTCTTTTATCTCAGTTGAGTATTGAGCGCACATCTCACGCAAAGTTATTGTTCAGAGCATATTACTTTTGTGAAGAAGAAAATAGAAGTTGGCTTTCACTATACCCATTCGAAGGTGTGCTTGAAAAAGTCTTTTCATTTAAGGATAGTGACTTCAATGAACTTTATCGTGATGTCCGTCGATCGTTAGTAACGCCTGTAGCCGAAAGTGAAATTGCGACGTTGTTGACAACCGCGGAAGTTGAGCATTTAAGTTTAGGTAAACTTATCTATTTTTTTAGTTTGCTGCCTAAAACTATGCATGACAGTGAAAAGCTATCGTTTTTATGCAAAGGGATGATAGCAAGAGGACTACCAGTTATAAACAGTGAAGAGAGTTTAACGTTATGCGCCTCATTAGGGCTAAAAAATGTAAGTAACCAAATAATAAATGATGCGTTGAAAGTTAGCGGTTTCTTGCCTTTATTACCAGAAGTAAATGAATACTCTCTACTTGATGTATTTAGTCATGTACTTGACGTAGAGCTCGAGAATGACAAGGCAAATAGTGGACTCGTTTCAATCATTGTTACTACATTCAACCCTAATGTCGAGCTTCTCGAAAAAGCAATCGAATCGTTGTTACAACAAACTTATCGCAACATAGAAATAATAGTCATTGATGATTGCTCAGCCCCAGCAATTAGTGAGAGTATTGAGGCACTTTGTAGGCAAAAAACCGAAAGGCCCATTGTCTACTACCGGAATAACGATAACGTGGGTCAATATATTAGTAGAAATACAGCGATTGGCTTGGCAAAAGGCGAGTATATAGCGATACAAGACGACGACGATGTTAGCCATCCACAGCGGGTTTCTGCGCAAGTTAAAGCGCTAGAAGAGAAGAAAGGCTTGGCTTGTTTCACTAAACATGTTCGATATACAGATGACGGTAACTTATCAGTAGACGACCCTAGAAATTTACTGGTACTAGGAGACGGCCCCGCGACATTGTTATTTAAGCGCACCTTAATAGATCTAATAGGGGGATTCAGAAACTACCGCTCTAGGGGAGATATCGACTTCAGAACTAGAATCGAGAGAATTGCCGGTGCTAACGCAGTCGTCAGACTCGATGTGCCACTCTATTTTATGAGGTCATCGCTTACCTCTGTATCATCTATGTATGAATATTTTAACGGCGATCAACTCACTTTCTTCAGAAGAAGAATTAGTTTACTTCAATCAAAAAAGGCGTCTGAAAAGGTAATTCCGAATGAGTAAAGTAATAATTAGCTTAACAACTATTCACTCTCGGGTAGACAAAATACATCATGTTATTAAGTCATTGCTTGCACAAGAATGCACAATTCAATTCGAAGTTAAACTTTTTATCTCAGAGAAAGGGTACTTACTTGACGAAGGTATTCCAACTGTACCTGCTTCACTACAAGAATTGGCTGATAATTACCCTAATTTGTTTTCGATTAACTACACAGAAAATATCGGGCCGTATAGAAAGTTCATCCCTATTCTAAAAGATTACTTTTTCGATAAAGACGACTTTAGCTATTTTGTTACAGTGGATGATGATACTAAGTATCCTATAACCTGGCTGCAGACGCTTGTCGAAAATGCTCAAAAGCAAGAATGCGTAGTGGCTTACAGAGGACGAGTTTTAAGTTGCGATTCTAATAGTATCCACAGGTATAAAAAATGGTCTCACTCGGATGAGTCCGTACTTACGCCTGATATAAGAACAGTGGGGACTGGAAAAGACGGGATCATCTATAAGCCGGAATACTTTCATCCCGATGTTATTGAAGTCGAGAGTGCGCTGAGAGTTTGCAATCATGCTGATGATTTGTGGTTAAAGTTCCATACCGCAGTGAATGGAGTGAAGTCAGTACTGCTCGCTTCTTCATTGCAAGAGGCTTTCGAAGACATTGGTGAAGAAGACGAAAATACACTATACAGAAAAATTAATAAACACGGTGGCAACGACAAAGCAGTTGAAAGTTTAGTGAATTACTTTTTAGAGCGCTATGACTTGAACATGCTCGATGTGTTTAATCTTAATGTTTCAAATAGTTCAACTTGGTTAGGTAAGAAATTTATAAATTCTTACCATGCTATGTAAACAAGTCGGCGATTGTGTTTTTAGGCTTCGCTTTCTATGCCATGCTCCTGGCTAGTGATCCGCTCAAATTAAGCATACCGATAGGCGATACAGACGGTATTAGAAATCCTCATCTTTGTGCGGAAAAAATAAACGATGGGCATGGCGACCTCTTAACTTCAAAAGTAATGTTGAGAGGGAAATGTGAAGGAAATGGGCAGAGTGCGAGTATAACTCAAATAGGTAATCGAAACGCACTCCAATTTTTGGCTGTGGGAGAGAGCTTACGTTCGAAAGTGTCTAGAACAGAATTAGCCCTAACATCTTTAAATTTAGAGTTTGAGAAGCCTGTAGCAATCACTTTTGACTTAATGATTCCTTCCAGTGCTGATGTAACCAATGGCTTTTATTATCTCATGCAGTTTTGGCAGTGCTCGCCATTATCACCGCTCGGTGGAATTCGAGTGGTAAGGGGGAGTAGTCACAAAATTAACTTTATGACTAGAGGTGATGAAAGCGAAGTAGGCTCAAGTTTTTATTCCGTGGAACTTAAGCCTGAAGAGTGGACTACATTTGAGCTTCGGTTAAACGTGTCGCCAGAGGACGAAACTTCATATTTTGAGGTTTGGAACGAAGGGGTATTGGTGGGTAGGCGCACTGGACCATTTGGCTTCAGTAGCAAGTTCTCTTGCAAAGGAAACTCAAACGCCCCTGAGCATTTTCGATTGAAGTTCGGAATATATAAAGAGTACGAGGATAAGAAGAGCTTTGAGGCATTTTTTGATAATATCCAGCTTTTAGTTTCTCCATCTAAATAAATTTACATATAAAGTAAGTTTAAAGCGCATAATAGGGTAATGGATGCTCTCAATTTATAACGCACTAGAAATTAACAACATTAAATCATCTTCTGTCTTCGGTTCGTTAAATGTAATAGATAGTTGTATTGACTATGGCTCTGTGTGCGAAGCTAAGTTAATACCCAACTATTACAAACGAGGTATGAGAACGTGGTGGACGAGAAGATCGCAAGGTGTTTTCGACAAAGACTGTAATCACGTAGAGGCACTTTCTGATATTCGTTCTGAGCGAAGAATATGGTGGCCGAACGAAGAAACGCACCTCACTTTGTCTGAAGCGAAGTTCGAACATTACGACCAAGCATTTTATGGTGGTACGATTTATGACCATTTTGGTCACTTTCTTTTGGATTCACTTTCTAGACTGTATCCAATATTGAACGAAGTTAGGTCTAGCAATTCGCCTATTTTATTTCACTATCCTTTAGATTCGCTCGACCGTGAAAAAGTGCTAAATGGTTATGTAGGAGAGTTTTTCGCATTACTCGGATTAGCGCATGAAAAAATTGTTTTCATAGACAAGCCCTTATTGGTGAGCAAGCTTTACTACCACGAGGCCACGTTTAGTGACGCTAATTTTGTTTCAGGCTCCATAAAGTCATCCTACCCTTGTCTTAGTCAAAAAAACAAGACCGCGAAAAAAGGTTTTATTTCCAAAAGCAAGCTTCAGTCGGGCACAGGATTCACTTCTCAAGGCGAAGAAATTGATGAAATATTCGGAAGCTTAGGGTTTGATGTCATCTACCCTGAAAGCATTCCATTGCAAGAGCAAATAGACATAGTGCAAAGTTATGATGTTCTTATAGGTTTCCCATCATCTTTCTTTCATCTTAAACTGTTTTGCAAAGAGGGAGCTAAGTTGATAATAATGTTTCCAGAAATTGATGAATTTTTGCATACGAACTTTTTGAATATAGATGTTGGTGCTGAGTTCTACGACTCTTATATCCCTCTTGCAGCTGAGCCAGTAAATGCTCCCCCAGGTTTTGCGAAAGGTTTTAAACTTGAGCTTTCTCAGGTTTATGAGATAGCAAGGCTATTCTGTTAATATATAGCATCGCTGCTTATGTAAGTTAAGTGGTTATAAACAGGTAATGAAAAATGAGTAGAAAAGGAATAATACTAGCTGGCGGATCTGGCACACGTTTGCACCCGTTAACTAAGGTGGTAAGTAAGCAGCTAATGCCTGTTTACGACAAGCCGATGATTTTTTATCCGTTAACAACGTTAATGATGTCGGGAATTCGTGATGTACTTATTATCACCACGCCTGAAGAGCAGCAGCGGTTTATCGACCTTATTGGAGATGGCTCGGCGCTAGGAATGAATATAGAGTACGCAGTTCAGCCTTCGCCCGATGGCTTGGCACAGGCATTCCTTATAGGCGAACAGTTTATTGGGAAGGATAGCTGCTCACTTGTGCTTGGTGATAATATTTATTACGGCCACGACTTAAAGCTGTCGTTACAGAACGCCTATAAACAAGATCATGGTGCTACGGTATTTGGCTATCATGTTAACGACCCTGAGCGTTATGGTGTGGTAGAGTTTGATGAAGACTGGAACGCACTTTCTATCGAAGAAAAGCCTGCTGTTCCTAAATCAAACTATGCCGTGACAGGTCTCTACTACTACGACAATCGCGTAGTGGATTTCGCTAAAGAAGTTAAGCCATCACATCGTGGTGAACTTGAAATTACCGACCTTAACAACCTGTATCTTAAAGATGACTCACTCAAAGTAGAGTTGATGGGCCGAGGCTCAGCTTGGCTTGATACGGGCACGTTAGACTCTCTTTTAGATGCTGCAAACTTTGTGGCTGCTATCGAAAAACGCCAGGGTTTGAAGGTATGCTGCCCAGAAGAAGTCGCATATAGAATGGGGTATATCAACGCTGAGCAACTTGAAAAGCTAGCGGCACCACTCAAGAAGAGTGGCTATGGCGATTATCTGCTCAAAGTGATAAACGATAGAGTTAAGATCTAGCTTCATATCAAATTTTATAAGGTGGCACTGCCACCTTTCTTCTTATTTTAAATTGCCAGTTTGTACGGAAAGTAAATGCAAGTAATTAAAACAGACATCCCAGACGTAAAAATTATCGAGCCAAAAGTATTTGGCGACGAACGCGGTTTCTTCCTTGAAACCTTTCGCACCGACTGGTTCAAAAAAGAATGTGCAGATGTTGAATTTGTGCAAGACAATCATTCAAAATCCAGCCAAGGTATTCTTCGTGGGCTGCATTATCAGTTAGAGCAGACACAAGGGAAATTGGTTCGCGTGGTCAGTGGCGAAGTATATGATGTTGCCGTAGACATGCGTAAAGACTCATCGACTTATGGAAAGTGGGTAGGGGTTTTACTGTCGGCTGAAAATAAGCGTCAACTATGGGTACCTGCAGGTTTTGCTCACGGTTTTTATGTAACCAGTGAATCTGCTGAGTTCGTGTATAAGTGTACCGACTACTATCACCCAGAATCAGAAGTGTCGGTTAAATTTGACGACTCTACTTTAAACATCGATTGGCCATTAGTTAATGGCGAAAAGCCGTCTTTATCTGGAAAAGATGAAAATGGCGTCGCGTTCGTTAATGCCCCTACGTTTTAAGGATTTAACATGAGTATTGTAGTAATTGGCAATGCTGGCCAATTGTCTTTTGAATTGGTTCGTATTCTAGGTGAAGACACTATTTGTTTAGGCCCTGAAGATACTGACATTACCAACGAATCTGTACTATCTGAAACGCTAAGCAAACTAGCGCCAAGCGTTATTATTAACGCAGCAGCTTATACTGCGGTAGATAAAGCAGAAGAAGACGTTGATTTGTGCCACGCGATAAACGCGACAGCCGTTGAAAACTTAGCAAAGTACTGTAAGCAGTCGGGTGCATTTTTAGTGCATGTGTCTACTGATTACGTGTTTAACGGTCATAAAGGTTCGCCTTATCTCACTGACGACACTATCGAGCCTCAAGGGGTTTACGGTAAAACCAAGGCCGATGGCGAGAAAGCCTTGCTTGATTTACTACCTAACTCAAGTTGCTTAATTCGTACCGCGTGGGTGTATTCATCTCATGGGAATAACTTCGTTAAAACCATGCTTCGTTTAATGGCAGATAAACCGCAGTTATCGGTTATTGACGATCAAATTGGCACCCCTACGTGGGCCAAAGGGTTGGCAGAAGTGTGCGTAAGTGCGGCGCAGAATAAAACCCAAGGTGTATATCACTGGACGGATGAAGGCGTTGCCAGCTGGTACGATTTCGCGCTAGCCATTCAAGAACTTGGTATTGAAAAAGGTTTATTATCTTCGGCTATTCCAGTATTGCCTATTCCTTCTTCTCAGTACCCAACACCGGCTTCACGACCGCACTATAGCGTGCTAGATAAAACCAGCACACGAGATACCTTTTCATCACTTAATCTTACACATTGGCGTACTCAATTGTCTGCCATGATGGATGAATTGAAAGCATAATTATTGAGTAATACACGTATGAAAACAATTTTAGTAACCGGTGGCGCAGGTTTTATCGGCTCGGCAGTCGTTCGCCATCTTATTAACGATACAGACCATAAAGTCGTAAACTTAGATAAGCTTACTTACGCAGGTAACTTAGAATCGCTTTTATCTGTATCAGATAACGAGCGTTATGCGTTTGAACAAGTGGATATTTGTGATGCTGACGGCGTAAAAGCCGTTCTTAATACTCACCAACCTGACATTATTATGCACCTAGCGGCTGAATCTCATGTAGACCGTTCAATCGACGGCCCGGGTGAGTTCATTCAAACCAATGTAGTAGGTACTTACACCTTGCTTGAGCAAGCTCGTGCTTATTGGTCAACGCTTGATGATGGGAAAAAGGAAGGCTTTAAATTCCACCATATTTCAACTGATGAAGTATATGGCGACCTTCCACATCCAGATGAAATAGAAGAGGGTAGTGAACTACCTCTATTCACTGAAACTACCCCTTATGCACCAAGCTCGCCTTATTCTGCCAGTAAAGCGTCTTCAGACCAGTTGGTGCGTTCATGGCTACGTACCTACAAACTACCTACTTTGGTAACCAACTGTTCGAACAATTATGGCCCGTATCACTTTCCTGAAAAGCTAATTCCTTTAGTTATTTTGAACGCCTTAGCTGGCAAGCCATTGCCTGTATACGGTAAAGGTAATCAAATTCGCGATTGGTTGTATGTGGAAGATCATGCCCGTGCATTGGTGCTAGTTGCCCTTGAAGGAAAAATTGGCGAAACCTATAACATTGGCGGCCATAACGAAAAGCAAAATATTGAAGTAGTGAATACAATTTGCGACATCTTGGATGATGTTCAGCCAAAAGCCAGCAAGTATGCAGAGCAAATCACTTATGTGGCAGACCGCCCTGGTCACGATATGCGTTATGCTATCGATGCGTCTAAAATTGAACGTGAGTTAGGCTGGTCACCACAAGAAACCTTTGAAAGCGGTATTCGTAAAACCGTAGAATGGTATTTAAGTAACGAAGGCTGGTGGAAAGCTGTATTGGATGGTAGCTACCAAGGTGAGCGATTAGGTTCAGGAAGTTAATACCTATAGATACTGTCGTGTTACAATATAAAGCCGCTTTGCTAGTCCGAAGCGGCTTTTTGCTAATTAACGTAATGTAGTGAGTACATGAAAAAAACTGCTATGCGCTCTTTGCGAGCCGCCCTCAAACTCATCCCAAAACCTTTAAAAGATAAGCTTAAAAAGAATGAGTCGTTGACGGAACTCTATGTACAAGCGATAAGAAAATCGGGACTTTTTTATGGTGCTCCTACTAAAAGAGATACGCAAAAAGCATACAATCGCCACCTGATAAATCAAGACAGAAACTTAATCTCTTCACCTCAGGTGTCAGTAAACAATCAATGCCAAGCGATTATTTTTGGAATAGAAGATACCGGGGTTACTATCGCCTCTTTGAAAGCACAGAAGGTTAATACCTATTTTGTGGTCTCCACTGATAAAAAACCAAGCGAAATAGGCGCTGAAATCGCAAGTGTTTTCTCAAATTTAGATGAAAATTTTCCTACCTTGTTATTAAATGCGGGAGATACGTTAGCTGAGAATGCTTTGCCTTCGTTCATGGCTGCATTGGGTGATGCAGCATTTGTTTATAGTGATACAGACGAGATTGACAGTAAAGGTAAGCGCTGTCGTCCAAGGTTTTTACCTTGTTGGAATCCTGACTTACATATATCAACCGCTTATGTGCTATCAGGGGTTCTGTTTAATACTGGGGAGCTAAAGTCTTTATCAATGGGGGAGTATTCAGATATAGCGTCATTGATCGGTGAAGTATGGCTTTCGAAACCGGATATTAAAGTAAACCATTACGCCGCTACACTTGTACATTTAAACCTCAGCGATAAATCAATTACATCTAGCTTGTACGCGTTGAAAAATAGCGTTTTACGTCACGAGCATGTTTCAATAGAAATAGGTGAAGAAGCTCAAGTTAATAAAGCGCTATGGCATTTAGATACGCAGCCACTCGTCAGTCTTATTATCCCTACGAAGAATGGCAAAGAGTTAGTAAAGGCGTGTATAGATTCCATCCGCGAAAAAACCATCTACAAAAATTATGAGATCCTTCTCATTGATAATGGTTCCGATGAAGAAGCGAGCATTCGTTATTTTGAAACGCTGGCAGAGCTACCAGAAGTTCGCGTTTTAAACTACCCTGGACCTTTTAATTATTCAGCGATAAACAACTTTGGCGTAAAACATGCTAAAGGACAGGTAGTAGGGTTAATTAATAATGATATTGAGGTAATTAGTCCAGATTGGCTTACCTACATGGTTGGGCATGTAATGCGCGACGATATTGGATGCGTAGGCGCTAAACTTCTTTATTCAGATGGCCGTATACAGCATGCTGGCGTGGTACTTGGTTATGGAGGCGGTGCTGGACATGCGCATAAGTACTTCCCTCGATATCACTCTGGTTATTTGAAACGACTTGCTGCCACGCAAAATTACAGTGCGGTTACTGCGGCATGTCTGTTAGTAAAGCGTAGCCATTTTGGTGCAGTGGGCGGTCTTGATGAAGAAAACCTTGCGGTGGCCTTCAACGATGTCGACTTCTGTTTACGGGTAAAAGAGTTGGGTGTTAGAAACTTATATTGTGCCGAGGCTGAGTTATATCATCATGAGTCGGTCAGTCGAGGGCTAGATATTTCACCAGAGAAGGCTGCTAGGTTTAATCGAGAACTTGAATATCTGCAAACAAAGTGGTCTCATGTTATAAAGCACGACCCTGCATATAACCCTAATTTAACGCTGAAACGCGAAAACTTTGCGCTTAAGACAAAAGAAGAGCAGAGTGTTTTATTAGCTTCATATTGATAATTTATAGTCATTGCTTCTAGTTACGGAGAAAACGAAATTATGGAAAGCACACCACAAAGCATGAAAATAGCCGTTGCAGGCACAGGCTATGTAGGTTTATCTAATGCAGTATTACTCGCACAGCACAATGAAGTGATTGCGGTAGATGTAGTTCCTGCGAAAGTGGATCTTCTAAACGACAAAAAGTCTCCTATTGAAGATAAAGAAATTACAGAATACTTAACGAACAAGCAGCTTAATCTTAAAGCCACGTTAGATACTGAACTTGCTTATAAAGACGCTGAGTTTGTAATTATTGCCACACCTACAGATTACGATGCGCAAACCAATTACTTCAATACCAGCTCAGTAGATGCGGTAATAAAAGAAGTTATGCGGGTTAACCCTAATGCGGTAATGGTTGTAAAGTCTACTGTTCCAGTAGGCTTTACCGTTGAAGCAAAAGAGCGTCATGGCACTGAAAATATTATCTTCTCGCCAGAGTTCTTACGTGAAGGTAAAGCCCTTTACGACAACTTGTACCCAAGCCGTATTATTGTAGGTGAGCTAAGTGACCGTGCGAAGGTGTTTGCTGGTTTGCTAGAACAGGGAGCGATTAAAGAAGACATTAATATTCTTTTCACTCACAGTACCGAAGCTGAAGCCATCAAGCTTTTCGCTAATACTTACCTAGCCATGCGTGTCGCTTACTTTAACGAGCTAGATAGCTATGCAGAGCGTAGTGGATTGAATTCTAAACAAATCATTGAAGGTGTTGGGTTAGACCCGCGCATTGGCGATCACTACAACAACCCAAGCTTTGGTTATGGTGGCTACTGCTTGCCGAAAGACACTAAACAGTTGCTAGCTAACTACAGTGAAGTGCCTAACAACATGATTCAGGCTATTGTAGATGCTAACCGCACTCGTAAAGACTTTATCGCGGATTCTATTGTTAGTCGTCAACCTAAGGTTGTGGGTATCTTCCGCTTAATTATGAAGTCTGGGTCTGACAACTTCAGAGCGAGTGCAATCCAAGGCATCATGAAGCGTATTAAAGCGAAGGGTATCGAGGTTGTGGTTTACGAGCCTGTTATTACCGAAGATGACTTCTTCAACTCGCGCGTCATTAAAGATTTAGAAGAGTTTAAATCTATTTCTGACGTTATTGTGGCAAACCGCGTAACTGACGATATTGAAGATGTACTAGAGAAAGTATACAGCCGTGATTTATTTGGCGCTGACTAATACCTTTACAAAAAACTGATAGCTCACAAAAGCCAGCATTAATGCTGGTTTTTTGTTTTCAAAAACCTCAGAGTTCACTTCAACTAAGCATCTATAGGCTTTTGTGAGTAACCTAAGTTGATGCGCGCCGCCCTAATAATAGATTCAGTAATAGTAAAATCTACGCGACTTTTCCCCGTAATAGCATAGTACCTTTCATTCAATGAGTGGGCCTGTCCAATACAGTAAACACCATATTGCGCTTCAACATGACTTGATATGGCCGACGGCGCGCAAAATACCCCGAAGTTCTCGCTACCAAATAGTTTTAGCAGTGCAGTGTCATCAAACTCTGCTACTATCTTTGGATAGAGTTGTTCCGTTTCTAGCCAACTCGTTAACGCGTGGTGTATACCGGACGTATTCCCCTGAATCAGCAATGGCATATGATTTAAGCATTCGGGAAAGGTCTGGTTATCGGAAAGGGGGGCTTTAGCAAAAAAGCTAAGCGCACTTTCTCCAAGAAAGTGGCTGTTAGCACTAACTTGTGAACCCGGCGCAACACCCCTATCGGCCAAAATGAAATCAATCGCGTTAATTGCTAGTTCTTTAAGTAAGCCATCGAAGCTATCTTCTTTAATCACATATTTAACGTTAGCGAAATTGCGCATCGTGTCATGAACGAAGTCATAAAAAAGTACTTTAGGTATGCCATTAGTAATACCAATCACAAATTCCTTAGTATTTATTTCATCACCGGCGTTTAGTATTTCTGCTAGTTGATGGCCTTTATGAAATATCTCACTGGCATACTGGAAGCTTACTTTCCCTCTATCATTCAAATATAGGCGCTTATTAACTCTATCGAAAAGAGGATAGCCAATCTGATTTTCAAAGGTACTTAGTTGCCCACTGACAGTTTGAGGAGTAACGTGAAGTAACTTAGCGGCTTGCGCAATACTGCCTTCGCGAGCCACTAAATAGAAGTAGTAAAGATGATGATAGTTGAGGTGATGCATAAGTAAGGTTTTTACGATGAACTAATAAGAATATAACAGGTTTAGTATTATTTTATTTGAATTACACTAGATAGAATGCGAAGTATCACTCGGCGCTATTGAAGGAATTATGGGAAAAGTCATCAATTTACACGCAACTAGGAAAACCTTGTTTGCTATTTTGAAACCAGAGTCAGGTTTTTTCTGGGTTGCCATTGCGTATGGGGTCGCCATTAGTTTAATGACACTAGCGGTGCCTATTGCGGTACAAACACTAATTAATAGTATTGCGAATATCGGCTCTACGCGCTCGGTTATCATTCTTGCCATTGTGTTGTTTTCAACGCTTTTCGTCTCGGGTATTTTTAGTGCGCTTCGAATGCGTATTATGGAATATTACGAACGCAAAGTTTATGCGCGGCTCACTGCCATAATTAGCTTAAAAACTATTATGGCCGAACACCGCTTTTTTGAAGGCCGGCAAAACACCAATATTACCCAGCGTTACTTCGACATAATGACCCTGCAGAAGAATGTGCCTTCACTCATGGTGGATGGTTTTGCCCTTGTACTACAAATGCTAGTGGGTTTTACTTTAGTTTCTTTTTACCATCCCATGTTATTTGCGTTTAATTTGGTGCTGGTTTTAGTGATGTACGCCATATGGAAAATTTGGGGTACGGGGGCTAAACGCTCTGCTATTGAGCTATCACATGCAAAGTACGATTCGGCGAAATGGCTAAACGACATTGCAGCGGCTCATGAGTTTTTCAAGTCGGCTGACCATGTTGAATATGCAGGCAGAAGCACCGACACCTTTATCAACAACTACCTCACTAAGCATAAAAGTCACTTCCACTATACCTTCGCGCAAGTCGTTATGTTTTTACTACTTTATGCATTTGCCAGTGCGGCACTATTAGGTATTGGCGGTGTGCTGGTGGTACAAGGCCAGTTATCCATTGGCCAGTTGGTTGCGGCAGAATTAATAATGTCTGCAGTATTCTTTGGATTGTCGCGCTTTACGCAATATTTAAAGCTTTATTATGAATTGTATGGTGCGGCTGAAAAGATAGGATCCGCACTGGTTATTCCGCAGGAAGACGTTAATGAGAAAGCCGATCGGGTGCCAACCTCTTCACAGCTAATATTTAATAAGTTGCACCTTACCCATGGTAGCGATACCTGCTTAATTGATTTGCAAATTGAAGCGGGTGGTAAGTACTTTATTACTACCAATAAGAGTTGGGTTCAAAAGCAACTCATTGGGTTGATGAAGCGCTATGAAAAGCCGCAAAAAGGCGAGTTATTGCTTGGTGACTTAAGCCTGTATGACTTTGATACCTATGAATTACGCCAAGCTATTAATACGCTAGACCGCTCTCTTATTGTTGAATGCTCTATTGAAGAGTACCTACGGTTAGCAAACCCTCGAGCGAGCTTTGCTGAAATTAGAGCAGCCCTTGCCGTTGTTGAATTAGATACCGTTATCGACGCGCTGCCTAAAGGAGTCGACTCTAAGGTGTCGGTACTAGGAGCACCATTGCAGCCGCTAGAATTCTTACTGTTAAAACTGGCCGCAGTTATCATTGAAGAGCCTAAAGTACTTATCATTAATCAACATTTCGACGCCATTCCGCTCGCACTGCGATTACGGTTATTAAGCCGCTTGTCTGAACTTAGTTGTACGGTGCTTTATTTTACTAATACACCAGAAGCTCATTGTTTGGATGGTGTCATTTATCTAAAAGACAGTGCGAAGGTAGTGGCCGCTGAACCTGCAAAAGAAAGCATTATTGATCAGGAAGTTCCGCAAGAAGGAGCGAATGATGAATAGTGCAGAAAAGCGATTTTTAGATAATGTCAGTTCTTTATCGTCACTACACATTCCTAAACTTCACAAAGTGGTGTGTGGATTAGTGCTAGCGATGGTGTTGTGTGCCTCGCTAATTTTGTGGTTCACACCATGGATGCAAACGGCCTATGGCACAGGAATGGTCGATTCTTTAGATCCGGTCGACAGAACGCAAGCGATTAGCGCCTTAGTAGACGGGCAAATAAAGCAATGGCATGTGCGCGAAGGTATGCAAGTAAAAGCGGGCGATCCTATTGTCACGTTAATTGATACGGACGCTGGTCGGTTAGATAAACTTCAATCTCAACTCACAGCGGCAAAAGCTGGGCATCAAGCTAACGAAACGGCAGTGGCAAACGCTGAAAATAACCTAGCACGTCAAATTGGATTACAAGAACAGGGGTTAGTGTCTCGCAAAGATGTAGAGGCAGCGCAAATAAAGGTGCAGGAGTTAAAGGCGAAAGCGGCAAGTTCTCTATCCGCTATTAACGATGTAAGTATGAGTTTATCTCGCCAGTCTATTCAAACAAAAGTGGCGCCAGTCGATGGCACTATTATTAGGCTTTACTCCGGTGGGGTTTCAACGTTTGTAAAAGCAGGGGCCGTACTAGGTCAGTTCATTCCTTTGAACGCCAAACGTAGCATACGTATAACGGTAACGGGGCTAGATGCGCCGCTAGTTAAAAAAGGCGCCAAGGCGCGTTTACAGTTTGAAGGCTGGCCTGTGTTTCAATTTAGCGGGTGGCCGGGCAGTTCCATAGGCACTTTCGGTGGCGAGGTAGTTTACGTTGAGCCAGTAGCAAGTACAGCTGGTACGTTTCAGGTGTGGATAGTGCCTGACGCCGACGATGTGCCATGGCCAAGGGAAAGTGCTACACGGTTAGGAAGCCGCGTTAAAGCCTGGGTATTGCTAGAGGAAGTGAAGTTGGGCTATGAATTGTGGCGGCAACTGAATAACTTTCCTCCCCAGCAAACCGCTGAGCCCGAATCATCTGAAACTAAAACATCGAGTTGGTGAGGGGTAGCATGAGAAAACTACATGTTGTTACGCTTGCCTTGGTATTGAGTGTTTCTATGACGGGTTCTGCATTTGCGTCGTCTTTACCTACGGTAACCGAGCTTATTGAGTCAATGCGGTATCACCACCCTTATACGCAAGCTATTGCTGAGGGTGAAATTCAAAGCGGCGCAGATATCGACATTGCGCTTAGTGAGTTCGACCCCTTTATAGAACAACAAGCATCTAGCAGAGTAAGCGGTTATTACGATGGCTTGGCACTGCAACAACGGGCAATAAAGCCGCTTCAGTCGTTGAATGCTTCAGTTTATACAGAGTACCGTGTGTCTGATGGCGACTTTCCTGTTTACGAGCAAGAATACGAAACCCTCTCTGGCGGGGAAGCCAGTGTAGGAATAGCCCTATCTTTATTGAAAAACCGCGAAGTAGATAAACGCAGAGTAGGGGTTAGAAATGCGAGGTTAGCTGCACAGCAATGGGAGGCTGAAGCGCAAGATTTACTAAATAGCTTTTTATATAAAGGGTTAACCGAATATTTACTATGGTATGAAAGCGCGTTGCAGGTGGTATCGGTAGAATCTTTATTAAGCCGTGCCGCTGAGCGCGAACGTGCCTTATCTACTCGGGTTGAAAAAGGCGATTTAGCGCGAGCCACCCTTACCGAGTTTAAAGCAAATATTTTAGAACAGCGCCTATTAGTAGCCAAGCTAAAGCAAAAACGTAACGCGCATGCTCGTACCTTGTCGTATTACTGGCGCGATACGCAAGGTGAAATGATACCGATAACAGAAACTATGTTATCGCCCGATATTCATTGGCCTTTTAGTATCAGTACTACGCAAATATCTCAGCTACGTAAGCAAATAACTCAGCACCCTCAGTTAGCTTTATTGCGCATGAGTAAAACGGTGGTTCAGAACAAGCAAGTGTTAGCTAAGAATGCGCTACTCCCTAAGCTTGATCTGAAAGCCTCTTTAGCCCGAGATATTGGCAGCGGACCTAATTCACTAGACGGTACAGAAAGCAAAGTGGCCTTGGCCTTTTCCTATCCGCTAGGCAACAGAAAGGCAAAAGCCGAGCAAGTTAAACTAGTATCGAAGGGGCGAGAGCTCGAACATAAATATGTATCTAGTAAGCAGTCCATCGAGCAAGCATTCGAAAAAGCCTATGAATATTGGGTGCAAGCAAAAGAGATTGCCAGTTTACAGCAGCAAAATGCAGAGCTCGCCAAATTACTATCAAGTATGGAGCTTAAACGTTTTGATGCAGGCGACAGTGATATGTTTACGTTGAACGCTAGGGCATCCAATGAAATCAAGGCACAAATGAAAGCGATTGAAACAAATGTCGACTTGTTGAGTGCTGAGCTTATGCTATACCGTGTCGTTGCTAAACTGCACTCGGTAAATCACTAGTTCAGTAGGTAACCACAGCGGGTTTAATCAGCCGCTTCTATTTCGGCTTCAAAGTTTGCTTTCAATTAGTTGAAGGGCTTTTATTGACCTGAAGCATAGACTCGGGCTTGATTGTATTGCATTAAGGTGGGTATAAGTGCGGCCGCTAGCATGTAGTTGGTTTCACTAAACCACCTGTCGTCATATCGAATCTCAGTTTTACGTGTATCACAATTTCGCATGGGATTTCCGAATAGTACATGATGCGTTGATTTCCCTAAGTTTTCGTTACTTGGCGTTTTCGGCAGCGCTAAAAAGTCGTAAACGCTGTCGAGAGTTTGGCTGGGGTTAAAGCAAAAAGGTTCATAACCTACCGTTTCGAAAGGTAAAGCAAGATCGGTTAATAAAGATTCCCTTTTCTTATTGTCACTTAGCCAGCGCATCATCTGGTACCAATAATGGCCTTTTACCTTCTTTAACCCTTTGCGAGGTTGTGAACGCGCTAACCTAGCTTGCGAACTCGCGTAAGAGCGAACATCTCTAATCAAAAATAGCGCTTTGGCATCGATAGTCTCAGAGCCAGCCAGCAACTTTAAATGTTTTATACCCTTAGAGGTATCTATTGGTTGGTAGTCTTTACCGTACAATTTAGAAAACTGGTCGAGGACAGTCGCGTAAGCATCTGGGTAATAGCTTGGTAAAGAAGGGTTCATAATGTCTAAACTGCGCATTGTGGTTAATACGGGGCGCCAGAAATCACACTGTTCGGCAGGTACACCACAACTACAACGATGTTCTTGTTGATTCAGCCAATAAGTCGGGCCCATTCTTAAGACCTGGTATATCTCTCCAAGCGAGATGAGGTTTTCATGGCACGCTAATGCCATAGAGAACACCGTCGACCCAGAATGAGATAGGCTGGTTAAACAAATGATAGGTTTTTTAAGAGGGGATAGGTCGTCATTGTTCGGCATCATAGCTTATCGATAGTCAGAGTAAATAAAGGATTATCTACTCTGACTTACAAATGTGACGAAGGGTCTTATCTTTACGTGTTATTTACGTAAGTTTGAAAGGATTGTTTAGGTTTTCTGGATTAGTTATTGATTGCTGAAGCAAAGTCTTCTTCAGATAACCCTGCAGCCAATGCATATTCTTTTAACTTGTCGTCTTGAACACCAGCATGTTGGGCAGTGGCTAATATACGAATAACTTGCTCACGTTGCTGAGAAGATTCTCTTACCGCAGTCTCTACTACTGTTTTTGCATCGTTCGGAAATACAGCTAACAATGCATCTACTACGTATTCACCAACAAATGGCACTGCGTTAAGTGCGCTTGTCATGATATCAACAATCTTGTTTGGGTGTTCTTGAGACAATGTCTGAACAATACTGTCCGCGGCATCAGGTTGCGTAAGCACGGCAACACGAACAATTTCGTTTAGTTCCTCAGGCGTTGCAACAGCAGCAGCTTGAACCACAAAGTCTACATAAGTCGGTTCCGCCATTATCGCCAACTGAACGATGTTAGGGCATGAACTTACTTCTTTCTCTATGGCCAACTGTACTATTTCTTCTGTGGATGAAGGCTGAGATGAAATAGCAGCAAAGATAATCTCACGGTACTGATCTGGATAAGTGTCTAGTGCAATATCAACAATTGAAACTACATCTTGAGGATAATGACTTGCGATAGAACTTATAGCACGTCCAACAGACATGTTTTGATCAACCTGACGTTTCAGGAACGAGGTTTGAAAGTGATTAGATTGACTTGATTGATTAGAGCTAGCTTCTTCCGGTGAAACTGTTCCATCTTTTGCACTCATACCTATCGCTGGTGTACTTACTGCAAGTACCAGCACTGCCGATGAAAGCAATGAAGTAATACGAAACATATATCCACCTTATATTTATTGCGTAGTCTATTACCACTAACAAACTACTACTTTATAGGAATTATAGTCCCATCCTATTAGTAATTAGTCCATATTGTCTACTTATTATCTTATCTGAGTGAAAATTAACCGAATGGTTCACTTTGTTGCACTTTTCTTGAAACAGGGGTTGACGCAGGCTCAGAAATCTCTAGAATGCGCATCCGCTTCGACAGGAAAGTGAAATAACTTACACTGACAAAGCAAGTCACTACTTACCTTAAAGGCCAAGTGTGACGGGGTTTTAAAGAAAACGCTTCAGAAAATAAAATTTCAAAAAGTGTTGACACTGAAAACTTCAAGCGTATAATGCGCACCTCACTCAAGCAGAGTGAATCACGAAGGAGCAACGGCTTCTAGTGAATTGCGACGAAGTCGCAACGTTCTTTAACAATTTATAACAAGACAATCTGTGTGGGCACTCATTAAGAGTGTCACACAACGACGATTCATATTCGATATATTTAATTGAAGAGTTTGATCATGGCTCAGATTGAACGCTGGCGGCAGGCCTAACACATGCAAGTCGAACGGAAACATGTCTAGCTTGCTAGATGATGTCGAGTGGCGGACGGGTGAGTAATGCTTGGGAACTTGCCTTTGCGAGGGGGATAACAGTTGGAAACGACTGCTAATACCGCATAATGTCTACGGACCAAACGGGGCTTCGGCTCCGGCGCAAAGAGAGGCCCAAGTGAGATTAGCTAGTTGGTGAGGTAAAGGCTCACCAAGGCAACGATCTCTAGCTGTTCTGAGAGGAAGATCAGCCACACTGGGACTGAGACACGGCCCAGACTCCTACGGGAGGCAGCAGTGGGGAATATTGCACAATGGGGGAAACCCTGATGCAGCCATGCCGCGTGTGTGAAGAAGGCCTTCGGGTTGTAAAGCACTTTCAGTTGTGAGGAAAAGTTAGTAGTTAATACCTGCTAGCCGTGACGTTAACAACAGAAGAAGCACCGGCTAACTCCGTGCCAGCAGCCGCGGTAATACGGAGGGTGCGAGCGTTAATCGGAATTACTGGGCGTAAAGCGCACGCAGGCGGTTTGTTAAGCTAGATGTGAAAGCCCCGGGCTCAACCTGGGACGGTCATTTAGAACTGGCAGACTAGAGTCTTGGAGAGGGGAGTGGAATTCCAGGTGTAGCGGTGAAATGCGTAGATATCTGGAGGAACATCAGTGGCGAAGGCGACTCCCTGGCCAAAGACTGACGCTCATGTGCGAAAGTGTGGGTAGCGAACAGGATTAGATACCCTGGTAGTCCACACCGTAAACGCTGTCTACTAGCTGTTTGTGACTTTAAGTCGTGAGTAGCGAAGCTAACGCGATAAGTAGACCGCCTGGGGAGTACGGCCGCAAGGTTAAAACTCAAATGAATTGACGGGGGCCCGCACAAGCGGTGGAGCATGTGGTTTAATTCGATGCAACGCGAAGAACCTTACCTACACTTGACATGTTGAGAAGTTACTAGAGATAGTTTCGTGCCTTCGGGAACTCAAACACAGGTGCTGCATGGCTGTCGTCAGCTCGTGTCGTGAGATGTTGGGTTAAGTCCCGCAACGAGCGCAACCCTTGTCCTTAGTTGCCAGCATTTAGTTGGGCACTCTAAGGAGACTGCCGGTGACAAACCGGAGGAAGGTGGGGACGACGTCAAGTCATCATGGCCCTTACGTGTAGGGCTACACACGTGCTACAATGGCATATACAGAGGGATGCGAGACAGTGATGTGGAGCGGACCCCTTAAAGTATGTCGTAGTCCGGATTGGAGTCTGCAACTCGACTCCATGAAGTCGGAATCGCTAGTAATCGCAGGTCAGAATACTGCGGTGAATACGTTCCCGGGCCTTGTACACACCGCCCGTCACACCATGGGAGTGGGATGCAAAAGAAGTAGTTAGTTTAACCTTCGGGAGAACGATTACCACTTTGTGTTTCATGACTGGGGTGAAGTCGTAACAAGGTAACCCTAGGGGAACCTGGGGTTGGATCACCTCCTTACCAAAATGTCGATGGTGACATTGTTAGTGTAGTGCCTACACAGATTGTTTTGTTATTAAATGAAGAACGCTAAATGTAATACAAACACTATTACGCAGCGGATTTGTCGGTCAGGCAACGCCGCCAGAAATTTGTTTAAGATAATGATCATTGATTATATCTGAACTTGTTTCGTAGCGAGGCAGTTGAGCGACAAAGACCAAGCATAGGCTTGTAGCTCAGCTGGTTAGAGCGCACCCCTGATAAGGGTGAGGTCGGCAGTTCAAGTCTGCCCAAGCCTACCATTTCTTATATTATCGTAAAAAATTACTGCTTATATGCTATTAGTATAGGGCTTATTTTTTATGTGTAAAAAAGAAATGCCACTAGTTAAATCTCAGTTAACTAGTTTGATATTTGGGGCTATAGCTCAGCTGGGAGAGCGCCTGCCTTGCACGCAGGAGGTCAGCAGTTCGATCCTGCTTAGCTCCACCACTTTTAAGTGCATTTAGATAAGTGTATTTAAAAGTGGTATTTATTACCGCGAATGTTCTTTAACAATTTGGAAAGCTGATATTTAATTAGTAAATCAATCAAAATTTGAGTAATTGAGAAGTCGAAAGACGTACTTACTACTCTACTTGACTTGAATTGCTTGTTATCAATCTTTATTTGATAGCAAGGCAATTTCACGATTAGCTTGTCATGCATACAACACTACCCATACTCGGATTCAAAAGGCGAGTATGATCGCAAGGTCTTTTGGGGTTGTATGGTTAAGTGACTAAGCGTATACGGTGGATGCCTTGGCAGTTAGAGGCGATGAAGGACGTGTAAGTCTGCGAAAAGCTGTGGTGAGCCGACAAAATGCATTTGAGCCACAGATGTCCGAATGGGGAAACCCACCTATTTATAGGTATCGTTACATGAATATATAGTGTAACGAGGCGAACGAGGGGAACTGAAACATCTAAGTACCCTTAGGAAAAGAAATCAACCGAGATTCCCCTAGTAGCGGCGAGCGAACGGGGATTAGCCCTTAAGCAATTATGAACGTAGTGGAAGCCTCTGGGAAGTGGCGCGATACAAGGTGATAGCCCTGTACACGAAGTGTTTGTTTTTGTGAAATCGAGTAGGTCGGGACACGTGTTATCTTGACTGAATATGGGGGGACCATCCTCCAAGGCTAAATACTCCTAACTGACCGATAGTGAACCAGTACCGTGAGGGAAAGGCGAAAAGAACCCCTGTGAGGGGAGTGAAATAGAACCTGAAACCGTATACGTACAAGCAGTGGGAGCAGACTTGTTCTGTGACTGCGTACCTTTTGTATAATGGGTCAGCGACTTATATTTAGTAGCAAGGTTAAGCGAATAGCGGAGCCGTAGCGAAAGCGAGTGTTAACTGCGCGTTTAGTTGCTAGGTATAGACCCGAAACCCGGTGATCTAGCCATGGGCAGGTTGAAGGTTGAGTAACATCAACTGGAGGACCGAACCCACTAACGTTGAAAAGTTAGGGGATGACTTGTGGCTGGGGGTGAAAGGCCAATCAAACCGGGAGATAGCTGGTTCTCCCCGAAATCTATTTAGGTAGAGCCTCGGACGAATTCCATTGGGGGTAGAGCACTGTTAAGGCTAGGGGGTCATCCCGACTTACCAACCCTTTGCAAACTCCGAATACCAATGAGAACTATCCGGGAGACACACGGCGGGTGCTAACGTCCGTCGTGAAGAGGGAAACAACCCAGACCGCCAGCTAAGGTCCCAAAATATTGCTAAGTGGGAAACGATGTGGGAAGGCATAGACAGCTAGGAGGTTGGCTTAGAAGCAGCCACCCTTTAAAGAAAGCGTAATAGCTCACTAGTCGAGTCGGCCTGCGCGGAAGATGTAACGGGGCTAAGCAATATACCGAAGCTGCGGATACGTGTTTACACGTATGGTAGGGGAGCGTTGTGTAAGTGGATGAAGGTGGATTGAGAAGTCTGCTGGACATATCACAAGTGCGAATGCTGACATGAGTAACGATAATGGGAGTGAAAAACTCCCACGCCGGAAGACCAAGGTTTCCTGTCCCATGCTAATCAGGGCAGGGTAAGTCGGCCCCTAAGGCGAGGCAGAAATGCGTAGTCGATGGGAAACGGATTAATATTTCCGTACTTATATAATCAGTGATGGAGGGACGGAGAAGGCTAAGCAAGCTTGGCGTTGGTTGTCCAAGTGAAAGCAAGTAGGCCGAGAATTTAGGTAAATCCGGATTCTTAAAGCTGAGATGCGAGACGAGCTACTACGGTAGTGAAGTTGTTGATGCCCTGCTTCCAGGAAAAGCTTCTAAACTTATGATTATATGAACCGTACCCCAAACCGACACAGGTGGTCAGGTAGAGAATACTAAGGCGCTTGAGAGAACTCGGGTGAAGGAACTCGGCAAAATTGTACCGTAACTTCGGGAGAAGGTACGCCCTTGTTTGTGATAGGACTTGCTCCTTGAGCAGATGAGGGCCGCAGTGACCAGGTGGCTGGGACTGTTTATTAAAAACACAGCACTCTGCTAACTCGCAAGAGGACGTATAGGGTGTGACACCTGCCCGGTGCCGGAAGGTTAATTGATGGGGTTATCTTCGGAGAAGCTCTTGATCGAAGCCCCGGTAAACGGCGGCCGTAACTATAACGGTCCTAAGGTAGCGAAATTCCTTGTCGGGTAAGTTCCGACCTGCACGAATGGTGTAACCATGGCCACGCTGTCTCCACCCGAGACTCAGTGAAATTGAAATCGCAGTGAAGATGCTGTGTACCCGCACCTAGACGGAAAGACCCCGTGAACCTTTACTACAGCTTGGCACTGAACATTGAACCTACATGTGTAGGATAGGTGGGAGGCTTCGAAGCACAGTCGCTAGATTGTGTGGAGCCGTCCTTGAAATACCACCCTTGTATGTTTGATGTTCTAACATTGGTCCCTTATCGGGATTATGGACAGTGTCTGGTGGGTAGTTTGACTGGGGCGGTCTCCTCCCAAATAGTAACGGAGGAGCACGAAGGTTAGCTAATCACGGTCGGACATCGTGAGGTTAGTGCAATGGCATAAGCTAGCTTAACTGCGAGACAGACACGTCGAGCAGGTACGAAAGTAGGTCATAGTGATCCGGTGGTTCTGTATGGAAGGGCCATCGCTCAACGGATAAAAGGTACTCCGGGGATAACAGGCTGATACCGCCCAAGAGTTCATATCGACGGCGGTGTTTGGCACCTCGATGTCGGCTCATCACATCCTGGGGCTGAAGTCGGTCCCAAGGGTATGGCTGTTCGCCATTTAAAGTGGTACGCGAGCTGGGTTTAGAACGTCGTGAGACAGTTCGGTCCCTATCTGGTGTGGGCGTTGGATGATTGATGGGAGCTGCTCCTAGTACGAGAGGACCGGAGTGGACGAACCGCTGGTGTTCGGGTTGTCATGCCAATGGCATTGCCCGGTAGCTACGTTCGGAACGGATAACCGCTGAAAGCATCTAAGCGGGAAGCCGGCCCAAAGATGAGTCATCCCTGACTTTTAAAGTCCGGAAGGGTTGTTATAGACGATGACGTTGATAGGCAGGATGTGGAAGCGTTGTAAGGCGTTAAGCTAACCTGTACTAATTGCCCGAGAGGCTTAACCATACAACGCCCAAGAGGCTTTTTATGGCGCTACGCTTAGTCGTAGAAAATGGCTTAAACGTCGAGAAACTCGACTGACCATTTTCTTACTCGCTAAAGAAGTGCGATATGAAGAACTTCGGTGTTGTGTACAAGCTAATTAAAGCAAATAGAGTAGTAATACTCAGTGCTCAAAGATTGATTACGTGAATATCAGAATTCCTAAATTGTTAATTATTAACGTAATATGGACTGAATAAGTCGGTATTACGCGAACGAAAGTTTGCAACCAGTTTTTCCTGGCAGCCATAGCGATACGGTACCACCTGATCCCATTCCGAACTCAGAAGTGAAACGTATTAGCGGCGATGGTAGTGTGGGGTTTCCCCATGTGAGAGTAGCACACTGCCAGGTCCCATTCGAAGAAAGGGCTATCCTAACGGATAGCCCTTTTTTTATGCCTATAGGAAAGTGATACTTAGCGGGTAGTCTGTAGTAAAAACTGCGTGTACTGCAGGTCCTCCTTGCGCGCTCATTCCAAAAAAGGAAGTGAATGAGTAGCGTTTACTTTCTTTTAAGATACCTAGCGAGAAGCTTTTTGCTTTAAATAATTCTCAAGCTCAACTTTGCTGAGCGCGTCATTACCATCGGTATCCATTTCAGAGAAATTACCATCCATATTGGCTGTTGAAACTTCGGTTGAAGATAGGGTTCCGTCCTTATTCGTATCAGCCTTTTCAAAGTTCGCGATAACCGCAGATACCATATCGCTATTTTCAGCAGTCGCTACTTTTTGTTCACTAACAGCATCTTCTACACTGTTCTTATTAACCGAAGCAATCACATCTTCAGAAAATTTATCTGGATTAGCTTTTGCGTATTCATTGAATTCAGAGAGGTTAATAGATGAGTCGCCATTAATATCTATATCATTGATATAAGCAGCTAAAGATGTCCCATCTAATTCTTGGGAGGCTAATAACTCATTTCCATCACTATCCAGAGAGGAAAAGCTAGCGTCGAATTTTGCGGTTTGATCACTCGCTATCGCCGCGCCAGAAATTAAGGTACTAACCAATATTGTAAGTGAAAGCTTTTTCATAGAAAACTCCATTTAATTTAGCGCGCCTAATAATAAAAGTAGAAAGCGCATTATTTGGAACCATATATTCCGTAAAGACCTGTTTCGTAGAAGACATTTATCTATATGAGATAGATACATAATACATGCCACTCACTAAGGCCATGATCATAAACGATATCTTATTTTGATTTAGTAAGTAGAGAGTCAAAAGGTCATTGATGAGTGAAATTTATTCATATCGTTCCGTAACAATTAAAGGTACTGATAACTGGTATATTTAAACTTTCCTATTTGAGTATTAGTGCAACTGGTCTTTATAAATTTAAATAACATGTGCCGGTTAGAGATAAAATTACACGACCACCCTTAGCCCTATTATGCAATAGCCTCTAAACCGCTTTTAATTAACATCAGCTTCACCTACCATTAGCGCATTATCATTCTTCTAAAAAGTGCTATGCCCTCATTACAGCAGTACCACACCTTTTCTCTAGCATCGAATTGCGCAACTATCGTTGAATTCGACTCTGTAGATTCATTTCTAAACGCCTACACGCCCGACGTTAATACCTATATTTTGGGTGGTGGTAGCAACTCTGTATTTCTAAATGACTTCGACGGTGTGGTATTAGTTAATAAAATTAAAGGCATTAGCCATTACGATACCGAGTCACATCATCATATCAGTGTTGGGGCGGGTGAAGATTGGCACGAGTTTGTGTCGCTGTGTATGCAAAATGAATGGTTTGGGCTGGAAAATTTAGCGCTAATCCCTGGTTCAGTAGGTGCATCCCCCATTCAAAATATTGGGGCTTACGGGGTAGAGATACATGCCTTCATAGATTCTATTGAAGCGATACTACTTGAAACAAAAGAACCCTTTCTAATTAAAGGTGCTGATTGCCAGTTTGGCTACCGCGATAGTATTTTTAAACACGCCTTGTACGGTAAAGCACTTATCACCAAAGTGAATTTTACACTTCCAAAAGAATACGACGTTGTGGCGAGTTATGGTGAGTTAGCGGTAATGGATAGCCCTACTGCATTAGATATATTCAATAAGGTAATAGAAGTGCGAAAAGCGAAGCTGCCTGATCCTAAGCAGCTTGGAAATGCAGGCAGTTTCTTTAAGAACCCAGTTATTGCATTAACGCATTTTGAAGAACTAAAACGTGTCCACTTCGATATACCCAGTTATCCGGTGTCAGAAAATCAGGTAAAGGTGCCAGCTGCGTGGCTTATCGATAAGACTGGCTTTAAAGGAAAGACGCTTAATGACGTTAGGTGTCATCCTACACAGCCGCTAGTATTAACTAATATTGGACACGCACAGGGCAGTGACTTAGTTGCCCTGGCTAAACAGATTATGCATGCGGTAGAAAGTGAATTTAAAGTACTGCTTGAACCAGAAGTGCGCTTGGTAGGTAAGGAAGGGCTCATTGGCTTATGAGACAGGCATCGAAATCAGTAAGAAAACATATATTGGCCCTCTTATCAGATGGGCACTTTCATTCAGGTGAAACTATAGCGCAACAAGTTGGCCTTTCCCGGACCGCTGTTGCTGGCCATATTTCTCAGCTTTCTGACTGGGGATTAGATGTTTTTAAAGTTAAAGGTAAGGGTTACCGTTTAGAACGAGGTTTTGCTTTGTTAAATGCAGAGAGTATTAAGAAGCACTTAGGTAACACTAAGCGCGCCATGATAGATGTTGAGTCGGTGTTACCTTCTACTAATACAGAAATGAAAAAGCGCATTGCCAATGCACGTCACGAATTAGCCGATGGTGATGCGATATTTGCTGAAATCCAAACGGCGGGTCGTGGTCGTCATGGTAGAACCTGGTTAGCGCCAATTGGCGGTAGCTTAACGTTTTCTATGTATTGGTCTTTTCCCGATGGTTACCAAAGCATGGCCGGTTTGTCGTTAATGGTTGGTTTAGCAGTATGTGAGGCTCTAAAAGACTTTGGTGTAGATGATGCCGAGCTGAAATGGCCTAACGATATTTACCTTCAAGGTAAGAAACTGGCTGGTATTCTTATAGAGGTAGAAGGGCAAATTGGTGCTACTGCGCATTCTGTCATAGGAATAGGTTTAAATGTGTGTGTTCCTGATAGCCAATATGATGTTGGGCAACCCCATAGTGACTTAACGTCTTATTTAGGTCACACCCCTGATAGAAATAGTTTGGCTGCAGCCATAATAAAATCCCTTTGGGCGTTGTTACCTAAGTTCACCCAACAAGGTTTTGGCCCGTTCGCGCCTCATTGGGAAGCCCTAGACTTATATGCAGATAAAAGAATTGTACTGCAAATGGGCGAAAAGCGTTTTTCTGGTATTGATAGAGGTGTAGATGCTAGCGGTGCGTTGTTGGTAGAAACCCAAGATGGTATCACTCGATTCCACGGTGGAGAGGTAAGCTTACGTGGTAACCGATAAAAATGTGGTTTTAGTAGACGTCGGTAATACGCGATTTAAATATTGTTTGTTATCTAATGCCGAAAATGAGCCAACCGCCACAGAAAATTTATCTGATTTACTTTCTTTTATCGATAAACAACAAAATATTTCCCATTTATATTTAGCCTCAGTACGAAAAGCTGATGCTGTCGAACAGATTTTCACCGCCTGCGAGCAAAGAAATATCGCTGTTGTAGAAAAAAATACCGAGCGAGAAGCCTTCGGTATAAAAAATAGTTACGAAAACGAAAAAAAAATGGGGGTCGATCGATGGCTTGCTATGGTTTGTGCGGCAGAAAAATCACAAAAAGCATTTTTTGTGATGGATGTGGGTACGGCAATTACGGTTGATTTTGTCGTGGGTGGTCAACATTTAGGCGGTTGGATCACCCCAGGCTTTCAAGTAATGAAGCAAGCATTACTTAATTCCACCAAGAAAGTGTATGTAAATGACCAAATTCCGACCACTCTCACGGTAGGTAACGATACCGAAGAATGTGTTGCAACAGGGTGCTATGCAGCAGTTTATGGTGTTTATTTGAGCGCTATTGATTACTTATCCAGCAAACAAACCGATTTTGATATAATTTTAGGGGGTGGAGACAAAAAAATGTTTGCATTCCTTGAAAGCGATGTTAGGATTCGTCCCGCTCATTTGGTGGTGCAAGGTTTGGCCCGCTACGCAAGAAGCGAGCTTCTTACGTAACTGGTTTGATTGATAAGTTTTTATCGGTCAAATAAGAAAAAGTAAAATTTTTCAAAACAACACTTGCACTGAGTAATTCATTACTCTAGAATGCGCACCCACTTGATGTAGTGCCGACTTAGCTCAGTTGGTAGAGCAACTGACTTGTAATCAGTAGGTCGCCAGTTCGACTCCGGCAGTCGGCACCATCAATCTGGAGGGGTACCCAAGCGGTCAACGGGATCAGACTGTAAATCTGACGGCTCAGCCTTCGCAGGTTCGAATCCTGCCCCCTCCACCACTTTTTTATGAGGTGGCCAGAGAATTAGGATTTGCGAGCATCGTATAATGGCTATTACCTCAGCCTTCCAAGCTGATGATGTGGGTTCGATTCCCACTGCTCGCTCCAAATCAGTGCTGATATAGCTCAGTTGGTAGAGCGCACCCTTGGTAAGGGTGAGGTCGGCAGTTCAAATCTGCCTATCAGCACCAGTTTCTCCCCAGCTCATGTTTATAGAATTTCATAAATTTTTAAAGTAACTTTGCTGGGATAATAGAAATGGCAAAAGAAAAGTTTGAACGTACGAAACCCCATGTAAACGTTGGTACTATTGGCCACGTTGACCACGGAAAAACTACTCTAACTGCGGCAATCACTACTGTTCTTTCTAAGACATACGGTGGTTCAGCTCAGGCTTTCGATCAAATCGATAACGCGCCTGAAGAAAAAGCTCGTGGTATTACCATCTCTACATCTCACGTAGAGTATGACACTCCTACTCGTCACTACGCTCACGTAGATTGCCCAGGACACGCTGATTACGTTAAAAACATGATCACCGGTGCTGCTCAAATGGACGGCGCGATCCTAGTAGTAGCTGCGACTGATGGCCCTATGCCTCAGACTCGTGAGCACATCCTACTTGGTCGTCAGGTTGGCGTTCCTTACATCATCGTATTCATGAACAAATGTGACATGGTTGATGATGAAGAGCTTCTAGAGCTAGTAGAAATGGAAGTTCGTGAACTTCTTAGCGAATATGAATTCCCAGGCGATGACCTTCCAGTTATCCAAGGTTCTGCACTTAAAGCCCTTGAAGGCGATGCAGAATGGGAAAAGAAAATCATCGAACTTGGTGAAGCTCTTGATTCATATATCCCAGAGCCAGAGCGTGCTATCGATAAGCCGTTCATTCTTCCAATCGAAGACGTATTCTCAATCTCAGGCCGTGGTACAGTTGTAACTGGTCGTGTAGAGCAAGGTATTGTTAAAGTTGGTGAAGAAGTAGAAATCGTTGGTATCAAAGATACGACTAAGACGACTTGTACTGGTGTTGAAATGTTCCGTAAACTTCTTGACGAAGGTCGCGCTGGTGAGAACGTTGGTGTTCTTCTACGTGGTACTAAGCGTGAAGACGTTGAACGTGGTCAAGTACTAGCTAAGCCTGGTTCAATCAACCCACACACTAAATTCGAAGCTGAAGTATACGTACTAAGCAAAGATGAAGGTGGTCGTCATACTCCATTCTTCAAAGGCTATCGTCCACAGTTCTACTTCCGTACAACTGACGTAACTGGTGCTGTAGAGCTTCCAGAAGGCGTAGAGATGGTAATGCCTGGTGACAACCTTAAGTTCGTAGTAGAACTTATTGCACCAATCGCGATGGACGAAGGTTTACGCTTCGCTATCCGTGAAGGTGGCCGTACTGTAGGTGCTGGTGTTGTAGCTAAGATTCTTTAATCTAAGCAAGCCAAAAGCATTAAAGAAAGGCGCTCATTAGAGCGCCTTTTTTGTGCGCGGAATTTGGCGGCGTAGGGAAGAGCTTTGTGCGCCTCTGAAACCCGGCGTAAACCCATCCATGGGGCCTTCGCTACAGCATCCATGCTGTAGAGAGTTTCCGAGGCGCACAAAGCCCTTCCTTCCATAGCGTACCATCGTACGCAGCCACTAAGCTGAGCGGGAGTTGCCTCCATCAAAAACACGGCGTGAACCCATCCATGGGGTCTCTGCCACAGCATCAATGCTGTGGAAGGTTTCTGATGGGGGCGACTCCCTCTCCTATAAACGCTGACCTGCACGATGAGGTAGTGGCGCGTAAACCCATCCATGGGGCCTTCGCTACAGCATCCATGCTGTAGAGAGTTCCCGAGGCGTACAAAGCCCTTCCTTCTAAAGCGGGCACCGCACGCACCGACCTCACTTAGGTGAGTGTAACTAATAACCCATCATAAACGCGGTCTAATTCCATCCCTTACCATTAGGTCTATTGCCATGTGTTTTCACTAACAAAAGTAAGATTTGCTGTGCTTTACTATAAATTTTATAGGCCCTTACAAGTGCTCTGATTTAACCGCGCCGGTTTAGTAAGGGCGGTGTATTGCATAAAAACAAAGGTATTTGCCATAGTGGAAAGTACATAAATGTTATAGTGTAACAATAGTGTGTGATGATAGATGCAGGCAGTATTTGGTTTAATCAGGTACACGTAAATCAAGTGCGTAAGTATCAGTACAAAAGAGTGATAAAAATGATTAATAGAAGGCAGTTTTTTAAAGGGGCGGGTACCTTGGCATTTGCTGGGTTGGCATCAAGTGCGCTGGGTAAGGCGAATGCGGGTATGTTGACGCCAACAATCAAAGGTTATGGGCCTCTTGTGCCTGATCCTAAGAAACTTCTCGATTTACCTCAGGGTTTTAGTTACCAAGTTATCTCTGAACTGGGTGATGCCATGAGTGATGGATTACATGTGCCAGATCGTGCTGATGGTATGGGGTGCTTTGCGCTAGGTAATAATAAGGTTGCCTTAGTACGTAATCATGAATTACAGGCCGCTCACTTATCTATTCAGCCGGAATCTATTCAATCTCATACTACTGAATTAGCTTACGATAAATTTGAAAACGGTGTTGCGCTACCAGGGGGCACTACCACGCTGGTTTATAATCTTGATACTAAGGTTGTTGAAAAAGAGTTCGTTAGCTTAGTTGGCACTATTCGTAATTGTGCTGGCGGTATTACACCTTGGGGTACGTGGTTAACTTGCGAAGAATCTGTTGATAAACCTAACGGTGTTATTGCTAAAGAGCATGGTTATATCTTTGAAGTGCCCGCAGATGCCGAAGAGTTAGTTGCGGCAAAACCGCTTAAAGAAATGGGGCGGTTTAACCATGAGGCGGCTTGTGTAGACCCAGAAACCGGTATTGTTTATTTAACAGAAGACAGAGGCGATAGTTTGTTTTACCGCTTTATTCCTAATGTTAAAGGGCAACTGGATAGAGGCGGCAAGTTACAGGCGTTGCGTATACAAGATGTGCCTCAGTTCGATTCTCGTAATTGGGATAAGGCGCGTATGAATCTGGGCGAATGGTTAAATGTAGATTGGGTTGATTTACATACGCCAGAAAGCCCTAACGATGATTTGCGCGTGCAAGGTTACCAAGCAGGGGCAACACTGTTTGCTCGTGGTGAAGGGCTGCACTGGGGCAACAGCGAGCTTTATTTTTGCTGTACCAATGGTGGGGCTAAGCAATTAGGTCAGATAATGCGTTATCAGCCACAAAGCTCTCAGCAGCAAGGCGCGGAAGCTGATTCTGTTTCAAACGCTGAAGCTTCAGGTGGCAGATTGCAATTATTCGTTGAAAGTGACGACGCTAGCTTATTTAACTTTGGCGATAATCTAACAGTAAGCCCTAATGGTCATTTGATTGTATGTGAAGATCAGTACACCGAAGTGGTAGATAATCATCTAAGAGGCGTGACGCCAGAGGGCGATATTTATAATGTTGCCAAGCTTCACGCGCAAAGTGAGCTTGCCGGCGCTTGCTTCACGAATGATGGCAGTGTGTTGTTTGTGAATATGTACTCTCCCAGTAAAACCTTGGCGATCACTGGCCCTTGGATGGCACTTTAACTAACACAATGTTCAAGTAAGTTATTATTGGTAATGTGCTTCATGTTTATGTGAAGTACATTGCTTTTCTACTTTTTCCCTTTCTATCCTTTTCTTCCCTGCCATGGTTGTCACTCTAAATTGGGTTCAAAGATACTAACTTCTTGCTATAAAACTAAAATTTACCTGTTGGTTTAACGACCAAGTAAATCGCCACTTCTCCCCAGCTCGGCAAGGCTAAAATACCAATCGAAAAACTCAATCATTTTTCTATTCTTTAGTCACATCTATAAATTCAATTAAGTTAATCAGTTTATGTCGTTTTAATAGTTTTCGCAGAACAGTAATAATCCTCGCATCAAACAAGGAGAGCTGTTGTGAGCACTATTTTAAGAAAACTTGCACCACAAAAATTTGTTAGCAAACCGACCCATCCGGTTTGCAACTATGCAAATAACTATTATGGCGACCAAATTTGTGTCGCTCAGAAAAACCCGACCACTAAAACTCGTATTTCAGGAGCAGCATAAATGAAGCGATCGTTTACCCGTAGTATTATAAGTTGTGTAACCGTAGGCATGTTAAGCATGGGCTTAAGTGCTCAAGCAGATACCCTTACTCGTCAAAATGGCGCACCAGTTGGAGACAACCAGAACTCTCAAACTGCTGGCCCATGGGGCCCTGTGCTTTTACAAGACTCTCACCTAATTGAAAAGCTAGCGGCATTTGACCGTGAGCGTATTCCAGAGCGTGTGGTTCACGCCCGTGGTGTTGGTATTCATGGTTACTATGAAAACTACGAAGATTTATCTGACGATACGGTAGCTGCGCCTTTTCAAGGTGAAGGTAAAAAAACCGAAGTATTCGTTCGCTTTTCATCGGTAGTACACGGTCACCTTTCGCCTGAAACGCTTCGTGATCCTCGTGGTTTCGCCGTTAAATTCTACACTGAACAAGGAAACTGGGATTTAGTAGGCAACAACTTCCCTGTGTTCTTTATTCGTGATGCAATTAAATTCCCAGATATGGTTCACGCATTTAAACCGTCTCCGGTAACGAACAAGCAAGATGCTAAGCGTGTATTCGACTTCTTCTCGCATGTTCCAGAATCTACTCACACACTAACTATGTTGTTCTCTGACTATGGTACACCTGCAAGCTACCTAAATATGGATGGTTCAGGTGTTCACGCTTTCAAATTTGTTGATGATGAAGGCAATGTGAAGTACGTGAAATTTACGTGGAAAGCGAATCAACCTATTAAAAACTTCACTGCTGAAGAAGCAATGAAACAACAGGGTATGGATTTCCAACCACACACGACTGACGTTTACACTCGCATCGGTGAGAAAGGCGAAACCGCTTCTTGGGATTTGTATTTGCAAGAACTTGAGCCAGAGCAGTTAGACGACTTCGACTTCAACCCGTTAGATACTACAAAGATCTGGCCTGAGAAGTTAGTTTCTTCACGCAAAATTGGTCGTATGGTGTTAAACCGTGTACCTGACAACTTCTTTGAAGAAACTGAGCAAGCTGCATTTGCTCCAAGTAACCTAATTCCTGGTATCGAGCCTTCAGAAGACAGAATGCTACAAGGTCGTCTGTTCTCTTATGCTGATACACAGCGCTACCGTTTAGGTGTTAACGCTTACCGTATTCCGGTAAATGCACCTAAAAATGTTGAGATTAACAACCACGAGCAACATGGCCAGCTTCGTACTACATCAACTAACCGTGATGTTAACTACCAGCCTAGCCGTCGCTTAGACTTGAATGAAGATCCAGCATACCGTTACTCAAGCAAACCGCTTGCAGGTATGACACAGCAAATTCCTTTCTACAAGGAACAGAACTTCAAACAAGCGGGTGAGTTTTTCCGTAACCTTGATAAACAAGGTCGTAAGAACTTAATCAACAACATGGGTGGTGCATTGGCATCGGTACCTGAAGAAGAAATTCGCGTCATCATCAGTGCTTTCATGTACAACGCTGATAAAGACTATGGTACTGGCGTTGCTAAGCTAGCCAAGGTTTCTATCTCGCAAGTACGTGCAGAAGCAAAAGCCCTAATTGACGAGCAAGCAGCCCGTGCTGCAAAAGCTAAGAAAGTAGCGGAAAGCTTAACTGCTCTTATGCAATAAGAAACACTAACTACGAACTCGCCCTACTTATTTAGGTAGGGCAGTTGTAGTTATCAAAAATTATCAAAGACTTCGTTTGAATAACCTGATTTGCCTAGTAGGCTTTTTTTAATATCAACTACTCATATCTATCATTACCAACGTCAACAATAGGAGATCCACAATGCACATCGTTAAACGCACACTATTGGTTTTTACTTTACTGCTGAGTGTGAGCCTATGTCATGCACAAACTAGTGTTGATGACCTTAAAGCACGCTATTTCGACGCTGCCCGCGAGGGAAATGTTGAATTGCTTCAAGCTTTTTATCAAGCGGGTCTTGATGGGAACGTAGCTGATGAGAAAGGTTATACCGCGCTTATTTTAGCGGCTTACCATGGTCATAATGATGCGGTTTCATATTTACTTGGTAAAGACAGCATTAATGCCTGCCAAGAAGATAATAAAGGTAATACCGCTTTAATGGGGGCTATCTTCAAAGGACATCTGAGTGTAGCTAGAAAGCTCATGTTTGCCGAGTGCAATATTGATGAAACTAACGCTCAGGGGCAAACCGCATTAATGTTTGCTAGCTTGTTCGACAGACAGTCTTTAGTGAGTGAGCTAATTGAAAAAGGCGCTAACCCACAACATAAAGACTTAGCAGGCAACTCAGTAGCTGATATTGCATTGTCGCAAGGCAATTACAATTTGGCCAAATCGCTGAATGAGTCAAATGTTAATCGATGATAATGAAGTAGACACATATATTAGAAGAACGTAAACGGGGCATTGCCCCGTTTTTTTATTTTAGGCATACGTACTGCCAAAGACACCCACCAAACAAGTACTTCCTTATAGAAATACAGCCTAAGTAAGGTTGCTATCCAACTTAAAATAATGGATTAAAAGTAGGGGCAACTCCCTATGGCTGGAGCTAAGTGATGATTAGATACTAAGTATTAGGAGATAAGCCTAATAATACTTATCTCCTCAAAAAAATGTAGAAATAGAACAACTGAAATAAGCCCTAAATTTATAAGTTGGAAACCTTATGAAAATATTCATTACGCTGCTCACGCTTACTATCGCCTCTCCGACATGGGGAGCGCTAATCACGTTTGACTTCAATCGGCTTACGCTATCCTCTAGCACATCACAGGCTACGGTAACGGGATCTATTACGTTTGATGACACCATGTCAGATTTTAGTGCCTACACGTGGGAAAGCTTTGGTTTTAACTTCGAGTTCGATGGCGATACTTTCTTACTTGACGAAGATCATATTAGCGATATTGAAATTGTAGACTTGGAAGACCTTATATTCGGAGACGATTCCAGTAGTGGGTATGAAGGCTTTGTTTTCTCATTTTTCGATGGAAATTATACATTGGCAACAGGGCAAGGCGGTATGGGAGCAGAAGAAACCTGCTTTTTTACTGACACGGATACCTTATGCGCAAACGAACTGTTCAGTTTAACAAGAAGCTCATTACAAAATCGCGCAGTATCGGTCAGTGAACCACCTTTGCATATGTTTGTTCCACTATTATTAATGGTGCTATTCGCCAGAAAAAGAAAAATATAATAAAAGCGTTGGGCGAAAAATGGCCCTAAAGCGCAGCAATTTGTTCCCGCCAATTTACTTGTTTCTCGTAAGTTGGTGCCTCCGCAGCCCCCACATTTTGTGGGGGCTTTTTTATGTCCAGTTCAGTGTTTGGCTAGCTGATTTTATTATACTTATGGTTATAGGGGGAACCCCCCATAGTGTCAGCGCCTCGCTTACGAAATACTCAAAGGGTAAAACAACGAGGTGTACTATGAAAATTTTAAACAAGAAAAACTTATTAGCCGTTGCGGTAGCGTGCGCTTTACCGGCAAGCATGGTTAACGCAAAAACTTTCGACACAACGCTTGCAGACAAATTGCTAGCGGCGCCATCAGAGCTACAGCAAGTTATTGTCACGTTTGAAGGAAATGGCCCCCTTTCATTAGATCAATTAGACGCACTTGACGTACTGGGTATTACATCAGGTGTTAGCCTTAAGAACCTGCCTATCGTAGGTATTATGGCCACGAAAGCACAAGTTGACGCATTGTACAGTCGCGATGACGTAGTATCAGTGTGGAACAATGATCCACTTGTACTAGAAAATCACGAGTCGACCCAAATAACAGGCGTGCAAGCATTACGAGCAGACCGAGATTTGCGTAATAACGGCATCCCTTACTCAGGCCGCGGCATTGGCGTAGTGGTTAACGACTCGGGCGTAGATGGCACCCATTCTGATATCGCTTATCCGGATCACGTAATACAAAACGTACTCGCCCAAGTTAATTTAAATAGTTTTAGTAGTATCTTACCCATCTCTTATATCGAAAATGTGCCTAACTCAGATATTGGCGGTGGCCATGGTACTCACGTAGCTGGCACCATTGGTGGTAATGGCGCAAAGAGCAGTGGCTTACATGCAGGTGTAGCGCCAGGCGCTGATATCATCGGTTACGGTTCGGGTGCTGCACTATTCATATTAGACACCTTAGGTGGTTTCGATTACGCCCTTACTCACCAGTACGACTACAACATTCGTGTTATTTCTAACTCGTTTGGTAATACAGGTGATGTGGGTACTGATTTTAATCCAGATGATCCAACAAATGTCGCGACGAAAGCATTGGCAGATAATGGCATTATTACGGTGTTCTCAGCAGGGAATTCAGGCTCTGGTGAGTCGACAATTACCGGTAACTTTAAAAAGGCTCCTTGGGTTATCACAGTAGCGGCAGGCGATAAGGAAGGCAATTTGGCCGACTTTAGTTCTCGAGGCGTAGATGGGAAAGGAGGCCAAGTCGTTGTCGATGGTGAAGTGTTTACATGGGAAGACCGCCCTACTATTACAGCACCTGGTGTAGACGTTATTTCTGCAAGAGCATCAACATCGAGTTTAGGCGCACTAAGCGCTACCGATGATGCTGCGATGATAGAGCCCGCCCATTTACCTTTCTATACTGTATCAAGTGGTACTTCAATGGCAGCGCCACACGTATCTGGGATAGTTGCATTAATGCTAGAAGCTGATCCTAGTTTGCAGTGGGAAGAGGTGAAATCAATTATTCAACAAACTGCTACACCAATGGCGGGCTTGGCTGAATGGGAAGTCGGTGCGGGTTACGCGAATGCTTATGCCGCCGTGAATGCGATTGTTAACGGCGTTGAAGTATATGGTGATACGTTGAAGCTAGACCGAAAATTTAACGGTTTTGCCAATGTATCGGAAGGCGAAAGCTTTATTCTGCCAACCACGTATCTTCCTGTTGGTGAGCCTCCGGTAGAAACCTTCGATGTGGGGCCAGACGTGTCTATGGTATTGGCAAGCGCCACCATTGAAACGGCGACTGCATTTGTATTAGAAGATCCAGCAGGAAACCGATATGGCTCAGGTATTGGTCTGCCGCTTTTGGGCTCTTCAGTAGGTATTGCAGCGCCTGGTATGGCCGGGCAGTGGAAACTATATAGCAGCGGTATTGGAAGCGTGAGTGGGATATCTGTCGATCCACTGGGCGTAACTAATGGAGTGGGAATTCCCTCTACTACAGACGTGAATATTCGATTGTTAGAAACCTCAGGTTATGTGGGCATTGACGATGTTGTAGGTCACCCTTCACAGTCGTACGTTGAATACGTGATAGCCAATGAATTAATGGATGCCACCACTGATGGTTTTAAGCCGGACGATGCACTTACCCGTGTTGAATTCGCTGATGTACTTACTCTTAGTAATAGCGTGCGCCAGTCAATTGTTGGTAATACTGCGATGTTTTTTGATGTAGATTCAGCGTTTGCTGGAGCGGTTAACGCCGTCACGTCAGAAGGGGGCGTGTTGAGCGACCTTACTTTCAGCGAGGGCCCTCTTATGCTTATCGGTGGTAGCGAGCATTTTGGCGCTGCTGATACTGTGACTAAAGAAACCATGGCCTATTCTTTAATACAGGCGTTAGGGTTGGAAGCGTCGGCACAATCCTTCGATACGGCTGAAACGCTGGTAGCCATTGTATTTGACCAAGCAGTACCTGTTGCCGATAGTGAACTGATTGCGCCTGAAATGCGCGGCTATGTGCAGCAAGCGTTAGCCATGGGGTTAATGCAGGTGCAAGTGGAAGTAGAGCAGGGGCCATTTGATTTAGAGCCAACGCTGGTGGCTTACTTCAATCCTACTGATGAAGTGACACGCGGAGAAACAGCCTTCGTGGTGACTCAGGCACATCAGTTGTAAAAGCAATCGCTATTCAAGAAGGCCGGCTTTGCCGGCCATTCTTATTAGTTCGGCTGAACTGCTCAAGTTGAGTTTTTTGTATATATTACTTCGGTGATTTTCAGCGGTTTTCAAGCTCATATTCAATAGCTCACCTATTTTTTTGCTGGTATTACCGGCAGCAACCAAAAAGAAGACTTCGCGCTCACGGCGCGTGAGTACACTCAATGGGCTAACATGTTTTTGAAATTGCTCATCCTCGCAATCACTCACTTTGTCGGGGAAGAACGTTTGCCCTGCTGCTACTTTTTTTATGGCATCAACAAGAACATCGCCAGATGACTCTTTTAATACATAACCTTTAGCCCCTGCATCACGCATGGCTTCTACATACTCAATTTCGTTATGCATCGACAACACAAGTACTTTGGCATCGCATCGCTGGGAAAGTATTTTGTCAATGGCCACAAGGCCGCTCATTCGAGGCATGGATATATCCATAAGAATGACATCGGGTGAGAGTTTAACCACTGCCGATACAAGCTCGACGCCGTCATCACATTCACCAATAACGCTGATGTTATCAGTGGCATTTAACATTTGTGATACGCCTTGGCGCATTAATACATGGTCGTCTGCGAGCACTACACGAATTGTCATACGGGTACCGTTACTGTTGTTCTTGTGCCTTGACCTACAGCCGACGTTAACACTAATTGTGCGTTGAACGCCTTAGCTCGATCTCGAATACTCGATAAGCCCACACCGGGTTCTACGGTTGTTTTATCAAATCCGTCACCATTGTCCACAATATCTAAGCGAATAACATTATTATGAAAGGCAAGACTTAGCGTAACTTTGCTCGCGTGGCTGTGTTTTATGGTATTCACCAATGTCTCTTGTGTAATGCGAAAGAGTAAAATACTCACATCTTTAGTAATGTCTGCTGGAATATCAATGGTGCACTCATATTCAATATCTTCAGAGGCAAGCAAATTACGACAAAGCCAGCTTAACGCAGGTTTTAGCCCCAAGTCGTCTAAAATGGTAGGGCTCATCAACCTAGACAGTTGGCGCACATCATTTAACGCCATTTCTGCCAAGCCATGCAAATTTTCAAGTTCAGGTGAATCTGCTGACAAGGCCTGCAAGCGTCGAGTAAGCCCTGTTAAAAGCTGACCAATACCATCGTGTAATTCACGGGATAGTTTTGCCTTTTCAGACTCTTGTTGCGCCCATAGCCTTTTTGCGAGCTGTTGAAGTGTAGCTTGTTCATCATCAAGTCTGTTTTTAAGCGAGTCTTGAAGGGCTCGAATTGAGGCGAGCTGCTGCTCAATATCACTCAAGGTAGGCCTGCCTATAATCCAATGCCTGCGTTTCCGTGAGCTGCTCAAGCCATTGTGAACGCAAGGGTTGTAGTTTAGCTTCGTACTCAGGTAATACTGAGTAGTAAACATGATTGCGCCAGTAGTCTGGATGAACGGCTAATTGTTGCGCTAGGGTCTTGGCTAGCTCAGTTTTGCCAGCCCTAACTTCAAGATATAGCCAATGCAGATAGGACTGATAATAAGTTGGCTTGATAAGCGTATTAATCGTCTGCATCACTTCGCTGTTAGATTTAAGGTTCAATCGATGTTGAATATCCAATAAAATTTTAAGTTCTGTCACTACAGGAATATGAGAGGTGTCAAAAGACGGTCTAAAGTCGGCCGCATTTATTGGTTGTTGCTGATGCTGTAATGCTAATAGTAGCCACTGTATGACAGCATGCTGATCGCGCCTTTCTTTAGCAGCGTCGCTGTCGATATTTGAAAGCACCTCTTTTACACACGGCCAGTTGGCTGTACGAAGACAGACTTCGCCATGCCATAAACTCACCTCAATCAGTGCTCTTGTATCTGAGGCACGCTCAGCTAATTGCTTAGCTTGCTCTATTTGGGTAAGGGCTTCACTTAACTTCCCATTACTAAAATGGAAGTAACTAAACAGCAAGTGGTTCACCATTTTCTCTTGATCGTTTTGCTGACTCAACTTGCTATCAACTTCAGAAAGATAGCGGGTAGCGGCGTTATTATCGCCTTTTACTAAACTTAACTGTGCCAGGTTCTGATACGTTCGAAGCAGATGAGACTGGTCGTTGTTTCTCTCGAATAAAGTTTTGGCCTGCTGCCAATAAATATCAGCAAGTGACAAGTCGCCAATCAAAAAATGCATATAAGCCACATTGCTCATGCTTTCTGGTTTTAGTACTTTGTCATCGATTTGAACCCGAATATCTAAGCCACGTTTATAGTGCAATAAGGCTTTTTCGAACTCACCTTGTTCTTCATAGAGAAAGCCTAACGTATCATTGATGTGGGCTTCTTGTTCTAGATCACCGATATCCATTATTAGTGACAAAGCCTCTTTTAAGGAAGACTCCGCTAGGTCGACTTTGCGAGTAAGTGATGCTGCAATCGCTAAGTTAGCAAGTGTTTTAGCGCGCTCAGAAGGTTGAGATTCAGCATCTCTAAGTGATAGTGCGTCTTGAAAATACGATGCAGCGGTACCGTGTTCTGCAATACGTAAATGAGCGATACCAAAAGCATTAAGTACTAAGCTTTCACCTTTCTTGTTTTTAACTTTTCTAAACGCAACTAGCGCTTGAGTGAGGGTTTCACTAATGGCTGTGTCAATGTTTCCCCCCATTATTTGCAAACGCGCAAGTTCAAACCAAAGTTGGCCATCATTAGGGCGTAATTGCAACGCGGCTTGGTAATCATCCATGGCCAATAGTGGCTGGTTAGCCCACTGATGTATATCGGCACGCATGGCTAGTAAGTCGGCTCGATTCGGGTAAAGGCTAATTAGCGCATCAATGGATTGCTGGGCCAACGAAAGGTTATCATCTAATTGCGCCCGAAGTAGTTCTCCCTGCAAACGCCAATAGTCGCCAATATCAGGTATTGCCATTAAGGTATCGAGAGACTCTCTAGCGACCAAAATATCGTTATTATTTAATGCTAGTTCAGCGTGAGCTACCCATCCCCCAGGATAATCGGGTGTACTGGTTATCATCGCCTCAATAGCATCGTCCCGGGTCAGAGGCGGCCCCGCCTCCCAGGCATCATGTAACGCATTTAAGTAACGCAAGTCTGGGGTGTCTACCTCAGTGTTTAAATGAGAAAATAATGCTTCAACGAGCTTGTCGGCGAAGGCATCTAAATCGTCAGCCAAGCTGCTGGTCGTAATAGAATGACTTACTGTAAATATCTGTGTATTGGCTGGCATGCTAAGTACACTGGCGTGAAGTAGATATGACTGACTGCTAGTAGGGGTTGCATCAAGTAGCAACAGGCTGTCGGTGCCAAGGATTGCGCTGAAATCCACTCTATCATTGTCACTATCCATAGGGGACAGTGCTAAATTTCGAATTAGCGTCGAGCTTTCGTTTTCGCCGACAAGCGCAATATCAGGATGAGTTGAAAGAGGGTAACGAAGTAAATCACTAATCGTGCCTAACAGTGGATAGTTGTTATCGTGAATTATAGCCAGTTGTAGGGTTTTATTGCCGAATCCATCAGGATTAGGTTTCGTATTATTTATAACAACGGTAATGGCGATCGTCGCTAACACAAGCATAAATATTGTGAATGCGGCTACGAATTTTGACCATGAAACAGGCGTATTAGCTTGGGTCAACGCTTGTGTTAGAGTAGGGCGCTTTTCTGGAATTTGATGGGTAAGGTTGCTAATAAACTGAGTTTGCTTTCTAAACCACACAGTGTCAGATAACGAAAATGACGACAACGCCACACAACTGAGCATATCGTTAAGCACTTTACCGGCACTGTAGGTATCAGAAAATTCCCCTGCCTTTCCTGAGTGAATCACCTCTGGGGCCGAGTACGCTAAATGGCCGCTCGTTTGCTCGCTATTTTTTTTCAATTGGCCTATGCCGAAATCAATGAGTAATAAATCATCGTCTGCATTAATAAGGATATTGTCGGGCTTTATGTCACCGTGCTTGATATCGACGCTTTGGCAGGTAGCAATTGCATCAAGTAATTGGTGTGACCATTTTTGATATGTCTTGCGAGAAATAGGGCGTTGAAGGCGCTCGAATAGTGGCTCACCTTCTATGTACTCCATGGTGAAAAAGGCGTAATAGTCGTCGGCAAATACATCGTGAACACGAATAATATTAGGATGTTGAAGTTGTCGAGCAATAACAACTTCATTACGAAGAACCTGCATACTGGCTAGGTCGGTAGCGGCACCAGGAATAAGTTTCAGTGCTACATCAACCGCGAGCAACTCATCTTTGGCGGCATATACACAGGCCTGAGTACCTGCCCCTAGCTGTTGAATGATGCGAAACCTATCAGCAAGAATGGTTCCACAGGCAAGTCTAGGCCCTGATGGCAAAGCCTCAGTTTGAAAATGTTCAGGCGTTGAAGGTATATTCCCCGGCCCAGTCAAACGCATCTCCACACTACAATTACTACAGCATAGGTATCATCTCGCGCGCTTTGCTGGGCTTATCGCAACGAGTGAAACCGATATTATTCTAATTAATTAAAGAAAGTTTATGCTCTATGGCGTGGAATAACAAACGAAGAGACAATAAATTGGCGAGAGACTTGGCAAACTCGATGTCAGTGTCGGTGAAATAGCGTCTTCCTACTAGGGAGTCGGCGTATAAAACGCCTATTGGTTTATCGTCTATGCAAACAGGCACACTAATAGCGGCTTGAATACCATTACGAATAATACTTTGTTGCGCGTTCAGCGAGTCATCAGCAACGATGTTGCCTACCGCCAGCACCGAATTTGTTTCCATCGTGCGTTGGATAATAGTGCGGCTTCCGGTGAAATTTTCCGCATTCATCCAAGGTTCATAACCTAAACCAAACAATGCTTTATTTTCCTCATCAAACAAGATGAGCGAGGCGCGCTCGCAAGCTAACGATTGAATTAAACATTCGCGAGCGATATGAACTAACGCACTACTGTCATTACAGTTTTGAAGTTGGTGTTGATAGCGCTTTAATTGCCGCTCTCGCCATACACGTTGACTATCTAACTGAATGACTTTTTTATGCTCAACCGGTGTAAATTGGCATGATATTGGGCCGAAAAACAAATGCTGGGGTTTATTAATGGCAATGTTTTTAACCGGTATACCACCACTGAAACAGCCTGTTGAACTAGTATCGTTTAATTGCCATAAGCGGTCGTTAGTCGCCTGCAATTTGGCATGCAAGCGAGAGATTTGAGGGTGCGCAATGACAATGTCAGCATTGTGCGCACGACCTATTCGATACTGCCTACCCTCAAAAAGTACGTGTTCTGTTACGCTGCCATTAGGTTGAGATACTGCAATTTGCAATGGCATAACAAGGCTCCGTATAACCTGCGATTTACAGTGTACGTAAACTAAAACGCAGGGTTTGCAATTGTGTCAGCAATATCCCTTTTGCGTTTACCACGCTACCGTTAGCAAGCCATACATCAGGAATTTGACTGCCAGATGCATTATCAACAACCGAAATCAGGCTATCCACTGCAGTTAATGCTGCAGCATCGTCATTTATCGCCAGTGCATTTTGAATATCATTAATGCCACTATCTAGCGTACCTTGAAGTAGCAAAGAGATATCGCTTCTATTGCTATTAACGGTTTGGCTGATATTACTGACTTTGTCGCTAATGACTGCACTTGGCGCGCGAGTATCAAGCAGAATAATAAAGTCAGAAAATTGTCCTGTACTGCCCCTGGCGCGAAGGCTACCGGAAGATGTCAATGTAGTGATATCTTCAAAAGTGCTATTTGCATGAGAGGTAAAGAGTCGAAATGGAACAGTAGGAACGTAATGGAGGGCCTTAGTATAAAGCTCAACCATGGCTACGCCTTCAAAACCAAAACCCGAATCTGCTTTTGGTGATATTGATACCAATACAGGAAAGCCAGATGTCGCGCTGGTTAATAATGAAGGTAGACGGTCAGTAATTAATAAGTCACTGGGGTTGAGAAGCTCGGCCGTAATGTCAAAGTTGTTAGCGTGAAGGCCAATACTATTTTCAAACTCGATGGTGAGATCGACTTCAATCGCAGTGGTTAGTGATAATTTAGCTTGTATGCGATTATTATCGACGGTAAGTATATTCGGTAGAACGATTTGAGCTTGGGCGGTAGAAAACAAAGTTACCGCAAGGGTAATAACGCTGGCTAAGAGCTTAAACTTCATCTGAGATATATTCATAATACCAATCTCTATTAAACCTTGATTAAAAAATAACCCGAAAAGGTGCTGTTATCAACAACTATAACAGCACCATTATTCATTCAGCTGTTATCACTCATAGTATTGTGTAAACAATCTTGATGAAAGAACGGCGTAATGGGCGCGGGTTACCGTCGACTCAGGATTAAAACTTGCTGTTAGCGTTGGGGTAACACTAAAAGGACTTTGTTCAGTACCAAAGGAGACATTAATTAGCGACATCGTAATAGCGAGTTGGACGTAGCCTTTTAATTCCGCTGGAATTTGATCTTGATCGACGAGAACTATCTGTTCACCACTGTAATCGACAATAATGTCAGAATCGGGGTCGAAACTGGTGGCAACCGACTCTAACCCTAGCATTTGAACCATGGCATAAGCCGTGTCTAACTTACTCATTACACCGAACGGGTTGGCACTACCGTCTTCACTATAAAGCACGGGCGATTGTGTGCGTAAGTTGTCTTTTAACGCGCCGCCACTCACCATGACCGACTCAACAAACGCTTTATCAAAGCCTGGAACGGCACCAATGTTAGGAACGTCTTCGTTTAACAAGTCACGGTATTGTCTTACTGCGCCGCCCATTACCGCATAGCGGGCGAAGTCTTTGCGTTTTAAGCCAGCATCTGGATAAAAGCCTCGGTTGTCAAGGGCATCCATTAATCGCTCGCTGATCGCAAATTCAATCGCGTTTTGTTGTGGGTGGCCTTCAATGTCATCAATGCCTTCATAGCCACCACTTTCTTCAAACGATACCGTCACTTCAAAGGTTTCAGGAATACCTGGTCCATTAGTGATGCCTAGAGGGTCTGCTTGGATACCTGAAAGCGATGTTAAGCCGTAGACATAGATTCCCCAAGTGCCTGGCATTGCTGGGGCAGATACACGCATAGTGGTACTTAATACTGGCGTAGTAAGATTACCAAAATACTCGGTACCATCTGGGGCAACTAATACCAATTTCGTTAGGTTTGCTAAGGTACTGGCAGAGGCTTTAACGAGTACTTCGCTTTCGCCTACCTCAAAGGTCTTTACTTCAGGTTCTCCCACTGGTGCGTAGAACACGTCGAGCACTTCTGTACGCTCACTGGTTGAAACCAATGCGTTAGCTTTAAAGGTTTTCGACGGTAAATTATTTACGGTTAAGCTGTGAGACATATCATAATCGAGTGCAGCGGCTACTGCAGAGCGAGCATTAACGTAACCCGCTCCGACTTCCCAGCGTTCGTAACCTGGCATATTCGTGGCAGTTTCTTGCAAAATTTGTTTGATAGAAGCGTTATCCAAAGAAGGATTTGCTTCTAGCAACAGTGCAATGATGCCTGACACGTGGGGCGTTGCCATAGAGGTGCCTGAAATCATGGTATAGAACGGTAGGTTCTGTACTTCAATGGCATCAATATCTGCTTCACCACCGTTGGCCGCTAAGTTCGTTGTTGCTCGGGTAGAAACAATATCAACACCGGGGGCAACAATGGAAACCTCGTTGTTATATGTCCACTCGGTGCCATCGGGCATCGTAAAATCGCCAGACTCGCTGTTGAGTCCTCGCGAAGAAAAGTCTGCCAAGCCACCAAATTTATCCCCTGCCCCTACCGATACACCCCATGGAATTTGCGCATAAGGATTATGTGAATCTTCACCTGGACCATCGTTACCAGCAGCGAAAACGCTGATCATACCTAGCTTATGAGCCTTATATGTTGCTAAAGATACAGGCCCTAATGGCTCGTACTTACCGCTTGAACCCCAAGAGTTACTAATGACTTTAATTGGGTTGTCGTAGCTATAAACATTATTTATAGCAAAGTCGAAACCGCCAATGGTATCTAGTAAAAGCACTGCCCCACCGGAACCATAGCCAATAATGTCAGCATCAGGCGCGGCGCCTACATATTTGCCATCAGACATGCTGCCGCTACCAGCAATAGTGCCTGTCACGTGGGTACCATGACCTGAGTTAAGGTCGGTGTTAACTTGTCCTCTTAAGGTGAATCCATCAGTCACACCGGTAATGCTAATCACAGAAGCATGGGTCAGGGCTTGTACATTTTCTACGACGGTATCACCGAAAAAATGATCTTGGTGCGATGCATCAATACCCGAGTCAATCACCATTACGGTAGAGCCTTTACCGGTAAATTCCATACCGTTGCGCTGAATAAAGCCTTGGCTCTGCAAGTCTGCAACACCCGTAATTTCGCGAGCATCTGCGTTATATAACTTCATTTTACGGTTCGCAAATACAGAGCGAACGCCGTCAATTTTTGCAATAGCATCTATCTGTGCCTTCGTGGCGATAACACCAACAATAGGTAATGATTTAAATTGAACACCCTCTGAAATGCCAAGGTTTAAGAGTTGTTGTAATTGAGATTCGGCTAAAGGGTCTAGCTGATCGTAAGTCACGACCGCCATAAGTGAGTCGGTTACATCAAGAGTGGTGAGTGTGTCGGCAAGCTGAGCGCCAATATAGGCATCAGCTAACGTGTTAGCCGCTGGGCTTGCGAGCATGGCCGCAGCTAAGGTAGATAGGGCAAACTTTTTCATTATTCTCTCCAAAATGAGACTGCATGTTTGTGTGGATATTCTCGTGTTAAGACTGTCATCTTCTTCGGGTATCCTTTGCAGCGAGGTACGCCCCTATAATGTCGGTTTGTTTTTTGTTCGAACATAGGGGTTTCACCCTATATGTCACCGAGCTTTGATATTGGCTGCAATGACTGCGCACTTCGCGGGGGTAGTATTGATGTAAGCTCTGGTAGAAGCACCAATAAAAGTACCTGTGAATATGCCGGTACAGCGGCAGCGCGAAATAGCAGGTTTTAGGCTATCTTCAATACACAATCGCTTTTTATATGCCCTGACGTTGATGGAAAACATAGTCTAGGAGAAATACTAAAAATGAAGTTTGATTCTATAAAATCTAGGCTTGTGCTGATGACACTGATTTGTGTTGTTGGGATGGGCATGCTGGTGGTTAGCCAGCATTATTTTACGCAACGGTTTATTGAATTAAATCAGCAGCGGGATTTATTGCTTCGTATGGGCCAGGACTTACTGCAAATGCGACGTCACGAGAAAGACTTTCTGATGCGCCATCAGCAGGAGTACTTTCAGCTATTTATTGAGCGTTCTGATAGTTTTAGCACTCGGCTTAATCGGCTTACCCCTTTAATTAGCGATTATGATATGCCTACGTCGCAGTTAGGAAACTTAGCCGAGGGAGTACATAAATACCAACAACTTTTCCAACAAGTGGTTACGTTACAAACCGAAATAGGGCTGACGCCAACATCTGGTTTGCTAGGGCAGATGATTGAGACTGAGGGGTTATTGCTCAGTCAGTCGTATTTTGACGTTGGGTCGAGTGCGCTCATTCAACTTGATGGCGCAAGGTTGGCCATTCGTGATTTTCAGTTAACCCACAATAATTATTACGCCACCCTTGCCATTCAAAATATAGAGGGGCTGGCACAGGTGCAAAGCGCGGGTAAGTCTGAACAGGTAGACGAATTGCTCGGCTTATATAAAGAAGCGGTGGAGGCACTTGCTATTGCCTATCAAACACTAGGCCTTACGCATAATGAAGGTTTGGTGGGGCGTTTTCGGCGACAAGCACACAGTGTGGAGCAGCAGCTCACGTTAATCGACCAAGCTCTACAGCCTATTATTGAAAACCAAGAGCAACAAGTCAAAACATACAGTATTAGTATTGCGGTGCTTACCTCGGTGCTACTAATTTTAATTTTAGTGAAGAGCTTTGCCACATTTCATCGTGCTTTTTCTAATTTCGTTATGTTTTTCTACCGGTGTAAGCGCCAATATCAGCGAATGGATCCGAGGAAACTCGGTTTTGCTGAGTTCAAATCGTTGGCTGAACTTGCCAATGAAATGGTAGAGTCTCGTCAAGCAATTGAAGAACGACTCGCTGTTGTGGAAGCAGAATTAGCACAAAAGCAGAGAAAACCAGAGACACGTTGAAGGTAGGTGAACGTAGATATGCAATTTAACAAATTAGGCGGCAGCGACTTATCGGTATCGGATATTTGCCTTGGAACTATGACATGGGGTATTCAAAATACTCAGCAAGATGCCGATGAACAATTAGCAATGGCGATAAGTCATGGTGTGAATTTCATCGATACCGCCGAAATGTACCCTGTCCCGCCGAACGATAAAACCTATGGTGATACCGAACGGATTTTAGGTAACTGGTTAGCAAGAAATCAATCAGCACGTGACTCGCTTGTTATCATGACAAAAGTTGCCGGAAGCGGCTTGAGCTATATAAGAGAAGGCGGGCCTATTACGGCAAGCGCCGTTGAGACGGCACTGAATGATTCGCTTAGCCGTTTAAATACCGATTACGTTGATGTCTACCAGTTACATTGGCCAAACCGCGTTACCCCACACTTTGGAAAGCATTGGCCGGATCGCGCTAACCCTACCAAAATCAATAAACAGCAAGAAATCGATGGAATGCGAGATATTTTAACCGGTATCAAACAAGCGCTCGATGCGGGGAAAATTCGCCATTGGGGGCTATCTGATGACACTCCCTGGGGCATCCACACGTTTTTGACCCTGTGCAAAGAAATGAATATTCCTTTACCAGTTTCTATCCAAAACGAATTCAGTTTACTGCATTTAAAAGATTGGCCGTACCTTATTGAAATGTGCGCGCTTGAGAACATTGCCTACCTACCGTGGTCGCCGCTTGCTACAGGTATGCTAAGTGGTAAGTACATGAACGGAGATAGACCCAAAGGTTCTAGATGGACACTGGTTCAGCGCCAAGGATTATTCAGAGACAAAGAGCCCGCTCGTGAAGCCACCGCTCGTTATGTTGAAATTGCCAAGCGAGCAAAGATTACTCCGTCGCAATTGGCTTTAGCATGGTGTAAACAAGTGCCAGGTGTGACTTCTACCATTATTGGTGCTACTACCACTAATCAGTTGGCTGAAAACTTATCGGCGTTTTCACTTAACCTTGATGAAAGCACATTGAAGCAAATAGGTGAGGTGGTTCGCCGCCATCCGCTAGGTTATTAGATACTGGTAACAAAAGGTGCAAACGTTTGAGCGTAAGTTTCTAATATTACGGGCCAAGTCATAACGACGTGGTGCCAGCCCTAAACACAGCCTGTCTTACCCAAGAATTGCCGTAAGGTTATAAATTGCGGTGATTTTATACTGTCGACGTTGGTCATTTATCTGTCACAACTTCGTCATAGTATGAATTCACTGTTATTTATTGACTGTCATTTCCTATGTCTCTATCAGATTCGCCTCTTGTTTGTGAAACCGAAACCCAGCATGGTAACTGGCGCCGTTGGCTACTGCTTATTGGCCTAGTGTATTTAATGTTGTTGGCCGTCAGCATGATAGGAAGCGGCTTCAAACTTGCCGCAGGCGATCAAGCTAAAACACTATTCACGTTTGCTAGTAACCCCATCATGGGGTTGATTATTGGCATGGTGGCTACCGCGCTCATTCAATCTTCAAGTACGGTGACTTCCATTATTGTTGGTATGGTCGCGGGTGGTTTACCTATCACCATTGCCGTGCCCATGATGATGGGAGCTAACATTGGTACCAGTATTACAAATACACTAGTTAGCCTTGGGCATGTCGCCAGAAAAGATGAATTCCAACGAGCATTTAACGCCGCCACTATTCACGACTTTTTTAACGTGATGTCGGTGTTTATATTTCTACCTCTTGAAATGGCGTTTGGCATTCTAGAGCATACCAGCGCCTTTGTAGTGTCTATGCTAAATGCTGGTGGCACAATGGGAATTGATGGCTTTAACCCAATTAAGGCAATCACCCAGCCTGCGCTTAATATCGTAACAGGCATGGTAAGCGGTTTACCTTCTGTCTACCCCGGTATCGCCAAAATCATCTTAGGTATTGGGCTTATTGTTACCTCAATTACTTACATGGGGAAAATTATGAAATCTCTCATGGTGGGTAAGGCAAAAGATATTTTGCATAAAAGTATCGGGAAGGGGCCTATTTCGGGAATTTCATCAGGCGCGCTAATGACAGTGTTAGTGCAGTCTTCTTCTACCACCACTTCGCTGGTGGTGCCATTGGTGGGCAGCGGAATATTAAAGGCGAAAGATATTTATCCGTTTACGCTTGGCGCAAATGTTGGCACCTGCATTACCGCGTTAATTGCGGCGCTGGGTGTGGTGGGTGTGAATGCAGGTGTTGCATTACAAATTGCCATTGTGCATTTACTGTATAACGTTTTTAGCGTGGCGTTAATTTACGGTACGCCTATGTTACGCAACATACCGTTAGATTTGTCTTACAAGCTATCGGTAATTGTGGCCGAGAAAAAGTTTTACGGGGTCGCTTATATTGGCGGGTTATTTTTCTGTATGCCGCTAGGTATTATTTTTATATCAGTGTAGCTTTTCCCACCGCTGTTATAGTCGCGAGTTAAGGCAGGTGCTTACTTTGCACCTGCCTTATGTTGTTTTAAAGTTTATAGCCTTAAAATCTAAAGCCTTAAAATGTGTAGTGCTAGAACGTTGTTATGTCGGCGCTACTTTGCCCAAACACAAACATATTGCGCTTTCCACATTGCGCCATATGGTTGCTAGAGGCATAAGGCGTACCGGACTGTGTTACGTCGCTTTCCCATCCTTGCCCATTTTTAATAAACGCTTTTAATTCGAACCAACCGTCTACGGTTTTACTGCAATCCATTTGAACATCGAGCATCCAATAATGATCGCCCCATACGTTTAACGGGGTTTCTCCAAAACCATCGCTAGCCACGGTTTTCACGGCGCCCCACGCTGAAGGCCAATTGTTGGTAGTCCAATCAAGCGCGCTGCCTTGTGCTTCGCTACTCTGGCTAGCTTCAACACCGTACCAATCAAGGTAATTGTCGTTGGCTTTCCACGGTGCCGTCGTGGTGTTGCGCATATTGTTGTGGGTAATGGGAATGGCACACGCATAGTTACTTGTTGTACAAGAGATCCCTAAATTTGATGCAGCATAGTCATGATCAATTCCGCCTCGAATAAACATGTCTTGTCCGCTTTCGGTGGTGGCTTGTACAAAAATAATAGTGCGTTGCCAATCTGCATTGGGGGCGTCTGTGGTCAGCATTGCCCCTTGATGAATGGCAATGGCTTCCCATGAAGCAATATTTACGGCAACAGAGCCATCGGCGGCAACGGATATCACATCACCGCTACATTGGGTTTTGGCTGCATTAATATTACCGGTTAACACGTTGCAATATTGACCCGGCGCCATGGAGGTGGGAAGCGTGGTATTCATGGCATAGCTTTCTTTGTTAATAGCTACAAATCCACTGTCTGCGCGACCAAAGGCGATTTGGTTGCCGCCATTACTCCACCAGTCGGTTACGACGAAATCATCTGAAGTGTGGTCTCTGAAATCAACGCCGCCTGTAATATACGACCAACGATGTTCGCATTTCCAGTTGTCAGCAAAGCATTCCAGTGTTCCGTTGTTATGCACGGGTACTGATGGTGCGCCGGCATCGGTGTCGCCGTGGAAGTCGTAACTCGACATGACTTTGGGGTAACCATAAGGCCAAGCCAGCATAAAGATATTCGCTAGGTCGTATAACCGTCCGTCTTCAAAGGTAATAACGTTACCGCCTCCACCGTGACCTCGTTGATTATCATGGTTATCGACGAAAACCACGGCTTGATAGCTAGGCATAAAGCCCCACGCTTCACCGAAGTTACTTAGCCAAGCAAGTGAGCCATTGCGAAAAACATTGCCAATTTCAACTGAGTATTTAAATTCGGTCACCAGACCATTTGAGAAATACTCATTAGCACCAACTGCCTCACCGCCTTGATCTATTACTTCTTGAAACACGAGGGGAGAGCGGTTGACCTGATTGATTATGCTCGATATGTCGACCGCAGGCATGTGTTTAGAGGCATCCAGTCTAAATCCAGCCACGCCTATATTTACCAGGTCATTGAGATAGTTTGCTAGAGTGCTTTGTACGTAACTAGACTCGGTTTTCAAGTCAGCCAAACCGACTAATTCACAGTTTTGAACTTGCCATCGGTCTCCATAGTCATCAACCGAGCAGGTGTCATGGAAATCTTGAGGCGAATACATTGGATAACTTTTATTCCCAAAGGTATTGCCGTTTGTTCCCGTACCCGACCCTGCAGCCATATGATTGATGACGGCGTCAACGTAGATATCTACACCCACAGCATTGCAGCGCTGAACCATATTCGTAAAGTCTGCGCGAGACCCTCCGCGACTTTCTAAATCGTAGCTAACAGGCTGGTAACGAGCCCACCACTGAGGAACATTAATATGTTCATTCGGCGGCGACACCTGCACTGCTGCATAACCATTTTGGCTTAAATAAGTTTCGCATTCGGTTGCTACATCCTGCCAATCCCATTCGAATAAGTGCACGAATGTGGAGGGCTGTGAATGCGCAACGGGGGAGGCTATACCACAGCCTAGTAGGATAGTAACTGCACTGGAAGTCAGCAATTTACGGTTGATCATAAAAGAGTCCTGGTGGCGTTGTTTAACTGCGTGAAAAAACTAACTAGACACTAGGATGTAAATTAAATGTAAACAACGTGAATACGTATGCAGGCAGATAAGAATAAAAAGGGCGCCGAAAGAGGCGCCCGTAGTCATTACTGGTAAGTATCAGATTAAAAAGCGTATTTCGCAGAAACCTGTAGACGGTTCATGTCACCTTCCAACCCTTCCTCAATTTCGCGATGTGCAAACGCATACTCAGCGCCAAAAGTAAGTGCTTTGGTGGGTGAGTAGAGAAGGTTAGCCCGTGCACTATAGCTGCTTTCTGTCACACTAAGACCGGTAAGCGCTGTATCGTTATCAATATCCAATGCTGAAAACATGAAGCTGCTTCGCATTTTGTCGTTCCAAAGGTGACGGTAGGCGATAGCATAACCCGTTGAATCGATAGCTTCTAAATCGCCATCGGCAGTAATGACTGCCCCATTAGCTGCATTTAGTGCGGTGTATCTACCCATTCCTTGGCCTGTATTCACCATAAAGCGAATATCATCGCCGCTCGACAGTTTGTATTTTCCTGACAAGGCTAATCCGTAACTGGTTTCATCAGCGTCAATGCCACTGCCGTCATCATATGAAAGCTGGCGCACAAGACCTGCTATTTTTACGTAGCCCCAGTCTTGTTTCGCGGTGTAAGCCGCTACAAAATCAGGTACAGCATTGTCGTCAGCCACAATACGTCCACCGCCACCGTTAGGCGTGACGGTAGTTTCAGGATTTTCTAAAGCCAACTGTAGGCCACCGTTGGTGTATCGCACCATGACTTGTCGGCCAAATGTAATACCGTCTGTGGTACCAATGAAATCAAGAGATTCCGGTAGGGAACCCACGTCCATAAATGTGGTCCATGTTTGACCCACTAGCCATTCTTTATACTGAATGTAGGCGTGGCGAACACGAGGAGTATAAGAGTTACTAATACGTTCATCACCACCGCTAGTGACGATAAAATCTAATTCTAATACCCCTTTGATTTCGTCACCTTCTGCTGTTGGCGTGTTGGTGCTAAATCTAAAGCGGGATTGACGAATATGTGCATCGAATTGGGTGCCTTCATCGCCGCCTGAAACCGGAGTCAGCGAGGGTATGTAAAAATCTCGACCAATACTACCGGAACCCAATGTGCCCTCAGAGTAGTTGCTCACCATAGCGTCGGCTTTTATGTAGCCGGTAAATTTAACGCTGGTATCGCCTAAGTCAGCGGCGCTAACGAGAGTGGCGCTAGACGCTGCAAGTGCTAACGATACGGCTAGCACTGAGTTTTTTATTGTGGCTTTCATTATATTTGCCCTAAAGTGTGGTTAAATAAATGTAAATTCAAAGTTAACTTCTATAGGTTTGCCGACCTTGCTATAAATTGAAATAAGCTAATGGTCGCATACGACTATAGTCGTAATTGATGAGCGGTTGAATTCCTAGGACTAAAGTTTATAAACCGTAAGACCAAAGTCGCATTTTTACTTTATAGTCTAATCATTACAGTGTTTAGTATATAAAAGCATTTCACATTATTGATATTGGAGGCAATTTTTTATGACTGCCAGTAAGACTTTTTCTGTTCCTGACGCGATTAAAAGTACGACCCACTTAACGGATGCTCAGTACGCTGAGATGTATGCTAATTCTGTAGCACACCCTGAAGCATTTTGGGCTGAACACGCTAACTTGCTTGAATGGTTTAAAAAGCCGACCAAAGTGAAAAACACCCATTTTGGTGACAATGATGTTTCGATAAAATGGTTTGAAGACGGCGAGTTAAATGCCAGTTACAACTGTATTGACCGCCACCTAGCAGACAATGCAGACAAAGTGGCTATTCATTGGGAAGGTGACTCTCCTGACCAAAGCCAAGATATTACGTTTCAAGAAGTGCATGATGAAGTCTGTAAATTAGCTAACGCACTTAAATCACTTGGTGTGGCTAAAGGCGACAGGGTCGCTATTTATATGCCAATGGTGCCCGACGCTGCTTACGCTATGCTGGCGTGCGCCCGTATTGGTGCTATTCACTCTGTTATTTTTGGTGGCTTTTCGCCGAACGCGATTGCCGATCGTATTAACGACAGCGATGCAAAGGTGGTTATTACCGCCGATGAAGGCCGCCGAGCAGGTCGTTCTGTGCCTTTGAAAGCCAATGTAGATAAGGCACTATCAAAAGGTGCTTGCCCATCCATTACTCATGTCATCGTTAAAAAGGTGACTGGCGAAGATGTAGCTTGGAACGACAGTCACGATGTCTGGTGGGATGAGCTAGTCGCAGATTGCTCTACTGAATGTGAGCCTGAAGTGATGAACGCGGAAGACCCACTCTTTATCTTGTATACATCAGGCTCAACAGGCACTCCTAAGGGCGTAGTGCATACTACCGGTGGTTATTTGCTGTATACCGCTATGACCTTCAAATATGCCTTTGATTATCAAGAAAATGATATTTACTGGTGTACTGCCGATGTCGGTTGGATTACTGGGCACAGCTATATGGTGTACGGCCCTATGATCAACGGTGCATCTCAAGTGTTTTTCGAGGGTGTTCCTACTTATCCAGATGTGCGTCGTATCGCGCAGGTAGTAGAAAAATACAAAGTGAATAGTCTTTACACTGCACCCACTGCTATTCGCGCCTTGATGGCGCACGGTGACAAGCCAGCTGAGGGCTGTGATCTTTCATCACTTCGTCTACTTGGTACGGTAGGTGAGCCTATTAATCCTGAAGCCTGGGAATGGTATCACCGAGTGATTGGGCAGAGCCGTTGTCCTATTATGGATACATGGTGGCAGACTGAAACCGGTGGGCATATGATTACGCCATTGCCAGGGGCGACAGCACTTAAGCCTGGCTCTGCTACGCGGCCATTCTTTGGTATTCAGCCAGCACTGTTTGATGCTGAAGGCAACGAACTTGAAGGCGCAGCCGAAGGTAACCTTGTAATTAAAGATAGCTGGCCAAGTCAAGCTAGAACCGTGTATGGCGATCATCAACGCTTTATCAGTACCTACTTTAGTGCCTACAAAGGTGTATACTTCACCGGTGATGGTGCAAGGCGTGACGAAGATGGCTACTACTGGATCACTGGGCGTGTAGATGACGTGTTAAATGTATCCGGTCACCGCTTAGGCACGGCTGAAATTGAGAGCGCATTAGTGGCACATCCAAAAGTGGCCGAAGCGGCGGTAGTGGGCTTTCCTCATGATATTAAAGGGCAGGGTATTTATGTTTATGTTACCCCAATCGACGGTGTTGCCGTTGATGATGCGCTAACCACAGAGCTTAAAACCTGGGTTAGACAAGAGCTAAGTCCCATTGCGACACCTGATAAAATACAGTGGTCGGCTGGCCTACCTAAAACCCGTTCAGGTAAAATTATGCGTCGAATTTTGCGTAAGATTGCTGCGAACGAACATGAGCAACTTGGTGATATATCTACATTGGCGGATCCGTCAGTTGTTGATACACTCATTAAGGAGCGATTAAACAAATCATAAAGGATAATGCAATGACAACCCTGTTAATTGCCGATGATCATCCGTTGTATCGGGATGCCTTAAGAGGCGCTTTGTCATTGTCTTTACCAGCGCTGACGCTATCAGAAGCTGGTGATTTAACATCGACAGTCGATATTCTCAATCGCGAGGATATCGACTTATTGCTGCTTGATTTACACATGCCGGGCAGCAACGACCTTTTCGGGTTAATTCATATTCGTAAACTGTTTCCTGACGTACCTGTTGCGGTAGTGTCTGGCACGGAAGATACCCAGCTAATATCAAAAATTATGAGTGCAGGGGCGCTGGGGTTCATCCCTAAAACTGCCAGCTCGGGTGATATTGCTAATGCGGTACAAGCTATTTTGGATGGGGATGTATGGCTGCCACCTAATTTAAGCGACAGCGTAGACGAAATTGATGAAGCGTTTTCGGAACTTGCGGATCATGTCGCTTCCCTTACGCCTTCACAATATAAAGTACTGTGTTTTATGCGAGACGGATTGCTCAACAAGCAAATTGGTTATAATTTGGATATTGCAGAAGCGACGGTGAAAGCCCACGTTACCGCGATTTTCAAAAAGCTTGGTATTAATAACCGCACGCAAGCGGTATTAATAGCATCGCAATTAGAGCTTGAGCCACCTGCTACAAGTGATCACTAGCATTCTTTAGTGATGGTTCAACCTGTTCGAGTACAGGCTTAGGGGTAAAATAAGTTAGGTAGTGTTTAAGTGCTGCCTTACTCTGTTCACTCAGCAGCGGATTTTCTATTTTAATCACAGTACGTCCACGCATTAGCGCCATGCTCTCTTGGTAAACGGGCTGTGCCATCAATGTTTTCTGAAACTCACCGGACGCCAGCAAAATAGTCAGACCTTCACTAATTCGGTTTGCCAACGCTTCCTGATCTGACGCGACAAAGTAAAACAGTGCGCTTTCATAAGACACTAACAGGTGTGGTTCAATTTTCAGTGTGCTATCAGGCTGCTTATCCAATTCATATTGTATTTCCATTACGCTTCGTGGAAACATATCGGCAAAGCCCTCAGCCACAATTCGAAACGATGCTTGATAGGTGGTTTCAAGTACGGGAATTTCATTGTGACGGAAAATACGCGTGTCAGGCCAGTCATAGCCTTGCACCGCGCGCATCGATTTTAAATTTTCAAACGTTAGGGGGGCATCGAAGCGATTATCATCGGCACGAATAAGCATAATTCGCTTACCAAAAAATCCGCCCATAATAGGAATACGAATTGCGCGATGTTGTTTTTCTCTGTCAATAGAAGACACACTCCATGTGATATCTAACATGTCGTGTTCTAAGCTTCTTAATTGGCGCTCTTGAGCAACTTCCTGTTCGCTCACTTTTAACTCGAAGGTACCATATTTATCTTCAGTTACTTCCAATGCTTTGAACAATAATGTTTTAGCGTACGCGTATACAGGATCGCGACCAGGATGAACATTGGGAAGGCGCAACTGACTATGCTGCATAGCCGGTTTACTTTCCTTTTCCATACGAGGCGACTCGGTGCTTTCGCCTGCAAAACCCGATGGGGAGGATAAGCTACTTAGCAGTAAGAAAGTAGATATTAATAATTTACGGCTAATCATTTGTCCTATCATTGTTTCGACTATTAATCCTTCCCTGTGAGTAAAAAGTCGTGCTCGGGATCAACTAAAAAATGGCCGCTCATGGCTTCTCTACCAAGTAACATAAGATACGTCATTTCAGAGCGGTCGGTTAAGGTTAATTGAATTTCCCATTGCACACTATCCATGATTATAGGCGTTACTATCACATAACGCTTCTCTCTTGTCGCGGTAGAGCTTTTAACTCGCTTTTTTGTTTCAACTTTGACTTCTCTTCTTACCACTCTATCTACATTATGAATATCAGGGTGGATATCGAAGCGTATCCACAATTCGTCATCTACCTCAAACTCTTCAATGTTATCTACATGCAAAGAGGAGGTTGCTGCGCCGGTATCAACTCGTACATTCAAATCGGTGATGGTAAACGCAGGTAGGTCGCACAACTCTACCGCTCCGATTACTTTTTTATCCGTCATGTTACTACCTTAATCAAGTATATTCTGTTTCACCTGGTAGCAGATTATCTTGTAATAATTCAACATGTTCTGCCACAGTGTCCGGTTGAGAGAAGTAGGCGATATGGTATACCGCTTCGCCTTCTTGAGTGAGAGGGATATTTTGCTTCCCAACCACCACACCTTCGGCTGGACTCTCGATACTGGCCAAATAGCCGCCGAAAGGGTCTGCTATAGTTGCCAGCTTATCGCCCTTGTTTACATGATCGCCTAACTGGGCTAAATGGGTAACAAAGCCACTTTCCGTTGCGCGTATCCAGCCGCTTTGGCGGGCAATAAAACGCTCTATATTGTGCCCTTTGCTACGACTCTTATTCAGCATACCTAAGTGACGCATGGTATTAATAATACCGCGAAGGCCCGCACGAATAGAAAACTCATCGTACCTAAGCGCTTGTCCTGCTTCATAGAGCAAAATTTTAACGCCACTCTCGCTAGCTGTTTCTCGCAGAGAACCTTCGCGCAGTTCAGCATTTAGCAACACGGGAACGCCAAACGCTTTTGCCATTTCAAGCACTTCAGGGTCGTCTAAATCGGCGCGAATTTGAGGTAAATTACTGCGATGTATTGCACCGGTATGCAGGTCTATGCCTACATCGCACTTTTGCACAATTTCCTTTAAAAATAGGTTGGCTAGTCGACCGGCCAGCGAGCCTTTCTTACTACCAGGAAAGCTGCGGTTTAGGTCGCGGCGGTCGGGTAAATAACGCGACTGGTTCAACACGCCGTACACGTTCACCATGGGTACCGCGATAAGCGTACCTCTTAACCGTTCAATGGCCCGTGAGCGAATGAGTCGACCTACAATTTCAATACCATTAAGCTCATCACCGTGAATAGCTGCACTGACAAACATAGTAGGTCCAGGGCGTTTCCCTCGGGTTACGTAAACCGGAATACTCATGTTTGTTGCGGTGTATAAAGGGGGCATCTCCAACTCAATCTTGACCGATTCACCGGGCGCAATACTCTGCCCACCAATGACTAAATTATCCACTGCCACTTAGCCTTTACCTCGCGTCTTCGTTTTGTGCGGCTGCGCACTTTTTTCAATAAATTCAATGATCATACCGGCGACATCTTTATTGGTGGCTTTTTCAATGCCCTCCAAACCAGGCGATGAATTTACTTCCATTACCACAGGCCCGTTGTTTGAACGTAAAATATCGACACCACAACAGTTCAAGCCCATGGTCTTAGCTGCATCTACGGCAGTTTTTCGCTCCGCAGGGCTTAGTCTTACCAAGCTGGCTTGACCGCCTCTATGCAAGTTAGAGCGAAACTCCCCCGGTGCTGCTTGGCGTTTCATTGCCGCAACCACTTTACCGCCTACTACAAAGCAGCGAATATCAGAACCGCCTGCCTCTTTAATAAATTCTTGCACTAAGATACTGGCATTTAGTCCCATGAAGGCTTCAATAATCGACTCCGCCGCTTTATGGGTATCGGCCAATACCACACCAATACCTTGAGTACCCTCAAGCAGTTTAATGACCACGGGGGCGCCACCCACGGTTTTTATCACGTCTTCTATTTTATCTGGGTGGTGCGCAAAGCCAGTACGCGGCATGCCAATGCCCTTGCGTGACAGCAATTGCAAAGAGCGCAGCTTGTCTCTGGAGCGGCTAATTGCTACCGATTCATTCACACTGTATGTGCCCATCATTTCGAACTGGCGTACGACCGAGGTTCCGTAAAAGGTAACAGAAGCGCCTATGCGGGGAATAACCGCGTCGTAATAGGGTAGTTTATTGCCTTTGTAACGTACCGATGGACGAGCACTGGTTATATCCATATAGCAATGCATGGTGTCGATAACATCTACTTCGTGACCGCGTGCACGCCCAGCCTCTACTAAACGAGAAGTAGAATAGAGACGAGGGTTCCGGGATAAAATCGCTATGCGCATTGTAAATTGCCTGTGGTTATAAAGTGTGTTTAAAAATGAGTGCTGCTTAATCATTAGCACCTTTTATGGTGCATAGCCAGATTAGTCGGACTACAGCGGATTGGCGCGCATCATAAAGCACCTTTTATTAATGGTCTTACGAATTATTATTGTGGTGGCGACAGTAATATCTGGATGAACTCAAAAACGTTACGCGATAGCATGGGGTAACATGAGGATATAATGAGTTTTTTACTATGATGCAGTGGTGGCAAGAGGTAGTGGTATGGCTAACGGCCTACCAATCAAACCTTATTTGGAGTGGGTTGGTTTTACTGTTTTATTTAGCAGCTTCAAGAAAAATCCTACCCAAACTTGAAACCAATATCGAGAAAACTAAATTAAAGTCTACCAGTGCAATTAAGGGATTATTTGCCGCTAGGGTTATAGTGGCCACGGTATCGTTAGCTTTATTGCTGCTTGCATGGGGAATAGACTTCTCTGGCTTACTGGTATTATCAACCTCCATTATCACGGTAACTGGGGTAGCACTTTTCGCCAGCTGGTCATTAATAAGTAATATTACCGCTTACTTTATACTGTTGACGAACGTTGCATATCGCCGAGGGAATTTTATTCGTATTCTCGATGGTGATAATTTTATAGAGGGTTACATTGCCGACTTAGGGCCATTTAGCACACGGTTGGTGACTTCTGAGCGCGAAACGCTAATGTACCCTAATAACCTTATTTTAACGCGCCCTGTGCTTATCAATCCGAAATCAACGTGGGGCACTATGGGTAAAGTAACCCCAACGACTGTGACGGGTAAAACGGAAGAAAAAACCGATAAGCCGACGAAAAAGAGCAGGGTGAAAAGCGACCCGCAAGTTTAGTCGCTATCGGTATAGTGTGACTCGCGAATGTGGCGAGTCATGCTTTGAAGTAACGCTCTTAGTTTTGCTGGCTTTAAGGGTTTAGATAGATAGTTAACTCCTTGCTCCTTACATTTAGCCACTAAATCTTCATCTGGCGTAGCTGTGATAAGCGCGGCGGGTAATATGGCATCAAGCTGGAACCTGATTTTATCTATCAAGGCTAAGCCGTTTTGCGTTTCATCGTGGCTTAATTGATAGTCCATCAATAATATCTGAGGGGACGTTTGCTCAATTAGGGCTAGGGCTTCATCCCAAGACCCGGCTAACATCACTTTAACGCCCCAGCGAGCTAGCAACGTTTGCATTGCATCTAAGTTCTCCCGTTGGTCGTCTACACAAAGTACCTGCAATCCAGTGAAAGTTGTGTTTTTAGGCTTGGTTGTTGTACTTACTGCAGAACCTGGCTGGGCTTTTGGCAGGCTAAAAGTAAAGCAACTGCCTTTTTGCGGTGAGGACGATACGGTTATATCGCTACCCAATTGCTGACTTAACCTTCGTACCACGCCTAGTCCTAAGCCAATACCATGCTCTGCACTTTGATTAATGCGATAGAAATCACTAAAAATGTTATCTTTTTTATCTTCCGAAATACCAATTCCTGTGTCATAAACACGAAAAGAAACGGATGATTTGGTGGGCTTTATAACAAGTAGAACTTTGCCTTTTTGTGTGTACTTCACTGCATTTGACAGCAAATTTTGCATAATTCGATACAAGTAGGTTTTGTCAGCCATTACCCAAAGTGGTTTCACCCATACCCGCAATGAAAGGCCTTTTTCCTGTGCTCGCATTCTTATATCGTCAATAAGCGGGCTGAGAAGAGCTTGTACATCTACGGGCTCGATGTCTGGTTTCATTTCACCTTGATCAAGGCGTGAAATGTCTAAAAGCGTACCGATAAGTGCCTCACTTGAGGTTACCGAATGGTGCAGCTTTTGAATGATTTCATGTACACCATTCGATAGCTCTTGTTCTTCTAGCGCTGAAATATACAACTTGGCGGCATTCAAAGGCTGAAGTACATCATGGCTGGCCAGTGCCAAGAAGCGCGTTTTACTGGCATTCGCATCTTCAGCCGCCTTTCTAGCCCTAATTAGTTCAGTTTCTGCACCAGAGCGCCGCTCTATTTCAAGCCGTAGTTCGGCGTTAATAGTATGCACCTCTTCGGTACGCCGCTTAATTCTGGCTTCTAAGTCGATATTTGATTCTTCAAGGGCCTGTTGAATCTCAATGTGGTCGGTGATGTCATTAAAGCTGGTTACAAAGCCACCGCCTGGTAGGGGATTGCCCACCATTTCAATCACGCGGCCATCTTTTCGCTGACGTTTAAATCGGTGGGGTGTACCAGAGCGCAAATGTTCCAAGCGCTTTTCTACTTCCGCTTCTACGTCCAGCTTGCCAAATTCCCCTTGTGATGCGTTGAACCGGATAAGTTTCTCTATGGGTATACCCACCGCAAGAAAATCCTCAGGGTAGGTATAAAGTGCTGCGTATCGCTTATTCCAAGCGACTAAATTTAAATGTTTATCGACAACGCTAATACCTTGATCCATGTTTTCCAACGAGGTCAAAAGCGCGGTCATATTAAATTGCATGGCTTGTGTGGTGTCGTCGAAAAAGTTAATGACTTCCGTGAAGTCCATTTTCTTGCCACGCAATGCGCTGTCTAACAATACTTTGGCGCTAGATGCCCCTATAACACCGCCAAGCGCGCGCTCACAAAACGTAAGAAAGTCTTCATCGGGAGAAGCTTGGTGGTTCAACGTGCAGCTATTGTGATGCTGATATTGCTCAATAAGCTGTTCGCACCGACCTGTCCCCATGAAGGTCGATAGTAGGGTAATAAGATCGGATACCGTTACATTGCTATTTGGCCCTTTAATGACACTATTTTTAACCACAGCGGGAGACACAAAAGCCTCGGCTTGAATTCTGTCGATAAGCCGGTGCGGGGCAAACCATGAGAAAATAATGTACATCACGGTATTCGCGCCAAGGCTAATCATCGCGCCTTGGCTGATAAGTTCGTTATTGGCAAATTGTGATGTTTGCTTTCCTACCAACGGGAATACTAACCACAATACCCAAAGTATTATTCCTACTAACAAGCCCGCGTAAACACCATGGGCATGCGCACGCTTCCAATATAATCCACCGAGGATCGCTGGCATCAATTGAATCACCAATGAAAATGCAATAAGCCCAATTGAATGGAGCGAGCGACTACTGGTCATCTGTTGATGATACAAAAATGCCATTAGCAGTATGAAGCCAATAACAATACGTCTTATAAGGCGTATTTGCGCAGAGAAATCTTTCTTCTCAGAGTGGCTGCCACGAAACGCTAAATAGCGGGGCAAGATCACATCATTGGTTAACATGGTGCTTAAGGTTAGGGTTGCCACAATTATCATTGCAGTCGCAGCTGATAACCCCCCAACAAATACAATGACTTGTAGCAAGGCTGAACCAGAGAACATAGCAAGAGACAGTACGTAAGAATCTGGCTCAACACTGGCACCAGCAAAAATGGCTTTACCCGCAATAGCAATAATGGGGATAACTGCAGAAATAATGGCGAGATAAAGCGGGAACAACCATCGGGCTGTTTTTAAGTGTGAAAGGCTCAGGTTATCAATGACCGCCACATGGAATTGACGAGGCAGGCACACAATAGCAGCCGCGGCCATGATGGTTTGAGCGATAAAGTTGAACGAGCTAAATTGCGATAATGCGGCAGTGTTCACAAAGGTCTCTAAAAAAGGGCCTGTTTCAGTTTGTCGCCATGCGCTATACCCCACAAACGCAACCAACACCAAGGCCAGCAACTTAATAGTGGACTCAAAGGCGATAGCGAGCATTAACCCTCTGCGGTACTCGGTTACATCGGCATGCTTAGTACCAAAATAAATCGCAAATATCGCAATAAATGTGGTGGCAGCAATCACGATGAAATTGCTATTAGGCTGTTGAGTTAACAACTGAAAAGTGGAGCCAATCGCTTTTAATTGCAACGCAATATAGGGAATGGTAGCCAGCAGCGCGATAACGGTCACTAACAAGGCGACGGTTTGGCGCTTGCCATAACGAGACGCAATAAAATCAGAAATAGTGGTGATATGTTGCTTTTTGCTCACCAGAGTTAGCTTATAAATAAATCGATATCCAAGCACATATACCAAAATTGGCCCTAACATAATGGGCAGATAAATCCATGTATCGCGGCTGGCTTGCCCTACCATGCCAAAAAATGTCCACGCCGTGCAATATATGGCGAGTGCCAGTGAGTAGATGGCTGGGTGCGAGGTTAACGCTCGTGCTCGAGGCGAGTTCTTATCGCCCCAACTCGCCAAAGAAAAAAGCAAAAATAGATACAGTACCGCAAGCGTAACCCAACCGAACGTCATGAATTTCCTTTAACCTAAAGTTAACAAGTCTGTGTGCATTATAATCATTTCGACCATAGTCTACCTACGACCATGGTCTCATTTGGAATTTGAATGGTGAGGTCTAGAGTATACATCGTGCTCCTAAATGCTTGACTTTTGCCGCTCTAAGGCCTGTTCGGTCTAAACAAAAAAGCTTGGCAATAATGTTAGCAAAGCCGGGCGTTAGGAAAATGTAAAAATAAAACAATTGATTAACCTGACATGAGGACGGAACAATGGCATTTAGAAATGATGACGACAAAAAAGCATATTGGAAGGAGAATTTGTCTCTCCTCGCCAAGCTTTTGGTCGTTTGGTTTGCGGTGTCGTTTGGCGCCGGCATTTTGTTTGTCGATGTGCTAGACAATATCCACTTTTTTGGATTTAAACTGGGTTTCTGGTTTGCGCAACAAGGTTCCATTTATGTGTTCGTCGCTCTAATTTTTGTTTATATGTCAAAGATGAAGGCGATGGATAAACGTTATGGCGTAAACGAGGAGTAATACCATGGACGTTCAACTACTAACATTTATTATTGTAGGCGCAACATTTGCGCTATATATCGCCATAGCTGTATGGGCTAGAGCGGGTTCTACTAACGACTTCTACGTTGCTGGTGGCGGTGTACCCCCGGTACTAAACGGTATGGCTACCGCCGCAGACTGGATGTCGGCAGCTTCATTTATTTCAATGGCCGGTCTTATTTCCTTTATGGGATACGACGGCGCAGTTTACCTAATGGGATGGACTGGAGGCTATGTATTACTTGCCTTGTGTCTGGCACCCTACCTACGTAAATTCGGTAAATTTACTGTACCGGATTTTATTGGCGACCGCTACTATTCCCAAACCGCGAGAACTGTTGCCGTTTTCTGCGCCATCTTTGTTTGCTTTACCTATGTGGCAGGGCAAATGCGAGGCGTGGGCGTAGTATTTAGTCGTTTCTTAGAAGTCGATATCGTAACCGGTGTGGTTATTGGCATGGTTATCGTGTTTTTCTACACGGTATTAGGCGGCATGAAAGGGATTACCTATACTCAAGTTGCGCAGTTTTGCGTAATGATTTTTGCGTATATTGTTCCAGCAGTGTTTATCTCTATCATGGTGACGGGTCATATACTTCCACAAACGGGGTTCGGCGCCACGCTCGCAGATGGGTCGGGGATGCATATATTACAGAAACTCGACAGTCTGTCGGTGGAACTCGGGTTTCATGAGTATACCTCTGGGTCGAAAAGTACCATCGATGTGTTCTTTATTACTTTTGCATTGATGGTAGGTACGGCTGGATTACCTCACGTTATCGTTCGTTTCTTCACCGTTCCGAAAGTACATGATGCACGTAAGTCGGCTGGTTATGCACTCGCGTTTATCGCTATTTTGTATACCACCGCACCGTCGTTGGCTGCATTTGCTCGAGTGAATATGATTGAAACTATTAACGGACCTGAGCTAACCGGAACAAGTTACGCTGAAGCGCCGTCGTGGATTAAAAACTGGGAGCAGACTGGGCTTATCGAATTCAACGATAAGAACGGTGATGGGGTGATGTTTTACTCGGGTGATGAACGCAACGAAATGAAAGTTGACCGTGACATCATGGTATTAGCTAACCCAGAGATAGCAAATCTACCTGCTTGGGTAATCGCATTGGTAGCCGCGGGTGGTGTAGCCGCAGCATTGTCTACGTCAGCTGGCTTATTGTTAGTTATCTCAACATCGGTTTCACACGATTTATTAAAACGAAACTTTATGCCGAATATTACTGACAAGTCAGAGCTATTTTTCGCACGGCTTGCGGCTGGGGTAGCCATTGTAATTGCCGGCTACTTTGGGATAAATCCACCGGGCTTTGTAGCGCAGGTGGTCGCCTTCGCGTTCGGTCTGGCGGCATCCAGTTTCTTCCCCGCCATCATTATGGGTATATTTAGTAAGCGAATGAATGATAAAGGCGCGATTGCGGGCATGATTGCAGGTATTGCGTTCACCGCCGCCTATATTATTTACTTTAAGTTTGTGAACCCTGCTGCAAATGTACCTGAAAACTGGTGGTTTGGTATTTCCCCAGAAGGCATAGGTACCTTGGGTATGATGGTTAATTTCCTTGTTGCTTTCGTTGTCTTTAAGTCTACCGATGAAGCGCCGGAAGAAATCCAAGAGCTAGTAGAGAGCATTCGTTATCCGAAAGGAGCGGGCGAGGCATCTGCGCACTAACGATGAGAAGCTAATTGTCAAAACAAGACACTGACGCTCGGTAATTGGCCGAGCCTTTGTTAAACCAACTCGCTCAAAGAGGTAACTCTAAACGGCGGGTTGGTTTTTATCGTTTCAGGAGCATTACGTATGACCGCTATTGCCCAGCAAGTCGCAGATTTTGTTGCTGCTTCTGCGCCCTTTGATACGCTTGATGTGGATTCATTAACTGATTTACTTACCTCGGCAGAGTTGCTCTACATAACAAAAGAAAACCTAAAAACCTTAATGGGGCAATCTCGCCGAATTTATCTCATCCAAAGTGGTCAGTTTTCGGTAAGTGCAGGGCAAGAGCCCCCCCGTTATGTCAGCGAGGGAGACTACTTTGGTTTTCAGCGTGTTTTGGACGGTAGCGACTATCCGATAGCGGTGACGGTAGAGAGCCCTGGCTTAGTGTATAGCTTTGAAGAAGCACCATTCAAAGCCCTTCTTCAATACGATAGCATTAATACTTTTTTCAATGCCCTGCGACATGATGCGCTGCAAAATCAAGCCATTACAGAATCAAAATCTATGTGGTTGTACAAACCACTTTATGATTTAACCGAAAATGCCCCCATTGGCACCGATGTAAGTACGTCTATTCAACAAGCCGCTCAATTGATGACGGATAACCGGGTGTCATCCCTTTTAATCACTGAAGCAGGGCAGCTGGTTGGAATTGTTACCGACAGAGATTTACGTTCTAGAGTGGTTGCCGCTGGCATTGACCTGACGAATCCTGTTAGCAGTGTTATGACGTCGTCGCCGGCAAATGTTGCCAGTAACCTAACGTTATTTGACGCCATGGCGTTAATGACCGAAAAAAATATTCACCATTTACCCATATTAGATAAAGACAGTCATGAACCTGTAGGTATGGTAACGGCCAGTGATATTGTTCGCCACCAACGAGGTAGCGTACTATTTATCATTGGCGAACTGTCGAAAGCGAGCAATTTGTACGAATTAACACGTTTAGCGTGGCAGCTTCCGCATTACTTTTCTGCACATGCTAAACACGCAGGTGATTATGATATTGCGGGTAAAGTGCTTTCTCAAGCAACTGATATTATGACGCGAAAGCTCATTGGGTTCTTTCAGCAAGAACACGGTAAAGCCGGTATGATGTTTTCGTGGCTAGTATATGGCTCCCAAGCCAGAGAAGATCAGACCATGGGATCAGATCAAGACAATGCACTGCTGTTAGCTGAATCACCCACGCAAGCACAAGCCGACTACTTTGCGGCCATGGCGGAGTATGTCTGCAAGGGGTTAGGAAAGTGCGGTATTAAGCTATGCAGTGGCAATATTATGGCAAGTAACCCCGAGCTTCGGTTATCGCTAGACCAAGCGGTTGAGCAAGCGCGGCAGTGGGTAAATGCACCTACCAAAGATGCTATTATGCACTTTAATATTTTTCTTGATGCACGCTGCGCTGCGGGTGATGTGGGGCTGTTTAAAACGCTACAGCGCCAACGAATGCCTTTGCTCAAACAAAGTTTATTTCTTGCGGCATTATCCCGTCATACAAATGAAGTCTCTGTGCCTCTTTCTATGTTTCAAAAGTTTACTTATGAAAAAGGCGGGAAACTTAAAGATACGATTGATTTGAAAGTACGCGCGGTGGCACTAATTAATAATATTGTACGTATTTATGCTCTAGCGGGTGGAATTTCAGTACCTGGGACCCTTGCAAGGCTATCTTTATTGCCCGAAAAGTCAGAGCTTTCAACCAAGGATGCCGCGAACTTACGGGATATCTGGATATTTTTAAATCGCTTACGATGGCGTCATCAGCTTCAGCATAACGTGGCGGATAATAGTGTGTCAGTGTCATCTTTGTCTTCTATAGAAAGGCATCAGCTAAAGGCATCTTTTCAAGCTATTGAAAGAGCCCAAAAAGCGATAGTCATGAATTTTTCAGGTGGTATGGCGTAAGTATGTTGCAATGGCTAAGTGACTGGTTATCCGAGCGCGGACGAGGGTCACTTGATAGGTTCAAAAACGCGACCTTACAAGACACTACCCTGATGTCTATTGATTTAGAGCTGACTTCCTTAAACGCCAATGAGTCAGAAATTACGTCTTTTGGTTGGGTGTGTGGGCGCAACAGTAGTATTGCTTTAGAAACCTGCACTTACAGTGTTGTGAAAACCAAAGCGCCTTTAGGGCAAAGCCCAGTTATCCATGGACTCATTCAAGACCATATTGCGAAGGGCGAAAAAGTAGAAGATGTGCTAACTAAATTTATCGCACAGTTACCATCGAAGATTTTGGTTATCCATAATGCTAACTTAGATTTAGCCGTGCTAGATGCGGTATTTAGGCGATTAGATTTGCCGGCACAAGAGGTTTATTACATCGACACTTTACAACTTGCTTTGTATGAATTGAAAAAAGAGCATGAAGTCGTTCCCTCAAATAGCGCATCCCTTGGCGCATGTTTACTGAGAGCCGGTTTACCGGAGGTGCCTCAACACAATGCATTAGAAGATGCCATGGCAGCGTTACTCTTATGTTATGCACAGCTAGCGTCATTAGGGTTAACACGACAAAGTTTCTTGGCGGACTTATCACATACCAATGCCCTTGGTAGGAAAACACTTGGCGTGGTTAAACCTTAATAATTTACCCTAAACTAGGCTTTACTATATCTCTTAAACTTCCGACTCCATTACATTATGAGCCGTTTCCACGCTACCTACCACACAGTTTCTACCTTGCCCTTTCGCGGCATATAAGCTTTTATCAGCTTGAAGCATAGTGAAGTCGATGGTTTTATTATCGTCTGGATTTTTCGTTGCCACACCAGCGCTAATCGTCACCCTTGCAAGGTCTGAATCGGCGTGGGCAATATTTAAATCGAACACGGTACTTAAAAGTCGATTGGCGACTAACTTTGCGCCTTCCTCATTAGTGTTGGGCAGAATAACTAAAAACTCTTCACCCCCCACACGAACTAATTTGTCCATAGGGCGCAACAAGCTATCGTTAATCGATTTACTTAGCTTCCATAAGCAGCTATCGCCCTCCATATGCCCATATCGGTCGTTGTAGCGTTTGAAATAATCAACGTCAAACAGCATAAGAGAAAGGGGGTTATGGCTCCGCTTACCATCTTTCATAAAGCGGGGAAGATAGTCTTCTAAATAATGCCTATTGTAGGCGCCTGTTAGCCTATCAATATAAATGAGGTTTTCTAACAGATCGTTTTTGAGCTTATGGTTAAGGTGCGCTTTCACGCGATTTTGTAACGTACACGCATTAATAGGTTTGGTCACAAAGTCTACACAGCCAGAATCCCAACACTTTGATTGTGCTTCGTCTGTCGTTGTTGCGGTAACAAAAATAATGGGGATATCAGTTTTACTCGGATTTTCACGCAAGGCTTGTGCTACTTGGTGTCCATCCATGATGGGCATATTCACATCCATCAGGATTAAGTCGGGCGTGTTTTTTTCACAGTAAGCAAGCGCAGCTTCTCCAGAAGAAACAGACGTACAACTCACCATATCTTCAAGAAGCCCTTCTAAAATCATTCGAGAGCTTGCTTGATCATCTACAATTAATAAATGGCAGTCTGATAATGCTCGTTTATTTACTTGCTCAATAAACATGTTAGTCCTTAACCTACAACGCAGCCGTTTCCAATTATTTGTAAACGTTAAACCCAGAGTAACGCGGCGTATGTAAAAAATGCATTAAACAAAAGTTTAATAATTAACATTATTGCGAATTTAAATTAACGAAACAAAGAGAAGCACATACAGTATTAGGTTAGTTACCAGCCCTATCATATAAAAATAGGTTCTCGGGCTCGGGTTACGCTCAGTAGCCATCCCATAATATAGTGCCATATGAACAATTCTACATAAGCCATACACCCAAGCTAATATAGCCAGATAGAGAGGGGTAACGCTAACAAACATACAAAGTATCGCCGGAATAATAAACTGGTTTACGTTCTCAAGTGAATTGTGAAACGTTCTATGGCTTCTAAATACGAAGCTGTCGTGACTTAAGTCTTCGGCCACTTTTCCCGGTACATAAGATGATTGTTTGCGATGCGCCACAGCGGCAACGATGTTTTGAATTAATACTGTAAAAATGATTACCGCAAGCCCTGCGATAGCGTAGGTGTAAACCGTGAACATGACTTCATCCTTGTAAACTAATTAACTGGTATACGCGCTACAAGATGGTTATGGATTAAAAAAAGCATCGGGGCTAATGGGTTTTGAAATGTAGTTTTGTACAAAAGTGGGGAGTAAGTAGCGGAAACCCGCTACTTATTGAGAATGGGCTACAACGCTTTTTTGACTTCAGCGGGAAGTAATACGGTATCAATAACATGAATGACACCATTTGATGTTTTCACATCGGCTTTTATCACGGTGGCATCGTCAATCATTACTTTCCCCATGGCGGTAACAACAGTGATATCAGTACCTTCTACGGTAGTGGCACTGGTTAGCGACATCACATCTTCAGCCATTACCTTACCCGATACTACATGGTATGTAAGCACCTGTGATAGTAATGCCTTATTTTCAGGCTTAAGCAGCATCTCTACCGTACCTTCTGGTAATTTTGAAAACGCTTTATTGGTTGGGGCGAATACTGTGAAAGGGCCCTCACTTTTTAGGGTATCAACTAAATCCGCAGCTTTAACTGCCGTAACTAAGGTAGAAAACATCTCTTTACTTGCTGCAGTATCAACGATATCTGCCTTCTCTGATTCCATATGATGTCCGGCAAAAGCCGATAGACTTATCAAGCTCATCATTACCAATGGGATTAACTTAACCATAAATACCTTCCTTAAATTTTGGGAGAACATAAATTGATGTAGCGAGAATGGTTACGCTTCTTCTACCAAAATTGATGATTAAGTTTACGTAATAGAAAGCAGAGCTTTAGATGAGAATGTAAAAATAATGTTAAATTTAGTAAATTGCGCTATACTTCGCCAAGGTGTTAATAGGGGAGGGCTGCATTATGTTACTTCGACATCTTATTACCGCACTACTCGTTTTATTCAGTTTAGCTATGCTAGGTTGTGCTAGCACTACGCCTGTTGTTGCCACGAATCCTTATCCAGCATTACACGATCATTTATTCCCCAGCTATGCGTCTTTTCCGATTGAGACACAAGAGCAAGTCTTTGCACTTGAGGAAGATGCGCAGCTATTTGTAGATGAGGCTGTTTTTGAGTCAGGAGGAAAGACAACCAACGTAAAAGGGCTAATTTCCTCAATCTTTGATCATTCTGAAATGGGGTTGTTGTACCGCAGCAATGCGAATTCGGTTGCCAGTGAGACGTTTAATAATCGTTCTGCCAACTGCCTTTCTTTATCAATCATGACTTACGCCATGGCGCAGCACGCAGGCTACGATGCCACTTTTTATGAAGTAGATATACCTGAATACTGGACGCGACGAGATGGCTTTAGTTTTTTAAACGGCCACGTCAATTTAACCATCAATGTACCTAAAGACCCATTAGTGACGAATATCGGGCCAAGTAGCGCAGATGTTGATTTTGATCCGCAAATGATTAGAACGCATTTTCCACGGGTGCCTGTTACCAAGCGCCTTGTGCTGTCTATGTTCTATAACAATAAAGGTGCAGACGCGCTAATTGCGAACAGTTATACGCGGGCATACAGCTACTTTAGGGCTGCTGCAGTTTTATCACCTGAGTTACAACAAAGTTGGGTTAATTTAGGTGTGCTTTACCGTATGGTCGACGCATTTGAAGCCGCAGAGCAAAGTTATCAGTTTGCGTTAAATCTGGATGAGAACAATCTGACGGCGTGGGACAACTTGTCTATCTTGTATTACCACCAAGGGCTATTTGATAAATCAGCACAGATTAAAGCAAAGGTGGAGGCGCAACGAAAAGAAAACCCTTTTTACCATTTCATACTTGGGGAACAAGCTTTGGATGAAGGAGAGTTTGCAGACGCTTTAACACATTACCAGCGCGCACTTCGCTTAGACAATACAAGACACGAAGTGTTTTTTGGGTTGGCTAAAGTGTATTACGAGATAGGCGATATCAGTAACGCTGAGCGTTACATCAAACGCGCCATCCAACTTGCACCCAATCCACAGGATGAGAACCGTTACATGAGTAAGCTTTCTAACATTGCTCTGAATTACTAATTCATAACGACTAACGACTTACAAAACAACTAATGACCACTTACATGCGGCGAACGCACGAATAAATTGCACCAACAAAAAAGCCACGTTTTAACGTGGCTTTTTTTTAAAGAGAATAGCGCTCTTTAGATAACACCTAGCTCTTTCAAACGTTCCTGCAGATATGTGCCTGCAGTATGGCGTTCTGAAAGCTTCACATCTGGACGAGGGTGCAAGAACAATGGCAATGAAATACGGGATTTGGTCATGTCTGCGCCATCTGGATTCACTACACGGTGAGTCGTAGATGGGAAGTAGTGACCCGATGCTTCTTGAAGCATATCGCCGATATTCACAATTAAGCTACCAAAATCGCAAGGTACGTCTAACCAGCTGCCATCTTGCGCTTTTACTTGTAATCCTGGCTCGTTAGAAGCTGGAAGAATAGTAATAAGGTTAATATCTTCGTGAGCCGCTGCGCGAATAGCATCTACTTCTTCTTCGCCACTTAGTGGTGGGTAGTGAAGTACACGTAATAGGGTCTGATCTGAATCTTTGATCATGTCGCCTAACGGTTGACTGTACTTGTCGCTTACTTCCTCTGGAGAGTGTTTTTCAATCCAGCCTAAAAGCTCAGAGGCAAGCGTGTTCGCTTCTGAATAGTACTGTGACAGCAAAGGACGAAGTTCGTCAGGACATTGACCCCAAGGGTAATAATGGAAGTACTCTTTAATATCTTTTTTCGTGAAGCCTTTGGCTACCTCAGAAACGCTTTGAGGGAAAAAGCCATCTTGCTTACCTTTGTTGTAAAGGTAGTCATTTTTTTCTTCACTATCGAAAAAGCCTTGCCAGCTATCATAAATGCCTTGCACAAGTGACTGTTGAATTGGGTGGTTTTTCAATACCCCAAAGCCCGTCTCTCGTAGTGACTTAACGAATTCTTCTTGGGCGTTTTCCGCCGTGTAATCAACAGCAACTAATTGCATAACTTTATCCCGTTTAATTTGATTGCGGCATTATAAGGGTAGACGGGCCGCCAAAAAAGCTTTGGTAGTTGACTTAAATCAATCAACGTCATCTAAGATGCCTAATGTAATCAATGTAGACCATTTAGTCTACATTTGGGCAATAACTTAGCCTTAAACTTAATCTAGTATTAGTTCAATCTAATCGTTTAGCCAAGTGTTAAGTAAAAGCCAGCGAGTGCTGCGCTCATCAAGTTTGATAACGTTGCTGCAATAACCGCCTTTAAGCCTAAATGAGCAATTTCTTTTCTGCGTGTCGGAGCCATAGCACCAATACCACCCATCAAAATAGCAATAGAAGACAAGTTTGCAAAACCACAAAGTGCAAAAGTGACAATAGCTTGTGTTGATTCAGATAACTCTGAACGTACATCAAGGTAGCTCAGGTAGGCCACGAATTCGTTAACTACCATTTTCTGACCGATGAAGCTTCCTGCTATTTGGGCTTCTTCCCATGGAACGCCAATTGCCCATGCTAGAGGTTGAAGTATGTAACCCATGATCCCTTCAAAGGTGACATTTTCATAACCTAATAAACCACCTGTCCAGCCAACTAGACCGTTGAACATGGCAATAAGGGCGATGAATGCAAGAAGCATAGCGCCCACGTTCAATGCGAGCGTCATCCCAGATGCAGCGCCGCTAGCTGCTGCATCGAAGACGTTGGCATAGCCTGAGTCTTCTGAATCTATTTCGCTTAAGCCGTCTTTAGGTTCTTCTGTTTCTGGCAGAATAATCTTTGCCATTAACATACCACCAGGGGCTGCCATAAAGCTTGCTGCGAGTAGGTATTTTAAGTCAACGCCCATACCTGCATAACCTGCCATTACGGAACCTGCAATAGAGGCAAGGCCACCTACCATCACGGCAAATAGCTCAGAACGCGTCATATGAGGTATGAAGGGACGAACGACCAATGGAGCTTCTGTCTGCCCTACAAATATATTTGCTGCCGCTGACATAGATTCAGGGCGGCTGGTTCTCAATACCTTTTGGAGGAAACCACCAATTACTTTAATAATTAAACCCATCACTTTTAAGTGATACAGCACAGCAATAAGTGATGAAAAGAAAACGATAACGGGTAAAACATTGAAAGCAAATATAAAGGCAATAGATTTATCGCCAATAGGGCCAAACAGGAAGTTAATACCGTCTTGGCTGTAGGCAATGATGTTAGCAACAAACCCCGTCGCTGCTAACAGAACTTCTTTGCCAGGCTCAGAATACAGAACAAATGCACCGATTAAAGCTTGCATAGCAAAGGCGCCACCAACAGTACGCAAACTAATGCTGCGTTTCGCCGACGAGAGCGCGAATGCAATACCTAAAAGGACTGCAATGCCCAGTAAACTCACCATAATATCAATCCTTTATAGAAGCGCTTGCTGTATGTGAGATTTGATCACATCTAGAGCAATTTGGTTTTTACCACCTTGTGTAACTACTACATCAGCAGTGAACCGGCTTGGCTCGATAAATTGGTGATACATCGGTTTTACAGTTTCTTCGTACTGTTTGGCAACTGACTCGATAGTGCGTCCACGTTCTTTGATATCTCGTATCATGCGGCGCATAAGACAGATATCCAGTGGGGTATCGACAAAGATTTTCACGTCATAAAGTGGCAGAAGATCTGCACGAGCAAGCAGCATAATTCCTTCAAGAATAATAACTGGTGCTGGGTTCAAACGTTCAGTGTCAGGCAGGCGAGTATGCGTTTTAAAGCAGTAATGAGGATAATCAATAGGTTGACCATCTCTAAGTGCCTGCAAATGCGCTTTAAGCAATTCATGCTCAAATGCATTGGGATGATCGTAGTTGTTTTTTTCTCGTGCTTCCATGGGCAAGTGGTCTTGAGCGCGATAGTAGTGATCTTCGCGAAGCACTTGCACAGGCCTTCCTTGAGCAGAGAAGCCGTTAAACAAATTTTCGGTAAACAGTGACTTTCCAGAGCCTGAAGCTCCAGAAATGGCAATAATTAAAGGCGATTGCATAATTCTAGAAAGCTGATTTTATTGGAGCAAAGATACGCGTTTAGCCTCTATGAATCAATGTTATATTCATACCAATTGGTCAAATGGATCGCTATTTGCTAGCTGAATCAATAACATTCGCTTATTTTGAGCGCGTTTTCATTCCTAAATTTATTTTCATATCACTGTCATAATTGATTAAAAAATAGCTAGTTCCCAATAATTTCCACATCTTCAGGGGACAAACTGGTAAGCGCATAAGAGTGTTGTTTTGAACGAGAGCCTTCCCCCTGAGCTCGTGGAGGGTAATAACGTTCTTTTTCCTCAGGGTACAAGGCAAACACTTCATCTAACGACGCGCGAATCTCGCTTAAGGTTTTATCTAAGTTGGCGTTAAAGTCTGGCCTTTTACGTTTGGTATGCCCTAGTTCAATCAATCGTGAAAAGGCTTTATTAGCTAGTGCTATCAGCTCAATCGGCACATCTTTGTGCGGTGGAAGTGGGTGCTCTGGGTTCTCGGTGCAATATTTAACGAGTGCCGTATAAAAGCAAAGGGGCTTGTTTTGCAATATAACAACGGTGTCATTTACGCTATTGCCTAACGTTTTATCTCGCAAATTAATAACAAGTTTGGGCTTAGGTGGGGCAACTAACTCTTCATTGATAATGTGCTTTGCTTTTCGCTGCCTAGGAATAGCAAACGCTGGCCCAAGCAGCACCGATACTATCAACGCCCACCAACTCATCGTCAGGTTTTGATACATAGGAAGCGATTGCATAGTTAGCGTAATTTTTTGCTCTGCATTTTCGAATATAAAAGTATGGGGTAAGCTGTACTCGGGATACGTTTCATCAGCATTTACACCCTGAATTGAGGTGACTCTAATCGGGTAATTGTCAGCGGCTAAATCTTCGTTGATAGTTTCAATATACCGACCTACCGCATACGTATTTACGGGGGTATTTAGCGTTGCATTCCCAACATCAAGAAACGCACTGTCTAATATAATTCTTCTTTCTACGTTGTCTTTCGCATTATGGCGAGCAGACTGAATACCAATAACCTGACCAAACGTACTGATGATTTGAAGTACCGCAAAAAGTATCAGTACACAAATTAGGGTAAACGGGCGAACAGTTGACATCATACTACTCATCTTTGCTACATCCATTCACGAGAACGAGAGTTTTGTAATAGGGGCGTGAGTGAGAATCGGCGATATCTTTCACTACAGACTGCATGGCGCAAAGTAAATCGGTGTTTTGCATTTGCATTTTTAAAAACCATTGCATGCCGCTAACGCTCTTTAGTAGAGGGGTAGCATAGTTCTTAGACAAAATTTGCTCATCTTCTTCAGCCCAATACGATGAGATAATATCGACTTCTCCCGCAAGCAATGCTCTGCGCAAATCTTTGTGGGAATTGAAGTACACAATGTCTACGTTGTTCTCAGTTAACCCAAGATTTTGAAGTATGGTTTTTGGAACGATGTGACCTGAGCGGCTGGAAGGGTAATCGAGCAGCCCAATTCGTTTGCCAAGCAAGTACTCTTTTTCAAGCAGGGGCTTTTCACGTTGAGATATAAAGAAAGCGCTGTAATTAGGGTGCGATGCTATTAAAGTTAAACCATAAATTTGATCTGCACCGAAGGCATCTACTACATTACGTTTAATCAACGCTAAATCGACCACGCCATGGTTTATATATCGAAAGGTATCGTAGTCGCTTTGCCCGACGATGACCCTGACTTGGCCAAATTGCCTTTTGATGATTTTGTTATCGCATAAACGTTCTAAGGCCATATTCGCGATAGAGCCATCTGTGACATACACTGAAAAGATGTCTAGGTTGTTTTGTAACTCGGTTTGGCAGGTTAAAGTTCGACCAGTTTGAGGGGGCACCGGAATAAATTCTATTTTCTGTGAAAAATAGCCAGCGCTGCCGCAAACAAGTGCGGCAATAAGGAGTATGATCCACCTTCCGGTAGCAATAATTCTGACTTTTGGCAAAAAAATAACCAAATGAGTTAGTGATTTATGTGCTAATTTCATCAGCTAAGGTTATTTATTGCAATAGGTAAATTTATTTTAATTGGTTATAGTCATGAAAAATAAGTGCTTTTTACAAATCAGACTGAATTTTGTTAAACGCTGTTTATTAGTCCATGATATGTCATCAATAGAAACCACAAGAACAAGTCAGACGACCTTGGTTTTGATAAGTAAAATAACTTGACCAAATGGTCAGGTGTGTGGTGCAAAAAATGCGATGAAATCACGTCACGGAATTGACGAAATATACAAAACTGTAATAAATATGACACGAAGGTCTATAACAATTTCATCCACTCAAAGAAGTCTTTTAGTCAATATCAGAGGTCGTAGAGGGGAATAAATTCCCTCTACGCTAAAAAAAAAGAATTTTAAACAAAAAGGGAAACACACATGTACTCATCAGCTAAGCTCAGCCGCGTTGCTGCAGCAGTTGCACTAACAGTGGGTCTAACCACGACTGCAATGGCTCAAGTAACGTCTTCAGATATGAATGGCCAGATAGTCGGTCCAAACGGCAACCCTGCTGTTGGAACCGTAGTTAAAGTAACTCACGTACCAACTGGTGCGGTTAAATCAGTCACGGTAAATAGTGCTGGTACATTTAACCTTCGTGGTTTACGTGTAGGTGGTCCTTACACTGTTGAAATCGACTCAGATGAATTCGCAGATCAAACTATCAGCGACATTTACCTAGAACTTGGTGAAGCGGCAACTATCCAAAGAACACTTGAATCTGCAGCTAACTACGAAAATATCGTAGTAACCGCTTCTCAAGTAGGTAGCTTGGCATTCGGTCAAACTGGTCCTTCAGCAAACTTTGACTTGGCAACACTTCAACAAGCGCCAGCGATCAACCGTGATATCACTGATATCGTTCGTATTGACCCTCGTATCTATGTGAATGAAGGCGGTAGCGGTGGTATCCAGTGTGTTGGTAAAAGCCCACGTTTTAACAGTTTGACTGTTGATGGCGTTCGCATGAATGACCTTTTCGGTCTTAACTCGAACGGTTACCCTACAGAAAGAATGCCTTTCTCTTTTGACGCTATCGAAGGTGTGTCAGTAGAAATTGCTCCTTTTGATGTAATCTACGGCGGTTTCTCTGCGTGTAACATCAGTGCAGTAAGTAAAACAGGTACCAACGAAGTTCACGGTTCTGCGTTCTACGACTATGGTAGCGACAGCCTACGTGGTGACTCTCTTGAAGGTGATGATATCAACCTTGGTAGTTACACTGAAAAACGTTACGGCTTCACAGTGGGTGCACCGCTGATTAAAGATAAGCTATTTGTTTTTGCTGCTTACGAAAAACTAGAAGGCGCGAACACATTTGACCGTGGTGCCATTGGTTCTGGCGCAATTAATGAAGTAGCGCTTTCACAAGCACAACTTGAGCAGATTCAATCTGTTTCTCAGTCATTGTATAACTTTGATGCTGGTACAACGCCACTTAGCATGCCTAACGAAGATGAAAAGCTTCTTGTTAAGTTAGACTGGAACATCAACGAAAACCACCGTTTTGCGTTTACCTATAACTACAACGATGGTAACAACTTCTCAGAATCTGACGGCGACGCAGATGAGTTTGAACTATCAAGCCACATCTACGAGCGTGGCGCAGAGCTACAATCATTTGTTGGTGTACTTTACTCAGACTGGACAGACAAATTCTCGACTGAAATTCGTATTTCTCGCACTGAGCTAGATAACCTACAGCGTTCTATGTACGGTGACGGCACTCCAGGCGGCAACGATTTCGGCGAAATCAAAATCGAACTTGGTAATGACACAGATGATTCTTCTGATGATTTAACCGTTTTCTTAGGTTCTGATGACAGTCGTCAAGCGAACGACCTAGATTGGGAAGCGCTTAGCCTAATGTTCCGTGGTAACTATTACTTCGACAACGGCCACGCGTTAACTTTCGGTTACGAGAGCGACAAACTAGATATCTACAACCTTTTCGTTCAGCACTCTGAAACATCTATTACTTTTGAAAGCCTAGATGATTTCGCTAACGGAACTAATGCAGAAATTGAATACGGTTATGCTTATTCTGGCAACCTATTAGACCGTGCTGCAGAGTGGGGTTACACGTCACACTCTACTTACGCACAAGATGAGTTCTATCTTACTGATGATTTAAAAGTTGTTGCTGGTTTACGTTATGACTGGATTACAACATCAGACGAGCCTGTTGGAAACGTTGATTTCGCAATTGAGAACGGTTACGACAATACGGCTAACCTAGATGGACTTAGCTTGCTACAACCACGTGTTGGCCTTAACTACACAGTAAGTGATTCAACTGAACTACGTGGTGGTGTTGGCTTGTTCTCAGGCGGTAACCCGAACGTATGGATGACAAACAACTATCAAAACACCAATGTTGTTGGTGGTGAAGTTGATGGTGAATACGCCAACTTATTCGACGGCAGTGTTACATGGGTTAACACAGAAGACGGCGTAACTGCTGGTCCTGGTTACTCAGTACCTTCTGATTTAGACGAAGCAATGTCTTCTGGTGCAGGTAGTAACTTTGAAAGTAACAACCTAGATCCAGGCTTCGAAATGCCTCGCGAATGGAAAATTTCTGCGGGTATGACTCACATCAATGACGAAGACTACGTATTTAACTTAGATTTCCTTCTAAGTGTGACGCAGAAACAAGCCATGATTAAATATGTGGGTCTTGAGCGTGTAGGTACAACTGACGAAGGTTACCCTGATTATGATTCAGTAGGTTACGGTTCACTTGAACTGACTAACTCTGATGAAGATTCAGTGTCTTACTCACTAACAGCGACCATGAACAAGTCTTGGGATAACGGTATTACTTTCACCGGTGGTTATAACTACAGCCACGCTGAAGATGTACAACCAATGACGAGTTCAGTAGCGTTCTCTAACTTCCAGTACAGAGCATTTACTGACATTAACGAAGAAGTATCTTCAGTGTCTGATTGGAATATCGAGCACCGCTTTACTGCTGACCTTCGTTACACCACTGAACTTATCGACGGTTACAGCACTATCTTCTCTGCTTACGCAGTAGCGCAGTCTGGTCGTCCGTTTAGTTACACCATCAGTGGTAACTCTGTATATGGCTACACGCCATACCTTGAAGGTAACAACGTGTTACCGATTGGTGCAGAGCGTAACGACCAAACTAGCCCTTGGTGGTTCAAAATGGATATCGCAGTTAGACAAAATATTCCTGCGTTCCGTGAAGATCACTCAGCTCAGGTTTACTTCGTAATGAATAACTTCACCAACTTCATCAATGATGAATGGGGTATTTTGGAAGAAGTTAACTTCAATACTGCTGCGCTAGGTACATCATCTCCTGAAAGTCGTCAGGGTGATGCATCACTTTGGGAAATGCGTGTAGGTATTGACTACCGCTTCTAAGCAACAGTTTAAAAAACAGTTGTAGTGTTAAATGCCACTTTCCAATTTTGGAAGTGGCATTTTTTTTATCTTGTAAATCAACTTCTCTCTATGTTTCTCATCGCATTCCTTTTCTTTTTCTGATCTAACCATTGTCGCCATACGAACGAATAACTAAATGAATTGTTCACATGGAGAACTTATGTCGAAACATATATTGATGGTAATGACCTCACATGAATTATTAGGTGATACAGGCAATAAAACAGGAATGTGGCTGGAAGAGTTCGCGTCACCTTATTACGCGTTCAAGGATGCAGGGTATACCATCACCTTAGCTTCACCTATGGGCGGCCAAGTGCCAATCGACCCCAATAGCTTGGCAGATGATGCCATGACCGACGATGCTATCCGTTATACAAAAGATGAGGTAGCACGAAGCGCAATGTCTTCAACAATTGTGTTGGAAGATGTTCGAGCAGATGAGTTTGATGCTGTGTTCTATCCGGGCGGCCACGGCCCGCTGTGGGACTTATCTGACAATACCCACTCCACAATGCTAATTGAAGATATGATCAAAGCACAGAAGCCTGTAGGCGCTGTTTGCCATGCGCCTATCGTGCTTAAAGAAGTAAAACGTGCCGATGGCGAATTTTTCATTAACGGGAAAACCGTTACTGGCTTTTCGAATAGTGAAGAAGAGGCAATGGAATTAACCGAGGTTGTGCCTTACTTAGTTGAAGATGCACTCATTAGTAAGGGCGGTAAGTACGAGAGTACAGAGGACTTTGGCGTTAAAGTGTGTGTTGATGGTCTTTTGGTGACGGGGCAAAACCCAGCATCATCAGGACCCGCAGCAGAAGCGCTTATTAAGCTACTGTCGTAGTTTAATTCACTCACTTACACTACTTACTTAGTCCACACCGACTAAACAATAGCCGGTGCGCCAGTTTTATAGAACGTTTATACTGGCAGAAATAAGAAAACGCCGCTGACTGTGTTGTATCTCAGAAGACAGGGGATACAACATAGTACAAGCGGCGTTTTTGCGTAAGTTACACGTTAGAAGCTAGCTTGAACGTTAAAGCTCATAGTGCGACCTAGTGGGTCATAAAGTGTGTCATCGAAACCGCGCCATTCGCCGGGCAAGTATTCTTCCAGCTCGTCAGTAAGGTTAGCGATGCCTGCTGATACTTTAACGTTATCGTTTACGTGATATGAAACCGTTACGTTATGTTTAAAGTAGTTATCCGCATAATCGTAAGAGGAGTAAAAGGTTTCTCCGTTGGCACCAATGAATAGTGTCCTCCAAGAGGCAGTCCACTTATCACCGTCTGTCCAATCTACAGTCAGGTTTGCGCGGTTATCAGGATAGAATAATTCACCCGCCCACTCAGTACCTTCTTCTTCGTAACTAAACACATGAGAATACTCAAGGTTAACCCCAAAATCCCCAATCTCAGTTGCTAAGTCGTAGTTGGCAGTAATATCAAACCCGTTTGTTGTCACTTCTGAGTAGTTAGTATAGCCCGATGTAATAGACGTAATTTTACCATCGCTATCACGTACGATACTGCTAGAAGTCCCATCTAAGTCTGCGGCAATTAAGTCTTCAACATCGATGTCTTCAATTTTGTTCTCATAGTCATACTGGTAATAAGACACTTCAAGTGACAAATCATCCGTTACATCATAAACCACGCCTAGTGTAAGTGACTCAGAGTTTTCAGGACTAAGGTCTGGATTACCACCGTAGTAGGTTAGATGCTGTTGACCCGATGAGCAGTAACTGTCATCGCTACCTGGGTTACCTAATGTATCGCAGTAGTAGGAGTCGTAGGCATCTGGGAAACCGTAAGAAATGGTCGCGAACATTTCACTCATTGTCGGAGTACGGAAAGCTTCTCCCCAGCTAGCACGAAGTAATAGTGACTCAGTTGGACGCCAGCTGATACCTAGCTTGGGTACCGTATCTGAGAACTCTGAGGTTGAGATGCTAGCACCCGTATCGCCTTCAAGCTCGTAGCCGTCGTAACGAAGCGCGGCTGAGACTTCGACTTCATGAGGTAATTCAATGGCAAGCTCAGTATAGTAAGACTGTCGTTCACGGCTTGCGTAAACGTCGTCACCGCCAGAACCGCCCGAGATAATGCCCAAACCCGATTCAGGATCAGATACCTGTTCAAAATCAAGGTACGAGTACTCAGCGCCAAACACAGCACTCACTGTCATGAAGTTATTTGAGAAAAGCTGACCTGAAATGCTCCCATCAATGATGTCGCGCATTTGGGTAGTTTGGTATGTACCAGTATGATCTGCGTTGGTTAAAAGCTCAGCGTTATAAGCATACCAATCATCGGTGCTAAGGCCTTGTACGTTGAATAAATCGAGTTGCTCAGTATCAATTAAATCTTGTACAACGGTGTCATTAACCAAGTTGTAACCGAATACTTCTTCTTTTGCTGATGTGCGCTGGTAATAAACTTGCCAGTCCCACTCGTTTCCAGCAATTTCAGTATAACCTTCAAGGCCTGAAACCATTTCAAAAGTGGTTTTTTCAGTTTTAGTATCGCGCGTGCCCAAGCTAGAGGTGCGGAAATAAACCGAACCGTCTTGGCCATATGGGTTCATTGCATTATCGGCGTCGATAGTTAGCGAAGATGTAGAAACCGGGGTAGCAGCATAACGCGTATCTGTAGATGTCTGCATTGCAGAGAAGCGAGTGATGAGTTGTAAGTTTTCTGCCAACTCATATTCCACTTTTGTCATCAGTGAGTTTTTCTCAGTCGCGCCGTATAGCCATGTGGTATTGCCGTAATAGTAACCACAACGGTCTGACTCAACAGACGTATCTGCTACATCGCCACACAAATCTTCGTTGTAAAGAAATTCACCTGCATCTGAATCGTAGAAGTTTGCCACTGGGCTATAGGTTGAATAGCTATTTAGTGCATAGTCACCTGATACCGCAACATCGCTAACTTCTTGTGTGTTTTCATGCTCGGCTATGAATACAATGCTGCCTTTGTCGCTGGTAACACCAGCAGAAAAATTGTACTTACTGGAATTACCACCGTCAGCACCTGGATCTTCAAAGCTATAACCTACATTTACGCCATCGAACTGTTTTTTGGTAATAATATTAATTACGCCTGCAACAGCATCTGAACCGTATATGGCCGATGCGCCATCGCGAAGAATTTCAATGCGCTCAACAATCGACATCGGGATCATCGACATATCAGAAGATGAACCACCATCGTACCCTAAACCAGGAAGGCGACGGCCGTCCATAAGAACGAGTGTTGCGCCTGCACCCAGACCACGCAAGTTTACTTCGCTTGAAGCTGAAGCACCGCTGCCGTAACCAGATTGGCCGCGAAACGAACCAAAGGTGTTAATTGAAGAGTTACGTAAAACTTGCGCTACCGATGTATCGCCAGATAACGCAATAGATTCAGCAGTAATAACAGTGACCGGAGAAACTGACTCTAAATCCACTCGTTTAATCCGAGAGCCAGTAACTTGAATTTTTTCTACAGGTTCAGCTGAATTTTCGTCATCTGATTGTGCGAGGGCCATTGGCGCGACAAACATGGTAGCGGAGCCCGCCAGTACTATTCCGCGCTTCACAGCAGTGCTGAGTTTATTGGTGTTAAACATTTTAATTCCCCTTGTCGAAGGTGATTACACGTTGTAATTACAAAGACGTTTATTAGTTTTTATTTTGAGCAGATGTTTTCTGTCGGGAGAATTAAGCACTTCGTCGTGCTGTTTGGCAATTTACAAAGTGTATAATTTGTTCTATTTAGACCTAATTTACTTTATTTATACGCAGAGTGATGAAACCTTTACGGTTCTATACATTGGTAAAATAATTATTGCTTTTATCTCTCTTAATATTTATTTAAAGATAACGCTAAATATTAATTAAAAGAGAAATAAAAAATAATGTGAGGGTGTAAATAGTGTGCAGGTTTTGTGTGCAAATGGTGTAGGCCTGGCGAAGAATCGGCGCAGGTTTTACGCAGATTCAGTGTGGGTAAATCTGGCTTGAAGTAAAAGTGGGGGATAGCGTTTCAGTACAGGTAAAAAAGTGAGAGAAAGTTTCTGTAATTATAATTAATGATAATGTTATTGTTTTGGGTTTCAGAATTTATACGTTGGTGAATAAGAGGCGGTTTTTAGTGATGGTGATATTATTTAATTTTAAATTTTGCTTTTTTTATTTAAGGAAGGTTTTTGAATTTTATAATTAATTTCTAGTTTTCGAATTCTTTACTTTTCTTTTCTTACTCTTTTCTAAGTCTGTGATAATTTAAATGCACAGCTACCAAGTTGTTTTGTATCTCCCTGGTACAAATTCTTTACCGCCATCTTGTGATGGCGGTTTTTTTTGTTCAAAACTTAAGGCGGTGCCTTACACGTTCTCGAATAAGTCTTCTACCCGTTGGCGCAACTCTTCAATAAGTGTCACGTCGGCTGGGGCGATAAAAATGGTATCGTCGCCCGCAATGGTACCGAGCACACCATCTTTTTTGCTTAATGAATCAAGTAAACGAGCAATAAGCTGCGCCGCACCTGGGCTGGTGCGAATAATTACCATCACATTATTATGCACAATATCGAGAACCAGCTGCTTTAACGGGCTTTTAGCCGTAGGCATGCCTAGCTCAGGCGGCAGGCAGTACACCATATCGCCGCGGGCATTGCGGGTACGTACCGCACCAAACTTACTTAGCATGCGAGAAATTTTAGACTGGCTAATATTGTCATGACCTTGAGTTTTAAGGGCATCCACTATTTCACCTTGAGATCCATAGCTTTCCGCTTTCAAAATTTCTTTAAAGGCTTTAATCAGTTGCTCTTGTTTTGCGTTGGCCATAGCATCCTGCACATCAGTTAGCGGTAATAAGTTAAATAATCATATATGTTATATTGTGCCTTACAGGTGACCTTTGCGCAATTTAATTGCATAATCATGCATGATAGTGAATATCGACGTAAAAATGCCTTAAATGGCCGTATTAAGACCATCAGATGATTGAGTTTTCCCCCGCGTTGCATTAGTGTGACGTTCCGTTTAAATACGTGAGCAATCCCATAGGAGAAATGGTATGAAAGTAGCCGTGTTAGGTGCTGCCGGTGGTATTGGCCAAGCGCTGTCTTTGTTGTTAAAAACACAATTGCCAGCTGGTTCTGAACTAGCGCTTTATGATGTAGCGCCAGTTGTTCCTGGTGTAGCTGTTGATTTGAGCCACATCCCAACTGCAGTAAAAGTAACCGGTCACGGTAAAGATGACCTAGCTGGTGCATTAACAGGTACAGACGTTGTTCTTATTCCTGCTGGTGTTCCGCGTAAGCCGGGCATGGATCGTTCAGACTTGTTCAACATCAACGCTGGTATTGTTAAGAACCTTATTGAAGGTGTTGCTGACAACTGTCCAGATGCTTGTGTTGGTATTATTACTAACCCAGTTAACACAACAGTGGCAATTGCTGCAGAAACGCTTAAAGCGAAAGGCGTTTATAACAAGAACAAATTGTTCGGTGTTACTACCCTTGACGTAATTCGCGCAGAGACTTTCGTTGCTGAGCTTAAAGACGTAGACGTTGCTTCTGTACACGTACCGGTAATCGGTGGTCACTCAGGCACAACTATTCTTCCTTTGCTTTCGCAAGTTGAAGGTGTTGAGTTCTCTGATGATGAAGTTTCAAGCCTAACTACTCGTATCCAAAATGCGGGTACTGAAGTTGTTGAAGCTAAAGCTGGCGGCGGTTCTGCAACCCTATCTATGGGTCAAGCAGCTGCACGTTTCTGCTTATCATTGGTTGCAGCAATGCAAGGTGAGAACGTAGTTGAATACACTTACGTTCAAACTGACGACAGCGACGATGCTGCATTCTTCGCTCACCCTGTTCGCCTTGGTGCAAACGGTGTTGAAGAAATCTTGCCATACGGCGAGCTAAGCGCATTTGAAGAAAAAGCGAAAAACGACATGCTTGAAGGCCTTCGTGGCGATATCAAGCTAGGCGTAGATTTCGTAACTGGCTAAAGCTAAGAATATGGGAGCGCTGCTCCCATGTATAAGGCAGGATTAGTAAGCTCTACACAAACACGCCGAGTATCCATCCATGGAGGCTTGGCAGCAGCATCCATGCTGCTGACAGTTTGTTACGCGCTTACTAATCCTGCCTTTTTGTTTATGGCACCCGCATAATAGCCACGCCGTAAATACTTCCATGTAGGCTCCGCCACCGCATCCTTGGCAAGGGAGGAGCTACTTATTTAATTTCAACTCGTATATCGACCCTAACTTCACACTCAGGCGTACGATGCTGTTCTAGTTGGGCGTGGTAAGGGACTTAATTGCGAACTCTATATAAGGTAAACGCCATGCTTTCTAGTGGTTTGTCCTTATAAACTGAATAAGCATAGCCGCTTAGAGAATCTGCTATTGGAAAAATAAACAGGAGGGAGTTGGCAAAGGTGGGATGTGATGTTTTAACGGTATATACGCTTCCTTCCTTATGAATATCTTCAGGGTTGAAACTCGTTTGATTGGTATAACTGCTACCATTTATAAACCGGACTAAACGGCCTTCTTTTTTTGGGTAAATCTCAATGCTTATGAGCTCATTTTTACCACTAATGCGCATTATTCCCACCCACAAGCCATAAATATCTTCAGTAGCCGAGTTGGCTAATTCTTCTATTGAGTCTCGGTATATATCTATAAAGTTGCGCACGGAAGATTGGTTCTTCTGCTTGTCCAATTGGTAGGTGTTACTCAAGATAGGTTTACCGTTTTTACGGGTAGTCGATTCTAATACTTTGTAACCGGTATCTATGTAGGGAGATAAAATTAGATGTTTAACATACCCTTCATCAAACGAAGGAAATGTTACTTCACAATTTAGCGTACTACATTTTATATCTTCATTATCAAATGGTAGCCGTCGGATATGACGAAACGCATTGCCTATGCCAGCTTCAAACAGGAAGTGTTCCCCGTTTTCATTTATCTGGAGTAACTTATACTTATAGTCAGACTCACTGACGCCCTCCCATAACCCAGGGGGCATAGTAAGGGGTTCGGATTGCGCCAACATAGACGTTAGCGCCAAGTAAAAGGTGAGAGTCAGGCTTGCAAGTAGTCTGTTCAAATGAGACGTCCTGTCTTAAGGATTAACGACTGAATTCGATTGGCTTTATCCTACGACATATCAATAGAGTTTTACAAAAGTAAGATAAAAGACCTAGAAAACTCATAATCATTGTCTACGCTTTCTTTAGTTAATTCTACATGAGTATATTGATGGATAGATTTATAAGGTCTTGTTTTCTCAACGTAAGGTTTAATGATTTTCTAATCGTTAAACCTATTCGTCAGCATCGAAAAAACTCACTGTAGAAATCATTATCTAATAACTAGAATGAAACAATGCTAATCAATAGATTGTATTGATGAAATCCTTTGTCGAACAGCAAGAGGTAACAAATATGAGTAACGCGAAGCTAGGCGATGTAAATGATTCAGGGCGTAAGTGCCCTGTTATGCACGGCGGCCTGACAGCTACTGGCAGTACAAATATGGATTGGTGGCCTGAGGCGCTTAACCTAGATATTTTGCATCAGCACGATACAAAGACAAATCCAATGGGTGATGACTTCAATTACCGCGAGGCCGTTAAATCTCTCGATTTTAATGAATTGAAAAAAGACATGATTGCGCTAATGACGGATTCTCAGTCATGGTGGCCAGCAGATTGGGGACACTACGGTGGCCTTATGATCAGAATGTCTTGGCACGCCGCCGGTTCGTATCGTATTGCTGATGGTCGTGGTGGTGCGTCTACGGGTAATCAACGTTTTGCGCCGCTCAACTCTTGGCCGGATAATGTTAACCTTGATAAAGCGCGTCGTTTATTGTGGCCAATCAAGAAAAAATACGGGAACAAGCTTAGTTGGGCCGACCTTTTAGTGTTTGCTGGTACTGTTGCTTATGAAAGCATGGGGCTTAAAACTTATGGTTTTGCATTCGGTCGCGCCGATATTTGGCACCCAGAAAAAGACACCTACTGGGGTGCTGAGAAAGAATGGCTAGCGCCAAGTGATGAGCGTTACAACGATGTTGAAACCCCAGAAACAATGGAAAATCCATTAGCTGCTGTGCAAATGGGGCTAATTTACGTTAACCCTGAAGGGGTGAACGGTAAACCTGATCCACTTAAAACCGCATTGCACGTTCGTGAAACTTTCGCCCGTATGGCGATGAACGATGAAGAAACTGTCGCACTTACAGCCGGTGGTCACACCGTGGGTAAATGCCATGGTAACGGACGTGCGGAAAACTTAGGTCCTGATCCAGAAGGCGCTGATATTGCCGAGCAGGGCTTGGGTTGGATGAATCACGAATCACGTGGAATAGGCCGCGATACGGTTTCAAGCGGTATTGAAGGTGCGTGGACAACCAACCCTACTCAGTGGGATAACGGTTACTTTGAATTACTCCTTAACTACGACTGGGAATTAAAAAAATCACCAGCGGGTGCAGAGCAGTGGGAGCCTATCGACATTAAAGAGGAAGACAAACCTGTTGATGTTGAAGACCCTTCAAAACGTTATAACCCTATTATGACCGATGCCGATATGGCCATGAAAATGGACCCAATCTATCGTGAAATTTCTGAGAAGTTTTACAACAACCCAGACTATTTCAGTGAAGTGTTTGCTCGAGCCTGGTTTAAACTTACTCACCGTGATTTAGGGCCAAAAGTACGTTATATCGGTCCTGAAGTGCCACAAGAAACACTTATTTGGCAAGATCCTGTACCAGCAGGCAGCACGTCTTACGATGTGAGTGCATTAAAAGCGAGTATTGCGGATTCTGGCCTAAGTATTGGTGACATGGTATCTACGGCGTGGGACAGTGCTAGAACCTTCCGCGGTTCAGACTTACGTGGCGGTGCTAATGGTGCCCGCATTCAGTTAGCGCCTCAGAAAGACTGGGAAGCGAACGAGCCGGAAAAACTAGCTAAGGTATTGTCGGTGTTAAAACCACTTGCTGAGGCCGCCGGTGCAAGTCTAGCTGATACCATAGTGTTGGCCGGTAATGTAGGTGTAGAGAAGGCCATTGAAGCAGCTGGTTTCAGTGCTGAGGTTCCTTTTGCCGCAGGCCGTGGTGATGCGACTGATGATATGACGGATGCTGATTCTTTTGCTCCGCTAGAGCCGCAGGCCGATGGCTTCAGAAACTACTTACCAAAAGATTATGTAGTTAAAGCAGAAGAGCTGCTGTTAGACAAAGCACAATTGCTTGGGTTAACCGCTGCAGAAATGACGGTGTTAGTAGGTGGTATGCGTGCAATGGGCACGAACTACCAAGGCACTGCACACGGGGTGTTTACCGGTAGTGCTGGCTCACTAACGAATGACTTTTTCACTACTATTACCGATATGCAATACACGTGGAAGCCCACAAGTAAAAGCACGTACGGTATTGTAGATAGAGTGTCTGGAGAGCAAGTTTATTCAGCTACTCGTGTTGACTTAGTCTTCGGTTCAAACTCTATATTACGTTCTTACGCTGAGGTTTATGCGCAAGACGATAACAAAGAGAAGTTCGTTAAAGACTTTGTTAGTGCTTGGACTAAAGTGATGAATGCTGATCGCTTTGAATTACAAGCTTAACATTCAGTATGTAATATAAACTCACTAAAAAGCCCGCTTTACGCGGGCTTTTTTATTTGTGCTATTTGTTTCAATAGCATGATTATGTATCTATTAATTTAGGTATTAACCTGTATTACGCATACCGGTTGCGATACCTGTAATAGTTACCATCATGGCACGCTCCAAATCAGGATTGTGTACATCATCACCTGCTTTACGAATTCTGTCTAGCAACTCGATTTGTAAATAATGAAGCGGTTGCAAATAAGCGGCGCGAATTTCCATCGACTCTTTGCCTAGCGGATCGGTCTTCATAATGTCGTCTTCACCAGTAAGCTTCAGTAATGAGGCAATACTTTCTTTGAGCTCCTCTCGAAGTGCTGCACCGAAATGCTTAAGCTCTTCTGGTACTAAGCGCTCATCGTAGGCTTCACTAATACGGGGATCCGCTTTATGGAATACCATGTCCAGCATTGAAAGGCGCGAACGATAAAATGGCCATTCGGCAAACATTTCATTCACGACTTTTTCATTTTCGGCATTTTTCACGCTATCGATAGCGCGCATTACACCCAACCATGACGGCAATACAAGGCGCGTTTGTGCCCATGCAAATATCCAAGGGATAGCACGCAGACTTTCGATACCACCTTGTGGTTTACGCTTAGAAGGGCGACTGCCTAAGGGTAACTTACCCAGTTCCTGTTCAGGCGTAGCCACGCGGAAATAAGGCACGAAATCTTCATCATGGCGTACTGTGCCGCGATAGTTATCACGACCTTGCCCCGCCATAGTGGTAATAAGTTCACGCCACTCTTCTTTTGGCGCCGGGGGTGGGAACAACATGGCTTCAATTATCGCGCTGGCATAAATGCCTAGGCTGCGTTTAGCCAGTTTAGGCATACCAAACTTATAACGGATAGTTTCGCCTTGTTCGGTTACGCGGAATCCACCTTCCAATGAACCTGGAGGCTGCGAGTAAATAGCCGCGTGTGCAGGTAAACCGCCACGACCAATTGTACCGCCACGACCATGGAACAAGGTAAGTGAGCAGTTAAACTCTTCAGCAATAGCCACAAGCGCTTCTTGCGATTGATACTGAGCCCAACCTGCCGCTAGTGCGCCAGCATCTTTGGCAGAATCTGAATAACCAATCATTACGAACTGACGGCCTTTCACATAACCGCGATACCAGTCGATAGAAAGCAATTTGCGCATAACACTTGGCGAATTATTTAAGTCATCAAGTGTTTCGAACAAAGGTGCTACTGGCATTGGCCAATCTACACCGCTTTCTTTAAGCAGCAATTGAACCGCAAGTACATCTGATGGCTCACTCGCCATTGAGATAATGTAAATACCAAAACCGTGTTCGCTATGCTTAGCTATTACTTTGCACGTTTCAAGCACTTCTTTCACATCATCAGATGCACCCCATTGCGCAGGGAATAGCGGGCGTTTCGAGCCAAGCTCACGTAGCAAGAAGGCTTGTTTATCTTCTTCGCTCCATTGTGAGTAATCACCAAGGCCAAGGTAACGGGTCAGCTCGCTAAATACATCAGCATGACGTTCTGAATCTTGACGAACATCTAAGCGAAGTAAGTGAATACCGAATACATGAGCGCGGCGAATGGTATCTAGCAATAAGCCTTTCGCTACCACACCCATACCGCAATCGATAAGTGACTGGTGGCAAAGTAGTAGGGCTTCTAATAGCTCGTCATTACTTTCAATCCAGTTCGACGTATCAGGGTTTTTACCGGCCAAATAGTTAGCAATACCATCGCGGGTAGCTATAAAGCGGTCTAGTAATGGGCGAAGTAGGGCGCGATAAGGTTCGTTTGCATCGCCTACTTTTTCTCGCAGTGCGTCGTTACAGTCGTACATAGACAACTCAACTTGCAAGCGGTCTAAGTCTAAAGCGAAAAGTTTCGCGGCGCGTTTACGCGCTAACAATAATACTTGCTCGGTAACTTTAGAGGTTACGAACGGGTTGCCATCGCGGTCACCGCCCATCCAAGAACTAAATTGTACCGGTGAAGCATCTAGCGGAAGCGACACACTGTAGTCTTCTTGCAAACGGCCATCTAACTCGCGCAAGAAGTCAGGAACGGCTTCCCACAGTGAATTTTCAATAACTGAAAATCCCCAGCGAGCTTCATCGACAGGGGTAGGGCGCACAGAGCGAATTTCTTCGGTATGCCAAGCCTGACTAATTAAATCAGCAACACGGGTTTCAACTTTACTTCTGTCTGCGCCAGTGAGTGATTCTTGATGAACTTCTTGTAGGCAGTCTGCTAACTCTTTGTGTTTATGAATAAGGGTGCGACGTGTTACTTCGGTAGGGTGTGCCGTTAACACTAGGTCGATATTTAATTTGCCTACTGCCTCTTGCACTTTATCAGCCGTGAGTTCGGCTTTATCTAGATGCTTAAACAATGCATCAATAGACGCGTCAACGTTCATGGCACTGTTATATTCTTGCTCAGCAATATTACCTAGATTTAGAAACTGTGCGAATGCACGACCTACCGTCAACAAGTCGCTGTCGGTCATCGTTTTGAAAGTTTCTTTCAGTTCGTCACTACAACTCGTGTCTCCCTGATAAGACGCTCGGCCGTCTTTTCGAATCTTCTCAATGCGATCAAGCCACTCTTGGCCTAATTGGTTTTTGATGGTTTCACCTAGCGTTTTGCCAAGGTATCTAACTGTATCTTTTAGTTCAGCATCGTAATGAGTGTGCATGCTATCCTCCCAATTATATGGCCTTCACCATACTAAGTACTTAACAAGTTGTAAAACCACTTTGCGTTATAATTTACAATATTTTGTTCCATTTGCACCCATCTATTTAATGCTCAAGGCAAGATAAATTCTGGTGTGCTACACTCTTGCACCGGAAAATGCAGAAACATATTCGTGAAACGCGGTTTGTTTGAAATTTGTACTGCATTTGTAATTTAATTTCAGGAGTTCTTGTGACTGATACATTCAACACAGTAGAAACCCAAGCAAGTTACGGCATTGGTTTTCAAATGGGTCAACAATTGCAATCTAACCCTTTCGAAGGTTTAGCGATTGACGCAGTAGTGACAGGTTTAAAAGATGCTTTCGCGGGTCAAGCTCCGCAAGTTGATAACGACGCACTGCGTGATGCATTCGGCGAAATTCACAAGCGTATGCAAGCTGAGAAAGAAGAAGCAAGCAAAGCGGTTATCGAAGAGGGTGTAAAATTCCTTGAAGAAAACGCAAAGCGTGAAGAAGTTCAAGTGACTGAATCTGGCCTACAATACGAAGTATTGGCTGAAGGCGATGGCGAAACGCCAACTGCAGATAGCACAGTTCGCGTTCACTACCACGGTACACTTACCTCAGGTGACGTTTTTGACAGTTCTTACGATCGTGGTCAACCGGCTGAATTCCCAGTTGGCGGCGTGATCAGAGGCTGGACTGAAGCACTACAGCTTATGAAAGTTGGTGCTAAACTACGTTTATACGTACCACACGATCTTGCGTACGGTGAACAAGGTGCTGGTGCAGCAATCGCACCTTACAGCACGTTAATTTTTGATGTTGAATTGCTTGATATCTTAGGTTAATTCACACAAAAAGGTGAGCTCTTGTGGGGGCTCACCTTTTTATTCATGTGTAGTCATGATTCACTCCACGTCATATTCAACGCCACATTTCACACTTCACTTTCCTGTCTCGGCCTTACTTATTTTCAGTTCGTAATATTGTTTCAACCCTCTGTTTCAACCCTCGCTTATTAATTTGCTTCTAGCGCAATAGTCGCTAATCACTTTTGTTTTCGTATACATTACATAGCGTTCCAAGATATTCTTTCGATATAGATTTAAAAAACCGCTTTCGAACTGCGCTACCCGTTTGTACATGTGTATCTTTTTGATGAATAAGGTGTTCGGTGCTTAGTTAGTGTCATCTGCTCCGAGTTGTTATAAGCCTTTGCACGTTTACAATAGGCGCACGCTTAAAAAAGGAAAATGATTATGGTTATCAAGCCTAAAGTGAGAGGCTTTATCTGCACAAACGCACATCCTGTGGGTTGTGCAACGTCAGTAGAACAACAAATTGCCTATATTGAAGAGAAAGGCAGCTTAGGTGATGGCCCTAAAAACGTGCTAGTTATTGGCAGCTCAACCGGCTATGGGTTGGCATCGCGTATTACTTCTGCATTTGGTTATGGTGCAAAAACCCTTGGCGTTTGCTTCGAAAAAGCGCCAACAGAACGTAAAACCGGTACAGCGGGTTGGTACAATACTGCAGCCTTCCATCAGCAGGCGTCTAAAAAAGGGCTTTATGCTGACACTATCAATGGTGATGCGTTTTCTGATGAAATTAAAGCGCAAACGATAGATAAGATTAAAGCCAATATGGGCAAGGTCGACCTTGTGATCTATAGCTTGGCGTCACCGCGCAGAACAGACCCAGATACGGGCGTGGTATACAAATCTACCCTTAAACCCGTAGGGCGTGAGTACACTACCAAAACTTACGATACCGACAAAGATAAAGTACATGATGTTACGTTAGAGGCAGCAAACGACGACGAAATCTTAAACACCATTAAAGTGATGGGCGGAGAAGATTGGGAGCGTTGGATGGATAAGCTTGCCGAAGCGGGTGTATTGGCTGAAGGTTGTAAAACCACGGCATACACTTATATTGGTAAAGCCCTTACTTGGCCTATCTATGGTCAAGCGACCATTGGAAAAGCGAAAGAAGATTTAGACAGAGCCGCTGCCGCTATCATTGGCAAAAATACCGAATTATTGGTTGAAGCGAATGTCAGTTCGTTGAAAGCCTTGGTCACGCAAGCCAGCTCTGCTATTCCTGTTATGCCGCTGTATATCTCATTAATGCAAGAAGTGATGAAGCGCGACGGCACCCATGAGGGCTGTATTGAACAAATTCATGGTTTGTTCTCTACCTGTCTATTTGGTGATACGCCCACATTAGATGAGGCAAACCGCTATCGCATGGACGGCATTGAAACCAATGACGTTACGCAAGCTAAGATTCAAGCCTTATGGGACAAAGTGACCCAAGAGAACTTTCATGAGCTAAGCGATTATGCTGGTTATCATCACGAATTTTTAAAACTGTTTGGTTTTGATATTGAAGGTGTTGATTACGAACAGGATATTGACCCACTCGTGAAATGGTAAAGGTTTACTATACTTAAATAAGCCTAATATTGAGTAGAGCCGTCGAATCAGACGGCTTTTTCGTTGTTTACTTACTACTTAAACGTAAATGGGGTTTACATTAAATTATAGAAAAGTTGCTCTTTATCTATGATTTGCGTGGCACAAACCGCTCGGTTAATGCTAAAATCCCGAAATTAAGTAGGGGTCTATTCTACTCCTACTCAACAACAGCGTTAATTGCAGTAATACAACAACAAAAATAAGTGTGAATTTTCACTGTTGGTCTATAAAAGAAAAGGCGTATAACGTCGCTTATACATTTGGAATGTAAGTTACGGCTTCATAACAGGCTGACCGTAACAGTAAGTAAATTCCGTCAATCTAAATATTAAAGGTGTTCTACACCTTAAAAATAGTACGCTTTTGCATGCTGATAAGCAGGGTTCTCTGCGGTCATGCAAAAGAGTATTTCTATTAGAGTAGTGCGATTACATATGATAAAAATCAAGAAAGGTCTCGACCTCCCAATAGAGGGAGCGCCGAAGCAGGAGATCACTGAAGGGTCTGCTGTTTCACGCGTTGCCATTCTGGGAGAAGAATATGTGGGTATGCGCCCTACCATGCACGTCCAAGTTGGCGATGTAGTGAAAAAAGGCCAGATGCTTTTTGAAGACAAAAAGAATCCTGGCGTTAAGTTCACTGCTCCAGCTGCGGGTGAAGTGGTAGAGGTAAACCGTGGTGCAAAGCGTGTTTTGCAATCAGTAGTAGTTAAAGTTAGCGGCAGCGATGCAGTCAGCTTTGATAAAATTGCTGCAGACAAAATCGCCAGTACTGAGCGGGAGCAACTCCAATCAATCCTTGTTGAGTCAGGTATGTGGACAGCGTTACGTACGCGTCCATTTAGCAAATCTCCAGCCCTTGACTCGGTACCAAATTCAATCTTTGTTACAGCAATGGACACCAATCCGCTAGCCGCGGATCCAGCGGTGATTATTGCTGAGCGCAACGATGACTTCGTGAACGGCTTAAAAGCGTTAACGCAGTTGAGTGGCGGCAAGGTTTACGTTTGTAAAGCAGCGGGCTCATCAGTAGCAACTGGCGATGCCGCAGTAGACGTAGAAGAATTCGGTGGACCACACCCAGCAGGCTTAGCAGGTACACATATCCATTATTTGGATTCTGCTGGCTTGAACAAAACGGTTTGGCACATTAGCTACCAAGACGTAATGGCCTTTGGCGCATTGCTAACTACTGGTGAGCTAGACACACGCCGCGTTATTGCTATCGGCGGTCCATCTGCTAAAAACCCTCGCCTGGTTCGTACCTCTATCGGTGCTGATTTAGAAGAGTTGCTAGCAAACGAACAACAAGACGGTGACGTACGTGTCGTTTCAGGCTCCGTGTTAAACGGCGTAACGGCACAAGGTGTTCACGGCTTCCTAGGTCGTTTCCACACCCAAGTATCACTGCTTAAAGAAGGTCGCGAGAAGAAATTCCTTGGCTGGATCACACCTGGTTCAGACAAGCATTCTGTTACGCGCGCTTATCTTGGTCACTTAGGTGGCAGCAAGAAGTTTGATATGACAACAACAACCAATGGCTCTGAGCGCTCTATGGTGCCAATTGGTAATTACGAACGCGTTATGCCCCTAGATATCATTCCTACGCTTTTGCTTAGAGACTTGATTTCTGGTGATTGTGACAGTGCTCAGACATTGGGTTGTTTAGAGTTGGACGAAGAAGATTTGGCTTTGTGTACTTATGTATGCCCAGGCAAATACAACTACGGCCCGATTTTACGCGACTGTTTGACCACGATTGAGAAAGAGGGTTAGTCATGGGTTTAAAAGCGTATTTAGAAAAGATTGAACCAAACTTTGAGCCAGGTGGAAAGCACGAAAAATGGTATGCACTGTATGAAGCAGCGGCAACGATTTTCTATACTCCTGGTAAAGTAAACAAAGCTAACACGCACGTGCGTGACAGCATTGACCTTAAACGCATCATGATTTTGGTGTGGTTAGCAACATTCCCAGCAATGTTCTTCGGTATGTACAACATTGGTTTCCAAGCGCAAGAAGCTATTGCTGCTGGTGCCGGTACACTTCCTGATACATGGCAAGCAGGGTTATTCACTGCTCTAGGCGGAGACTTAGCAAATTCTGGTTTGCTAGGCATGTTCTTCTACGGCGCCTGCTTCTGGTTACCTATCTATGCAGTTACCTTTATTGTTGGTGGCTTCTGGGAAGTATTATTTGCTTCGGTACGTAAGCACGAAGTTAACGAAGGTTTCTTCGTTACCTCGGTACTTTTCGCATTAACCTTACCGGCAACTATTCCGCTTTGGCAGGTTGCATTAGGTATTACCTTTGGTGTGGTTATCGCTAAAGAAGTCTTCGGTGGAACTGGCCGTAACTTCCTTAACCCTGCATTGTCTGGTCGTGCGTTCTTATACTTCGCATACCCTGCACAAATCTCTGGCGACCAAGTTTGGGTTGCTGCTGATGGTTACTCAGGTGCAACGTCATTGAGCCAAGCGGCTTCAGGCGCGCTTGATTACGCTAACATGGACCTTTGGTTTGACAGCTTCTTCGGTACTATCGCAGGTTCTGCGGGTGAAGTATCTGCATTGGCTATCTTAATTGGTGGCTTGTTCATTATGTACATGCGTATTGCAAGCTGGCGAATTGTTGCTGGTGTAGCAATCGGTGTAGCCGTGTTTGCCACCTTGCTGAACATGATTGGTAGCGATACTAACTACATGTTTGCAATGCCTGCCTATTGGCACTTCGTTATTGGTGGTCTTGCCTTTGGTATGTTCTTTATGGCGACAGACCCTGTGTCAGCATCGTTTACCAACCAAGGTAAGTGGGCATACGGTATTTTCATCGGCTTTATGACAGTACTTGTTCGTGTGCTAAACCCAGCCTTCCCAGAAGGTGTAATGTTGGCCATTCTTTTTGCCAACCTTTGGGCGCCACTGTTCGACTATTTCGTCGCACAAAGCAATATCAAGCGGAGGGTAGCTCGTGTCGGCTAAGAAAGAATCTTTAGGAAAAACGATTGGCGTTGTAGTTGCCGTTTGTCTTGTATGTTCAATTGTTGTATCAGGTGCAGCGGTAGGCTTACGCTCGCTACAACAAACCAATGCGTCGCTTGATAAAAAGAGCAACATTTTGAACGCAGCAGGGCTTTACGAAACAGGTATGACCGGTAAAGCAATCGAAAGTACATATAGCGAAAAGATTGAATCTCGCTACGTTGATTTGGAAAGCGGTGAGTTTGTAGAAGCACCTGAGCCAGATTACGATATGTATAAAGCAGCTAAGCAAACTGAGTACAGCACAAAAGTAACTAGCAGCAACGTTGGCTTCCAACGTCGCCCTAATGTTGCCAGTGTTTATTTGGTACGTGACGAAGCTGGCGATGTATCTCGCATTATCTTGCCTGTGCACGGTAGTGGTCTATGGGATCTTATGTACGGTTTTCTTGCCCTTGACGCCGATGGTGAAACAGTTCGTGAGTTGATTTACTATCAACAAAAAGAAACACCAGGACTTGGTGGCGAAGTGCAAAATCCAGCGTGGCAGGACAAATGGGATGGAAAGAAACTATTTGAAGATGGCGAAGTGGCTATCCGTGTAGTGAAAAACGCAAACCCAAGCAATCCACACACTATTGATGCGCTTTCAGGTGCTACCTTAACCAGTAAAGGTGTTGAAAACACCATTCAATACTGGGTAGGCGAGCAAGGCTTCGGCCAGTTCCTGAAGACTCAGGCATGGCGTTCATAAGGGGAGTCTCATGGCAGATACTAAAGAAATGAAAAAGGCCCTCTTTGGGCCAATTATGGACAACAACCCAATTGCCTTGCAGGTACTTGGTATTTGTTCAGCACTGGCTATTACTACTAAGCTGGAAACAGCCTTGGTTATGTCTTTGGCGCTAACCACGGTTGTTGCGTTCTCGAACTTGTTTATTTCAATGATTCGTAACCAGATCCCATCAAGCGTTCGTATCATCATCCAAATGACTATCATAGCGTCGTTGGTAATCGTAGTTGACCAAATATTGAAAGCGTATTCGTACGAAATTTCGAAGCAGCTGTCGGTATTCGTTGGTTTGATTATTACTAACTGTATCGTAATGGGTCGTGCTGAAGCCTATGCAATGAAGAGCCCACCTCTGATGAGCTTTTTAGATGGTATTGGTAACGGTTTAGGTTACTCATTCGTATTGATTGTTATTGGTACAATCAAAGAGCTATTCGGTTTCGGTACTATTTTAGGTTTCGAAATTCTTCCTTTAGTTCAAAACGGTGGTTGGTATCAGGGTAATGGTTTGTTAATCCTACCATTTAGCTCATTCTTCTTAATCGGCGGTATGATTTGGGTTATCCGTACCCTTCGTCCCGAGCAAGTAGAGCCTAAGGAGTAAGTCATGGAACATTATTTGTCGTTATTTGTTCGCTCAATTTTTGTTGAGAACATGGCGTTATCACTTTTCTTAGGTATGTGTACCTTCTTGGCGGTATCGAAGAAAGTTAAAACTGCTATGGGTCTTGGTGTTGCGGTAATCGTAGTACTGGGTATTTCTGTACCGGTTAACCAAATCATTTATGTAAACATTCTTGCACCTGGTGCGCTAGCGTGGGCTGGTTTCCCTGATGCAGATTTAAGCTTCCTAAACTTCCTAACCTTTATCGGCGTTATCGCGGCATTGGTTCAAATTTTGGAAATGAGCTTAGACAAGTTTTTCCCTGCGCTTTATAACGCGCTTGGTATCTTCCTTCCGCTAATTACGGTTAACTGCGCCATCTTCGGTGGTGTAGCATTCGCGGTACAACGTGAATATAACTTGACCGAAAGTGTCGTTTACGGCGTAGGAAGTGGTATGGGCTGGGCAATCGCGATTGTGTTATTGGCCGCCGTACGTGAAAAGCTTAAATATGCCGATATGCCTGATGGTATTCGTGGTCTGGGCTCTGTGTTCATGATTGCGGGTCTTATGGCACTTGGCTTCCAGTCATTCACTGGTATTCAGCTGTAATCGAGCTCGGGAGCATATAAATGAATCAAGTAGAAATTTTCCTAGGCGTCGGCATGTTTATTGCCATTGTATTGGCGCTAGTATTTATCATCATGTTTGCCAAGTCGAAGCTGGTACCAAGCGGTGATGTAACCATCACTATTAACGGTGACCCAGACAAAGCAATTAAAACTGAGCCAGGCGGCAAGCTTCTTGGCGCACTAGCTGATGCAGGGTACTTCGTATCTTCAGCATGTGGTGGTGGTGGTTCTTGTGGTCAGTGTCGTGTAGACGTGCATTCAGGTGGTGGTGAAATCCTTCCAACTGAACTTGATCACATCACTAAAGGTGAAGCCCGTGAAGGCTGTCGTTTATCATGTCAGGTTGCGATTAAGCAAGACATGGAAATCGAGCTTGAAGAGTCGGTATTTGGTGTTAAGAAGTGGGATTGTGAAGTTATTTCTAACGATAACAAAGCCACTTTCATCAAAGAACTTAAGCTTCAAATTCCTAACGGTGAAAGCGTACCTTTCCGTGCTGGTGGTTACATTCAAATTGAAGCACCTGCGCACCACGTTAAGTACAAAGAGTTTGAAATCCCTGATGAGTATCGCGGTGATTGGGAACGTTTTGGCTTCTTCGATATCGAATCTAAAGTAGATGAAGAAACCATTCGTGCTTACTCAATGGCTAACTACCCAGAAGAAGAAGGTATTATTATGTTGAACGTGCGTATTGCTACGCCGCCACCTAATAATCTAAGCCTACCTGCTGGTAAAATGTCATCGTACATTTGGAGCCTTAAAGAAGGTGACAAGGCAACAATTTCTGGTCCATTTGGTGAGTTCTTCGCTAAAGAAACTGAAAACGAAATGGTGTTTGTTGGTGGTGGTGCAGGTATGGCGCCGATGCGCTCACATATCTTCGACCAACTTCGTCGCTTAAAAACTGATCGTAAGATGAGCTTCTGGTACGGTGCACGTTCACTTCGTGAAATGTTCTATACAGAAGACTTCGATGAGTTAGCTGCAGAAAACGATAACTTCAAGTGGCATGTTGCCCTTTCAGATCCTCAACCTGAGGACAACTGGGAAGGTTACACTGGGTTCATTCACCAAGTTCTTCTTGAGAACTACCTGAAAGATCACCCTGCGCCAGAAGATTGTGAGTTCTACATGTGTGGACCACCTATGATGAACGCAGCCGTTATCAACATGTTGAAAGAGCTAGGTGTTGAAGACGAGAACATCATGCTTGATGACTTCGGTGGTTAATCCGAAATCTACAAGTGAGTAAAGGGGGCGAGAGCCCCCTTTTTGTTTAGTTAAAGGACCCAAAACGTGATTCGATTCTTTGCCAGAATAGCATTAGCGGTTATTGCTATGAGCATCCTTTTTATTGCCAGTTGCAGTGAAAAGCCACTTACGGTTGTGCATTTGCAAGGCCAAACTATGGGTACGACTTACAATATTAAGTACGTACTTGGTGAAGGTGAAACTGCAGTAGAAGGTTTGCAGGAAGAAATTGACGCTAAGTTAGTTAACATCAATAAAATGATGTCGACCTACGATACAACGTCTGAGTTGTCTCGTTTTAACCAATACCGATATTCAGATAACTTTGCGGTGTCTCCAGAAACACTTACCGTGGTGAATGAAGCGCTTCGCTTGGCCCGTTTGAGCGATGGTGTGCTAGATGTTACGGTAGGGCCCTTGGTTAATTTGTGGGGATTTGGACCAAATAAACGGCCAGAGAAAGTGCCAACCCAAGCGGATATTGAGGCCGTACGGGATTATGTAGGTTATGAGAAATTATCTACTACGCCAACCGGTCTTATGAAAGCTAATCCTATGCTTTACGTTGATTTATCGACCATTGCTAAGGGGTACGGCGTAGATGAAGTTGCAGCCATTTTAGACTCCCATGATTTACAAAATTACCTTGTAGAGATTGGCGGCGAAATGCGAGTGAAAGGCGAACGTGGTGATGGCAGTGAGTGGCTAATTGCAATTGAAAAGCCGGTAACGACAGAGCGCGCGGTGCAAAAAGTTGTGTCTATAGGCACTAACGCCATAGCCACATCAGGTGATTATCGTAACTATTACGAAGAAGATGGGAAACGCTATTCTCATTTAATTGACCCAAATACTGGCTCGCCGATAACGCATGATTTGGTGTCGGTTACGGTGGTAAACCCATCTTCAATGATTGCGGATGGCTTAGCCACTGCGTTCAACGTAATGGGGTGGGAACGCGCTATCGACCTTGCAGAGCAAGAACAACTTGCTGTATTCCTCATTCGTCGCACAGCGGACGGATTTGAAGAGTATGCCACGCCAGAATTTGATAAACTGGTAGAAGTAAATAATTAAGGAGTAGGCTATGTCTACGTTTATTTTAGCATTCGGTTTTTTCCTCACCATGGTACTTGCCATGGCGGTAGGCTACTTAGTGCAGCGCAAAACGATATCGGGTAGCTGCGGTGGACTAGGCGCATTGGGTATCGCTAAAGCATGTGATTGCCCAGAGCCTTGTGACAGAAAAAAATCTCGCATGGAAAAAGAAGAAGCGAGAGAAAAGAAATTGAATGAATGGAAACAGAATCAGATCCTTTAATCTGATCTAGTCGCGCTTTTGCTAAGTCAGAAACAATACGCAAAAGCGCCACAATGTATAAATATAGATGCGCGGTAAGTTAAAAGCTTACCGCGCTTTTTTGTATGCTTCATTTATTACTTGCGCAGTAATACCAGTCCGCATAGATAATTACCCTCTCAGCGAGACTTAAAATGTTCGTAATCGCGGCGTGTTACCACAGGTATAGTGGTTCTACACCAAGGTAACACAACAAAGAGTACGGACATTTTAAACTCGCCCTTCGGGAAGGTCTGGCAAGCTTCCTAGCTTCATTCTGGGAATTTGAAAGGGAACAGCCATTCCTGCATTCCCACGCTTTGCTAGGAAACTTGCCAGCGCCTTCTGAGTGGGCGATTATCTATGCGGATTGGTATAAGTAGTTGCTCACTATTCATCTCGTTCGCTGGTAAGGCGAATTAATATGCTCTAGAATACTGTCTTTCTATACAGTTTTTTGTAAAGCGGTTCATTTCGTTTGGCAGTTTAGGGGGCAATACGGCATGCGAAAAATCATCCATGTAGATATGGACTGCTTTTATGCTGCGGTTGAAATGCGTGACAACCCTGCGTTACGTAATATCCCTATTGCTATTGGTGGTAGCTCACAGCACCGTGGCGTTATCTCTACCTGTAATTACCCTGCTCGTAAATATGGCGTACGTTCCGCCATGGCCACCGCATACGCGTTTAAGCTTTGCCCGAATCTCACCTTAGTAAAAGGGCGCATGGAGGCTTATGTCAAAGAGTCTCAACGAATTCGCGAAATCTTTGCCGACTATACCGATTTAATAGAGCCACTTTCCTTAGATGAAGCTTATCTAGATGTCACCAATAGCCAGTATTGCGGCGGCAGCGCTACATTAATTGCCGAAGAAATAAGAAGCCGTATTGAAGCGGAATTGGGGTTAACCGCGTCAGCAGGCGTAGCTCCTTGTAAGTTTGTGGCCAAAGTGGCGAGTGATGAAAATAAGCCTAATGGTATTTGTGTTATAACCCCCGATAAATTAGACAGTTTTGTTAGCGCTATGCCACTTAAAAAAATTCCCGGGGTGGGCAAAGTAACAATGCAAAAGCTGCAACGATTAGGCCTAGCCACCTGTAACGATGTGCGCTCTTACCCCTTTGAGCGTATACAAAAAGAATTAGGTAAGTTTGGAGCGGTTTTATGGGAACGAGCGCACGGTATTGATGACAGAGAACTATCGGTATCACGAGAGCGCAAGTCTATAGGCGTAGAACGCACCCTAAGCAACGATATTCACTCGTTAGAAGAATGTCGAGATTTTATGCCTCACTTACTAGAAAAGCTTCAGGAGCGCATGGAGGCCCATGAAAAGCGCACAGGCAAGCCTGTTCGCATACGCACTCAAGGGGTAAAATTGAAATTTCAAGACTTCCAACTTACTACTGTTGAACACCGATGCCCTTCGTTAAATGCCCATTACTTTGATACCCTATTGCAAGAAGCTTACGAGCGCGCCAAAGGCCGCGGTATACGATTAGTCGGACTGCATATTGGCCTAGGTGAGGCGCAAACCATACATCAACTTCCTTTGCCCTTAGAAGGTGAGTGAATAAAAAGCGAACAAAAAGTGACTAGCAGGAGCCATCATGACTACCCCAGAACCTAAAGCCCCCGACCTTAGAACCCCAGGTCGCTACCGCCACTACAAAGGCAGTGACTATGATGTTTACGAAGTGGCGACGCATTCAGAAGATGAGTCTTCCTTAGTGGTGTATCGTCCATGTTATGGCGAAAAAGCCCTGTGGGTTCGCCCATTGAGTATGTTTCAAGAAGAAGTGGTGATAGAAGGCAAATCTGTTCCGCGATTTGCTTATATTGGTGACATCCCAGATGATGAAAAAATGATCTGAACCGGAAACTAGGTCATAGTGTATGTAGACCTAGTAAATAATAAGCACCTCCTAAGGAAACCCTAATGGCGCAACCACTTATCCGTAGTTTGCTACTTGCTGCAAGTTTAGTATCAACGACCTTCATTCCAGCCGCTTTTTCACAAGACCGTTTTGAAAAGGTTGAAATAGAAGCAACAGCACTTAAAGGTTCCGTGCATATGTTAACGGGGATGGGCGGCAATATCGGCGTTTCTGCAGGCGATGACGGCATTCTTATTATTGATGATCAGTTCGCTCCGCTTGCAGAGAAAATAGCTGCCGCGCTAGGGGAGCTGGGTAGTGATAAGCCAAAGTATGTAATTAACACCCATTACCATGGCGACCATACCGGTTCTAATGCGTTCTTTCACAGTCACAAAGGCGCGACTATTTTAGCCCATGACAACGTGCGTGTTCGATTGGCCAACGATGAAAAAGTCTCTCCTGATGCGCTACCGGCTATTACCTATGAAAACGGTATCAAGCTACATTTTAACGGTGAAACCATTCACATTATGCATCTTAAATCAGGGCATACAGACGGCGACAGCATTGTATGGTTTGAACAGCCGGATGTCATGCACACTGGCGACTTGTTCTTCAACGGATTATTCCCGTTCATCGACTTAAATTCCGGCGGCAGTGTTAAAGGCTACATAGAATCAGTTAAACAAGTGATAGCGAAAATAGATGACGATACGGTCCTCATTCCAGGCCATGGTGCACTTAGTAACAAAGCCGAGTACACCAGCTTTCTTGCAATGATTGAAGAGACCTTTGCTTTTGTAAAAGCACAGAAAGCAAAAGGTATGAGCCTTGAAGCCATTACTGAAGCAGGGCTTGATAGTAAATGGGATAAGTGGGCATGGAGCTTTATCTCGGAAGAGAAGTGGATTGCTACACTTTACGAAGAGGCCTAATCAAGCCGGTTTAGGAGCAGTCATAGCACTGCTCCTACTCCGACTCGTAGCTATATAGTTGCGTCAGTTTTATTCACCCCAGACTCCGGCATTAATACCTCATCAGTATGTGTACTATTGCTAGGACTAGATGCGGTGTCGATTACGCTTTTCTTTGCTGCTTCGTTTGTCGCTTGAGCAACCATTTTAGGTTTGCGTGGTGTTTTATATAGCGGCCAAACGAGTTGCTCTACCCAGTTAGCGTAAAACATTCCTTCAATACCATATTGAGCTGGGTATTTTCGCGTGATTTTGGCAGTTCCAAATAACACGTCCCAGAAAAACAATAGATTTCCGTAATTACCTTTATAGTTGGTGATGCCATCGTCAGCCTTTAGGCCGTGGTGTGCGCTATGGGTAGAAGGTGTAGAAATTGTTCTTTCCACAATCCACGCTAGCTTGTTAAGCATTGGCTTTTGGTATAAAAATCTGTCCCATTTCCATTCGGCATGCGCACCGGTAATGACACTTAGCTTTACCACAAGATAGAACGCGTAGGTCCAACCTAATCCTAAATAGATAAGCGCGCCTGAAAACCAAAGCGACGGCATCAACAAGTAATAGAAGACGTTATTACGATAGATAATGCGCACGCTCATGTACTTGCCGTTGTGGTGAGCACGATGCAAGTTGTACAGGAAACGGGTGGAGTGAGACAGGCGGTGCCACCAATATTGCATCATGTCATCGAATATCAGCAGCAATGCAATATGCAGAAAAATTGATGAGTCGCCCAATGCTCCTTGATTCAAAGCCCCTTGATTTAGCGCCCCTTGGTACTGGGGCACAATAAGTAACATTAACGTTCCAGCACTAAAAAGCACCAAAGGTTGGGTAATGACAAAAAGCACTAAGGTGCCAATGAGTTCGACTTTTCCATCATCACTCACTTCTGCGCTTTTCTTAAAAAGCTTACCTTGCTTTGCTTCCAGTAACGCAAATATTAAGAAAATACCGATAATCGCAATTTGATAGTTCATAGTTCTCTCCACGTATTGCAGTAAAGTTAACACTCTATTAACATGGTAAATATATAGAACTATAGATTTGGTGGGAAAGTGTCTTACATAAAAGCGCTCAATCAAATTATCATGCCTGAATCATTACTTGCGCTGTGCACGCAATTTGGTGCGCCAACCGAGTATGTCAAGGGCGCTATGATCCACAATCGAGGGGATTTAAAACCTGGGCTTTCTATCGTGGAGGCTGGGCAGGTGAAGGTGGGCAACTATGGCTTGGACGGTAATTATCAACTTACTACAGTGCTAGAGCGAGGCGACACTTTTGGTGAATTCACTTTATATGCATCGTTAGCCAGAACGCACCATGCGCAAGCAATGTCCGACTGCACCGTGCTGCAAATTAATGAAAGTCGCTTTCGGCAACTCGAAGATGCGCACCCTAAAGTGGGTGTGTTTTTAACGCGGAACCTTGCCATAAAGCTTCACGCGACACTGGAACGGTTAGATGACATTTTACGCTTGCCTACCCATGTGCAATTGGCAAAATTAATTTATCAAACCAACGTAGCGCAAGCAAACTCAGCTCAAAATAGCGCTGCTGCCGTTCAGCTTAGACAAAGCGACTATGCTGAGCGTTTAGGCGTAACGGTGTTAACCGCTCACAAAGCGCTTAATAAACTGGTATCGCTTTCACTGATTCGTAAGCAGTATGGAAAAGTAGAGATTATCGATAAGGCAGTTATGTCTAAGTGGCTTAGCGATAATATGTCTCTACTTCCTGTCTGATTAATTTTTAACTAAGAAAAAATGGAGTACCGTTGGTCTAGCTTATGTGGGTGTGTATGCGCCTTATCGTTCTGCTAACTTACAAAATAGACATGAAAGACAGGTGTAAATTAGGCGTATTGCGCGTTGCTTAGCGTGCCAAGCTTGTTTATGCTCAATGCCTGCTAATATTTACGTTCTAAAAAGGGTATATCGTGTGTGAACTGCTTGGCATGAGTGCCAATACGCCAACTGATTTGTGTTTTAGCTTTACCGGCCTCACCCGACGCGGTGGCGAAACAGGCCCGCACAAGGACGGTTGGGGTATGGCATTTTATGAAGGCAAGGGCATACGCCTTTTTCACGACCCTGAACCCTGTGCTACCTCTCAAATTGCAGAGTTTGTTTCCCATCTGCCGATTAAAAGCGAAACGGCTATTTGTCATATTCGCCAAGCCAATGTCGGCAATATTAACCTAGCCAACACTCACCCCTTTACCCGAGAAATGTGGGGTAAATACTGGGTGTTTGCACATAATGGGCAGCTACCTAACTTTGTGCCTCGTGAAGGCATGTATGAAGCGGTAGGTGATACCGACAGCGAAGCCATGTTCTGCGATTTAATGAATCAAGTGCGGGAAAGCCTGCCTCGAGATGCTATGCCGCAACAATTGGCCGATACGCTGGTAAATATCGCCAAAGGCTACGCAGAGCACGGTGTATTTAATTGCTTGCTGAGCAATGGCGAATGGTTGTTTTCATTTTGCAGCACTAAAATGGCCAGTATTACCCGCCGCGCGCCGTTTGGCCCAGCTTGCTTAAGTGACGTGGAAGTAGAGATTGATTTTGCCGCTGAAACCACACCCAATGACGTGGTGAGCATTATTGCCACCGCGCCGCTTACTCACGACGAACAGTGGGATATATACGAGCGTGGTGAATGGAAGCTATGGCAGCAAGGCGAAGTGATTGCTAGCGGCAAAGTAGATGTACCCGTTCATAAATCTGAAGCCGCTATGACCAGCCCCGATCCCGATTTGAGTGCTCAACAAGCAAGTTGACCTCGCATTGGGTGTGACTTATCTGATTGATTTTGTTGCTTTATTTAACTTAGTTACTTTCGAGTGCTTCAACAATTAGCGACTGAATTTTCTGATAGCGAAGTGGCAGTGAGCGGTGTGGCGTTTTCACAAAATGCAGCGGCTCTGTTACATCGTGCTTCGCGGGGTAAATGGTTAAGCTGTTTGCCGCATCAGCAAAGCTATCAAGCACCTTAATAGGCAGTACGGTGAAGCCTAACCCTTTGCTTACCGGCAATAAAATTTGAGACAGTTGGTTTATATAACCACGCTTTGGCAATCGGTTAGGATCTAACTGCATCAGCGCTTGCTCGCCGCTGTGACTAAAATAAAGCTTTAAGTAATGCATGGCATCTGGGTGATTTATCAATCCAAGGGCGAGCAATGTATCGTCAATGGCCTCATAAGGCGTACCCTTGGGTAAAATAAGCCCCAGTGATTCATGGCCTATCTTTTCAGATGAAAACAATTCCTCGTCAGGCTGCTGGGTAACTATGCCTAGTTCAAGGCTAGACGCTTGTATATTGTTTAATATGGTGCGGTTTGGGGCAACTTCTAAATGTATGCTCAAGCGAGGATGGGTGACTTGTAGCTCAACTAACACAGGGTACAAACGCTGTGCTAATGCACCAGAACACCCAATTACGCACTTACCTTCATAAGGTGCATCAAACTTTAAACTCTCTATAAGTGCCTGCTCATGCTTACTCAAACTTTGCGCATAGTCGTAAACTCGCTGGCCTTGTTCGGTCAGTTCAACCCCTTTACCCAAGCGAATAAGTAGCGCACAGCCACAGGCCTGTTCAAGCTTCTTAATATGCTGGCTCACGCCTGGCTGGGTCATAAACCGCTGTTCTGCGGTGCGGGTAAAATTACCCGTTTCAACTAACATCTTAAAGGTGTCGAGCCACAAAGGATTTAGCATGCTATAAATTTATATTATGGATTTAAGAAATAATCATAATTTCCAGTGGTGGGTTTGTCTAGTTAATATACCTGCATACTTTACATCGAGGAGATAAAGATGACTGAAGCAGTTAAGACCCCTTATCCACGTACGTTTTCACATATTGGTATTTCGGTTCCAGACCTTGATGCCGCCGTTAAATTTTACACTGAAGTACTAGGCTGGTACTTAATCATGAAGCCAACTGAAATTGTTGAAGATGACTCAGCCATTGGTGAAATGTGTACTGATGTATTTGGTGCAGGTTGGGACAAATTCCGCATTGCTCACCTTTCAACGGGCGACCGTGTAGGTGTTGAAATATTTGAATTTAAAAACCAAGAAAATCCTGAGAACAACTTCGAATACTGGAAAACGGGTGTATTCCATTTCTGTGTTCAAGACCCTGATGTTGAAGGCTTGGCAGAAAAGATTGTAGAAGCCGGTGGTAAGAAACGCATGAAAGCCCCGCGTTACTACTACCCAGGCGAAAAACCGTACCGCATGATTTATATGGAAGACCCGTTTGGCAACATCCTTGAAATTTATAGCCACAGCTATGAACTTCATTATGCGAGCGGTGCCTACCAATAAGTAAAGAAGCCAGTAGGTAAAGGCGAGTGGCTCACTCGCCTTTTTTAATGGGCAGAAAACTGTTCTATTGGCTCTTCTACTTGTTCTTGTATTAACACGTCTTATAGCCACTCAACCCCATTGCGATGCAACGTAAGGGTTACTGTCTTTTTCTTTTGCTACCGTGGTGGTAGGGCCATGACCAGGATAAATCACCATATCATCAGGTAGCGTTAAAATATTCGCGTTTATTGAATCGAGCAGCTGTTGATGATTTCCCTGAGGGAAATCAGTGCGGCCAATTGAACCAGCAAAAATCACATCACCCACAATAACCTTGTTACTTATTCGCTCCACAAGAACCACATGGCCAGGGGTATGCCCCGGGCAGTGCAACACCTCAAGCGTCAGCTCGCCAACTGAAATGGTATCCTTGTCGTTTAACCATTGGTTAGGCACAAAGGGCGTGGCAGGGGGAAAGCCAAACATTTGGCTTTGCTGCATAAGCGCATCTAGCCAGAATTTGTCACCTAGGTGTGGCCCCACAATCGGCACATCGTAGTATTTAGCCAGTTCGACAGTGCCGCCTACATGGTCTAAATGACCGTGTGTAAGAATGATTTTTTCAATAGTTACCTGATTATCTGACGCCGCGCAGATGAGCTTCTGTATATCTCCGCCAGGGTCAACAAATGCCCCTTGCTTGCTGCCTGCGTCCCAAATAAGCGAACAGTTTTGAGCAAATGGCGTCACCGGTATAATATTAATTTCCAATGTGCTTCCTCCCAACAACGACTATTTCGAAAACACATTTTTGCCTGCTATGTAGGTAGCCTGCACTTGGGTTTTCCAAATATCCTTTTTGTCTATGGTAAAGATATCTTGATCAACCAGTATAAAATCCGCCCATTTGCCCGGTGTAAGGGTGCCAAGGGTGTCTTCCATATGACCCGCGTAAGCAGCATCTAAGGTAAAGCCTTTAAAGGCTTGCTTAATCGTAAGTGCCTCGTGGGCATACCAGCCTTTAACGGGTTGGTTTTCTCTGTCTTGGCGAGTTACCGCAGCATGTAATCCATAGAAAGGGTTAGCCAACTCTACTGGGAAATCTGAGCCAAGAGGCAAAGGAATACCTGATTCCAGTAAAGTTTGCCACGCATAGGCGCCTTCCATTCTATCCTTACCAATACGATCTTCAGCCATGTTTTTATCGCTAGTAGCATGTGTTGGTTGCATGGATGGCAATACATCTAACTCGGCAAAACGAGCGAGATCTTCAGGCGCGATAACTTGCGCATGTTCTATCCGATTACGTAATTCACTACCGCCAATAGCCGTAAATGTTTTTTCAAATTCATTAAGCGCAACATGATTTGCTTTATCGCCGATGGCATGATAATTCAATTGGAAACCAGCACCGATTACCGAGGTAAATAACGGTGTCATAACCTCAGGCTGAGTGAGTAATAAACCATGCTGGTGGGGAGCGTCAGAATAGGGGGCTAATAATGCTGCGCCTCTACTGCCAAGCGCACCATCGCCATAGGCTTTGACTGAACGAATATATAAATAATCGTTAGCGTCACGAATGGGCCCTTTTCCTAATAGTTTACTTAAGTCGGGGTCAGTGGCGCTGATCATGGCGTATATTCGAATAGGTAATTCAGCTTGAACCGCTTGTTTAATATAAAAGTCGTACACACCGCGGCCGACACCAGCATCATGCATTGACGTAATGCCATTTGATAGTAAGTGCTTACTAGCTGCATCGAGTTGTCGTTTGTATACCCCATTACTTTGCGTCGGCAAATAGGGTTCGACTAACGCCATGGCATTGTCGATTAATACCCCCGTTGGTTCACCATTAGCATCTTTTACAATTTCACCACCAACCGGCGTGGGTGTATCTTTCGTAATACCCGCCAAGGTGAGGGTTTTAGTGTTTGCCCAACCCGCATGGCCATCTACACGGGTTAGCCAAACAGGGCGATCAGACACTTTTTTGTCTAAATCGTTGCTGGTGGGAAAGGCTCTGTCAGACCATAACTCTTGGTTCCAACCACGGCCAGTAATCCACGGTTGTGTGCTATTTGCCAGTGCATATTCCGCTACGCTATCTGCGGCGTTGCCAGCACTGGTGCTTTCTCGTAAATCCACTTCAAGTAGGTTTGCTCCCAAGCCTAATAAATGCCCGTGAGCATCAATTAGACCCGGCAGCATAACGCGGCTTTCACCATCAATGGTTTCTGTTATCGACACATCATCAGTCATGCCTGCTTTAGTGTCTTTTGCACTGACGTTTAGCGATACCACCTTACCGTCATCAATAAGGATATTTGAGAAGGTCACCAACTCAGCATCATCATTCAGCGTGTAACCTTTTACGTTGGTAAAAAGTGTTGCTGCACAAGCGATACTGGATAGTGTGGCTATAGCAAGCGCACCACCGAATTTAAGAATGGAGCGCTTTATGACGCGGCTGTTATTTTGACTAAGGGTAGTTTCACTTACTATTTCTGTCGTATTAACGTGCATTTTTAGCATGCTTATTCTTCCGTGTTAATAATAGGGGGTTGAAGCAAAAAGTCTCGTTCCCAAATTGCGGCCATAGAGGCTTGGCTAATATTGCCGCCAGACAACATAACCAAAGCCGTTTGGCCAGGTGTTGTGTTAGCAGCCCATGCCGCAACCGCCGCCATACTCATGGCGCAAGTGGGTTCTATGTGAAGTTTCAATAGGTGCTGCAGCCACTGCGTCCAGTAGGCTATTTGCAATTCGTCCACTTCGTAAAAATCATCAAGTTCTTGTAATAGAGGAAAGGTCACATTGCCCACTGAGGGTGTTGCAGCGCCGTCGGCAAGGGTCACCGGCGGTGCATTAAGAGCAACTATTTCGCCTTGCTGCAATGATTGAGAGGCATCGTTGGCGGCAAGTGGTTCAGCCCCAATCACTAACGCATCGGGTTGTAACGCTCGAGCAGTAAGTAACGTGCCCGAAAGCAAGCCACCACCGCCACAAGGGGCAAAAATCGCATCTACCCTGCCTACATCTTCTAACGCTTCCATGGCAGCAGTACCTTGGCCAGCTACAATATCAGGGTGGTTAAAGGGCGGTATCCATACCGTGCCTGCTTCCTCAGCCGCATTGGCCACGGCAATATCGGCTTCTTGGCGTGTAGGGAAGCGCTTCAACTGCGCCCCATAGCTTTCAGTGGCTGCTGCTTTGATAGGAGAAATGGTTTCGCTAGCGAAAATAGTCGCGGGAATACCATATTTTGCAGCAGCATAAGCCACGGCTTGGGCATGATTGCCTGAACTATTGGCAACCACCTTTTTAGGTAGTTCACCCCGTTCATCTAAGTGGGCCAAGAAATTTAATGCACCACGTAGCTTAAACGCCCCAATAGTTTGCAAGCACTCAGCTTTAAATAAAATGCGATGTCCCATCCATTTATTTAACAGGCTCGATTCCATAATAGGTGTGCGCTTAACGTGGTCTTTAATTCTGTCATACGCTTGAATTATGGACGAGTAGGAGAGTTCCGTTTCACTAGGGTGCATGAGTAACGCCTTGTATCTGCATTAGAAATACGTTTATTTAAACGCAGTTATTATTAAGTAAAGGTATACCCTACCATTTAAATGCTAAAAGGCTAATTCATAAAAAATTCATCTTCGCGGTTTATAGTCCCACCCTCTCGATGAGAGGTAATCGTAATGCAATCAAGAGTTACCCAGCGAATATACGGGCTGCCCCTAGTGCTGTTCGCGTTTCTATCCCTGCTTTTTGTCGCAGCAGGTGTCTATCTAGACAACGAAGACAAGCGAGTTCGAATTTCGAAAGCCCAATCCGTTGCCGAACAGGTAAAGATTAGCTTAGAAGCATTCTCTACGGAACGTATTCAAGCCGTTCATAATTTAATGCGAAACTGGCCAACCTTTGCGCCCAACCAAGTGGATTGGTTTAATGCGCAAGCGATGTCGTTGATGGGGATGCAGCGCGGATATAGTTCGCTAACCTTTGCTGATCAAAACGGTGTCATTCAGTGGGTAGCGACCCCTAGCCATGGAACGAAAACTCGCCTATCAAACGAACTTATCGGCAAGCCACTCGCATCGGTAGGGCTCACTATTCCCACACCTGTTGAATCCTTGGCCAGTACATTGGTTCATTCGTCGGTAACGGGGCATTATCATATTATTGTTGGCCGTACCATTAGCCCTCAAGAACTCAATCACGGGTACTTACTGGCGGGCTTTGATGCACAAACGATTTTGGGCGTTATGCTTGGCGAGCTAGAAGGTCCTCAGTTTAATTTTGCGCTTCAAGACGCTGGTCGCACCCTGTTTAGCAATGGTGAGTTAGTTAATGACGGGACCGTGATTGCGACTGAGCCGTTCTCATTTATTGGTCGTCAGTTTTCGCTGTCTATGCAGACCGAAGTGGGGCGTTATAGAGCAGGTGTATTAGTCGCGGTAATAGGGCTTTTCATGTCGGCGTTGGCCAGTTGGATTTTTCATAAGCAAATGAAAGGTGCGGTGAATCTATCGGCCAGTCAAAAGCGTTACCTTACGGCCAGTGAGGCCTCGTTAGATGCGTTAGTCATTTATCGCCCTGCAGGCAATGATTACGAATTAGTTGAAGCCAATCGCCACAGTCGATTCCTATTTCGTGGGGCATGTTCAGAGTTAAGTACTAAAACACTGAAAGATCAGTTAGCGTTTCTAGGCAAAGCTGACTTGTTTGATAGCGTAATTGCGGTGGCCATGAACCACACGCCCTTTGAAGAGTATGTCGCTGTTAAGGGCAGTAAAATTACGCCTGAATGGCTGAAGGTCCAAGTGGTTAAAGCCGGGGATAATCTTGCCTTAACCGCAAGGGATGTCACAGAGAGATTTAAGGCTCAGCAAGCACTTAAACATAGCGAAGAGCGCTATCGCAGGTTGGTAGATGGCATGCACAGGCACTTCGTTTATACCAAAACCGCTGAACATAAGTTTATTTATGTGAGTGCTGGAATTAGTACTATCTTAGGTTTTACTCCAGATAATTTCATCGAAAAACAATCTCGATTGGTCAGGAGAATACCAGACGAGACGTTCGATATTCGAGCGAAATCGGTGCAGGGGGTAAAACCCGACCCTTATCTGGTTCACTACACCAGTTATGATGATTCCGAGTTGGTACTAGAGTTTTCAGATACCCCTATATTAGATGAATCTGGCGTGCTAATTGCGGTGGAAGGCATCGCCAGGGATGTGACGAAAGAGCAAGAATTACAAGCTGAAGTGGCGTATCAAGCAAATCACGATCAATTAACGGGTCTACTCAACCGCTATGCTTTTGATAAGCAACTACGAGAAATTTTAGAGGTCAATACCGCCAATATACCTGCGACCAATGCAGAAATTGACAGACACAACGTTACTGCCATATACCCTTCACGAGCCTTGGCTGATACTAAAACCGCTGGCGTAATGTGCTTTATCGACATGGACAGGTTTAAGTTAGTGAACGACAGCTGTGGTCACCCCGCTGGCGACAAGTTACTTCAAGAAGTGTCTACTATATTTAGGCAGCACATTAGTGATAAAGACTTACTTGCCCGCATAGGCGGTGATGAGTTTTGTATTATTTATCATGAACAGCCTCTCGATAAAGTAAAAGTAAAGCTCGATAAGCTGTTAAAGGCCATCTCTACTTATCGATTTATGTATGGAGATAAACTATTTTTCGTTGGTGCAAGCATTGGTGTCATTGAAATAAACCCTCAAGAACATAACGCGGCAGAGCTTATAAAGGCCGCTGATAATGCCTGTTATAAGGCCAAGCATTTAGGACGAAACAGATACTTTGTCTATCACGCTCAAGATGCACAGCTAGGCATGGATAGCAGCGAAAATGACGTACTGCACACCCTGCATAAAGCGCTTCAGTTCGATGGTTTTGAACTATATAGCCAGGCCATTATGCCGCTTAATAGCATAGGTGAAGACACGGCCACCGCGCTTGAACACTATGAAATATTGCTACGCTTGACGGGAAGCGACGGCAGCCTTATTAGCCCAGGTTTATTTATTCCTCTTGCCGAGCGTCATGGCTTAATGAACAAAGTGGACTATTGGGTGGTAGATAATACGTTAAAGACGTTGGAGGCCAATCCGTTGCACGTAGACAATGTGGCTAAAGTGGCCATTAACTTGTCTGGGATTACCCTTGGTGACGAAATCACTTTGTTGAAAATTACCCAGCGGCTTCAAGGCACCACAGTACCTCTAGAAAAAATCTGCTTTGAAATCACCGAGACCACCGCAGTCACTAACTTAAGTGCGGCAAAGCATTTTATCTCTACGCTTCGAGCAATAGGCTGTAGCTTTGCCCTCGACGATTTTGGTGCGGGCATGTCGTCGTTCACCTACCTTAAGAACTTGGATGTAGACTACGTCAAAATTGACGGCTCCTTTGTTCGAAATATTGTTCACGATCCAATCGATCATGCTACAGTTACCGCGATAAATAACATTGCTCACAGTATGGGTAAGCAAACGGTGGCGGAGTTTGTGGTAGATACCGCAACGGCAAATGTACTAAAGGTATTGCAGGTAGACTACGGTCAAGGTTTTGCCTTAGATAAGCCCCAGCCCCTTGCTCATCGCGTACAGTGGCTTACAAAACTCGTGTCTGTTTAGGAGAATAAAATGGGCTTATTTGACACCTTGCTAGGTAACGCTAGTGAAACCAGCGCTGAAGCGGTAAATGAAGAACTCTCACCCATACTGGCTGAAAATGAAACCGTCACCGCCGCATTTAAACTAGTAAGAGATTTAAGTGTATTTACCAATAAGCGTTTGATTCTTATTGATAAGCAAGGACTAACAGGCAGAAAGGTGAACTACCACTCTATCCCTTATAAGTCGATCACGCAGTTTGTGGTAGAAACGGCAGGCCACTTCGATACCGATGCAGAATTAAAAATATGGTTATCAGGTAAAAGTGATGCTATCGAAATTGAGTTAAGTAAAGCGTCGGCGCAAGATGTGCAGAAGAACTTAGCCAATCAGATGTTCGCCTAACGCTATATTTTCTTATTACCGGCCTAGGTTTAACGGCGGGTTAAAAAAGAATAAGCGAAGTATAAATAAAAACGGCGGTGCTTTTAAAAGCACCGCCGTTTTTTTATTAAAACCTTTTTTCAAAGCTTAAAAATCTAAAACCTTATTGCTCAGGCGTTAAATTTCTATCGAAGAAGTTAGTAATGGTTTTGTACAAATGGATCCCCGTTTGCTTGCCACGAATACTGTGCTTCTTACCTGGGTAATCCATGGTTTCAAATGGAATTGCCAAATCCTGAAGGTGCTTGTATAGCATCGTAGAGTGGGTGAACAACACATTGTCGTCAGCCATTCCGTGATAAATCAGCAAATCACCCTTTAAGTCTTTTGCGTATGGGAATACGGAAGAGGCTGTGTACGCATCATCATCGGTGTTAGGGTTACCCATATAGCGTTCGGTGTAATGGGTGTCGTATAAGCGCCAGTCGGTAACCGGTGCACCAGATACGCCTGCTTGGAAGTAATCACCCGCTTTAAACATGGTCATTAGGGTCATGTAACCGCCATAACTGTGGCCATGAACACCAATACGATTAGCATCTACGTACGGTAGGGTACGTAAAAACTCAACACCTGCTACTTGATCGTCAACTTCAATAAAGCCCATTTTCTTGTAGATAGGATCTTCAAATGCTTTACCACGGTAGTTAGAGCCGCGGTTATCAAGGGTAAACACCACATAGCCTTTATCTACCCAATGCTGCATCAGCAGTCCACGGTTACCTGCCCAGCTATTCGTCACAACTTGCGCGTGTGGACCACCGTAAAGATACACAATAACAGGGTGTTTCTTTTCAAGGTTTTCAGGTTTGTAAATACGGTACTTTAAGGTTGCGCCATCTTTGGTGGTAATGTCACCAAATTCAGGTTTAGTCCACGTATCCATATAAGCATGTAGCGGGTGGCCTTCTTCAACTTTGTTTTCTTCAAGCCATGTAATACGCTTGCCAGAAGCATCATTTAAACTCACTTGGGCAGGTGAATTAATGGTAGAGAAACGGTCGATAAAGATAGAAGCATCTTTACTAAACGATACGCTGTGATAAGCACCTTCATTGGTAATACGTGAAATATCACCGCCGTCTAATGACACTGAATAGGCGTGGCTTTCAAGCGGTGTGTCTTTACGACCCGCAAAGTAAATTCGGTTACTCTTGGCATCAACCGCTTCAATGTTATCAACTACCCAATCGCCTTGGGTTAGCTGACGCACTAACTTACCGCTGTTCTCATAAAGGTAAAGGTGCTTGAAGCCATCTCGTTCAGAAGCCCAGATAAACTGGTCTGAGTCAGACAAAAAGTACAAATCGTTATGCAAGTTAACCCAGGTATTACTGGTTTCGCTTAACAACACGTTCTGCTTTTCTGATGGTACGTTGTATGCTCTAAGCTCAAGCGTTTGTTGGTCGCGAGTCTGCCACTGATACGTGAAGGTTTCACTGTTAGGCATCCACTTACCGCGGGCAAGGTAAATGTCTTTGTCTTCGCCTAAATCTACCCATCTACGTGCACCATTATTGATGTTTTGAATAGCCAGTTCAACAAGCACATTATTGGTGCCTGCTTTAGGGTATTTCTGTTCAATGGTTTTAATATCGTCGGCATAAATTTCAGAACGAGAAATGACATCTACAGGGCTTTCATCTACTTTGGTAAATGCAATAAAGCTTTCATCTGGAGACCACCAGTAACCGGTCATTCTGCCCATTTCTTCTTGGGCAACGAATTCGGCCATACCAAATTTAATGTTACCGCCGCCTTCTTTTGTGATGGCGGTTTCTTTACCTGACTCAATATGTTTTACAAACAAGTTTTGGTCGCGAATGAAAGAAATGTAATTTCCTTTAGGAGAAAGCTTAATATCAGTTTCGAATACGTCGGTATCAAGAAGTTGCTTTGCCCCTTTTTCGCCGAGCTTGTGGTAATACACATCACCACCAAGCGGGAAAAGGAGTGCCTTACCGTCTGCAGACCATTGATAGCTTACAATACCGCTACCCGATAAACGCATACGTTCGCGGCGGGCTTTTTCTTCGTCGCTTAACACTTCTTCGCCACTTTGAAGGTCATTCGAGTCAAATAAAAGGCGGGTTTCCCCACTGTCTATATGGTATTCCCATAAATCGAGACGTTCATAATCGGTCTGTTTTCCTTTTAAGAACGTAACTCTTTCTCCATCAGGAGAAACTTTAAGTGCGCGAGGCGCATTGCCATCAAGGGAAGGAGAAGCGAAAATACGCTCAATATCGAGCGGTTCGGCCTGTACAGCTGTAGAGAGCATAGCGGCTCCTATTAAAAGGGCTTTTTTCATTTTTATCTGCATATTTTTAACTGTCGAATGGTTGATTGTAGAGAAACTGTCTTAGGATACAAGGTACTAAGTATGAAAACCGCAATGGTGCTAGGAGCGACCGGATTAGTGGGACGAACGTTGGTAAATATACTTTTACAGGACCGTCGCTACAGCGAAGTAACCTGTTTGGTAAGAAAACCGCTGCCGTCCAGCCAGTTTGCCGATCCATATAACAGGCTGAAACCTGTGGTTATCGATTTTGATAACCTGCAAAATTACCAAGGATATTTTGGTGTCGATCACGTGTATTGCTGTTTGGGTACCACGCTCAAACAAGCGGGCTCTAAATCGGCGTTTAGGCGTGTTGATTTTGAATACGTGCATATTGCCGCGCAACTAACTCGAGCACAGCGAACCGGTAGTTTCGTATGGATCTCAACGGTAGGGGCAGATGCCAAAAGCAGTAATTTTTATTTGCGGGTGAAAGGTGAGTTAGAAAACGCGATAATGCGTATGCCTCAGCTTCCTCATGCGGCGGCAGTTCGTCCTTCACTTCTGTTAGGCACGCGAAGCGAATCTCGCACTCTAGAAGATGTGGCACAAAAAACCGCACCAGTTTGGAAAATGCTAATGCAAGGGCCGTTAAAGAAATATCGACCCGTGCATGCGGTTGATGTAGCAAGAAACATGATGACAAGGCAAAAGTGGTAGGGCAGAGCACAGCGCATTAAAAAGCCAAAACCAAAACCAAAAACAAAAAACAAAAACCAAAAAATAGAAATATAAAGAGAACCACCATGTTTCGCTGTAAGCAATTCGTTGTTAATCAAACCAATTGTGCCATGAAGGTAAATACCGACAGTATGATTTTAGGCAGTTGGGCTAAGCCCAATCAAGGTGCCCATATTCTTGATATCGGCACCGGCACGGGTATTCTTGCGCTAATGATGGCGCAACAGTCTATCCCATCGGCCAAAATTACCGCTATCGATATTGATAAAGGGGCTGCATTACAAGCAAGCGCTAACGTTGCTGCTTCGCCTTGGCCAACAAAAATAACCGTGCAGCATACCAAGTTGTCCGACTTAGCCGCGGATATCGCTTTCGATTTCATCGTGTCTAACCCGCCCTATTTCGAACAGGTTAAAGGCGATAGCCACGCCTACCAATTACAAAGTGAAATAAGAGAACATGCTAGGCAAACTGTTTCACTCACCCCTGCAGAGCTTCTTTCGTTTGTTGCTGAAACACTTACCCCTACTGGTGAGTTCTATTGCCTTTATCCGTTTGCCCGAGAGGTCGAAATTATAGGCATGGCTGCTGAGTTAGGTTTATCCACAAATCGTATATTAAGAGTGCAGCACAATGACCAGCGAAACCCTTATGTAACGGTATTTTGTATGAGCAAGCAACAGAACCATAAACAGAAAGACATTGAACACCTGGCGATTAGAGATGGCGCCGGAGATTATTCAAGTGGTTTCAAAGCGCTCTGCCGCGAATTTTATTTACGCTTTTAACAAAGGTAGTTAGGCATGTTGATTGTAGCTGAAGCGTTCGGTGCCATTGCCGTCGTACTTAATTTTATTGGTTATAGGCAAAATAGTGTTGAGCGCTATTTGTTTATCTCTGCATTTGCTTTGCTGAGCTTAAGCGTACACTTTTTTATGCTTGATGCCATGGCTGCCGGCGTGGGTACATGCTTAGCGGGGTTACGTAATTTTATCGCCATTAAAAATCGTAGCCGATGGGTACTGTTTATTTTTGTGGCCGCCAATATCCTGTTCATGCTGTATGAGTGGTTTATTTTGCACCATGACTGGAACATTTTTATTGCCTATGCCTCATCACTTATCTTTACGATAGGCTCAATTGTGTTAAGAGAGACAGATAAAATAAGGCGTTATTTCTTGCTCGCAGAAACATTAGGGCTCATGTACGCCCTATCAGTAGGCAGTATTTTTGGTACTATTTTTAATATCAGTAACTTATTTAGTATTGTGACAAAGATGATTAGTGATAGAAAGAAGGTAAACCATTAGTCTAAAAGGGCTGCACGAGGTTTTTAAAAAACCTTTTAAAACATTGCGTTATGCTTTCTACTTTATGCTAATAAGCCAAAGTTGAATTTAATCACACCACTTCAATGGGTATAAAGAATCATCTGAGGGTATCAGGCCCCAGATTTTTACCTTGCAAGAGAATTTATAAACTCTTCCGTAGTTTGAGAAGTGGTGTATTTTATGAATGTAGTGAACTTGCACGCTCATCGAGTGACATCGCTTGCCGAGCGTCATATTGATGAAGCAGCCGAGCCCTGTGCGAAGCTGATTGGTGGTCAATCTAAAGAAGAGACCGAACAACTTTGGAAAAAACGTCTTAACTTATATGTTAATGCAGAAAAAAAGTTGTTAAAAATTAAACGACTGCGTAAAGTAACAGGGGTTGTTACCTTAGCTTGTATGGGAGCATTATTTTTCTCTTTGTACATGGCGCCTATTCTTACTCCTTTCGTGTTTTTTAGTATGGTAGCGGTAATGGCACTGGGCGTGGCAACGTATCCTGCTTGGTTTTTATTGGGGCGTAGTAGCCAGAAAACTCGCGATAGCATTTCTCGAATGTTTTACCAGAGTAACCACGAGCTCGAAATTGCAGACGGTAAGGTTACGTTAATCAATAGAGCAAGCTATGCTAACGTGACTCACGTTAATATTTTGGATAGTAACCTTGGGCAATTCGTTAACTAACAAGCATCACACTCGTTATCTTCTAATTGCCCTATTTATTGCCTCAACGCTCCTAGGATTACTGCTTCTTGCCCCTATGGACGCAGCAGGCCAGCTAATCTCTTCTTCTGTTATTCTGGTTATCATTTCAATATGTAGCCGTGAAGCAAATTTCGCACAACGATTTCAATATTTCTTTAGAACACTCGCGCTGGTACTCGGCGTCGCTATTACTTTGCGCTATTTATTCTGGCGGGGCTTGTATACCCTTTCAGCCACTGACGTGTTTTCATTTATTGCGATATGGCTTCTTTTTCTAGCTGAAATTTATGCTGGAATTACTTCGATACTGGGGTGTATTGTAAATGTATTCCCACTTAGTCGCCCTCAGCTTACTCTTGATGATATAGATAAAACACAGTTACCCACTGTGGATGTCATGATCCCCACCTACAACGAATCACAAGATATTCTAGAGATAACCATCCGTGCAGCCAGAGTGATGGATTACCCTGCTGATAAAGTCAGCATTCACCTGTTAGATGACGGCGGCACTGACGAAAAAATTAACCAAGCAGACCCACAAAAAGCGCAAATAGCTGTGGAGCGACGTGCAGAATTAAAAGCGCTCTGTGAAAGGTTGGGAGTAACCTACCATACCCGCGCGCAGAACCTGTACGCAAAAGCCGGAAATGTGAACAGTGCCATCAATAATACCTCCGGCGAGCTCATTGTTATCTTAGATGCTGACCACGTCCCCACTAGCGACTTTTTAAGCCGAACCGTGCCTTGGATGGTTAAAAAAGAAAAAGTGTTCTTGGTACAAACCCCTCACTTTATGGCTAACCCAGACCCCGTCGAACGAAACTATTTCTCGGCGTTTACCCGCATGCCCTCTGAAAACGACATGTTTTACGGCACTATTCAAAAAGGTTTAGATTACTGGTCTAGCTCGTTTTTTTGTGGGTCGGCCGCGCTATTGCGTCGAGCACATTTAGAATTGGTAGGGGGCATTTCGGGAGAATCTATCACTGAAGACGCAGAGACAGCCCTCGATTTACATAAAATGGGCTATGAATCAGTGTATGTTGATCGCCCAATGGTAAGCGGATTAGCGCCAGAAACCTTTGATGCTTTCATCCAGCAACGTATGCGCTGGGCACAGGGTATGACCCAAATTTTATTGCTGAAAAAACCCTATAACGCGAAAGGCTTGTCTTGGTATCAACGTGTTGGCTACATGAGCTCTATTATGTTTTGGCTGTTTCCCTTCGCACGGGTTGTCTTTCTGTTAATGCCGCTGGGTTACTTGGTGTTTGGCCTACAGGTTTACCATGCCTCAATGATGGAAATTCTAGCGTTTACCATGCCCCACGTTGTTGCAACCTACATGATTTCCACCATGCTATTTGGGCGAACCCGATGGCCGCTGGTCTCTGAGTTGTACGAAATACTACAATGTGCTTTTACACTGATGGCGCTCATCAAAGTATTTTTAAAGCCTCGCGCGCCCTCATTTGTGGTTACTCCCAAAGGGGAGAGTTTAGATAAAAACTTTGTTTCGCCACTTTCTAGCGTGTTTTACTGGATAACCGCACTACTTTCGTTTGCCATGATTATCGGCATTTATAAATTCATTAATGAACCGCTTACCCGAGAGCTTACACTCGTTGTATTACTGTGGAATGGTTTTAATTTATTGCTGTTGTTCAGCGCTATGAGTGTATTGCTTGAGCGTAAACAGCTTCGAAGCCAATCGCGACTACCCGCCACTGATAACGTTGTGATTAGAACGCACGAAGGACAAGCCTGGGTAGGGGAGTTAAACGACTTGTCTTCTAGTGGGGTAAAAATTCAGATTAGGGGGGATTTACCGATGATTTCTTCTAATGTGGTATTAAGTTCGTGGGCAGAGGCACTAAATACTAATGTAGATTTACATCTTAAAGTGGTTGAATTCGATAGCAATAAGAAGACCTTACGTGCAACGTTTAATCCACAAAGTGATGTGGAACGAAATAACGTTGTGGCCTATTGTTTATGTGACAGTAGGCGTTGGCAATCGTTTCAACGACGCCGAACTCGTCCAATATCATACTGGTTTGGTATGCGACATGTTTTAAATGTAGGGCTAGGTCCTATATTTGCTCATCTGTTTTTTTTACTAAAGAAACTTCTTCTACGATTAAAATTGCGTACTGGGGTATTGAAGGAATAATAATGATAAAACCTTACTTCTTACTAATGTTTAGCTTGTTTTTCTCTGCAAGCATTATGGCTGAAACACAAACATTTCGACTGAGTGATTTTTATGCTGGTGACAGTATTGCGCGCTTAGAAGGGAAGTCTAGTAGCGTAGATATCGCAATACCGCTAAGTGCCATTAGTGACATATCAAAAGCGTCTCTTAAATTAGAAATTGTGAGTTCACAAGCGCTAATTGAGAAACGTTCACAAATGTATGTGCGATTTAACAATGCCACTATTGGGCAGATAGCCTATGCCCCAAATCAACCCAATATTATCTCTACAATTGATATTCCTTCTCAGCTTTGGCGAGAAGGCTTTAACAATTTAACGTTGGCGGCCAGCCACCAATACGCGATGCAATGCGTCAATGGTAACTCGCCGGAATTATGGAGCGAGGTGAACCTTTACACTTCTTCGCTCACAGTCGACGCCGATATAGATGTAGATGATTTTGGCATTAAAGATTTATCCGGATTCTTTAGTGCAGGCATTGGCGGGCAGCGTAGTGTTCAGTTACTCAGTGCTGAAGATGCTGATAGCGGTATTATTGAAAATACGTTGCCACTAGTAGCGCAAGCGCTGGCACTCAGAAACCAATATCAACCTCTTGGTGTCATGCATACGCACATTCCACAAGGATATGTTTTACCTAAAGTGATTCAAGAAGAAGAGGGATTTTGGAGTGAAAATAGAATAGATGCATATGAAAAAACAGCGTGGTATTTAGATGAAACCAAGACGCGAGAGATTCATGTTCTGGTAGGGAATAAGCAAGCATTGTCGCCAGTACTATCTGACGCGATGGTAAATGAAATTAACGGCCCTTTTCTAAAAGTGCAACGCACCGAAGCGTTTGTCGCTGCTGATAAAACCTGGGTACCAGCAGCGTATCGGCTTATTGTCAGCGGAAATAATAATGATGAGGTTTTAGACGCAGCGAAAGCTTTGTCGGTAATGGATGATGTATTAAACCCTGGTGCTCGCACTATTGTTCGTTCTCAAACGCAAATGGACGCAATAGGGTTACAACAAACTGCTGCATTGCAACCTGGTGAAAGTTACACCTTCAGCGATTTAGGGGTATCTAGCGATCAGTTTGTTGATGAAGGGCGCTTTGAGAAAAATGTCACAATGAAGCTACCTGCTGATTTCTTTGTACCGGAAAATGCCAGCGTAGCGTTTCTTCTCGATTTCGGTTATGGGGCGGGCATTGGCCCGGGCTCTTCAATGAACGTTAGTGTGAATGGCGAACTCGTTCATGGCTTGTACCTTGGCGACGTGAATGGTGAATCTTTTAGAGATTATCAACTGAAGATCCCTGCACGATTTTTTAAAGGCGGAACGAACAACGTCAGTTTTATCATTACTATGCGCCCGCCTGTTTCTGGGCTCGCGTGTAACGATGTGCAAGGCTCTCATCTGTTGTTCCAATTTAACAACAGCTCTAGCATACAACTTCCCCAAGCAGGTCATGTAGCCGTGCAGCCTGATTTGGGCTTATTTGGTGATACGGGGTATCCGTTAGCACGCTTTAATTCAGCGCCTAAAAGCCAAATATTTATACCATCTAACGACTATTTAGACAGTGCACTGACCCTTGCTGGCAAGCTTGCTCAAGTTGCAAAAATTCCCCTGCTGAATCTTTCAATCACTAAAGATGCCAGTGAAGGTGAAGGCTCATTAATTGTATTAGGAAGCCCAGAAACACTAAACAACCTTGAACAAGATAGTTTTGTTACTGCCATTGGAAATACTAAGCGTTGGCCCTACCGCGCACAAAATATGTTGTACAACCGTGTGAGGGATTTCAGCAACGATAAATCCTACCGCCAAATGCTTACCGAAGGCACTACAGTGCAGGAAAGTGACTTGGGCGACAATGCGGTGTTTGTGGCACAGCGTCACCCCAATGGCACAAATTCCGACACCCTGTTTTTATTGGTTGCACAAACACCTGAAAAATTGGCCGCCAGAGTGGATGATTTGATTAGTTTGTCTTTGTGGGGACAAATGGCTGGCGACTTCTTCGTTTGGAATGATAACGAATCACCATTGCTGGTTATGCAGGTTAACGATAAATATGAAATGGGTGAGCCGGACGATGTTTTGCTTACCCTTCGCTTGTGGTTGTCTAACAATCCTTGGTATTGGTTAGTCACCTTCATGGTACTAGTATTCTTCGTCAGCTTATTCATTTACTTGTTGCTACGACGCCGCAATAAAAGAGCACAAGATTCATGGTAGAGGGTAGCAGGGGCATGCGGTTCATTCGACTCGTCGGCCTGTTTGGGCTGCTAGGTATTTTGGTGTCATGTAGCAACCCTAAAGAGCATGAAATACAAGAAGCATTTCAAGCTTATAACGCCTTGTTTATCGACAATGGCCGTGTCATCGATACGGGTAATGGCGATGTATCTCATAGTGAGGGGCAAGGTTATGGTTTGTTGTTCGCCGTTGCTGCAAGCGATAGAGCAGCGTTTGATGGTATATGGACGTGGACTCACACTGTACTTCAGCGAGACGATAAGCTATTTCATTGGCGCTATCGTCCCTGTGAAAGTAAAAATAAGCAATGTATAGACGACCCTAACAACGCCTCAGATGGCGACATACTTATTGCTTGGGCACTATTGCGTGCAGCTGATAAGTGGGGAGACAAAAGCTATCGGCGTGATGCTCAAGCCATCATAACGGCAATAGAAGAAAAGCTGTTTATTGAAACCGAAGAGTACCTAGTGCTGTTGCCGGGAGAATTCGGTTTTAACAGTGATAAGAATAGTGATGAGGGCATGCAAGTCAATTTGTCTTATTGGGTGTTTCCTGCCATTGACGCGATTGCAGAGGTTTCGTCTAAGCCGCTTCGCTGGAAAGCATTACACAGTAGTGGTACTGCGTTTATTTACAAAGCGCGCTTTTCTGAACACAAACTGCCGCCCGACTGGTTAAGAGTGAACGAAGGTGAGTTGTCTTTAACCAATACGGTGTCTCAGGAATACGGTTTTAATGCCTGTCGTATACCCCTTCACCTTGCGTGGGCAGGTATTGATGATGCGGCATTTTATTCTGATTTTAAACGCTGGTGGGATATAGAAAGCACACCGGCTACGGTCAATTTAATCACAAACGACACGGCTGAATATTCGATGACACCAGGGATGAAAGCGGTTGAGTCTGCGGTAAAACATATTATTGATGATAGCCCACTGTCACTTCCATCGATTGACAGAAATATGGATTATTATTCAGCGAGTTTAACCTTGCTTTCTATGATTGCTGTTATGGATGCCAAGTCTTAATGCCTTCACTACTTTATTGCGAAAAGCGCCCATCAAAACTTTTTTTAGCCATGTTGTCGGCCAGTATGGTAGGCACGATGTTAGGCGGCGCCCAAGTCAGCGCTCAAGTCTCAACTACGTATAAAGAGCAACAAGATAGACAAGGACAAGTAACGCAATATGGCAAACCTGATGTTACTGGGTTGTGGTATCACATTAATCAAAAACAGACACAACTAGCAAACCAAGAATTAGGCCGGCTTAAAAGCGCGTTTCCGCAATGGATAGTACCTAGCGACATTGAAACGGCATTGTATCAATTGAACAACCCTTCCAAGCCCTCTGATGTTGTTACAAATCAGGCTGCTTCGAATCCGGGGTCATCAAAAACGCCATCGAAAAACAAGGTGGCGAAAGACGCACCACTGCAAAAATTTGCACAAAAAACCTCCGCGCAACGTGCATTCATTAGCGCAGGTGAGTTTACGCAGTTATCAACGTTAGCTAACAACCTAGCCCGTTACGATTATCACATGTTATTGGGGTGGACTGCCCTAGACAAAGGCTTGCTAAGCGATGCTCAGCATCATTTTGAGCGTGCTGAAGCTTTATATGAAACTGCAGTGCAGAAAAAAGGCGTAGTTGATGGCAAGCGTGCCATTGTGAATGCGCGTATTCAAAGTGCTCTTGGCAACAGCGCTAGCAACGTAAACTTAAAAGACAGCATAGCCAGAGAAAGCACGGCGCAACTCAAGTCGATGTTGTTGGGTGCCAATGGCCAGCAGGTGAGTGAAACGCTACTGGGCGAAGCCTGGAAGCGTTATGACGCCGAACGCTATCAAGGGGCTTATGTGTTATTTGTACTGTTAGATAATCATGAAGGCGTGTGGCTGAGTCTGCGGGGGCAGGGGGAGAATGCAAAGGCGGGGGCTTATGCGTGTGAACAAGCAAGCTCGCAAAAATTCCTCACTCGCTGCGCTGATTTTTTAGCATCCGAGCAGGCCGAATATTACAACAACGGGCAATTCCAGCGTAGTGTAGATGCTGGATTAGCGTTGCGAGATATTCGGCGTTTAAGCCCTGATGAACAAGCGCTGTTGGGCTGGAGTGCGTCACAAGCAAGCACGAGTCTTACCGATGAAAATGCTCAAATTGCCAGAGATGCTTTTTCCGCTACTCTTGCATCACAACGTACTGCAGGTGAGGCAAGTAACATCGATATCGCCAATGCGCTTATAGGGTTAGAAAATGCCGAGGGGCGTGCTGCATTAGCTAAAAAATACCCTTCGGTTGCACATATTTTGCAGCAACAAAACGCGGCGAGTGCATGGCCAAGAAAGCAATTTATCTTATCGTATAATCTTGAAGATGCTAGAGCGACAACAGCGCAAACTAAAGATGCACATACTGTGGTTGCAGGCTTAACTACTCGGTCTCGAAGTGGTGATGAGGGACTGGGTAATTTTGATGTGTTCACGAGTTATATTGGTGTTGGCGGTATGGTAGACAGTTGGCAATGGCAGGTGGCACTCGATTATCAACAGTTGTATAGCGGTAAGCCTGTAACGAACAGTTGGTTTGCCGATGGGCAAGCTTCAGATGACTTTGCGGGCATTGCTGGTTTTGAAGATAAAGGGCTGCGGGCAGAAATCACGTATCAACAAACTGCTTTCAATTTTTACGCTAACCTAGAGTATGAATTATTTGACCAGCCTGTGGACGCAGAGCTAACAGGGCAACTTTCTGCAACGTGGTTTTTACCTGAAGTCACGTTGGCGACAACGCTATTTCATTTACCTAAAACCGATAGTCTATTAAGTCAGGCCGGTACCTTTAATAGCGAACAAACCGAACGGTGGGGTTATGTTATTGCTGACGGTATTTCGGTGCTAGCTGCACACAGCTTCAAACCACAGTGGTCGGTTGCGGGGACATTAACGTGGGCAAGTTTAAGTGGCGATGGGGTTGCCGATAATAAATATTTATCCCTTCGTACGGATGTGAACTATAACCTTGCGCCACAAATATCGACTACGTTGGATTACTGGCGCGTAGGGCCTTTTTTCAGTTATTTAGGGTACGATGAAAATCTAAGCGGTTTTACTTACGGGCATGGTGGGTATTTCAGCCCAAATTATATGCTAAGTATTGGCGGGTATTCTGAACTGCTGACGATGGAAGCGCACCGTTGGCAATTTAAATTGAGTACCTCATTAGGACTGTCTAGATTAGCAGAGCCTAGCGATCCTAGGTTTCCACTATTAACGGCTAATGATACGAGCAATTCGCTATCAAGCTTAAACCTGCCTTATAGTCGTAGCACGGGCTTAAGCGGTAATATGATGTTTGAAGGCCAATATAGATTATCTGATGAATGGATAGTAGCGGGGTACGTAGGTAAAGCCTTTGCGGTGGAATATCAGGCCTTTGAGGCAGGGATACAAATACGTTGGCGACCAGGAAAAGGCGAAGGCGTAACCAGTGACGAGCTAATGCGCTCGTCACCGCGGTTATCAGGCTTTGCGCTTTAGTTTATTACGAATAAACACTACCGCTAATGCAGGAAGCATAAGAAGTATTGAGCCCGGCGCAGATACCTGCGTTACGCCGAAACTATAATTATTGACTTGCCCAGTGGGCGCTAAATATTCAACGCCATTATCATTGGTTAGGTAAACTTCTGGGGTAAACACGCTACTCGCGATGAGATTCCCATCAATATGGCCGTTGTAGAAAGCAATATCGGCATAAGGCGCTAGTATACTTCCCTTGACCCCAATTGACTGAATAGTCACGCTGGTGGCCTCTACAAAGTTAAATAGAATATTATTGGTGTAGGTGCCGTCGTGACGATAATCTGCATTTTGGTCGTTATCTTGATACTGCCCAGCAAACGCAGTGTTGAAAAAGCCGGTATTAAACAAATCGACCGCATCACCCGTTACGTTGATGATGTTGTAGCTAGTGGTTGAGAAGTCGTAAGTAATACTTTTGTTCGCCACAGATAACCAATCGGCATCGATGTCGTAAATATTGATACTGTCGTCACCAGAGAACACGATACCATCTACGTCACTGCTATCTGCACAGCTTGTATCACCTTGGCAATAAAAGGTGGTACTGCCGTTTGCTGTCATGTCAGCGAATTCTAACGACTGTGCTTTGATTTCAGATTCTATAGCGTCAAAGTCGATATTATCTATCGCCGAAGATGTGACAGTGTCTGCAATGATGCCGTCACTGGCTGTAGAGTTCATATCTATGACAACCGTGCCGCCAGCAGTAATGCTGCCATTGGTAACTTCAGAGCTAACGAGAGCAACACTGTCAACTGCACTAATATCACCATTTTCTACGCTAGTATTAGTTAGCTGTACACTGCCCGCATTAATATCGCCGTCACTGATTTGTGCATTAGTTGAGGTAAAAACACCCCCCACATTAACATCGCCGCTTAAAACCGTACTTTCGGTAATAGTGGCGTTGTCAGCTGCATTAACGGCGCCTTCAAATTCAACATTGTTAGCCACAATATTGCCACTAACGGTGGTTTGGCCGTTACGAATTTTTCCGTTTATGTAGACGATATCGCCACCCACAAACAATGAGCTTGTGGTTAAATCTGGGGAAAGTTGTAGGCCTACATCAAAATCGTTCACGACTAGGCTACCGCCAACAGCAAGGCTACCCTCTACATCGGAGTAGTAACCGGTATAGTCTTCGAAGATGAACGCATTGTAGTCGAATGCTTCGCTCAAGGTAATTTGAGCGGCATGACCAATACCTTGTGCACTAAGTGCCAAGGTTAGCGCGCCAAGGGAACTGGCGAGTTTCGTTGAGATTGAGTGTTTACGTATCGTTGACATATTTTGCTCCAGTGAAATCAGCAACTGGAATCAATTTTCAACATGGATTACCAGGCACACCGAATGGTACGATCAGAACAAAATGTGCGCATCACCACAAGAGATACTTTCGTATAGGTATAGATACGAAAAAGCCGCCCTTGAGGCGGCTTTTTTAAACTTTCGAAAGAACTAGCCTTTCTTAACCAGTACCGAAACTTTAGCGATACCAGCTACTTTAACCTGGTTCATTACTTCTACCACTGTACCGTGTTCAGTATCTTCATCAGCTTGAATAGCTGCTGAGTCAGTGTTGTTTTCCGCTAAAAATGTTTGTGTGTTTGCTACAACACGGCGGATATCAACTTCACGGCCACCCATCATAATAGTGCCGTCGGCATCTATACGGATAGACAATGCTTTAGAAGGCTGATCATTTTTAGCCTGATTGTCTTCTGGGCGGTTAGTATCTAACCCTTTTTCTTTCACGAACGAGGTCGTTACGATGAAGAAAATCAACATGATGAACACGATGTCCAACATGGGGGTCATATCAATCTGAGCCTCGTCTTCGGCCGAGGTATGCTTTTTTCTTTTCATCTCGTCTTCTTTTTTCTGTTACGTTCGAGCGCATTAGTATACTGCCTGTAACAAAAATAAACAGGGTTTTGTACAAAACAGCGTGCTCGTTAACACTTGTTGCTGAAAAATTGCTCAGTTTCCATCGTAAAACAACAAACTTAAGATTGTTTGTGGGAAATGGCGACGCCTAATTGGTAAAAATACAACATCAACGACTCATTGAGCGCTATACGCAAATTACCATGAGGATAAATGCCAAGTCTAGCCTCTGTTGATCTTTTTGTGCCTTGAACCAAGAAAGCGTTTTTGATCAAATGGTCTTGAATGCAGGCCTCAAAGGCTCTGGCGGCCATTTCTTGTGGCATTGCGTAATAATAGATTTTTAATGCGCGATCCGCTTCTACAGATCGTACAAAATAATCGTTAGGCCGATTATTGTTGTCTAAAAACAACGAAGAGAAGCATTTACTCAGTTTTTCATTAAGTGGGTGGGGGTTAAGTTGAGCATTATCTAACCAAGCTTGCGAGGCAAAACTGCCTACACCTACATCGGCAAACATTTTGGGTGCGATATAATGATCAAACGCATGAAACCACTCATGGGCTAATGCCCCTGCGCCGGCATTCTTGGCTAATGCGAGTTGTCTTCGTGCACTATTATAATGGGCACTAGCGCCTTTTTGACCGCCACTGCCAAAAGCCAACGACAATGTGCCGTTTAAAGACAGCACTTGTTCGTTAACATTTAAAATGGTGGCCAGATCATACAAGGCGTCGAAGAATAGATTCGCCGCTATTTGCTGTTCATCAGCCGTTACCCATTTTCCAATGGTGATACTCGAAAAGTTAAACAGTTTGCGAATATCTTGAAAAGTGACATCGGCACCATCTCTATGGCTAGGGCCATTACGATAGAAGTCTTGATGTATGCGCCCTTGGGTCACAGCTAACCCGCTAACGATATAAGCAGTTGTTCACACCATGCAGCAATACGCTCATCTGATTTGTCGTATTGGTTTTCGTCGTCTAACGAAAGCCCTAAAAACTGTGACTTGTCTTCGGTCAATGCTTTAGATGCGGTGAACTCATAGCCCTCGTTGGGCCAATAACCAATGATAGTGCAGTTGGATGGGGCGATAGCGTCGTGCAGCATGCCCAAGGCGTCTTGAAACCAATCAGCATAACCAAGTTGGTCGCCCATGCCATACAAAGCCACGGTTTTACCTTCCAAATTAAGCTGGTGGGCTTCTTCCCAGTGAGACTCCCAGTCTTCTTGCAGTTCACCGAAGTCCCAAGTAGAAATACCAAAGATAATAATGTCGTAGTCGGCGGTTCTAGCCAAACTCACATCTTTAATGTTGTGAACATCTACAATGTCTTCGTCGAATAAGCTGTTCAATTGTGCCTGAATTTTTTCCGCTGCCATTTCCGTATAACAGGTTGTTGAACCGTAGAACAAGCCAATCGACAGCGCATTATCACTCATGAAAACCTCTTTCGTACAAACTAATCATCTTTTAAGGGCGGGAATTCTACCTCTTTACCGTTGCTCAACAAAGCTTTGCAGCCAACAACTGTACTATTTTGTGAAATTTGTAATATACCGATGGCGCAGCCATTATAAAGCTCACCGTATCCTGATGAAGGTTCTCTGGCGGTGACCGACATATTTCTGCGGCGTGTGAACACGTTAAGCACAGATTTTGGCCCGTAGAAAACGCGGTTGAGCCTATCTAACCAGCGAATTAAGCCATCGGGAAAGGCGTTCTTTAATCCGCTACAAGTAAACTGGGTAATGTGAGGGCTATTGCGACGAAAGCGTAATCGTACATCGTATACAAACGAGTAGTGAACATCACCAGATAAGATTATAAATTCAGGGGGTGTTTTGTAATGTCGAAAAATGTTCAACATGACATTCGCAGTGCCCTTGTGCGCCATCCAGTTCTCGGCGTCCACAGTAAGTGCCTTGCCAAAGAAGGTGAAAGTCTTTTGAATAGCTTCTATAAACTTCACCCCATAAATAGGGGCAGCCGACACCACTATTACGGCATCCTTTCCAATAATATTGTGCTGAAAGTCGCACAAGGCTTCCCAGTCCATCAAGCCAGAGGGTTTTTTCATACTCGATTCAGAGCGCCAGCGACGGGTTCGGGTATCTAACACTTCAATAGGTGGCGTAGTGTCTAAGCGGTAATTCCAATGTTCAAAGTCTAACAAGTGGTCGATGAGTTCATCTTGTTTCACCATGCCACTGTCGGTAAAGGCTTCACCGGCTTTAGCTATTAACGTCGCGCACTTTTGCGGCGCATTACCCCATCCTTGGCAAAGTAAATAGCCGATAAGGGCGTTACCAATCATACGTTTAGAGAAAGGATTTCCGTAAACTTCTTGTTCCCAACCTCGTGTAAGATTCCAGTCATCGGTGACATCATGATCGTCAAAAATCATATAAACAGGAATATGCGCCAGTGCCCGTCGAACGTTTGGCAACTTACTTACAAACCCTTCAATGGCACTTTGTTCTTTTTCAAAGGTGTCTTTGTGTTGTGCGGCTATATCATTGATATGAAACGTCACGTTTCGCCACAGGACAGGCGACCACACCAAGAAATACATGGCCATCACTTCGGCGCAGCTTATTAAGTGATTTTGCGCATTAACCGAAGTAAAAATGGGCTTTCTTTTGGCACCAAAAAAGAGTGATGAAAGGGCGGTGTTTGTTTCTGTTTGTGGCAGTAACTGCTCGCGTTCATAAAAACCATGGGGGTGAGTAGGCAACTCTGCTGAGTTATCTAATACCGCGCCATCAAGAGGCTCTTCGAAAAGCCCAAGTAAGGCGATAGTTTGGTGAATGGCTTGCAGGGTAGGCCCGGCGACATCATCGGCGTAAACTTGATCTCCTGTCATCATAAGCACATCAGGGCGAGGGCTGTTTGAAGCAATGGCACTATCGAGCAAATTATCGACTTGGGCGAGGGCGTCGTCACCATCAAAATGAGGCTTTCGACATGAGCCATGCAGTATGGTTTCTGGCTTGTTGGTCCAGCAAAAGCTCAAAGCAGTTTGATTGGTATAAAGTAAGTCTGCTTGCTCTTGTTGCCACTTTTCTTGGCATTCAGTCGCTGCAAAGGTGAGTTGGTAGTAGATAGGTATATTGGCAGTAAAGCTTTCATCTACAGTGGCAGACAATAAGTGAATGAATGCGTGCTTACCTACTTGCACGCAAGTGCTTGTCACCTCTGCGTTAAGCTGCGACTCATGTTGAGTAAGTGCAAACGTTGGCGCTTTAGCCTCAGAGGTTACTAGCCAGATATGACACGCACTTTGTGTGACTCGTCTAACCATTGGGCCTGCAATCACCGCAGGAATATACTGCTTAGAAATAATATGCTCCTACCAAAAGCAATAAGAAGAAAAATGTACCTTACTCTTTTTTGGCTTTAAACGGTATGGTAGATATACTCGCTTACATTTTTTACCCTAACGGGCTTAACTCGTGACGGTTTGCGCCCATAAATTTGTCTTTGCCCTACGGCTAAAACTGCAGGCGGTATCGCAAATGGTGATATCGTAAATTTGACCGGCAGTAGAATTATAGGCCCTGATCCCGTTTGCGGGCTGATTTGTTGCCAGCAGTTTACTGATAGCGGTTTGTTGATAATAAGTTAGTGCTTACGGCTTATGCCAGGCGTGCGCTAAATGGGCATCTTAATGTTGAAGGAAGTGAATATCATGTTGAAAAATTGGCCGGTTGCCGCGTGTATTGTCGTAGCGTTAAGTAGTGTTATGGCAGGCTGTAGCGAGAACAAAGATGCCGCATTTAGCGAAGACGCAGCTAGCGCCACAACTAGCTCGGTTTTAACCTCTGTTGGGCGTTGGATATCCACTGATACTAGCGATGTAATGCAAGACCCTCAAACCTCAGGACTCATTGAAATTGATGGCCAACTAGTCACTATTGCAGATGGGAGTGCCGCGTTCGAGCAGCAAAGAAAACTGCATTTTCTTGATAAAGATACGGCAACACTGACTACCTCAAGTAATGCATTTAAACTTGCCACAAGAGTGCGCCGAAGTTGTTTTAGTGACTATTTAACCAATGCACCAGATTTAGAAGCGCTAGCAAGCGACCCAAGTAACCCGAATGTGATTTATACCGTAACTGAAGATGCCACCCGCACGGGGACTCTCTCTACCCGCTGCGAAAAGAAATATCAAAACACGGGCTCAACCGATTATCCCACCTTGTTGGTTCGATTAGAGCGGGATGAGAATGATAGCGTCACCATGACCCATGTTCGTCCTTTGCAGTTTCCTACCGAATTTGAAGTGGGTAACTTTCCCAACGACGGTATCGAAGGCATGGCCATGGCAGAAGATGGCACCTTGTACTTAGGTCTTGAGAAGGACAAAGCGGGGCAGCCGCGTATTTTCTCGCTAAACATAACAGATGATTTTTGGCAAAGTGCGGACTTCGCTGTGGTAGATGAACCTGATTTATCGGTTCCTATTTTTGATGCGGGTAGCCACCCTATTAATGGCTTAGCACTTTATAGTGCTGAGGGCGGTAATAACTTCTTACTGGCCGCGGCCCGAAACGATAACGAGGTCTGGGTTATTGATGTTGCTGGTAAGGTTGAAACAAAACGTATCTCTATGCAGTTTAATGTAAGTGCGGATAATGAGTGTGGCGAATATGTAATGGATAACGCTTCAATTGAAGGGCTGGTAGTAGTAGAAGATACCTTGTGGCTAATAAACGATCCGTGGAAAGTAAACTACTTGAAGAACATCAAATGTGACGCAGAGACACCACGTTACGAAGCCATGGCACCTTTATTGTTCTCAGTACCTTTAAATGACGCATGGTTTCAGTAGTGCTATGCGTCAGTAGCACTAAGCTCCAGTAGCAAAGAACTCCAAAAATACTGAGTTGCAATAGCGCTGTGCTTCAATGCACGGGCTATCAATAGAAATAAAAAATGCGGTTACAGATTTTAATCTGTAACCGCATTTTTGTTTGGCCGTTCAACGCGAGTAAGCCAAGCTAATTCTATTGTGGCTGCTTATGCCTGCGTGCGTAAACGTGAAGCAAATGTCTTTTTAAACTTCGCTAGTTTAGGTGCAACTACCATTGAACAGTATTGGTTTTGTGGATTATTTTTAAAGTAATCCTGATGGTAGTCTTCAGCCTGATGGTAGTTATCAATGGGCACAACTTCGGTGACAACCGGATTAGGCCAAATCTCCTCAGACGTAATCTCTGCAATAATAGCTTCAGCAGCGTCTTTTTGCGCATCGTTGTGATAGAAAACCGCACTGCGATATTGGGTGCCCACATCATTGCCTTGACGGTTCAATTGAGTAGGATCGTGTAGCGCAAAGAATATCTCTAATATTTCTCGATAACTGATGTTATCTGCATCATAAGTCACTTGAACCACTTCAGCGTGACCAGTACCGCCACCACAAATCGATTCATAGGTTGGTGAGGCATCTTCGCCGCCTGCATAGCCAGATACTGCCTTTTCAACACCTTCAACCGTATTAAATGCTGACTCTATACACCAAAAACACCCGCCTGCTAGGGTGGCTACTTGTAAATTTGCCATTGTGTTACCTCAGAAAAAACTTATGACATCAGTGTGGGTGTGAGCGCGGGTAAACTCAAGTCATCCAAGTGCATTTTTTTAGCGTATAAAAGTATAATAAATAAAAAGCCCAAAATACGAACAGCTTAAAACATAGAAAGTACAAAAACATAGAAAGCTACCGCCAAGTCAGAGGTGACTACATTGATAATTTTTTACGATGGCTACTGCCCCTTGTGTAAAACAGAAATGCGCCATTTACGAAAACGGGATAAAGACGGCGCATTAACCCTTGTAGATATTCAAACACCAGAGTTTGCCGCTCAATACCCTGAGTTAGATTGGCATGCGCTGAATGCCAGAATTCACGGGTTATTACCCGATGGCACGCTTATTACTGGGCTAGATGTAACCCACCAAGCGTGGAAAGCCGTGGGTGTGGGGTGGCTATATGCCCCTTTGCGCTGGCCTGTTATTCGAATTGTTGCCGATTGGTGTTACCTCAAATTCGCCAAACACCGCTATACCATTTCGTATTTACTGACCGGTAAAAAACGTACCTGTGACCGATGTGTGCCTGGCGAGATTCAACAGGAATCACCCTGTGATGCGAATGCTGCGCATACTAAAAGCACAGCTGGGGCGAAAAATAATGCGAGTATCGAAAGCACACAAGGCACAGGTGGCGACAATGACTGATAATCCCAAAGCCGAGCAAAATACTGCTGAGCAAAACGCTAGTACGGTGTCTCTTGTCATTGGGGCGTCGGGCGGGATAGGTAAGGCTCTGGTTCAATTATTGGCAAGCGCTGACGCCGGTGAAGGCGAGAACCCTAAAAAGGTTATAGCGCTTAGCCGCAGTGGTTATAAAGACCCTACGTGGCCAGATAATGTGACGGCAATTAGCTTGTCTGAACACAATGAAGCCAGTATAGCGGCGTTTGTTACACACCTTAAAGCTCAAGGTACACGAGTGAAGTTAGCGATTGTCGCTACCGGCGTACTTCATAATGAACCCTTGGGGCTTCGGCCAGAAAAACGGCTTGAAGATATTAGTGAAGGAGCGCTAGCAACTTACTTTGCAGTCAATAGTACGATGCCCGCTTTATGGATGAAGTACTTGGTGTCTGTAATGGTGAAAGAAAGCCCGTCTATTGTTTGTATTAGTGCGCGGGTGGGCAGTATTTCTGATAACAAACTCGGGGGCTGGTATGGATATCGAGCTTCAAAAGCCGCGCTTAATATGTTGGTAAAAACAGCCGCGGTAGAGTACACACGGCGTTTAAAAGAGCCACTCTTAATGTGCTATCACCCAGGCACTGTCGATACAGGGTTATCAGCACCGTTTCAGAAAAACGTAAAAGCAAAAAAGCTGTTTACGCCTGAATTTACGGCTAATCAACTGCTTACTCATTTGTCAAAATTGAGTGAATCTCGCCATCTAAACGGCAACGAAAGCTGCCACTTCATTGACTGGGACGGTAAAGTGGTAACTTGGTGATACGCCAATTGCCGCTTTCTGTAAGCCCAATATCAAGACTTTTTATTACACTGCTGTTACCATGCATTTCAGGGAATGGTGCAGTGTTTTGACTCGCTTAAAAAAGGCGAGCAATACGACGTAGTCGACGCCATTAGCACGATGAAATAATCATAAGTTATCGCCATCCCAGAAAACATAAAAATAAACTCAACAAGAGGAAGGGATATGAGCGGGGCCAGAGAACAGTTCGGATCGCGCATAGGTTTTATTCTAGCAGCGGCAGGATCGGCAGTAGGTATTGGTAACCTTGTTGGTTTTCCTGTGGGCGCAGCAAAAAATGGCGGTGGTGCATTCTTGTTAATGTACGCCATTTTTGTATTCGCTATTTGCTTACCTGTGATGTTAGCGGAAATGTCAGTGGGGCGTCATGCCAAAAAAGATCCATTAGGCGCATACAGTGCAATCAGTGGTAATTCTGGAAAGTGGAAAATCGCTGGCTGGTTAGCCATTGCTACGCCATTTATGATTGCCGTGTTCTACATGGTGATCACGGTGTGGATTTTCGGTTATCTATTTGAAACTGTCAGCGGTAATTTAGACATCTTAGCTAACCCAGATACCTTTGGGTTATTTATTAATTCATCGTCTATTTTTGCTTATATGGCTGTGGTTGTCGGTGTGGTTTATCTTATTCTGCAAGGTGGTGTTAAAGAGGGTATTGAGAAAGCCGCTAAGCTGCTAATGCCAGCCCTTTTTGTCATGCTAATTGGCCTTGTCGTATTTGTGCTTACTCGCGAAAACGCCATGGCAGGTGTGAAGTTTTATATTATTCCAGACTTCTCAAAGCTCACCGCAACTGTGGTTAATGGTGCGCTTGCACAAGCCTTTTTCTCCCTATCGCTAGGTATGGGGATATTGATTACCTACGGCAGTTATATCGACAAAAGAGCAGATGTACCTACGTCGGCAAAGTTAGTAGCCATAACCGATACCGCAGTGGCCTTCACGGCCGGCTTGATGATTCTACCGGCGATATTCTCATTCAACCCTGATATTAACCCTGATGAACTTAGTGAGTCATCGGTGAGCATGATCTTCACTTATTTACCTAACATATTTTTAGCGCTGCAAAGCTCTATTGGCTATGTTGGGGCGTCTATCGTGGCAAGCCTGTTCTTCCTATTAGTGTTCTTTGCCGCAATTACGTCTTTAGTGTCTATCTTTGAAGTGCCAGTAGCGGCGTTAATGGACGAGAAGGGCGTAAGCAGAAAGTGGGCGTTAGCATCACTTGGCAGCGTAATGCTTGTGCTAGCAATATTGTGTACTTTGTCTTTTGGCAAAGTGGAAGCACTTACTCAGTTTGCCAGCTACGCGGGTGTCGATAAGTCGCTTTTCGACGTTATTATTGACGTATTTTACGAGACCATTTTGCCATTAAACGGCTTCTTGATTTGTATCTTCGTTATCTATCGTTGGAAGAGTGCAAACTTCAATGCATCCCTTGAAGAGGGAAGTTCAGGCTATCGCGGCGGATGGTTTGAAAAGTATGTTGATGTATCGCTTAAGACCTTTATCCCTGCCATCTTATTGGTTATTTTCATCAATACCGTGGCGGTTAAATACTTCGGCGTTAGCCTGTTTGGCTAGTCGTTATTCTCGGCTAATAGCTGTTCTCAGTTAGTCGTTACACTAGGCTAATTGACGTAAAACGTATATCAATAATAAGGCGCTCAAATGTGAGCGCCTTATCTATTTATAACCCCCGCACCTTCTTTGCAAGCATGCATATTTCTTTGTAAGCCTGAACGTTCTTTATAAAACTAGTGTTTCTTTCACAACGTGCAATATGACTAAACCATGTCATCAGGGTTAGCATAGTCAGGGACTATTCCCAGTAAACCCCAACTCGCTTTTGCATCAATCACTTTGCCCGTAGGTGGTAATTCTGACTCACTAAACGTGGGTGCAGGTATCCCTTTTTTGTTTGCAGCTTGGGTATAGTATTCGCCTCTTTTCGGGTGCTGTAAACTACATAAGTGGTATAAGTTTGTGCTGTCAGCATTGCTACTGACACCCTCGCTACTAGTGGACAAAATAAGTGTCTTTAACGCGGCAACCACATCATGAATATGCACTAGGTTAATTCTCTTATTGCCCGCATTCAGGCTTCTTCCACTTAACGACTTCACAGGGTGACGATCTGGCCCTGTTAACCCCGCAAGGCGAACTATCTTAACGTCTGCCTTGGCATTCGTTTTTAAATCTAATAGGTGCTGTTCTATCGCGACATGGGCTTTTGCCGATGCGGTCTCAGGCTGGGTGCTGGCGTGCTCATTTAACTCTTCATTCCTAATGTCGCCGTATACCGAGGTGGTGCTGATAAAGATTATACGGGCTACGTTGGCCGCCACTGCCTTATCAATAAGGGCAAGCATGCTATTGGTAAAACCATCTAACTGGGTATTACGACGACCAGGTGGAATGTTTAGCACCAGTGTTGCGTCGCTAAGTTCATTACACAGCGCGGAGGTGTCGTTCCCCAGACTAAATACCAAACCTTGAATGTGTGTATTGCTAATTTGCTGCGCCTTTTCTTCGCTTCGCGTGGTGGCAATAATGGAGTGGGTAGCTGACATGGCTTCGCCTAGGTAGCGACCAAGCCAACCGTAACCGCATATAACGAGCTTATTATTCATAACGTCTTCTTAGATGAAAATGGGGCGTGAAAGTAAAGTATCAAAAATACGCGGTAAGGCGCAAAACGGATTGATTCAGGGGGCCAAAGCGAGGGCCCATAATTGATAAGGGTGAAAAGCGATTACAATGACATAAGTTAAAAAACAAAAACGCTAGCTGGAAAGCTAGCGTTGTAAGGCTATTAAACGTAATTGGAATGCAGTGGAGGGGGAGTCACTACACCAATAAAAACACACTTACATTTTCATTTCGCCACTGCGCATATCGATTAAGTCTAAGCCTCCTAACCCAGGAATGCTGGCTTGCATCTTGTTTTCTGCATAATTAGCTTCTTGCAATACTTCACACAGGGCATCGCCTTTTTCTTCAAGTGCTGCGGCTTGAGTTTCAACACGGTGTTCAATAGATTCACCAAAGCGTTCCATTTTTGCCTCGAACTCTTCCATGTCGCCACCGTTCCATAGCATTTGCGTACCAACAGCAATCAGAATGCGGCCAATTGATTCACTAACTAGCGACTCGAACTGCGCTTCAAATTCGTCTTCCCAGCTTTCGTCGAAAAAGCCTGGTTCGTCAAATTTAGTCGTATCCACTTTGATATTGCCGTTGTCGTCGTAAAAAGACGTTGCTAACTTTTCGTTAAGCGAAGTGAACATGGTATCGAAGTCTTCAGTAAGCTCATTATCGCCGCCAAGCAGTTCACCGAATACTTCAGAAACGGCAACACTCGCAATCTCTAACCCTTCACTTGCGATATTAAGGGTCATGGGGATGGCAGTATCGATACGGTCGTAATAGGTATTTACCCATTGTTGTTGCTCGTTGTTCAGCGTAACACTTTCGCCGTTAATGACTAAATGGTAAGTGTCATCAATCGACATGGTAGAACCATTTTGCATGTCGACAGTAATGAGGCCCTGGTGGTATTTAAGGTGGCCATCCAATTCGATGTCGCAGCTAGTCTCAAAAGCAAACGCTGGCACGCTAAGTAAAGATGTAGTTACTAAGGCGAGTGGAAGAAATTGTTTGATTTTCATTTTTTGAAATCCTATTAACCATGATGCTGTCTGGAAGACTGTCTAGCGTGATGAGCTCACGCGGTTTTAATAACCTGTTATAACAACCCCAGTTGTATCCTCAGTGGTGCAACCTCAGTGCCATTTTAATAAATTATCATTATTTCAATGGCTTAAGGTTTTTTGGGTAAGCTGTGGGATTCGCTATTTACCAAAAATTAGTAATTAGCTTAACTATTTGGCATTTTTGACTAAGATCAAAGAGGTAAGAAAAAGAGCGCATTACTCGTATTTAATGCTTTTTGAGGCATGTTCATCTAGATTGATTTCATGCATAATAACGCCAGAAAAATTAAAGGGTTTAGAGAATGACTGATTGGATTAACGCAATTGTATTTGGTGTTGCGCTAATTGCCTTCACTCTGGGGCTTAGCAGCATCGTAATGGGTTTCATGACAGCTGAAACTGGCGCAAAAGGCATGCAAGAAAAAATCGAGTATGGTTTCTTTGGTGTGTCTGGGTTAGTGGTTTGCTTGCTAATGGGTTATGCATTGGCTTAAGAAATGATTTCCATAAAAAAACCGGCTTAGGCCGGTTTTTTTTATGTCTAGCGTTTAAATTTCGTTGCTACACGCGCAAGCGCTAGTCTTGTTCACTCTGGCTTATGTCCATGGCACTGGATAAGTAACCTAAGTGACCGTCACGCTGATAAGCAATTAGGTCAAATAATGACAGCATGGCCATCACATGGTCAAATATATCCGCTTGAACCTTTTCGTACTTCACCCAATCTTTTTCAATACTAAAACAATACAGTTCCAGTGGCAGTCCAATCTCATTCGGGGGAAGCTGGCGTACCATCAAGGTCATTTCTTGGTTCACACTGGGGTGTTTTCGCAAATAAGACTCTAAATACGCTCTGAATGTACCTATGTTAGTTAATTTGCGGCTATTTAATAAATCAGACTCATCAATAGAATAGTCTCTGTGGTAAGCGCGCAGTTCATTAGTCTTCTTCTCGATATACTCACTGATGTAGCGAATTTTAGAGAAACGTTCTAGCATTTCGTTGTCACATAATTTTATAGAATGAACATCGATATACACAGAGCGCTTTATTCTGCGGCCACCAGACTCTTGCATGCCTCGCCAGTTTTTAACTGCCTCGGTAGTCAAATTATAGGTTGGCAAGGTTGAAATGGTTTTATCCCAATTTTGTACTTTTACGTTGGTTAAACCTATCTCTTTAATTTCACCGTCTACTTCGTATTTCTGCATGGTGATCCAATCGCCGGTATTAAACATGCGGTTAGCAGCAATTTGAATACCAGCCACAAAGCCTAATATGGTATCGCGGAAAATCAATAGCAGCACCGCGGCAATGGCAGTTAGCCCAGATACCAGCAGAAGCGGGCTTTTATCAACAATTAACGAGATGCTAAACAGTATGGTAAGAATGGCAAAGCCAAGCTTAGTAACTTGAATAAAACCCGTGATAGGCGCACGTTTAGATAATGCAGACGCGTTGTAAACATCTTCCACCGTACTTAAAATGGCATAAATACCCAGCAGTCCGCTGTACAGCATGTACAACAAAGCACTTTTTATTAATAAGCCATACAACACAGAGGCTTCTTCAATAAGCACTGGGGTAGCAAGGAATATAAACAGGGCAGGGAATAAATGCATAAGACGGCGGAAGAAGCCATGCTCTTGCAGTGCGTTATCCCAAATGTTGGTGGTTTTGGTAACCCATCTCGCTATTTGAGGGCGCACAACCAATCTTGCAAAGATATAAATGACTATCGCTATCGTTAAAATGGCGCCTAACGCTAGCGCATTATATAGCGGGTCGTGCATGGTTAGTGACGGAAAAAAATCCTTCACTAAATGCGTGAAACTATCACGTACAGTCGAACTTACTTCCACAATTACGACTCCAAAAGACGTTTGATACGGCTATCTTTATTTTTCCACATGGCATTGAGCCAATCTTGAAACGTGGTGCGAAACTCCGGTTCACTCAATGCAGAGTGTTGCTGAAGTGCAGGCACTGGCATCACATTAACATCGATTATAATTTTGGTCATGGTGCCACTTAGCATCGCCATCATGGGGTGGCGTTTGTTTTCTGGATACAGTAAAGAAATATCGAGTACATTCGTAAACAATTCCCCCATTGCCGCTAAAGTGAAAGAAACGCCACCCGCTTTAGGGGGAAGTAAGGTTTCATAAGGGCTGCGCTTCTGGTGATGTTTTTGTGTGGTAAATCGGGTGCCTTCAACAAAGTTAATGACAGTGGTGGGCACCGTGCGAAATTTTTCACAAGATGCTCTTGTCGTTTCTAAATCTTTGCCTTTTTTCTCAGGGTACTTTTCTAAATAGGCCTTGGTGTATCTGTGCATAAAAGGCATATCTAACGCCCAAGCACCTAACCCTACAAAAGGAAGCCAAATTAATTCCTTTTTAAGGAAGAATTTAGGGGCTGGTATGCGGTGAGTAGCAAATTCAATAAGCAACACAATATCAAGGTAGCTAAGATGGTTGGCGATAATTAAATACCATCTTTCTTTTGATAATTCACCATGCACTGCACACTCAATGTTTACGCTATTAAAAAGGCGAATGAGTAATACACTAACGCGGCCGAAACTAAACAAGCAAGCGTGCATCACGCTATTCCACGCCTCGGTAATTTTACCTGATGGTAGTATTAGTTTAACTACGCCGAACAAGATGATCAGTCCTCCCCACAGCGCTAAGTTAGCTATTTGAAGCACGGTGTGGATCACGAAAATTACAGGGGACAACAAGGTACGGATCATAGTGGCTTCTGAGTTGCGTTAATCGATTCTAATTGGTCGTTTTTATCTTGCCAGCGGCTATTTAACCAACGCTGAAATTGGCTTCTTACTTTCGGGTCGTCAAAGTAATTATCGTTGAAGTAGCCATTTTCGGTAATATCCGTGATAGGAGTCACCTTGATACTGACCCGTATATCACGTACTTTGCCACTGACGAAATCCCAAAATGAGGGAACGCCACCAGGGTAATCAATCGTTACGTCAATTAGCTTGTGTAATTGTGAGCCCATGGCAGAAAGTACAAAGGCCACGCCGCCGGCTTTAGGCTTAAGCAGGTGGCTAAACGGAGAGTTCTGTCGATCATGTTTTTCTTGGGTAAAACGAGTGCCTTCCACAAAATTCATGATACTTACCGGCTTGGTTTGAAACTTTTCACATGCTTTACGGGTAGTTTCCATATCCTTCCCTTTTAAATGCGGGTTCTTTGCTAAGAAAGATTTTGAGTATCGACGCATAAAGGGAAAATCGAGAGCCCACCAGGCTAGGCCTAAAATAGGTACGTAAATAAGCTCTTTTTTAAGGAAGAACTTTAAAAACGGGATTTTTCGGTTGAATACGCGTTGTAAAACCAAGATATCGACCCAAGATTGATGATTAGCAATAACTAAGTACCAGTCATTGCGGGTAAGTTGGTCAAGGCCTGTAACATCCCATTTTGTTCTACTACTTACTCGCTGATTAAGATTATTAATCGTAATCCATGCGGTTGCGCAAGCGTCCAAAATGTACGATATGAATCGTCTCCATGGCGCAAGCGGAATAAGTTTGAAAAAAGACAAAATAATGATGGGCGTTGCCCATAAAACCGTATTTAAAAAATAAAAAATTACTGAAATGGTGCCAACCAGATGATGCATTAGGCTTCTTATCATCGTACTTACCTCAAAAATTAGGCACTTAGTGTAAACGAACTTGATTTAAAATCCGATAGACCCTTTACTGTTTGCTACAGCAAAGTGGTTATTTTTCTAAATTTATTAGTGTACAGGAGCCATTATGGAGCTTATTAGTGAAAATCGTGCGTTTGGCGGTAGGCATTTACGCTACAGTCACGATGCAAAGAGCACCAATTGCAGTATGACATTTGCAATCTATCTACCACCGTTTGCCTCCGCTGAAAAGCCAGTGCCGGTTTTATATTGGCTGTCAGGGCTTACCTGTAACGACCAAAACTTTATGCAAAAAGCGGGAGCGATGAAGTTAGCCGCAGAGCTTGGAATGGCAATTGTTGCGCCAGATACAAGCCCTCGGGGTGAAGGTGTTCCTGATGACGAAAACGGTGCTTATGATTTTGGGCTAGGTGCTGGTTTTTATGTTGATGCAACACAAGCACCATGGAAAGAGCACTATCAGATGTATAGCTATGTCACTGAAGAGCTGCCTAGCGTTGTAGAGGAACACTTCCCCGTGACAAAAGAGCGTGCAATTAGCGGTCATTCAATGGGCGGTCATGGCGCGCTTGTCGCTGGTTTACGTAATCCGAATCGTTATGTCTCTGTTTCTGCGTTTAGCCCAGTGGCGAACCCTTCTGATTGTCCATGGGGTCAAAAAGCATTGGGCCAGTATTTAGGTGATGATAAATCAGCATGGGATGAATACGATGCTGCAAAGATTATTGCGAGTAACAATCATGCCATTCCATTATTAGTTGAGCAGGGAAATAGTGATGAGTTTTTGTCAGAACAATTAAAACCACTAGCGCTCGTGCAAGCGGCTCAGCAAACAGATACGCAATTAACGCTGAACATGCATGAAGGCTACGATCATAGTTACTTCTTTATAGCGTCGTTTATTGAAGATCACTTAGAATTTCACGCTGGGCATTTAGGCCTAATTTAAGCGCCAGCGTCCCGTATAAGTGCGTTAGTTAGCTGCGTGACTAAGCGTTATATCGCCGCTCTCTAATGCGGTTTTCTAGCGCAGCTTTTCTACGAAGTCCCCAATCGACATTGGTTTGTCAAAGTAGTAACCCTGGGCATAAGTACATGCGTTGTCTACCAAAAATGCTTGTTGATCTTGCGTTTCAACACCCTCGGCAATAATGCTAATATTTAAATTTTTGGCCAAGCCTAAAATAGCTTGAATAATAGCTTGATCGTCGGTGTTCGCTTCTAAATCGCTCACAAAAGAACGGTCTATCTTTAGTTCATCAATAGGAAGCTTTTTAAGGTAAACCAAAGAGCTAAAACCGGTTCCAAAATCATCAATTGATATGGTAATACCCATAGCTCTAAGTTCGTTCAGCAGCACAGACACAGTATCCAAACTGTCAATAAACACACTCTCGGTGAGCTCTATCGATAAATGCCTTGGGTCAATAGCGCGGCGCTTCAATGATGACTGTATTTGGTGAAGCAGCACAAGGTCGGTGACCTGTCGGCCAGAGATATTAATCGCTAGGCGAATGTCTAAATTAGCTTCAGTAAGCTTATCAATAGCATTACACGCTTCTTCTACTAACCATTCACCAAATGGGAATATCAGTTCAGTACGTTCAGCTATCGGAATAAAAACATCCGGTGGAATGTAGCTTCCGTCTTCTGTTTTCCAGCGCGCTAATGCTTCGCACTTAACAATTTTACCGGTTTCCAAATCAACGATAGGTTGTAAGAAAAGCGCTAATTGATTGTTTTCAATGGCGGTGCGAAGTTTGCTTTCCAACTCAGACATACTCTGATGCTGGCGTTGCAGCATTTCACTGTATTCAAGAATAACGTTTTTACCTTGAAACTTCGCAATCTGGAGGGCGATATCCGCATGACGCAATAATATATTCCCTTGCTCTCCGTGTTGGGGATAACTCGCAATGCCAATGTTGATCCCAAGGTTCGATTCAGCGCCATGAAGCGAGGTATAGGTAGTCACCAGCTTCTTCTTCATATCCTGCGCATAATCTAATGAGCTAACGCCACTGAAAGTATCGGTGCGTTTTACAATGGAAAACTCGTTGCTCCCTATTCTGGCGATAAACCCACTATTGCCAACAAAACCTTGCAATCTTGATGCAAAAGACTTGAGTATTTCATCACCTGAATGGTAACCAAGTTTTTCGTTAATCTTCTTAAACTCTCGTATATCTATAATAAATAGAGCAAATTTAACGTCTTCTTGAACCAACTTCTGAACATAGCTATTGAAAAAATTACGGTTGGCAATTTTAGTCAACGAGTCCATGCCCGTAGCAGAGAGTACGCTTTCTTCTTTATTTCGAATGTGACTGATATCGGTAAGAAGATATACCCAATGGGTGAGTTCATTATCGTGAATAACAGGATGAATGGTGACCTGTAACCATACTTCATAATTTTGCGTGGGTTGCCAATAGAGCTCACCTTGCCATGCTGAACGCTTTTCGATGAGCGTTGGGAGGAAAGTGTCTGGCACGCTCACGTCTTCAAGTAAATGTTCAAGCCTATTGGCACTGTCATTGGAACGGCTGCAAGAAAGGAGTTGCCTAGCGGACTTATTATCTAACACCGTTTCACGGTCTTTATCTAAAATAACCACCCCAGTTTCTAAGTGGTGGATAGCTTGTTTTATGGGGGGAACCAGCTTTTCGTAATTTTTGTTTTTAAGCAGTGTTTTATCTAGACGTTGACGGATGTATTCATGCTGACCAACAATTTCGTGATGGCTTAAAAGGAGCTCTCTGGCAGCTTGTAGTGTTTTTTGTTTTTCTTCGTATTGGGTTTCTACATTCTTTATGACTAAGAAGTGTTCGCCTTTGCCACTATTAATAGCAAGCGCTTCTAGATGGATCGATTCATTCTCTGTCTCTTCAGTCCAAAACCCTGAGGATAGCGTGAAAACGGTGTCGTTTTGCCAAATATCATTGGCATCTGTCATAAAGTCGTCTAGAAAAATGGAGGAGAAATTGTCTGGATTAACCTTGTTATCATCATCTAGGGTGGCAATCTTATGTAGCCACGAAACATCAGGCGTGAGGCATTGAAGGCTCGTTGTGCTTTTAAAGATAGCGCAGTCTGTTATTCCTAGCGCATTAAGAAGGTGTATATCCATACGTAGCTCCTACCAAAACGCAATTGTACTAAAGAGGTTTTCGACATTCTCTCCGGTCTTTGCACTGGTTTTTGTTAGTGATTCAAAATTTTTTGCATAGGAATCAAGTTCTTCTTCACTCCAGTGCCAGCTTGAAGGCAGGTCGGTTTTATTGACCACGAAAAAAGCCGGAATATCTGGGTAATGCTCCTTTGCCATCTCGAGTATTTCAATACCTTCTAAAAGTGATTGAGAACGAGTCTGATCAACGACAATGATATATGCACTAGCACCACGCAAGTAGCGAGGGTTGAACCCACAGTATCTGTCGATACCTTCTAGGTCCCACAGCAATAACTGAACGCCGCGGCCCTCTTTATTGACTTGTTTTTTATCTATTTTTACGCCAATAGTAGTTTTGTATTTTTCAGAGAAAATACTTTCAACAAACTGTTTTACTAAGCTTGTTTTACCAACGCCAGTAGGCCCTAAAATACATACTTTTTTCTGTATCAATTCTAAGCTTCCTTTCTACTGTGAGTCAGATATCAAAACGTTTAACATAACCGACCGTCCCATTGATGGCTGCTGTAATGGTAATTCTCCTAAACTCACTGGTATGAGCATATCACTATCTACCCCGAGTGATATCATTGAATCAAAGACATTCTGTGCTCTACGTTGACTAAGCTCGCGGTTATTAACACTAGAGCCCGTATTATCACTGGCGCCCATAATAATGATGCTGACATCGGTTTTCGTGGCCTGTGCTAGCGTTTGCAACGCCTTAATATCATTAGCTAACAATGCTAGTTTAGTTAACTGTACTTCAGAAATGGTTTCTTGGTTAGTAGCAAAAAGTACATTTTGCGAAGATATCTTGTTTGCCAGCTTAGTCAGCCTTGCCTTTTTAAGCGCCAAAGTTTCTGTTTGCTCTGAAGGGATAATAGTGATTTTACTGGTATCCAGAAATACTAAGTTTATACCTGGAATAGCGCGAATTCGTTGAAGTAGCTCGTTGGAATGGGCGGTGAACAGTGAGCCCGAAATTTCCCACTTTCCTTCGTCATTTTGCTCAAGGTTAAGAGATTCACCTTCACGTAACGACGCATTATTTACGACGGCTGAAAGCTTTTGCACAATCACTTCGGTTTTTAATGAGAGGTAAGGTTCCTCAATAATAGTTAGTTTATTGAGATTGATATCATTGTCATTGAGCCAGTTTGAAACGCTCATTGCAACGGGGTCACGAAACACTTTCGCATGAACCTTTCCTTTCGATATATAAGTATCGGTAACTAACAAACCAGGAGGGGGCGTAAGTTCGTGTAGTTCGCTTTTAAGAATGCTTAAAGATAATCGTGCAGCACAGAGAAAGCCTAACCCGCAGAGCAAAAGAAGGATAACAATACCGCCGAACATGCGCTTTGACTTGTTTTTTTCACTATCTTTTCTTTCACTTAAAAGGCAGTCAGCCAACAAGGTTTCAGAGCCGACAAAGGGCGCATTATCGCCATCATAGTTAATGAGTGGTTGCTGATAAAACTGGTGAAACTCTTCTAATGCCTGCTGCAACTTGCTTTTTACTTGGGCCGGAACACTTCCTGTCACTGCGGCAACTAATATGGCTTGAGGACCTACTGCGATTAATAACGTGAAATCCTCTGTTTTTATTTCGTCTAATTCATTATCAGTTTGATTGCTTGTGACCCCAAACGCATCTGCGACAAAGTCATTAATGGCCACTAACATTGAAGAAATAAGATCGGCGTCTTTTTCCTTATCTGGATCGGATGAAATACTGTGCAGTAATGTACCCGTTTCTCGATGGATGACGAGAAGCTGCTGAACTTGATATTGGTATATTTGAGACGCCACATACTCAGAGTATTTAATGCCTGACTGCCATGCTTTGAATCGCCAAGAGATACTTTTAGGGCTTAGGCTATTCTCTATAAGTGTGTTGGTACGCTCAACAAATTCCAACAAAAAGGAAGACACCGCTTTTCGTACCAAGGTGCCGACGAGTGGATACAAGGTCCCCACGATTTTTTCGCTATTAGCTTCTATTGAACGATGTAATGATTTCTCGACAAGAGGAACCAAGACTTTATTTACCGAACCGTCTTTAGCTTCTCGTTCAAATAACGCTTCAGAAACTACTTTACTGACAAATCCTTTAGGATCTTTATCAAACTTTTCTTGGATGTATTTTTCATCGCGACCGATTAATAACTCCCTGATCCTATCGAGAGAGTTGTCATCTTGCTCAGATGATGGAGCGTTATCCGTCATTTATTAGTTGTCGGTCGTTAAGTTAGTTGCCATAGTCGATAGCAAGTTGGCCAACGTTTTTCTGTCAGTTTTGTTTTCTGAAAGTTCACTGGTCACTTGTTGTAGTTTTTCAAGAAGCTCTTGATGACGCTTGCTGAACACGCTATCCAATGATTCCAGCTCTTTTACCACATGAGCTTCCAGTGCATTGTTGTCGTTTTTAGCTGTGGTTTCAGCTATCTCTAACTCACTTTGCAATTTATCTGTCGTACTTTGTAGCTGTTCTTGCACATTGCTGTGATTGTTGTTTGCACTGACAAGCTGAGTAGACAATTCACTGATTTGTGTATCAATCAATTTTCGGATTTCAGTAAATTGTTCATCTAAATGTTGATTTAGCTTTGAGAAATTATCATTAACTCGTGACTCAAGGGCCGATAAATCCGAGCGGAAATCACGATTGGTTTGGCCAAAGAGTATTTCCTTTAATTGAGATAACTCGTCAGCGGCTTGGGGCATGCTTTCAGCGCTATTAGCCGGTTGAGCTTGCTGATCCTTTGGCTTTTTATCTGCCATAATTAATATCTCCGAAGGGCGCAGTGTTATTTTGCTGGTGTCGTGAAAGGTGCTTTCACTGTACTGCTAACAATAGGGTATTTGTCATTTCTTATACAATAGCGGTAATTTATAAAATTTGAAATACACAATAGGTAGATAGCGCTTTGTGATACTTAAAAAAAATTTTGCTATTCAGTAAGTTGAAATAAGCACAACCCTGCTAACGAAATTGCTAAGCAGCAGGGATATTGAAGACGTATTAGTAGGGTAAAGTAGATAAAGTGCTGTTGATGTCTTTTTGACTTGGCAGAGCAATAGTTTCAAAAATATTTTGGTCTTGCTTATATGTGATATAGCCCATATCGCAAAACGTTTGTAACCACCGGTACATAGGGAAATAATCGTGCTTACGATTGAAGTAATTAGCGTTATCCACTATCGCTTCTAAGTAGTTTAAAGGCGGCATATATTTGTGATGATATTGATGAAGAACTTCATCGTCGACAAAAATGAAACGAATGCCTTTTTGATTAAATCGTTCAGCAAAATCGGTATCTTCACCACCATAGCCTGTAAAGTTCTCATCAAATCCACCGATGAGATTGAATGTTTCTGTGGTGATGGCAAAAACTAAAGACCAGAAGTTTTTATAGGGTAGGGGCGTATTGGTTTCCAGTGAAACTCGTTTTGGGTGCGTGCATGCGCTTTTTGCTACCATACAGTAATCCCCCGACAGAGGCACAAAAGGAAGATAGCGGGCGGGTGCAGATGTAATCGTTTTATCGTCTGCTTTAGCGATTAGTTTTTCCAGTAACCTAGGGCCACAAATGCAATCGACATCAAGAAATACGATCAAATCGTTGGTGGCTTGTTTAAACCCTAAATTTCTTGCTTCAGAAAGCGGCAAATGGTGACCCGCTAAATAGACTTGTTTAAGGAGGAGCTCAGGGTCTTCTACCGTGCTTTGCTCGGTTTGTGCTTCCATCCAAACAATAATCACCTCTTCAGGTTTTACTGAGCTTTGGCGTATGCTCTGTAGCATATTTTCTAGTTGTTTTTTTCTACCTTTTACTAATGTCACTATTGAGAAGGGCATAGCAAATTATCCTTAACGATTTTTTCAAATTCTGCAGACCAGTCAAGATTCACAGAGTCTTGATACAATGTGTTTAGGGTGCGGTCACATAAACCGCGTGTTTTTTCGATAGCCCGACTGACACTTTTTTCTTCATCTAACACTGCTGGGGATAGCAAAACGGCTGCATTCATATTGTCTAATCTGCGAGCTTTGGTAAGTTGTTCTTGATAAGGCTTTTCTTCGGGAATAATAACCAGTTTCTTTTTACGTGATAGCAGCTCACAGACTGTGTTATTTCCTCCCCCGCATATCACAACTTCTGTCTTTACGTGCTCAATAAGATTATCAACACGACCTATAAATGTTATATGAGAAGGGGGCGTCCAATGAGTGGGGCAACTACCGATAACCTTAACGGGTAAGTCATAATAAGAAAGCTGCTTACATACGCTGTCGATAACACGGATATCGTTGTGAACTAGCGTAACTCCCGCTTCATGTTTGGATAGCGGCGTGGTGTCATTGTTTAGCATACCCAAGAAGTGGGTTTTCTGTCGAAAGGTAAAATCAGGAGACTCACATAATTCAGGATAGGGCGCATAAAGGGCTTCAGAACATTGATAGGCAAAAACTTGGGTGGGGTCGACACTGGTATCACCCGAATGCCTTTGCATTAACACTTTTAGCCCAGCCCCCCGAGCATAAATGGTGAGTTCTGCAGAAACATCGCTAATGAAACCTGTGATATTTCGCTCTACCACAATACGATGAAAGGCACGTGCACGTTTTGCCGCGCCTTGACTAAACGGTACACCTTCAAATGCCCTATCAAATGTTCTATTTTGTACACCATTTATACCTTCCCATTTCGAAGGAAGGAGATGTATGGGAATGTGGGTAAACACACTTTTGAGGGTGTGTGAAAAGTCTTTATCTGCGGCGACTATTTCAATTTTTGCATGTTTTTTAATAACATTGATAAGCTTTTTACAGCGAGCTAAATGGCCTTTACCATGATGATGGATATACAGCAGAATATTAGGCTCGAGCATGTTCATACTCCATCTCATAAGCTTCAAGGGTATGTGAAATATCAAACTTTTTAGCAAATTGACGACAGCTTGCTGGTGATGTTTTTAACGCTTTTTGATAAGCCGTTTTTACTTCAAATTCATTGGTGATATCAATGACCTGTGTAAGCGGTGCACGACGAAGCTCTTCCGGTATCGCTGGGCTCGTTCCGATAACGGGAAGCCCCATCGCCAATGCTTCAAGGGTAATGAGGCCAAAAGGCTCTTCCCACAGCGCACTGATGAAAAGAACATTGTAATCGGTAAACTTCGTCAGTAGCGCGTGGTGTGATAAGTGTCCGCGATATCGCACGGTGTGATTGAGCAAGGGGCGGATTTGTTTTTCAAAGTAATCGGTATCGGTTATCGCGCCATAGATGTCTAAACCTATGTCCAATAACACCGCTGCTTTAATGGCTGCTACGGGGTCTTTTTCGGGGCAAATTCGCCCTGCCCAAACCGCGTCGCGGTTTGGTTTTACACTACCGACCGTGGGCAAGCTATCGAAATCTATGCCATTAGGTATGACTGCGATATCACTTTGTATCGTATTTTCCCAACCTCGCGCTAAGCGGGATGAAACCGCAATGTAACGATCGTTACCCCTGGCACTGTTAAGCTGGTGAGTTAGCGCTAATCGGTCTGATAAAGGACTATGAAGTGTAATAATATTGCTGCGTTGATGAAAAAATGCGAACTCGTACATCGCGTGATAGTAACTATGAAAATGAACAACGTCGTAAGCGGTGCTATCAAATAACCCAAACTGCGCAGCTTGAAACAGTTTCTGGCCTTCATTTTCAGAGGTGATGGCGTCTTGCATACGAAATGCCGACTCTTGCAATTGTAAGGTATTAAACTTGTTGTCCTCATCTGCATCTTGGCATAACACATCTACCTGATGGCCTCTTTTAGCAAAGCCATTGGCCACACTGACAACGAAAGCCTCAGTTCCGCCTTTAAAAGGTTGGCGCAGCGAGACAATAGGGCTGGTAACCATCAAAATTCTCATGCAATTTCCATTAATTTGGTGATATACCGGTTACACATGGTTGTGAGGGGGAATTTCTGTGCGCGGCTCAATACATCATCTTTGTGGACATCTAAAGAAGCGATGATGGCATCCGCCAGACTATCGACGTTATTGCCTAAGGCAAGCGCTCCGCCTTTTTGAGACACAACCTCGGGAAAAGCCCCTCGATTAAATGCAGCTACCGGTGTACCTGAGGCCATCGCTTCTACCGTAGACAAACCGAAAGGTTCGTCCCATCTCACGGCAAAGATTGCTGATTGAGCTGACTTAAGCTGCACTTGTAACTCTTGATGAGATAGGTGCCCTAAATAGTTAACACCTTTGCCAAGATAGGGGGCAATATCATTTTCAAAGTGATGTTTGTCGTAGATAGGACCAGCAATGTTGAGAGGAATACCAACTAACGCAGCTGCTTTTGCAGCTAAATCAAATCCTTTTGAAGGCACTATTCGGCCAAAGCTAAATAGCGAAGCCTTTAATGAGTCAGTGGAAGTTTTCGTGTCATACCAACTCGACAAATCAATGCCATTGTAAATGACGTCAATGGTATCGCTAATATAAGGTTGCCACTGTTCTGCCACACTAAAAGATACGGCATTGTAGTGCACATTCGGTGATAGTGAGGTTAACTCTGCGGAAGCTTTCAATCGGCTGTAAGGCGGAGTATGCAATGTTGTAAGTAGTGGAATGTCGTATTTACACGCCCATACGGCGGGAATAGGGCTAATTGCGTTATTGTGAACCGCATCGAATTGCTTAACTAAAATATCTTCCATGACTTTTAATAAGAAGTCATTCTCAATTAATTCAGGATAGGTTTCATGGGCCTTACTATCTAAAGGAAAAGTGACAAAGTTTACATGTTTGGGAATATCCGATTCAGGATGGGCATAGACAGTAACATCAACGTGTTCAGCGTAGAAGTCTATAAGCGACGACACGAATGCTTCTAACCCGCCGGGAAATGGGGACTTAATAGGAAACCTAGGATGAGCAATAAGCGCAATTCTCATTTCACGTCCCTGCCATGACCTGCTTTATAAAGTATGACCTGTTCACCTCGGTAAGGTGAGCGCAGTTCAAATGCCGCCTCAAGAAGTAGCCAGTCGGCACTTTTTTGTGTTGAAACGGGAGTAATTCCTCTAAAAAGGAGAGGTCAAATATGCAGGACTCTAATGGGCGTTGATAGTTATCGGGGGTTTGTAATCGTCTATCAAAATGGTGTGGTGTTACCGCAAAGCCTTCCCAGTTTTGACTGAGCAATTGAGCAGTAGCTTGCTCGTCGAACTCGTCGTCATCGGTTCGAAATAAAACTTTTCCCTCACACAGCGTACTCAGTGCCAAATTATAAGCATGAAATCTGCAGTTAATGTCACTTTTTATGAAGTGACAACGGGGAGTTAACCTTGCTATATGCTTTGCAAAAAACGAAGTATTCCTATACGCACAAGGCGAGTTATCAACCAGTACCACCCTGCCTGAGGGAATTGCCGAGACGAACCTGTCGATATTATTTAACGCCGCATCAATCATTTTATAGGTCACAAAAATAGCGGTTACGTCACAAGACATAGTGTTATCCCTGTATTTGATGCTTAAGCTGTTTCAGTCTTAGCTCTAACCTTAATTTTTGAGACACTTTCCAGTAGGGAAGTTTCCGCAGAAGCTTCTCGGACTTTTTCACTTCTGCATGCAACTGAGATGTATTTAGAAAAACCATAATCAAATTCCTTTTTGTCGATAAGCTAACACCGTTGAGCAACGCAGCTCCTCGGCGTTTAGTAGCGAGATACTTAATAGAAGATAAAAATACTGAATACGGTGTTACAGATTGCGCTTTGAAATACGAAGCAATAATTCGCTGCAACGTATGCCTACAATTTATGATTAGCAATACATGTGCCGCTTTCTTAATAGGGCTTTAGCCGTTGATTATTCGGTGGTCTGCAGCATTATCGTATTTATTCTCAATGAAAAGCTTTCCCCTCCTTAAGACAAATTTACAAAGACTGAATATTCAGCAAGTGATCTTAATTTACGTAGAAGGTTAAAAATAATTAATGACTTAAGCGACACCACTAAATAGTGGTGTCGCTTAAGCGTGCGGTTGCACGTTATAGACTTACCGAGTTAAGTGAACTGATTTAATAAGGATGCTGAAATATTATGTCGATACTTATTACCCTTACTATTGCCTTTATGAGTGCGCTTGCAAGTATCGTCTTTCACTATTGGTCGCTACGTTTTGTAACCCAATCTACTAAGCAATTCACATCACATTTTTTAATGAGCGTTACTGTGGTGATATGCCTTTTTATTATTCATTTTGCAGAAATAATGTGGTTTAGTGTTGTTCTGTTTATTTCTTACACCGAAATAGGGTTAGCAGGTTTCCAACAGCCAGTTTCACTAACAATGATTGATTACATTCAAATTGCCGCGGTGAGCTTCACCACGTTAGGCGGCTTCTTTTCTGCGCCTATTGATGAACTCGCGCTATTAATCGCACTGATATCGTTGACAGGTTTCATGATGCTGACGTGGTCTGCCACTTATTACTACAATATTTTTTCAAACTCTGACCTAAGAAGTAAATAAGTAAGCTGCTGTGTGGCATTTCCATAGAAGTCTACCTGAATAAATCCCTTTCAGATAAAAGCCCGCTTTACCCGTCACCCTTAGGAAGACATTTTTACTCATACCTGCCTGTAGTGTGAGTAATTTATACCTTAACGCTACATTAATGATCTCTGTAATGTTTGCCGGGTTTCTCTGCAGAGCCCTTGTATAAGGCGGATGTAGCGGTTTCTTTGATTATTGGCGTGAAGGTTGCTGCTTTACATTGCAAGTCTAAAAGCAATATTGCTTTTATAACCAACACTTTGAATAGAAGGAGATAATGATGAGTGATGTAATTACAGGTTTATTTAAACACCCGAGTGAAGCGAGCGCTGCAATAACTGCCCTAGAACAAAAAGGGTTCAGTGATGCAAATATTTCCCTAGTGGCTAATGAGTCTCTTACTAAAGAGAGCTTTGCGCTTACAGAGAATTCAAAGTTACCGGAAGGGGTAGCAATCGGTGCTTCTTCGGGCGGTTTGCTAGCCGCAGTTGTGGGCGGTTTAGCCGCTGTGGGTGTGGTGGCGACTGGCGGTGCAGGAATACTTGCCAGTGGGCCAATAGTTGCTGCATTGGCATCTGGCGGTGCGGGCGCAGCCGCTGGGGGATTGATAGGCGGTGCAGTAGGTCTCGCAATTCCAGAACATGAAGTTAAGTTCTACGAAGATGCTATTAAAGAAGGTGCCGTTTTAGTTGGCGTACATTACGAAGATAGCGATCAGAAAGACACCATTAAAGAAACGTTTAAGCTCTTTGATGATGTGAAAGTAGGCTCAGCGTAAGCTAGCTAAAAAGTAAGGGGAGTGCATTGCGCTCCCTTTTTGCTTACTAAGTGTAGTCTTACCATTCTTACAATAGCTTGATAATTTTCGTGTAGCTATTAAATCGTTACAGAAACACTATCCATAACAATGATTTCCCCGCTTATAATATTCTTCTTTGATTCATGTTAGTTTTAGCATACCAAATGAGTACGACTTGGCCATTTTGCGTTTGATGCGATTTAAGCCCTTTCTTAGTTTCTAAGTTTTATCGAAATGCTACAATAGGCCACTGCATTACTGCTTTCGTGTTCAAATATAGGCTTATTGTGAATTCTACCAACGTTCCATTACATCGCACCATTTCAGTCGCTCCAATGCTCGATTGGACCGACCGTCATTGTCGTTATTTTCTTCGGTTATTATCAAAGCGTGCATTGCTTTATACCGAAATGGTCACAACCGGTGCGATTATTTATGGCAAAGGGGATTATCTTGGGTTTAACCAAGAAGAACACCCTGTTGCGCTACAGCTTGGTGGCAGTAACCCTGAACACATGGCTAAGTGCGCGATACTCGCGCAGGAGCGGGGATATGACGAAGTTAATATCAACGTAGGTTGTCCTTCTGATAGGGTGAAAAACGGTAGCTTTGGTGCTTGTTTAATGGCTCAGCCAGACGTGGTGGCTGAGAATGTAAAAGCAATGCAAGCGGTAGTAGACATCCCTGTAACGGTTAAATGTCGAATTGGCATCGATGATATGGATGAATACGAAGACTTTGCTCGCTTTGTGGATATTGTCGCAAATGCTGGTTGTGAAACTTTTATTGTGCATGCGCGAAAAGCTTGGCTGCAAGGGTTAAGCCCGAAAGAGAACAGAGATATTCCGCCTCTTAACTACCCAAGAGTACATATGTTAAAAGAAGCTCATCCAGGGCTTTCTATTAGTATTAACGGTGGGATTAAAACCCTCGCAGATGCCCATGAACAGTTACGTCATGTTGATGGTGTTATGATTGGCCGAGAAATATATGCGAACCCCTATATTCTTTCTACGGTGGATGCGGATTTCTATGGTGACAATACCGCGCAGCCAATTAGTCGCCGCGATGTAGTACTAAAAATGCAGCAGTACATAGAATCGTGTATTGCAGGTCAAAACGACCCTTATTTTAAACCATGGCATGTCGCTAGGCATATGCTTGGTTTATATCAAGGTCAGGCGGGTGGCCGTATTTGGCGCCGCTATTTGAGCCAAAATGGGACGGGAAAATCGCCAGATCCACATTTGTTGATGAATGCGTTAGAAGCGGTAGAGGCTGCGCAGCAAGAAATTAATGACTACAATGCGCAAAAGGCGGCAAATAATATCTCCTAAGTTTTATTTAGTACCCCCTCTATAATAAGTGGTCAAATGCACTAACGCCCCGTGATGTATTTGACCAAAGCTTGGTGTTGTGTAAAAAAAATCGGCATGACACCAATGTGCTTTTTTTAGTTTTTCTATTAAATACAATAATTTAAATATTATTTCCTTAGGTGGCACGAGTTTAGCTATCTATTAATCAAAGCAATAGCGAAGGGCTGTTGCAGTGATTACCATTAAGGGAAATTATGAAAACTTCACTTTTAGCAGCATCAATCGTTTCTATCACTTTATTTAGCGCTGGCGCAAATGCGCAAGAATCAATCCTTCAGTCAATATTGACGAATATGGTTGATCACGCCGTGAGTATCACTACCAACGAAGTAAAAGCAAATGTGTACCAAACGGTGGCAAATACGGCATATCACTTTGAATTAGAAGGTGAAGCTACAATGGGTAAAGTACAAGTTACCGATATTGCATCAACATCACCTGCGGATACTGAAGAAGTATCTCCACGTGCCGAGTAAGCTATCAGCGGCTCAACCTTATTTATGAAAAGCGACCTAATTAGGTCGTTTTTTTTTGCCTTAATTTTTTAAAACGTAACGCTGATTTTGTCACTGGTTAAATTGACGAATAGTGAGTGGTTAAATTTGCTAAAAAGTTGGTTTATAGGAAAGTGGAGGAGCACCAATTATTTTTGTTTTTTAGTTTTAATTAATAAAAACAGTGCCTTACTGATTTGGCATGCCAATTGTAATGTATTTAATAAGCAAAGAGATGTAAGCGACAAGATTGGCGTCAGCATAGTTAATCGCCAACCGTAGCATGGCCACTGCCTAGTCTACGTTATTAATCACACTGAAACGGAGCAATAACAATGGGTATGTTTTCAAGAATAAATGACATCGTGCAATCAAACTTAAACGCCATGCTAGATAAGGCTGAAGATCCAGAAAAAATCATTCGCCTTATTATCCAAGAAATGGAAGAGACCTTGGTTGAAGTGCGCACTGATGCAGCACGTTACCTAGCCGACCAGAAAACCTTAGCTCGCCATATGGCATCAGCAGAAAAGGATATCAACGGTTGGCAGGATAAAGCACAGCTTGCCATGAATAACGACAAAGAAGGTTTGGCTAAGGCCGCGTTGGTTGAAAAGCAGAAGTATGTTGCCAAGCTAAGCCAATTAGAGCAGCAGCAGGTACAGCTGGCTGAAATTATCGAAAAGATCCAAGTTGATACTGGGCGTTTAAATAGCAAGCTAAATGAAGCGAAGCAAAAGCAAAAGTCGCTTGTTAGCCGCAAACAAACGTTAGAAACGCGCCTTAAAGTAAAAAGCGTGGATAACAGCAACAAAATCGATGATGCCATGATGCGTTTTGAGCATTACGAGCAGCGCATCGACACACTCGAAGCGCAGGTTGATGCTTACGACCTAACGAAGGATAGCGGCAGCGCTACCTCTTTAGCCGCTGAGTTCGACGCCCTAGAAGCAGATGAAACGATAGAGAATGAACTCGCTGCGCTTAAGAAAAAAAAGGTAGCGTAAATATCGCGTAGAGCGTGGGGTAGGTCATTACCTGCGCGCTCTTACCGTACAACCCTAAGCAATCTGAAATGAATTTGAGGAAATGAAAATGAAAATGCCATCACAAAAACGTATTTATAGAGATTTAGACAGCGCGGTTATTTCAGGTGTTTGCGCAGGCGTTGCACGGCACTTAGAGGTAGATCCAATTTGGGTTCGCGTAGGTGCAGCGGCAGGCCTTATCTGTATGCCAGCTATCGCCGTTATCGGTTATTTTGCAGCTGTCATGTTACTACCAAGGGCTTTGTAATGAAAAATTTTCTTATCGCCATTGTATTGGCAGTGATCTTGGTCAATTGTTTAGGAAGTGTTGTTGACGACTGGTTTGATATGCATATCGTGATGTCAGACGAATTACTTAGTCCTTGGGAAAACCTTGCTGCGCTATCTGTTATTGGTGTTCTGTTAGCGGTAGTGGGTTTTGTAGTGGCAGTGAGTGTTCTTGGCACACTGTTGTTGGTTGCTGGCGCAGTATTCTTCGCACTACTCGCTGCAGGTATAGGTGCTTTCTGGCCAATCGTCATTCTTGCTATACTTATCTATGCATTTAAGGACAAATCTAAGCGCGATCAACACCTAAATCGCCCTGTATGATGATTATAAGTTTATTTAAGTTGTGTTATTAGACCGTTAAATGGTGATATAACTGCAACCGTCATAAAGGTTTAGTCATTCTCGCGTATTTATAATTAGTTATACATTGCCGGTTAAGTCCGGCTTTGTGTCATTTGAAAGGAAGGTTGGCATTGATATGAGAAAATCAATTAGCACAAAACGAGTAGCCCTTGTCATTGCAGTGTTGTTTCTAATTTTTTGGTTAATAGGTCTGTATTGGAGCATGGCACCAGACGCCTACGACGTTAAAAATCGGGTCGCGCAACAAGCACAAAATATAAATCCAGAAGACGTGGCCGGCTATACGCTTACTGCAACCATGATTGATGTCTCTGAAACCTTATTAGATAAGCCTGGTGGTTACCTGTCGAACGATGTGATGCCGCCGGGTGTTTTCTTAGACAATATGCCTTCTTTTGAATTTGGCGCGCTGGAAATGATTCGTGACCTTGCGCTTTCTATGCGTAAAGACTTTAGCCGTTCACAATCTCAATCGTTAGAAAACCCTTATCTCACTAAAGCGCATCCTAAATTTAACATGGATCATAAAAGCTGGATGTTTCCGTCGTCTGAGTCCAGTTACCGAGACGGCATTGCGCTTCTTAAGCTTTATCGCGATCAGCTTGCGAACCCGCAAAACTCTGACAGCCAATTTTATACCCGTGCTGATAATTTACGTGAGTGGTTAAAACAAGTTGAAAAGCGTTTAGGCAGCTATTCTCAGCGTTTAAGTGCCAGTGTTGGTTCTGCAAGAATTAATACAGATTTAGCCGGCGATTCGAAAGCGAAGCAGTCTACGTCGGTAGCGCAGCAGCGCACCGTTAAAACCAGTTGGTTCAAGTTAGACAATAATTTTCATGAAGCGCGCGGAGCGACGTGGGCGCTACTGCATTTTCTTAAAGCGGTTGAAGTTGAATTCTACGATGTATTAGAAGATAAAAACGCATTGGTTAGCTTACAGCAGATTATTCGAGAGCTTGAAGCAACTCAGCAGTCTGTGTTCAGTCCTGTTATTCTAAATGGCAGTGGCTTTGGTATGCTGGCTAACCATTCTTTAGTGATGGCGAACTATATTTCTCGCGCTAACGCTGCTTTAATTGAACTTTCAGAACTTCTCAGTCAAGGATAACAAATGAAAAAGTGTCTATTGGCAACCTTAGTAGGTTGTGCTCTTTTCTCCGCATCTTCACATGCAGACACAATTGCAGGGGTGTACGCAGGTGCACAAGTTTGGCAAACCGATACCAGTGGTGGGTTTGCAGACAATTCATCTACCGCCGACTTTAATTTCGATGATGAAACAAACACGGCACTTTATGTCGCGTTCGAGCATCCATTACCGTTTGTGCCTAACGTTAAGATAGGACATACCACCTTAGATAACTCTGGCACCACTACGCTGAATACTAACTTCACTTTCGACGGTGATTTGTATACTGCAGAGAGCCAGATAGATACTATCGTTGAGTTAGATGCTACAGACATTATTTTGTATTACGAGCTGTTCGATAACGACTTAATTAGTTTCGATGTGGGCTTGAATGCTAAATATATCGATGGCGCGTTCTCAGTTTACGATACCGCTAGCGACACGCAGGGCTCGGGCGATTTCTCTGGTGTGATACCCATGGTGTATTCGAAAGTACAAGTTGGCTTGCCGTTTACGGGCTTAGCGGCGTATGCAGAAGGTAGCTATTTGTCATTTGACGATCACGAACTTAGTGATTACCAAGTGGCTGTGACCTACTCATTTATAGAAAGTCTTGCGGTTGATATGACCCTTCAGGTTGGTTATCGCAAAGTGACTGTGGATATTGAAGATCTTGATGATATCTATGCAGACATGGAATTTGATGGTGCGTTTGCAGGGTTAGAAGTCCACTTCTAATTAGTGCTAACTTTATCTGGTAAATAAAAAAACCGACGCATGTCGGTTTTTTGTTTTTTGATATAGGCACTGCTGGGTTAGTGGCCGAATTTAACTCTTATTCCTGCGTTGGCAATGAAGCCGTCGTTGCGAGACCATATATCAGTTGTCCACTGTCCGCTGGCAGCTCGACTAGGTAAAAGCAGCGGGTGTTCGTCAGTTTGGCGCACGTTTAAGAGGTTTTCTAAGTTAATGAAGTAACTGATGCGTCCAAGCGTAATTTCTCCCATTAAACCTAAATGCCAGTAAGGTTTGGTTTCATTAATATAGGGGTTGTCATTCAAACGCTGTACGCCGGTGTAATAGGCTTCGAAACCGGTTCTAAAACTGCCATGTTGTTCCCACATGGCAACAAAGCCTGCAGAGTGACGAGGTGTAAGTGCAATTTCTTGTCTGCCATCACTTGTCTGAGATACTTCACTTGCATCAACGTATAGGTAGCTTGCAGTTAGCTTTATGTCATGCCAGTAATAACGTACTAGAAACTCAGAACCCCTAATTTTACTTTCACCCTCAGCGTTCACCAACCTAACTCGGTCTAGCTCACTTGTTCCGTTGCTTGAAAAAGCCTCGAGCTCTGTAACATTATCAACGTTTGAGCCAAACAAGGTTAAGCTGGTTTCAACGTTGCCTAACGTGTAAGTGACATCAAGAGAAGCGGTTTCTGCCTTTTCTTCTTCTAAATCGTCAATACTGGCTAAGCGAGATAATCCCGCTGCTTCTATTTCTTCAACGAAGGGCGTTGGGGCGAAGTAACCCTGTCCATATGAGCCTCTCACCGTGATGTCGCCTGGACGGTAAAGCAAGGACACTCGTGGACTAAACTGAGTACCAAACTCGTTATGATCATCTACACGGGCACTCAATGAACTGGTGAGTATGTCGGAAAGTTCGTAGTCAAATTGAGTGAAAATTCCAGGTACTTTGTAATCATAATCAAACTCTGGATAGGTGTGTGAAGTGAAGGCTTCTGACTGATAGGCAAGACCAACCACCCAATCACTTTTATCCGTGTAACCAGATAAACTGGTTTCGGCTAAATAGCTTTCATGTTCATCGTCGTCAAAATTGTTACCATAAACATGCTCATGATCTTGCAACATGGCCGAGGCGCGAGCATTGAAGGTTAGGGTATTGAATAGCGGCGTTTTGAATACAAATCCACCATCGATTCGCTCAGAATCCTGCGTTTGTGCGAACGCTTCTCCATTGGCTACGGTTGCACCTAATACTGTGCCGCCTTCACGCTGCTCTGTCATGAAGCCAGTAGTGACATAAAGGGTTTCACCGTCTTCCCCTTCCCAAAAAAGACGAGGGCGAGCGGTGTAGCGTTCATAACCAGCCAAATCAATCCAGCCGTCGCCATCGATATCTTGCTCGTGCTGGTAGTGTGCACCCGCGGTGAGAGACGCTTTTATAGAATCGTTTATCGGTGTTTCAAAATAGGTAGTGAGATCTTGACCGTCTCGCGTAGTGGCATTAAGCAGGGTTTCGCCACTAAATTCATCGCCAGGTTGACGTGATACTAAATTAATAACGCCGCCAAGCGCTGAGCCACCATAAAGAGAAGACGCTGAGCCTTTGATAATTTCGATTCGGCCTAAATCAGTTGGCGGTATTTGAAGCAATCCGATAGAAGCAGCTTGGTTACCGTATAAAGGCAGGCCGTCGGCTAATAACTGGGTATACCGACCATACAAACCTTGCAGTCTAATATTAGCACTACCTAACGCTGGAGAGGTGGTTTGCATTCTTACGCCGCCTGTTTCCGCAACCAGCATCGAGATGTTTCCTGGTCGCATAGCCGCTTTTTCTTCAATTTCTTCGCGATTAATAAGTTCAACGCGAATAGGTTGTTCATCAGCTATACGGCCAGAACGAGACGCTTGAATCAGAATTTTTTCAACCTCGTCGTGATGGTCTTCATGAGCTTGATGTTCATCAATACTTTGCTTATTGTCTTCATCTTTATGCGCCTCTTGATTTAATTGAGATTCTGAATGCTCAAAAGAGTCAGCGTGACTAGATGAAATTGCGCTAAGAAAGAACAGAATGATAAACGAGGGGGTTGATCTAAAAAAAGAAAATTGAGACATAATGTAGCGGTTAAAGAATTTGTGTAATTACAACATACTTTAGCGTATTAGTCTTTATGGTTTGATTCTTAAACCTCTATATTTATTAGATGCTTAAGCTTTTTTTACGTAAACTGAAGTTACTTTGAATTATTCTTAAAACACCTTCGTTTTACGCTTAATTTTACGTTTTTACCTAAAGAAGGAATCACAATATGAAGCAGAAATACCATTTATTAGTTGCTTAACTTTAGAAATACCACCTGTTTATAATTCAATACTTACTCTTAATCACTTTCAGTAATAAAAAAGTCTCATTTATTCTTTTCTCTTCTGTAAGAAAGTCGTTAGCCTTATGCCCATCGAATTAAGGCTAAAGAATTATGTCACAACAATCGAACAATCCATCGGCTACTGGTGCCGTATTAAATGAACAACAGTTCAATGCAATTACCCAAGCAATTTCTGGGTTAAACCGTGATCAACTGACTTGGATCAGTGGGTATGCTGCCGGTATGGCCGCTGCACAAGGCGGCGCCGTTGCGGCAACTGCTGACAGTGCAGTAGCACCTGCGCAGACTGATGCCCCTACGCTTACTATTTTATTCGGTTCACAAACCGGTAATGCGAAAGGCGTGGCACAGCAATGTCAGGCTAAAGCGGAAGAAGCGGGTTTTAACTCTACGTTAGTTAGCATGGCAGATTACAAACCTCGTTCGCTTAAAGCTGAAACCCACGTGGCGCTATTTGTTAGTACCCATGGTGAAGGCGATGCGCCAGATGATGCAATCGAGTTGCATGAATTTGTTAACGGCAAGAAAGCACCTAAATTGAATAACACTAAATATGCGGTGTTAGGACTAGGTGATAGCAGCTACGAATTCTTCTGCCAAACGGGCAAAGACTTCGATGAACGCCTAGGTAAACTGGGTGGTACCGAGTTGGTTGCGCGTGCCGATTGCGATGTTGACTATGAAGCCCAAGCTGAAAGTTGGTTGAACGATTTAATTGCATCCCTTAAGGATGACTTTAGTGCAGCAGCGCCTGCTGCCCAAGCGGTTCAAACCGGCTCGGCGGTTCAAGGTGCACCTGAGCAAGCGTATACTAAAAAAGCGCCTTTCACCGCGACCTTGCTTGATGCTCAAAAAATTACCGGCCGTGATTCAGTAAAAGACATTCGTCATATTGAAATTAGCCTAGAAGACTCTGGTATCACCTATAAAGCAGGTGATGCATTAGGCGTGTGGTTTAAAAATGCGCCAAGCCTTGTTGAAGCGTTCATAGACACGCTTTCTCTTGATGGCGATGCAGAAGTGACGGTTGCTGATGCAACGCTCACGTTGCGTGAAGCACTAAGTAGCAAGCTTGAGCTTACGCTGAGCTACCCTAACTTCATTAAAGCCTATCAAGCAGCTACAGGTTCAGAAAGCTTAGCTGCGATGATGGAAGATAAAGCGAAACTACGTACCTACATGGCAGAGCGTCAATTGATTGATATTGTGCGTGACCATCCGGGCAGCTTAACTGCGCAACAACTTGTTGAAGCATTTCGACCGCTCACACCACGCTTGTACTCTATTGCATCTAGCCAAACCGAAGTTGAAGATGAAGTTCATCTAACGGTCGCTCACGTAGACTATGAGGCCTTTGGTCATCGTCACCAAGGCGGTGCGTCTGGTTTCTTGTGTGAGTATTTAGAAGAAAACGGTGAAGTAGACGTGTTTGTTGAAAACAACGATCACTTCCGCTTACCTGATGATGCCAATACACCAGTCATTATGGTTGGCCCAGGTACCGGTATCGCGCCATTCAGAGCATTCATGCAAGAGCGTGATGCACAAGATGCTGAAGGTAAGAATTGGTTATTCTTCGGTAACCCACATTTCACGCAAGACTTCTTGTATCAAGTGGAATGGCAAGGCTACGTCAAAGACGGCCTGCTAGATAAAATTACGTTGGCTTTCTCTCGCGACCAAGAAGAGAAAGTGTATGTGCAGCACCGTTTGCTCGAGCATGGTAAAGAAGTGTACGAATGGCTTCAGCAAGGCGCACATTTTTATGTGTGTGGCGATGCTATGTACATGGCGAAAGATGTAGAAAACGCACTTATCAGTATTGTGCAACAGTACGGCGAAAAATCAGAAGCCGATGCGAAAGCGTACTTAGTTGAATTACGCAAAGCGAAACGTTACCAGAAGGATGTCTATTAATGAGCAATGAAAAATCACCATTTATCGTTGAGGGCAAACTGGCTGACAACGAGCGCTTAAAGCGTGAAAGTAATAACTTACGCGGCACTATCGAAACCGATTTAAAAGACGATTTAACCGGTGGGTTCACGGCGGATAACTTCCAACTTATTCGCTTCCACGGAATGTACCAGCAAGACGACCGCGATATTCGCGGCGAGCGTGCTAAGCAAAAACTAGAGCCATTACACAACGTAATGCTACGTGCCCGTTTACCAGGTGGGGTTATTACCCCTGACCAATGGTTAGCTATCGACAAGTTTGCCGCCGATCACACTATGTACGGCAGTATTCGTCTTACTACCCGTCAAACGTTCCAGTTTCACGGTGTATTAAAGCCAAAAATTAAGTCGATGCACCAAATGCTTAATAAAGCAGGTATCGACTCTATTGCTACTGCTGGTGACGTAAACCGAAACGTACTTTGTACCTCTAATCCAGTTGAGTCTGCTTTACACGTTGAAGCGTACGCGTGGGCTAAGAAGATAAGCGAGCACTTACTTCCTAAAACCCGTGCTTATGCTGAAATTTGGCTAGATGGCGAAAGAGTGGAAACCACTGAAAAGCCAGTAGAACCAATTTTAGGTGACAATTACTTACCTCGTAAGTTTAAAACCACCGTAGTTATTCCACCGCAAAACGATGTAGATGTTCACGCGAATGATCTTAACTTTGTGGCCATTGCTGAAAACGGCAAGCTGATTGGTTTTAACGTACTAGTGGGCGGCGGCCTAGCCATGACTCATGGCGATAAGAGCACCTTCCCACGTAAAGCCAGTGACTTTGGTTTTATTGGTTTGGACGACACATTAGCCGTTGCAGCAGCAGTGGTGACTACCCAGCGCGATTGGGGTAACCGTGTTAACCGCAAAAACGCCAAAACCAAATACACACTAGAACGTGTAGGCGTAGATAACTTTAAGGCCGAAGTAGAGAAACGTGCAGGCGTGACCTTTGGCGAAACCCGTCCTTATGAATTTACAACCCGTGGCGATAGCTTCGGCTGGGTTGAAGGCATAGACGGCAAATACCACTTAACCCTATTTATCGAAAACGGCCGAATTTTAGATTATCCGGGCAAAACCTTAAAAACAGGGTGTGCTGAGATTGCAAAAATTCATACTGGCGACTTCCGCTTAACCGCGAATCAGAACCTGATTGTGGCGGGTGTACCAGCAGAAGATAAAGAAAAGATTGAAGCTTTGGCCCGAGAGCATGGCCTTATTGCGCCAGAGATTTCAAACCAACGTCTTGATTCTATGGCTTGTGTTGCATTGCCAACATGCCCGTTAGCGATGGCCGAAGCTGAGCGCTACTTGCCTGATGCGGTGACTGAGCTTGAAGGTTTACTAATTAAGCATGGCTTAGCGGATGACAGTATTATTTTCCGTGTAACAGGCTGCCCGAATGGGTGTGGTCGCGCCATGTTGGCCGAAGTTGGTTTAGTGGGTAAAGGCCCAGGAAAATATAATTTCCACTTAGGTGGCGATCGTGAAGGAACGCGTATTCCTAAGATGTATCGTGAAAACATCAGTGAACAAGAAATTATGGCCGAACTTGATTCATTAATTGGCAAGTGGGCGAAAGAGCGTAACGGTAACGAATCGTTCGGTGATTATGTTATTCGCGCTGAAATTGTCGCACCCGTTGTCGATTCAGCTAGAGACTTTTATGAGTAATTCGACGCTACTTAATAGCAGTCCGCTAACACTTGATATCAGCAAGGAAGCCCTTGCCGATATCAATGTTGAACTGGAAGAGATGAGTGCTCAGGCCCGCGTGGCGTGGGCGCTTGAAAACTTACCTGACAGTCACATTGTGTCATCAAGCTTTGGTGCCCAATCTGCGGTTATGCTACACATGCTTACCCAAGCTAAGCCAGATATTCCCGTGGTATTAACGGATACGGGCTATTTGTTTCCTGAAACCTACAAGTTTATTGACGAGTTGAAAGACGCATTGAATTTGAACTTGCACGTGTATAACGCAGATATTTCATCTGCGTGGCAAGAAGCTCGCTTTGGTCGATTATGGGAGCAAGGTGTTGAAGGCATTGAGCAGTACAACCGAATGAACAAGGTTGAACCTATGCAACGTGCTTTGAAAGAACTTAACGCAGGTACGTGGTTTGCCGGTTTACGCCGTAGCCAATCTGATACCCGCGGTAAGTTACCTGTGCTTCAAAAGGTGGGCAGTCAGTTTAAGCTCTATCCTATTATTGATTGGAGCAACAAAGACCTGCACTACTATTTGAAAGAGCATGGTCTGTCTTATCATCCTTTGTGGGATGAAGGCTATGTATCTATTGGCGATTGGCATACCACGCAATCATTGCAAGAAGGCATGAGTGAACAAGATACGCGTTTCTTCGGGCTTAAGCGTGAATGTGGGTTGCACGAGTTTGGTGACGGTATTTAACCTGTCACTCCGTTCGCCTAGCTCACCTAAATAGTGAGACTGGCGAAGCGGGTCTAAATTGGCTGGTCTAAAAAGGCCGGTCTAAAAAATTAATGAATATTAAAGACTTCGCTTAATACGCCCTTGAGTGCCGATAAATAAGCTGGGTTTTGTTTTCGTGGTACAAGCTTATAAAGCTCGCTACCTACTGCGGTAAATTTAAAATACACCAAGGCCACACCTGGCTGCTTACTTTCTAGTGTGAATTGTTCTGCACCACAGCGCCATCTTGTTTGTTGGCCTTCTGCATATTCACCGCTTTCTATCTCGCTGGCATAAAGTAGCTTCATATCTTGAAGCGCCAGTAAATCTGGATAGGAAAGGCCCACAGAGGCTAAATTTAGTTGTTCTGGAACGGCACGTTTGAAAAACGACAGTATGCCTTTTTTCCTATGGAAACCGACTAAAATACGAGGGATGGTATCGAGTTGCCGTCTACTGGCTATACTGACGGCCTTCGCAAAGACTTTCGCGTCTCTGTGAGTAAGCAATTTTAGCATTTGTAAACTGCGAAGAGAAAAGCTGCCGGGTTTACTTACCTCAACGGCAAAAATCTTGCCCCAAAGCTCCTGCATTCCTGGACTGTGGATCTCTTCTGCCATGTTGCTAAAGGCAAAAAACCAATCTGGATCAAGTCCATCGCTTTCCGATTCGGTTATAGTTACATTTAGTGCTATATTTAAGACAGCTTGAAGGTTTGCAGCTTTTTGTAATTCAATTATCTGCTTTCTTCGTTCTAACGTGTTTCGTTGGCTTTTCGGATCTTTGGCCATTGAAGGAGAAATGCCGACACGAGAGAACCAAGAGAGTATCTTTTGCCGTACAAAGTGTGTCGGTGTATCTTGTTGCACGTTTTGAGTCGCACTTTGGTTTGGATTATCGGTACGGTTAGCCTGCGATGGTTCAGTAGGGCGCTTGGTCTTAGGAAGTGAACTGGTATAAGGATCAGGGGTTATCTTCATTTTAATATGTAGATTGCCATTAAAAGCATAAACAATAGGTTACCACTATTGCATTGCAGTATCGATTTAGCAATTCTGATAAGCAGCGTACAGTCAAAAAGTATGTGTTAGTCAGTGACGAGGGTTTAAGCAGTTATGTCGGCAACGGATTACGATAATGATGAACTTATCTTCTTAGATGATGATGGAAGTTCTGATATCGACACTACAATCTACAAGGAATGGAATATTCTCATCGTTGATGACGACGAGGAGATTCATACCGTTACGCGACTCGCGCTCTCAGACCTTATTGTAAATGATAGAAAGCTCAATTTCCTTCATGCCTATTCGGCTAAAGAAGCTAAAACGTTATTACACGATTACGGTAAAACCATAGCTATTATTCTACTGGATGTTGTCATGGAAACTGACGACGCTGGTTTCGATGTTGTGCGTTATATTCGCGAATCTATGGGGCTAACCGAGCCACGTATTGTCTTAAGAACAGGGCAACCTGGTTACGCACCTGAAGAAGAGGTGATTAAGCTTTACGATATTAACGATTACAAAACAAAGACTGAACTTACCCGCGCTAAACTGATGACCACAGTTATCTCTTCTCTGCGCTCTTATCAGCAAATAATGACAATCAATCAAAACCGTGTTGGTTTAGAAAAAATCATCACCTCGTCGGCCAATTTATTTGAAGAGCATTCGGTTAAAGGGTTTTGCGAAGGGGTTGTTACCCAAATTAGTTCGTTGATTGGATTGGATGCTGAAGGGCTTGTTTGCGCTAGGGCGGGTTCGGTTTTAGATAAAGACGACAACGGTGTGTATGTCTTAGGAGCAGCAGGCGAATATGCTTCTTTCATCAATGAATCTATTGAAAACATTAACAACAGTGAAATTTCCGAGCAAGTAGGTCGTTGCCTTCGCCTTAAACGTCATATTTTCGAATCCGATTCATCTGTGCTGTATATCAACCGTTCTGGATTTGAAGCGGCAGTATACGTGAATATGGTAAGTGAAATTACTAATTTAGACAAAAGCTTATTAGAGGTGTTTCTATCCAGCATTTCGGTTGGCTATGAAAACGTAAACTTGTTTCACCAGTTAAGAAATGCCGCCTTTAGGGATTGGCTTACGCGACTTCCTAACCGTAATGAATTTATTAATATGCTCGATAAACCGCATATTTTTGCCTGCGAGAACTGTTCGGTCGCGCTTATTGATGTAAACCACTTTTCAGACATTAACGATGGTTTAGGCCAAGAGGCTGGAAACGAGCTTTTGCGTGCTATCAGTGATAGGTTTCAAGCTTGCTTCGATGACTCGGTAAAAATCGGGCGCATTGGTGCGGATGTGTTTGGGCTTATTGGGCCTTCCAATGTGGTTAACCCAGACAATATCAATTCATTGTTTCAATCGTCGTTTAAAGTTAGCGACCATACCTTACCGGTCAGTGTGACGATTGGGCTATGTCAGCTTGATGACAAACGAAATATTGGCTTAGAAATTTTAAAACGCATTAATATTGCATTAAACCGCGCGAAAAAGAACATCAGCGATAACTTCGAATATTTTGCGAAAGACATTGAAGACAAAACGACGTGGCGCCTTGAAATGATCCGTCGCTTACGTAGCGACTTCATGGCACGTAAGCTGGAGTTATGGTTTCAACCGCAAGTAGACTTAGTCAGTGAAAAAGTGGTTGGCATGGAAGGTTTGCTGCGTTGGCCTGATGGCAATAATGGCTATATTTCTCCTGCGGTGTTTGTCCCTCTGGCTGAGTATTCAGGTTTAATTGTTGATATTGGTGAGTGGGTGCTAGAAGAAGCGTGCCATCGTTTAAAAGATTTAAAAGAGGCAAATTTCGGCGATTTACGAGTTGCGGTAAATATATCAATGCCTCAATTCAGAGATAGATCTTTTGTTAATAAAGTACTTGGCACTATTAGCTCATCTGAATGCGATCCAAGTCTACTTGAGTTAGAAATAACAGAAAGTGTGGTGATGGATGAACCGCAAATTGTAATAGATGCCCTTAGAACGTTAAAAGAACATGGCGTAGCCATAGCAATAGACGACTTCGGTACAGGGTTTTCGTCTATGAGTTACTTGCAGCAACTTCCGCTAGATCGTTTAAAAGTCGACCGCTCGTTTATCCGAGACATTGAACCGGGTAAAAGTGCAGTGCTTGCCGAGACCATTGTGACCTTAGGAAACAAATTAGGACTACTCACTATTGCTGAAGGAATTGAAACCAAAGAGCAAGCTGAGTATATGATTGAATTGGGTTGTAACGAAGCGCAAGGTTTCTTCTACGCTAAACCCATGCCATTTAGTGAATTGATGGATTACCTTGTGTCCCACAAAGACGCGAACTAACGATTTACTTTAGTAGTGGAGTTAAGCGCTCTACCACGTGAGGTAAATACTCAGATTCAAACCAAGGGTGCTGTGCAAGCCAGCGGTTGTTTCTACCAGACGGGTGGGGCAGCACAGCAAACCTCTCATCACAATTGTTCTTTATAGCGTCTGTTAATGTTCGGTACTCAGGTAAGTAATATTGCTGGGCATATCTACCGACAAGTAAGATTAATTCTGGTTGTATGGCGTTTAACATCCTATTGTGCCAAGTGGGGGCGCATTCTTTTCTAGGTGGTGCATCAGCCCCATTTTTGTAGCCAGGAAAGCAAAATCCCATAGGCATAATGGCTAATTTGCTTTCATCGTAAAACGTTGTAGTATCGATATGTAGCCACTGCCTCAGCCTTTCACCACTTTTATCGCTGAAGGCTTTCGTGTTTTTATGTGCGATCAGGCCAGGCGCTTGACCAATTAGGACAACCTTTGCCTGTGACCCAATAGAGAAAATTGGGTTTACGCCATAGGGAAGGTGTTCAATACACAACGAACACTGTTTCGCCTCTTGTACTAAATTATCAAAAATAATCGCCGAATTAGTCATATTATTTCACTTTGTAATATTGCTGTCATATTCCCATGATCCGATTTGACATTAAAACGTATATACATTATTATTTGATCATCGCAGTAATGAACTGCAGAACAGGAGATAAACCATGCGTAAAGTAGTACTAGGATTAACCTTAATGTCCGTCTTTGGTATTGCGCATGCGGGCTCTGGCGAAAACCAGCTTTTCGATTGTATGGACGCAAAATCGTTCGAATTGAATAATGAATGTATAGCTGAAAACATCAATAACAACATTCATTTCCGTGATGCACAAACTGAATTGGTAAATGTTGCCAGCGAAAGTCTTGGAGACTACGCAACTGCAACAATGACATTTGACCAAGAAAAGATGCAGATCGATATCGTAGCACATAGAGATGCGCTTTCAGCGCTAAATACTCTGGCTGCAAACCGAGATTAATCGCACTAAAAAAAACCGGCACTAGGTGCCGGTTTTTTTGTGCCCAAATTTCCTTAAAATATTCTATTTAGCCCATTAATTGCTGCTACACGATAAGCTTCGGCCATAGTTGGATAATTAAAGGTCGTATTCACAAAGTAGTCGATAGTATTTCCTTCGCCCTTTTGCTGCATAATTGCTTGTCCAATGTGTACAATTTCTGACGCACGCTCTCCAAAACAATGAATACCCAAGACTTTCTTAGTTTCTCTATGAAATAGAATTTTTAAACTACCAACCTGTGTTGACGCAATCTGCGCGCGCGCCAAATGTTTAAACTGGGCTCTACCCACTTCGTAAGGTATTTTTGCGGCGGTAAGCTCTTGTTCGGTTTTTCCAACCGAACTAATCTCTGGAATGGTATAAATACCAGTGGGAATATCAGCCACCAATGCGGTGTGTGTCGTGGCCCCTAACATGGCTTCAGCGGCAAATCGGCCTTGATTATAGGCAGCAGAGGCTAAGCTTGGGTATCCGATAACGTCGCCTACGGCAAAGATGTTATCTACTTGAGTTTGGTATTTCTCATTGACGCTGAGTTGACCTCGATTATCTGCTTTTAGGCCAATGGTCTCTAAACCTAGCATGTCAGTATTACCGGTGCGGCCGTTGGCAAACAACAAGCAATCAGCTTTCATTCGTTTACCTGACTCTAGGTTTAATACTACGCTGTCTTCTTTACCTTCCACCGACTTATAGGTTTCGTTATGTCTAATAAGTACGCCGTTGTTCCATAGGTGGTAACTAAGCGCATCTGAAATTTCGGTATCAAGGAAAGAAAGAAGTCTGTCTCGCATATTTACGAGGTCGACTTTTACGCCCATGCCGCGAAAGATGCTGGCGTATTCTGACCCAATAACACCTGCACCGTAGATAATGATGGATTTAGGATCGTGATCAAGAGACAAAATAGTGTCTGAGTTATAAATTCTAGGATGATCAAAATCGATATCGGGTGGTGTGTAGGGGCGCGAACCCGTAGCAATAGCAATTTGCGCTGCCGTTAAAATATCTTTCGAACCATCATCACGGACTATCTGTAAGGTATTGGCATCAAGGAAGCTAGCTTCACCGTGGTACAAGTTAACGCGGTTTCTATCATAAAACGACGATCTAAGACGAGTCTGACTTTTTACCACGCCACTGGCGTGATGCATAATTTCTGCAAAAGTGAGACTTCGGCTTAAATGATTGTCTGCAAAAAGGGGGGAGTTGTTATATTCAATTAAGCGGCTAACGGAGTGCCTTAACGCTTTAGACGGAATAGTACCCCAATGCGTACATCCACCTCCCACCGCTTCATACCTTTCTACTACGGCGACTTTCTTGCCAGCTTTAGCCAATTGCATGGCTACACCTTCGCCCCCAGGTCCTGTACCTATAACAATGGCATCGTATTGGTAAGAAGGGGTTACTGGTTTATCTTTTTGCTTTGTCGCCATAACTACATCCTATTTTTGAGTGGCCGCTTATGTCGTAAAATAACTATTACTTATATTCTACGTTACTGGGTTTGTAACACTAACTCTAGTGCTAATCGCCAAATAAACAAAACCCACATGTGCAAAGCGCATGTGGGTTTTTAAATAAAGCGGGTGGAGCCAATAATCTACGCGGTATGAAGCGATAGACTTTGTAATTGTAGCCACTTTTCTTTTTGAACGGCTAACGCATGCTTAAGTTCTTTGTACTTGTAGGTAAGCTCTAAACCCTCTATTGAGCGTTTGAGTGATTTTTGCTTTACCTTCATCAAACGCTTTTTCGCCGCATAGTAATCAGACATACGTTGCATAAGTAGCTCGTACTCTTGCTCAATAGTGTGCATAAGCTCTTCTGCGTTGGGCAATACAGAGACTTGTTCGCTAGCGCGTTGCAATTGCATTGCCGCTCTTGCTTTTTCAATACGCTCTTCAGGCACACGACGTAGGTTATATGTTAGGCCCATGTAAGACAGTCCGCGGATTAACCATTTTGTTGGATCAAACTGATACCAACGAATACCGTTGCGATAGTCATATTCAAAAATATGATGGTAATTGTGATAACCCTCGCCAAAGGTGAAAAACGCTAGCACACCGTTATCTCTGGCCGTGTTTGAATCAGTGTACGGCTGGTTTCCCCAGAAATGTGCTAAGGAATTAATAAAGAAAGTAACGTGATGAACAAGCACCAAGCGCAATACGCCAGCCACTAAAATCATGCCCAGGATGTCGCCATTCAACCAACCTAAAAAGCCAGTAACGCCAAAGTTAGCAGCAAGAACGATAGGCAGGTAGTAGTTGTGTTGCCACATAACAACCTTATCTTTCTGCAAATCTTTGCAGTTTCTATAGTCGTCATATCGCTTTTCTTGATACTCGCGGAGCATCCAACCAATGTGTGCAAACCACAACCCGCGTTTTGCTGAATAAGGATCTTTTTCGTTGTCATCTACATGACGGTGGTGAATTCTGTGATCTGAACTCCAGTGCAATATGCTATTTTGCAGTGCCATTGCGCCGCCGATAGCAAGTATTACGCGCACGACAATATTCGCATCATAGGTTTTATGTGACCACAGACGATGGTAACCGGCAGTAATTGACATACCAGTGAAATAAAATAAGAAAATCGCAGTGCCTATTTCCGCCCAATCAATTCCATGATTGATAACCCATACAGGTACGCCAATAAAGGCGATGGCGCCGGTAATTATGAACACTAAGACATTCGTCAGGATAAGAGGTGGTTTATTCATTTTCTACAACTCAGCTTACAACTGTGCGCTAATTTATCGTTTTATTGCTCATCAGGCAAGCAGAATGGACAGAAGTTCTGCTTACGTGTGTAAACTTTAATTATAGTAAGCTTCAAAAAATTGCCTACTACACTTTATGCTAAGGGCGTTTCAATGTTGTTTATAAAGGAAATTATTGGATTACTTACATCGATAGGCGCTTCTAGCTGAGGGTAGTGACCAATATTAGGCAGTTTTACAATATGCTGCCTGGTGATAATTTCTTCATATCTTTGAACCATATGTTCACCGGAGATAGCATCCGCACTCCCATTGATTATTTGAATCGGGCAGGGGCTATGTTTTAGAGCATCAACCCATCTTTCTCTGTGTGTAATTCGCTCGTTCATATAGCGAATTAGCTTATGGAAAACCTGCCGTCCTCCTCGAGCATTTATTAATTGCCAAAAGTCTTCTAAGTCTTGTTCACTAGGTTGAGTGCGCTCACCAAATACATCGCACATGCTCCGAGCGATACTTTTTTTACTCATGCATAAGCCAATAATCTTACCTAACGGGCTATTTAAAAGCTTTTGTATGCGTTTCGCCCTATGGGTTTCGGGAAAGAGCCCTCCGTTAAGCAGGGTGACTGAGTTAAAACGTAAAACAGATGAACCGCTTCTTTCCCTCTGACGTGCTAGCATCTCTTGGGCTACAGTGTCGCCATAATCGTGAGCAACGACATGGCATAGTGTTATATTCAAGTAAGCCAACAAAGCTTCGAATAACGACGCTTGTTCGGCAATACTGTATTCGTAGCGCACCGGCTTGCTAGAAAAACCAAACCCCATCATATCTAACGTGATAACTCGATAACGTTCGCACAGCGCTGGCCATATTTTATGCCAATCCCAACTTGCGGTTGGAAACCCATGTATAAGCAGCATTGTGGGTTTGTCGGTAGGGTGACTATTTAACGGGTCACTGTCTTGATAAAAAATATCATAACCGTGATGCATGAATGTTTGACCGCTTTTGTGCCAGTTGGTCAAGTTGTCCGTTTCATTCGCCATTTAAATTACCTACTGCTTTGTGAGTGTTATGTAGTGCTCCATCACGAGAGGCACTTTTATGCGGGTTAAGATTATGCGGGTTAAGGTTTTGCCGAATGGCATCTTCCATAACAAACAATCTATCTTGGCCCCATACCTGAATACCTTTATATCTGAAAACAGGTACACCCCAGCTGCCTTTTTGGTATATATCCGCTTGGTTTGCACTGACCTCTTCTTTCCAGTCAGTATTGGTTAGATGCAACTTCGCTTCCTGCCAAGACAAACCTGCGCCTTCTACTATTTTTCTCATTCCACTATCAGTATCTGCCCTAACACCATGAGCATTTACCAACTTCGCGAACGACAGCAAATAGTCTACGTATTTATTGTTCGCTCGGGCATAGGCTAGTAATGCGTAGCATCGCTCTACACCTTCACCTAACGGGTCAGCAAGAAATCCATAATCAATCCCGAATTTCTGCGCTTCGCGCTTTGTGTCTAGAAAAATATAAATGGCTTTTTTAGGGGGGACATACAACCCACGCATCATCATCGGCAGTACTGGCTTTATTTCAAGGGGAATGCCGTAGTGTATAGTTAGTTTTACCGCCTGTAGCAACGCAATATAAGAATAGGGGCTACGGGCAGACCAAAAAAGCGTTAAGGGTTCAGCGCATTTTTTTGTATCTATCGAAACGTTGAGAGACTGAAGTAACGATGCGTAGGTTTTATTAAATTCAATTTGCGTGTTGGTTTGATTTGCATAGCCTTCATCGATAAGTCGACGTTCTAGGTGATCGAGCCTATCTACACCCCAATACCATTCGCCATCGTAAAAAATCGTGGCGGGCAGATAGTGACCTTTCGAGGAAAGCTGGTGCAGGTGTGCTTCAAAGCGTTTTTCTAATGCCGCCTCATTAACGCTCGTCGAGGCATTAATATGATCACCGTTCCAATAGGCGAGTAGCAATTCAGCAATGCCTGTCCATGAAGCGCCTTCATCTATTTTTTGCTGAATTGCATAGGACGCAATAAAAACTGAGCCAGCTTGGCGAGTAACCCCAGTAGCCGAGCACGGAAACTCAAGGCGGTAGACGTTTGCTAAATGCATCGCATCGTTAACTGAGTGTTGGTTCCACATAGCCAATTCGGGAAACATCACTGGATCTGAATTGATAATGACGCGAGCTGTTATTGTGACGCGATACTTTTCTTCTAGTGTAGGTAAAGCTTGAACAAGTAGAAGTGAGTAAGGATCATCTACTTTAATGAAAACCTCTAATTTAGGTACATCACGAGTAAAAAGGCGTGCACAAGTATAATAGGCACGTTTAATACTTCGTAGCGTGTCACTCGAAATTAACCGTAGCATGTAAGGCTGAATACTTTTTTTCATTATTAGGTCAGCTATTTTTGTTCATATAGGTCGTTAACTCCATGTAGACGCTTAGTGCCATAGCCTTATATTACCCACAGTAATTGGAGCTAGGGGGATAATGTCCATATGGTTAACAACTTGTTAAATAAGGATGTACAGTAACAACAGTTACTAAAAAACGCTACGGAGATAGTATTGAGTAAGGGCTAATAGTTTTTCGGCCTAACGCAGAATAAATTTAAGCTTCTCCCTATAGGTACTCATGCGATAGACTAGTGAAGACTAACAAACTGGTATTATTGTGACTCGTCAGGAACAAAAGCTTAAAACCCGCCAAAATATCATTCATGCGGCATTCCTATTACTGGATGAAAACCGTAGTTTGTCTGCTATTAGCTTACGTGAAGTAGCACGAGAAGCTGGCATCGCACCAACGTCTTTCTATCGACACTTTAAAGACATGGATGAATTAGGGTTAACGCTGGTGGATGAAGCTGGATTAGCTCTTCGTCAATTAATGCGCCAGGCTCGCCGTCGAATTGCTTCAGGTGGCGGGGTAATCCACACGTCAGTTGAAACTTTTATGGAGTTCATTTCTGCAAACAAGAATGTATTTCGGTTATTATTGCGGGAACATACAGGCACATCAGCTGCATACCGAATGGCGGTTTTTCGCGAAATTCAACATTTTATTGAAGAGCTAACCGATTACATCATCGAGCAACAAAGCGTAGAGTACAATATTGCGCAGCTCCAAGCGGATGCTATGGTTAGGTTGGTTTTTAGTGCAGGGGCAGAAGCACTAGAAGCTGATACTAAGTTGAAGATGGAAATTGGCGAAAGGGTTAAAGCCCAATTACGTTTCGTGCAATTGGGCGCAATGTCGAAGCTTTCATCAGAGACATCTTCCGACGCATCTTAAGCTTTAAAATCTAAACCTGCTGCGAATTCATTCACAATATACAGAGCATTACTTTTTGGTGAGTAACACACCTGCTTCTATATGGTGGGTGAACGGGAATTGATCGAACAGCGCCGCATTTGCTACTTCGTGAGTTTCACAAAGCAGGCTTAAGTTTTCAGCTAAGGTTTCAGGGTTACAAGAAATATAGATAATATTATCGTACCCTTGAATCATCTTTAATGAATCTACGTCTAACCCTGCTCGAGGTGGGTCGACCAATACAGTAGTAAAATTGTATTCAGTTAAGTTGATACCTTCTAATCGAGAGAAGGTTCTTTCCCCGTTCATTGCTTCAGTAAACTCTTCTGCAGAAAGCCTAACAATTTTCACGTTATCTAAGTGGTTTGCCGCAATATTGTATTGCGCCGCTTGTACCGAAGGCTTTGCTATTTCGGTTCCTATCACGTTGTCAAAATGAACTGCCAATGGCATTGAGAAGTTCCCTGCACCACAATACATTTCGAGTAAATCGCCAGTTAGGGGAGCAGAGCATTCAAGTGACCACTCAATCATGCTGCAATTCACTTCTGCATTAGGTTGAGTAAAGCTATTTTCGATATGTTTGAATTCAAATTCACGGCCATTAATAGGTAGACGTTCTATAATAAAATCGTTACCCACAATGCGTTTTTGCTTTCTAGCCCGCCCAATAATACTCACCGCGGTAAATTGCGTAGCTAAAAAGGTGCGAAGCAGTTCAGCTTGCGCTTCCCATTCATCATCAAGTGGCTTGTGATAAAGAAGGCTAATAACCAGTTCGCCGGATAGCCCAGTTAAATAATCAATTTGGAAAAGCTTTTTGCGCAGCAGTTCATTTGGCTTTAAATATTCTATTAACTGCTGCATTGCACTGTTGATGGTTTCACTTGCTGGTGGAAATGTATCTACGCGGTATTTCTCTTTAGACCCCTGATCGAACATGATGTGATAAAGATCGTCACCGTCATGCCATACGCGAAATTCAGCTCGCATGCGGTAGTTTTCAGGTTTAGATGGATACACCGACAGGGTAGGGGCGTTAAATGGCGCAAGGAGAGTACCTAACCGATCCACTTTCTCATCGAGTTGAGCTTGATAGTCTTTTGCAGTGGTGGTTGTCATGTGGTTCTCCGAACATCATTTAAATAAGGCTGCGAATTGTAGTGCCTTATATTATATGTGCAACGGATAAAACTCACAGAAGCAAAAATTTCGTATTAAAATTAAACAATACGTGATTGGTGCCGATAACTTGATTGAGGATAGTGAGGATCAAATTATGAACGTGAGTCAAATTAAGGCTTTCATGGGCGACCAGAAAGTGGATGAAAAGGCATCGGTTCACCCGAATGAAGCTATAAAGAAGCAGCTTCAACAGGAAGGCTTACAACAAGCAGCCGAGTTTACCAAGCAGCATTCAGCGACGGTCACCGTGAATAGCACGCAAACCAGTATTGGCTTAAAGGTCTTCAGTGGTAGCTTAAGTCAAAATGTGGTTGTTGATGGCAAGCGCCCGAATGAAAGCAAACAGTCAGATGACGGCAAAGAAAATAAAAGCTTATTCGATTTCGAGAAAGTCGCACGTAATGTACTTGGGTTCGTGACCGGAGTTATTCAAGGTGCGGCTGATGGAGGTGCGGATGATGATACCTTGAAAGGGTTGTTTGGTCAGGCCCGTGAAGGGGTAAGTCGTGGATTCGCTATGGCTGAAAAGGATCTCGCTGGCTTTATGAATGACGAGATTGAAGAAGGTGTTACCCGTAGTCGCGAAATGATAGACGGCGGCATCAATGATCTGGAACAGAATATCTTCAATCCTAATCCAGTGAGTGTGAGCGAGCTTAACGCGGTATCTGCATCTGATGCTAAATCAGGTAGTTTGCTTATTCGAACCAAAGATGGGGATGAAGTAAACCTTAGCTTTGAAAGTATCAGACAATTTAGTGCGGCGAGTCAGGCTTCGCTGTATATACCCGCAAATGACGATACTGAAGAATCTAGTTCGAATACAGGTTCAATTGTGGCGCAGCAGTCATCTCAATATGAATACTTTGAACGAAGTGGCATTAGCTTCTCGTTAAAGGGTGAAATAGACGAAGATGAAATGACAGCTATTGCAAACCTTGTGGGTGAAGCACAAGATTTAGCTGATACCTTCTATAGCGGAGACATGGATAAGGCGTTCGAACAAGCGTTGAATTTAGGTTTCGATGATAAAGAGTTAGTTGGGTATGCGTTGCAGTTAAACCGTACTACACAAACCGAAATGGTAAAGGCTTATGAGAACGTAAAGCATTATAGTGAAGAAGGTGAAGCAGAAAACCAATACGGTAATGTTGTAAGCCCAATAGCACAGTATCTAGAAAAGATGATGTCTACATTCGAAAATGCTGAGAACACCTTAGGCTCTGGCGATGACTACAATACATTGCTTGCAGGTATTATCAGTGAAATGAAAGATGTACAAATACCAGATTTAGTATCGGCGATAAATCGCTTCCATACGTTTAATCAAAACTTATTAAACGCGATGCCACAGCAAGCGGCTTCAGAATAGAGTAAAAAAAACCTGGGTCATGCCCAGGTTTTTTAATTTATGCTTGTTCTACTTTGTCTTTAGCTGGCCTAACTTTTAATGTTCGCTCTTGGAACACTGAGTCGTTAGTCTTCGCTATTACTGGGTCAAGGTCGCTCGTTATCACTTCAATAAAGCCATAACCTTTTCGCTTGCCAGTTTTCCTATCCTTCATGAGTCGGACAGATTGTACTTCGACAAAACTACCAAAATACTCTTTAACCGCAGATTCGTTTGCACGATACGGTAGATTACCCACATAGAGTGTTTCAGTGGTTGTGCTGCTGGTGGAGGGCGCAGCTGTTTCAGAGGGTGAATTGTTAAGGAGTGAAGCTAGCCACGGCGTTAATATACCGCTTATTAATAAAGACGCTGAAACCGTTAACGGAACGTGCGCTTCTATACTAGCTGATGAAAACAACAGATATCCTGCGATTGCAAAGATAGCACTAATAACAGTGCATTGAATAAAGCCTACTTTCATATACCTACCTTTCTAGTGTTTATTATCATAATGAAGGCTGGTCATAGTTTACTCATTTGTAACAATTAGAACAATAAAATGTGAAAGAACTATCCTAAAGACCAATGGAATACACCCAAATGATGTAAAAATGAGCGTTTGAAGGTGGAAATGGTATTAAATACAAATAAGTGTCAAATAACGGTTGATCTTTTACGCCACCTATCTATAATGCGCTCCACGTTTTGAGGGGGCTTCAGGCACTCACAAGACATAGCGCTTAACCCTGCTTTATGACTAATTAAAAAGTTTAAAAACAAGGTTGACATCGTTACTTAACGGTGTAGAATGCGCGCCTCGCTTCAAGGAGTTGGTGACAACACCGGAAAAGCAGTTTTCATTAACTCTTCGGAGTTAACAACGGTTCGAAAAGAAATTTACGAAAAACGTTGACACTGAAAACGAACGGCGTATTATACGCCTCCCGCTTCGAGAGAAGCGAAGCAAGAAAGGCGCTAGCAACTATATGTAGCCACCGTCCTCCTTGCGCAGAAGTCACGACCAAAAGCGTCGCGATTCTGCACTATGTTCTTTAACAATTTATAACAAGACAATCTGTGTGGGCACTCATTAAGAGTGTCACACAACGACGATTCATATTCGATATATTTAATTGAAGAGTTTGATCATGGCTCAGATTGAACGCTGGCGGCAGGCCTAACACATGCAAGTCGAACGGAAACATGTCTAGCTTGCTAGATGATGTCGAGTGGCGGACGGGTGAGTAATGCTTGGGAACTTGCCTTTGCGAGGGGGATAACAGTTGGAAACGACTGCTAATACCGCATAATGTCTTCGGACCAAACGGGGCTTAGGCTCCGGCGCAAAGAGAGGCCCAAGTGAGATTAGCTAGTTGGTGAGGTAAAGGCTCACCAAGGCAACGATCTCTAGCTGTTCTGAGAGGAAGATCAGCCACACTGGGACTGAGACACGGCCCAGACTCCTACGGGAGGCAGCAGTGGGGAATATTGCACAATGGGGGAAACCCTGATGCAGCCATGCCGCGTGTGTGAAGAAGGCCTTCGGGTTGTAAAGCACTTTCAGTTGTGAGGAAAAGTTAGTAGTTAATACCTGCTAGCCGTGACGTTAACAACAGAAGAAGCACCGGCTAACTCCGTGCCAGCAGCCGCGGTAATACGGAGGGTGCGAGCGTTAATCGGAATTACTGGGCGTAAAGCGCACGCAGGCGGTTTGTTAAGCTAGATGTGAAAGCCCCGGGCTCAACCTGGGACGGTCATTTAGAACTGGCAGACTAGAGTCTTGGAGAGGGGAGTGGAATTCCAGGTGTAGCGGTGAAATGCGTAGATATCTGGAGGAACATCAGTGGCGAAGGCGACTCCCTGGCCAAAGACTGACGCTCATGTGCGAAAGTGTGGGTAGCGAACAGGATTAGATACCCTGGTAGTCCACACCGTAAACGCTGTCTACTAGCTGTTTGTGGCTTTAAGCCGTGAGTAGCGAAGCTAACGCGATAAGTAGACCGCCTGGGGAGTACGGCCGCAAGGTTAAAACTCAAATGAATTGACGGGGGCCCGCACAAGCGGTGGAGCATGTGGTTTAATTCGATGCAACGCGAAGAACCTTACCTACACTTGACATGTTGAGAAGTTACCAGAGATGGTTTCGTGCCTTCGGGAACTCAAACACAGGTGCTGCATGGCTGTCGTCAGCTCGTGTCGTGAGATGTTGGGTTAAGTCCCGCAACGAGCGCAACCCTTGTCCTTAGTTGCCAGCATTCAGTTGGGCACTCTAAGGAGACTGCCGGTGACAAACCGGAGGAAGGTGGGGACGACGTCAAGTCATCATGGCCCTTACGTGTAGGGCTACACACGTGCTACAATGGCATATACAGAGGGATGCGAGACAGTGATGTGGAGCGGACCCCTTAAAGTATGTCGTAGTCCGGATTGGAGTCTGCAACTCGACTCCATGAAGTCGGAATCGCTAGTAATCGCAGGTCAGAATACTGCGGTGAATACGTTCCCGGGCCTTGTACACACCGCCCGTCACACCATGGGAGTGGGATGCAAAAGAAGTAGTTAGTTTAACCTTCGGGAGAACGATTACCACTTTGTGTTTCATGACTGGGGTGAAGTCGTAACAAGGTAACCCTAGGGGAACCTGGGGTTGGATCACCTCCTTACCAAAATGTCGATGGTGACATTGTTAGTGTAGTGCCTACACAAATTGTCTTGTTATTAAATGAAGAACGACACGAAGTTTTTTGTAGTTATACAGAAAATGGGGCTATAGCTCAGCTGGGAGAGCGCCTGCCTTGCACGCAGGAGGTCAGCAGTTCGATCCTGCTTAGCTCCACCACTTTGCTTGTAGTTTACTGGTTGCAGCCCTGCCCTCGAATAAGAGCGGTGAGGTCACAATGCCGACCTATTGTAAAATAGGCTTGTAGCTCAGCTGGTTAGAGCGCACCCCTGATAAGGGTGAGGTCGGCAGTTCAAGTCTGCCCAAGCCTACCATTCACCTTCACTTGCTTTGCAAGTGGTCGTGAAAAATCCGTTTAACCGGAAGCAGAGCTTCCTGACGGTTTTTCTACTCGCTAAAGTTAGCGGTAGTTATAAACAAACGTAGAAAGCTTTTTTTGTGTCATGTTGGACCAGAAATCCTAATGAATTTTTACTCGAATGAGTAAGCATTGATTAGGGTTTTTTACTCTAAGGAAGAAAGTAATGCTTTTAGCATGAAATCTCCAACGTTCTTTAACAATTTGGAAAGCTGATATTTAATTAGTAAATCAATCAAAATTTGAGTAATTGAGAAGTCGAAAGACGTACTTACTACTCTACTTGACTTGAATTGCTTGTTATCAATCTTTATTTGATAGCAAGGCAATTTCACGATTAGCTTGTCATGCATACAACTGAGTTAGATCTCATCCAGTCCTGATATCAAAAGGCGGGAGAGTTCTTCGCTCAATCATTGTTTTAATATTCTTATTTATAAGGTTATTAGTGCAATGGGCGAGGTAACAGTTTCTAGTCGACTAAATCGACGAGTAAGCGAAGGCACATACTTTTAGTATGTAACTGAGCGAACGAGGAAAATTTAGGAAGAATAGGAAGTGTTAACGAAGGCCATTTGGGGTTGTATGGTTAAGTGACTAAGCGTATACGGTGGATGCCTTGGCAGTTAGAGGCGATGAAGGACGTGTAAGTCTGCGAAAAGCTGTGGTGAGCCGACAAAATGCATTTGAGCCACAGATGTCCGAATGGGGAAACCCACCTATTTATAGGTATCGTTACATGAATATATAGTGTAACGAGGCGAACGAGGGGAACTGAAACATCTAAGTACCCTTAGGAAAAGAAATCAACCGAGATTCCCCTAGTAGCGGCGAGCGAACGGGGATTAGCCCTTAAGCAATTATGAACGTAGTGGAAGCCTCTGGGAAGTGGCGCGATACAAGGTGATAGCCCTGTACACGAAGTGTTTGTTTTTGTGAAATCGAGTAGGTCGGGACACGTGTTATCTTGACTGAATATGGGGGGACCATCCTCCAAGGCTAAATACTCCTAACTGACCGATAGTGAACCAGTACCGTGAGGGAAAGGCGAAAAGAACCCCTGTGAGGGGAGTGAAATAGAACCTGAAACCGTATACGTACAAGCAGTGGGAGCAGACTTGTTCTGTGACTGCGTACCTTTTGTATAATGGGTCAGCGACTTATATTTAGTAGCAAGGTTAAGCGAATAGCGGAGCCGTAGCGAAAGCGAGTGTTAACTGCGCGTTTAGTTGCTAGGTATAGACCCGAAACCCGGTGATCTAGCCATGGGCAGGTTGAAGGTTGAGTAACATCAACTGGAGGACCGAACCCACTAACGTTGAAAAGTTAGGGGATGACTTGTGGCTGGGGGTGAAAGGCCAATCAAACCGGGAGATAGCTGGTTCTCCCCGAAATCTATTTAGGTAGAGCCTCGGACGAATTCCATTGGGGGTAGAGCACTGTTAAGGCTAGGGGGTCATCCCGACTTACCAACCCTTTGCAAACTCCGAATACCAATGAGAACTATCCGGGAGACACACGGCGGGTGCTAACGTCCGTCGTGAAGAGGGAAACAACCCAGACCGCCAGCTAAGGTCCCAAAATATTGCTAAGTGGGAAACGATGTGGGAAGGCATAGACAGCTAGGAGGTTGGCTTAGAAGCAGCCACCCTTTAAAGAAAGCGTAATAGCTCACTAGTCGAGTCGGCCTGCGCGGAAGATGTAACGGGGCTAAGCAATATACCGAAGCTGCGGATACGTGTTTACACGTATGGTAGGGGAGCGTTGTGTAAGTGGATGAAGGTGAATCGAGAGGTTTGCTGGACATATCACAAGTGCGAATGCTGACATGAGTAACGATAATGGGAGTGAAAAACTCCCACGCCGGAAGACCAAGGTTTCCTGTCCCATGCTAATCAGGGCAGGGTAAGTCGGCCCCTAAGGCGAGGCAGAAATGCGTAGTCGATGGGAAACGGATTAATATTTCCGTACTTATATAATCAGTGATGGAGGGACGGAGAAGGCTAAGCAAGCTTGGCGTTGGTTGTCCAAGTGAAAGCAAGTAGGCCGAGAATTTAGGTAAATCCGGATTCTTAAAGCTGAGATGCGAGACGAGCTACTACGGTAGTGAAGTTGTTGATGCCCTGCTTCCAGGAAAAGCTTCTAAACTTATGATTATATGAACCGTACCCCAAACCGACACAGGTGGTCAGGTAGAGAATACTAAGGCGCTTGAGAGAACTCGGGTGAAGGAACTCGGCAAAATTGTACCGTAACTTCGGGAGAAGGTACGCCCTTGTTTGTGATAGGACTTGCTCCTTGAGCAGATGAGGGCCGCAGTGACCAGGTGGCTGGGACTGTTTATTAAAAACACAGCACTCTGCTAACTCGCAAGAGGACGTATAGGGTGTGACACCTGCCCGGTGCCGGAAGGTTAATTGATGGGGTTATCTTCGGAGAAGCTCTTGATCGAAGCCCCGGTAAACGGCGGCCGTAACTATAACGGTCCTAAGGTAGCGAAATTCCTTGTCGGGTAAGTTCCGACCTGCACGAATGGTGTAACCATGGCCACGCTGTCTCCACCCGAGACTCAGTGAAATTGAAATCGCAGTGAAGATGCTGTGTACCCGCACCTAGACGGAAAGACCCCGTGAACCTTTACTACAGCTTGGCACTGAACATTGAACCTACATGTGTAGGATAGGTGGGAGGCTTCGAAGCACAGTCGCTAGATTGTGTGGAGCCGTCCTTGAAATACCACCCTTGTATGTTTGATGTTCTAACATTGGTCCCTTATCGGGATTATGGACAGTGTCTGGTGGGTAGTTTGACTGGGGCGGTCTCCTCCCAAATAGTAACGGAGGAGCACGAAGGTTAGCTAATCACGGTCGGACATCGTGAGGTTAGTGCAATGGCATAAGCTAGCTTAACTGCGAGACAGACACGTCGAGCAGGTACGAAAGTAGGTCATAGTGATCCGGTGGTTCTGTATGGAAGGGCCATCGCTCAACGGATAAAAGGTACTCCGGGGATAACAGGCTGATACCGCCCAAGAGTTCATATCGACGGCGGTGTTTGGCACCTCGATGTCGGCTCATCACATCCTGGGGCTGAAGTCGGTCCCAAGGGTATGGCTGTTCGCCATTTAAAGTGGTACGCGAGCTGGGTTTAGAACGTCGTGAGACAGTTCGGTCCCTATCTGGTGTGGGCGTTGGATGATTGATGGGAGCTGCTCCTAGTACGAGAGGACCGGAGTGGACGAACCGCTGGTGTTCGGGTTGTCATGCCAATGGCATTGCCCGGTAGCTACGTTCGGAACGGATAACCGCTGAAAGCATCTAAGCGGGAAGCCGGCCCAAAGATGAGTCATCCCTGACTTTTAAAGTCCGGAAGGGTTGTTATAGACGATGACGTTGATAGGCAGGATGTGGAAGCGTTGTAAGGCGTTAAGCTAACCTGTACTAATTGCCCGAGAGGCTTAACCATACAACGCCCAAGAGGCTTTTTATGGCGCTACGCTTAGTCGTAGAAAATGGCTTAAACGTCGAGAAACTCGACTGACCATTTTCTTACTCGCTAAAGAAGTGCGATATGAAGAACTTCGGTGTTGTGTACAAGCTAATTAAAGCAAATAGAGTAGTAATACTCAGTGCTCAAAGATTGATTACGTGAATATCAGAATTCCAAAATTGTTAATTATTAACGTAATATGGACTGAATAAGTCGGTATTACGCGAACGAAAGTTTGCAACCAGTTTTTCCTGGCAGCCATAGCGATACGGTACCACCTGATCCCATTCCGAACTCAGAAGTGAAACGTATTAGCGGCGATGGTAGTGTGGGGTTTCCCCATGTGAGAGTAGCACACTGCCAGGTCCCATTCGAAGAAAGGGCTATCCTAACGGATAGCCCTTTTTTTATGCGTGATAGAAAATTAGTTAAGCCTCGCTGGCGCGAGGCTCGAATACAAAACTGTTCTATTTATTTTCTAGATACTGACGTAACTCTACCTTAGTAATAAGCTGGTTATTATCTTGGTCCATCTTATTGAAGTCACCATCGATATCAGCCTTTTTAATTTCCATCATAGATAGTTTGCCATCATCATTACGGTCGGCTTTTCCAAATTTCTCCGACATTGAAGCCTTCATGTCTGCCGACATTTCTTCACCCTTGGCTTTTACCATAGGTTCATTCATCGACTGGGATGTTGAAGTACTCATTCTGCGTGTAAGCACAGCATCAGTAGTGCCAGTGGTACTCACGGTTGCTACAACTTTCTCAGAAAACTTGCTCGGATTCGCTTCAACGTATTGCTTAAACTCCGACTGGGTTAGTTTTCCATTTCCATCAGTGTCCATTTTACCGAAGTTTTTCATCGACGTTGATTGTTGAAGTTCTGACTTGGTGATGTGTCCATTACCATCATTATCAAGGGATGAGAAGTCAGCAGAAATTTTGGAGTCTTGATTCATCTGCACGTTCCCTGCAAAGGCATTACCCGCTGCGGCGGTCGTTGACATTACTGCACCTATTACAAGTGATAGTGTAAGCTTTTTCATCACATTCTCCTTCTGTAGTGAATAAGGCATTGCTCGATTAGAGCAAGAAATAAAATACTCACTTGTCATCATTCATTGATTGTGCCAGCGTAGTAAGTTATTGAATATTAAACGTTACTGTGAGCAGCTGTAATATGGTGTGCTGTTCATTTTTGTTAAATCGAAACAAGAGTTTGAAATATATTCAGGCAAATATAATCGAATGAGACATTCATGATATGAATAAAAATTTACCGTTACCTTAATTTGGGAATAGCGATAATTGTTCGTTAGTGAGCTGACTAAATGAAAGGTTGATAAGAGGAAGTATGCTATCGGCGATAGGCATAATCTGCTTGTCGATATAATGATCGTAATCAAGCGGTGATAGTTGATGTTCAGTGGTTTGAGGCCCCTGTACGGTCATAACATAGCGGATTGTAGTATTATGTTGGTAACGTAGTCGTTTGCCCGCATTACGGTTAATGTCATCTGCAAGACGCGCTGCTTTAACGTGGGGAGGCAAGGATTTAATATAGTCGTTTAAGGGCTTCCTCAACCGCTTTGCGTAAATGAGCCTCGCATCTTCTTTTCCTTGGCGAATATCATCAACCGTTTGCTTTATGAAATCGGTCACCGGGGCTTTTTCAAAAACTCGTCGATACAATTCATACTGAAAGTTTTTAGCCAATTCAGTCCAGTCCGAACGAACATTTTCTAGCCCTTTAAAAACGAGTTCTTTTTTATCGCCAGTTTGCTTTAAGCCTGCATATCTTTTTTTACTGCCTAACGCCGAGCCTCTTATGGTGGGCATAAAAAAGGTTTCAAAATGCGTCTCAAATTCAATATCCAAATGACAGTCTATATCATATTCATCACGAAGCTTGCGTTGCCATTTGCGATTAATGGTGTTTGCTAGGGACTGTCCCGTTTCATTAGGCGTGCCTAACGAAGTGTTATTATTCACATGTACAAAGGTAGAGTCTGTATCGCCATAGATAACTGAGAACCCTGCTTCTTCTATCCATTTTGCAGTGGTTTGCATTATTTCATGTCCACGCAAAGTAATAGAGCTGGCTAACCTTGGGTCATAGAAAGGACATCCACCACTGCCTAATACGCCATAAAAGGAATTCATTAAAATTTTTATTGCCTGCGAGCGGGGCGCATCGTTTTGCTTTTTTGCTTCGTCCCTCTGACGCCACAGGTTATCTATAATATCGGGCAAAAAATGATTATCACGACTGAACATCGCCCCCTTGAAACCCTCGATAGCACAGCTTGGATCTTTAAGACCTTCAGCAAGCCCCATAGGGTCAATCTTAAACGTGCGAATAATTGACGGGTATAGACTCTTAAAGTCGAGTACGAGTACATCAGAGTACAAACCAGGCTGTGAATTCATTACGTAGCCGCCTGGGCTAGCCAAACCGCCGTGTTCCGGCCGAACACCACTTACATAGTGTTGTCGGTGTAACTTTGGTAAATACACATTGAGAAATGCGGCTACCGACCCACCGGGTCTTCCTAAATCTAGCCCAGTTAAAGTGCCTCTTAAAATAAGAAATTCGATAAATCGGGTTTTTGCAGCAATCTCATTTACCAATACACAGTCTTTGTGGTTATAGCTGGCAAGCGAAGAGGGGTCTTCGTAATACAAGGCTTTTATTGCAGCAAGTTTATCTTCGCTCTGTATAAGCTTTTTATCACCTAATAATTGTTGTGCTACGTTATCCAAAGAAAATGAGTCAAATTGATAGGTCATAGTCTTTAGTGCTTCAATGCCATCTACAATACTGCGACCGGGTATATCCACGATAGTTTGGCCATCCCAATCCCTTACGAAGGCTTCTCGTTTGTCTCTGCCTATTGTAAATTTGACGCCTTGTTTCTTTGCTCGCCTTGCAAGCACAGCCATATCAAATTGTTTGACGTTCCAGCCTAAGATAACGTCGGGATCAATATCGCGTATACGCTTTGCAAATGCGGTAAGTAGCGCTGATTCAGTAGAAAACTGACTCAGTGAAAATGTGTCTGGAACATCTAGCGACTTGGGGTGAGTGGACGCAGAAACCAACATCACTTCGTTAACGTCGCTGGAAGCTATCGCTATACTGAATAGGTTTTCATTTTCATCGCATTCAATATCTATGCTAACTGAGTAGAGGGTTGGCGTGTAGCTTGTAGGTCTAATTCGCGCTTCGGATATTAGTTTTGCGTTTTCATCCGGTGCAACAAATTCTAGTGAACCGTAAATAAACCGCTCCATTAAATACCGATCGACAAGTCTTATATCAGCTTCATACAAAGTGATGTGTAAACTTTTAGCAAGCTGCCTTAATTGATGCATATGAGAGTCAGACGTAGTTTTAAGGGTGTCTACTTCAACTTGCTCAAGTGTAAAGAAACTATCTGAGGAAACTTCAACCTGAATACCTTCTCGCTTTGCCTGTTCTACTATGTTTGTGGTGTTTTCAGTGGCAACAAAGCAAGAGGGTTTCTGTGGGGCGCTTTGAAGACATACAGGGCCATCATCGGTAGACACCCACACTTCAATACAAACCCCGTTATGCTTACCGGACGCATGTTTATTGATAGTATGTTTACTAAGAATATAACCTTTTCTAATCACGACACGTTAATTTTAGTTGGTGGAATAATGAAGGACTCATGATACAGGGCGGCCGATTTTCTCTACCAGAAGACAAACAGGTTAATAGTCACTATTGCTCGCTATCACGTAGTCTGCCGGTGCTATTACTTAACGCTATAGTTGATTATCAAACAGATACGTTTGTTTTTACCTACCTATCGTTATAGAACTAAGTATACCAGCGAAAAGGTGAAGATGTATGCATTACCCAGCAATTGAGCAACCGTCTCCCGGTGAGTGGACAGAGATAGCGGATGGCGTCCTTTGGCTTCGTATGCCATTGCCTTTCGACCTTGACCACATAAACCTCTATCTTGTTGAAGATGATGATGGCTGGGTGGTTATTGATACTGGGCTCGGTACGAATACAACTAAGGCATTGTGGAATGAGATTTTTACCGCATTGGATAAACCCATTTCAGCGGTCTTAGTTACGCATTTGCATCCTGATCATGTGGGTTTAGCCGGTTGGATAGCAGACCAATTCAAAGTGCCTCTTTACATGTCGCAGGTTGAGTATTTTAATGCGAGGGCTTTTACAGGGGGAAAAAGTGACACTTCCGCATGGCGGGATGAGCAATACTATCACCGCGCAGGTTTAAAAGCTGATGACGTGACATCGCTGATGTCAGGAAATAAAGGGTATAGCAATGTGGTATCGCCCATTCCCATCAGCTATAGACGATTGAAGCAAAGTGATGTGCTTACGCTAAAGGGTAACTCATGGGAAGTGATGATAGGGAAGGGGCATTCACCAGAGCACGTGTGCTTATATTCTAAAGAGCTTGGAATACTACTCGCGGGCGATCATATTTTACCAAAGATAACTCCTAATATAGGGGTATATTCAACGGAGCCTGAGGCTAATACGTTACAAGATTATTTGTGTACGCTACTGCCTTTCACTGACTTACCGGAAAAAACCTTGGTATTACCCGCACACCGGCAACCCTTTGTTGGTGTGAAAGACCGAGTGAATGAACTTATTGAACATCACCATCGTCATTTAAATGCACTAGTGGAGGCTTGCAGTAAACCTCAGACGGCGGTCGAGTTGTTGCCCGTCTTGTTTAAACGGGAACTGAGTGGTAGAAATATCGTGTTTGCCGTAGCTGAATGTGTGTCCCACTTAAACTACCTCTTGTCCCATGGAAAAATAACGCGGCATTTATCTGATGACGGAATTTATTTGTATGGAGTGCAATAATAGAGCTTACTGAGGTGCTGTTGCTGAATCGTCTTCTGAAGTGATCGGTAGCTCTATTGTAACCACCGTACCTTTGCCCACTTTGCTATTGATTGAAATTTTTCCTTTGTGCTTTTCTACAATGGTATAGGCAGTAGATAATCCCAACCCTTGGCCTTGACCTTCAGGGCGGGTAGTAAAAAAGGGTTCGAAAACTCTTTTCATATTTTTTTGCTCTATACCTTCACCGCTGTCCAGCACCTTAATGGTAATGTTCTCGCTATTTTTTAATAAGGATAACTTAACGTAGCCTTTGTCTGGAATAGCCTGGGCGGCGTTGAGTAATATGTTCATCAAGGCTTGTTTTATCATCCCGGGGTTGGCCATTATCTCTATTTTTTCGTCGGCTGATTCGATCTTATAGTGATGAGAAGCATATTGGGTAGATACAAGCTTGATGGTTTGTGAGGCAACGTCATTTAACTCTACAATCTGACTGCCTTGTGTGCTGTCGAGGGAGAATTGTTTTAGATTATCGACAATATCCTTAACGCGATTTAAGCCCGCTTTCGATTCTTCAAGCAACTCTTCAATGTCATCTTTTATCAAATCATAGTGCTGTGCTTCGAAAAGGTTTTTTATTTGTTCTTTTACTTCACCGTTAAAATCGGTAACGCGATTTTCTACCCCATCGCAAATAGATATTAAGTTATTAGCGTATTGTGACAGGGTGTCTAAGTTTGCATTGATAAAGCCAATAGGATTATTAATTTCATGGGCAATCCCCGCAGCTAATTGGCCGGTTGATGCCATTTTTTCGGCTTGAATGAGTTGAGATTGAGCGGTATCAAGTTTACGAATAAGTTTGCGTTGGGCTTCATGCTCTTCTTTCAGTGCGGCAGATAGCTTTTGTTGGGTACGGAAGTAGCTGGCTTGCGCGGTAACGTCTTGCAAAAAAATGCAGGCGTATTTTTTGCCAGTGCTTTTATCCTTTACCGGCAATATCTCCATGTTTTGATACATTTGCGTTTCTTCGCCAGTTATCGGTCTACTGCTTTTAAACGGAAATATATGGGGGCGCTGTTCCCAGTAGCTGAAACTAGGATGCTGGAGAACAAAAACCGATTTTAATCTTCGTTTTAGAAATTTGCCTTGGCCGCTAAAAATATCGGTAACTGGGCTGTCTTTGTACGAATCGCGATTCTCGTGAGGAAGACGATCTCTAAAAAAGTCGTTTAAATAAACAACCAGAAAATCTTCATCAACGATGCCAATTCCAACCGGAAGTTTTTCAACCAGTTGCTCAAACATTATTCTAGAAGTTCATCTAAAGTATCTTTCATTCTTGTCAGTGAATCGTCATCTAAGCAGAAAACAACACGCATAGAAAAGGATGAAACGGCTACGGTGAATTGCACTTCCATGACCAAGCTATGTTGCCACTTTAGCTCGTCGAAGTTCTCTTTGTTAGGGGTAAATAACGTTGGCATATTCAAATTGGTGGTCAGCTCTAATTGGCTTGATAAGCCTGCCAAACACGCGCCGGCTAGAATGTTAGAAAGCTCGAGTATAATTTCCTCTACATCTTCTTTACTCAGCGGTTCACTGTATTCCATCAGCTTTGCCATCTCGCTCAGACCCGAGCGGGAAAGTACCGACATCACTTCACCTTGAATATCACCTAGAAAAGACTGGCGGGTATGAAATGTATCTGCAGAGCCAAACAGCAAGGTGTAAAGCTGAGTAGGGGTAACTGACGTTATTTTAGGAATTGAAATATCAATTTTAGTTTCAATGAGTTGCGCGAGTGAATTTGCTGCTTGGCCCATTGAAATATTGAGCAATTCTTGCAGCGCGTCGCGTTGTTCCTCGTCTAATGGTATTACAGCGCTCATAGATACCCCAACTCGAACATAGTCATCGCCAGCTCTTCTTTGTCTAATGGTTTTCTAATGAATCGTTGTGCCCCTAAGGACAGTACGATGCGCTGTTTTTCTGGCTGAAAATCTGCGCTGATCACGATGACATTAGGGAAGGCTTCTTCACGCTTGGATAAGTATTCCAGCACATCCACACCATCAACCTCTGGCATGGTTAAATCAAGCAGCACAAGGTCGAAAGTGTTTTCAGCTAACAAATCTATCGCTTCTTGGCCATTCGTTGCCTCTGAAATATCGTAGTCTAATTCCGGCGGTAGCGACTTTTTTACGCTACGGCGTGACAATTTAGAGTCGTCAGCAACTAAAACAGATAGTGCCATCAACAGCCTCCTTTTACGTCTGTTAGAACAGTGTGTGCAATTTCTCAGCGCCTGAAAGAAGCTTAGTAGACATTCTAAGATTCTAAAACCTAGGTAGGTGTATTTGCACAAGGTACTTTAAGAGTATATGACAAGGAGGGCATTTATGAGCATTATACTTTACGTGTAAATGCTTGTGGATGGGGGAAAACGAGAGAAGCGTACAGCCTAGCGTGGCTGCACGCATAAAATAAAGAGGTGTTAACTCAATTAAGAATTCTGTTTTTTAGTCATTGTTTCAAGTGCTTGCGGAATAGCATCGACATAGCGCTGCACATCTGCGATTTTGCCCATGCTGACTCTTGACCAATTAGTATAGGTGCGATAAATACCGCGGATGTGAATATCTTTCTCCGCCATGGCGGCTCTAAATAATTCAGCATCTCCTTTACCAAGATCCACAAAGACAAAGTTAGTACTAGAAGGGAGGGCTGTTAGGCCATTGGCCTTGAGGCCGTCCATCACTAAGCCTTTTGCTTCTACAACCTTATCTTTAACAAACGTAAGGAAGGCTTCATCATTATATGAAGCAATGGCTGCAGCTAAACCTGCTTGGTTTAATGTGTAACCCCCCATGCCATAGCGATTGATCCATTCTGTATTTTCTTCAGAGGCAATCATGTAACCAACTCGCATACCGGCTAAGCCGTAAATCTTGGAAAAGGTTCGCGCAACAATAATATTGTGCCCGGCTTTCACTAACGGAATCATTGAGTTTGCAGGCGGATCGTCTGTAAGTTCATTATAAGCTTCATCAACAAGTACTAACGTCTTTTTAGAAGCTTTGATACAGAATTCTCGAAGCTTTGCAGGGTCTAGAAGGCGTCCTGTTGGGTTGTTAGGATTGGTGATATGCACCATGCCAACGCTGTCATCAATGGCGGCATACATGGCATCCAAATCAATTGCTAAGTCTTTTGTATTAGGTACCCGAACAATCTCAGGTGCACCTTGCTTCTCTGGTGCTTTAGAGGTGGTATCCCAAAAAAGATCGGGGCCTAAAATCTTTCCTTTCTTGCTCGCAGCAAGGGCGGCGTAAGAAAGAATGGGGCTAGAACCTGCACTTAACGAAATATTCTTAGGGGTAATCCCATGGCGCTCTGCAATCATATCTAGCAAAGTCATTGCGGCGGGGTAGGCATAGTATGCGCCACCCTCGGCAGAGGCAGTAGCAATTGCCTTTAACGCTGCTGAGCTTGGTCCAAATGGGTTTTCATTCGCATTTAATTTAGCGATACCTGGCTTTGGACCATACAGTACCTTGGACATAGTGGGCGTGGCAGCTTGAAGGCCCGCAGAGGTAATCAAGCCAGAAGCACCAATGGCAGTAGCGGCGGCACTGCCACCCAAAAATAGGCGTCTTGAAACATTATGTGACATTGTTAATTCCTTATCTCAAACATCGTAAGTGTTTATAGGGCCTTGTAAAACATAGCGCTAGAAACAATTACTAAGTAAATACCAAACATTCGTTTTAATTTTTTCTCGCTGAAGTTATGCGCCATTTTTGCTCCCATAGGTGCTGTAATAATGGCCCCTATACTAATAGCAACTAACGCAGGGATATTGATATAGCCTATTGTTCCAACGGGCAGAATGGCGGCTTCAGGATGTTTCATAAAGAGAAATCCGATAGCGCCAGGCAGACCAATTAGGAAGCCAACGCCAGCGGCTGTGGCTACCGCTTGCTGGATGGTGCGTTGACAGATAACCATAGTAATTACCATGGGTGTGCCGCCGCCAATACCCAGAAGGGCCGAAAAGCCTCCAAGTACAAAAGCAAGTGCAGATTTAGCAATACCTTCAGGCATAGATAACGCTACACCAGGGCGAATGACAAATTCTGGGAACAAGAAGTAAATAGAATAAAGTAAAACACCTGCCGCAAAAACGACCGTTAAACCGTCGCTACTTGTGCTACTGGCAATGTAAATACCGCCAATTACGCCCATTACTATCCAGATGCTCCATGATTTTAGAATATCAAAATCAACAGCGCCTTTTTTATGGTGAGCCATTACTGAGCGGGTACTAGATACCACAATTGAAGCTAAAGAAGTGCCTATTGCAACTTTGACTAACTCTTGTGACGGGGGCGTAAAAAATGGAAATACAGCTAATAGAGCGGGAACAACAACAAATCCACCTCCATTACCAAAAAGACCAGCAGTAATACCTGCAATAGCACCTGTAATACAAAGAGTAACAACGAACCAGAGAAGCTCTATTTCCATAAAATAACATCTCCAGCAAATACTTCTAATAACATGAACAGACCTTTAAATTTTACTTACAAAACGAGGGGTGAAAACATAAACACCGGCATTTGCCGGTGTTTATTATTGGTTGCTTTTAGAATCTTGCCGCTAGGCGGGTGTAGTAGTAACCACCCTGCCAGTCGACGACTGAGCCTGAGTCATAGACTTGGCCACAGCAAGCATCACCATTTATTGTAGGGTCTGGATAGCTATCAAATAGGTTACGTACACCTACTGATAACGTTAGGTTTTCATTGATAAGGTATGACCCTTCAATATCAAACATAAATTCAGAGCCGTAGGTTTGAATTGTTTCGGCATCGATTACGGTACCATCATCGCTGCCTACATTTTCGTATTCACCGTAGTAACTCAATCGTGCCACCGCAGACCACACATCATAACTATGTGTGACAGAGAATACGCCGCGCATTTCTGGCGTTCCATTTTCAAAATCGAACATGTCTTCAGGGTCTAGATATTCGCTAGGATCTGAGTCGAACGAAGTATCGTTATAGTTAATAGACCCTGTAATCATCGTTGAACCGTAGGTCGTTTCCATTTTATAAGTGGCAACAAGATCAACACCTTCAGTAACCGTATCGAACGCATTTTGGAAGAAGAACACACCACCAATTGATTCTGCACCAGATACACCTGCACCCGATAGTGCCAAGTAATTTTGGTATGCAGCATAACCATCAGCGTCTGGGTCGGTAACTACTGCAGTAGAAACGTCGCGTGTAGATACTGAGTAAAGTCTGTCTTCTAGTTTAATGTTGTAGTAATCGGCAGTAAGGGTTAAATCACCAAAGCTAGCAGTTAAACCAAGTGTAAAGTTAGTCGATTTTTCAGGAAGAAGCTCTTCTGCGCCTAATGCTTGAGCCACATCGCCACCAGCAGGGAACAAGCCCGTTGCTACTGGGAAACCATCAGGTAAACGGGTCGATACGTTAGTCGTACCCTGTTGACCTGGCGTCGGTGCTCTGAAGCCTGTGCCGTATGAACTTCTTACCGCAACTTCATCATTTATTTGATAAATACCCGCAACCTTATAAACCACCTCAGAACCAAAGTCTGAGTAGTCTTCATAGCGGATAGCCGCTTGTGCAAACAATTCGTCGGTAATATCACCAGAAATATCGGTATATACCGCGTAAGAATCTCGGCTATACGTACCTGAGTAGTCAGGTGAATAACCAGGGAAACCGTTTGAGCCTACACCCACCACGGTATAAACCGCATCATCACTGTTAGCACAATCTAGCGTTGAACCGGTCGCAATGACGGCTAAACCAGCTGCACTAGCCGCATCTCCGTCACAGAAGCCCCAAGGATCAGATGTTGCGTAAGGCCCTGCAAAGTAAGAATCAACTTCGCCTTCTGATATTTCATAAGATTCATCAAGGTAGCTTGCACCAAAGGCTAGAATATATTCGTCAAAGTCATAGGTGAAATCGGCTTGAATTTGTGTTTCTTCATTGGTTAAGTCACCGGGTTGAAATGATGTAGGTGACTCATTACCCATAGACGGGTTAATGGTATTGGCAAGCGTATATGAAATATCGTTGTAGCCGTAACGACCACTTATGTCATAACCTAAGTCGCCAGACATCCCTTTAATACCACCAACAAAAGAGTAGTCGGTAACATCGCCAGAAAAGCGCGGTGTAAAGCCACCTGGGAAAAATTCAGTAGGGCTCCATATAGAACCATCTTCTAAGCGGATATCCTCAATAGTGCCGTTACCTGGGTAACGATAATAGAATGAACCATCACCTTCACTTTCAGAATAGTTACCAAATGCGTAAAGCTCCATCTCAGCAGTTAATGCGTAGCCAGCATTAAAGAAGATACGAGCGCCGCTAGTGTTTGGCTGTCCCCAAGGCTGAACTACGTCCGACCCGTGCACAGTATTAGCCATTGCAGTGGCATCTGCGATGTATTGTTCTGACTGGTCATCTACACAAAACCAAGATTCACAGTACTGCTCGCCGCGATATGTGGCTTCGCTGTCTGAGTATTCCGCTGAAATACTTAAGAAACCATCATCACCAAGTGCGAAACCTTTGTTTCCTGTAATGGTAATTTGGTCGCCATCACCTTCAAAGTAGCTTCCGTAATCGGCGGTAAATGATCCACCTTCGGTATTTTCTTTTAACTGGAAGTTGATAACACCAGCAATAGCATCAGAACCATATTGGGCTGCCGCACCATCGCGTAATACTTCTACACTGCCAATCGCAGCAGTAGGGATAGTGGCAATATCAGGGCCTTGTGTACCAGAACCCCCAATAGATACCAAGGCTGCTCTGTGACGACGCTTAGAGTTAACCAACACCAACGTTTTATCTGTGGGCATACCACGTAAGGTTGCAGGACGAATGAAAGTACCACCATCAGAAATTGGCTGTCGAGCTACTGAATAAGATGGGACCAAAGTCATTAGTACGTTGTTCATGTCGGTGAAGGCTACTGCTTCAATATCTTCAGCACTTAATACATCAACAGGTACAGGGGAGCTAGTTACCGACCGAGGTGCACCACGTGCACCAACAACAGCAATTTTTTCAACATTTTGAGTATCTACTGCGGTTTCTTCAGCTTCTTGCGCTAGCGCGAGTGGTGCCGCCAAAGATAGAGTGATTCCAGTGAACGCTAGTGCAATTGAATTATGTATTTTGTTTTTTCTCATGTGTGTTCCCTAAAACGAGCCGTTATGAGTTGTTATTCTTCACTTGGAGCAGGGACTAATGCCGCCCACGTTTGGCATAACAAGCACCACCTTGATGCATCCTGCATCTTATAAATGTTTTGTGTGGTTACCTGTATTAGTGCTCAGGCTAAAAATTCTTTTAAAATCGCGAAAGAAAAAAGAATATTGAGGGGTATAAGGAAAGTATTGAGGTTCTATTTAACTGACTGATTTTACTAATCTTAATTGTTTTAGTTTGACGATAAAAAAATAAATACAGCTTCAAGTTTAACTTTGAATTAACAAATGTCAGTTGGGCTTTACTGGTCTGTGGCATGTAACTTGCTGATTTTAATCTCAATAAAGCGACCTGTGCTTTATGACGATGTGTTACAAAACTGTCATATTCGGGAAACTAGACATTGAACTCTAAACAACTTCAGTATTTTTTGACCACAGTACACAAAGGCAGTATTGCAGGTGCAGCACGTGAGCTTGATATCGCTCAACCAGCCATTAGCCAGCAATTGGCTAGCCTCGAAAGAGAGATGGGGGCGCAATTGCTAAGTCGAACCTTCTCTGGAGTAACGTTAACACCAGCAGGTGACTTGTTTCTCACCCATGCCACTAGGCTCATGGATGATATCAATACGGCTAAATCTGAACTGCGAGAGTTAGTGGGTAAGACCGCAGGCACGGTAAAAGTCGGTATGCTTCCGTCTATTGGCAATGTACTCTCTATGCCGCTTATTGCTGAAGTAAAACAAAACCATCCGAAACTGAAATTAGAAATAAGTACTGGCCCTTCGTATTCAGTAAAGGGGTGGTTAGAAGGGCGGCAGGTCGATATTGCATTAACCTATGAGCAAGACGTTGACCCAAGGTTTATGACGGTTTCACCGCTTATTCGTGAGAATTTGCATTTAGTGATGGCCAATCAAGCAACGTCCAGTGAATACAGCCATCTTGCGGGCAGAGAAAGTATTCCGTTTTGGGCATTGAGCCAATTCCCTTTGCTATCGCCTGGGAATAAAGATGCATTGGGCAAACTTATCGAACATTATGAAAACGCGACAGGGGTAAGTTTACAGCACAATCTAGCCTATTCGGGGCAGTTAATGACAGGTTTGCGACAAGTTATGCAAGGTGAGGGGGTAATGATATTACCGACATCGGCCATTTTTCATCTTGAAGAATCGGGCTTGGTTTCAACCTTAAAAATAGTTGAGCCAGAAATGCAGCGTCTGGTACTGGCTGCTACAAACAAAACGAGTCCGTTGAATGAAGCCGTCTTAAAAATGCTTAAAGTGATAAAGCAGGTTGTCGCCAGTGAGCAGGCGCTGCAACACTGGCGAGGTTCCTTGGCATTTACTGATCAGTCAGAAATGAAAGGGGTATTAGCTTCTGGAAGTCTAATGTCCAGTTGAACCGGCAGATGATCAGAAAAGACCCTTGCCTTTTTAGATGTGAGCTTTTTGCACTGTGAAACAGTGATGTCATCACTTACCCACACACGATCTAAAGAAAAAATAGGAAATTGACTAGGAAAAGTCGGACCTACCTTTTTTTGATTCAAAAGCTGGTTTAACGAGGTGAAAGCCCGAGAAAAAAATTGCCACTCATTGAAGTCTCCGGCCAATACCAATGGCATGGGGTTGGCTTGCATCCTTTGTTCAAGATAATCATGCAATAACGCAAATTGTGAGCGGCGCTCTAATCGCTTCAACCCTTTGTGGGTGTTAACCACGGTAAGCGGCCCCTTGTCAGTTTGTAACACCACCACTTGTACATTTCTGGGCTGACGTCCATGCTGGCTTACATCGAAGGTTTCTCGTTCAAGAACTTTGAAGCGGGAAAGTATGGCATTACCGTACCATCCGCTTGGCTCGTTTAGCGCTGGAGAAGACACCAAGTTGTAGACATTTTTAGCGCAAATATCTTCAATATCTCGCTCAATTGCGCGCTCTGAAGGACGGGTGTCCATCTCCTGTAACAGTACAATATCGGCACCCGATTCAGCTAGGAATTGCCCAATTCGCTGATAGTTTTGTAACTTGTCTCTGCCCAGCCCACTGTGAATGTTGTAACTGATTATGCGGCACATTCTTTACTTTCCGACGCTTCATTATCTGATGCACGCTTTTGACGATTTTCCTGATAATAACGAGCGAACTTTTGAGAACCCCAAATCATTAATCCCCACAGCACGATACCACCCACTAAATAGCTAATGGTTTCAACCGACGGGTTGCGGAAGATTTGCGTGATAGAGTCGCCTACTAGTCCTTTCGCAATCATTGGAGGGAACATGCCAAAGAAGGTACCGATTAGAAACTGTAATAAACCGATAGACGAAATACCGGCGACTAAGTTCACTAAGCTGAACGGCGCAATAGGCAGCATTCTGATAGCTGCTACACCCACTATCCCGCTTTGTTTAAGCTTCTCATCCAAGGCTTCTACTTTAGGTCCACCTACTTTTCGAAGACCAGCGTCACCAGAAAGTTTACCGATAGCAAATAAAATAGCAGAGCTTAGCAGTGCACCCATGATGCCGTATATTGGCCCCCAAATGGGTCCAAAAATAGCGGCAACCGCTAACGACAAGACAGTAACTGGGAAGAAGAGTATGCCTCCCACTACGTAAACTAATAGTACCGTAGGCAGTGCAAAATAAGTTCCTCGACTCTTTTCAAGAAACGCATTAATGCTTTCACCACTTAACCATGAAATGGATTGGCTAGCCCAAAACATAAGGCCACCGAGCAGGGCAATAACGGCCACCCCCAGCATGATCATAATAGTTCGACGTCTTGGGTTACGCGCGGGTAATGCCCCGCCATCAAATGAAGGCATAGAAATCAATGGCTCCTCTGGATCTGACAAAGAACGAAATACGTTGTTCACTGACTGCGTAGTGAATACTTCATCACGAACTTCTGTTAATACATACCCGTGAGCAATTTGCCCATGGATTAATGCTTCAACAGGATATTCTTCAGCGAACAATGCAGGCATATCTGAGATGTCTCTACCCGTATGCTCAGCAAGCAAGTCGTTACGGACATTCAAAATAGCCGCTCTGTTTAAGTCGCTGTTACCGCTAAGTACAACGTCAATTTCGGTATCAAGCGTCATTGAACGGTTACTTAGGTTAGACGAACCTATCACTAAGTATTTGTCGTCAACGGTCATAACTTTGGAATGAATGCGTTTATAGGCTTTCCTGCCTTGTAAGTCTTCGCACGACGAATAAGTCAACTTTACTCTTTTCGGGTCGATATCTTTTTCAAGAATAGATTTAAATTCAATGCGACTTGCCCAGAAGGCTTCACACTCAAACTTACCTTTAGGCTCGTAAGAACTGACGATAATGACGTGTAAGTCAGGACGCTCTTTCATACGTTTATTAAGCGCCTCAGCAATTTCCTGACGAGTAGTAAATTGATTCTCAATGTAGATAAGCGATTCAGCTTGACCAATCAAATCAAGCAGCATAGTGCGTACTTCTTGCGCGGGTTCAACTTCGTCCATAAACGGAATGGTTCTGGCTAGCGCACAATCGACTTCTTCAAATATAGGCGGGAAACCCTCCGGCCACGTGTCCGGAATAGGGCCATCTAAAGACGTATCCGCTTGCTCGCGAATCTCTACTGGTTCACTATCGGCAACCCGCAGCCATCTCCAGCGAACTAATTTAGAAAAGTCGGCAACCACGGGGCCTGAAGAGACCATTTGCACATCGTGTAGTGGCGCATACTCACCGTCTGGACCATCTCGCTCTTCTGACACAACAGGATGGTCACGGGTGTCCCAACGGTTCGTTGAAATATCCATGCCGCCAGAGAAAACCAGTTCATCGTCTATCACGATAATTTTCTGGTGCTGACTGCCGCCCATTGGAATGGTGTCATCAAGCTCGGTTTGCACGTTATCTGGGGTCTTTTCTTCCCACACTTCTTTTGCCCACATTTCTCGTTTAGAGAAAAACGCGAGAGAAGAATCCCAGCGAAGTAGGTAAATATTTAAGTCGGGGTTATTTTCTGCTTTCCACGCAAGTAAATCACTGACAACACTCGGGGCTTCACTGTTTGCTTCATCATCACCTCTTAAAAGGCGTATGCGACTATCAATATCCCACCCAATGATAAAAATACTGTGCTTGGCTTTTACAATAGCGCTGTGTAGCGCTTTGTAATAGTTTCCACAGTCTATCAGTGGTGCAACAAAATTAGCTTTACTGCTAACCCAACAGTTTTCACCTGGTTTGAATATATTATTGTTATCAACCATGTCGTCTCCCGAAATCGCTTCCGTGTAATAAAGTAAATATACGTGAGAAGTTGCAGGAAACGTTCCGGATCACTGAAGAGGTAAGTTTGAACGCTAACTTATTAATATTATTGGTTTTAAGGGTTTTTTAGTGAAAATTTTTCAATGGGCTAAAATTTAAGAGTGTAACTTTTTCACAGAAATAGAGTAATTGAGGCGTAATGAACGGATGAACTAAAGATGGGGGGGAAGCATATAATTTACAGAGTCGCCGTTAAAAGCGTTGGCAGCATATAAACCAAACTGGTTCCATCTTGCCGTTTAACGCTGTCTACATCGAAGGACTCTCCTTGTTGCCACGAAAATACGATATCAGATGAAGGCGCAATACCAATACTGGCAGTAAACATGGGGGCGCTTTCTAATGTTTGGACATTTTTAGAAAACACTTGTTTCACTAATCTATCTGCGACTACATGAACCGAATCAATGGTGACACCGCTTAGCATAATCGCAAATTTACTCTCACTTATTTGTCCTGCTATATCATTTGAGCGGGTAAAATGAATGAGAGACTGACCTACTTGATAACTGGCGCTTTCACCGGCACTTGCACCGTAGTTATCGATAACTTCCTGATAGCCATCTATTTCAACTAGCAAGAGCACGTTTTCTTCTTTGTCAGTGTGTTGAAGTTTCTTTATGGCTTGTTGAATAAAGTCGTCACGGGTTAGTACCACTGCACCAGAGCCACTAAGCGAACGAGTATAACGTGATTGAGAAGCTGACTGTGTGCTGCATCGCATCAGCGATAAAACAATTAATGCTGCACTTATCACCATTAGCATAGAAGTGAGTTGGTACAACAACGATAAATCATCCATACCTCCGGTAATAGAATGCACCACCGATACCGTGCCATGTAAGAAAAGCGAAAAAGAGGAGATAAGCAGCAAATGGCGAAGCAAGGCGCGCCTTTCCTCTTTTACTCTATTGTCGTTGTAAAGTACGCCCTCGCTTAACAGCACAAGCGCGGCACAAAAAAACATAGCCACAGACTCGGCTAGGGCAGGCATTGTCCATAACACGAAAATTCCACTTACACCCACCCCGAGCACAGGAAGTGCATGGCGATTAAGTTTGTAGTCTTTGTGCTTCTGAAGCGACTCCAGCCCCAAAAATATCTGATAGAAGCCCACTAGAAAGGCAATGAGCCCTAAAATAAAAAAAGAAGAGGGAAGTGCAAATAGGGTGTCACTAAGGCGAGAAATTAAGCTACCGCAAAGCAAGCCACTGGCAATTGACCAGTAGCGAAATATTATCTTTTTCTGATATACCGTTTTTATCGTGAAGTAGCCGCAAAGTGCCGCACATACTGCGATAGAAACAAGAATGCAGGTGGCTAGAAAAAAATACAACACACAGCCCTTAAGATTGATTCGAGGCAGGATTATACCAAAGTATAAAAAGTGCAATAGGGCACTCATCCTAAGGCTGGTATTGTAAATTAGATAAAGTTATTAAATCCTATACTTTATTATGGCCAATCTTTCGTTGAAGTTTTGCCTTTATTCAGTATCACACTTGTTTAGCCTCATCCTTTTTAAACTTACCCTTCTTTAACCTCGTTGGGATTAACGGTACTGTCGCAGGTATTAAACTTATCTTTTGCTTCAGTATCTTGTGCTAATACTTGGGTGAGGTCATCCATCCGCTGTTTAATTGCTACGCCATAAGAGTGGTCGTCGCCCCACAACTCAGCAAGTAAATTCATAGACTCAACATCATGTTCTCTAAATAATCTTCCTGCACGTTCGGCGTCGATATCATCGTTCCCTAATAATTTTAATGATTCAACCGCAAGTACCAATGCTGAGTCGAAAGTCTCTCGGTTAAACGTGCCGACCTTCATACGGATAAGCTCATAAGCATGTCGCCGGTCTCTAGCACGAACCGCTAGCTTCAAGTTTGGATAGTGCTTACGGGCAATGTCGATAATTTCGATGGTTTTGTGTGGATCATCAATGGCGATAACAAGCAGATCGGCGGTGTTCGCCCCTGCTGCTTCTAACAATTCTTTTCTGGCGGCGTCGCCGTAGAAAACTTTGTTGCCAAATCGTCTCAACAAGTCGATTTGACTAGGGCTATGATCAAGCACACTTACTTCATAACCTTGGGCTTTCAACAGTCGTCCAATAACTTGTCCGAATCTACCGTAGCCCGCAATAATCACGTGTCGAGAAGCTTCTATTTCCTCAGGCTTATCAAATGCAGGTGCTGATGACTTTTGAAATTTCTGTGCGCGGTCGTAAATCATTAACAGCAATGGGGTAATAACCATGGAAAGCGCTACTACCAAGGTGACAATACTCGCTTCCTCAGAACTTAAAATACTTAATTCTCGAGATAGCGAAAGCAACACGAAGGCAAACTCCCCGCCTTGTGCTAAGGCTAAAGAGAATAACAATCGTTGACGAGAATTAATCGAAAACAGATGGGCTAAGCCATAAAGTACTAAGCCTTTAATAGCGACAAGGCCAACAACCAGCAGCAAAATAAGTAAACTGTTCTCAGCTAATAATCCGAAATCAATGGATGCGCCAACGGTAACGAAAAATAGCCCTAGTAGCAGCCCTTTGAAGGGTTCAATATCAGCTTCTAGTTCATGCCTAAACTCACTTTCTGCAAGCACCACGCCCGCCAAGAAAGTGCCTAGAGCCGGAGAAAGGCCCACGGTCTGCATGAGTAGTGCTATTGCAATCACTAAGAATAGCGCAAAAACCGTGAATATTTCTCGCATGTGGGTTTGGGAGATGTACCTAAATATAGGGGTGGAAATGTATTTGCCCGCTAGGATAATGGTAACAATCACGGCAATAGAAATACCCACTTTACCCATGGCTGACCAATCCGATACTAGAGAGTGGCTCGAACCATCAACGGCACTGGCGGGAAGAAATGAGAGTAACGGCATAAGTGCCAAAATAGGAATAACGGCGATATCTTGAAATAACAGTACCGAGAAACTATTTTGCCCTGCGTCTAATTTTAACCAGCCTTTCTCTTCCAATGATTGAATAACAATAGCGGTTGATGAGAGGGCTAACATTAAGCCAATTGCTAATGCGCTTTGCCAAGCAAGCCCTAACCCGTAATAGGTAATGGCAAAGATAGCCCCAGTAGAAAGTAGCACTTGCAGCCCACCTAGGCCTACTATGGAATGCCGCAACGTCCATAAGCGTGAAGGTTGCAACTCCAGCCCAATAAGAAACAGCATCATTACCACACCAAACTCGGCGAAGTGCATGACTTCGGTTTGGTCGCCTACTAGCGATAAAACAAATGGACCTATAAGAATTCCGGCAATGAGATAGCCTAGCACTGAGCCCAAACCTAATCGTTTAGCAATAGGTACAGCAATTAGCGCAGCACCAAGATATATAAGAGCAAGTGTTAGCATGGAGTCTCTGCCGTTATTCTGTGATATGAATTATTTATGCTATCTCAAAAACATGTGGTTAGCTTGATATTCATTTATCTGTTTTTGAGGTAACTGTTTATAGAAAGGGATGCGAATAAAAATGCGGCGCTTTGCAGCGCCGCATTTAGGAGTAACTCAATTAACTTTTAGTATTTAGAATCGGTATTCAACACCGATGCTTGCCTGCTTCAGGTCTGTCTCGAAGTTTGTGTCATCGATATCATCTACTGCTTCGTCCGCATCTAGCTCTGCGTCGTACACTGTGTATTCGGCGTTAACTAAAAAGTTTTTAGTAATAGCGTAACTTAAGCCTGCACCAACGAAAAGACTTTCGTCATCGTAGTCGCTAGAAATACCACCTAAATTGTATTCAGTTTCTGACCATAATTGACCTACTTTCGCGTACAAAGAGAAACGATCTGTTACCGGAAGGATACCTTTAATTGCTGCCGTGTACCCATCGGTATCCCCGCCAGCGATATCGTTGCCATAGTCACCGAAATCGATGAAACTACCTTCTACCGCAACCCACTCGTTAAATTTATAGCCTAGCAATCCTTGCCATACATCTTTGTCGTCATCAAAATCGTCTTCACCTTCTACGCGAAGGTATCCGTAGTTACCACCGACATAAAAGCCACTTTCGTCGACGGAGTAGTCATTCGACTGAGCGTAACTACCGAATGATGTAAGTGCTGCAATACCTGCAAGTGCTGTAAGTGTGTTTTTCATAATGACATCCTCGTTTTAATTTCCAACGTTCCATTAGCTTCCAATAAAGGAAGATCCACGTGAAGATGAAATGCTTCACGTTTGATAACACTAACTATTCAATCGGCGTGCCAGCGTAAAATTGTCATAAATGGGTGGATTAGTGGGAAAGAGTTTCACGATCTGACCTAATTTTTAATTAGGGTTGAATAAGTTTTAGTCGCCGATTAAAAGTTGTACGGCATAACTTTCTTACAGTATGAAAAGAGTACATGGCTAATAAATATCCAAAAAAGGAAGCTAATAACCCGTACATAATGAGGGGAGTTTTGCATTTAACTCGAACGAAAATAGCTTAATCAGTATTTCCTATCGGGTTCATTCAATTTATTAACTGTCTTTTAAGCTACCCAATCACTATCTTACCTAATGTAAATTAATTGTTAACCTTGCAGTAAGGTTGGTCGGCGGTTCGCCAACACTATTGTTTGCGGGGTAAACACCACTAAATGGGACAACAACATGAAAATTACCAGGGTACGCAAAGCGACATTAGCAGGTTTGATTTCATTGGCGCTAGGAACAACGCATTCATTTGCTAACAGTGAAATTAGTAAACCAGCAGGCGCAAAAGGAACCGGCATGGTTCAGCCTTTTCAAGCAAGAACGAATAATTTTTGGTGGCCAGAACAATTAAACTTATCTCAACTTAGAGACCATGACAGCCGCTCAAACCCGTTTGGTGAAGACTTTGACTATGCAAAAGCATTCTCTTCACTCGATTTAGACCAGGTTAAAGCCGATGTGAATGAATTGCTGACTACGTCGCAAGATTGGTGGCCTGCAGATTATGGTAACTATGGCCCCTTCTTTATCCGACTTTCATGGCACAGTGCAGGTACATACCGTACGTTAGATGGTAGAGGCGGGGGCGATGGTGGTCAAATGCGCTTCGACCCGCTTAATAGCTGGCCTGATAATGCAAGCCTAGATAAAGCACGTCGATTACTTTGGCCAATAAAGCAGAAGTACGGCAAAGCATTATCGTGGGGAGATCTCATGATACTTGCCGGCACGGTAGGTATGGAAAACATGGGTTTTGATACCTATGGTTACGCGGGTGGTCGTACAGACGATTGGGAACCTGATATGGTTTATTGGGGGCCAGAAGTAGAAATGTTGGCTAGTGATCGCGAAGAAAAAGGCGGTGAGCTGCAACGCCCATTAGGCGCGACTCACATGGGTTTAATTTACGTTAATCCAGAAGGGCCTAAAGGTGTACCTGATCCTATGGGATCAGCGAAAAATATTCGTACCGCATTTAATCGTATGGCCATGAACGATGAGGAAACAGTGGCGCTAATCGCAGGTGGACATACCTTCGGTAAAATGCACGGCGCTCACAAGCCTGCCGACTGTTTAGAAGCTGAACCCGGTGGTGCAGGTCTTGAAGAACAAGGCTTAGGTTGGAAAAACAACTGCGGCAAAGGGCATTCTGAAGATACCGTTACTAGTGGTTTAGAAGGGGCGTGGACGCAGCTTCCAACGCGATGGACCAGTTTATATCTGCAAAATCTATTAGGCTTTGAGTGGAAACAAACTCGTAGCCCTGCAGGCGCTATTCAATGGATACCTACTGATGAGTCGGCGCAAACTGCAGTGCCAGATGCTCATGTAGAAGGGAAGCGACACGCGCCAGTGATGACAACGGCAGACCTCGCCCTTAAGTACGACCCTGAATATCGCAAGATAGCGGAACGCTTTCTTGCTGATCCAAAAGAATATCAAACCGCCTTTGCGAAAGCTTGGTTCAAGTTAACTCACCGCGATATGGGCCCTAAAGCGCGTTATCTTGGAAACGATATTCCTGAAGAAAATTTTGTATGGCAAGACCCAGTCACTAACACTGATCACAAGTTGGTAAGTGATGGCGATGCTAAAAAGTTAAAAGCGGCTATTTTAGATTCGGGCCTGAGCGTACAACAGTTAGTTAAAACAGCGTGGGGCTCTGCAGCAAGCTTTAGAGCATCAGACTACCGAGGGGGCGCAAACGGAGCTCGTATCGCACTTGCACCACAAATGGATTGGTCGGTAAATGAACCTGAAACCGTTAAAGCTGTAGTATCTACGTTAAAAGAGATACAAAAAGACTTTAATGGCGGTAAATCATCAAGCCCTAAAATTTCGTTGGCTGACCTCATTGTATTAGCAGGTGGAGCCGCTATTGAAAAAGCGGCTGCTGATGCAGGCGTTGATGTGTCGGTACCGTTTGTACCGGGACGAGGTGATGCTACACAAGCGCAAACTGATGTGAACTCGTTCTCACTGTTAGAGCCAACAGCTGATGCATTCCGAAACTACTACAACGCAGACACTAGCTATCGCTCACCTGCAGAAATGTTGGTAGATAAAGCCGACCAACTGAACTTAACCGTTCCAGAAATGACGGTGTTAATTGGTGGTATGCGTTCCTTAGGTGCAAATAATGGCAATAGCACTCATGGTGTGTTCACAAGTAATGTAGGTACACTGAACAACGATTTCTTTACTACATTGCTTGATATGAATGTGAAGTGGAGAAAAACAGACGATGCTGCGGTTTATGAAGGCGTAAACCGTAAAACCGGTGAAGTGCTCTACTCAGCTACACCTGTTGATTTAGTGTTTGGTTCAAATAGCGAATTGCGCGCCGTGTCAGAAGTTTACGCTTATGACAATGCAAAAACTAAATTCGTAGAGGATTTTGTAGATGCGTGGACAAAAGTGATGACACTAGACCGCTTCGATTTACGTCATGACTTAAGCAGTCCTTTAAAGCAGTAAAGTCAAAGATTAACTGACTGAATAAAAACGCGGGCATGCCCGCGTTTTTTATTGCTAAGAAATTAGACACTACGTGAAAGAGGTAAAAAGATACCAAAGATTAACGCTGCACCTGCCGCAAACTTTCTATACACTGAATAGCTTAGATAAAAAACAATACGCGCTAGCAATGTTGTAAATTACTTCGATATAACTGCAGAGAAGCAGTTGCATAGAATAACTATGAAGACATGACAGTCACAGCAGTGTAGACAGGTAGTGCAAGCGAGATGTTAATGGCAGAGAATATCTGCAAAGTCTTGATGAGAAGGTAGTGATTGATACTGATGCATCAGCTAATAACCCTGAAAACCACCGAGCATACCTAAGTATTTAATAAATAATCATGGCAACTATACAGCGACAGCTTGTGAACCTAGAAATACTGGCCGAGGATTTGGCTTCACTTTCAAGTGAGCAGTATGGGGGCGAGCAGCATATTAAGCTCATTGAAGAATACAAAGAAGCCCTTGAGCACTTATCAGATAGTGCCAAACCTGAAACGGAAAGTGGCTTTAAAAAAAGGCTGGCGACGTCTACGTTAGCCCACATTCTGGAAAGTAAGCAGATGATAGGTGTACACCTAAAACTTATTGGCTACGTGCTCACTTTCTGGGACGCAAATCAAAAGGCCAATCAAATATTAGACAGTAACTTTGGTGAAAGTGCCGACAAACGCTTAGAGTTACTACAGGTAAAAGCTATAAGAGCCAAAGCTCAGCTAAAAACGGTGGCCCATGCCATGGGGCAGGCCGACTATCAGAAGTTTATCGACCTGCTAAATCTGCGCGATGCCCAATGGCAGTGGAATGTATTACTTTCTCGCTACTAAGGCGTGGTATTTCGAATACCAATACCGTTTTCGTTAACCACACGCACTTCACGTTGAGGGAAGGGGATTTCAATCTGGTGTTCTCGCAGGGTTTCGAACACGGTTAATAAAAGGTCGCCGCCAACGCGATTTTTTCCATCATCAACGCCATCCATCCAAAACTCAACAAACATATTAACGCCTGAGTCACCAAAACTGTCAATTTCGCAATCAGGCAGTTCTTCAAAAGGTATGCCTTCGCCGCTAATAACCTGAGGGTGCTGTGCTACTGCATCTTTTATAATTTCTACCATTGCTCGAATATCAGTTTTATAAGCAACTGAAAAATCGATGCGGTAGCGCTGTTTAGGATCTTTGTGGGTCCAGTTTATAAGCAATGAGCTAATAAACTTTTCGTTAGGTACGAGTATGTCTTTACCGTCGAAGGTTTCCAGCACCGCGTAGCGCATTTTAAATTCCCGCACTATACCTTTTTGGCCATCTTCAAGTTCTACGAAATCACCTACCGTAAGCGACCTATCAAGCAATATAATAATGCCTGATATAAAGTTTGAAGCGATAGATTGCAGCCCCAAACCTAAGCCCACACCCAATGCACCACCGAATACCGCCAAGGCAGTTAGGTTTATTCCCATTACGTTGAGTAGCAGCAGGAATACAATGCAAAATAGGGCCACTTCAAAGAGTTTGGCGAACACTTCTTTAGTAGACACATCTAGCGTAGTGTGGCTGCGAATAATATCTTTTCCGAGGGTATTCGAAGCTCTGCCTAACCAAAACAACAAGCCGCCAAAAAGCAAGACTCGTGTTATTCCATAGGCCGAAATATCGACATTGCCAATGGACAACGACATCGATTCTAATGCACCGGTAACAACAGGTAATACACCGACTAGATGTAGAAATAAAATAGGTAAGCCTATCCACCGCATGAAACCGGCGAAAACGGGATTGTCTATAAAACCTTTAATTAGGGAAGCAACAAATAGCATAACAGCCACAACCACAGCTATTTCAAGCACCCACGCATCGAATTGAAATTGCTCACCTAACACGGTAGTCAGTTTCAGTATGCTAATGGTAATGACGGGAAACAGTGTTCCGCCAATTTTAAATAGCATGCTGTGTAAAGTATGTGCCCCGCTTTTTGGCGCATCCCGTGTAAACTTAAAAGGCCTTCTAACTTGTCTTGCTAGAATAAAGGCTAGCGCGTATATCACGGCGATGAGCAAAACTTGAATGAGAAACGTCGAGGTATAAACCGATGCTTGTATCAGGGTCCATTTTTCTTGTATGAAGTCGAAAAACGTATTTAGGATCATTTGATTATAATTCGCAAAACCATGACGAGCAGAATACTCGAAATTATAGACTAAACAATAGCGCGCTTTTTAAACTGAATTTTGCATGCCGTAAAGCAATTTTCTACACAGAGTAGGTATTTATATAAAACTATCAGCGTTGATGAAGCTAACGGTATAGTTGCTTACAGTTTATTGGTAATGCTTATTGGTAATGTCTTTTTGTGTTTGTGGTTGACAAAGTGGCGTGATGTTTATATATTTTGAGCTGAAGTTAACGCGACTAATACTGACGCGCTACTTTTGTGACACCCGTATTAGTAAAAACAGATTTATCCAAATACAAACTCATATCAAGAAAAATAAAAATACTCTGAGTACCCTACTAAGTAACAGGCTTCGAAAGAAGCCTGTTTTGTTTGTGCTATTCGCAAAAGGATTTACACCTTTTAACCGAGGTAGATGATTTATTTACTTAGATGAGAAATTGAATATAAGCCTCTCGTCTTATCCGTCTTGCGCTTAATCTCTTCTAACTCTCTTGCTTCACTAGCATCAAATAACGCATTTATTAGTCGGTTGAAGTGGCTATGCATAGCTTTACGAGCCGCTGCGGTGTCTTTGTTAGCAATAGCATTGAAAATTTCCGTGTGCTCTTTTATGCGTTGATCAATACCTTGAGAGCAGACATCGTTATAGGCCGCTACTATTTCAGGCGTTGAACGACGAAGTTCCCATAAATTTTCAACCGAAAGCTGCACGGCATGGTTATGTGTGGCTTGGGAAATTATATGGTGGAAGCGTTGATCCGCTTCATCTGCAAGACCAGGGGAGGCCATATCTGACAAGGCTTTTTGAAGGTCAGAAACCTCATCGTCGCTTATTGTCGATGCGGCAAGCGCGGCCGCTTCACCTTCAATTAACGCTCTGGCTTGCGTGAGCTCAAAGGCACTTATCGTTTTCGATGAATGCTGAGTATTTTTTTGCGCTAATACGTAAACTCCAGAGCCCGTTTTCACTTCCACACGTTCACGAACCTCTAACGCTATTATTGCTTCGCGAATAGTAGGGCGGCTTACATTATAGGTCTGTGCTAGCTCTCGTTCCGCTGGCAGTCGGCTCCCAGCTGGGTATATGTCTTGATCGATTAAGTTTTCGAGTTTTTCTACGATACTCCAGAAAAGCCGGCGAGATTTCATGTTTTAACCTTATTTACATATATTGGTAACGTCGTTGTTACAATGATTGTAGCCTGAAAGTATGTGTATTCGCAAAGTGCGACAATAATCGCATGACTGATTACGAAAATATGCTCGAACAAAACCAAAGAAATTTTTTCTTGGTAATAACTCGTCTAGCTTCTGGTAAAATAAATTGGTTGTATTTGGTCGTCCAATTGGTTAGATTGTATTTATCGTGTGACATTTCGTTTACACAAAACGAACATCGCTAATGCCCTAATAAGGCTGAGTGGCGAACAAAACGTGAAATCAGTTAAGAGCCAGTGCGATTAGGCTAGACAGCGATGATAGTCCCATAAAAGACGGGATTAAGTAAGTGAAGTCTATCTAGTACTAGCAATCTTTAGCTGGCCTTAGGATTGAACGACTACTACGTTAAGTAGAGTGCATATTAAATTGGAGTCTGTGTAGCATGAGAGTTGGTTTTATTGGCGAATGTATGTCAGAGCTTAGAGAAGCCGAAAACGGCTTACTCTCTCAAGGTTTCGCAGGTGACACATATAATTCAGCTGTTTACATGAAACGTACGTTTCCTCAACATGATGTTTATTACATTTCGGCAGTTGGTAACGATGCGTTAAGTGATGAAATGGTTATGCATGCGGTAAATGAAAAAATAAATCCGCGATTTATTGGCAGGCATGCAGAAAAGCACTTAGGCCTTTATCGTATATATACTGATGATACTGGCGAACGCTCATTCGTTTATTGGCGTTCGGATTCTGCTGCAAAAAGCATGATGCAAACCCTCGATAGCAACGATATTGCTGCAATGACTGCTTTCGACATGGTGTTGTTTAGTGGTATTAGCCTAGCGATAATAAACGAAGACGATCTTCCTAAATATTTCGCTTTATTAACTCGATTAAAATCGGCTGGTGTTAAATTAGTTTTCGATATCAACCATCGTCCGTCATTGTGGAAAAGCAAAGACGACGCCAAGCGTCTATACGCAAAAGCTTATGAACTTGCTGACATAATCCTTCCCGGTATTGAAGACTTCAATTTCTTGTACGGCATAGACACAATTGACGAAACACTGAAATTTTTGAGTGATTACACGTTTGACGAAGTGATTATAAAAAATGGCAGTGATGCTGTTACCGTTATTAATCAGCATGGCGATATATCTCAAGTTCCGCTTACGCCAGTTGAAAATGTCGTAGATACCACATCTGCAGGAGATGCCTTCAATGGTGTTTATCTTGGAGCAAGACTTGAAGATGCTTCACAGAAAGAAGCGGTTGAAAAAGCATCTAAAAGTGCAGGGTTTGTCATCCAGCATAAAGGCGCGATTGTGGATGCCACCGCTTATAGCCTCTTTAGTAAAAATTTAACCTGATCCTTACGCAAAATTACACAGAGAAAACTATGAATTCTATATCTTCAATTATGGGAGAGCAGAAGCTTTTACCTATTATCCAAGTCAACAATGCAGATGATGGTGTAGATATCGCAAAAGCGATGTACGAAGCGAACTTGCGCACGGTAGAAGTGGTACTACGCTCAGAAAAATCTGCCGAAGCCATTACAGCAATAAAAGCTGCGCTGCCTGAAATGATTGTAAGCGCAGGCACAATTATTGATGAAGCATCACTGAAAATTGCCAAAGACGCAGGTGCCGATTTCATCGTAACACCGGCTGTCACCGAGCGCTTGCTCACAGCATTAACCGCTTCTGGTTTACCTGTACTACCTGGTGTTTCAACCGTTGCTGATATTGTATTAGCAAGAGAGCATGGCTTTCGTGAAATGAAGTTATTTCCTGCATCACTATCTGGCGGCGCTGCGTTTTTGAAAGCGGTAGGCGGACTATTTAAAGATACACGTTTTTGCCCAACTGGCGGTGTATCGGAAAGCAATTACAAAGATTACCTATCTATGAGCAATATCTTTGCTGTGGGTGGAACTTGGGTAGCAAAACCCGAGTGGGTTGAAGCGAAAAACTGGCAGGCAATCACTGAAGCTTGTCTAGACGTTAAATAGTAACATAGACCTTCTATATTACGCATTGCTACCAGAGTGAGGGGCTCACTTTTACTTCTGGTAGCGCATAGCATTTCCTTGCAAAAATAATTCTCTTAACTGACTGTCCAAACTGGCGAAAAGTGGATTTTAGGTTAATAATCACAAGATACTGGTGAGAGTTAATTTAATACTTGTTTGCTTATAAGGTTTCCCTTTGGTTAGTCGGTTCACATTACTGCTTTTAATTGTGAGTTTCACTTCATTTGGCACGCTCGCAAAAACGTCAAATGATTTACAATTTTCTGGTTTTGCGCGTTTGGTCGGCGGTTATCTATCTACCGATGAAGCTAAGTACGAGGGCTACGATAATTCAGTAAGTTTTTCTGAAAAATCGTTAGCAGCGCTACAAGCCGATTATGTCATCAATGATTACTTTTCTCTTTCAGGCCAATTATTGTGGCATAGCGATGATACAAGAAAATCAGGTGTAGAATGGTTGTATTTAACCTACCAACCTAGTGCCTCGTGGCAGTTTAACCTTGGCCAAATACGCACGCCTTTTCTAAAGTATTCTGAAGTGATAGACGTGGGGTTCGCTTATCCATGGTTGAATGCGCCACAACAACTCTACAGTAGCTATCTCTTTTCCCAATACAAAGGCGTGAATGCACGTTATCTCGGCTCTCTTGATGAAGTGTCGTATTCCTTTGAAGCTTATTGGGGGAACTACAGTGATGAAATATACTCCAGTGGAACTGCTTTTGACGTTACTGTCGATGGTATGTATGGCGGGGTGGTAGAGGTAAGTTACCGTGGGTTTCAATTTCGTACTGCCACTATTCACGCCAATAACACAGATACTGATTTAACCGAGCTGGACCCATTAATTCAAGGGTTGCGAGCTGCTGGTTTTTTCGACACCGCAGACATTTTAGATATTGATGGTGGCGCGCTCTCTTATTTGTTCGGAATTAGCTACGACTCGTTGAATTGGTTTACTTCAGCCGAGTGGATGTCGGTTAAATCAGACTTGGACATCCTAGCTGGTATCGACAGTTTTTATGTCTCCTTCGGTTACTACTTTGATGATGTTTTAGTTCACGCCACCTTGGGGTCATCTCGACAGTCTTTGAACGATATTGAAAACCCGATCCCTGTTGGTATTGCACCGCAACTGGATGCGCTTCATTTCGCTGTAGAGGAAGTAACAGCGTACTTCCCAACAGATGACCTAGATTCATTAACGTTAGGGGCTAGATGGGATTTTCGAACCAATCTAGCATTTAAAGCGGAAGTTTCATTTTTGAAAGGAAAAGAAGGTAAAACATCGTTTTTTGAATTAGATGCCATTGATTCTGATTTTGACCGGCGAGCCACACTTTACCAGCTAGGCGTGGAGTGGGTGTTCTGATGTCGAAATTTACCTTCGCTATATTCATCATCTCTTTTATGTTTTGTGCTGTAGCTCAAGGGCGCGAGCGAGTGGTAGTGGTCACGCATTTAGCTAATCAATCTGTTTCATTGAGCAGGGGCGAAATCCGAAATATCTTCATGGGTGGGGTATCAGAATCTAATCTTACGGCTGTAGAAATAGCTAGTGGATCCCATATTCGTATTGTCTTCAATACTTACGTTATAGGGCTGCCAGAGTCAAGAATTCAGTCTTATTGGGCACAGATGAAGTTCAGCGGCAGGAATAAGCCGCCCATCAGTGTCGATAATGTCGATGAAATGATAAGTTACTTAGTTGAAAACGAGGCCAGTATTGGCTATTTACCCGAAGGCGTTGAACTTCCCGACAGTCTTACCGTTATCCTTACAACTCAATAAAGTAACTAGCGTCGCATCGGGGATTTATCAAAAAGTATAAACATTACACAACACTTCATTTAGACTGGTATTTGTACGCACCTCTGCTATTAATAATGTAATAAAGACAGGAGCTACCCTTTTGTCTTGTTCTGCTATGGATATCTACCGAGTTATAACCTGAATGCTGAAATATACCACCGCTGCTTTGCTTACCTTGGCCTTTTCTGCCTCTTTTGCAGTTGCAGGTATCCCGAGTAACCTTGAGTTTTCTGGGTTTGCTAGAGGGATTGGTGGCCAATTATCTACAAGCGAAGCGTCTTATGCCAATTACGATAACTCATGGAGTTTTTCTGAAGATTCACTCATCGCACTGCAAGCTGATTATGCCATTAATAATCAGTTTTCGGTTTCTGCTCAGGGAATACTTCACAGCGGCCCAGATAGAGATTCTGGCTTAGATTGGCTTTATCTTACTTATCAACCATCATCTTCGTGGCAGTTCAACCTTGGTCGACTTCGAATTCCTGTCCTTAAGTATTCTGATGTTGCCGATGTGGGATTTTCTTATCCTTGGCTAAATGCACCCGAGCAGGTTTACAGCAGAAGGCTTTTTTATTCAGGTTATGAAGGTCTGAACATAAGGCATAAAACACAAATTAAAAACGTTGGGTTCGAGATTGAGGGCTATTGGGGCGATTTCGATGGCGAGCTTTTTTCAGGCCAACAGGCATTTGATGTTGATATTAATGGTATTTATGGTGCGGTGCTTTCACTGACTTATCATAGGTTTCACTTTCGTTCTTCTTTTATGAGAGTGACTGAAGTAGTAGACAATAGCGTGATAATCGACCAATTAGTAGGAGGATTAACCTCTGCAGGCTTCGACGAGCTTGCTGAAAAATTTAGATTAGACAACGGTGTATCTGTTTATGTATTTGGTGCAGGTTACACATCGCTAGATTGGTTTGTTAGCGCAGAATCCATGTCGGTAGATTCTGATCTTGATGTTCTATCGGGTATCGACAGTTACTACCTCACAATTGGGCGTTACTATAATACGTTGCTATTCCACGCTACGATAGCCACGTCACGTCAAGACGAGAACAGTATCGTAAACACCATCCCATTAGGCGTAAGCCCGTTATTCGATTTATTATCAACCACGGTTGATTCTATTAACGCTTTGTTCCCCACGGATGACTTGGATTCTTTAACGTTCGGTGTTCGTTGGGATTACAGTACTAGCTTAGCGTTCAAAACCGAAGTGTCGTTTTTGAAGGGCAAAGAGGGCAAAACATCGCTATTTTACGTTCCGCCCGAAAATACTGATTTTAATAGGCGAGCGACTCTCTATCAAGTAGGCCTAGAATGGGTATTTTGATACGTTATTTACCGTTACTTGTGCTGATGTCTTCTATGGCATTTACACAGATTACGCAAGCGCGAGAGTCTGTACTGGTGGTTGCTAATTCTGGCGAGTCATCACTTCAGTTGAGCAAAAGCGAACTACGTAACCTATTTATGGGGGGCGCTATTAATGGGTTGTCACCAGTAGAATTCGAACCTGGTTCCTATCTTCGAAAAGTCTTTAATACGCAAGTTATTGGATTACCCGAAGCTCGAATTCAGTCGTTTTGGGCGCAAATGAAATTCAGTGGGCGCAGTGTTCCCCCTTCGCACGTTAGCAATATTGAAGAAATGCTGACTTTTCTCAAAGAGCATAAATTCAGTGTGGGCTACTTACCCGAGGGTACATCTATTCCTAAAGGGCTCACCGTGGTGTATGTATCCATTTAGTTTATTAGCCGCAGCAAGGCTTGCTCTTCTTGTTGCGAAAACAAAGCATCCAGTGGGATGGGTTTGCTGTAAAGGAAACCTTGTAAGATATTGCAACCATTATCGGTTAAAAAAGTGGATTGCTCTTGAGTTTCAATACCTTCAGCACATACATCTAAATTAAGGTTTTTTGCCATTTCAATAATGGTGATAGTGATAAGCTCAGAACGTTTGGATGTCCCAATTTGACTCACAAATTGTCGGTCTATTTTAAGCGTGTCAATGTTGAACTCTGTAATGTAACTCAATGACGAATATCCAGTTCCAAAGTCGTCCAAGGATATCTTACAGCCCTCTTTTTTCAGGTCGGCCAAAAAGGCGTTTGCGATAGAAAAGTTATTCATATAAGCCGATTCGGTGATTTCAAATTCCACATTATTGCTAGGGATCCCACCAGAACGTAAACCCTCTAAAATAAACTGGGTTACATAAACGTTTTTTAGGTCGTAAGCAGATAGGTTGATTGAAACTCTAATGTCTTCACCATAGTGCTCTGTTATATGAGGTATCTCCAAACAAGCTTGGACGATAACCCAAAGTGTGATTTCTGAAATCCGGTCACTTTGCTCAGCAATCGGTATAAATTCTGCTGGGGAAATGTTACCAAGTTCATTGTCAAACCAGCGTAATAAGACCTCAAACCCGACAACTTTTCCTTCGCCGTTAACTTTAGCTTGATATACTAAGTGGAATTCATTGTTTTCAATGGCTTGAGGAAGGTGAGTAGCCACCTGAGTTTTGCGTTTGGTGGCTTCTTGCATTGACGCGGTAAACCAAACGTAGCGACCTTTACCTTCGCTTTTCGCTTTGTACATAGCCACATCAGCGTTTGTAACCAGAGTGGACGCTGCATAATCGCTGTCTGTGGCTAAAGCAATACCTATACTAACGCTTGGGTCTACTCTCCAACCATCAATATGATGTAATTGGGTTATTTTAGTGATGAGCCGTTTTGCAATTGCGCCTAATTGTGGATTAGTAGGGTTACCCACTAAGATAATAAGAAACTCATCGCCGCCAAGCCGCCCCACGATGTCGCCATCACGCATAGCATCAGAAATTTCAGCTGAAATACCGCAAAGTAATTTATCACCCGCGTCGTGGCCAAAAGAGTCATTAACTTGCTTGAATCCATCCAAGTCTAGAAACATCAGCGCAACTTGCGTCTTGTCTCTTTTAGCGCGAGCTAATTCAATCGACAAGCTCTTCATTAGGTATTGCCTGTTGGGTAAGCCTGTTAATGTATCAAAATTGGCAAGCTTCTCCATCTGAGATTGTTGCCTTTCGAGTAACAGGGTTTTACGCTTATTAATATCTATTTGATTCTTAATATGTAGCATCATGCTATTAAAACCGCGTCCAAGAGAGGCAATTTCAATTTTGCCTTCTTCAGATACTTTGACATCGTAGTTTGCTTCTTCTTCCACTTTTTTCATTTTCGCGATTAACGACGTCAAAGGTGTGAGCAAACGTCTTTGTAGGCGCACCGTAGTAATGACGGTGATAAGAAGCAGAATGATGACAACAGGCGTAACTAAGCCAATAAATTTCCAGCGGTTTTCGGCAAGAGGGTGTTGAATGTCATAGGATAGAACGAGCTTTCCCATGGGGAGATCCACTTCACCAATAGTTTTAATAACAAAGATGTTGTTATTAATGGTGTGAAAGCCATTGTCTAAATGAAGGTAATCAGCTTCATCAACAACCGAAGTCACCGCTGACCCACTACCAATATTTGGGTTACCAATATAATGATTGACCAATTCATCGTATTCGTTGTAAATACGCGCAAACTCAACATACTCGTATTTGTCTAACCGAAGTAGAACTTGAGTTTGGTCAAAGCTTCCTGCGCTATAATTGATGACGGGCAGTAAATCGACAGCCATATTTTCGGCCAGTGCGTCAAACTGGTAAGCCACAAAATCTTGATATAGGGTTTCGTAAACACGAATAGACAAAGCCATTATCAATACACTGATAATCGCAACCGAAGCTATAGATGTAAGCGCAATGTCAGAACGAAGACTTTTCAAATAAGAAACCCAAAATAATTAAAATGTCTGATGTCATTGTCATGGCCTAGTTAATTTTAATTAGTAAACACCAACGTGATGCCATTTGACGATGAGTATAATACGGGTTACCTAGTTTCGCTGGCGAAACGGTTGATAACCCCAGTATCAGGCGCATGTAATAGTTAATAATAGGTTGTTTTACACACAATTATGTCGTTTTCTCAAATTATTTCAATTAGACACAAGCGTAGTTTTTAATCTGTGGTTTCTAGCGGGTTATCGGTGGTGAGCTGCAAAGGGGAGGATAATAGCTATCGATAGCCTAATCATATCTTCTTTGCTCTTGCACTCAAGACCAAGGTTAAAAATTAACCTAGCGAGTAAGGGCAAATAGTGGTAGAATACGCCCGCATTTTGTAGGTACTATCTTAATTTGATAATTGTTTCTGCTTTTATAATTACTTTGGCAAGTCCCTCTCGCGTTTCACATTACGAACTTTACCGTTTTACACCTGCTTCAGACTGATAACCCTTCAGCGCAGACCGGTTACGTTGCGTAACCTAATTTTTATTTCCAGGAGTTATCCATGTCTTTTTCTGAGTTGGGCTTAGCTGCCCCGCTACTACAAGCTATTGAAAAACAGGGCTATACAACGCCTTCGCCTATTCAGCAGCAAGCTATTCCCATTATTCTTGAAGGCAAAGACATACTGGCAGCAGCGCAAACAGGTACAGGTAAAACCGCGGGCTTTTCTTTGCCTTTGCTACACCGTTTATTAGATGGCAGACCCGCCGCATCAAACTGTGTTCGTGCACTTATTTTAACGCCAACCCGAGAGCTGGCGGCGCAGGTAGAAGAAAACGTTAAATCGTTTAGTGAATTTCTACCGCTTAAAACCGCAGTGGTATTCGGTGGTGTGGGTATTAACCCGCAAATGAAAGCGCTACGCTCAGGTGTTGATGTACTTATCGCCACCCCAGGCCGCTTGCTTGACCTTTACCAACAAAACGCGGTGAAGTTCAGCCAATTAGAAACTTTGGTGTTAGATGAAGCGGATAGAATGTTAGACATGGGCTTCATCCATGACATAAAGCGTATTCTTAAATTGTTGCCAACTAAGCGACAAACTCTATTGTTCTCGGCGACGTTCTCGTCTGAAATAACCACGCTGGCGCAAACCATTACGAACAACCCTGAAAAAGTGTCTACGGCACCTGCTAATACGACTGTTGAAACGGTTCTGCAGCATTTAGTGCCTATCGACAAGTCTAAGAAGACAGCAGCCTTAATTAGTCTAATTAAGAAAAATGGTTGGAAACAGGTGTTAGTGTTTAGTAGAACTAAGCATGGCGCTAACCGTATTGCAGACAAACTGAGTCGAGCGCGTATTCCCAGTGCAGCAATTCATGGCAATAAAAGCCAAGGTGCACGTACTAAGGCGCTATCTGAGTTTAAAAGTGGTGAAATTGATGTGCTAGTAGCGACTGATATCGCTGCCCGCGGTATCGATATCAACGAGCTACCGATTGTTATTAATATTGACTTGCCAAATACGCCTGCTGATTACGTTCACCGAATTGGCAGAACTGGTAGAGCAGGGGCGAGTGGTCAAGCATGGTCTTTCGTTAGTATTGACGAACTAGATCAACTTAAAGATATCGAAACCCTAATTCAACAATTGCTTCCGCGCCACGTTATTGAAGGTTTCGAGCCTCAAGCTAAAGTACCAGAAACCACATTGTCAGCGCCTAAAAAGCCAAACAAGCCTAAGCGTCCACGCCAATCTCAAGGTGGAAATGGTAACGGTAATAGCCAAGGTGACAGACCAGCACGTCGTTCAGGTAGCCGAAATGGACCTCGTGGGCAGGGTAGGCCGGGCGGTTCTGGAAAACCCAGTGGTTCAGGTCGTTCAAACGCTGGAAAGCCTAGCTCGCGTAGAGCACCAACGATTAAAGCTTAAGACATAAACTAACGTGTTCGGGATTAGCCCGAACACGTTAGCGCTTTCCTTTAATTAGCTTCAAGCGTTAATACCACGCCGCTCTTTTTAAGCTGTAGATGTTGCCGGCTATTAAGTAAAAATAGGCGATTCGCGTTAACTTCAAAATTATTCGCCAAAACGTTCTTCACTGTTTTAGCACGAGCCTCGGCTAAATTAGCAAGTTCCCGCTTCGGTATATCAATACCACTTCTAACTTGGTTGTACATGGCGATATAGAGTGCTTGTTCAACTAGTGCTGCATCAGGTGTTACTTGAGTAGGTGTTGTTTCGCTATTCGCAGTATATCCACGTGTATCTTCGCGTATACCATCACCTGAACCTTCACCGTCCGCGCTTTGCTGCAATTTAGCTATTACCACTACACGTTCTTCTTCCACGGTTTTACCGGTGGTGCTAACGAATAACTCACTTAATGCGTCAGCGAGAGGGCCGCTCACCGGCATAGTACTTGGTGATAAGCCTTCTGGTAGTGCTTCTTGGCCAGAAAGTGCTAACAGCTGTTGTTGCAGTTTCTGTTCTGCTAGTTCATAAGCGTCAGGTACTTCATCTACTGTACCCTCAATGTTTACGCGAAGCCCTGGGCGTTTAGATAGCGCATCGGCAAGGGTAGCGAGCTTGCTTGATGCGGCGTCAGTTAGCTGTGATGAGCCATGCGTAAAGTCAATTTCGTTAAGCTCTTCATCGTCGCTACCTACTAAGTTTGCTAACAATGAGAATGGTGCAGTCACGGCTTTCGTGATCAAGTTTCCAATTGCTTTTAATATGATGGAGCCAAAACCAAAGGTGGGGCTATCTAAATCACCTGACACTTCAAGACCAAGATCAATAACCCCGTTCGAGTCTTCTAATAATGCAATGGCGAGCCCAAGGGGTAAGCTAAGTGCTTGGTCAGAGTCTGTCTTTCTACCCAAGGTAAGCTGGTCGATGACCACGTGGTTATTACCCGCTAATTGATTGTTTTCTAGCAAATACTGTATATCAAGTGACAATAAACCCTTGTCGATGAAGTGGCCCATATACGTACCCGAATAAGGATTTACTGAAGTTAATTCAGCGCCCTCTACGGTGAACGTGAGGTCTAAAAAGATATCTTCTATTAGCGGGTTAATAGAACCGTATAAAGTGACTGGTGCGTAGCCATCTATTTTGCCTTTTATGTCTACATCAGCGGCGGTGTCGGCACTAGATGAAAGCTTGGTAATACTGCCGTTTAGACTTTCAATACCGGACGCAAAGCGTGGGCGTAAAGAATTATCAGCAAAGTAGGCGCTACCATCATTAAAGACTATTTCTTGAATGCGGATAACAAGCTCAGAGGCTGCTTCGGTAGAGGCGGGTTGAGTTTCCTGATTAGATTCAGATTCAGAATCAGAGTGGACACCTTCGGGCGTATTAGTTGTCGAGGCTATTTGCTCCACCACAATATTACTAAAGTTAGTTTGCTTATCTTCAGCGATTAAAAGCTTCGCGTAGGGTTTATCCAGCGTAATTTTTTCTAAAGAAAGGGTACTGTCAGTAGAACTATATGCAATACCCTTTGCTTGAAAGTCAGCCCATTGCAATAAAGGCTCTTGCTTTAAGCCATCGATAATTGTGAGTGACGCTATATTTGCCTGACCATCAAATATTATTTTACTGTCACTATCCGCTTCGAAACTCCCTGAAAGGGTTGCACTACCGTCTTTAAGAGCAAGGTTTAAATACTGTTCCACATAAGGCTGAAGTTGTGAAAGGCCGAACTGGCTGACATCAATAGTACCCGAGACGGCTTGCTCATTGGCTACAATAGTGCCTTTACTGCTTATTGATGAAGCGGGTGGGGCTATCGATGAAGTGTCTGATAGGTCTGAAGGGGAAGACTGCACTAAGCTGCCACCGAGCTTCATATCAATAGCGTAATCGATAGGCGTGGTCAGAGTTGAATCGATCACGCCTGTGCTTACGTTTAACGGGAATACTCGCCAGTTAACCCCGTCAGAAACCATACCTTCTTGAACGAGTACATCGCCATTGTTTAGTGCGAACCCTTGCAGTATTACGCGCCAAGCCGCTTTATCACTTTGTGTGGGGTCAACAGAAGCTGAGTTCCCTGTGTTTGGCGCTGCGCTGGCGCTAGAATCTGATGACGTAGGCGAAGCTTCTGCGGCTGTTGTAGAAGACGGGGCTGTTGTAGAAAGAGAACTCGAGGCCGCTTGCGGCGCTTTTTCATCAAGCCCTTTTGGGGTAAACATTGAGACCAAATCTACCCCCGATTGGTCGATTTGTGCACTTATCCAAGGTTGCTGTAGGCTAAAATTGGCCACATCAACCTGCTGGGTTTTTGTGTCTAGATTTATGTCACTAACACGTAATTCAGCTAGCTTAACTCTAGGATTTTCTTTGTCAGAGATAACTAAATGAGATAGGGATAACTTCGCATCGTTGGCTTGAAAGCGAAAATCGTTGTTGTCTTCTGAAAGGTGATAATTGAGGGCGAAGCTTAGGGCGCCGTCTGTTATTTTTGCATCAATCACGTCATCAGATAATGGCCACAGCGGCGCTAGCGCAATTTGGCTAACTTCAAAACTACCCGCTATATCTATAGGAGAAAGCTGAAACTGCCCATCAAATTGAACGCTTCCGCCTTCGGTGGTCGCTAAGGTGAACGCATAGTGATTAGCAGATTTTTCTTCGCTGCTATTGCCTGTATCTAGGTTTAAGGAGGTGGCGAGGGTATCAAGGTTGGTTAATGTGAATGACAGTTCTGGATAATCAAGTTGTGTGTCGGTGACATGATCGGCCACTGAAATATGACCATTGCTCAGGCGAAATTCTGCCAAGCGAATATGAGGTATTTCGCTTTGCTCTTGCGCTTCAGGCTCTGGACTGTCTTCGTCCGCTTTAGCGAGCGTGTCGATAATGTCAGAAAAATTAAATACAGTGGATTTTTGATCAGGCTGCGGTGAAGTATCACTCTCCGATACCCTAGCAAGGTGTGCATAAGGCGTATTTAAGTAAAAATGCTCTAGGGTAGGGGTAAAGCTGAATAGGGTTTGCCAAAAGCCCACATCAAGCTCAAGTAGTGTAAACGCAATAAATGCGTCGTCGCTACTCGCTTCTTCAATCGTAAATCCAGACACCCTGGCGCGCAGCAAGAAAGGATTAATTCGAATATTGTCGATACTGACATTTCGCCCTAACTTTTCACTTAATATTTTGGGCGCTTTAGATTCAAGAACCAAAGGCGCAACTAGGCCCAGTATTAACGCGTAGAATAAGTATGCCAACAGAAAGTAGGTAGCAATACGCCGCCATTTAGGTTGCTGCTTAAATGAAGTGGTTAAGTTTTTTATGGGCATAATTATTCTAGACGTATTAAAAAGAAGAGGAAAAGGCGGCGAATAAGTGATGGCATAGGTCACTCACTCAGCCGCCAAAAATAAATATTAAAGCATTGAGGCTAAATTACCTAAACCAGACTGAAGTAAAGACTGTGTTTCTTCATTGCTGTTCAGGTAAGTGTTAATTTGTGAGATAAAGCTGCTTATCATATCTGCATCTAAACCCAGTGCATCGAATTGTTGCTTCAATTCGTTTATAGAACCTAGAGAACTACTGTATTCAGAGGCTTTGCTTAGTAAACCTGACATGGTTGAACCGCCATTGGTAGAATCTGCCGCAACAGAAGGTACGTTTTCTAACAAAGAGTCTAACCCAGGGATGGCACTGGCAAGTTCTGAATAATCAGCAGTAGTGAGGTTGCCTTTAGCATAATCAAAAATAGATGCTAAACCACCTTCAGATTGCGTTTCACTTACGCCTAAATTTTCTGACACCATACTGACCAAACTAGACACATCCAACGAGCTAGCCTCAGCTGCTTCTGTGGTTTGTGAAGTGGATGTATTGGCATCACCCAACATACCTTTTAGTTTGTTAAGCGTGTCGTTGGCAGAAGCGTGTGCCGAAAATGATAATGTAGCGATAACGAATAAAGATAAAATTTTCATAAGACTTTCCTTTGAAGTAGAAATCTACCGGGCTTTAGCTAGTGTGTCAGCTCACTAAAAGTAAGGTGTTCGCAAGCATAGCTCGATAATGCGATAGGTGAAATTTCGGCGGTATTCTGAAGCGCTATCCTAACGTAAATTTAGTGCTATTGCCTGAAATAAAGTGTAAAGCCGCTTTACATTCGTGTGGGGAAATACGATGCGTGCAGTAAGTCCTGTGGTCATTATCTTTTATAGAATAGGCGGGCGTTTTATATGAGGCTAAGAGTTGTTATTAAGCTAAGTGCTTTGGGTCGAAAGCATCGTGTAAAAGCGCAGGGGGAAATATCGTCTACACACATTGGGTAGGGAAGTAGTACTTGAGGTTGTTACTTCATAAGGCAATGTAAGCCGGCAGGTAAATGGCTACAACCTGTGTGTTGTAGCCATCGTCAATGCTTATTTTAGTCTAAATCTAGTCTAGCTTTTTCAGTGGTTCAATTTTAGGGATTAATACCCATACTGCCGCCATTGCTACAATGGCAAGTGACGCACCAATGATAAACGCAGGAGCATAGTTACCATCAGCGGTAAGGTATGGGACCAATGCAGTTAAACCGACCGCGCCTAACTTTGCAGCCATGCCTGAAAAACCCGCTAAGGTGCCTACGGCTTTTTTACCCAGTAAATCGCTAGGTAGTGTTTGTACATTACCAATGGCGGTTTGGAATCCAAACAAGATAATCGCCATAATAATCACCGCCATAGTTGGGGAACCAGGTTGCGACATAGCCAAAAGCGAAGGAAGCATAATTAAGCAACCAAGGGTGATGGTTAGCTTTCGGGTTTTATCTGTATTCCAGCCAGCTTTAAGTCTATTTTGAGCAAGAAGCCCGCCAAACCAAGCACCGAACATTGCGCCCACATAAGGTACCCAGCCGTAAATACCGATAGACTTAACATCCATGGCATAAACTTCATTTAGGTAAATAGGGATCCAGAATACAAACAGCCACCAGATAGGGTCAATAGCAGCAGAGGCTATGATTACGCCCCAGCTTTGCTTGCGCTTAAGTAGCTCGCTAGTAGAAGGGTTATATTCTTCTACTTCAGTCTCAACTAAGTCAGCTGACATGGTGGTTTGACGTTGACCAGTAAGGATGTACTCACGCTCTTCATCAGTAATCCATGGGTGTGCGCCAGGTGGCGCTTTCACTAGAATTAACCAAGGAATCAACCAAAGTAATCCTACTGCACCCACAACAACAAACAGCATTTGCCAACTAAAATAAACGGTTAAAAATGCAATCAAGGGTATAGCGATTATGCCACCAATGGCAGCACCGGAATTAAATATACCCTGTGCGAGTGCACGTTCCTTAGTGGGAAACCATTCTGCATTCCCTTTAGCCGCACCTGGCCAGTTGCCAGCTTCCGCAACACCTAATATGGCGCGAAAGAGGCTAAAGGTTAATAGACCTTGTGCAAATGCATGAGCAATGGTGGCCAACGACCATACACCGATAGACAATACAAAGCCTAAACGAGTACCAACCCAGTCGAAAATCTTACCAAAAATGGCTTGCCCAAACGCGTAAGCAAATACAAACACAATGGAAATATTAGCGTAAATTTGCTTGCGTTCTAACGCTGATTCATCCGGAAATAACTCTTCAACAATATCAGGCCACAATACGCTGAGCGCCTGACGGTCGATATAGTTAATCACGGTGGCAAGCGCAATTAATGCGATTACCCACCAACGTAAGCCATTTAATTTCACAATGTTATTCCTCTAAAAAGTCTTCGCGAGGAGGACTAAATGTGTCAATTAAAATGCCGCCAGTAGGACAAACTGCGCCGTGGTCTGCATGAGGTGGAATAAGGCAGCTATCACCCGGTTTCATTACCTTAACTTCGCCGTTGATGCTGAAGTGGAATTCACCTTCAATAACGTAAGTGACTTGAGAGTGTCTGTGCGCGTGCACGTACCCTTCTGCGCCTTTGTCAAAAAAGACTTTAACCATCATTAATTCTTCGTTATACCCAAGCATTTGGCGTTTTAGCCCGCCGCCGATATCTTCTATTTCAGTTTCGTTGCCTGATAAAAAAAGTGCGCTTTGCTTTTGCATTTTACTTGCTCCTAATAATTAAATAGCTCTTAAATGGCGGTCTACCATTTAACAAATAGGGTTTGAATTCTTATGTGAATTTGAAACGAGTGTCATTCAGAGATGTGTTGTTACTAAACGAAGCAAATACGGTAGAAAGAAAGGGTCTTGTTTGTGTGATGTAGGATAAGAAGCACATAGGGTGTTACCTCACCTTTTTATTGTTAATGAAACAGTTCAGTTACTAACACAGTAAGAGTTCGGTTAACTTCACAGCACGTTAACTACAGGTGTGCGCTTTCGTTATAGCCTAGTAACCCCAAAAATCACAGTAGTCTAGTTATTTGCTTTGTAAATTGAGGTGTAACAGGGGGCTTAATACTAACCAATATTAATAAAGCGATTGGTTGGCATCAAGCACCCAAGTAGTTCAGACAGGATCTACTTTTTTAATTTTAGAAAGTAATCAAAAATTTCTGGTACGTTTCCGTTACCCATGCCAGCTTCAAATGCAGCCTGCAAGTTAGAAGATGAACCTTCTGCAATTTTAGACTGTGTTCCTAAGTCTTCTACCATTTGTAAGAAATAGCCAAGATCTTTATTCGCATTTGCGATTGAGAAACCAAGATCACTTACATCATCAACGGCATAGTTCTTACAGAACTGCATGAATGGTGAGCTAGATGGACCTGTCGACATAATATCGAAAAGTTGTTGGCGATCAACGCCAGCCAAGTCAGCTACAGCAAATGCTTGAGACATTGCACATACTGTTGTCATACCCATGAAGTTATTGATTAACTTAGTTGTATGACCAGCACCTAATGCGCCAAGGTGGAAAACGTTCTCGCCTTGGTCTTCTAGTACAGGCTTAACCTTGTTGAAGGTATCGATATCGCCTGCAGCCATAATATTAAGCAAACCATCTTTAGCGTGAGCTGGTGTACGACCAAGAGGTGCGTCAATCATACCAACGCCTTTCTCTGCTAGGTCAGCACCAATCTTGCGAGTAGATGCAGGAATTGAAGTACCAAAGTCTACCAATACAGAGCCTTCTTTCATGCCTGCAAGAATGCCGTCTTCTGCATACATTACTTTTTCGACAATGGCTGAAGTAGTTAAACAAAGCATAACGATATCTGATGCTTCAGCTAGTTCTTTAGCCGAAGAAACTGCTTTAGCACCTCTAGCAACACATGCTGCTACCGCATCTTTGTTAAGGTCCATTACATTAAGCTCGTAGCCTTTCTTTTGTAAGTTTTCGACCATATTGCCGCCCATAAGGCCTAGACCGATGAAACCGATGACAGGTTTTGACATGTATAACTCCTAAAATATCATGGCACAGGCTGTGATGAGAGTGATGTGAACTTCACTTCATAGCCGAGTGCGCTATCTTGCTTCTAATTAATTTAATAAGTAATTTGAGCTTAAGATTAACGTCTCGCTAAATAATTGGGCTCAGTAATGAACAGAGTAACTGATGATAGATGTACCCGCTAAAATTGAAGGGGCAATACATTCTTCCTATCAAAAGACCACTTACCAATTAAATATTCACCATTAACCAATGCCAAACTTAATTCGTGTCTCTTATCGACTAGTATGATGACAGTCCATTTTGCTTCTTGAACCAATCAGCATATCAAAAACATTATTAGTATCATGCCATATTGTCAACCAATAATTAAAAAATGGTACTAATTTGGTTTGTTTTTTAATTTTAATTTGAATTTTTTGTTAACGGTTTTCTTTGCCGTAAAATTGTATTTTACAAAGCTTAATTAATTCATGCTACTGAAATCTAATGGTTTTTATTGTTCATTGATAGTGCATTTGAAATGTTTAATAACCGTGAATATCTTGATCTATTTGGTAATTTTAATTGGTAACTAGTGGTTTGGTAGTGGGTTGACGACTATGATTGGGTTGGTTAGTCTTTGAACAGGTTGAGGGTTAAACCAGATTCAGATATTCATTCTAGCAGTTTTCGCCATAGATTCGAGTCATCCAGTTCACTGGTTTACTATCAACGAGCCTTTCGCGTGAATATCTACTTACATAGAAACATGAATTTCGGGAGATAAGACAATGTCGATGACAGGTAAAGTTGCAATTGTATCGGGTGGGGGCAGAGATATTGGTGCTGCTTGTGCGGTAGAGCTTGCTGCTCGTGGTGCTAATATTGTTATTACGTATCAGGCAAGTGCAGACAGGGCGAAAGACACTGTTGAGCAGATAGTTGCTGCGGGAGGGAATGCTATTGCTATTCATGCCGACCTCACTCAAAAAGCTGATGTTCATAATACGGTTGAAACCACATTGTCGACTTATGGGGCAATAGATTGCCTAGTCCACGTATCAGGTGGTTTGGTAGAGCGTAAAAAGATAGTGGAAATGGACTTAGCACATTGGCATAAAGTACTCGATGTAAATTTAACGTCTTTGTTCCTCATGGTGCAAGGGGTTATCCCCCACATGAAACCGGGTAGTTCAATTGTTACCTTCTCGTCTCAAGCCGCACGAGATGGCGGTGGCGGTGGCGCTATCCCATACGCAACATCTAAAGGTGCTGTCTCTACCTTTACAAGGGGCTTAGCGAAAGAGCTAGGACCAGATATCCGCGTGAATTCAGTTTGCCCAGGTATGATATCCACCGGATTTCATGACACCTTCACTCCAGACAATGTACGCTCAAATGTAGCAGGGGCCACCTGTATTAAGCGAGAAGGTACATCTGAAGAAGTCGCAAAGCTGGTGGCATTTTTAGCGTGTGATGATGCGTCTTATATGACCGGCAATAATGTGGATATTAACGGTGGCTTACTTTTCTCTTAACAGTTAATAACTAAACTCTATCAACGAAGATGTTGATAAATTATTACCGATAGTTAAATAAAAGCCTCCTCCGAGAGGCTTTTATTTTTACTTGGCTTACAAATTCGAAGTTAATATAGTCCCATTAAATCATGCTCTTATGCTTACCTTAAGGTTTGGTAATATCAATAGGTATATTAATTGGTAATATAGAAAGTTAACAACTGGTTGACATTGTGTTGTGGGGTTGGTTACATTGATACCTAGTATCTTTCGGCTCAAGTTGAAACATTTTTGACTTTTGCTATGACGCTAATCAGCACCTCATTATTTGATATCGCTGCTATGCTTCATGCAAGTGTTAAGTGTTGAAGAGCCCCTTCTTTAATCATATAAAGACGATTGTCGTCTTTCAGATAACTTAGGTTGTTTGCATGAATGCTAGTGTGTTTTCTGTTCCTGTTTTAGTCACTTGTAGCCTACTTTTTGTTGCCGGCTGTAATTCAACTTCCCCACAAGCTGGTGTAAAAGAAGACAGCGCCTATGTTTCCAATCCTTTGTTACAAGTATCTCAATCAGGTGGCATTTTAGTTGCCGACAAAGAGCAATTTCTCAAACAAGCTGAGTCGTTAAAAGCGGGTGATACCATTGTACTTGCTGATGGCGTTTGGGAAAATTTTGAAATTTTATTTAAAGGTGTCGGTACACCAGAAAAGCCCATTACACTAAAAGCGCAAACTAACGGTGGTGTCGTCTTGTCAGGGTTATCTAACCTTCGACTAGCAGGTGAGTATCTTGTCGTAGAGGGCTTAGTATTTAAAGACGGATATAGTCCTACCGGTGAAGTAGTATCATTTAAAGAGAACGACGATAACCTTGCTTACCATTCCAGGGTTACTCAAGTGGTTATTGATGGGTTCAGTAATCCAGATAAATTCAACTCTGATAAATGGGTTGTGATGTACGGTAAGCACAACCGCTTCGACCACAGTCATCTAGAAGGGAAAAGTAACGCGGGCGTCACAATGGCGGTGCGCTTGAATACGGAAGATAGCCAACAAAATCATCATCGTATCGATCACAACTACTTTGGCCCTCGTCCAATTTTGGGCTCTAATGGTGGTGAAACCCTTCGCATTGGTACCAGTAAGTATTCATTAAGTGACTCATTTACCATTGTTGAAAATAACTATTTCGACAGATGTAACGGCGAAGTAGAAATCATTTCGAATAAATCGGGTAAGAACCAATTTTTAAATAACGTATTTTTTGAAAGCAGAGGTACGCTTACCCTTCGCCACGGCAATGGAAACCTAGTGGAAGGGAATGTGTTCTTTGGTAATGGCAAACACCACACCGGTGGTATCCGTATTATTAATGCCGACCAAACGGTTCGTAATAACTACATGGAAGGGTTAACGGGTATTCGATTTGGTGGCGGTTTTACCGTAATGAATGGCGTACCAAATTCATCGATTAACCGATATCACCAAGTTAAAAACGCCAAAATTGATAACAATACCTTGGTGAACTTGGATAATATCAACCTAGCAGCGGGTAGTGACGCAGAACGCTCGGCGACGCCTATCAACAGCAGTTTTTCTAACAACCTAGTTGTAAATGAAAGCGCTGAAAATCCATTTAAAATCTTTGATGATGTTTCTGGCATTACCTTTAAAAATAACTTCGCTAGTCAACGGCCTCAAGATGAGCTAGCCCAGGGATTCGATGTTAAAAATATCGAATTAGTACGAGGCGAAAACGGGTTGTTGCAAAGTAAACAAGCGCAGCAATTAGAGGTTGGCGCACCCGCATCTTTAAACCCAACGCTAAAAGAAGACACAGGCGTAAACTGGTATGAGAAAGCAGGTTTACCTATAGAATTTGATTCTGGTAAAACTGTTAGCGTAAGTTCTGCTGATGAGCTTTACCGTGCTGTGGCCGAAGCAGAAAGCGGAAGTACGATACTGCTTAAAGCCGGAAGTTACTCGCTAAACAAACAGATGCAGGTTAAAAGCGTAGTAACACTTAAAGCAGAGTCACCGCGCTCAGTTACCCTGTACCCCATGCGCTCTTTAATGATTGAAATTGAAGATGGGGGAAGCTTGAAACTGGATGGGCTAAATATATCAGGTAAAAAATCGCCTGACAGTGCAGGCAATGTACTTATCCGCAACACTAAGTTGCCTACTTTGTTTAATCACAAGCTTGCCATTCACAATACGCACATTACCGATTTAAACGTGAACCATTCCTCTCATGTATTTGATGCGGGTTACAGAAGCTTAGCCGATAACATCGACATTACTGACAGTGTATTTGAAAACATCACGGGTGACGTATTGCGACTAGATAAAGAGCAAGATGATTTAGGCATTTACAATGCCGAATACGTCACCATCAAAAATTCTACTTTTTCGAACATTGAAGGTGCCATTGCAAAAATTTATCGCGGCGGCACAGATGAAAGTACCTTTGGCCCGCACTTCACCTTGACGGATAGTGATATCACTAATGTTGGAAAGGGGAAGCGCAACAAATCTAAGTCTTCTATTTTCCTACTGGGTGTGCAACAAAGCCTAATTAGTGGCAATACGTTTGTAGATAGCAAGCTAGTAACTATCGATCACACGGTAGGTGAACCACAAACTCAAATTCTTAATAACACCTTTGATTCTACGCCACTTCCTGAAGTGACCGAAACCTTTACTAAAGGGGCATCAACGGCAACGTTAAAAGGGAACCAGTCGAAGTGACACCCTGCGGGCTAACGCTTTAGACAGTACGTTTTATAAAAATGACGACAAAGTAATATTAGGTAAGGTAGTAACATGAAGAATTTGAGATGGTGGGTAATTGCACTGGTTGCACTGGCAACAGTGATTAACTACATAGATAGACAATCGCTTAGTGTATTGTGGCCGTTTATGGGAAAGGAGATTTACCCCAATAAAACGGATGCCGAATTAAAAGAAGTGTACGGTATTATTAGTATTGTATTTCTTTTTTCCTATGCCTTCGGCCAAGCTATATTCGGTAAGGTGTTTGACTGGGTAGGCACACGCATAGGTTTTGTTCTTTCTATTGGTATTTGGTCTATTGCTACCGTGCTGCATGCTTTTGCACAAGGCATATTAACCTTCAGTGTGTTCCGTGCCATCTTAGGTGTTTCAGAAGCAGGAAACTGGCCAGGCGCAGCAAAAGCTAACGCCGAGTGGTTTCCCACTAAAGAGCGTGCTTTAGCTCAAGGTATATTTAACTCTGGTGCAGCCATTGGCGGCATTATTTCTATTCCTCTCATTGCTTACCTTGCCTTATTTTTCAGTTGGAAAGCCATCTTCGTAATAGTGGGTTGTACCGGTCTACTTTGGCTTATTCCTTGGATCATCGTGGTTAAATCGCCACCAGGCTCACACCCTTGGATCACCGATGAAGAAAGAGAGTACATCCTTACCGGCCAAAGAAACGAAGCGACCAATGCCGATGGCAGCGCTATTGCTGAATACACGCCTACCACTGGGCAGTTGTTATCACACAAACAGAGTTGGGGCGTGATTATCGCCACTGCGGCAATCGACCCTATTTGGTGGCTATTTATTGTTTGGATCCCCACCTATTTGGTAGAAGTTTATGCCATGGATGTGAAGGGCTTGGCTATTTATGGTTGGGTTCCTTATGTAGGTGCCATGTTAGGTGCTTGGTTCGGCGGACTGCTTGCGCAAAACAGACTGGGAGCAGGTTGGTCAGTAAACAAAGCGCGTAAGTTAGTGATTACGCTGGGTTGCTTAATCATGTTGCCAGCATTGTTGATGTTATCTAACCCGAACAGTGAAGTTGCTGCTGTATTAATTATGGCCACTATTCTATTTGGCTTTCAAACGGCAATTGGAAACGTACAAACCTTGCCTAGCGATTTATTCGGCGGTAAGTCGGTGGGGACATTGGCTGGCTTTGCGGGTATGGCGGCCAAACTAGCGGCAGGACTTTTGATATACGCAGTACCTTCGTTAACTGCTGACGGTAGTTACACAGTGGTCTTTGTTATTGGTGCGGCACTTGCCATCGTTGCTGTACTAAGTATTTGGGTTCTATGCCCTAAAATTGAACCGGTTGAAGCTAAGCGATAGTAATCGCTTAGCTTTATGGCTGTGTAAATAGGGTAGGTAGCGTTTATGGCGGCAACAGCAAAAGCGTTAATACGCAGTGTAGTTTTTACTACATTAACACTGGCGAACACCGTGGCTGCTAATACTTCACTAGCTGAAAGTTTAGCGGCTACCCATACACTTCCTGAATCACATCAAGCACTTCCTCAAGGGGAGTTGCTTGGTGATTTCAATTCACTTGACCCTTCAAAATCTCCCAATGATAATTTTGATTTATTAAGTTGGACACTTAGTCTCCCAACCGATTTAAATAAAGATTTAAAAGCCGACATCATTTATGAAAAAGCGTTAAGCGATAGTTTTTCATTGAAGCCGCTTTTTTACACAGCTACAGACGGAGGAATGGTATTTGCCTGCCCTAATGCTGGGGCAAAAACATCTAAAAATACCAAGTACGCACGAACTGAATTACGAGAAATGCTCAGACGAGGTAACACCCGCATTAAAACGAAGGGGGTCACCGAGAACAATTGGGTGCTTAATTCGGCGCACGGTTCAGTCAAGCGTAAAGCAGGGGCGGTGGAAGGCAGTCTAGAAGCAACTCTTGCGGTAAATCGCGTTTCTACTACCGGAGACAAGAACAAAGTTGGTCGAGTTATTATAGGGCAAATTCATGCGACTGATGACGAACCCATTAGACTCTATTTCCGCAAGTTACCTGGCAATGACAACGGCTCAATCTACTTTGCCCATGAAATTAACGGTGGCGATGATGTATGGGTCAACATGGTGGGAAGTCGCTCTCATACGTTAGAAAATCCTGAAGAGGGGATAGCCCTTAACGAAAAGTTTAGTTATAAGATTACGGTACAAAACGACATCTTATTTGTGACCTTAATCCGTGAGGGTAAATCAAACCTAACCAAAAGCTTTGATATGAGCAAAAGTGGTTATAACAAAAACAACCAGTATATGTATTTTAAAGCGGGTGTTTATAATCAAAACAACAGCGGCTCAGATAAAGATTACGTACAAGCCACCTTTTATCATCTAGAGAATCAACATTAAAAAGGGGTAATCAAACTCGTATTATTAACCCTAATGATGTCCCTTTTTCACTTCGTTCTGCTCAATTCAACTCTTCTTAACTCTACTCCACATGGCACCATGCCTTACTTTTAGCACTTCTTCGCGAGTGTATCTTGACGCTTTATACCCAACATTCACCGTAAAAATAAATTGGTAATAACAATGTGTTCACCATTGGTCAAAAGTTGCTAGCCCTGTCAGCAAGATCTAGAAACATCTTTGTGAATTAAATGTTATCGCAATGGCATGATAATGGTGGTAAAAGTTATTTTATTGTGGTTATATGTGCCGACAGGTTAACAATGTTGTCTTAATGTAATTTCAATTGGTAACCTATAACTCTTTAATTTGGTAATAATATGGTGTGGTTCGCTACTTAATAACCAAAACCAATCACTCGGAGAATAGAGCCATTATGAAGTTTAAAACATTCGCACTTTGTGCCATTGCTGCAGCAATTACAGGCTGTAACGTTAGTACAGATGTTAGTTCAGACAACAATCCCAATACATTGGGTTCAATTGTGCTTTCAGGGACGGCAATAAGCGGTGAAACACTAAGTGCGACCGTAAGCGATCCTGATGGTATTTCTGACACCGTAACCTATTACTGGTACGCCGACGGTGTTGCTATTGAAGGCGCTAACTCTTCATCATTCACACTCACCGATGATCAGATTGGTTCACCAATTACAGTTCAAGGCCTTTATACCGATGATGGTGGCATTAATGAATCCCACATCAGTGACCCTACCGACGATGTAATGGCTATTGCATCAGATGCGACAATTACGCTGAGTGGCGACGCACTTGTAGGTTCAACGTTAACAGCCACCGTTGCTGACGAAAATGGAATTGAAAATGCGGTTATCGTTTACGCATGGTTCGCGGACGATACGCAAATAGAAGATGAAGTTACTGCAGAATTAGAACTTACCGACGCTCAGTTCGGCACAGTCATAACTGCTAATGCCACATTCGAAGATGATCGTGGTTTTAGTGAATCTGTCACTTCAGCGGCAACGGATGTAGTGGCACGAGTTAACTCTGAGGGTGCAGTTGTTATTACAGGTACGCCGACAGTAGGCAATACGCTTACCGCCGAAATTGCTGATGAAGACGGTGCAACAGGTGATATTTCTTACCAGTGGTATGCTGATGATGCGGCCATTGATGGCGCAACCGACAGTACTTACGTGGTAGGTGCCTCATTGGTTGGCACAGTGATCACCGTGCAAGTCACCTATGTAGATGACAACGGTTTTGAAGAAGACATTACATCTGCACCCACTATTCCAGTTACCAGCGTTGCGGTAGACCAAGCGGGTAGTATCGAAATTATGGGTACTGCGCCTTACTTGGCCAGTGCCACACTAACGGCTGAAATCACTGATAATAACGGCATTGATGAAGCGAACGTTGTTTACACCTGGTCAGCTGATGGTGTTGAAATTGCCGATTCAAACGCTAAAACTTTTACGCCAACTGCTTATGCAGGCGCGATTATTTCAGTGAGTGCAGCTTATACCGATAACGATTCGTTTACTGACACAGTAACGGATGCGTTAGATTCTGTGGTTTATACCCAAGTAGTAGGTGATGCTACAGCGCTTGAATCTGCATTAGTTAGCTTAGCTGATGGCGATGTACTCGGCTTAAATACGAATACCTATACAGGTATGGCTGCGCTGGAATTAACCAGTGGTATTGAACTTCGTGCGGTTGAAGGTGAAACCCCTACCTTTACTGGTGATTTTTGTATTCACGTTGCAAGCTCGGCTGATGGCGCTGCGGTAACAGGCTTAACCTTCACCGATATCGATACCCTTTCAGGTTCTACTTGTGATAGCGGCGAAGAAGCCATGATTTATTCTGAAGGTGATAACTTCGTTTTCTCGCAAAACACCATGGGTAATGAACAAGCTTCATTGAACTACCCTGATGACGCTTTCCATTGGATGGTAGTGAAAGGTAGCGGCGCACTTATTGAACGTAACAACTTCTCTGGCCGCTCAGTGGCTGCAGAAGGCTCTATTATTAAACTAGCTTCTTCTGGTGCTGACCACATTATTCAATACAACTTGTTTAGCGAAAGCCCGAATGAAAACTTCGGTAATTCTAGCCTTCTTCTGCTTAACCTAGGTAGTACTACTGGCGACGATTCAGCGGACATGGCTAACTTCACGGTTCAGTATAACTTGATTGACAATGTGACTACTGGCCGCCGCTTGATGCGAGTTCAAACCTCAGGTGCCACTATTAAAGGCAACACTATCGTTGATGCTAGTGGTGGTATTTCACTAGAAGACGGTGGGTTTAATACGGTTAGCGATAACATCATTATCCGTACAACCGATATTGCAAGCTCTAGCGAAAGACCAAGTGGTGTTCTTGTAACGCCATTAGGCCACACCATTACCAACAACTATATTGCGGGTATTCGCTCTGGCAACAAAGAGGCTGGCGGCATCGTATTCACGGTAAACCCATTCTCTCAAGCTGACGGCGGCGTTCCAAATTCTGGTAACCAAGCGGTATTAGACGGTTCTGGCGACCTATCGCTTACCGTGACTAACAACACGGTACTTAACTCGCTACAACCTATCGTCTTTAGTACTGAAATTGGTTCAAAAGCAGGTGTTGATGATTGTGATGATTTAGCGGAAACCACAACACTATACGGCCTTAGTAACCAGTTTTTCGTTATCGACTTTGACGCGAACTTAATTGCCAATGGCTTAAACAATGACGCTTCGACTGAAGGTTTATACCTTAATGCCGACGGTGGTTTCAGTGACCATTCCTTCGAATACGACTGCGACCTAATCAACCACACAGAATCAACCCTCACCAACAACTTTGGTTTTAGCGACAGCTACATGTCGGGTGATACCTCTGATGACTGGGTAGATATTAGAAATATCGATGGAAATGGCGAGTTTGATACCGATGGCGCCATTGACCAAGACCCTGCTGGAAATGGCAAAGAAGTGCCTGAATTTGTCGTTGCTGAGAGCACGCTTATCGAAACAGACGGAAGCGGTGCGCAGGCAATTGCTGGTGCGAAAGGCCTTTACTACATTCAAGCATCTGATGTGGGCGTAGGCTCTACATGGACAGCAGACGATGAATAACACAACACACACAGCCCTATACACATTAAAAGACACAACGGAGATCTCGTAATGTCGTTGAAAATACAACAGAGTAAAACCTTGAGCGGTGATAACGTGGAGAATGCTGAATTCACGCTTCGCCCTGTGGCCAAGTGGGTACGTACGGCAATTATTGCCAGTGTAGCCACTACCAGCGCATTTTCACTTCACGCTCAAGAAGCCAATGTAACTGAAGAAGACCAGGCTGACGTCGAAGTTATCGACGTAGTTGGTACACGAAAGACAATTCAAGACCAAATTGCTATTAAGCGTGAATCAACAACGGTTGTTGATGGTTTATCATCAGAAGATATTGGTGAATTGCCTGCACTTTCAATTGGTGAAGCACTAGAGTCTATTACTGGTGCAGCTTCTCACCGTGAAAATGGTGGTGCTACTGAAATTACCATTCGTGGTCTTGGCCCGTTTTTGAGTGCTACACATATCAATGGTCGTGAAGCGACAAATGGTAGTGGTGACCGTTCGGTAAACTTCTCACAGTTCCCTTCAGAGCTTGTGAAGAAAGTGGCTATTTATAAGACCCAAGACGCCTCTATGATTGAAGGTGGTGTGGCCGGTGTTATTTCACTAGAAACAGTACAGCCGCTAGATTACGGCAAGCAACGTATTCAAGGTGAAGTTAAAACTAACTACAACCCTGACGAAGGTAACGTAGACAACTCACTTCAAGGTGATCTAGGTTTTCGTGGAACCTTTAGTTACGTAGACCAGTTTGAATTTGATAACGGCCAAGCGTTAGGTATTTCTTTTGGTTTGCAACGTCAAGATATCAGTCAGCCAGAAGCAGAATACAGAAGTTCAAGCCCTACAGGTTCTTCACTGTGGGCGTGTTTGAACGACCCAACTAACACTAACGAAGGTTTCTACCGTAGTAGTGCAGGTGACTGTGAAGACCAAGTTAGCGGCAGCAGTAACCAAGGCTACGATACGGCCATTGACCCTGAAACAGGCAAAGCGGTTAGCGATGGTACGCCGTACGCATGGACTGGAAGCAGCCGTAGTTACCGTCAAAATGAAACGTCTGATGAACGTGATGCACTATTCTTAGCGCTTCAGTTCCAACCTTCTGAGTCTTGGGATATTAACTTTGATGCGCAGGTGTCGGATAGAACGCAACAAGAATCACGTCACGATTTAATCTTCTTACAAAAACGTGCTATTCCTGGGCTTACTGGTCCTACATTGGTGACCAACGATGTGGGTGGTATTCTGCATTGGGAAGGGCAAGATCGTATTGAATCTTCAGGCGAGCAATTTTCTCGTGAAGAGAACTACCGTGGTTACGGCTTGAATATCGAGCACTACGCGACTGATGCATTAACGGTTAAATTGGATTTGGCTTACTCAAAAACGTCACGTGAAGAGTTACAAATATCTAACCGTGCGAGAACTGCTGACAGACAATCTTTTAGCTGGGACATGGGCGAATATATTCCTCATTTCACTGTAAGTGACTTCGATGTTACTGATATTTCTAACTACACAGATAGCCTTCGTACTCGTATCGATAGAGAAAATACACGCGATAACGAAATTAAGTCTGCACGTTTAGATTTTGAATATGCACTAAGTGGCGATGTGTTCACCAGTGTTCAAGCAGGCTTGAGAACATCTGAACTGAGCTTCATTCAATATGGTGGTAGCCAAGGTAATGGTTCACGCAACGAGTTTACGCTAGATACTGCAAATGCAGATGCACTTGAGTTATTGCAGAGCTGTCAGAAAGACTTTCCTGAATCGGACTTCTTAGACGGTGTGTCAGATGGCGACCTCATTACAAATGTCGATAGTGACGGCAATGTAATTGGTGGCGGCTCTTCTTGGGCTACTTACGATAACGTGTGTTTCTCACAAGCTGTAGTTGCATCTCAAAACGGAGAGTTTGGCTACCCAGATGTAGAGTATGAAAACAGTGGTACTATCGACGTAACTGAAAAAACTAACTCTGCATACGTGATGGCCAGTTACGATACAGAAATGTTTAACAAGTACATTCGTGGTAACTTTGGTGTGCGTATTGTAGATACCGAAGTTACTTCAGTGGGCTTTAGAAACTCATTCGACGTTGTTACTGACGAGCTAGGTGTTATTAGCTTAGTGAGCGGCGACTCACTCGAAAGAATTGAAGGTGGCGGTGACTACACTGAAGTGCTTCCAAGCTTCAACTTAGTTGTGGACTATAGCGATGATATTCTTATTCGTGGTGGTATATACCGTGGTATGTCACGTGCCGATCCATCTGATTTAGGTTACAGCCGTACGTTCCAAACCGATGATGACTTAGCGCCAACGTCACTTGCCGATTTATTAGTAGGTGTAAACGGTTCAGGTAACCCTGATACACAGCCGCTTATGTCGTGGAACTATGATGTTGCTTTCGAATGGTATCCTAACGAAGATTCAATCTTTGCGTTTGGCTTGTACTACAAGCAATTCCAAGGTGGTTTCCAACAGCGTACAGTATTAGAAAACTTCGTTATTGATGGTCAAGAGTTTGCACTTCCAGTGACCAACTCTGTAACTACCGATGATGAGAGTGACATTTTTGGTTTAGAAGCGTCAATCGCTTACCGTTGGGACAACGGCATCGGTGTTAAAATAGGCTACAACTACGCAGACACAGACTTCGAGTTTGAAGACAGTTTGTATGGTGACACCTTTATCACTGACGTAGACGGTAACACCACGCAGTTAACAGCAGGTATTGTTGACCCAGCTTCGGTACCAGGTTTCTCTGAGCATGTATTCAGTACTCAGGTTTACTACCAAATTGGCGATTTAGATACGGCTATTATCTACAAGTATCGTAGTGAGTACTTCCAACCTTACACTAGTAACGGTACCCGTTTACGTTATGTAGATGAAGTAGGTGTATGGGAAGCGCGTATGTCTTACAAAGTTAACGAGCATGTGCGCGTGAAACTTGAAGCCATTAACCTATTCAGTGCGCCTAAATCACAGGATTACTATGTACAAGGTAACCTAGGTGAAGTGAACGATTACGGTCCTCGCTTATTCGCAGGCGTTAGCTTGAAATACTAATAGATAGCGCGAGGATAGCCGCAATACAGTGGGTTTATCTTAGCAACAAAAAAGGCTGCGAGTCGAAAGACTGGTAGCCTTTTTTTTGTGTTCATCACTTATTGTTCCAAAGCGTAATTATCAAAGTAGGGGGATCTCCCTATGTCGTAGAAGTCTTCCCGCTGTCTATTATTTAAGCGTAAATGTGTCGTTTATCGATAATTTACTACATCGCCGAAATCAAAAAATAAAGGAGTTCGTATGCGATTAAATATGAATAATATGAGAAGCACGCTGCTCAGAGTATGCCTTACAGTGGGTATAGTGGCAGTATCAAGTTCTATAAACACAGTGAATGCGAGTGTTATCAGTAGTAGTTACGGAAATGCCGTACACATTAATTTGACGATAGACTCTTTGGCAAGTGCGGTTGTGGATATTTCTCACACAAATGGCAGTGCCCCTGATGCTTATACGGATAGTAGTACCCTAGCAGCGGCAGATTTAACCGCAGGGATTTATTCACATACATTTATAGATAATTCGAGTTGGCAAGGAGATATTTCAGCTAGTGTCATAGATGGATTATCAACTTCCTCGTTAACCAGCGTTTTGCCTAGTTATTTTTCTACTTTAGGTGCCGCTACTATAAATGAACTGTCACTTGATTTGATTTCAAGCATACTGGGGATCAACGGTTTCTTATCTATAACTGCAGATTTACTGAGTACAACGTCAAAAGTTGATGCAAACGCCATTTCAGGAGAGTCATATTCGCTTGCTACTGCTGGTGGTTCAACTATCACGAACTTGGAGGTAGATTTGTTAGGTGTCAAAGCCACAGCGTCTGCGATGGAAAATCAATCTCTGTTTGCAGGGTTAAATATTGCTGATTTCGGGCTAGGTATATTCGTCAACGAAGTAAGTAGTGAATGCTCTAATACGCTATGCGCTGAATCGCGAAATGCAGTGAGAGTAGCGTTCAGCGATTTTTCTGTAAGTAATTTATACAACTCAATTTTTTCGGTCTCGCCCCCAGGTATTGGAGGAGTGTTTGACGATTCCATTATTAATGGAGAAATTGTACTGGCTAGCTCGTTCGCTACAACGACAGCAGAGGTCAGCGAACCATCGGGATTAATACTGATAATATTAGGGGGGATAATGATGATAATTGGACGTCCGAAGACGTTGATTAGGCATGGCTAAGCACAAGGATGCGTTATAGAAGCTTAACTTATATATGGTGTGTAAGCGTCTTAAACGCTCTAAAAAACTAAGGTGCTAATGGGTCATTAGCACCTTACTCTTTGTCTATTCGCTGCTTGTATACCCTGTATGGCTATTTTTAATTTCATAGAATGTAGCTTGCGCAAATTCGTCGGGATCACTCGAGTTATTTAAGTGGTATACACCCACTTTAAAATAGTGATATTGACCGTCTTCATCGTACTTACTTTCACTCATATCATAGTGTGCAGTAACATCAGCTTTACCTTCACGGCTAATGGTCACGGTCAATAAGTTTACGTTCACGTTTATGTGGTAACTAAATTTCTCATCTAGAGCAATGCCATCAACAGGATTGCTGGTTGAATTGCTTCTTGAGCCAATGAGTTCGACATAGGTTTCAATATTATCGCCTTCACTGTCTTCAACACGGCTTTCGTGCGCGAAGTACACTGAACCAAGTTCATTACTCGGTAACTTGCGATAATACAAGCGAATTGGCTCATCATCATTGGCATGTATTTGACCTATTACTAGTCGGCCAATTTGATAGTTTTCACCGGTGGTAGTCACATTGTTTACTGCAAGGGTTACACGTAAATCACCATCTACGCCGCCAGCATCTGCTTGCCCTGCTGCGGATGCACTGCCAAATACCCAATTATTTTTATTCACTCCTTGTGTACTTATAGCACGGTTGCCTCTTCGTAACATTTCACGCAATTCGACCCGTACATAGTTGGTGTTTGTTGAGGTTTTAAAGCCATAGCTTGGTGAGCGCATAACAATGCCGTCATCATCTGACGCATAAAAGTACTCTGAGTTACTGTAACCGCCAGCAAGCTCAGTTTCCGAGATAGAATCAGACGTTCCAGTATTGTCATCGTCGGTAGGAACACTTAAATACCAATCCACAAGTTCAATACCTACCTCGCTCGGTAACACGTCGGTAAATAGCCCTGTGGCGTCTTCACAACGGTGAACTTGTACTTCAACAATGCCGTTGTTGGTGTTTTCACTATTACCTAACCCAGTAATTTTGACATAGCGTGCTTGCGATGAGTCGACATTGACGAGTTCGAAGCCACTTTGGTTACCTTTCGATTCAGCTTGAGTGAGAACAGTAACCCATGTGTTCTGATCAACAGAGGTTTCAACCGAAAAGCTGGCAACCCGTTCAGCGCCTTCAAACCACTTTATGGTAAGCGCGCCAACGGTTTCAGTTGTTCCTAAGTCGAGCGTGAGGGCTTTATCTACCCCATCGCTAGACCATCTTGATATTGAAGCGGTGTTTCCATCGATGGCATTCGCAGGCGAAAACTCTGTTGCCGAACTGCCATCATCGGTTGCACTGACTATGGTATGTATTTTGTTAGAGCAAACTTCAGTTACAGGTGTTTCAACAGCAGGTGGAGCGGTTGTTGTAACCGGGGATGTACTGCCGGAGCTTCCACCGCCACCACAGCCGGTTAGCAGTAGTGGAACGAGTAATGAACTCGTAAAAAGGGAAAGGTAAGATTGATTGGTCAGTACTTTTTGAGAAAACACAGCGCACTCCTTAATGTAAACGCAATGTAATTAATAAGTTTCAAGTATAAGGGCGTGGATAGTTTTATCCAACACTTATGTCATACCAAAATTCTTTATTGTTCTTACGCTTTGGTAAGTCTGCTGGTGTGAAGGTTTTTGTTACTGAATATCTTCTAGAAGGGGGGGGACAGACATAAAAAAACCGCTTAAGGTGAATTAAGCGGCTTAATATTAAGTGATAGGTCTAGCTGTCGGCTTAACCGACTAAATGAGTAATAGAGTATCTGTCTCGGGTCTCGCTTGATTTCTTTTTGATTTCTTCCAAAGCTTTGGCCTCTGAAGCTTCAAATAAAGCATTAATCAATCGATTAAAGTGTCCATGCATAGCGGTTCGCGCACTTTGTGAGTCACGTGATTTTAACGCCATAAATATACGCTTGTGCTCTTCTAGCCGGTCTTGACTACTGGAGCTGCAAACGCTTTTGTACGACGATATGATTTGAGGCTGAGACTCTCTTAACTTCCAATAATGTTGAATAGACAATAACAGTGCGTTATTGCGAGTAGCCTTGGCGATAATAGAGTGGAATTCTCTATCGGCTTTTTCCGGCTCGTCGTCATTTTCCATTGCAATAAGGGTGTCGTTAAGACTATTAAGCTCTTCATCGGTTATTGAAAGCGCCGCCAGTGCCGCCGCTTCGCCCTCTACCAGCGCGCGGGCTTGTGTAAGCTCAAAAGCACTAATACGTTGCACTTCACTTTGTTGAGGCTGATTGTCTAGCACATACACACCAGAACTTACTTTAACTTCCACGCGGCCTCGCACCTCAAGTGCAATAATGGCTTCTCTGATGGTTGGTCTGCTGACGTCGAAATTTTCGGCAAGTTCTCTTTCTGGCGGCAAGCGACTTCCAGGGGGATATCGGCCAGCGTCAATTTGCGCTTCTATTTTTTCAACGATATGCCAGAACATGCGACGATTTTTCATCAACTAAACCTTATAACTGCAATAATTAGGTACAAACAGATACAACTTAATCGGTTAAATTGTACTTATTGTTCAACACAATTCAATTGCTTTAAAAGGTTCAAGCATACCGGTGCCTAGCTGCGTTTGTTCTGCTAAATCCGCTAACAAAACCTACCATTTAAAACAATCAATTCAGGATATTCTACGTCTTATTCTACAAATACAGAAGTATTTGTTAAAAGAGGCTTATCAAATCATATATTTATGTGCACCAACGAGATTGAAATTATGCTATTTACAGCTGAAGGTGCTCAAAAACTAAGGGTTTGAAGGATTTTATCTTCTATTAGTTATAGCATATAGAGTGTATTGGTCAACAATTTGGGGTGTTTTTTTGCGCTTTAAATTATCAATTGGTTAACATTTAATGTTCATTTTTCACTGGTTTCATCTGTTCAGTATTAACATAATTGATTATTCATAATAAAATTTCGAACCCGGTTTCCAAATACAACATAAATACTTACTAATCAATTTCCCCCTAGACACTAAAAGTTTGTAAGCGTAGTTGCAGGTCGAAGAACCAATCACTTTTGATCTCTCGCTCATAGGCATTGGTACTAGTTATGTGAGCAAAACAAGATGAGAGACGCAAACTTGTCTTTTTTTGCAGATTAGCGATGGCAGACAAACTAGGAGGGTTTAATGAGTACTAATACGGTTGTTGAAACGCAATACGCTAAAATTGAAGGTCATAATATTGCCTATCAGGATGTTGGTGAAGGAGTGCCGGTGTTGCTTTTGCATGGCATACCGACTAATAAATTTCTTTGGCGCAATGTAATTCCAACTCTTAGTCAGACACACAGGGTGATTGCCCCCGATCTTCTCAATTACGGTGAGTCTGACATGCCAACCGATGTGGATGTATCCATTAACGCGCAATGTCGAATCATTTTAAAGTTGATGGATGCACTGGGTATAGCTAGCGCACACGTGGTGGCGCATGACATTGGCGGTGGTATAGCACAATTGATGGCTGTGAACGCTCCTGAAAAGGTAAACAAGCTAGTGTTAATTGACAGCGTTTGTTTCGACTCTTGGCCCATTCCCGAATTTGAACCCATGCTAGAGCCTGGCTTCGAAGAAAGCACGAGTGTGGAAAAATTTAGCGGTATTCTTGAAGATTTCATTCCAAACGGCGTTTACGGAGACAAGGTGCCGGTTGATGAGATGATAGAGTTATACATTACGCCGTGGAGTAATGAGAAAGGGAAGTCTGCCTTTTTCCGAAATATGCGTAGGCTTAACAAAGAATATACTGAAGCCATAGTGGGTGCATTGCATAACCTTCCCCATGAAACACTGATTCTGTGGGGTGATAAGGACGAGTTTCAGAAACCGAAATATGCACCAATGCTAGCGGATACCATCCCTGATTCGTCAATCAAATGGATAGAAGGCGCGGCACACTGGGTTACTGATGAGCAACCTGAATCTGTGTCAGAGTCACTTGTAGCGTTCTTGTAACTTTACTAAAGTACTTCTGGCGGCTTAACATCGGTAATATGGGTAACTATCTTGTTAGCCGCCTCTATCTTCTCCTCCTTTTGAATGAATAAAACAGCGCTATTGCAGGATGTGTTTGTTAACGATGAATGGTTAGCATAAATACGTCTATTTTGTGTTTATGGTGTTGCCATGTCGGGATTTAAGAAAATATCCAGTGCCATCGTGGCCGTCTTTATCGTGTGTTTTGTTGTCTTTTCTTGTTCGGTCTATTTCCAAATTCGTCAAAATATAAATGATGAAACATCAAGTGCGCTAAACCAAGTGCAAGAGATGCTCAAAGCGAATATGAATGCTAACGATATTAAAGCAGTGGCAGAGCAAAGCCCGCATTTATCGGTAACAGGCTTTACTGGTCGGTTATCCATGCCTACTAATTATCATTCTGACAATCAACCTATCTATATTCCCATCCATGAAAACCAATATTTGGTGGTAAGAGCCCACGATACTGCCGAGTTGGTGCAAAATATGAACCTATTTTGGCTAGTGGCCGCGTTGTTTTTTACAACGCTAAGCGTGTTGCTATTTACGCTTAAGGTTGCCGTAACGCAGCGATTGAAGCCCTTAAATCAATTAGGTGACGCTTTGCAACAACTTGTAGATGGCGAAACAACGAATGATATTGAAGACAGTGATATCAAAGAAGTAAAGCGTGTTATTGGGCAATTCCAACGTCTACAAGACTCACTACAAAATAAAGAAAGGCAGTTAGTTAAAATAGATAAAAAACTCGCACTGTTACAGGAACAAGAAAGAAGCTATCTGGCGAGAGAGTTACACGATAATGTGGGGCAGCTACTTACCACCATTAAAGCCCACGCCTATATTTTAGTGAATTCACATGAGCCCAGTGTACTTGAGTTGTCGGCTCAAAAAGTGCAGACCATGAGCCAGCAAATTAGTGACGCCATTCGCCACTTAACTGCCCATCTTCACCCGTTAGTATTAGATAGGGTATCGTTACAGCAATCTCTTGAAAAACTGGTATTCGAACAAGAGTTAGCCCACCCTCAAATCGAATGGCAAGTGTCTATCAATTTGAATAAATTTGCCCAAGAGCATGAGCGAGATATTCATATTTATCGCTTTGTTCAGGAAGCTATTAATAATGTGGTAAAACATGCTGATGCGTCAAAAGTATGGGTGCACATAGCCGGTGACAAGCAAGGGCTTACTATCAATATTCGAGATGACGGCAAAGGGTTTGACGGGAATGCCGTTGAAAGTATTGGTATGTCATCTATGCACAGTAGAGCCAGGTGTATTGGCGCTATCTGCGCGGTAAAATCACACAAAGAAGGCGGTGTAAAGGTTCAGTTGTCCTTGTGTTTATTGGGCACTGAAAGTTTGCGTCAGGTTAACGTGGCATGAATATCTTGCTTGTAGACGACCACGCAGTAGTAAGAGAAGGCTATAAAGCACTGCTAAACGCCATGTTGCCTGAATATACGGTTTTAGAAGCCGCTGATGGCCAGCAAACTCATCATTTACTTAGAATGCATACTATCGACACCTTGGTTCTGGATATTAATCTTGCGAAAGAGAGTGGTTTATTATTAGCCGCTGACTTTTTAAATGAACAGCCTAGTTTGAAAATCATTTTTTTCAGTATGTTTGAAGATTGCGCCATTTTACAGCGCGCCATGCAAACGGGGGCTATGGGGTATATCAGTAAAAGTAGCCCGCCAGATACACTTATATCAGCCATAAAAGTGGTTGCTAAAGGGCAAAAATACATAGAACGTTCATTGGCGGTAAATTTGGCTAATCAGCTGTTAAATGCCGAAGTTGATATTGCTGCAAAACTGACGAAGCGGGAGTTCGAAATCTTCATGGCAACCGCGATGGGGAAAACCCGTTTTGACATTGCCAATGAATTAGCCTTATCTTCGAAAACAGTGTCAAACGCGCTAACAGTGATAAAGCGAAAGTTAAATACAACCCCTTCAGAATTTACTGAGCTTGCCACTAAGCATGGCTATATTGGCAAGACATAGACTTCCTTTCCCCTCCTAAAGTAGGAGCCAAATCGGCCTATCGCATTATGGTAGATTGGCAGCAAAAGTACGATTATCAAATGACACAGTAAACGATAACTAGCCGCGTGTTGACGCGCTAAGCATTCAAAAAAGGTGTCATTATGATTTACGCAAATCCAGGAAGTGAAGGTTCAGTAGTCAGTTTTAAAGAAAGTTATGGTAATTTTATCGGCGGTGAGTGGGTTGCGCCGGTTAAGGGTGAATACTTTATTACGACATCGCCTGTAGATGGCAGTGATATAGCACAAATTCCACGTTCTACCGCTGAAGATATTGAGCTGGCTATTGATGCTGCTCATGCGGCTAAAAAAGGATGGGCGGAGACGTCGGTAGCAGAGCGCTCAAACATTCTTTTGAAAATAGCCGATCGTATTGAAGCCAATCTTGAAATGCTTGCGGTAGCGGAAACATGGGATAACGGTAAGGCCGTGCGTGAAACCCTGAACGCCGATGTCCCATTGGCTGCTGACCATTTCCGCTATTATGCTGGTTGTATACGCAGCCAAGAAGGTACTATCGGCGAAATAGATAAGAACACAGTGGCTTATCACTTCCACGAACCCTATGGCGTAGTAGGCCAAATCATTCCATGGAATTTTCCACTACTTATGGCGGCGTGGAAACTCGCACCGGCTATCGTAACGGGTAACGTAGTGGTATTGAAACCTGCAGAGCAAACGCCCGTGTCGATTTTGGTGTTTGCTGAACTTATTCAAGACTTGCTACCGCCAGGCGTACTCAATATTGTAAATGGGTTTGGTGCAGAAGCAGGCCAAGCGCTTGCCACAAGTACCCGAATTGCCAAAATCGCCTTCACGGGTTCCACCCCAGTGGGTGAACATATTCTACGTTGCGCCGCTGAAAACCTTATACCGTCTACGGTTGAACTTGGCGGTAAGTCACCGAACCTGTTCTTCCCAGACATTATGGATCATGAGCCTGAGTTCATTGATAAATGTGCAGAAGGTTTAGTACTTGGTTACTTCAACCAAGGTGAAGTGTGTACCTGCCCATCTCGAGCGGTTATTCATGAGGATATCTACGATGCGTTCATGGATAAGGTGATTGAAAAAATCCACAAGATTAAACGTGGAAACCCACTTGATACAGAAACTATGGTCGGCGCGCAAGCCTCTAGCGAACAGTTCGATAAAATTCTTAAGTACATTGATATTGGTAAATCAGAGGGGGCTGAAGTTGTTACGGGCGGAGAGAAAGAGCGCCTTCCTGGATTAGATAAAGGTTACTACATTCAGCCTACTATTTTGAAAGGTCACAACCAAATGCGTGTGTTCCAAGAAGAAATCTTTGGGCCTGTTATTGCGGTACAAACCTTCAAAACCGAAGAAGAAGCTATTGAAATTGCTAACAATACCAGCTTTGGACTAGGCGCTGGGCTTTGGAGCCGCGACGCGAATATTGCTTTTAGAGTAGGTAGAGCTATTGAAGCGGGGCGCGTATGGACAAACTGTTATCACCTTTACCCTGCACATGCCGCTTTCGGTGGATATAAAAAGTCTGGGATCGGCCGTGAAACGCACAAGATGATGATGGATCATTATCAACAGACTAAAAACTTGTTGGTGAGCTACGACATTAATCCACTTGGTTTCTTTTAATTAAGGGGAGGGCAGCACATATGTGCTGCCTATGTCTTTATGTTGAAGTCGCTCCTGTTTCTCTGTTTTACGATAACCTCTATCTCGCTAGCCTTTGCGCAATCTGACGCCACTGCGATCCCCGAAGAAGTACACCGCATTTTTCCTACCGCTACCCGTGTAGGCGCTGCGCACACCGACATTAATGTAATACCGGTTTATCAATTGCAGCAATTGCTAGGGTACGTATTTGAATCGAAAGATTTTGTCGACTTTATCGGTTTCTCGGGTAAGCCTGTTAATGTATTAATTGGTCTTGATCCCCAAGGTAACTTTGCTGATTTAGCCATTAAAAAACACAGTGAACCCATTTTTTTGCATGGATTAGGCGAGCAGTCGCTAAGAGACTTTATCGCGCAGTATAAGAACCACAATGTGAAAGAGCGCTTTGTCGTTGGGGGCAAGAGTCATGTAGGCAAGAATGCGACTTACTTTGATGGTGTGACCAAAGCCACGGTATCGGTACTGGTAATAAACGATACTATTGTGACGTCGGCGTTGGCGGTAGCACGAGCCAAGCTAGATGGTTTTGTGGTACCGAGCACACGCATAATTAACCCTGACTATTTTGAAGCGCTAACCTTTGAGCAGCTTGTGAAAGCCGGTTATATCCGAAAACAAACCATTTATCGTAATGAACTAGATGGCCTTGCCACTGAAATCATCGATGCAGCCAACAGCGTTACCAATCCAGAGGAGCTATTATTTTCTGAGCACTACTTTGGCTTTCTTAGTTTACCTATCGTGGGTAAAAACCTGCTCAGTGAAGATGAATACCTCAGGCTTCAAGAAAGCTTAAAGCCTGGTGAAGTAGCCATGTTGGTAATCAATACCCAAGGCTTTAGTTTTGTGAGCGATGAATTTATCCCCCAAACCGCGCCAGAGTTTTTTCGCCTTTCCCAGTCGGCATTTACGATTGATGCCCGAGATATAGATTTCTACAGTTTTTATGACCCCAGCTTTGCTCAACCAATCCCTGCATTCAACGAACTGAAAATCCTGCGGATTAAATCACAAGGTGGGCTGTCACTTGACCAGGAAATGACAGCCTCCATTAGCTTGCCCTTTAGCCCTCGATTTATGGAGCAAGATGAGCACCTGTTTAACCACACGTTTTTATTACCTGACGTGCTATTTATGGAAAATCCCGATGCACAGCAAAGTGCTGCTGTGCCCCTTTGGCAGCAATTGTGGCAAAGCAGGTGGCTGGAGCTCAGTATTACAATTATTTACTTAATTGCGCTGTCATTGTTCTTTGGTTTCCAGCGAAAGCTAATGAAATACACGCGCATGGTGCATGTAGTCAGAGGGGCATCACTGCTATTTGTCTTGTTCTTTATTGGCATCTACGCACAAGGGCAATTGTCGGTCGTCAATATCTATACTTTGTTACTCGATTTAGCGGATGGTTTTTCTATTGAAGTCTATTTGCTCGACCCTGTCATCTTTGTGTTGTGGTGCTTTGTATTTGTGTCGTTATTTATTGTGGGGCGCGGGCTTTATTGCGGCTGGTTATGCCCCTTTGGCGCGCTACAGGAGATCATGGCAGTTGTTGCACAAAAGTTAAAAATAAGGCAGATTCGAATAAAGCCAAAACACCATAAATATGCACAAAAACTTAAGTATGTCGTGCTTGTTGGCTTGGTTGCAACGTCGTTTTACTCACTGACATTGGCCGAGAAGCTGGCCGAGGTTGAGCCGTTTAAAACCTCAATTACGCTCCATTTTGTACGCTACTGGCCGTTCGTACTTTATGCACTTTTACTTTTAGGATTAAGCTTAAAAATTCACAAAGTCTATTGTCGCTACCTTTGCCCATTAGGTGCCGGTTTAGCGATTTTAGGGCGCTTTCCTATCGTGAAGCTTTTAGAGCGGCGTAAAGAATGTGGTAATCCTTGCCAACTGTGTAAACAGAAAAAGTGCGGCGTAGATGCCATCGAGCAAGACGGCAGTATTGATTACGCAGAATGCGTACAGTGCTTTGAATGTGTCGTAACGCTAGATAATCCCAATCTATGCAAAATTGATAAATATAAGAAAAATAAGGTGCCAACACGTGTCAAAAACTTCCATCCTGTCCGCGCTGAGTAAACCCGCAAGCCAGTCTGTGCATGCCGCCTACTTGGCGGCAGATGCGTGTCACGATGTGGCCAGTGAAATATTATCTAAAGCAGCACTAGATGAAATAGAACTCGTACTTTTTCACACATCCACATCCTTTGATTTAGATGACGTTGCGAAGCAAATGACATCTCTGTTTGCCAATGTGCCCACAGTAGGTTGCACTAGCGCAGGAGAGTTTAATAAAAACGGGTACTGTACTGAAAGCCTAGTTGTTGTGGCTTTTTTAAAATGCGAATTTTCCATAGCTACCGCGCTAGTTTCAAACTTAGATGAAATTAATTTCGACGAAGCCCACGATACGGCAAGTGGGCTGCGTAATACTTTGCAGGCAAGAGACAAACGATACGATACCAATCAACATTTTGTAATCTCTGTTTTAGACGGGCTTACCCGCCACGAGGAGCATTTCCTTGAGACGTTCGCTACCGCGTTTGGCAATATTCCTCATTTAGGAGGAAGTGCCGGCGATGATTTAAAACTTGAAGCGACCTATGTTTTTTATCAAGGTGAGTTTCACCAGAATGCCGCGGTATTGATGTTGGTGGGAACCGGTAAACCTTTCTCTGTTTTTTCAGTTGATCATATCGACTCGCCAGTATCTAAGCTGGTGGTCACCAAGGCAGATCCTGAATCTCGTACGGTTTACGAGATTAACGGCGAACCAGCTGCGCAATACTATGCGAGTTTACTTGGGTTAAAGGCTGCTGATTTAACCCCTGATGTGTTTTCAGTATTTCCATTGGCGGTACTGGTAGGGGATAGGTATTTTATCCGATCGATACAAAAAGTCGATTTGGCCACCAACGCTATTACTTTTTACTGTGCGGTAGATATCGGCATCATTCTTACCTTTGTGCAGCTTGGTGACTGTATTGATGCTATGGAGCAAAAGTTAGAAACCCTTAGCAAGGAACTGGGGGAAGCCGAGTTTGTGTATACGTGTGATTGCTTTTTGCGGCGCTTAGAAATAGAGCAAAATAAAAAAACGGCTGAAATTCAGCGGCTACAAAATAAATATCAAGTAGCTGGGTTTAATGCTTATGGTGAACATATACATTCGGTGCATTTAAACCAGACCTTCACGGGGGTGTATTTTGCTAAAAACTGAGTCGCACATCGAGACTGAAGTAAACAAGGCGCACGAGGAAACTGAACTAGAGAGGCTTCGTCGCGAACTCACACGCCAAGTTGATGAAAACGAAAAGCTTGAAAAAATTAACGCTGCACTCATGTATCGCATCGAAGAAGGTGGGTTCAATCACCATAGTTACCGTGCCTTTGAGCACGCAGTGCAGCTATCAGAAAAAGTAAATGAAAAAACCGAAGCCCTGCAAGTTGTACTGCAAAAGTTAGAAAAATCGAATGCCGAGATAGCTAGAGCCCATCAAGAAACGAACCAGTTAAAGCAGCGCTTAAATGATGCTATTGAAAGTATCAACCAAGCCATGGTGTTACTCGATAGCAAGGGTGCAGTCATCTATTTTAATCGTCACTTCACCATAGTGTGGGATAACTTGACCATTACGCCCCAAATTGGCGATAACTATTACGATATCACCCAGCATGCAAAGCATTTAGGGGTTATCCGTCGGGTGCTTCCTCCTGATTCAGAAGGTCGTATTATCTACCAGCTGTCTAATAGCAGGTGGTATCAGCTTACTATTCGCCGCACCCAAGAAGGCGGCAAAGTTATCTTGTTCAACGATATTACCGAAGTGAAGCTCAATGAGTCGAACCGGTATGAGCAGGTCATCAAAGAGAAAAATAAACTGCTGCAAAGCCTCATTGATAGTGTTGATGTTGGTATATTACTTATTAACCAAGAGGGCGGCGTTGCCTTTTGGAACGATACGTTTTTAACCCAATCTAATTTGTCAAAGCAGACAATGTTCGATTGCAAGAACATCTATTCCCTGCAAATGCATACTGACTGGAGCGGGTTAAACCTTGAAAAAACGGGGGATACCACCCAAATCATCAACGAAAACTTGGTAGTTGATAGACGTATTACCATGCTGCCCGATGGTAACACCCTGTGCACCTTTACTAATGTAACGTCCCAGCATCAGTATGCGGAAACCTTAAAGCAGAACGAAAGCTGGATCCGTATGATTACCGATAATGTGCCCGCACTTATCGCCTATATCGGTACCGATAAACACTTTCTATATACCAATAAGGGTTATCGAGATTGGTATGGATTAGGCGCAGAACCTTTGTATGGCGTAGCGATGGAGCAAAGCCATCTTAAACATGTTTACCCTAACCTGATGCCTTATGTTGAACGAGTGAATAAAGGAGAAGTTGTCACGTTTCAAAGTGAAGAAACCAATGCTCAGGGCGAAACGGGTTTCTTACAAAAAGTCTATTTGCCGCATTTCAACGATAAGCACGAGATAGAGGGGCATTTTGTATTAGCGACTGATGTGTCGGAACAGGTAAGAAGTAAGCAGCAACTGCAGGCCGCGAAAGATCAGCTGGAGTCAAATGTTGAAAAACGTACCCGCGAACTCCACCACGCGAATATTGCGCTGCAAGAAGCGATGAATTCTAAGAGTAAGTTTTTAGCGGCGATCAGTCACGATTTAATGCAGCCCTTAAGTGCAGCAATTTTGTTCAATGAGTCGTTACGAGATCAAGTGCAAGCCTCGGCGGGCCCAATTGTGAGTGCATTAGATAACTCGCTGTCTGATTTGAACAGTCTAATACGTACATTGATTGAAACCTCGAAGTTAGATGCGGGCGTAGTGCAGCCTGATAAACAGCGCGAGAATGCGCTTCCGTTGCTAACGCAGTTAGCCGAGGAGTTCAGCCACATTAGCCACGACTACCAGGTAAATTTTCGCTACAAATTTCAAGACGCTATTGTTCATACAGACGTAAGCTTACTATCCCGAATTTTACGTAACTTACTGAGTAATGCGATGAAGTACGGTGCCAAAGGGAAAGTGCTTTTTGCGGCTAGGACGATGGGTAGTCATCTTCGTATTAGTATATTTGACCAAGGCGTAGGAATAAGCCAAGCAGATCAAACGGTAATCTTCAAAGAATTTAGCCGTTTGGAAAATGACTTTAACTACTCTTATAGTTTAGGACTTGGGCTTTACATTGTAGATAAAATGAGCCGGTTACTTGAGCACGACATCAGCGTTTCATCTACGCAAGGGCTAGGGTCTTGTTTTACTTTATCGGTGCCCCTAGCATCTGTTCAGGAAGTTGAGCACGAGGCTACGTTTGATGCTACACCCCAGTATAATTTGCCTGATAACCTTCTAGATAAGCAAATATGGCATATCGACAACGACACTAATATGCGTATAGCAATGCAAACGCTATTTGAAAACTGGGGAATGGAAGTGGTTACATTTTCTGGTTTCGCGCAATGCATGGCGGTGATGGACAACTGCTTTGATGACTGTGATTTACTTATCGTCGATTATCATTTGGATGACGGAGAGAACGGCTTGGAAATAGCGAAGCAAATTAAGCAAACATTGCCTTCTATGCCCATCATGTTGTGCACGGCTAATCACTCAAAAGCGCTAGAAAACGAGTTAGAAGGGACAAGCATACAGTTGTTACACAAACCCATTAATTCAGCACGCTTAAAACAAGCACTAAAATCGTCTGTTTCATAATACGTGCTATTTACTTAAGCCAATAGACAAGCGGCATGCAGGCATAGTACGTATTAATTGAATACGTACTGGTTAAAATCGATATTAGCAGCGCTGGCCACTACTTTGACTCGATTGCTTGCTCCTAATTTTTTCAAAATCGATGATACATGTGATTTCACGGTTGTTTCTGAAATATTGAGCTCATAAGCAATAACTTTATTCGCTAGCCCTTGGGTTAAATACTTCAAAACCGCTAATTCTTTTCTGGTTAATGATCGAATTTGATCAAGCGAAATAGCATCTTCTTTTTTTACGCGATTTCGGACTGATGACGTACGCAAGATTTCAGATGGAAGGCACACGTTGCCTTCAAAGATAGATTCGACTGACGTTGCAATCTCTTCGATTTTACTACTCTTTGATATAAACCCGACTGCACCATAAGAGATGGTTTGAAGAATGTTATGTTTCTCGGTTTCCGCCGAGATGATAACAACAGGAAGGTTAGGATGTTGGTTCCTAATTTCAAGTAAACCATTAAGCCCGCAGGTTTCAGGCATGTTTAAATCAAGCATTACAAGATCGAAAGCAGAATCAGCTTCAAGTAACTCAAGTGCTTCAGATAGAGAGTTGGCTTCAAGGGTCTGAGACTCAGGAAATTTTTTACCCAATATCGTCACCATGGCGTGACGAAAAATGGGGTGATCGTCAATAATAAGAATTCTTTGCATACTATTACTACCCTCGGCTTAGCAAGTACCCAAATGCACTCACACAATACGTAACTCGACGCATGTTTGTTAAATTTATTTTAACAAAATAGTTACAATGTGAGCAAGCGAATACGACCGAAGTCTTATAATAAAAAAGCCTTAAAAATTATCATAAATTCCCTAAAAGTACTTTACGCTTTTGTTGATATTCTTCTTGGGTAATTAGCCCCTCTTTTCTAAGCTTTTCAAGGGTTTTAAATCTTTTTATAAGTGTATCTTCATTAGGTTTTAAAACTTCCTTAAGGGCCTGTGATGAGGATGTCGTTTTCTTCAACTCTTCTAGGTTTACCGTCACCCAATCAGTTCTATCAGGCTTCATGGCTACACCCGAAAAAGTGAATTGTAATTTTTCGCTAAATGGAAATTTAGACGCAGCTCGGTCACCGTAATTAAAGTCGTATTCAACCAGACCTTGGTTGGTGGGATCGTAAGCCATTTCATAGGCACTGTTAGCTAAACGGTTGTACTCACCAATAATAATGTTGAGTAGCGCATTGTTGTAAAATGCTCTACCCGCAATATAGTAAGTTTGTTTTTTTAACCCTCCTAGGGTTCTGCTTTCTTTTGCCATAGAAAATACAATATCTTGGTGAGGGCCTGCCTTTTGTAAGCCTATCGATAAATATTTTGCAAGTTGACTTTGTTGTTCTTTCGTAAAAAGGGGCTCAGTAGTATTCTTATTTTTTACCACTCTTATACTTGATAAAAAGCTTAATACATTTTTTTCATTTAATACTACGGGTTGGCTATTGTTTCCACCGTTTAAATATTTTTCTTCAACATTATTATCTTGTATTTTTATTTCTGTGTTTTTATCACCACGCCACAAAATCGTACTTGATGAAAATGATGGCGTGGCGAAAATCATAAAAATAATAGCTAACAGGATTTTTGGCATTAATTTAGTCATTGTTTATTACCCTGCAAATTTGAGTGCTATAAAAATCACCTATTTTAAAAATTGCCAGCTTTAGTGACGCAATTTTGCGTCCTAAAGCTGGTTAACAATTAAAAGAAAATAGTGCCACCTAGTTGAATAAGTGTAAGATCCTCTGCGCTGTTATATATTGACTGAGCGGTATCAGAACCTGTGACATCTAAACTCAAATTTTCATATTTAGCGTAAATGAGAAAGCGAGAGCCAAAGTATTGTTCCGCTGCTATGCCCCATTGGCTTAACTCAGAACCTACTACGCCATCTAAATGCGCCATACCATATTGGTCGTTATAGCTTGCATATTCTGCGTAAAAAGCGGAATCACCAAAGTTGTTGTATTGCTTTCGGATACCCGCTTTAAAATAGTATGCGTCTGTATCATCACCAGAACCGACAATAGCGTCATCAGTCTCTTCCATTTGATAGGTGGCCACCCCAAACACGCCAGATTCTAAATGCATTACACCGGCCTGAAATTGCAGGGTCGAAGAGCCGTCGCCACCCACGTTGGAGCCGCCATCTTTATTCACCGAATACCCGCCATGTAGGTTTGTTTTAAACCCATTGTGTTCAGCCGAGTATTTAACCGCGATGTCATAGATTTCATCATTGGCATAGCCTACCGCCACACTAAAATTACCCATTTTAGGTAAATCATAACGTACGCCATTGCGGTAAATCCCATTGCAGTCTAGGCCTATGCCCAGCCCAGGGGTGGCCAAGCACTGTGCAAATTGCCCCCACGCCACATTGGTTGAGCCTTCATCAATCCCCCGAATAAAGAACCCGTTGGCTCTAAATAATGGCGAAATGCCTGACCAAATAGTGCCGGAGGGATCGGCAAGTACCGCAATATTATCAGTGGGTAAGCTTTGTAGGCCGATGGTGACTTTTCCCCAATCGCCGCCAATATGAAGGCTACTGCCTAGAAGCCCAATATCGCCGCCATTGAAGGTGTCTAAGTTATCTTGATTGGCAAATAACAATGGTGTTTGATGGCCGCCGCCACCATAGTTCGGTGTACCGGAAAGCGGTTCAATAATAACTTCAAACCCTACGTCTAAACCATGCTCTTCAAGTTTGTAATCTCCCGATAGGGTAATACGACTGCCAAGTGTGGTACCGTTATCTGAAAGCTGGGCAACATCACTGCCTATGCCGTCATCGTAATAGGTTAACCCTTCATTAATCCAGCCTGAAATATTCCAAGAATATTTTTCATCTTCGGCATAACTGTTTAAACTTAATGTACTTAATATGGCAATTGATAAATACGACTTAACAAGTAATTTATTTTTCATTTTACTGTCCCAGTGTGAGTGGTGTTTTTTAATAATGAGAATTTATTCTTTTCTCATATGCCCTAATGTAAATTTCGGGTGTCAGTAAAATTGATAATAGATTTATATAGTTTTTGAACCATTGGACGTAAGGCTTGTTAGCCTCGTTCTTTAGGACTAAGAAAAATTAGGCGCATAGCGCCTAATTTATATTTTTAGTTTAAAAGCTCGCTAAATTAAAATTTAGCTTTCACATTTAAACTCACCATGCGAGGTTGGGCTGGGCCAACAAATAAGGGGCTTTCTACATCAGGGTAAATGTCTTCTAATACTTCATCTGCTTCGCCATAAGTGCCGAAGGTTTCATAGTCTTTATCAAACACATTGTTTACCCGCAATTGCGCACTAAAGGTGTGATTAAACTGATGGTTCAAGTAAAGGTTAGTCACCACATAGCTATCTAAAGTGTTATTTTCGTTGGCCTCATCACCACGGAAGTATTGGCTAGAGGCTGAAATAACTTCTGCACCTAATGTGGTTTCTTGGCTAAACGCGTAGTCTAGGTAAAATTTGATATTGTGCTTTGGTTGTCCAGGAATGGTGTCACCTGCCTCAACTTGTCTATTTGCCCCTAACGGATTGAAAGGGCTAAAGGAGGTGAAGGAAGATTCGAAGGTCGCGTCTAGATAGTTATAATTAAATCGATAATTAAGCTTTTCCCAAACAGAACTAATGCTAAATTCAACGCCCTGTCTACGAGTAGCGTCAATATTAATAAAGTAGCCTCTAGACGCAACCGAGCCTGCCTGCTGAAATATGATGTCATCTTCACTTTCGCTGCGATAAACATTCAACATCATATCGATATTGTTAAAGGTCGCGGCATAATTTGCTTCAATGGTTTGGGTTACGACTTGATCTAACGGTGGATCGGCAACAAAACCATTAGGTAGGCGACATGGGTCGTCTTCGTCTGCACAGCTTAATTCTGCAGGGCTTGGTGTTCTTGATGACTGACTAAACGCAAGGTTCAGCTGGGAGGTATCACTCAGCGTAATATCTAACCCTATGGCGGGGTTGAACTGCGTGAATCTATGGTCGCCATCAAGTGAATCATCACCATCTTCGCTTAAGTCTTCCATTAGCACATGGTCGCGATTGAAGCGGCCACCAATGTTTAGCGATACCTTATCGGTAAGTTGGGTGGTATTAACAAAAAGCAACGACCAGGCAGTGGTGTCTACATCAAGCCTTACTCTCGCTTCAGCTGATTGTAGCCCTTGAAGTGGGATGACCGTGCGTGAATCGCTTGCGGTATCGTTTTCTAATATCCCAAAGGTTGTATCGGCAGAATAATTGATATCACCTTTATTGTAAGTCGCGCCAATCACCAGCACAGATGGTTTGCCTAATAATTCATAATTGCTGGCAAGCTGAGAAGAAACACCGAAAGCTTCTGAGCTTGATAACCCCGTATTGTAGGTGCCGTCTATCACATCGGGTGATACATCTGAAATATCTGATAGGGCAGTATCTTCATCGTAGCCAATGAAAGCAACGGCTTCTACATCATCGCCAACCGTGGCTAGTTCGTCATCATCGTCGTCGTCACCGTTATCAAAATCATCATCGTCATCATCATCATCGTCTTCCAATTCACACAAGGTGATGCGACCATCGCTAAATTGGCATGCGCCAAAGTCGCTGTCATCACCATTTATACTGGTGGTTTCATTGTCGCGGTAAAAGGCGTTGAACGAGAGTAGATGGTTGTCGCTTAACTGTAGATCGCCAGAAAGACTAAAGTGATGTAGCTCGTTGTTCGTTTGATCGGGGTGAGTATACACCGCTTCGCGGCCTTCTATTTCTAGTAGTTCAATTGGTGAGGCACCATTGCCTAATAGCTCGCTATCGGCATATAGATAGTTGAAATCGATTCGTCGCTTACTGTCTTGGTAAGACACGGCGCTGAATACTTGATTTACCTCTGAAGGTGAGTAATCCCGCCACCCATCTTCTTCATAATGATTAGCGTTAATGTAATAGCCCCAATTACCATTATTCCCGCCAGATTCTATCGACAGCGCTGACTGACCATATTGCCCTACAGTGGCATCTACTTCGTTGGCATCGAAGGAAAAGCCGGTTTTGGTATTTAGTGCTAGTGCGCCACCCAATGTATTTTGCCCGAACAGGGGATTAGAGCCTGAATACAGCGACACCGTATCGATAGCATCAAGGGGCATAAGATCCCAATTCACGGTATCGCCAAACGCCTCGTTAATTCTGCCACCATTCATGTACACCGAAATACCTTGGGGTAAGCCTAGCAGTGGCGACGCGGTGAAACCTCGGTATTGTAAATCGGGTTGAAACGGGTTGTTTTGCGCATCATTCAAATTCACGCTAGCAAGTTGGGATTTTAAGAGTTCTGGCAAAGAGCGGCTTACGCTGGCCTCAATTTCCTCTTGAGACAAAGACTGTACGCTGCCGAAAATTGGCGCTGCATCACTCCCGGTTTGCAACGATGTGGCACCATGAACTTCTATTACTTCTACATCATTGTTTGGCTGTTGGCTTTCTGTTTTAGAATTTGCATAGGCTGGGCTACAAAGTGCTAAAGAGACGCTTGAAGCGATGAGTGCGTAAGATAAAGGCGTTGTGGTTTTTATTATCATGATTCTGATTCTTCAATGTACGAGCATGCAATCAGTATCGTGTAGCTAGGTCCCGAAAAATATCCTCCTAAAGGGGGAGGAAGAGTCGTAAATTGGTAGTATATAAAAGTCCTAAGTGGGCGGTTTTTATTATGCAGGGCTATGACTTACACCAGCATTGATGTCAATTTGGGCGAGCCTGTTTTCAAACCAGAGGTCACGACTCGACGCTTGTCTATCTTGCGCTCCATAAATGACAATCTCACCATTAAACTGTGCTACCCCTAGTGCGTAACACTCTCCGTTTGTACGAGGTTGCCAAAACGAAGCGCCAGTCACGATATCTATCAAGTAATGATGGAATTGGGTATCTACTCGATACACCCAGTGATTACCAATACATTGGAACCTGTTCTCCGGGTTTTGTATCGTTTGTGTCGACAGTACCGACTGTGCGGATCGAGCCGTTTGTGCGGATTGTATAGTCTGTGTAGTTTGTACCGAAAGCGCGGCGAGCTTATGCAGTAATCTAGGTAATACAGGTAGATTATCTAATGACAATAACGAGGCAAAGCTGGTAGCAAGTAGCGCGGTTGTATTGGGTTTTACCTTGTCCTCACCCCCATTTTCATCCCCATCCCCATCCCCATAGTCAATTTCAACCTCAGCAGTAGGAAACCAACTACTGTTTATCTGCGTGTCTGGGTTCTTATTTTTAACATCAACTTCATGCATAGCTGCTTGGCAAACATGCACACTACAAAGATAGTCGGCGAACGGTGATAATTTTAACGGCGAGTGCGGTTCCCTATACCGAGAATGCGTTTGTTGTTGAAAATCTCTAATAAGTTGCTGCACTGCGTTGGGTAATTTAGCGTCGGTAAATAAACGAGGTTTGGCTTCAATGTTAAGGTCAGTTAATAGGGACACCACATTTTCGAGTGCATCTCTACGAGCTTGAGCATTGGCCTTGGTATTGTGCACAAACCGAAGAGCAATCATGCCCGCATGGTTTACTTCACCATCGATAAAAAAATGGCCTAAAGCGTCAGAGCTGCTTTTAAGCTTTTCTTGAACCAAACTTTCAATCTTACTTTTAATCAGGCTTTCGACCTCAAGCAAGTCGTGAGTAAATTCTTGTGGCACCCACCACGTAGACACATAATTTTCTGTTGGCTTCAAAGTGCTTGCGGGCGCTTCAGCAGCGTTACCACGAGGCATAGCATCGCCTGACTTAGTATTAAAACCTCCAGCACCAACCTCTGCGATAGCCTGGCTACATAACGAAATTATTTCATTGCCGTCAGTATCTTCGCCACTGACTAAAAGGGTGATGTGATCACCGTCATACCATGTTTTCTTATAGTCAATTAAGTCGTCAAAACTAATCTCTAATACTGAATCTGAAAAGCCGCCGGCATGTTGATAGGCCATGGGGCTGGTATCATTTCGCCGTATTGCAATGTTATTGGCATAATCGATATTACCTTCAAGCAGCGTGAGTTCATTGAAAAGTACGCCGCTTCGTTCTGCTTCAAAAGCGCACTGGGAGTAGTGGGTATTCACAAGGCCGCTATACAGGAATTGGATAGCATTAGTGAAAAGCGCTTTATTATAAGATTGCACATAAAAATACGTACAGCCTGCGTAGGTCGTCGCGTTTATCGATAAGGGTAGCAGGGCATTTGCTACAAAAAGCTCATGGTCGGCGGGGTAGTACGGCGACCCACGAAAGCACATGTGTTCTGCCAGGTGAGATACGCCAGAATGATCACGCGCTGGGGTATTAACAACAAATACCCCCGTGAATGTTGATGCGCTGCCTTCAGGACTTTGAGCATTGTGTGGTACATACCGAATATTAATCATTGCTGAGCGTTTAAGCATTTAAACGGTAAGGTCTTGTATCATCTTCACAGGAATATTGTTTTTCACTGTGCGAAATTTCAGAGTAGAGCTGGCTTGCTGCCCAGCTTTGTCGGTAATGGTTTTCATTAAATGATGGTCGGGCGACTTATCGCACACGGGGTCAGTTTTGTGCATATCACCAGTCAGTAAGAAGGCTTGGCAACGGCACCCGCCAAAATCTTTGTCTTTTTCATCACAGGTCTTACACGGCGAAGGCATCCAGTCATCACCTCTAAAGTGATTAAAGCTAAAGTCGTGTTCCCAAATATTCTGCACCGAAGATTTTTTCACGTTAGGAAAGGTAAGAGGAAGAATTTTGGCGCTGTGACAAGGAAGCGCACTGCCATCTGGCGTTACCGTTAAAAAAGTAGTTCCCCATCCATTCATACATGCCTTGGGGCGGTTCTCGTAATAGTCGGGGGTGACAAACATAAACTTGGGGCCACCACTTTGCTGGTCTCTATAGCGGTTGATGGCCTGCTCAGCTTCTACTAGCTGGCTTTGTGTAGGTAGTAAGTGCTCACGGTTTTCGTACGCCCAACCATAATATTGCACTGTGGCAAGCTCTACAAAGTCTGCCTTAAGTTCAGTGCTAAGAGCCATCACTTCTTCAATTTCATGAATGTTTTGTGCAGTAATACAGAAGTTCAGCACCATAGGGTAGTTGTAGGCTTTAACCAATTTAGCAATATTCAGTTTTTGTTTGAACGAATGGCGTTTATTGCCAATAAGGTCGTTAACGTCGGCATTCGCTGACTGAAAACTAAGCTGAATGTGATCAAGCCCAGCGTCTTTTAATTTGGCTATGCGCTTTTCTGTCATGCCTATGCCTGAGGTGATCAAGTTAGTGTAAAACCCAAGTTCGCGTGCGTACGCTACCAACTCTTCTAAATCTTTTCGTAGCAAGGGTTCACCGCCAGAAAAACCTAACTGAACCGCACCCATTTCTCTGGCTTCCCTAAACACCTTTTTCCACTGAGAAGTGTTGAGTTCGTTAAAAGTTTCTTCCATGTTCACGGGGTTAGAACAATAGGGGCAATGCAGCGGGCATTGGTAGGTTAACTCGGCGAGTAGCCATAAAGGTGGTGTAGTCGCTTTTGTAGGTTGTGAAGCCTTGGTAGCTTGAGATGCCTGGTTAGTCATAAACCACCCACTTTTTCTCTTCAGCGTGTTGCAGAAAAGTGGTTACGTCATCTTCTAAATCTTCAGGGGCATCTGGGAATGCTTTTCTAAGCGCTACGGCAATGTCATCAGTGGTACGCACACCATTAACAAGGGTTAAAATTTCTGACGCCGATGGGTTTAATTTAATCATGCCTTCGGGAAAGAGAAGCACATAACCATCTTGCACTTTTTCGTATTGTAAGCGAAACAAAGGGTTCATTAACGGGGTTTTTGGTGTGCTTGTCATTAGAATCTCCCTGTATGGCAAACTTGTTGGTCTGCAATGCCATCGAAAGGTTTTCTGCCATATTCGTAGGCAAAACAGATGGCATCGGCAATGCTCCACAGAATATCTATTTTAAACTGAAGAATGTTTAAAGCACGCTCTTGCTGCTCTCGGGTAACAAAGTGGTCGAGGGTTATTTGAAGCCCGTGTTCTACATCGCGTCTTGCTTGCCCTAAACGCATTTGAAAATAGGTAAACCCTTCTTGGTTTATCCATGTGTAATGGGTAGGCCAGGTATCAAGTCGGCTTTGATGTATTTCAGGGGCGAACATTTCGGTGAGCGACGAACAAGCAGCTTCTTGCCACGATGCGCGGCGGGCAAAATTCACATAGGCATTTACCGCAAATTTAACACCGGGCAATATGTGAGATTCATCAAGTAATTCACCGCGGTTAAGCCTTACCGCTTCTCCTAAGCGAAGCCAAGCTTCAATACCACCTAAACTGGTATCACCTTCGCGACCATCATGGTCGATAAGGCGCTGGATCCATGTACGTCTTACTTCTTGGTCTTCACAGTTGGCTAATATGGCGGCGTCTTTAACCGGAATGGCCATTTGATAATACAGCCTGTTTGCCACCCAGCCTTGTATTTCTTCTTTGCTGCAAAGCCCTGAATTCATACGTTTATGAAAGGGGTGATGAATATGGTAGTAAGCGCCTTTAGCGCGTAGTTGTTGTTCGAATTCTTCTTTAGTCCATGCAGGTTTCGACATCTTACACCTCTATTTGCATGCCATCGTAGGCCAATTCTATATTCTGCTCTTGTAAGGCATGGAAGGCTGATGAATCTTCATTCAGCACGGGGTTAGTGTTGTTAATATGAATCAGCACTTTGCGCTTAACGTTGAAGCGGTTAAGCAGCGCAATGGCACCATTTTCGCCATTTACTGGCATGTGCCCCATTTGCGTACCTAGCTTTTGGCTAAAGCCGTGTTCAATCATTTCTTCATTCACCCATAAGGTGCCATCGAAAAGCACGCACTCAGCGTCGGCCATAACCTGTTTCACTGTGTCATTGGCCTGCATGCATCCTGGTGCGTAAAACAGCACGTGACCTGTTTGGGTATCGGTAATTTTAAGGCCAATGTTATTGCCCGGAACAATGTTATCGCGGTAAGTAGAATAGGGCGGCGCATTCGACTCTAGCACTACAGGTTGGAATAAAAGCCCGTCTGCGCCTTCAGGCACAAAGGTATGGGTAAAGTCAGTACTAATTGAGCGTTGCTGAAGGCCACCGTGCCAGTGTTTCAGCACAGTAAATAAGGGAAAGCTGGTGGTTAAGTCTTCGTTTACCACATCGGTGCAATAAACAGGGAGTGGCAGGCCTTCTCTTAGGGTAAGCAAGCCGGTGGTATGGTCTATTTGGCTGTCGGTTAGCACGATAGATGAAATACGTGTACCTCGGGCGACGTGCTCTTCAGGCCAAAGTTGTGGGTGGCTATTTATTTGCTCCCGTAAATCGGGCGAGGCATTAATGAGTACCCATTTATTACCATCGACACTAACCGCAATACTCGATTGGGTACGAGGGGTTGTCTTAATAGTGTGCTGACGTGCGCCTTTGCAATTCTCGCAATGACAATTCCACTGAGGAAAACCGCCGCCTGCGCCTGCGCCAAGAATCAATACCTGCATAACTACTCCTTGGGTATTTGAAAAAGGCTGCAATAGCAGCCTTTTGATTACTTATCACAATGGCTTAGGTTTAGCGGTTGCTGATATATAGCGTTACTTCAAAACCTAGGCGCATTTCAGTGTATTGAGGTTTAGTCCACATTGTCATTTCCTCTGTCTTTTGGATGAGTTCAATATGAGTATATGTTGATTACCTGTTAACAGATATCCTTCTAAAGGAGGAGAATTACCATGAATCATGATGATTTTCGGGTAGTGGCTAAGCGTTGTAAATAGGCCACCAGTAAAGGGATAGGGCGGCCGGTGGCCGAGTTAGCAGTGCCATATTTAAATGCGGTACCAGCCACGTCCATATGAGCCCAAGGAAAACTCTGAGCAAAGCGAGATAAAAAACAACCTGCGGTAATCATACCTGGGGAGTTTTTCCCTGCGTTAGTCATATCAGCATGGGAAGAGGCGATGGCGTCATGATATTCAGGCCACAGCGGAAAGGGCCATGCTGGGTCGTGGCTTTGCTCTCCGGCATTAACTAGCGCTTGTTCTAGCGAACGGGAGTTGCTCATTACGCTGCTGCACGTGTGCCCTAATGCGGTGATTGCAGCACCGGTTAGGGTGGCGATATCTATGACAGAGTGAGGGGAAAACCGTTCGCTGTAACTTAGTGCATCACACATTAGCATTCGCCCTTCGGCGTCAGTGCTTTTAACTTCAACAGTTTGTTTGGAATGGGTAGTAATAATATCGCCGGGTCGGTAGGCATTGCCGCCAATACTGTTTTCAGCGGTAGCCAATATTCCAATAATATTAATATTCAAGCCTAGTTCGGCAGCGGTTTTAATTACTCCGAGGACGCAAGCGGCACCTGCCATGTCGTAAATCATGTGATGCATGTCACCACCGCGTTTTAAGGTGATGCCGCCTGAATCAAACGTCACACCTTTACCTATCAAGACCACTGGCTTGGTGTTTTGACTGTTGCCGTTATCGGTAATGCTATCGTTGTTTTCACCGCTGTGGGCACTATTACCGCTGTGGGCACTATTACCGCTATGGGCATTATCACCGCTAAAGGCACTGTCACCGCTAAAGGCACTGTCACCACTTTCGGCATTTGCAAAGTGATTACCTGAATAATGAATTACCGGCATAGAGGCAGGGAATGCTGATGCGCGATTAACCGCTAAATACGCATTCATGCCTAGTGCTTCTAACGAATATTGGTCGATAATCTCTGTGGTAATTTTAGAATACGTATTCGCGAGTATTGTCGCTTGTTCTGCCAAACACACGGGGGTACATAAATTCGCTGGCATGTGTGATAAATCTCGCGCTAAGCCCATACCCTTTGCTAGGGCTGCCTCATAGTTTACGCAAGCTAGTAATACATTTGCGGTATTGTCCGAGGCTAGCTCTGGACTTTCATATGATTGCTCGCCTGATGCTGCATCTAATTCCTTATCTAACGCTAGGTTATTTATCTCGGCTGTTGAAGATACTTGTATGCTTAAGCTTTGCGCTCTTTTTACCGCTAGGCTTGGCGCTCTCGTCACCGCTAAGCAGGGAGCCGATTTATACCCTTCAAACTGGTAACAACAAAAATGAAATGCGCGCAATAACTGGCTAACAAGTGTTATTTCTTGCTTACTCTGTTTACTTGCGTCTTTCAAACTGCGAGAAACAGCACGGCAAGGTAGCACCAAAGTGATCGTTGCCGCTTTTAACGAAAGGGCGTACTTAAACACATCTACAAATAGCTTACGCGTGCCATGAGAAGCCGAGGGATGGTCAAAACTAAAATTGAGGCTTTCTGCTAAATCACCCACTCCCCAAATAAGCCATCGTTTTGCAGCCGCCCCTACAGGTCGATGCAATAAAATGCTTTGCCCCTTAGCCCCTATAAACGCTTCATCAACAAATACCTGCTGGATAAAAGCTTGCGTGTTCTTGGGGAGGTTGTTAACGGTGGGATTTATATCTGCAAGCGAGCAAAGCCAAATCACGCAATCGGCGTCTACTTTGTGTAAGTTGCACTCGGGTACTAACATCACGTTTGTCATGGGCGGCCTTGTTGGTCAGGACTTTTTATGCGCTGTTTTTTCCGAGGCTTCTGTTTCCAAAGCCAACGGCAGCCGGTTTTGGTCTAAAGCTTCTCACTGCTAGGGTAAAGGTAATAAAGGTAAGTACGGATACAATCATAAGCTCTTTTGTCGCAAGCTTTTCATACAGCCCAAAGCGTAGCAGTTCAACGCCGCTGGTAAACGGATTAAACGCGCATACTTGATACAGCCACTCACTTGCTTCTTGCATTTTCCACAAAGGGTAAAGTGCGCTCGAAAGGAAAAACATAGGAAAGATAACGAAGTTCATCACCCCAGCAAAGTTCTCTAATTGTTTAATGGAATTTGCCAACAATAAGCCTAGCGCGCCAAGAAAAATCGACAATAATGCAATGATGGGTAGCGCGTAGACATAACCCATTAAGGGCAATTGCACGTCAACAAATAACGCCAAGCAAAAGAATAAATAAACCTGTATTGCTGAAACCAGTGTATTGGCTACTAACTTACTGCATAACAAAAATGAGCGGGGCACTGGGCTCATTAGCAGTACCTTCATGCTACCCATTTCACGGTCGTAAACCATAGATAACGAACTTTGCATGCTATTGAAAAGGATAATCATCGCCGCTAAACCCGGCACAATATATTCCTCATACAAAATGTAAGTTTCATAAGGCGGGAGCATCGAAAGCCCTAGTGCCGAACGAAACCCCGCGGCAAATACAAATAACCATAACAAGGGGCGCACTAAGGCACTAAGCAGTCTAGACCGCTGCTGCCAAAACTTCAGCATTTCTCGATTTAAAACACCCACAAAACAGCGCCAATACATCATGCCCGATCCCTAGCCTGTTCGCACTTACAGTAGGTATTGATATTAGTTTGCATGAGTTAATACCTCCCAAAGCCGATGAATATCCGAGACGTGATGTTTAGCAAGCAATGCCGAGCAAATATCTCGTTCTACTAGTCGGCCATTTAACAATATGGCGAGGGGATCAGTTAGCGATACCTCTTCAAATAGATGGGTAGCCCACAACACAGTCACGCCTTGTTTCACTGCTAAGTCATGAACCACCGAATGAATTAGCTGTCGAGAGGCAATATCTAACCCTACCGTGGGTTCATCGAGTAACAAGGTGCTGGGTTGGTGAATAAGGCATCTTGCCAGCTCAACACGGCGGCGGTGGCCTCCGTTTAAATGGCGGATTTTAGTATTCAGACGGTCGCTAAGATCAAGTTCGTTTAATAAGTCACTGATGCGTGAAATTGACTTCTCTGGGGCCAGCCCATGGAGGGATGCAAAATAGGCGAGGTTCTGCTTTACGGTAAGGTCAATATCCAAAGTACTTTGCTGAAATACCACGCCAAGCTGTTTCATTATTGGCGCACGTTTATGCGCTATCGTGCTGCCATTAAATAAGATATTGCCATGGCCAATTCGTTGTAACCCTGTGAGTAACGCAAACAGGCTGCTTTTCCCTGCACCATTAGGGCCAAGTAAAATATTAAAACCAGGCTTTAAGGTAAGTGAAATGTCATCAAGGGCTGTCACTTTACCGTAAGTATGGCTAACCCCTTGGATATCTATTTCCATTTAACGGCAATTCCCCATGGGTAACGTCCCACCTTAATCGTCTTTTCAACATCGAATGTTTCAGTATTGATAACCGATACGTCGCCGCTTACCCCGTTTGTGGTGAGCAATAATGACTGGTCTTGGTTAAACGCTAATTGCCACACGCGTCTACCTACCACTATGTATTTTTCTATTTCAAATGTGTTGGTATTCACCACAGCAATGCGGTTTGCAGGGCCAAGGGCCACAAACGCGTAGGGGGAGTCTCGCATCAACAATATCCCTACGGGTTGTATTTTGTCGCGGTATACGCCCTTAACTGCAAAAGACAAGGTATGCGCTTTTTGTTTGGTTTGAGTATCAAATATGGCGACTGTGCCGCCGATTTCGGAGCTTACCCAAAGATACTTATCGTCGGCGGTGAAGTGGGCGTCACGTGGGCGAGCATCCACTAAGCTATTGGCAATGTTCTCGTGGGTGTTGGTGTCTATCCAGTGCACCATGTTGGTGGTTTCTGAGGTAACCACCATCATGTGGCCGTCATGGCTTACCGCTAACCCTTCTGGTTCAACCCCTACATCTATTTGTGCAATTACTTGGCTGGTGGGAATATCAATAACGGTGAGCAGGGCATCATCTTCATTAGCGGTGTAAATGGTAGTGCCATTGGGATGAAGGGCAATGGTTTCAGGATCTTCACCTGACGGTAAGTCGCCCACAATAGTATGGGTGTCTAAATCAATAATTTGAATGCGATCTGAATCCGAGGCGCAAATATAAGCACGAGATTGATCAGCACTTAATATAAATCCCCTTGGCCGCTCGCCAATGTCTAATGTATCAGTCACTTCAAATGTATTCATATCAATGACTGATAGGGTATTGTCCTTTTCATTGGTCACATAGGCCTGTGGCATAGCGTTTACACTCAGGCTAGAGGCCAACAAGCCTAATAACAAAATGCGAGTGCCTGAAAAGCGAATTTTCATAAGGTGTCCTTACAAGTGTTAGTGGTGTCACCTAAGGTGTCTAGTTCATCGCGCTGGTGTAAAAAACCTGGGAGAGGGGCGTGTATTACCAGGGCGTCTTCATGTGCTAACGCAATAGGTTGACGAAGTTGGCGCGTGCTTTCACGAAAGGTGAGCTGTCTTCCTTTATAGGCGGCAACACTTAGTTGTTCACCAATGAGTGCGTTAAATAATTGAGTTCCTGTAACAGAGCCGTTGTTTTCAGAATCACTACTTTCACTTCGCTGCAAAGCAGTCGATATAGCAATAATGGCGGCATAAGCAGCAAAGTCTACTTCATTCATGGTGCGTGAGAACTTGTCTTTAAAGCGATTTTGAAGCTGCCTTGCTCCCCACTGCTCATGGGTAAAATGCCACCCTAAAGGTTTAAGACCTGCTGAGCCCATAATGGGCACAATAAGGTGGGTATTAAACGGCAAACTGTAGGCATATTGGCGCTGGGTATCGGCAGCAAAAATAGCGTCGTAAGGTTTCTTAGTTCGAGTGAAAAGGGGAATTTCAGAAAAAGCAGAGCGCCGTAAGTCGAAGCTTGCCTGCCAAGTTTTCGCTTCAACAATGTTTAACTTAAATTTCTTCGCGGTACGTAAAAACGCGTCTAAGTAAGCCTTGTCACTTTCATGAGCGCCGCGCAAGGTAAGCACAGAGCCCAAACGCTTAACTCTAAGCCACTGACCAAGCGCATCGGCTTTCATTTGGTAGCTAGGGTAGGTGTGTAATACGTTAAGCTCGCAGTGCATGTGGCGAAATGCATCCTTACCACTGGCTACATTCATAACCAATGCGCTGGGGTTAATCGATGCCACTGAACGGACGGCTTCTTGATATTGCGCATCTGGGCTATCGATAAGCACCACGGGGGCATGGGTAATAGCGTCGATAGCAGCTGAATCTAAAGCGTTTATGTAGGCAAGCGTCAACGCGTAGCCTAAAAACTTTCCCGTAATATTGGCATCTTCAATACCAATTTCGGCACCTGCAATTCCTTCGTCAGTAGGGCTAATTAAATACGAGGGCGTGCCCGCGGGCGGAGTGCGTCTCAGATTAAGGTAAACCATGTTCGTAGTGTTAGGTTGAGCTTCAGCTTGCCCTTTAAATTTGGTTCCAGACTTGTTTGGGGATTGGGCATGCAAGGCTGATACGCTTAGCAGTAGGGTTGATATCCCTATCCATACTTTTGCTTTTTTCATAAACCAGCGAAGGGCTCTATTCACACTTCTATTCACACTTCTTTTTTGAAAGTGCGCCTTTTGTCAGTCGCGATACAAAAAGGGTATATGGCATTATTCCCGAATAACATCCTCCTAAAGGATGAATGCTATGGCGCTAAAGTAGCATTCGGGAATACCCGCCTGCGCATTAGTATAAAAAGCACCTAGCGTAAACAGAGTTCTTCAAGTGGCAGGTTTTCGAATTACCTTATTTTTTCCTTTAGTTTTACTTTGCTGGTGGAGTGCGAACGTCTCTGCTCGGTCTTTTGATGACATTGTCGAAAGTAAGTACATCAATATCGCGGTTTATAACGATTACCCTCCTTATTCATATTTAGACGCTGACACCGCTAGGGGAATAGATGTCGATATTGCTAAAGAAATTGCAGCAAAGCTTAGTGTGAAGCTTATCTTGACGTGGATGACGCCAGGGGAGACGACTGAAGATGATTTTCGCAATTACCTGTGGAAGGGCCATATCATTCACAAAGTAAAAGCTGACTTGATGATGCGTGCTCCTTACGATCGTTCATTTTCCCAAAAGCGAGACGATATAGGCTTGTTGGCCAATGAGTTAGTTCATATGTTTGCGCCCTACCATCAAGAAAGCTGGCAGATAATTCACAACACTGAGCAATTGCCAGAGGTAGAGACCATGGCGATGTTTCAATATCACAAGATTGGCGCTGAAATTGACAGTATTCCTCATTTTTACCTCACCTCTGCCTTTGGCGGAAGGTTAAGAAAGAACACTACGCAGTATGCCAGTAACGAACTCGCCATTGATGCCATGAAAAAAGGGGATGTTGATGCGGTAATGGGGCTTCGAACGCAAATCAGTTATTTGTCTCAATTTCTTGATAACGCAAAATTTCAGCTTGCTAGTAATGCGTTTCCTCTTATAGGAAAGCAGAAGTGGGACCTAGGTATAGCCGCGAAAAACGACTACCGAACGCTGGCTTACGAGGTCGGTGATGTGATCACCGAGATGGTTCAAACCGGCAAGATGGCAGATATATTTAGTCAGTATCATGCCACCTACGAAGTGCCCGATTATTATGCGGGTGAGTAATGTCGTTGAGCAATGCGATTGAACTAAAAACCCGCCCTTGCTAGGCACTCTTCCTGTTAATTCCTCCTACTAAAGGAGGGGACAAATCACTCAGCCGTTCCATAGGCACGGCCGTTATGCACCGCTATTCTAATTCTATCGAATAGTCCGCACGTCAGACTCATTCATGGCCAATACGCATTAGGAAACGTTATGAATAAACAACTACCACTAAAAAGAATTGCCTTAGCTTTATTGGTTTGTGCCGGTGCCGTTTTACCTGCCCAAGCTAACGTGACCGATAACGACATACAAAACGATCAAGCCACTACTGACGATATCGTATCCTATGGCATGGGGCTACGGGCACAGCGATACAGCCCATTGTCTGCGATTAATAAAGACACCATTGAAGAAATTCGACCAGTCTGGGCATTTTCACTAGGCGGCGAAAAGCAGCGGGGCCAAGAGTCTCAGCCTATGGTGAAAGACGGTGTTATGTATGTCACAGGTTCTTACTCTCGTGTCTGGGCTATTGATGCTATGACTGGCGAAGAGCTATGGCAGTACGAAGCCCGTTTACCCGATGGCATAATGCCTTGTTGTGATGTTATTAATCGTGGCGTTGCCTTGTACGACAACTTAGTTATATTCGGCACACTAGATGCCAAACTGGTAGCCCTTGATAAAGACACAGGCAAAACCGTTTGGAAGAAAAAAGTAGAAGACTATAAGGCTGGTTATTCTATTACTGCTGCGCCTATTATTATTGATGGCATGGTGATCACGGGGAACTCAGGTGGTGAGTTCGGTGTGGTAGGAAAGGTATACGCCTTTGACGCTAAAACCGGCAAACAAATTTGGGTTAGACCTACCGTTGAAGGCCACATGGGATATATGTGGAAAGACGGTAAAAAAACCGAGAATGGTATTTCTGGCGGCGGAGCGGGTAAAACCTGGCCTGCAGATTTATGGAAAACCGGCGGCGCTGCAACCTGGCTCGGCGGCACATATGATGCTGATACCGGGCTGTTATTTTTTGGTACAGGTAACCCATCACCTTGGAACTCTCACCTTCGCCCAGGTGATAACTACTTCTCATCATCTCGTTTAGCAATTAACCCTAAAACGGGAAAAATTGTGTGGCACTTTCAAACTACGCCTCACGATGGCTGGGATTTTGATGGTGTAAACGAGCTTATATCCTTTGATTACGAAGATGCTGGTAAAACAGTGAAAGCTGCTGCAACAGCGGATAGAAATGGTTTCTTTTATGTATTGAACCGTGAGGATGGAGATTTCATCCGAGGCTTCCCGTTTGTAGATAAATTAACATGGGCTAAAGGTTTAGATGAAAATGGACGTCCTCTTTACATTGACGATGTTCGCCCAGGTAACCCTTCATTATCTGACGACGGAAAGAAAGGCGCACAGGTTGTTGCTCGCCCTGCTTTCTTAGGTGGTAAGAATTGGATGCCGATGGCGTATTCACCTGATACAGGTTTGTTTTACGTACCTTCCAATGAATGGGAAATGGATATCTGGAACGAGACTACTTCATATAAGAAAGGGGCGGCTTACCTAGGCGCTGGCTTTACCATCAAATCGGTTAATGAAGATTATATTGGTGTGCTTCGCGCCATTGACCCGAAAACTGGGAAAGAAGTGTGGCGTTATAACAACTTCGCGCCACTATGGGGTGGGGTAATGACCACGGGCGGCGGGTTAGTCTGGACCGGTAACCCAGAAGGCTACTTAATGGCCTTTGACGATAAAACTGGCGAGATGGTTTATAAGTTCCAAACAGGTTCAGGCATTGTAGGCTCACCTGTAACGTGGGAGATGGAAGGCGAGCAATATGTGTCTGTCTTATCCGGCTGGGGCGGCGCAGTACCTTTATGGGGCGGTGAAGTCGCTAAGCGGGTTAAACACCTGAACCAAGGTGGAACGGTATGGACATTCAAATTACCTAAACGTTATGAGCAGGTCGCCAAAAACTAATAGTTCATAAATACAATTGAGGCCGGTACTGTCAAAGGTATCGGCTTTTTTTATATCCGAAATAGCCTTTATCCTCCCAAAGGAGGAGCCTTTCAAAACCAAAGTAGAGTTACCCAAATTATCACATTAAGTATAATTTTTTCATCAGCTTTTTGAGGATGTACGAATGATGAAAGTAAAAGTATCTCTTTTAATTACAACGCTTTTTCTAGCCTTAACGGCGCACAAGTTAGCAGCACATGGCAACGTGACGCCACAAGGCGCCGACAGCTCTGAAATGCAAAAAATTACCAACGGTGATGAGTCTGAAGACGGCTGGGTGTTTGAAAATCCATATCGTAATTTAGATGCAGAGACACACAAAAAAGTGTACGAATTTGGTGAGTCAGCCTATTCCAATAACTGCGCTGTTTGTCATGGTCTGCATGCGCAGTCAGGTGGCATAAACCCCGATTTGCGTTTGCTCGACCCAGAAAGTATGGAAGACGATGAATGGTACGTGGAGCGCCTTCGTTTTGGTTCATCAAAAGGCATGCCTGCTTTAGGGGGGATACCTGAAGGTCAATCAGAGCCTATTTTAGATCAAGAGACATTATGGGCCATTAAAACCTATGTAGAAGCACGCAGAATAGTAGCAATTGAAGAAGGCGAGATTGAAGTAGATTAAATGCATTCCCGTTTTGTCGGCCGGGTCGAGAAATCGCCCGGCTTTTTTTGTTTTTAAGATGGCTTCACCACAACGCTTACTCTCCTAAAAGCATAAATTTGCAGCATTAAATGACACCAGCTTATTTTAAAATCCAAGCTTATGCCCAGCTCTCTTATCTCTAGGGCTATCTCTACTAACTATCTTTACTAACTATCACAGCGCTTATTGCTAACCCTTCAAAATTATCCTCACAGTATTTGCTATATGGCTGCCACTAAAACATGTCGATTAATTGGTTTATTGCTACAGGTGTTAACTTTTGCTCTCAGTATTTTGAGTGGAATTGTTAATATTAAGTTTTGGCGAACCTAGTTTTTCTCATAGTTTAACCAGTGGTATTTACATGCCACATCAATTTAGCAAAACTTAACTAATGGTTAAGTTTATGAAAATAAAGGTTTTGTAATAAATTAAAGAGTAAATGAAAATTAATTGTTAAAAAAGTTGTTGACGTTAAAAAATAAAAATGGTCATATGCTCTCAAGTTGAGCATCTGACCGATTTGGTTTTTATCGAAGGTTTTTTGCTCAAAGCGAACAGAGAATATGGGTGGACAAAGGTTTGCCTAAAATTCCAATAACTTTATAAAACCAAACATAGAAACTTGAGGGTTCACCATGTTAGAAAATAACCAGCATCAAATAGCAACTTCTCGACCTAATTCTAAAATTGCCGTAGTGAGTGCATTAGCTTCTGCAGTTATGCTTGCAATGGCGCCGTCCGTAGTGACAGCGCAAGAGTTAAGTGAAGAAAAGCCTATGTATGTTCCGCCAAATGAACCTAATGAGTTTTTAGATGGCCGGGTTCAAGTTAATTTTCTAGCGATGCAGAACTACCAAGCTATACAAGCCTCAGAGGGTGCATTTCGCCCTGAAGACGAAACCCAATCAGATGGTTTTGGGCGTTTGCGCGTAAACTTGATGTTCAAGTTTAAAATTACTGACAACATCACAGCCGATATTGATATTGCTGAAGAGCCGAACGACTTTGGTAATAATGGCGACAGAGACTTCTCGTTCCACCAAGACTTCGCCGGCATAGAGTTTGATATGTTTGGCCTTACTGGTTATGAAAAAGAGAATTCAAGCCTTATCTTGCGAGTAGGTAACATTGGCGCATCTCCTTTCCAATTCAAAGGATTCCAAGATGGCGCTGACAACCAAGGTAATGCGTTAATTGGTAATGGTATCAACGACTACGCTACAGCTGAAAACGGCATTCAATTAAGCTACACCGAAACCTTCGATAGCGGCATTCTTCGTTCATACAACGTGGCGGGCCACATGACCACATCAAGCTTTGGTGAGGCGTTTCAAGATGATCGTGGGTATAACTACCGCCTACAAGGCACATTAGAATTTAAAGGTGGTTTCAAAGCCGGTTTGAACGTTTTCAAAGCTAATCAAGGCGACCAGCTTGTATTTGCCGATGGTGTAGCAAGCCTTGATGGCGTTACGACCACCAACTATCGTTTCGGCGATGGTGAAAACTATAACTTTTCTGCTTCTGCATCTAGTGAGCGTGATACCCATGTTGGCGCACTGCCAGGCTTGAACCAATCAATCATGCAATTGAACTTAGCTTACCAGCCTTCTGATCAAACGAGTGTTGTTGTCATGTTAGGTAAGTCTTCTGACGACTACACTTTCGCAGATGCCAACGGTAACGCGGTTGCTGGTATCACCTATTTCGGCACTGATGGCGTGGCAGACCCTACTGGCACTACCTTTGATTCAAACCAAGTAATTGAAGGTGACTCGTCGGTGGAGTACTGGGCGCTAGAAGCTCAACAATATATTCTTCCAGAAAAGCTTTACGTGGCAGCACGTTACGCAGAATCTGAAAATACCTCTGACCTAATTGAACAAACCGACAATGAAGTCACACGTTTACAAGTATCTGCAGGTTACTGGATAAACAATAGAACATTGTGGAAAGTAGAATATGTCAATCAAGACGAAGGCGTTAACTCAGGTGGCCAAATAGGCACAGGGTTTGACGGCATCACCTCTGAGATTTCAGTTAAGTTCTAATCAGTTTACGAACCACAGAGCGAGTGGCAGGTCCTTAGCGACTCGCTCTTTTAAACCAACCAAAACATTAAGTAGTGAAAGCAGTATGACTTTCGTCCCCAGCTGAATATAGGGGAGGGGAAAGTCATACCCTTCAAAACCTAAAGGGGAAGAACCCGATGTTGAAAAAACTATCTTTAATGCTTGCTGGTGCAATGACGATGAGTGCAGCAGTGAATGCAGAAACTATTACTATTGCAACGGTAAATAATGGCGACATGATTGCCATGAAAGAACTTAGTAGCGACTTTGAAAAGAAGAACCCAGGTATCGACCTTAAGTGGGTAACACTAGAAGAAAACATTCTACGTCAACGTGTAACGACTGATGTAGCCACCGGTGGTGGTCAGTACGACGTGATGACAATTGGTACTTATGAAGTGCCAATTTGGGGTAACCAAGGATGGCTAGAAGAGCTTGATGGCCTTGGCGCTGATTACGATGTTGAAGATTTATTACCTGCGATTCGAAGCGGTCTGTCAGTAGATGACAAGCTGTACGCTGCCCCGTTTTATGGTGAAAGCTCGATGGTAATGTATCGCACTGACTTAATGGCGAAAGCTGGCCTTGAAATGCCTAAAGCGCCTACGTGGAAGTTTATTCGCGAAGCTGCTGCTGCAATGACAGACAAAGATGCAGGTGTTTACGGCATTTGCCTTCGTGGTAAAGCGGGGTGGGGTGAAAACATTGCGTTGTTAACGTCTATGTCTAACTCGTTTGGCGCACGTTGGTTTGATGAAAATTGGAAACCTCAGTTCGACTCAAAAGCATGGAAAGACACCCTAGAATACTATGTTGATGTAATGGACAAGTATGGCCCTCCAGGTTCATCAGCGAACGGATTTAATGAAAACCTAGCGCTGTTTCAAACCGGTAAGTGCGGTATTTGGATTGATGCAACGGTTGCAGGCGGTTTTGTGACTAACGAGAAAGACTCTGAAGTTGCCGACAAAGTAGGTTTTGCACTAGCGCCGGATAACGGCTTAGGTAAGCGTGGTAACTGGTTATGGGCATGGACATTGGCTATTCCTTCTAGCAGCAAAAAGAGTGATGCGGCGATGAAGTTCATTAGCTGGGCTACCTCAAAAGAATACTCTGCATTAGTAGCTGAAAAGAAAGGATGGGCAAATGTACCTCCAGGTACCCGCGCTTCACTTTATGAAAATCCTGAGTACATGAGTGCGGCGCCTTTTGCACAAATTACCCTTGATTCAATTAACTCAGCAGATCCTAAAAACCCAACGGTAGAGCCTGTGCCTTATGTGGGTGTCCAGTTTGTGGCTATACCCGAGTTTCAAGGAATAGGAACGGCGGTAGGACAACAGTTTAGTGCAGCATTAACCGGCCGCATGACGGTAGACCAAGCACTACAGAGCTCACAGCGATTAGTTGAGAGAGCCATGCGCAAAGCGCGTTACCCAAAATAATAAATATTAACTACGGGTAGGTGCAAGGTGCACTTACCCTTCATTTACTTGTAAGGGGCTTAGTAATGGCGACAACCCAATCTCGTACCTTAGCCAAAATGATGCTGTTTCCTTCGGTCACCTTGCTGTTAGCTTGGATGATTGTTCCACTTTGCATGACGTTATATTTCTCATTTTTAGATTATAACCTGCTCATGCCTGGCGATAATGAATACATAGGCTTTTTAAACTACGAGTTTTTTCTTACTGACCCTGCCTTCATAGAGTCATTCTTTAATACCTTATTGCTAGTAGGAGGTGTGCTGTTTATCACAATCTGCGGCGGTATAGGTTTAGCCATATTGCTCGACCAAGCCATATGGGGCAGAAACTATGTCCGCATAATGGTATTAGCACCGTTTTTCGTCATGCCAACGGTTTCAGCGCTGGTATGGAAAAATATGTTCATGAACCCAGTAAATGGGCTGTTTGCTCACCTTGCCAAGTTCTTTGGTGCAACACCAATCGATTTCTTTGCAGAAATTCCGTTGCTGTCCATCATCATTATTGTGTCGTGGCAGTGGCTACCTTTTGCAGCGCTAATTCTGCTTACCGCAATTCAATCGCTAGATAGAGAGCAACTAGAAGCCGCAGACTTAGATGGTGCAGGTCCGTTCAGTAAGTTTATTTATATTGTATTACCTCATTTATCACGGGCGGTTACCGCAGTGATTTTAATTGAGACCATTTTCTTACTGTCTATTTTTGCAGAAATTTTGGTCACAACCAGCGGCGGGCCTGGCTATTCGTCCACCAATATTACGTATCTCATTTATACCCAATCGCTACTTCAGTTTGATGTGGGCGGCGGTTCAGCAGGTGGAATAGTGGCTGTTATAATTGCCAACATTGTTGCCATCTTCTTAATGCGCCTTATCGGCAAAAATTTGGAGGGTTAAGTGATGGCAATGAACAACAGCAATAAATCAAAAGCCATATACACCATATTGGCATGGACCATAAGTGGAATGATTTTCTTCCCTATTCTTTGGACCATGATCACCAGCTTTAAAACGGAATCTGAAGCTATCTCGGCAACACCAAGTTTATTCATGTTTGAGTGGACGCTAGAGAACTACAAAGATGTGTTAGCACGTTCACCTTATTTCGATCACTTTATGAACTCTGTGATCATTTCATTAGGGGCAAGTTTACTTGGACTGCTTATTGCTATTCCGGCCGCATGGTCGATGGCATTTGTGCAAACCAAACGTACGAAAAACTTATTAATGTGGATGCTATCAACCAAAATGCTGCCACCAGTTGGGGTGCTTATTCCTATTTATCTATTGTTTCGAGACTTCGGATTGCTAGATACCCGCTTAGGTTTGGTGATTGTAATGACACTCATTAACTTACCTATCATGGTGTGGATGCTTTATACCTATTTCAGAGAAATTCCTCATGAAATTCTTGAAGCTGCACGTATGGATGGTGCTGGAATAAAAGAAGAAATTTTTCATGTGTTACTGCCAATCGCCTTGCCCGGCATAGCATCAACCCTGCTATTAAACGTTATTTTGGCGTGGAATGAAGCCTTTTGGACACTCATTCTTACTGCCGCGAATGCAGCGCCGTTAACTGCGTTTATTGCCAGTTATTCAAGCCCAGAAGGCTTATTTTACGCGAAATTATCAGCCGCCTCTGTGATGGCTGTGGTGCCAATCCTTATTCTTGGTTGGTTCAGTCAAAAACAATTAGTGCGCGGATTAAGTTTCGGCGCGGTTAAGTAGGAGTATTCCAATGGGAAGCATTACTTTAAAACAAGTGACAAAAAGCTTTGGCGATGTAAATGTTATTAAGCCGCTAGATTTGCATATCCGCGACGGTGAATTCATTGTATTCGTTGGGCCATCGGGCTGCGGAAAATCCACCTTGCTTCGCATGATTGCGGGGCTTGAAGACACCACAAGTGGTAACATTGATATTGACGGTGAAGATGCCACGAATATGCCGCCAGCGAAACGTGGCTTGGCGATGGTATTTCAGTCTTACGCGTTGTACCCGCATATGTCTGTGCGCAGCAATATTGCGTTTCCGCTTAAGCGCGCAAAAGTAGCCCCTGCAGTGATTGATGAAAAAATTGAAAAAGCGGCTAAAATGCTGAACCTTACTGATTATCTTGACCGCAAGCCTGGACAGTTATCTGGCGGGCAGCGTCAGCGTGTGGCGATTGGGCGTGCCATTGTTCGCCAGCCTTCGGCTTTCTTGTTCGATGAGCCCTTATCTAACCTTGATGCCTCGCTACGGGTTAATATGCGCCTTGAAATATCAGAACTTCATAAAAGTTTAGACACCACCATGATTTACGTAACCCACGATCAGGTAGAAGCCATGACCATGGCCGATCGTATTGCGGTATTTAATGGCGGTATTATCGAGCAAGTCGGCACGCCGCTTGAGCTCTACCAAAAACCAGTTAACCGCTTTGTAGCTGGTTTTATTGGCTCGCCAAAAATGAATTTCATTGATGTGATGCCTAAAGCAGGTGACGACACTCATACTATTGGGGTGCGGCCAGAACATCTTAAAATTACGCAAGAACAAGGGCTGTGGACAGGTAAAGTGGGTGTGGTAGAGCACCTAGGTTCTGAAACCTTTTTACATGTTCATGTAGAAGGTGCTGGTACACTTACGGTTAAAGCGGATGGTGACTGTCCTGTGAGTTATGGCGATGTGATTAACTTGACGGCAGCGCAAAGCAAAATTATGCATTTTAATAAAGCAGGCGTGACGATTGCTTCACTTTCTTGGGGCGAAGCGCACTTAGCATAAATGATTGTGGATGACAGCGGGCTATTGTAAACAGCAGTAGCTCGCTTGCGTCTAAGATATAAGATACAAGGAACTTTACATGGGCAGCAGTAAATCTTGCCAACAAGGGATTGATATTCAGCTTGTTATTTTCGACTGTGATGGCGTATTAGTTGACAGTGAAGTGCTGTGTAAACGGGTCATCATCGCCATGCTGGCTGATTTAAAAGTTGTGGTTTCAAGCGCTTACTTTGACGAGCACTTCCTAGGTAAAAGTTATGAATCTGCACATAAGCAGATTTTAACCGACTTCAACATTTCGCTTCCTGCTGAGTTTAGAGATAACTACCTAACCGCGCTATTAAAGGTGTTTGCTGAAGAGTTACAAACTACGCCCGAGCTCAACAGTGTGCTTTCCGGCTTGAATGTTAGAAACTGCATTGCAACCAGCAGTAGCCCAAAGCGGGTTGCGTTTGCGCTAGAAAAAACAGGTCTTCTTTCTTTTTTTGAAGGGCGCATTACCACAAGTACAGAAGTTGAAAATGGGAAACCAGCCCCTGATATCTTTTTACTTGCCGCATCAAAGATGGGAATTAAGCCTAAAAATTGTTTAGTTATCGAAGACTCAGAAGCGGGTATTCAAGGCGCACTAGCTGCTGATATGCAGGTGGTGAAATATACCGGCGCAAGCCATTTTAAAGGTGCACTGCCAACTAGCGCAGATAAGAACGACAAGGTACCGTCGATTTCTCATTGGTGTGAGTTTTTCAATCTGTACCCAAATTTAAAAACAACTGACTAGGCAAAGCGTTAAGTTAAAGCCTAAACCTCGGTTATTAAACAGCCGCTAAAAATTGCGAAATGTGGTTAACACTACACCTTTTGCTGATGTGCTGAAAGGTGCCTAAGTAAGGCATAAATTTGCTTTGGGGGAAGTTTAGTGGGTTCAAACTCGGTTTGTGATAATCGAGCAAGTAACTCAGTAAAAATTGGTGTACTGCCAGCGTAACCCATATTCCACTCGGTGAAGGTGGGCTTATCGATATATTCGTAACTGGTGATAATGATATCTGAGTGTCGATCATCATCTGATTCATGCAGAAAAAATGGCTTCTGTTGGTCATTATGGCAGCTGGAATTGCCCATGAAATAAATAATCCGTTGGCGTTTGTTATCAGCAACTTCGACCCCCTTGATCATTACGTAGAAATGCTAATCAGCATGGTGGATTTGCATGAACAGCTTATTCAATCTATTAACGAGATTGAGCAGCCAGTAAATCAGAAACTCACCCAATCAATACAAAGCTTCAAACAAACTCGTGATATTGATTTTGTGACCGAAGATATAAAAGCGCTAGTGCACGATTCAAAAGAAGGTTTACTGAGAGTAAGGGATATCATTAATGATTTAGGGAGCTATTCTCGTAAAGAGTCACTAGAGAATCAGCCAATAAACCTCAGTGAAGTAACCAAAGAAACCGTTCGAATGCTCAAATACGAATTGAGTGATGACGTTGAAGTTCAACTAGCTATTGATAGTGATATTCAGATAACGTCACATAAAGGATTCATCCAACAGATAATCGCCAATTTGGTTAAAAATGCGATTCAAGCCCACGCCACCTCAGAGAAGCAAACTCAGCAGAAAATCATCAAAGTCAGTGTTGAAGAAAAAGCGGAGTTTGTGCTAATGAATGTTTCAGACAACGCGGGCGGTATAGCAGAAAAAAGTCGTAAGCATGTTTTTGACCCTTTCTTCACTACAAAAGACGTTGGTAAGGGAACAGGCATGGGGTTGTCTGTCTGTTCTAATTTAGCGAAGAAAATACATGGAACGTTAGCACTTTCCCCTGTGGATGAATCGAGCGAATTAGACACTACATTTACGCTTACCTTACCCAAGCAGGTAGGGGTGGAATGACCCTTTGACTGGCATTCTCGACTTTTTATTTCAGTGTTGTACAGTGCACCTGCTTCATCGACGAATAAAATTATAAGGGCAGGTTATGACGACACTTATTGGCGGGAAAACAAAGGAAGAAGCACTGGGCAGTCTTTCAAATATGACTAGCGATCTAGCGCCTATTCAAAAAATGAATACTTATCTCGAATAGATAAAGCTCAGCACTATATGCAGCAAAATAGTATTGCTGCGCTGTACCTTAATGCCGGCACTAACTTAACTTATTTTACGGGTATGCAGTGGTATGCCAGCGAGCGTTTAGTGGGCGCTATTCTTCCTGCCTTTGGCGATATTATCTACGTAGCACCTTATTTTGAAATTGACTCCCTTGAAGAGCGTAAAGTGATAAACGGCGACATTATTGGATGGCAAGAGCACGAAAGCCCTTATGCACTGGTTGCTCATTTACTGGGTGAAATTGATACTGCTGGTGGCAAGAAATTCGCGGTAGATGAATCGACCCAATTCTTCGTTGTTGACGGGTTTAATAAAGCCCTCCCTGAAGGCGTCAGCATTATTAATGGCGCAGAGATTACTGCCCACTGCCGAATGCACAAATCGGTAAATGAGCTTGCACTTATACAGCGTGCTATGGATATGACCCTTGCAGTGCATAAAGCTACAGCCAGCATGCTCTATAAAGGAATTACTACCACAGAAGTGGAAGCCTTTATCAATGATGCCCACAAAAAAGTGGGCGCTAATGGCAATTATTTTTGCATTGTACTTTTTGGTAAAGCAACGTCATTTCCACATGGAGTGAAAGACCCGCAAGTGTTGAAAGATAACGACTTGGTGCTTATTGATACCGGCTGTAAGGTGCATGGTTATTTATCTGATATCACGAGAACCTACTGTTTTGGTAAGCCAACGGAGAAGCAAAAGGCGATGTGGGAAAGTGAAAGACGCGCGCAGTACGCTGCATTTAATGCAGTAAAGCTAGGCGTACCCTGTGGAGATGTTGATAAGGCCGCGCGAGACAGTTTAGCGCCCGATGGCTTAGGTCCAGATTATAATCTCCCTGGTTTGCCCCATAGAACAGGGCATGGTATTGGTATGGACATTCACGAGTGGCCATACTTGGTGAAGAATAATCCACACCCTCTGGCACTAGGTATGTGCTTTAGCAATGAGCCCATGATAGTGGTTCCTAATGAGTTCGGTATTCGTTTAGAAGATCACTTCTATGTATCTGACACTGGCGCAGTGTGGTTCACTGAACCTAGCAAAGCTATAGATGAGCCTTTTTAAAGACAGGGTAGACGCATTTTACGTTCTGCCAGTTTTGTTAGAAAAAGGAAAAGCCAACGCTGAGTGTTAAAGCCTGCTGATATAAGGCGACTTGAGTGTTTAAATAAATTAGTGTATTTTTTGAACAATACTTTGGTGGCGTAAATGCATGTATGGAAACTCTAAGCGTCTCTTTTCTCAAAAGATCAGTAGCTTTGCTATGTGGTTTCCCTTTCTTTATTTCTATGCTTTTTGTGTTTTCTTTCTCTGGATGGGCGGAAGAAAATACATTGATTCCCACCGTGACAGTATCGGACGCTACCACGGCGGATTTTCAATTAAGCCTTAATGAAAAAGCAACGTTTAGAGTTATCCCTACAACGGGGGTGACAGTGCTTATTAAAGCGACGCAATCAGTAGCAAATGTTCGCTTAGCACTTTATGGCACTGAAAATAAAACTAGCAAGCCCTTACTCACCCTTGATATTCCAGCCGCCTATAGACAACCTGAATACCTACTCTTCGATGCGAACGACTGTGTCACTTGTTACGTTGAAATAGATACTTCGGCATCATCGCCAACGCAAGGTCGCAGCGATATCCTTTTTAGTGCAATTGGTACCGGATTGGATGCTCACAGGAATTTCTACAATGCCATTCAACTCGCTTCGTTAACGTGGTCTGTGGCAGAAAATCAGCTTGCAGAGATGGAGTATAAAGAAGCCTTGCATGATGTGCGTTCGCACTATGAAAAAGCAGAGAATATTGCAACATCGTTAGAAGATCACTCTCTCATTATTTTCAGTGCCTATATGCAATCCATAGTGAGCCACTACCTTGGAGAATACGACAATCAAGCTGATTTACTGAAACGTATTTTACATCAGACATCTATTCCCCAATCCTACCTTATTAAAATTAACATGGATTTAGCGAGTTACTATATTTATGAAAAAGGTGAATTTGATACCGCGGTGGCGTATTTAAGCATTGTGTTCGGTCATCTAAATTCTGGGCACTATCCCTTGTTGTATGCAGAGGCGAAAGAGTTAGAAGCGTCAATAGAAATTGAAAAAGGAAGCTATTTGAATGCTGTAGCGGCGTTTGAAGAAACCAGCAAAATTTTCTTGGAACAAGGTGATGTGTCAAATGCTATTAAAAGCATGACCTCTTTAGGGTGGCTTTTTTATCACACGGGCGATTTTAACAACGCCATGCAGCAATACGTTCTCGCCAAGAAATTAGCAACTCAAGTTTCAGATAACTACGCAATCACGAACTTGCATATCAAACTCTCGGGCGTGTATCGACAACTAGGCAATATCGAGCAAGCCAATCATCATGTTACACAGGCGCTAACGCTAAGCGGTAGGTTTAAGCATGCATATTTAGATGCATGGGCTAATGTAGAAAAAGCGAAGCTTCTGCAAGCAACGGGGCAGTATATTTATTCGAAGGATACGTTTGATATAGCAAAGCGCAGATTTTTTAAATTGAATGCCTCAAAGGGGGCGAGTGAAATAGACTTTTTTGTTGGTTTACTCAACATGCAACTTGGAGAGCATCAACAGGCGAAAGAGCGGATAGAGAGTTACTTGTTTAACACTGACGGAATTGCCACGGATTACGAGCATGCTATTGCTGCTTCAAATCTAGCGCATGCCCTTACGTTACTTGGTAGCAAAGATGAGGCAATGAAATATCAGCAAAATGCGTTAAATGTTCTAATGCAAACGCAAGATATTCGGTCAATCGGCTTAGCACAAATACAAATGGCCACGCTGCATGCATCCATGGGTAACGTTAAAACTGCTGAGACCTATTTTAACAAAGGAACGAGCAAACTTATTCAAACGCGTTCTACGTTGACTCAATTAGACAGTACATATGCCTATGCCAATGAAGTAGCCCACCTCGACCCAGTGCTTGCACTACAAATAGGCCGTGATATTAGCGAGCAAATCAATGCTATTTTTTCAGAAATAAAGCGAACCGATTTACGCAGGGGGTATTTCTCCACCTATCAGAAGGTGGTCAGTTTGCTGGTTCGTGTTGATAACTCACTTTCTGCAGAGCAGAGCTTATTACTTGCTGAGGCTGCGCGATCACGCACCATAGGGTATGGGCTTTACCGCGACAACAATACTAATAATGACATTCAACGTGAACAAAAAAAGCTCAATCAAAAGCAGCAGGTGAAATTGATTGAGCTTAGTACACAAATTGAAACACAGCAGAGAAAACAGACCATTAGAGAGATACGGGTATTGTCAGAAGCCTTATATCAGCTTGAGAGTGACAATTATGTTGCTCCGCAGTCTACCGCTAAATTTTCGGCCAAATCATTGGCCCAACTTCAGCAGTCTTTAACAGAGCATGACGTGGTGTTATTTATTGATACCGCAGAAGTGGAGTCTAGGTTGTGGTTTATTGATCAGCAGCAGATTGTAAGCTTTAAGAGTGAACATGAGCGTTTTTTTAGTGAACGTGTGGGCGCTGTACTGAATGTGATATCGCAAAAACTGCCTTTGCGTAAAATGCGTAAAGAGGTGGCAGAGCTACGCAATACACTTTTTCCTAGTAATGCAGAGTATCTATTCAAAGGCAAAACGAACTTAATTGTAATACCGGATGGCGCGTTAACCCGTTTACCATTTTCGTTACTGTCAGCATCTTCCCCCGCGCAGAATGGGTGGTCAGTAAGCTATCAACATTCTTTGCAAAACATAGTAGATTCGAGAAAAGACAATTTCGCTACGGCTGTGGATGAAGGCAGTATTCTTGTTGTGGCAAACCCTTTAATGAAGACCATGCCAAAAGGCCAAAACAGCCCGCTAACCTATGGTTTTCAGTCTTCTTCATTGCCTTATACAGCAAAAGAGGCAAGTTACATAAACGCGTTCTCTGCTCAACCGATAACCCTTCTAAACAAAGGTAACGCCAGTAAACAAGCGTTAGTAGAATTAGATTTATCTACCTTTAATATTGTGCATATGGCGACACATGGGCTAGCAAATAATCACGTGCCTGAATTGGGCGGACTCGTTTTATCAAATGCTTCAAGTGCCGACAATTTGCTGTTTGCCTCAGAAATTAGGCGGCTTAGGCTCAAGGCTCAACTTGTTGTGTTAAGCGGTTGCGAAACTACCCAAGGACACTTAATAGAGGGCGAAGGCATGCTTGGCTTAACCCGTGCTTTCATCGAAGCTGGAGCTCATAGCGTTATAGGCAGTTTGTGGCAAGTACAAGACGATGCAACCGCGATGCTGATGAAGGAGTTTTATCGTTATTTACTACAACACGAATTACCCATCTCTGAAGCATTAGAAAAAGCGAAAGTGGCGGTGAAAAATCACAAAAGAAAAAACGGAACTCACCCGTGGCGATCGCCCTATTACTGGGCGGGATTTGTTTTACATGGTAACGCGGCATGACTGAATCTGAGAGCGCTATTGCAACCGCTTTAGTGAAAGGGATTTTAGCGGGTGATGCTGCCGCAGAATTACAAATGATAGAGCGATATAAAAGGGGGTTACGTTTTGTGCTTCGGCGAAAGTGTCACGACCTTGATTTGACCGCAGATATTAGTCAAGAAACGTGGCGTATCGTTATTGAACGTATTCGAAATAATGAGCTACGTGAACCAGCAAAGTTGTCAGCGTTTATTCTTCAGACGGCCAAAAATCAGCTACTGATGCATTTTAGAAAAAGTGACGTTAAGCGCCAACAAACGGGTATGGGGGAAGCGTTGGAGTCTGAGTATTCCGCTCCGTTGACACAATCGCCCGAGGATGCGCTAGAACGACATAATTTAGGTTTGCTTGTTCAAACGGTTATCAAAGAACTGAATACCTCGAGAGATAGAGAATTACTCCATCGTTACTATATACATGAACAAGATAAGCAGATGATTTGTAATGAGCTAAATGTAAACGCTAAAAATTTCGACAATGTGCTTTATCGCTGTAAACAGCGTTTTAAAACGCTGTGGTTAGCGGTAATGGAAGATAACTGATATGAATTTCACTGAGAGGTTTAGCCTAGTTAGTGCACAAGAAGTTAGTACACAAGAGCATAGGCATTTCACAAACAATAGAACCAGAGTACTTATGGTTAGGAGTTTGCGTAGTGAAGCAAGATGAAAGAATAGAACGGTATGTGCTAGGTAGAATGACACCGAGTGAAGAAGCGGAGTTTGAAGCTTACTTTTTGTCTAACCAAGCGTGTTTAGATCAACTAGAGCTTACAGAGCGCTTGTACAAAGGAATGCAAGCAAACAGTGTTGAGAAAATAACGCCTATGCAAAAAAAATCTCGAATGTGGAAGCAGCCTATACCACTTTGGGCCGCGGCAGCTGCAATGATTCTCGTTTTGTTAATGCCTACGCCGTTCAATACCTCTCAGCGCTTAGCACCCAACCCCGATTTAAATGTTTATCGCTTAGAAATGGCTAATGTTCGAGCTTCAGAATTTGATGCGGTTAAGGTGACTCAATCGGACAGCCAGCTCGTGTTTGCAATCTACGTTGATACTGAAATACCTGAATTTGATTATCCCAGTTATGGGTTCACGTTAACTAATCAAAAAGGAGAGCAAATGTTCACGACAAGCGCTTTACATTTAACCTCTACAAGCGAAATTTTCATCAACATGGGATTACAGCACGTCGAATCAGGAGTATACGATTTTGAAGTGTTGGGCTACAACGATATGACAAAAACACCACTGCATAGTGGATTAATACAATTTAATTAGTCAATGACTAGGAGCGGACCCTAATGACTTTATTCAAAAAAATGGTATCAAGTGTAGGACTGACATTATTACTTTTAACATTACTTGGCTGTTCGCATGACAGTGAAAAGTGCGACGACAAAGACGCTGAGTGCATGCTATCGAAAGTTACAGCTAGCTATACAATTAAATTTTTAGGTACTAACGATGTTTCACCTTCTGAAAACTTCGCTTTTCAGAGTCAAGATGGAAAGGCGTTAGGTGCTATGATCTTGGATAAAAAGAACGAAGCTGAAAAAATCGAAGAGGATTGTAGTTTAAAAGAAGCACTTAATAACAAACCTCAGCCATACATAAATGTAGAACTTGATTCCCCAAAATTACTGGAGCATTTTGAGGCCGACTACATAAGTTACGATGGTAATTGCTATGAAATTTTAGAAAATGACGGAAACATTACGGCTCTTCATATACCAGTATTAGATAACCCTAGCCATGAAACAGAAAGCAGTAATATAACGGGAGGCCTTCCCCATTCCATGCATATGTATATCTATCGCACAAAAAGTGAAAACGTGATGACGTATCGTGTTTTTCACAAAGGAGAGCAATTTAGTAACAACGGAGCTCATAATCACGATGGTGATGGTTCCCACTCGCACGATAAAGGGACATTTGAAGTTCAGAATCACAATACTACTCATGGCGGAGGCATAGGTACCGCAACCGCGAACTAGTTAGCTGTATTCTTACTTTGTAGTTGCGCTGGGCTAGAAGTTAAGCCTAGCTCAGCTTAATCCTCTTTTTATTATCCCGCCATTTGTATTGTCTCTCCCCTAAAAAATAAAAGTATTATTTAGGTGAGAGAATTATCAACGTGCATGCACTGCTCCTATATACCAATAAAAATGGATTGTGAGGGCAACATGAACGTGATTAATTCCGATTGCTATGCCAAATTTGGCAAGTCATTGAACCGATATAAAACCGCAAGTCGATTATCCTCAGTGTGTATTTTGGCAAGCTCTCTGTTTGGCTGTACTACTTTTCCTTATGTTGAAGATCCTCGCCCCGAATTCATAAGAGCGTGCACGATGTGTGAGTCAAGCGAAGTAGAGCTTCAGCGGGCAATGGCTTACGTCGATTACACTTACGACGGCTACCGCAGAAAGCTTTTAGAAGATGCAAAGCAAAGCCAAGATCTAAGCCAAGGCCTGATTGCTCTTGGCACAGTAACATTGGGTTTAGCAGCATTCGAGGCCAATATTGATACGTTCAAAGCGGCGGGGTTGCTCGGAGGAGGCGCCTATCATCTAGGTACGGCAAATGAAAATGTTGGCAGGCGTTCACAGTATATTGCTGGTATGCGAGCAATGGTGTGCATAAAAGATATTGTTAGCCCTATGGCGGGAATTACTAGTAATTATGAGCATATTCAAAAAAATGCCGAACGGCTTCGTAGCGCAATGGACGAGTACGCCATAGCGGCTGGAGACTTGACCAATAACATGAACCAACTCTTTCTTTATGATGACACCACCAAAAGTTTAAAAGCGGCAGCCCAAGCACAGCTAAAGGTGGTAGACAGCGACAGAGAACGGGCCGCACAGTTACTTCAAAGCACCAACACCTTGCTTGCAAAGTCTTCCACGATTGGGCCTAGGGTATTTGCGCAAGTGGATAACATTCGTGTCGCCGTTGACGAAGCCTTAACGTCAACATTGGCGAGTACAGATAATATCAGTTCTCATATCGCGTTATTGAGTGATTACGCACAGTATTTTACGCCTGGGCTAGACTTTGCTCAAATACTACAAACCACACTCGCTAGTGCGGGCAGCCCTGCTACCGATAAGCAGATGACTGATATTATTCAGCAGTCATTGAATAATCTTGATAAAGACTCAAAAGGAAACGCTGAGAACGTTAAAAATGCGATTATAGGCGTTTACGAAAAAGTTATTTCTAACATCAGTGCTGCCATGGGAGAGATACAAGCGAAGCGTCAAATTATGTTGGCAAGAGCCAGCGAATTAAATGGTTTATTGGCGATGCCCCTCAACTTAAATGAAACTACTTTTAAATCTTGTGGCGCCCTTACTGATAATATTACTACTCAGCTAAAACTCGATCATTCCTCATTAGAATTCACACAGGGCACTATTCAAACGGCCACTGTTGAAGTATCTGGTGGAACGAAGCCTTATACCGCACAGTTGACTAGAACACCTAACTCCTCGGTAAATGTTGCGACGGTGGCAAGAGGCTCAGGCATTATCGTTACGCTTACTAGCGAGGCAAAAGCGGGTGAAGTCTTTACGATTAAAGTGAAAGATAGCAGTACTCAGCACGCCATTATTAATGTATCGATTAAAGAGCCGGTTAAAAATAAGACAGCGAATAATAAAGGGGCGGCGAACGATGTAGAGATAACACAAGCCGCGTTGAAAAACTGCGAAAACAGCAAAACTAATATGTGGAATGAAACCTTCGGTGTTATTGGCTACCCGGTAATGGGAACACATGCGAATGGTATTGTTTTGGAAAACCCAGCGTTATTAGGAAGCACTATATCAGGAGAAATAGCGCTTGCCGGTCAGTTTTCTCTCCCCCCTGAAGCGAGGAATATAGAGGCGGTAAAAAGCGCATTGCTCGCGAAGCTCGCCACCGACCCTCTACTAAAAAGTCTACATTGTAAAAACATTACCAGTAACGAGAAGCTAACGCCTCATGCAAGCTTAGCAAATGCCTTGAGCTCAACACCAGATGTTTGCAAAGCCGATGACGATGTAGGAAGGCTAAAATGTGCATTACGCACGCCAATGGAAGCTGGAGATTGCGGTGATGATTTTACGTTAGCCTACTCGAATTTTAGTCAGGGCATACTGACCGTAACACTGCGTGACCTAGATTCAATTTGCCCAACACTTTATGTAGATAAAGTAGATGATTTAGTGGCTCAAGCAAAAGTGACGATTAACAAATCACTTAAGCGGTTTACAGGGGGGAATACATTAAAATACAGCGATTTGAAGTTCAGTAATTATGAGGAAATAAAAGCCAAAATTGACGGTTTACAAGAGGGGAAAGTGCAATGAGTTATATAAAAGTCATTGATACTAAAAAGTCAAAATACGACCAAGGCAGTGCGGTTGCATTAATACGCCGTACCCGAAAAAACCTATCCGTTGAGCACTATCTTGTAAGTTGTTTTCATCTATTTGGATTATTAGCGAAAAACGCAAAGCAGCCTTGTCAACAGGCCGTCATTGAGCATGACGGAAAAGTTATTGCGCATTATAACGATATTTGCGGAAGTATCGCCCCGCTAGGTACTGATACATGGAGCTTCGATGTGGCGTTTGCCAAAGTAGAGCCAAAGAACCTCAAACTTGTACGTAACGCTATTCCCGGTCCAGTACCAACAAAAATTTTGTATTACATGGATGAATTACCAAAGACCGCCATCATGCATAGTCCGCGCGCCAAAATCACTCTATCCAATGTATGTGCTAAAAGGGGTAACCAACAAATTGTTACCTATGGGCCCGAACTTAGCCGTCTTCAAGCGGTACATCGCCTTATTGCAAGCTACGATGGAGAGACAATGGCTGGAGATAGTGGTTCGCCTGTTCTCAGTGAAGATGGAGAAACACTATTGGGCATGCATATCGCTGGGAATGGGAGTAAGGGCTATATGCTTCCTGCTGTCGATTTTATTCAAAATGCCAACCGGTTTATTCCTAAATTTAATAACGATATTTTATCTTTAGATTTGTGAGGTGAATTATGGATTATCTTGATACCGCTATAGTGTTGACCTTAGTGATCATTACCGTTGCTGAGTTTTCAGCACTGACTACCGATAAGCTCATGTCTATGATGGGTTCTCGAACCCGTGGCTATGACTATTGGTGTGAATGTGTAGTTGAAGAAGTCCGGTTGTCTTTAATACATGATGTCGATTTTACTGCAGCACAAAGCGCACATGTGCTAGAAAAGCTTAATATCTTAATGGCATATGAGCGTGAAAAGACAAAGCCATATTTAAATAGGTCAGTATTGTTGAATAATATTTTATCGTCAGCCAGTAAAGTATCAGCACCAAAAATGGCTGATAAATTAGCGCAAGTATTGCCCGATAGAATAGCAAAATGCGATCACAGTGCCACAAGTCGATTTCGTTTGAGGACTGGCATTAAAGTGGCTTGTGTTGCCACCATTGTTGCCTTGGCATTAAATATCAGCAGCTTGTCATTGATAAATGAGCTTGAAAATACTGATGCCGAAGATATGACCCGTCTTCAAAGTCAAATTGAGAGTTTAAACACTAGGCTTGAGGCAGAGGACGACCCGACTAACGCAGGGGCGATAATGATTGAGTTAAGAAGTAGGTTAAATCAACGCTCCGATTTAGAGAGTAAAACATTTTCAGTTGGACCCATAGCGCCAAGTATAAATCGAATGTCTATTGAATGGATTTTTGGCTGTGTGTTGACGGGATTGCTCGCTGGATTAGGTGCGCCATTTTGGCGTCAACAATTAAGTAGGCTAATGACGCTGAAAGACCTTAAAGAGCAAGTTTCAGTAGATAAATCGGCGGAGGGTAATGATGGCGAGGCGCCAGAGAATCAATGGGGGGACGCCTCAGTTAATGAATCTGCAACCAAAGACTCCGCAATAAATGTACCTTCCGGTGTCACCGGAAAATTTATTCCAACAAATATAAGTTGGGATCCTTTAAGCAATCAAATTGACTTGGACGTCATTGCACAAGGGAAGCCAGAGCGCGTATACACGCCGGAAGAATTAATGCATACATTACGTTTAAGATTGGCCCCTCAATATAAAACAAATCTTGCTGCGGTAAATATAAGACCAGAATCACTGAAGAAATTGGCGAACAGTTTTTTTTCCAGTAACTAAAGTGGGGTTACTGCATAGACTGCTTCATTTAAACATGAAGGTTGCGCACCTTTGAAGTTCGCCACTAATGTGTCTTGATGGCGAGTGGTGATTAATTCAAAGGTGCAACGCAGCCTTGAATAAGCGCTATGGCCTATTCACACTTCTCAGCCGCGACTACCGTTATTTCAACCAACAAAGCTTCACGAGCCATGTTAGCGGTAACGCAAGCGCGAGCTGGGGCATGTCCTTCTGGTACCCAGTTATCCCAAACGGCGTTCATCTCGGCAAAGTATTCCATGCTTTTGATGTAAATAGTGGCTGATAGGATATGCGCTTTATCGCTACCCGCTTGTGCTAGCAAGGTATCTACTTTATCTAACATAGTTTGGGTTTGTTCAGTAATACCTTGGGTTGCATCTGCGCACACTTGGCCGCATAAATAAATAGTGCCGTTATGTTTTACTATACGGCTCATACGCTGTTTTGTTTCTATTCGCTCTATGGTCATTGCTAAGGTGTCCGTGCTTTAAATCTAAAAGTTTAAATGGTTTAATTCTCATTTCTACAAGCTTGCTGAATTTCATGCTCTATTTCTTTTGCATCAGCAAGTTGTTCAAACATGTCGCGAATTGGTGCGCCTTCAATCAAACCCATGAGTGTACCTAATACAAAACCACGGTGCACGTTATCCCCTCCTACATTGGCGTTAGCGGTGAGTGCTTTTTTTCCATCGGCTATGTAGCGGTAGGCAAAATACAGCACACTGGGCCATGCATCAGAAATGTAGCAGGCGGGAGAGAATTGACGGCCCACTATTTCGATATCACTTTTATTCTTGGCGATCAGCTTTGCCAAAGACAGGTGGCTCCCTCGCAAGGCAATATCTTCAAGTATGTCTTGAGGAGATTCATTCGTGCGATAGAGCAATCGATACAGCAGCTCGACATAATAGTCACACACTACACCAAGCTCGTCACTGGGGTGAGTTAAAAACAAATGGTTTCTGCATAGGTTTTGAATATCATTCAGGTCATCACCTTTTAACGCGCAACTTAGGGCTAAAGGCCCAATGGTAACAAGGCCACCTATAGATGCCGTATCGTGGGTAACTGCGGCGCATTTGTCGGCAGGTTTACCGTCCACTAGATTTGCAAAAAAGCCCCTATGATACGATTCCGCGTAGGTATCTGGGTGGGCGGGCTTGTCTGCACACACCAGCTTGATGTACCCATCTAAAAAAGCAGCTTGTTGATAGTGCGGTACTGAAGCGTTAAGTACCACTCTTGCACAATGAGCATTCAGGGTATTTTCACCCGCTTTCATACCCTGATGATAATGCTGGTTAGCACCAGTCCAATATTGTCGTTTACCTTTTAAGATAACATCGCCCACAATGTCTTTCTTTTCCTGCTTAGATACTTTGGACCTCCCACCTTCGCTGGTGGAATGCAGTGACATTATAGAGGAGGGGTGAAATGACGGTGCGTCTTCGAACTGCTGAATGCCGCCGGGAAAATCTTTTAAAATGTCGGCAGGGTTATAATACCAATGTACTGGCATTGCCAAAGCGTCAGCAATAAATGCATTTTTTAGCGCCGCGATTACCCGTGATTTATATAATTCAGATGACACTTAGTTTTCCCCTTAAAGGCTAATGCACTTATTGGTTTTGTCTAATACGCAACAAGTAAAATAACATCGAATGATTAGAGGGTTTAATACGTGGTTTGATTGAATATTGATCGCAGGGTGGGCGTTTCTAAAAGCCATTTGCTAAAAAGTGACAGTCTCATTACTATTCTTTTTTTGGTTTGAGTTTTAGTGTGGGTTTTAGTTTGAAAATAAAGGGTAAAGATATGCATGCATCGCCATCAAGTACCGTAGGGAAACCTTTAAATTTTCTATTGTATGTAGAGCAAAATTACTCCTTCGATATTCTTCGACCCATACAAAATGAAGCGAAAAAGCACGGTCATCAGGTTAAGTGGTTGGTGGTGGGAAATGATGCGTCTAAACACTTTTTACATGAAAATGAGCAGGCATTATCTTCTATTGAACAAGCTATAAGCTTTAAACCTGATGCGGTGTTTGTCCCCGGTGATAGAGTGCCCAATTTCATCCCCGGCATTAAGGTGCAGGTCTTTCATGGTCTTAATGAAAGCAAACGAGGCAATGTTTACCCTGAACGAGGGTTGTTCGACTTGTACTGTACAGAAGGGCCAGAACGCACGGGTACGTTAACACGCAGTAATAAAGGCCATTACAATGTAGTTGAAACTGGGTGGGTAAAGCTAGACTCATTATTCCAATATCAATCGTCAGAGCATTTCGATAAACCGCAGGTGCTATTTGGTTCCACTTTCTCTGCGTCCTTGTCTTGCGCTGAACTCGTCTATGAAGAGGTAAAGCGATTAAGTCAAAACGGGAGTTGGCAGTGGTTAGTCACATTGCACCCCAAAATGGCAGCGTCAACGGTTGAAAAATACAAAGCGTTAGAAAGTGAAAACCTAATGTTTTTTGAAAACAATCAAGTCATCGAAGCGTTGCACAGAGCGGATGTGATGATTTGTGATAACTCTTCTATTTTCCAAGAGTTCTTATTATTAAATAAGCCTGTCGTTACGGTAAATAACCGCGACCCACTCGATTGCTTTATTAACATCACAGATAGCAACGCGCTTGAGGGCGCAATAAAACACGCGTTGTCACCATCGTCTGAACTTATCGATAGCATAAAAAAATACGGGCCATCAATAACACCCTACCTAGATGGAAAATCGTCACAACGCGTGGTGAAAGCGGTGGAAGAAATGGTGGGTAGTCATTGGGTTGATAAAAAGCCTAGAAACCTACTAAGAAACTTTAAAATTAGAAAGAAACTAAACTATTGGAAGTTGTGATCAGGGCGTTCGATTTAGCGCGCTTTTGAAAGAGCGCCTGATCGGCAAGCGCTAACTTGAACCTTTCACCCAAACTAAGCTAGTTACAGCATTAGACATAAAAATGGATGATTGTGAAAACTAATTTCATGTAATTCAAGGTCTTGTTTCCATAGGTTAGTTCAACATTGATAGTTGTAGAGCAAAGATATTGTGGCGTACTATAGCGTTTTCTCCTTTTCGACATTAAGACTTCTCTATGTATCAAGATTTTCAAGCTGAGCTTTCCTGGGCCAGTTTACACATGCCGCGCACTCGTGAAGCTATTTCCTCTCTTCCCAGCTTAGACGGCATTAGGCTAGCCTGTAATATGCACCTTGATTTAAAGATGGCCCCTTTGGTTGAAGGGCTATTATCTCGTGGATGTGAGGTGTTTCTGACAACCTGTAATCCCACTACAGTTCAAGATGACGTAGTGAAGTATTTGGTAGATAAAGGGGCTACGGCTCACGCATGGCGAGATATGAGCAACGCCGATTGGTCAGATTCTTTTGATAACGCATTAGCTTGGCAGCCAACCCACTTGTGTGAAATGGGGGCCGATTTAACCACGCGTCTGCATGAAAAAGTGCAAACGAATGAAGCGGTTCCAAGCATTGTTGCGGGCTTAGAGGCGACAGGTTCAGGTATTACGCGATTAAACGGTATGCAGCCCGAGTATCCTATTTTTAACTGGGACGATTTACCGGTTAAAGAGGGCTTACACAATCGCCATATGGTGGGTTTGAGTGCATGGCAAACGTTTTTCCAAACCACTCATCTAACCCTGCATGAAAAAGTAGTAGTAGTCATAGGTTATGGTTTAGTAGGGCAGGGCGTTGCGGCATCTGCAAAAGCTTTTGGTGCACAAGTGCAAGTGGCAGAGCTAGACCCTGCTCGTGCGCTACAAGCTAAATATGATGGCTGGCCGGTGGTTGATTTGGGCATCGCAGTAGAAAATGCCGATGTTATTGCTACTGCCACAGGTGGTTACGGCGTGGTAAGTGCGAAACATCTGGATGCGATGAAAGAAGGCACCTTTATATTGAACGTTGGTCATGTAGCGCAAGAAATTGATGTGCCTTATCTTAAAGAGCATGCCGCCCACAGCGAGCCAATGCCTTACGTGAATGCTTATACCCTAAATGGCAAAACGCTATTCTTACTTGCAGATGGCTCTATGTTCAATCTGACAGCAGGCTATGGTGATAGCTTAAACGCTTTCGACGTAACTTTAGCTGTAATGGCTGCAGGCATTGGGCACATTGTAGGGGACGGTAGTACCCACCCAAATGGGCTATATTTATTACCTGAAAAGGCATGGAAAGCGGCGCTTTAGGGCGCCAAATTTTACCACCATGGGTAAGGGTTTTATTTCGAAAAGTAAGCGAGCAGGGCACATTTACGCTAACATATACATAATTTAAAAGCGTAAGCACTGGACCAGTGTTGTCTGTTGCCGAGAGCGTTTCTTTTGCTAAGGCGCTGACTCAAGGTATAGCTAAAGGGAGTTGGGGGTATGGGAAAATAGTATGGTTCAAGCATCTTCTATCCCTTTGTTTATTACTGCCAGTATCTGCTTACTCTTAAGCTTTTTCTTTTTACTTTTATATTACCGCCTGACTTCCCGCCATGAAGAGTTTGTGAAGTATTACCTGATTTTCGCGCTCTCAGCGTTAACCAGTGGCATTTTTTTTGGTGCCTTCGCGGTGCTCGTTAACTCAAGCAATAACCTTATTTATCTTAGTATTTCTAACCGTATAACCGTTATTGCGGCAATGTTTACCATAGTGCTGAGCTTGCATTTTTACGTTGCTTTTTTTCAATACAAAGTGCCCACCTTCCTGAAATGGTGCTACGTCATTTGTGGTGTCTTTTCATTATTAACTTTGGTGCCTAATCCTTACTTTCTAGAAAATGCTTTCTACACAACATCTCAGTACTACACAGGCCTAAAGTATGGTGCGCTATTCCAGTTGTGGGGGGCATGGATATTAGTACTCGCCGCCTATTGTATATTCATACTCGTGAGAGTGTTTAATCGCCAGCGTGTTAGGCAAGAAAACAGCAATACGAATACAGTGTTGCTGCTGCTGATGGCTAACACCGTATGGGTGATTACAGGACTTTGCGATACGTTTACGGGCATTCAGGTAGTTGATTTACCGCCATTGAGTTGGATAGGCTCATTTTCGGTTACTTCATGTATCGCGTGGGTCTTGGTTTTACATATAGATGAACTTTATGAAGAAAGGCGCTTGCTAAGTAACCGCCTTATGTATGATCATTTAACCCAAGCATTCTCACGCAGTTATCTAGAAATACGTTTAACTGAAGCCGTGAACCTAATGCTTCGTAAAGAGTTGAAATGGCTATCAGTATGCGTATTTGATGTAGATGACTTTAAAAACATCAACGATCAATACGGGCATGCAAACGGTGATGCGTTGCTCACCCAAATTACGAATATTATCAAAGACAATATTCGGCAGTCTGATTGCATCGCACGGTTGGGCGGGGATGAGTTCGTCATTTTATTTGCCAGTAAACAGGATGAAAATTACGCTCCTGCTACTGTCGAGCGAATTCGAAAACGCATTGCTGAAACAGGCTTTGGGAAAGGGGATTGTTCATTTAGTGCGTCTTGTTCGTTTGGTATAGTCAGTGTTGCCCCTGACCAGCTAACGATGGCCGATTTGCCGAACCAAATGTTATCAAGCGCAGATGAAGCCTTGTATAGCGCCAAGCATAAAGGAAAGAATGCTGTGGGTATTGCTACTCTCAGTGATTTTTCCTGACCTTACAGAAATTAGTCGACATCCCCCTTTTCGTTATCATCTTGGTTTATGTCTTCTTGACCGCTTTTTTCTTGCTTGGCCTCGGTAACCATTTCGATTGTGTGCTGCACTTTGGGGTCGGGTAAAATCATCTGCATCAACATACCGAATACTATTGCTGCACCTTTTTGTTTTCTGGCCCATAAATACATGAGAACAAAGAAGCCTACAACAAAAGTGAAACCTACAAATACGCTAAGTGCAAGCAAGGCATCGCTATAAAAATCCATATTGCACCGCCTTTTCCAATTCCACTTATATGTATAGATGCGACAAGACGCTGTATTTGTCGTACCAATTAAAATCCTTTCCCTGAGTTTTAATGGTAATGTTTAAAAAAAACACAAGTGCATGAACTCATTAAGGTAATGCGAATGACTAATGAATTAAATATTTAAGCCTTTACCGTATGGCTAAATACGTTGCACTATATAAATCATAAGAACCTATCCTTAATAAACCACTAAATATAAAAAGGCCTTCAATGATGACATTACGGCGAACACTAGCCGCTTTAGTAGTATCTATTAGCACGCTGGTTAGTCTCTCTTTTCCCGCAATTGCGTTAGAAGATACTGTTAACCCGAAGCTTTTCGAAAAAATGGAATATCGTAATATTGGCCCTTTTCGTGGCGGTCGCTCTGTTGCCGTTTCAGGTGTTGATGGTAACCCCAACCTGTATTATATGGGCGCCGCAGGTGGCGGTGTCTGGAAAACAGATAACGCCGGTTTATCTTGGAAGCCGTTGTCAGATAAGCACTTTGAAGTAGGTAGTATTGGCGCTATTGCTATTGCACCTTCCGATCACAATGTTATTTATGTAGGCACAGGGGAAGGACCTATTCGCGGTGTAACTACCAGCCATGGTAAAGGTGTATATAAGTCTACCGATGCAGGTGAAACATGGGAGCTAGTCGGTTTAGAAAACCGTGGTCAAATCCCTAAAATTCGCATTCACCCCACCAATCCAGATATAGCGTGGGCGGCTGTTCAAGGTAATATTTGGGCGCCAAATGAAGCTCGCGGTGTGTTTAAAACTACCGATGGCGGTAAAAGCTGGAAGCATGTGCTTAAAGTTAATGCCGACACGGGTGCTGCAGATTTAGCACTCGACCCGTCTAACCCTCGAGTGTTGTACGCCAGCATGTGGCACCACGGAAGAACGCCATGGTTTGTAAAATCAGGTGGCGACGGTGGCGGCATTTATAAGTCCACCGACGGTGGCGAAACTTGGGATAAACTAGAGAAAGATTTACCCAAGCTTATCGGAAAGGTTGGAATTGATATTTCTGCCTCAAACCCTAAGCGCGTTTACGCCATTATTGAAGCTGACAAAGGTGGCTTGTATCGAAGCGATGATGCTGGTGCTTCTTGGCAACTAATGAATGGCGACAATATTCTTAAAGCCAGAGCCTGGTATTACAATCATATTAAGGTCGATCCTAACGACGAAAACACCCTGTACGTGATGAACGTACAGTTGCATAAATCTATTGATGGCGGCAAAACCTTCGAAATAAAATCATTGCCACACGGTGATACCCACGATATGTGGATAAACCCTGAAAACAGCCTAAATATGATTAATGCCAACGACGGTGGGGCAACCGTAACCTTTGATGGTGGCAAGTCTTGGTCTAGTATTTACAACCAACCTACTGCGCAGTTTTACCGTGTAGTAACCGATAACCTTGAACCCTACCATGTTTATGGCGGCCAGCAAGACAACACCACCATGGCAACCCCTTCTTCTACTTATGACAGTGGTATTGGTATAGCAGAGCAGTTCGCCGTAGGCGGTGGAGAGAGCGCACATATTGCATTTGATGCAAACAACCCAACGCTGATTTACGCCACCACTATCAATGGCACCCTAACCGAGTTTAATAAAGATACAGGGCTTACTCGCCCTATCATGCCTTACCCTGAATATGTGTTTGGGCGAAACGCACGGGATCAAAAATACCGTACCAACTGGAATGCTCCGGTATTGGTATCGCAGCACGACCCCAAAACAGTGTACTACGGTACACAAATGATATTGAAAACCACTGATAGAGGCGTTAATTGGCAAGAAATCAGCCCAGACTTAACGCGCAACGATGCCGAAAAGCAGGGCTTAAACGGCGGGCCTATTACCAACGAGCAAGCTGGGGCGGAATACTACAATACGGTTTTCTATATTGCAGAATCGCCAGCGAACGCGGGTGAATTATGGGTAGGTGCAGATGATGGCAAGTTACATTTAACCAAAGATGAAGGCAAAAACTGGAAAGACATAACGCCTCACAAAAAAGAAGCTCAAGTTAACGCGATTGAGCTAAGCGTTCACGCTGAAGGTAAAGCCTATGTGGCCGTTACCGGCTATAAATTGAATGACTATAGGCCTTATATTTATAAAACCGAAAACTATGGGAAACGCTGGACTCGTATAGATAAAGGCTTGCCGGAAGATGCGTTTGTTCGCGTGGTACGCGAGGACAAGCAGCACGAAGGTATGCTGTTCGCGGGTACAGAAAGCGGTATGTTTGTTAGTTTCGACGATGGTAAAAACTGGCAAGAAATGGCGCTTAATTTACCACCTGTTGCAATAACCGACATGCAAGTCAAAGGTGATGACTTGGTTGTGGCAACTCAAGGTCGTGGCTTCTGGATTTTAGATGACATAAACCCGCTGCGTGAAGTGAGTAGTTCGTTACACAACGAAGCGCTGTTTCAATTTAGCCCTGTTGATGGAGTGCGTTTATTATCGGGCGGTAATATGAGCGGCCAACCAGAAGCGAAAAACCCCGCTCGTGGTGCAAGGTTCCGTTACTACTTAAAAGATGAACTTGAAGAGAACGACAGTCTTCGCATCGATATTTTTGATTCGAAAAATCAACTCGTGCGCACGTTATCGTCAACCGCAGATGCGTTTGAAAAGTGTGCGAAAGGTAATGAAGATGCACGTAGCCCGTTGAAGTTTAAACACCCCTCTACAAAAGCAGGCTACAACCAGTTTGTGTGGGACTTACGCCGTTCACCATTGCATTGTATTGATAATGTAAAACTGTTTGGTGGATGGAAAGGCGCTAGGGTAATGCCTGGCGACTATAAAGCCACTATAACCGTAGGCGAGCAGTCTCAAACCAGAGCCTTTAAGGTATTACCTGATCCTAGAGAAGAAGCAAACGCTGCGCAACTTCAGGTTGTAGAACAAAGTATTCAAGCTAGTGAGACCTTACTAAATGAACTGTTTGAACATTTGCAAAAAGCCCGGAACGTGCGTAAAACGCTCAATGGGGTTATTGAGTCGAATGTGGTACTGGCCAGTGAAGTATCGGCCTCTATTGACCGTATTATTAGCGCAATTGATGACTGGGAGGCTTTGGTGATTCAACCTAAGCACCAAACGTTTGAAGATGATATTAATTGGCCTAACATGTTAGATAGGCAAGTGCGCTTTTTAATGGATAACTTCGATAGAACTGGCGCGCCAGCGCAAGCTGGTGCAGTGCAACGTTTAGAAGATTTAGAAGCAAGATGGCAAAAGTACAAACTGCAGCTAGAAGTTCTATTTAACGAAAACGTTAAGCCAGTAAATGAAGCGCTTGCTGAAAAAGGCGTTTACGATTTAGACAGTTTGTAGGCTGCTTGTAAGCCGGCTAAGTCCATAAGGTATGGTCCTTAAAGTATGGCCCATAAAATTGGGCCTATTAGATAAACGCGTTAAATGATTGCGTTATATAGGATGTATCAATTAAGCGATTGGTGCGGTGACAGGTGTTCGATAGCACTTTCGAGCGCTCTAAACACTTGGCCTAAAGTAAAAATTATCGATATATTTTGTACATTTAAACAAAAACCGACTTAACGTCGGTTTTTTATTTTTGTAAGCTCAATGTATTTTAGACTTCTCGTATAAGCATGCCCTAATGCTCATCAAATAATGATTTATTTCTAATGTACTTTCGCATGTAGTGGTAGGTAATAGGCCGAAGTAACCAACTACGTAACGATTTTAAAAAACGCTCGTGCGTGGGCGTGTTTTCATAAATTTGATCATCATGCAGCCACAGCATTTTACCTACATGCCAAAAATAGAAAGGAAAGGGGGGCATAAACGTGACTACGTCTAAGTCGCAACAAATACGATATGTTTTATGGTGTAACAGATAATTTTTGTACCACGAACGACTGCCTACTGCAGGTTGACCAAAGGTCACAACGCGTTTAACGGCTTTCGCATTTTTTCGTTCAAAATAATCGGCCATTAATACTGCCACTGCGCCGCCGGAAGAATGCCCGATAAACGTAAAGCGCTTACCTTGTTGTTGCAAAGGTTCTAGTACTTTTACTAGTAGCTCCTGTAGTGGTAGTGCTTGGTCAATCGTTTTAGTACTTGAATACATGGGTTGATGAAGCAACCGGCTAAAACCCCAATGCACATAGAATTTTTTATCTACCTGTTGGATTTTAGCCGGCAAGAAGACCAGATTTGCTAACCAGTCTTTAAGACCTAGTGAGCCTCTAAATACCACGATAGCTTCTTTCTTTTTATCTACCCATAATATTCTCACACTCATCCGGCCATATTTATCGACTAAATGACGTTCGTAAAAGGGTTTAAGTATTTGACGGTAATGCGCTTCGGCGTCGGGATAGGCAAGTTGGCAAAGAATAGCATATCGTTCATATTGATAGCGTTTCAGCTTTTTCATAGAAAACTATATCAACTCGCTTTGCTCTGTATTGTGATCTGAATAGATTCACACACAATTACTCGAATTCTATAAAGCTACAGCGCTTTTATTTCAGTGATATTACGCACAGAATAATGAGGGCGAATAAAAGAAGTCACGTAGAGGGCGGAATAAGCAGGGCGAACAAAAGAGGAGAAGTAAATCATCATAACCAGGCTACAAAACCGCAGTATGCGAAGCTCATAAAAATGCTGATACACCATTGATTGCAATCAAAGTCGTCCCCGAATAAAACGCAATAATGCGGTGCGGTAAAGTGATCTAACTGTATATAAATCCCCCTATTAATTACATGGGAATACAGGTCTTCACTAAGGAGTTTTTATGTCAAACGTGACACGTCGCCATTTTATTCGTATGACAGGGGCTGGTTTATTGGCCGCTCATAGTCCGTTCTCCTTGGCATTAGGAAGCTCTCAATCGCAGAGAAAGTTGGGCGTTGCGTTGTTAGGGTTAGGAAATTACAGTGCTAATTTACTTGCACCAGCACTTCAGCATACCGAGCATTGTGAACTACGCGGCATTATTACCGGTACAGAAAGCAAAATTTCACAGTGGCAGCGTAAATACGGTATTCAGGATAGCAATGTGTATACCTACGATACTTTGGATGAGATTGCGAATAACAAAGATATTGATGTTATTTATGTCGTTACGCCAACTGGTACACATAAAGATTTTGCAGTAAAAGCCGCGAACACAGGAAAGCACGTTTGGTGTGAAAAGCCTATGGCCATGGACAGTGACGAATGCCAAGCCATTATAGACGCATGCAACAAGAATAGCGTAACGCTATCTATTGGTTATCGCATGCAGCATGAGCCAAACACACGCACTTTTCATCACTATCTGCAAAGCATGCCTTATGGGAAGTTCAAAAAGGTATCTAGCTTTGCTGGTTACGCAGGGCAAGGTAGAGACGCTAACAATTGGCGAATGCAAAAACAGATGGGAGGTGGAGCGCTTTATGACATGGGAGTATACGCTATAAATAGCGCCCGTTTTTTAACAGGCAAAGAACCATTGTCTGTTACAGGTAGTCATCCTCCCCAGCGTTTCCCCAATAAATTTACCGACGTTGATGAAACTACTATGTTTACCATGGATTTTGGTGATGGATTGGTGGCTGATTGTGGTACCAGCGTAGTAACAGAATTTAACCACTTTAAAGCGGACTGCGAACAAGGTTGGTATCAGTTAAAACCCATGCAAAGCTACAACGGTGTAACGGGTACAACCTCTGACGGGAAAATACTTGAGCCTATTAAGGGCATGCAACAAACCCTTCAAATGGACAATAATGCTTTAGCCATACTTACTGGTCGACAACCGCTAGTAACAGGAAGCGAAGGGCTAGCCGATATTCGCATTGTTAATGCAATATTTCGCGCTGCACAAACCGGAAAGTCGGTGCCGGTTTGAGTGGTGGTTAGACACAATAGACCGACTACGTCGTATAAATCGCTACCAGCTTGTATTCTTCGGTGGGAGTGATTGTCGTTCATAAACACCTCTTTATTTATAGTAAGAATACTTAACTAAGAGGTGTCTAAGAAAGCAGTGGCGATTCAAATAAAAAGGCAATCAATAAGGTACTAGCCTTCTTTGGCCTGGAATAAATTCACCTATTTAACGGCCATAGGCAACGCAGGACGGGTCAACTTTCTTATCAGAAGTGAGTACAAATGCAGACACTAAAACGAAAAATAATACGGTAAGCCCAATAATTTTGTACGCATCGGCGAAGCCAATTCCATCGTACAACATGCCAAGTAATACTGATAAACCACTGGCAGCAACTTGTCCCATAAATTGAAAGCCGACAATATAAATAGTCGCCGATAGTCTAGCGTCAAATATCGCTGCAATATATTTAAAGATTGCTACCAGCATAATAGGTAACTCTGCGGCGTGTAAAAGCTTCATGGCTGAAATTGAGATAGGGTCTGCAGCATATCCTGAACCTATAATACGTAACGCCATAATTGCTCCACTTAAGAGCAGTCCGTTTTTCGCGCCAATTTTATTTACGATGAATGGTGCAATGAACATACCGCCAGCTTCAAGAAAAACCTGAAACGAATTTAGGTAACCATACATAGCATTCCCTTCGGCTTTAGTGGGAAATTGAGCTGCAAAATAGACGGCGAATTGTTGGTCATAAACACCGTAAATGCATGAAACCCCAACAACCCAGGTAGCAAAAGCCCAGAACTTACGCTGACGAAATAGACCAAGGGCGTCACTTAATTTCAATGAGTTAGCTTGCTTGGAAATATCTAATTCTTTCGCAGTATTTTCACTTATTTTAACGAAGTAAAGACATGACAAAAATATTAACGCACAGAAGCTAGCAAGCACAAAGTTCAAGCTTGCAGATACATTAAAGATTTGACCCGTAAAGAAAGTCGCAATAGCCCAGCCTACAGAGCCCCACATGCGAGCTTTACCAAATTCGAACCCTGTTGAACGGCCAACTCTTTCAATATAAGTTTCGACAGCGCCAACACCGGCAAAAAAAGCAGTAGAGCAATAAAAGCCTCCTACTATTGCGCCTAAATAAAGAGAATGCGTAAGTAAAGGTGTGTATATATAGATAAAAAATGGGCCGCTGAGTAGCAGCATTGCTCCAATAAACCAGAGTAAGTTTTTACGCATACCTAATTTATCTTGCAGAAAACCGTAACAGGGCATTATAAAAAGAGCGGTTAAAGCATTAATGCTAAAAACTAATCCTGTTTCTGTACCGCCTAAACCAATCGACTGATTCAGCCAAATTGGGTAAATCGAAAAACAAAATGACCATGTTAAAAAAAAGCTAAGTATGCAACCGCTGAGTAACCAGTAATTGCGTTTTGATATGGCATCGGTCATTAGTTTTCCTTGGTTTTGATGTTAGATTGCGCGGTGCGAATCACGCAAAAGTAATTGCCCGCTAATCTCTTGGGTTTTAGTGTTTATTTGTAATGCTTTATCAATAGCTATTTGTGCGGCAATTTGCCCCATGTCAAAATACGGAAGGCTTACTGTAGTGAGTTTCGGCACAAGGTTTTCTGCAATCAATTTATAATTGTCGTAACCAACGATTGAAATAGTTTCAGGTATTTTGTACCCCATTTTTCGAATAAGCATAAAAACACGCATCGCCATTTTGTCGTTACCACAGCAGATGGCGGTAGGCCTTTCTGGCATAGACATAATGTCCTTTAAGACATCTGGGAGATTAGCAAACTCATCATCTGGGTTCTTACAAACACCCTCTACAATCAATTCGTTTTCAACGCTAAGCCCCGCTTCTTCGTGCGCTTTTCTAAAGCCCTTTACTCGAAGTGGGGTTGCGGTCATCTCGTCAAATAATGTTAGGTAGGCAATTTTCTTATGGCCGGACTTGATCAATTCACTGGTGAGATTGAACGCGCCTAAATAATCGTCAGGTACTATTGTTGGATGTCTCAAAATGCTTTCGTAACAGTTGACCAATATAAGTGGGCACTTGTTGAATGACTCTTTAATGCTTACTTCTTTATGAGATACGGTAGCAAAAATGATTGCTTCAGCGCGTTGTCGCCTGAAATCATCAACGAGACGAGAAAAGCTTTTAACATTGCCACCTGACTCACCAATCATGAGCAACTTGCCATGCTTTTCGCACTCGTGCTGGATCCCCGCAATAATGTCGAACGAGTCAGGGGTAGTGGTCAGGTTCTCAGTTATAAGACAAACAATGCCTTTTTCCTGTCCTCTCAAGGCTTGAGCGGCAGCTGAAGGATAAAATTCTAACTCCTCCATGGCCTTGTTTACTTTCAGCCTTGTTTTAGCGCTTACACCTTCATAATTGGTTAGCACTCTTGACACTGTTTTGACTGATACACCAGCTTTTACGGCTACGTCTTTTATAGATGACATGAATATATACTGCGATGTGTTTATGGAGACACTAATTGTCTCACATTTGTTCGAATTTGTTGACAAACTGTTAAAATCAGTCATCATAATGACCAACGATAGACATTTAATCAAGTCTTTTTTCCCACATTCGTATTGATGAGTAAGTTATGCATAGTACCCTTCGCGAGACATCCCCATCGCAAAATGGCAAATGGGAGCCACACTTTCATTTTTACAAGTTTGGTCATTGGATAAATGACCCTAACGGGCTGTTTTATTTAGATGGAAAGTATCATCTTTTCTTTCAGTTAAACCCTGATGCGACTGTGTGGGGCAATATGCACTGGGGAGCAGCAGAGTCGACTGATTTGATCAATTGGGAGCACAAACCAATTGCGTTGTATGCTGAGCCAGAAGGGTTGGGATACATTTTCTCGGGCGGGGCAATAGTCGATGGAAAAAACACTTCAGGCTTTGGTATAGATAATGTCCCTCCAATAATTGCTACTTTCACGCAACAGTCTATAGAAGAGGAACAGGTACAAAGTATCGCCTATTCTGTTGATGGTGGTAATACGTTTAGCATGTTTAATGAAAACCCTGTAATTGCTAACCCTGGTATTAAAGACTTTAGAGATCCAAAGGTGGTTTGGTTTGATGGACAAGACGAACAATATTGGGTTAAAGCTGTAGTCGCCGGGCACTGCGTACATTTCTACAAGTCTAATAATCTTAAAACATGGACAAAACTGTCAGAGTTTGGTGAGGGCGTTGGCGCTCATGGCGGTGTGTGGGAATGCCCTGATTTGTTTCCTTTACGGTGTGAAGAAACTGGGCAGCAACTTTGGGTGCTATTAATCAGCATCAACCCTGGTGGGCCTAATGGTGGCTCGGCAACTCAATATTTCATAGGTAGCTTCGACGGTATCGAATTCGTACCGCAAGATGGTGAAATTCGTTGGTTAGACCATGGTACAGATTGCTATGCGGGTATTACTTGGGATAACACACCAAATATACTGGAAGAAAGAGTGTACACAGCGTGGATGAGCAATTGGGACTACGCAAATAATACCCCTGATGATACGTGGCGTGGTGCGATGACGCTACCTAGAAGCATTAAGTTAGGTAAAAGTAATCATTCATATCGGCTGTTGACGCCAGTCTTTCCAGATTTTAGTTCATATGGAACGCAAGAAGCCGAATTTGCGTGTAATCAGGCTCTACCCCAAGCCTACAAGCTCTCATTAAATATATCTCCACGCGAAACGCAAACCGATATCGTATGGACTAATGAGGAAGGTGAAGTCTTTTCTATTTCTATTGACCTAAAACGCTCTGAAATAATAGTAGACCGAAGTCAAACGGGCTTTTCTGACAAAGGATTTGACTCAACGTCGACCATACCCATCGTGTTCGATGTGAATGATACTATTTGTTTAGCGGTTTATGTTGATGTGTGTTCATTCGAATGCTTTTTTAACGACGGTGAGCAATGCATCACCTCGTTAGTATTCCCTTCATCCTCCCTGAATAACGTGAATATTTCCGAACATGTTACCAACATTGCTTTAAAAGACTTAACTTAAAAACTTAAGCGCTGTAATGCAATATCTAGTGAGTTAGCCATACAAGATATTGCGTTTCAGCGCTTATGCAAACTAGGTTTTACAGTAATTCTCTACGTAGGCGCCGTGTTCCGGAATCGACTTCGCGTTTACATCAATTATGTGTTTTATATCAGCCATTCTCTTCTTCAGTTCTTGCTCAGAGTAAATGTCTGCATTTGCATCATATCCGCGAGAAGTAAGACCTTGCCCAACCATGACAGCAAGCCAAGAATAACGATTAAATAGCTCCTCGTTTTCTCTGAAGATCCGCCCTCTGCTTTCAAACAGAGAAAGCTTGCGGGATAAGCTATCTGGTACTTCCATGTTTTTGCAGAACTGCCAATAGCTTGAATCAGTGCGCTCTGTCACTTTGTAGTGACAAATTAAAAAGTCACGAATCTGTTGGAACTCGGTGGTTGATTGTTCATTAAAGTGGTCGATATCGATTTGTTCAAAGTCTAAATCTGGAAAGAGTTTGATGAGCCTAGAGATACCAGACTGAATCAAGTGAATGGATGTCGATTCCAAAGGCTCTAAGAAACCAGATGACAGTCCGATTGCAACACAGTTTTTCACCCAAAACTGTGCACGATGACCTGTTTTGAAGCTTATTTTTCGTGGTTCACCTACTAATTTCCCTTCTATATTTCGCAGCAGTGTATCTTGTGCACTTTGATCATCGGTGTGCGCACTAGAATATACAATGCCATTGCCTGTACGTGATTGTAGTGGTATTCGCCATTGCCACCCGGCTTCTACAGCGGTAGAGCGGGTAAAAGGGGGTTGAGAGTTTAGCTTTTCACTACCCACGGCCCAAGCGCTATTATTTGGTAAATAGTGGCTCCAATCGACGAAGGGGACCTTAAACACTTTGTCTATAAGTAAACCGTAAAACCCAGAACAGTCGATAAATAAGTCGGCTTCTAAGGTTTGTCCATTTTCCATTGTAATGCTTTTCAAAAAGCCATTGTCATTTCGCAATGTCGTATCAACGACTTTGCCTTCTATGCGCTTGACGCCCTTACTCTCTGCGATATCACGCAAATAAGACGCGTATAGAGTGCTATCAAAGTGATACGCATAGCCAATTTCAGATAGCGGCGTATTCTTCTGCTGAACGGGGTGCCTAAAGCGATGTTGTTTAGCAGCCATCGCCATTATGTTGTACTGATCTAAGGTGTCTTTATGGCCACAGGCCTGCAATCGCTGCCAAAACGCGTGGAAACTCACGCCATCCATATCTACGCCATATGGCCCGAAAGGGTGAAAGTATTGATGGCCTTTTTGCTTCCAATCAACAAACTCAATGCCTAGTTTAAAAGTGGCTTGAGTTCGTCTCATAAAGTCTTTTTCAGTAATACCAACGTGACGGTTAAATGTTTTTATATGCGGAATACTTGCTTCGCCAACACCAATGGTGCCAATTTGGTCAGATTCCACCAAGGTGATATCTACGCTGTTGTTTTTAAAGGAGCTTGCTAAAGCAGAAGCACTCATCCATCCAGCAGTACCGCCACCAACTATGATGACTTTCTTTATCGCATTATCAGGTTTGCGCATATTTAAACTCTCAATACCAACATAAAATATTCAGTGTACTTATAAATGTCGTAAAACGTGCATAACGAAAAAAAGAGGGCCAAAGGCCCTCTTCCATGCTCTTATAACAAGAGCCACACAACACTCTCACATATTGGGCTGCACACTGACCCATAATGGAGAGGCATACTTACACTTTGGCAAGTAAACTCACTTAGAAAGTATAGTTGATGCTTGCAACTGCACTTCGGCCACTAATTGAACGCATTCTTACGTATTCATTAGTAAATGGCTCTGATGCACCTACAGCAGCATTCTCACCTTCAGTTAAACCAATTTCATCTGTTATATTATTAACGTTCAGCGATACTGAAAGGTCATCATTGAAACGATAAGTTGCAAACACATTTGTTGTTAGGTAACCGGGCATGACCAATACATTTTCATTTCGTACATATGAGTCAGTTGTACCAACTATGTTTAGCCCTACTGTGTATGAATCTGTGTCATAAGATGCGATTGCAGAATATACCCAATCCGCTTGGCGTTGTGGTACGTTTCCAACAAAGTCAGGGAATAAATCGTCTGCTGCAATTTCAGCATCTGTCCAGGTTACATTACCAGAGAAGTTAAAGTTGTTGATAGAGTAGAAGGCTTCTACTTCGATACCTGAAGACTCATAATCACGTAACGATAATGGACCGCCGGTAACACGGCTTTCGCCAACGACTTCTTGGGTTTCTGCTGAGAAATAAACGGCGTTGATATCTAAACTATCGAAACGATACTTAACACCGACTTCTAACATTTTTACTTGATCTTCAATACGCTCATCATCAATATCACCTACTTTTTTGCCAAAGGCCGAGCTATCTGGATCTGCAACATTCGCAGGTGAATAGACCAAGCCAATAAGACGTTCTGAATTAGCGCGATAGCCTACGGAGTAGCGTCCAAATACACTTAAACCAGTGTCTATTAGGTAATTTGCACCAAGTGAATATGAAAAATAGTCATAGTCAAAGTCGACAGCGAATTCAGGCTCTGGGTTATGCAAAGACACCTGACCTTCTACGCCCTCTATCGTACCGTTGTTATTCACGTCGAAGTCTGTAACTCGAATTGAATTAGCATCAAGTGAACGAGAGCCGGTAGTACGTCCTGAGTCGTAACGGATACCTGCATCTAACGTTAAGTCTCCACTGTAATAAGTCGTATTTACATAAAGTGCATCAATCTTAGTGTTTAAGTCGAAACCACCATTACAACAATTTCCCCACTCAGCTGGACCGTATGAAATTAATCCGCCACTAGTCAGAGTTTCTCCACTCACGTCATCTACAACATCGACATACGCAGTGTCACCACCGCCTTCAACTGATGTTAGATAAGAAGGCCAACTTTGAAAGTTTTCTATTGCTTGCTCTGAGTGGTACCAACCCGTATGAACTTCTAACTCTGAATCATCAGATAACGTGAACACCTTGCTTAAATCTAAGTTATTCATCAGGTTGCTTAAATCTTGCATCTCTGTATTAAACGTGTGAATCACGGCAACAGAGGTATCCGGCGCAAGTGCTTGACCTGTATTGGGACCCGTTGCATAGATATAGCTGAAGTCTGTTCGCCCTTCAGAGCCTGCAAGATAATTTCCAACGAACGCACCACGATTGTCCTGCGTGCCTACCGACGCGGGGAAGGGAACGACAAATTCACCACTTATATCAGCCATTTTAAAGCGGTTTAATAATGACCAGCCGCCGCCAATGTCATCCAAGCTGGCTTCAAAACCAAATTGCTTAACGTCAGACTGCATGCCATCTGAAAGTCGCTTTTGCACAACATTATTTTGTTCATCCAGTACTTGAATAGTATCTGTATGCACACTTTGCAGGGTGTCGCCATTGGCTGAGTAGCCAGGAATAGAGCTATATGTTGGGTTCGCATTTGTACCACTTACGAACATAGGTGTTGGCATATAACCTACTGCACGATCGTTAAGAATTTTCACATTACCGCGGATATAACCGCCATCAAATTCTTTCGTTAGGTTAGCTTTTATCTGGCCGCCTTTGTTAACATCATATCCAGCTTCACGAGGGCCTTCACCTACTCTATAAAAGCCGCCGATGTGTCCGTACCAACCATTTTCCCAATTATGACCGGCCTCAAAATCTAATCGAGTAGTATCGTAAGTTAATCCTTTAGTAAGTCTTGCTGAGCCGCCGCCTTGCTCGCCCGTTTTGCTAATAAAGTTGATAACACCACCCGGTGAGTTACTCGCCAGTATAGATGCTGAACCACCTCGAATAGCTTCAACACGTGCGACGTTTGCGTCTGCGCGTAAAAAGATATCTGCGTTAGCAAAAGAAATATCGCCAAACTCTAATACTGGAAGGCCGTCTTCCCAAAGCTGCAAGAATTTCGCACCGCCAGATGCTATCGGTAAGCCACGAATAGCAATGTTCGCATTACCGTCACCACCAGATGCTTCTGAACGAACGCCTGGAATTTGTCTAAGTATCTCGGCTGTTGTACGAGATACTTCAAAAACGGGGCTGTCTGCGTCTATGCTAGAAATCGATACTGAAGACTCCAGTGGATCTGCACTTCCACCTGGCACTGCAGTAACAAAGATTCGTTCTATTTCTTTTTCCGGCACTTCTTCTTGAGCATAAGCAAGATTGCTCATTGCTAGCATGCTTACACCAGTGCATGCGAAAAGTGAGGATACTAAAACAGACAAGCGCTTTTTCTGGAAATGCTTTGTATTGTGTTGACTTATTTGACGATGACTCATGAAGCCTCCTGACAGACCTAATAATTTTTAGTGTGCTTTTTACACCGAAAATTGTGTAGCGTAATAATGTGTGTGTTTATGACCAACGTTGGACATTTTACAAATATTTTACTCACTTGCAACAACAAAATGAAGGTTTTTAGCCTTTTCAACTAAATTTATACTTTTGATTAATGAAAAGGTTCCTGCAAAATAATCCGCTGAATCTAAGAAAAGCTATAAAATACAATCGCTTTCACATATAAATTTGCCGCCCCGCAGTACTCCCTTCAAAATTGGCATATCGTTCATTAAGTTAATTGAATGTTAGAGCACTCTTATGGAAATAGGTATGGCCCTTTAAGGGGAGGGTTACCCTGTTACGAGAGGGGAGAGATGCTTTCAATGAAGCTACGCGGAACAGTATTGGAGTGCGTTTTAAAGCCTGTCTCTACTACCCCTAAACTGAGACAGACTAATTAAAGTTTTCTACAATAATTGATGCAGGAAACGACTAAGGAACATCACGCGATTCAAATTCTCAGATCATCGGAGTATTAAAAAAGTCGAGCGCCCACTACGCCTGAGTGGCGACTTCATATATTTAAGACACAAAAAAACCGACATTAAGTCGGTTTATTGTTTATCTCTTTCATTGGTAAGAAAAGAGATGGTACCAGTGGGCGGACTTTAGGTTGGTCGCCACGCGAGGGGCCGACACTCGGCCGACACGCTTGCGTGGCGATTTCATGAATTTCAGGCACAAAAAAACCAACTAAAAAGTTGGCTTAAATGTTTGGTACCAGTGGGCGGACTTGAACCGCCACGCCATTGCTGGCAACGGATTTTGAATCCGTCATGTCTACCAATTCCATCACACTGGCTTAGATAGGCTTGCTATCAATGAGGCTGCATTATAGCGATGTAGCTCAGGTGTACAAGTTTTTTTTAGGGTTTTATTACCGTTATGTGTCTGACTGAATAAAAGATAAACACTCTAGACGTTAAGTTGTCGTATTAGCAAGAATGTTAATGCTGGCTACGCTATTTTCATTGAACGAACATTATGTATCTTTAACCACAACAATACGCCAAAGTGAGACAGTGCCATTACCACTAACATTGCCGAAATCGCCGCTATCTGCGGCAATTGTTGAGAGCCTACTAGCATTAACCCCCAGCCAATCAACAGCCATTGAATAACGTAATAGGTCGTAACGTTTCTCCCCCAAAAGCACAAAAGTGAAACAAAACGATTAGCACTCTGATTTTCTGTTAAACGTTGGCAGAGCCATAAAAAAACTAGCGCACCACCTGTTAAGCTAATAACCATACCAGGGCCTGGCCGCATGTTACTTGCCATATGATACGCCGTGTCGGTGATGGTTATTGGTAAACCCACCGCGATTATGGCGGTGCCTACCCACAATGACTTTTGAAAGAACTCACGAATGTTGCACGACTTTCTTAACCAATGGCCAAATGCCATGCCCACTAGTGGGTATGCTAACCAAGGAAAAAGTGGAAACATTGCGCCTTGATTTACGTTTCCAAATAGTAGTTTCAATACGCTATCAATATATATCCAGCCTGTAGATGTATCCCATATAGAGGGTGAAGCGAAAGTTACTAAAAGAGCACTTATTAGCCAATGCTTGGGCTCTGGCAAAAGATGCTTTACAAGTAAACAGCACGCTAACGCTAAGCCAGCAAATTGTAAAATATCCACAATAAAAAATTCAGTAGTAGGCGTATAGCTTCCCAATTGCTCCTGTGTTACTAGCCCGAATTGTAGCGAAAGCCACATTGGAATGGAGCCTCTGGCAATATTTAGCGCATAGCCCAGTGCGAATAACCCTAACGCGCGTTTTAAACCCGTTGATAACGATTGTTGGCCGCTGTAGGTAATAAACATTCCCATAATAAATACAAACCACGCGGCCACTTGCCAGTTGGCAAGAAGCCTAATAGTAGAGCCCACTAAACTTTCACGCGTACTTGTATCGCCATAGAAGTCTAGGACGTGGACCAGTACCATTAAGATAATAAGTATTCCTCTGGCAAAATCGAACGTGAGAAGGCGTTCATTAGCAGGCTGAGAAGCCCGTATTGGCGTTGTGGCCGAAATGGTCATTTTTACTTCCTTACTTACTATACAAGTGGCCGTCTATGCGCTTAAACATGTTTGTTGTAATTGCTGAATTAAATATCTATCGCGACTGAGCACTTGTTTGCAATGGTTTCCGAACCACTCCAATGAGGTATCTGCATTGGCTATACCTGCACCATGGTGTAGGTGTAAATACTCAATAAAATGTTCATAATCTACGGCCCCTTCAAATATAGGTACCATGCCTTCTCGCGTTCCTGCAGCGGCATAAACGTTTTCAGGCGCGAAGACAGAAAGGTGGCTTTCACTGCTAATATTCTTAAAATGGAAATGATTAATATGAGGCAGTAGTTCATCAAGCGCGCGGGTTATATCTGCGCCTGATTCCCACACGTGGAGTACGTCGAAATTAAGCTGAAGGTTAGCCCTATCCACATGAGCAAACATTTCTTGGGTTGATGTTACTGAATCGGCATAGGTTTTGGGATGGGTTTCTATCACCAAATTTAAGTCATGGGGAGCTAGCCAGTCGCATATTTTTTGTAGACGATTGAACAACTCTGCTTTTTGAGTTTCTGTGTAATCATGGCTGCCTTTTCCCCCAGCGAAAGTGCGAATTTTGCTTGCACCCCAGTGTTTGGCTAGTCTGCAGAGGTGTTGTACTTTGTGGTAAAGCACGTTTTCAGAAACCAGCAGCGGAAGATAATCACTAAGCATAGTGGCCTTTAGACCATATGATGCTAGCCAATGTCTATCATAATGCGGTTGGTCAGTAAGGTTATTTGCATGTGCGCCCCAAAGCTCAATGCCCTGAAAATGGTTGGCCTGTGCCCACTGCGCTATTTCTTCTATCGATATCAATTGGTGTCGAAAAGAGATGGTACAAATTGAAAGGTTCATGCTGTAGCGTCCTCTGCGACGATCTGCGAGTTATTAAGGTGTAGGTTGTGTAAAGCAGACCACTGTGAAAATACGTCGAATAAATGCTGCTTAATCCTGAATTCTCGTTCATCTTGCTGATCTAACAACATGAATATTTCAGCGATTAATGCGTTCTTATTCGTTAAGCTAAGCTGCTCTGTCGCTAATTTCATTGCGCGAAATTGAATGTTTTTATAATTGCTAACCAGTGCTTCAATCACATCACACCAGTGTTCAAATTCAGCTTCAGGAAAGCCAATGTCACGCCAGAAAAATGCGAAGCCATGTTCATAGGCATACTTTCGAATGGCTAATACAGGAAGTTGCTTAAGGGCTTCACCTAGCTGGGTGGCATCAGTGTCGTTATTGTCATTATCAATGTGAGCATGAACAACTTCGCGCACTTTATCGGTCATGGGGTTGTTTTTTGCATTGAAGCTGGCAAGAAAGTACTCACCGACAACGGTGTTATTTGTAGGCGTTATGTCTCTGCTATCAAAAATATAGCCGCCCGCCACAGCTTCCGATTCAATAGCTGCGATGACTTGGTTTTTGTTTTGGGTCCCTTCCCAACGAAAGTCAGGGTCGTACATGAACCATGTAGCTGGGTCGTTTGTTTCTTCCAACATCACATAGTGGGGGAAGGGGTTTTGATTAAATTTGTTCTCCCGCTCTGGCAGTAAATACATATCAAGCATAACCATGATATGTTCGCTTTTAGATTTTTGTGCCAATAACGTTTGTAAGGTATGAAGGTTCTCTTGTTTACTGAGGGTCTCGCAGTACCACGAGGTAACCGAGACACCATAAAGTTTTTTATACCATTCCCTAAAGACATCGTGGTTGATATCATCTGAGTGATAGGCTAAATGGTGATCTTGGTTGACGAGCACTTCAGCGTCCCATACTCCAAAGTAAAAAGGCCTGTGATCAACTTGTTCATTAGCTTTAATGCTTTCACATAAGCAACTCACGAAGCAGTGCACCTTAATATCTTCAAATTCTTCCTGAGCTTGCGCTATGTCATTAGGAGCATGGCTGCTGTTACCGTTATCGCTAGTAGATTGCGTTAATAGGAAGTCCGCTAACGAAGACACGGTAGCAACGTCGTCATTGCTTAACGACGCGTCAGGTATATCGATGCCAAGGGTTAATTCAATATGCACGAGCAGCTGCATAATTTGTACTGAGTCTAAATACAAATCTTCATTTAGCCGCGCCGACGAAGTGAAATGGTCTAGCTTCTGATTATTAAGCTCTTGTTCAAGTACCAATTTGATGGCATCAATAATGGTGTTTTTATTCATGGCTAACCTGTTACCTGCTCAAGCGCATTTTGTTGTTTTTGATGTGCGTAATTTTCTGCCAGTTTTTTCCGATTTACTTTGCCATTCGGCAAGCGCTCTATATGTGCTACGGCGTGCAAAAATTGTGGAATTTGGTATTTGGCAAGTTTGCCGCTGCACCATGTGCGCAGCGCATCAGCATCGAGTGTGTCAGTGGTGAAATATAAACAGGCACGCTGGCCCGCTGCGGAATCGTTCACTTTAAATAGTACGGCATCTAATACGCTTGGGTGCTCCAGAACAATATCTTCAATTTCTTGCGGATATACATTTAAACCCGACACAATAATGGTGTCATCTTGGCGGGCAACGAAATGCAGAGTAGGCGACCCATTTTCTTCCTGTTCAAAATAGCCCAAGTCGTTGGTATGGATAACCTGTGGCTGATGGCTCGCATTAATTGCAGGTATGGTTATAACAATCTCTTTTGGATGGCTGGCATCTAGCCCACTCGATATTTGAACATGAGGGAGAACTTTACCAATGCTGGTATTGGACGATTCGATACGGCTTAAGCTTACACATCCAGACTCAGAACACCCATATTGTTGGTATAGATGTGTTATCCGCCCTCTCACTTTTTCAAGTGCTGGTTTTGACATCAAAGTACCGGAGGTCATTGCAGCATAAAGCGAGCTGTTTTTAGGCCAAAGCAAGCTAATCATGCTTAGCATCGCGGGCGAGGAATATAGCAATGGCTTCTTAGCTGCCATTACATTCTTTATAATGAATTTAGGATTAATATTGGTAATAACGGTTGGGCTTTTGCCTCGGCCTAAGGCTACCAGAACGCCGCAAATGAGGCCGTAGGAGTGGGTAACGGGGCATGCTACGAATGGGGTCATGTCATCCGCGTCTTGAAAATGAGAAATGTAACTGGCAATTTCTATATCAATGGCCACCCAGCTTCGTTTTATGCATTTGGGTTCACCTGTGGTGCCTGAACTCATCTGAATAAGCCCTGCTACCTTGTCGTTCTCGCCACTATACTCAACAGTTACTTGATTGTGCATGTCGCCGTAAAACAACGCTGTACACTTTGCCCGGCTTGCCGTTCGTTTAGCAAGTTCTAGTGGTGTGTCTGGGTGTATTGGCAGTACAGAAATTTCATGGTTTTTAGCATAAAGGCATAACGCTAACCAAGTCGCAGTGTCATAAAGACAGACTGCTATGTTGACGTGCTTAACATGCAATGCGGTAATGCTCGAGAACTGCTGGTAGAAACGTTCAAAATCGTGGGTGGAATAGAAAGTGGAATCGACACTTAACATGAAAATCTCCTGCACATTAAAGAGGATGTAAAGGGTTAGGAATAGTGTGATGGAATTCTTGTGTACCTTGTCCGCTGAGCTTTTTAGCGAGCAGAGACTCTGTTTGAACCTTGGGTGCAAGCAAATCGATTTTTTGTATACGGCTACGCCACGATTGTGCGGTTTTCTCATAATCAGATAATGCACGAGTAACCTGTTGCCAAAACTGGGCTTCTTCATAGTGGTAGAAGCGCTGCATTAGTGTGGCCACATCGGTAAGGTTGTATACAAACAAGGTATCGACCAATAACTCCCGGAGGGCATCAACTTCAGACATCCAGTAATACTGATTATCGGGTGCATCAACATAGTCGGGGTGTAATTCACAGAAATCAGGTTTTAGCTCAGGTTGTGCTAGGTAGTCTTCTACATACTCAACACTTTCGTGAAAATCTCGAAGCACGACCGATGTTGGCCATCCTTTTTGATGCCGTAAAATCATATTTTGGGCGTGTGCTTCCACAGCGATGCCATGCTTGACTAACAGATGCCAAACTGGAATGACGGTAACTTCAATGAGTTGATTTAGCCAAGTTTCGCAGCCGTATTTATTTATCCATGGGTCGATGAAAGGTAACCCGTCTTGCTCAATAAGTGACAGTGCAGCAAAGGGGAGGGCGTGTGAATGTGTCTCCTGTAGAGGTTGGCTATTACGAAATATCACACTCAGACTTGGGGCTAATTGGCTTGCCCAATGTTCGCTACTCGCGTCGGTACTAGGGGGGCGAACCACAATGCCAGCATATTCATGTTGGATGGCAAGATGTTGCTTTTCTTGATACCAGCTATCTTGCTTGATAAGCGTATCTAACCAGTTTGAAATTGCCGGCGATGTTGTGACCGAATGAGGTTCAATGGTACGTAAAGATGATGTATTTACCATGTTCATCGGTAATTTTACATGTGCTTTTTGGGGGGAAGTGATATTCAGTAAAGTCCTTACTGAAATGGTGGCTTGATAGCTATCACCACATTCACCCAAGTCGATAATATCTTTGGTATTAATAGGATGTAAGAGTGCTGCGCCGAGGGCGTTGCGTTGCCACGGGTGTATTGGCAGCAATCCATACTCTTGACTATGTGGGCTTAACGCCTTTAGACGTTGCTGAAGTACATGTAGGGTCTTATCGCCAAGTTCTTGCTGCCAAAAACAATCTTCCTCAGTAGGTAGATTTGATGCTAAAAAAGTGCGTTTGATAGCTAACCAATGAAGTTTGAAATAACGACTTGCTTCGGGGCTATAGTTAGCATGATCGGCAAGGCTGAAACCGGTGCGCGCTTTAAAACAAGGGTGATAAGGGTGCCCTTCTAAAATAGCTGACTCTAATGCCGGGTAATCAAACGAGCGCCGGCTTTCAGGCCGGGTTAAATGAGCAGCGTTCCATTCACAGAACCCAATGGTCTGAGATAACTCGTTCAGTAATTGGCCTTTAGTGGCAGCGCTTGCGGGCAAGGCATTTACCAACGTAGGCAAATCAATAGTAGCTGTTTTAAAGGGGGCAATTTGTTTTATATAAGTAGCATCTAATCGAATGCGGCCAAAGCTTGATATCTGGCCGCGGGCAATATACCGGGTGTCACCAACGGCAAACCAAAAATTGCCATTGGTGTAGTGGTAAGGAACAATCTGTTCAAAGAGCAAGGCTTCAACAAGCTGCTTGATCATGCGTGCTTTTGACGCTGTATTTTGCCCAACCAACCAATGCGCTAATTGGGTTTTTCTTTCTATATTAGGCTGATTCAAGGCAGGCCTCGCGCGTGGTTGTTACGTTTACGGTTACAGAGATAGAGGGGGCTTTGCGATAGAAAGGGTTTTTAATCTGGGTATAAACAGCTTGCTCCATCTCAGCCTGTAATTCATCAACGTCATCTACACGAGTCAGTAAATTTCCTTTGCACGGTATAGATTTACGCTCTGTAATGGATTGTATTAAATGTTGCCCAAGGGGCGAGAGCTGGGTGAATAGTTTATCTAACTTGGTGCGAGCTAGGTTTAACAGGGTTTCTTCACCAACTAGCGCATCTATGCCAAAGCGATTAATGACAGAGAAAAGTTGGTTAATAACTAAGTAATAGCCGAATCGGTCAAAAATCATATCGTTATCATAAAATAACTCAGGACATTTAATGAGATCGGGCTCTAGCTGCATTAGCCTGCTTTTAACCAAACTAGAAAGATAAAACCCTTGGTTATCGCGATAAAAATACGTTTTTGGGTAGCCCTCTGTAAGGTCTAACAAAGAGTTTTGTTGGTGGGCTTCTAATGCAATACCAAATTCATCGAATAATCGTATGGCGGGCTCTATTGCGCATTGCCAGTAACGGTTGAACCATGCAATGCTTGTCTGATGCAATGAGCTGCCCTGCTTATCCGAAAGGGTGTGAATAATGGTGGCAAGCTTTGAACGGTCATTAGGAACAATAGCGTCCTGTACCAGTGCTGCTATCGACTGTATTCCTCCAATGCCTAATTCATGCTGGGTTTGCGTAAACGGGTTGTCCCGCAAGATCATTTCAAAGCCACTTTCATCCCTGTTAGGTAAAGAAAGTGAGAGGTAAGCGGGGTCGCCTATCACTTGAAACTGAGGATGAAGAGAAGAAAAGCGTGTTGTGTTAAGTAGCTTCGCTAACGTCACGCCAGCATCAAGCTCATGACCCATATTAATACGCATGGAATTAGTAATTTTAACCGGAATGGAAACTTTCACCATGAAGTTAAGCTGTTCACAATAAAGGGTTCGTACCGACGACGTTGGTGTGAACGTTGCGCCCAGCGGTCCTAAGGGCTGTAGTTGCTGTGTGGAAACTAATTGTTGAATGTAATCTTGTTTCAATAACCACTCTGCTTGAAGTGGGTGCACTGCCACTAACGCCTTGTCAGATTCACTGAACTGTTTAACCACGGCGAGTTGTGCATCACAAGTTTCTTGCTCAGCAATACGAAGCACAATCTGTTCGCCAGACAGTGAAATTGCCGAACTTTGATTTAACCATTTGCGTTTTACGGCAAAAAAATGGAGCTTGAAGCTACCTTTAAGTTCAGGGGCATAATGGGTGTGTTGCCATCGGTGCATACCTTGACGCGATTTGGGCGTTGGGTGCAGCCAATGACCAAACAATACCGATTGTTCAGAGTCAATAAAGCGAGGGCTTTGTAGTGCGGGATCATCTATTCTTTCTTGAATATAATCAGCCATGACCTGATGGCTTTCAATAGTGCGAGATGTTAGCTCTAATTCCTGGTCACAAACATAAGTGTTGTTTGACCGAGCGTAAATTTCTTTAATCAAAAGCATGATGGCTGACACTGAGTCTATCGTGTGCCATTCCATGCTGTTAGGACGTTGATGGTATATGCCAGTGAGTTTGTGCCTTCCTACGATTGACCGATACGCCACACCGAATACTAGCTTTATTTCACTGTGCTGAAGTTGTAATTCCAGCATGAATTTGTCGTGATTTTCTGTGTCGAAACCACTCGCGGTTTTCCATTGTGCTATCGAGTGCCAAACTCCTTCATCTATTTCTTTTAAATAGCCGTTAACAAAAGCTTGGTAGGATGCATTATCTGCGATTTGCTTGGCGGTTGTGGCCATGCTTTTCTCCCATTACTCAGACATTAAAATTCCCCGCCATCGTAATGAGAATGATTATCATACTCAAGTTGGTTTACATTTGTTACTTATTCCAAAAGCGTAGAGGGGCGAAATCGAAAGCTATATATGAGTGCAAAGCCAAAGGTAAGCCATTCGGCAATAGGCAGTGCGATCAGAAATAATAGCGGGGAAGGTGACAGCGGCAATAGTGTGTTGTGATAAAAAACAATGTAGAAGAACACCAGCAATGCTGCGGGAAATATAATACTACGGCATAGCGCCAACAGTGCGGATGGCGCGGGTTTATGAATGGCCGTTAGGTAGCACCCTAAAAGAATATTAATACCATTTACAATAAATACCGGCCACATTAGGCCAATAACGTCACCAACAAGTTCAGTTACCTCGCTGTCCCGTTCATTTAAAAATAAGGTTGTGAGAGATGTTTGTGCAAAAATCAGCGCCCCCGCCAACAGCAAGCCGGTTAGTAATACACTTGAAAGTGAAATCTTTAAAAATGCGTAAACTCGAGGAGTGTTCTTGGCGCCGTAATTCTGGCTAACCAGTAAATGAAGAGCATCGGCTACCCCATAAGACACCATCACGCTAAGAAAAATAAAATAATTCACCACGCTAAACGCAGCAACACCATTTGTACCTAACTGCGCAATCAGTAGCCAATTTAGTAGTAAGAATAGCGCACCAACTGATACTTCATTTACGAATTCTGAAACGCCGTTATAGGCAGTGGACACGATAGCGCGCCAATTTCGCTGTTTAAAAGAAAAGCGTAAGGTACGTTTGGGACTGAAAAAATAGGTTGTTAGCACCATGCACTGTATAAGTTGCGCGATGGCAGTAGCATAGGCGGCGCCCGCTATTCCCATATCAAGGTGCAGTATGAATATCCAATCAAGGGCAACATTAGTAAGCGCCCCTATGACTAAGGCTTTTGTTCCTAGCACAGGATGACCATCGGTGCGCACAAAGTAATAAAGCACCATGGTGCTAAGTTGCAAAATAAACACCCAGCGAATAATGGCAAAATACTCTGTCACCAGCGGTTGGATAGGCTCAGGTACGTTTAAAATGACATAGAGCGTAGGCTCTAGAGCAAAGCTAAGCAGTGCGAAAAAAAGGTTAACCGATACGGCGGTTATCAGTGTTTTACTCATGATGCCAGAGGCGGCGGCAGTGTTACCTTCTCCTAAATACTTGCCAGCAGTGACGGCGCCGCCAATAGCGAGCATGAGTGATATAGCGATAAGAAAGGTTAAATAAGGCAGTAGTAAACTCACTGCCGCGAGGGCATCTGAACCAACGATGTTTCCTACAAAAATACCATCTACAAGGCTAGCTGTGGTGAGTGATAGCAAACCTATCATGGATGGAATAACGTAATAGAAAAACGTGGGAATAGTGGGGCCTGCCAGAACCCGGTTTTGCTCGCGACTACTCATTGCTTGCTCATTTGTAAATATTTAAGCCTGTGCTGGAAACCTCATCGGTGGCCAGCGCGAAGAGGCAAAGGTTATGCGCGAGAAGCGTTAGGTGCAATTAAGGTTACATTTGTGACATTTGATGTGCGTTTGATATGGCATCCAAAAAAGCCGCTTAATACTTTTAGAAAGCGGCCAGTAGGGAAAGCGTAGTATTAATAACCTTTACCAGCGCTGAATCGTCCAATTAGTGGCAATAATAGCAATAACTAAAGAGAGCAGTGGCATCAAGGTTTTGGCGTAAAACGCGAAATGTCGCAGCCACAATAGCAAAGGCAATAATACTGCCACAATAGCTAACTGACCCACTTCCACACCAATGTTAAAAGCAGCCACACTAAGCACAAGGTTATTTGACTGGGCATTTAAATCGGCAAATACGCTGGCAAACCCCATTCCGTGTAATAAACCAAAAGCAAAGGTGATAATACCTAATCGCACAATCAGTGGGTAAATATTGTTAAGGGCCGTTAGCAGTACTGAAATAGCAATACCAAGCTCCACTAAACGGCTATCCAGCGCAATAAAATCAAGTGCGGTAGCGGTTAAGGTAATAGAGTGTGCAAGCGTAAATGCGCTGACTAAAATTACCGTATGCTTTAATACTCGAGAAGCTGAAGGTTCTTTTTGCCAGCGTTTTTGTTCTCTTACTAGGTTAACCGTAAGCAAGGTGGCCACGAGAAATAAGATATGATCGATGCCAATAAATATATGCCGTACCCCTTCGTACACTAGCGAAATGAACAGTGCGGTTAACGACGTAGTGACAGCATCATAGGTCACGCTGCGGTTATCAATATCAAGTACGCTGGTAACTGATGTGTTCTCTGTGCTGCTTTGCGAGCTGTTTTGTGTTCGGCTTCCTGACTGACCCGCAAGATTTACGTTCACTAGAAGCTTGTGAGTAGGGCTATGTTCAAAAATACCGTCATAGCGAATACCGAGTGTGCCAGATGATTTACACATGACTTTAATAGGTGAAACCAAGTAAGAGTCACCGGAAACACTTCTGATATTTGGCATACTAAGGCTAATTTTACAGGGTGAGTCATCTACTCGAATGCTTAGTACATTTGCTATATAGTTCTCTAATAAAGACTGGTTTTGGTGAATTTCACCCCACGTTAGTGCGCCATTGCCGTTAGTATCTAGCCCTGCTACTTGCCCAATATCATCTGGCTTTAACAAAAGCTCGCCGCTGTAAGTGTTTTCTTCGCCTGCGTTTAGCGTTAAATACCCGCTACTAAGTTCGTGGGCGTTTACAACGCTTGCGTTCATAACAATAAATGACAATAAAAGAGTAACTACAAATGCTTTCATATATGTTCTTTAATTCAATGTAGATGATGTGGCCACGGCGCTTTCAGCTCGCGCAAGTAACCTTGCGTCACTTCGTGTTTGAGCCGCTTGCCAGTTTAGCCTAGCGAACTTCAGGGCTATGGCTGGTTGATAGTCAATATCTAAAAAGTAACTAGCCACTTGCGCTGCATGAGACACATCTTCTCGCCAAGTACGTAAGGCCATTCTATCAGCTAATTGCTTTTGAATTTCAGTATCATGAAGACTTAATTGTCTTTCTGCTTTTGCCCAGCGAAGCAATAAACCATCGTCTATGTTCTTGTCTGTGCTGTAGGATGTGCGATTCGAAGCAGCCTGAATTGCGGTAAACCTTTGAATGACATCTTGGGGTTTTGAAAGTTTGAGCTTTGCATCAGCCCATAGCAGCAATGCGCTTACGGGCAGTTTTTGTGCGTCTACTTTTTTCAGGTGTGAAAGTGTTGCCTCGAGTTTATCCAGGGTATAGGCCATTGCTGCCAAGGTTTCGTAATACCACAAACGTTCGCTCGCAGCCGCTTGCGCAGTGTTATTAGTATTAGGGTCTTCTAAACGAGTTTTTTCTATTGAGGGCTTTTCTACACGAGATTTCTCGGCAAATGCCTCAAGATTTAGTAATTTCTCGTAGCTAGCAGTATTGGTATTTAGTGTGAACTCGGCATTTAAAATACACGTGAAAGCTAACAAATAACTGGTTTTACCAATTAGTTGTTGGCATAAGTTTTTGGCCGCTGCGGGGGCGCCTTGTTGTATGTTGATGTCTGCTAGTAGCAATAAAGCTGGAGCATAAAGAGGCGATTTGATTTCGTTTAAAATAGCTTCAGCTTCGCTAAATTGGTGGGTGCCTTGCAACACCTTAGCTTCTAACACCTTCAGCTGAGTTTGCGTGCTGGCTGAAAGCGAATTTTTTTGCTGTTTTTGATAATGGATGAAGCGCATTACCTGCTGCCTTTCATTGCCGGTAGCATCGGGGTAACGGCTTTTATTGAGTATGGTTTGCGCCAGTGCTACGGTCATTTTTGCTTGAGGTTGCGCATGCCATGTTGCAATAACCATATCGCTTGGCATATTGCTAGGTGTGTCTTTAGGTGAAGTCTCATCGTCAAACGCATAGGCCGATAAACACAAGGTGCATAAAGCACTAAACGCGACAAGCCGAGTCAATAATCTCATTGCCTAATCTCCTAGGTTTGATAAGCATAAGGTAAGCAACTTTAAAAAAAGAGCGCCATCCATGGCGCTACTGCTATTTACTGTTGAGGTAGTAAATCATCAAAACTACTTTCTTCGGCATCCTGAGTGAATTCTCTTCCGTTAACCGGAAGGGGCTCATCAGTAGCCTCTTGATTAAATGCATCTCGTGTATAGCTAGAAAACGAGACTTGTTGCGCATCGATAGTAATAGTGACTTCACCTGTGTCAGCATCGGCTACGCCGTCAGATACACTGAAAACAAAAGAGTCAGTACCGGTAAACTGCGCATTCGGTGTATAAGTAAAATCACCGTCTGCTGTTACCGTTGTGGTTCCGTTTTCGCTGTCTGTGGTTAGCGTATAAGTTAAAGCATCGCCATTAGCATCACTTGCACTTAGCATGTCGGTGAACGCAATATCTGCTTGGGTAGTGAACATGGCATCTTCAGCTACCGGTGCTATGTTTACTTCTGGCTTATCATCGTCATTATCAAAGCATCCAGTGAGCGCGCTTACTGCGCCCACTAACACTAAGCCTCTTAAAAGAGTGTTGTTCATAATCATCACTCCTTATTCAGAACCCGCAATAGGTGTTTTAAGGTAAGGGAATGACGCATCAGTCATACTGGCATCAACTGGCGCACCATCAGTGAATGGCACATTACCTACGCTCGCATCTTCTTCTGCGCACAAGCCAAGATTGGTTTCTTCACCATTCACTGGAATGGGATAACACAAACGACCCATCACAACGCGAAGGGCAATATCTACCACATCATCGCCAGGTCTTCTTCCGTTCGGGAAACCAGCTAAGTCGTCGCCTGCTACACCGAATGCAGATTGATCGGCTGCAGGTGTTGCTGGAATGCCTGTATTTAAACGAAGCATTTCAGACGCCGTTACCGTGGCCTGTTGGTTAACGCCAGGGAAACCCGTTAAGAACGCAGCAACTAAATCGTTTCTAGGGAAATTAGTAGGTGCTAGGGTTTCAATTGATGTTCCTAACGTTGTGTTTACTGCATCTTTAAACAAGATATTTAGTAATTCTGGTAGTGCAGGGTGAGTAACATAATCAGCGAACTGGCCGTCATCACTTGGGTGGGCACTAGAGAAGGTATCTTTATCGCCAATACCGATAACCAGTTCGTTAACTAATGGGCTGCCTAAGCGAGATACTTGGGTCATAGCGCCGCCATTAACTTCTGGCGATGCAAAGGTAGCATCAGGATTTAAAATACGGGCTTGAGGAAGACTTGCTGTTGTCCAGCTTCCTACTACGCCGTTTCCATCACCAGTCACACAGGTAGAAGGCACCTCTACAGATATCGACGTCACATTTTTATCGGCCAAATCATCGTTGTCATTACTTTGGGTGATACCGCCGGGGAAACCGCCTCCATCACCAGCGCCAGGTGAACTGTCGCCTTCAACGGGCACATAATTCACCAAGTCGAAAGTTTTACCTAGGTTTACCACAAAGGCATCTTTGCGCTGACCTACAAATACTTTCGCCATGTCATCACAGCCCGGTATCGAGAATGAATAAATAAAGCTTTCGGCATAACGAGCGTATTCTGCTTCGCTGGTGAAGGTTTTATTACCGATGTAATCGAGCGGTTTGGTAAACATATCACCAGCACTTGGCGTTAGCGTAGTTCGCTCACCGCTTTGCATGTCGCCCGACACCATAGTTAAGCTATACATTTCTGAAAAATTAGCGGCGCCTTGATCGTCTGCGCTAACAGGGCCAATGTTCTTTAATGGCACTTTGACCATTTTTTCTTCGCCAGCTGCGCCAATAGGCAATGCAATGCCTTCGTTTTCGGCTGCCAGCATAGACTGAAACTCAAAAACAAAACTAATGTCTTCTACTGCATCGCCATCGCTGTCGATATGAATGGTGTATTGCGCGTTAGGATCCATGGCAAAATAATTAGGACCGCCGTAGGCATCTTGCAGTGGAATGTAATTTGCGATGAAAGTCACGTAGCCCTCACGTCCTTCTTCATAGCTATTAAATGCGTAAAAGTCGGTACTGTCTAAAGCAGGGTGACGTGTAATATTAGGTGCTTCTCGGTGACTTGAAGCCACTGCGCCTGCGGCAATAAGTGCGCAAGATACAGCAACTACTGAACGTTTAATCGAAATCATATTATGTCTCTTAGTGAGTGAGTTCATAAAGCCAAACGATTCGGATGGGAAGTTGGATGCAAAATAATTTACTTTTATTTAAAACCTTTTTATCAAACATAAAAAAGCCGACTTGAATGCCGGCTTTTGTCAGTGTTTATTAAAACTTCTTCGCTATTAAACGGAAACCAGTGGGGCTATATATAGCACTTCAGTAGGTGCACCAGTTTTGGAGCCGCCTGGAGCTTCCAAACTTACCGCAAGCGCTGCAATGCTGCCATCAAGTAATATGGCATTCGTCGCAAAATGCTCAAAGCCAGATTCAGGCAACAAGCCTAACGAAATAGGGGCTTCGCCATTTTCGGGAACCATCCATAACTCATAGTCTTTGTCGGTAATCGCAGCAAATGCGCTGGTTACTTTTACATCCATAGTAGACTCAGATACTTCTATTACCCACAAAGGTGCGTTGTCTGCATTATTAACAACGGCAACATGTGAAATTTCTTCATCAGCTACCGGCATCATTACGACAAGAAGTACTGCAAATATCATTGCAGCCGCGGTAGATAGAAAAGAGAAATAGCGCCACCTAGCCTGCTTTGCTTGTTCAAATTCAAGCACGTTAGATGCTGGTTTTGTTGAATTGCCGTGATCAAGACGGCGCTGAATTTGTTCCCACACCGCATGAGGAGGTTCTACGGGAGTAATGCCGTCTGAAAAGCCCGCTAAGTATTCTTCCCACTTCGCTGTGGTTTCACCTACGATTTGGTACTGCATCAATAACTTTTGATAGCGTAAACGCGCTTTGCCCCGTAAGGTGCCCACCACATATTCGGCCGCAAGTGCGTTTAACCGTTCTTCTTTTAAATAATTCATAATGACAAACACCTTTGTAAGCTTTGAAGGCCACGTCGGATCCAGCTTTTAATAGTGCCCAGAGGCGACGACAAATGGTTCACAACTTCTTGATGGGAAAGTCCGTTTACATAAGCTAGTTGTATGGCTTGGCGTTGGGAGTGGTCCAATTCATCCAAGCATTCGGCTAATTTATCTTGCTCGGTATTCATCCGAACGTTGTTAGAAGACTCATCTAATTGAGGCGCTTCGTTATCCAATTCAACTTCGTTTCGCACATTGTGATAGCGCATTAAATCTAATGCGCGGTAGCGCGCAATGCTTACCATCCAAGTCAATACCGTACCTTTACCTCGTTGGTAACTGCCTGCGTTATGCCATATTTTTATAAACGCATCTTGGGTGGCTTCATCGGCTAGTTCCGGCCGCTTTAAAAGCTTTAACACCACAGCATATAGCTGAGGGCTGGTTAATTTGTATAGCTCAGCAAAAGCGGCTTTATTGCCATTCGCTGTTTCACACAGTAGGGGAAACAAGGTTTCATGTTCCATAAAGTATCCTTCTTTACCGAGCCATACATGGCATTTAGAAATTAAATGGCCTTAAGCATCGGAACTCTGATCAGGGTATAGACACAAGAATTTTTTCGATCGATTATTTGTGTTTACATGTTATTAAACGTTTACCACCTGTAATTAGATGCAAAAAGTACAAATTTTCTTTGTGAGCTTCACCCTACAGCTGTTTCTAATCGATTACGGCTTAGCAGTACACATTACTAAGTATTAAAACTAGCCCTGTTTCACTATCGGTTATTTATGCCTTGTCAGCGTTGTGGCACACTAGCGCGGTATTGAACTGTATCGGAAGTATTTTGAACAAAAGTAACAACAAAGCGTCACGTGCCGCGCGCAAGATTAAAAAAGTAAATAAGCGTGAAGAACACACCGAAAATGAAGCTGTCGAGTTAAGCTCTTCCTCCGAGCGAGCAGGGTTTATTCGCCGTTTAGCTGCCATGATTTACGATACTCTGGTTGCTGTAGCAGTGGGGATGTGTGCAGCTATGGTGGTAATAGTGACGCTTATCGTTTTGCTTTCAAACGGTGTGTTAGATTTACAAGGTTATGAGCAACCTGCTGAATTAATTCAGGCATCGACGGGGTATAAATTACTTATCCAGGTATGGGTTGGTTTGTGGGTAGTTGGTTTCTTTTTATGGTTTTGGAAGCGAGGTGGGCAAACCTTGGGCATGCGTGCATGGCGACTGCGTATTTTCAGTACGGTAGATGCGCCCATGACATGGCCGCGTCTGATTATCCGCTTAGTGGCATCATTAGGGGGATTAGGCACTTTGTTAGTACTTTTTGATTTTAAGCACAAGCAGTCGTTGCAAGATAGATTGGCGCAAACCCAAGTACTTAAATTGACGAAAGAAAGTAACGACCATAAAAGCTGGTAAGCGAAATCCAGTTTACAGATTTAAGGAAGGGAAGCAGTGCTTCCCTTTTTTGTATCCAATATTGAACGGTAGAACTTAGTGTCTGGTAATTCAACGCCTAATCCGCTTTAACCTATGCTGATTCAACCAAACGCTTAATTTAAGCGACTCAAACTAGGCGATTTTAAATTATGCTACTGAAATTAGACTACTTCCGCAGCATAATAGCGGCAATGGCCGCAAACAATAAGCTTGGTAGTAAAGCCCCTAAAAACGGCGGAATTTGATAAACCAAACTAAGCGGGCCAAACACTTCATTTAAGATAAAGAAGCCAAAGCCCGTTAGTACGCCCATGATCACCCGGGCGCCCATGGTAACGCTTCGTAATGGCCCAAAGATAAACGACAGGGCCATTAACAGCATTACCCCTACTGACACAGGCTGTAATATTTTACGCCACAGTGCCAACTCATAGCGTGATGGATCTTGCCCGTTATTGGCTAAATAGCCCACGTAATCTAGCAAACCAGAAATAGATAGGGCTTCAGGTTTTACCGCCACAATACCCAACTTATCTGGCGTTAACGTCGAGTTCCATTGCATGCTTTTTTCATTATCTAGCGTTACCGCAGTTTCACTAAAACGGGTAACGTCTACATCGTTTAAGCGCCACTCATTGCCATCGAAATTACCCGATTTAGCATAGGTAATACTTTCAAGTGAAAGGTCGTCGTTAAAGTCAAAAATATTGATGTCTTTAAGTGAATCGCTGCTCAGCACTTCACCGATACTCACGAAATGCTCGCCATCTTTTGCCCAAACCAGTTGCTCTGAAGAGAACAAGCTACCGCCTGAAATGGCCTCGGTGCGAATTTGTTTTGCTTTAGATTCACTGAACGGTGTTACCCATTCGCCCACCGCCATCACCAATAAAATCATAATAGTGGCAGACTTCATGGTAGAGACAATAATGTTCCATCTACTCATGCCCGCTGCTTGCATAACAACAAGCTCGCTGTTGCTGGCAAGTACACCCATACCAATTAATCCACCTAGCAGGGTTGCCATAGGGAAAAACTGTTCTAAATCTCTTGGTAAGCTAAGCACCACGTAAAGGAACGCCACCATCATGTCGTAGTCGCCTTCGCCTACTTTACGCAGTTGCTCTACAAATTTAATAAGAGCGCTTAAGCCAATAAGGACCGATAAAGTAACCGTTACTGTACCTAACAGCGTGCGAGCAATATATAAATCGAGGATTTTAAACATCTATTTTTTCCCCAATATCCAGGCCCTAAATTGGGTGCCTGTTTTTCTGTCTCGCACAATTAGCGCAACCCCAATAAATAGCATGATGGTATGCACCCACCACAGTCCAAGTTGAGGCGGTATTTTGCCATCTTCTAGTACTCGTCTGCTGGCGAGTAACAACAAAAAGTAGCCAAGATAGAGCAGTATAGCGGGGAACATTTTTCCAAATCGACCTTGGCGAGGATCTACAGCACTCAAGGGCACGGCGATTAGAATCAAGAAGGGCAGTGAAAGTGGAATGGCAATACGCCACTGTAACTCTGCACGGGCTTCTATCGACTCATCACCCCATAATTCGGTAGTGGGCAATACGCTTACCTTGCGCCTTGCTTCCTCTGCGGGCTTATCTGCTATTTGAATTTGGTACTCATCAAACTCTACCTTTCGGTAGCTTTTTTGCGACTGCTGACCTTCGTACTGCACCCCTTGTTTTAACACCAAGTTTCGAGTGCCGTCTGGGGTGCTAGCCACTTGCCCGGTTTGCGCGTAAACCACTTGAACCTGATTTTCACCATTTTCAGTTTTATTTTGCGATAAAAACACGCGGCGTAATTGGTCGTCAGTATCAATGTCGTGAACAAAAATAACCGCTTTTGCATTACCGGTTTGTTGAAAGCGACCAGGGATAATGGCAGAAAGACCCGCCTCATTACGGGCTTTTTCCCTAAGTTGGTATTCGTTTTCAGCCGCCATAGGGGCAAAGTAGAGGGTAATGGCCCCCGTTACTATCATAATGAGTACAGATAAGAACAACATTACCCGGGTGATGTACCACTCACTGATACCGCATGCACGCATGACGGTCATTTCGCTGTCTACATACAGCCGCCCATGGGCAAGCATAATGCCTAAATAAGCACTGATAGGCAGCACGAGTGATGCGAGAATAGGGGCGTAGAGCCCAAGAAAGCCAAGTACTAGTCCTGCTGGTATATCGCCGTCTGAGGCATCACCAAGCACACGTACAAATCTAAGGGTGACAAATATCGCCATTAGAATGAAGAATATGGCTAACTGAGACTTAAGGGTTTCCTTAAGCAAATAGCGGAATATCAACATCTCAGTCCTACCGGAAACTTTGGAATTTTAGTGAAAGAAACCACAATTTTGAGTAAACTTACCGTTTTTACAAGTTTTGCCTGCAATCATAAAATTAATTGCATGGTGTGGCGAAGCAAATTTGACATAATTTACGTCAACATTGCGTCATTCGCAGCTAGCATGCAACTATGGCTGCGTATTAAAACATAAAGCAGCGCGAAACGTTATGTGAATTTAGTCAGCATGCAAATCTTAAACGACGAAAAACGAGGTGATATCGTGGAGTTTAGTGTAAAAAGTGGCAGTCCGGAAAAACAACGCAGTGCCTGTATTGTTGTCGGGGTCTTCGAGCCGCGCCGCCTTACCGCGGTGGCTGAACAACTAGACGAAATCAGTGAAGGCTACATTAGTAACTTATTACGCCGCGGTGACCTAGAAGGTAAAGCCGGGCAAATGCTATTGCTACACCATGTACCGAATGTACTGAGTGAGCGTGTATTGCTAGTAGGTTGCGGAAAAGAGCGCGAACTTGATGAGCGCCAATACAAGCAAATTATTGCCAAAACCATTACTACCTTAAACGAGACGGGTTCGATGGAAGCGGTGTGTTTCTTAACGGAATTACACGTAAAAGGTCGCGACACGTATTGGAAAGTGCGCCAGGCCGTAGAAGCTACCGAAGATTCTTTATATACCTTCTTGCAACTTAAAACCAAGAAAGGTGAGCCACGTCGTCCGTTACGTAAAATTGTATTTAACGTACCTACACGCCGCGAACTCACCGTGGGTGAGCGCGCGGTAGAACACGGGCTCGCTATTTCTCGCGGCGCGAAAGTTACCAAAGACGTGGCTAACATGCCGCCGAATATCTGTAACCCTGCTTATTTGTGGGAGCAAGCGCAGTCATTAGCTAGCCAGTACGAAAGCATAAGTGCTGAAGTTGTGGATGAAACCCAAATGGCTGAATTAGGCATGCAAGCTTATTTAGCTGTGGGCCGTGGTTCTGCAAACGAAAGCATGATGAGTATTATGCATCACCGTGGCGGTCCAGCCGATCAAGCGCCAATTGTGCTGGTGGGTAAAGGGCTTACCTTCGATTCAGGTGGTATTTCAATTAAACCTGGCGAAGCCATGGATGAAATGAAATACGACATGGGCGGAGCAGCTGGTGTACTTGGTACTATGCATACTATTGCCGCGTTAAACCTACCGATTAACATAATTGGTGTATTAGCCGGCTGTGAAAACATGCCAGATGGTACCGCATATCGTCCAGGCGATATCCTAACCACCATGTCAGGCCAAACTGTTGAAGTATTAAATACGGATGCAGAAGGGCGCTTAGTACTCTGTGATGCGTTAACTTACGTTGAACGCTACGAGCCAGAGTTAGTGATTGACGTGGCTACCCTAACCGGCGCCGTTATTATTGCGCTAGGCCACCATGCAACTGGCGTAATGAGCACGCACAACCCGCTTGCCCATGAATTGCTAAATGCCTCTGAGCAAAGCTCAGATCGCGCATGGCGTTTACCCGTGTGGGATGATTACCAAGAACAGCTTGAAAGCCCGTTTGCTGATATGACTAACTTAGGTGGTCGTCCGGCAGGCAGCATTACCGCGGCGTGTTTCTTGTCTCGTTTCACCAAGAAATATAACTGGGCACACTTAGATATTGCCGGTACTGCATGGCGCAGTGGCAAGAACAAAGGTGCAACAGGGCGACCTGTTCCTATGTTATCGCAGTTCTTAATGAACCGCGCTGGCACCAAGTTAGAGGACTAACGCACGATGCCTCAAGTCGTGTTTTATCAACTAAGTGCGAGCGACACCAGTGTGGCGTCTCGTGCGAGCGAACTTATTGCAGATGCTTTTGCGAACAAGCAAAAGATAAGCGTGTTATGCGATACGCAAAAGCAAGCCGAAGAAGTTGATGAATTTTTATGGCAACTGCCAGCCAATCGCTTTGTTCCCCACAACCTATATGGTGAAGGGCCACAAAGCGGCACGCCGGTGGAAATATGTTGGCAACCCGAGCAGGTTGCCCGCCGTCAAATGGTGGTTAACGTTGGTTCGGGTATGGTGCCTTCGCCAAATCAACATCGCCAAATTATCGATTTTGTTCCCGTAGATGACGAAGCCAAACAGGCTGCGCGGGTGCGATATAAGAACTACCAGCAAGCCGGATGTAATATGCAGTTTAAGAAAACTGCCTAGTGATCACATCAGAATCGAGCTTCACAACGAGAGTAAGTAATGGATAAAACCTTCGAACCACAGTGCATTGAGCAGCAATGCTATGAAAAATGGGAAAATTCGGGCCTTTTTAAAGCATCGGGCAGCGGCGATCCGTATTGTATTTTGCTTCCACCGCCTAATGTTACCGGTAGCCTTCATATGGGGCACGGTTTTCAACAAACCATTATGGATGCCTTAACCCGCTATCGCCGCATGAAGGGTGACAACACCCTATGGCAAGTGGGTACCGACCACGCGGGTATTGCTACCCAAATGGTGGTAGAACGCCAATTAAATGCAGAAGGTAAAACCCGTCATGACTTAGGTCGTGAAGACTTCATCAAAAAAGTCTGGGAATGGAAAGAACACAGTGGCGGCACTATCACGGGCCAAATGCGCCGTTTAGGTACATCACCTGATTGGTCTCGTGAAGTGTTTACCATGGACAACAAGTTGTCTGATGCGGTAACCGAAACTTTCGTAAAGCTTCACGAAGAAGGCCTAATTTATCGCGGTAAGCGTTTGGTAAACTGGGATCCAGTGCTGCACACCGCAGTATCAGATTTAGAAGTACTAAACGAAGAAGAAGATGGCCACATGTGGCACATGCGCTACCCGCTTGCTGATGGCAGCGGTGAGTTAGTAGTCGCCACAACACGCCCAGAAACCATGCTAGGTGATACTGCAGTAGCGGTGCACCCTGATGACGAACGCTACCAAGCTTACATTGGTAAAGACATTAAACTGCCTATTACTGGCCGTTTAATTCCTGTTATTGCCGATGACTATGTTGACCAAGAGTTCGGTACAGGCTGCGTTAAAATTACGCCAGCGCACGACTTTAATGATTACGACATGGGTAAGCGCCATAGCCTACCAATGATTAATATCTTAACTGACGATGCGAAAATTAACGATGAGTCGCCAGAGGCTTATCGCGGCCTAGACCGTTTCGATGCACGTAAGCAGATAGTGGCTGATTTAGACGCTCAAGGCGCATTAGTCAAGATTGAACCGCATAAGCTCAAGGTACCTCGTGGCGACAGAACCGGTGCGGTCATTGAACCTTACCTTACCGACCAATGGTATGTTGCGGTTGAGTCACTGGCTAAGCCTGCTATTGAAGCGGTTGAAAGCGGCGAGATTCGTTTTGTGCCAGAAAACTGGAACAAAACCTACTACCAGTGGATGCACAATATTCAAGATTGGTGTATTTCACGTCAGTTGTGGTGGGGGCACCGCATTCCTGCATGGTACGACGACAACGGAAAGATTTACGTGGGTCGTACTGAAGCAGAAGTTCGTGCTAAAAACAGCTTGGGCGACGACATTTCCCTTCGCCAAGATGATGATGTACTTGATACCTGGTTCTCATCTGCACTATGGCCGTTCGCGACCATGGGCTGGCCTGAGAAAACGCCTGAACTAGAAACCTTCTTGCCTTCATCGGTATTGGTAACCGGTTTCGATATCATTTTCTTCTGGGTTGCCAGAATGATCATGATGACGAAGAAGTTCACAGGTCAAATTCCGTTTAAAGATATTTATATCACCGGTCTTATCCGCGATGAGAATGGCGATAAGATGTCAAAATCGAAAGGGAATGTACTAGACCCTATCGACCTTATTGACGGAATCGATTTAGAAACACTAGTGAAAAAGCGTACGTCAGGCATGATGCAGCCAAAACTAGCTGAAAAGATTGAGAAGCGTACGCGTAAGCAGTTTCCCGATGGTATTCATGCTTACGGTACAGATGCACTTCGTTTTACTTTTGCTGCAATGGCGTCAACCAGCCGTGATATCAACTTTGATATGGCGCGGGTTGAAGGCTACCGTAACTTCTGTAACAAGATTTGGAATGCATCACGTTTTGTACTGATGAATACCGAAGAGCACGATACCGGCCGTGATGGCGGCGAAATGGTATTAAGTATTGCTGATCGCTGGATTTGGGCTAAATTCCAACAAACCCTTGTTGAGTTTGAAAAAGCGTTAGAAGACTACCGTTTCGACATTGCTGCGCATATTGTTTATGAGTTTACTTGGAACCAGTTCTGCGATTGGTACTTAGAACTGACTAAACCTGTGCTTAGCAACGAAGCCAGCAGTGAAGCTGAGAAGCGTGGTACACGTCATACGTTAATTAACGTACTAGAAAACTTGCTACGTTTGTTGCACCCATTAATGCCGTTTATTACCGATACTATTTGGCAGCGTGTTGTGCCATTAAGCGCGCTACAGGTTGAAGAGAATGCCAGCATTATGGTGCAAGCATTCCCAGTACAAGATGCTGCTAAGCAAGATGAACACGTGCTTGCCGATATTGAGTGGGTGAAGAAGTTCATCGTGGGTATTCGTAATATTCGCGGTGAAATGGATATTTCTCCAAATAAACCGCTTAATGCCTTACTTAAAAACGTAAGTGCGGAAGATAGCCGCCGTTTAGAGGCTGCTAAAGCCTTCTTAGACAAGTTATCTAAGCTTGAAACAGTAACTATCCTTAAAGACGGTGAAGAAGCGCCTGCGAGTGCGACAGCGCTAGTCGGTGAAATGGAAATACTTATTCCAATGGCGGGTCTTATCGACAAAGATGCCGAGCTTGCTCGTATCACTAAAGCCATGGATAAAGTGGATAAAGACGTTTCACGTACACGCGGCAAGCTGGGTAACGAGAAGTTTGTAAGCAACGCTCCAGACGCCGTAATTGAGAAAGAGCGCGCTAAGCTGGAAGAAGGCGAGAAGCAGCTCGAGAAGCTTAAAGCACAGTACGAGACGATTGCTGCGTTATAGCCACGGTTTAATAAATTAAGGCTAGCAAGCTAACGAAAAAAGGTTGTCGTAAGACAACCTTTTTTTTGATTACTCGTTACACAATATGTACCGCGTAACATTTGAATGCTTTTAGTGATTCATGTACCGCTTTAACATATCTACCAAGGCTTTGCGTTTAATTGGCTTAGTAAGATAGTCGTTCATGCCTACATCGATAGCGCTTTGTTTGTCTTCTTTCATAGCATTAGCCGAGAGCCCGATAATGGGAAGGGTAGTAAAGCCCGCTTTTCTTAGGGCTTTTGTTGCCTCATAACCATCCATTACGGGCATTTGTACATCCATTAACACCAAATCATAATGAGGTGCGTTTTCTATTTTGCGCACCGCTTGATTGCCATCTTCTGCTATATCAAACGTAATCCCTAAGGTTTTCAGCATTTCACCGGTAACAATCTGATTTATATTGTTATCTTCAACCAACAATACATGTCCTTCTAAGCTAATATCTTCAATGATATCTGCATTTTTAGTCATGGTTTTTCGTGTTTCATTACTGACTACCATAGACATGAAATGTTCAAATTGTGCAGGCGTGAAAGGGTGCATAATAAGCGGGCCTTTCCACAGGCTGTTGTACTTATCTTGCAGCGCACTCCCCACGGTATCCATGATCAAGCCAACATGGGTGCCTTTGTCCGCGAGCTCATGTAACCAGCGGATATTGTCTTTAAACACGCTAAAGCTTGGAATATCAACAATAAGGTGTTTAGGCAGAGAGTCGAGGGACTGAGCGGCTTTGATGTCCATGATATTGGCTTGGCTTATCTGTATTACCGACTGATAGATATCTGGTAGAAGAGGTGAAGAGGTCAAGTACACACTGGATGTGGGCAACTGAGGCGTAAGGTCAAAAATACCAGGCTGGTTCTTAAATACACGAAGGGGCAAGGATATTGTAAAGGTACTGCCTTTACCTTCTACTGAAGTGGCTGATAGTGAGCCCCCCATCAAGTCGGTGAGTTGTTTTACAATGGTTAAACCCAAACCTGTTCCACCATACTTGCGGTTGGTCGCGTCATCTGCCTGAGTAAAGGGGTTAAAAATACGAGCAAGTTGCCGCTCACTCATTCCAATACCCGAATCTTCAATGTTCATTGTTAGGGACAGCAAATTACCTTTATCGTTAATATTGCCATCAAATCGAATGCAAATTTGCCCTTGCTCGGTGAATTTCACCGCATTGCTTCCAATATTCATGATGATTTGCGCAATACGTAGCGGATCGCCAATAACCTGGGGTGGTATGGATGGTGACACAATAAAACGAACGGCTAAGTTCTTTTCTTTGGCTTTAAGGGCAATTACAGCAATGAGATTATCGAACAAAGAATGAAGGGAAAAACTGACTTCTTCAATTTTAAGTTTACCGGCTTCAATTTTGGAGAAATCTAAAATATCATTGATAACGCTCATTAAAATTTGGCTTGAATAGGCGGCTTTATCAAGATAGCCACTTACAATATCAGGCACTGGGTGTTGCTGTGCAAGTTCTATTAAGCCAATAATACCATTCATGGGCGTACGAATTTCATGGCTCATATTGGCCAAGAAAATACTCTTCGAGGCCGTCGCTCGCTCAGCTTTAATTTTACTTTCAGTCAGTTCTGAGTTTAAGGATTCCAATCTGCCATTCAGTCCACGGGCTTCCGATAGTAACCTTTCTGTTTGCTTGTTTTTATCACTAAATACATGGGCGGCTCGAGCAAGGTTTCCAATTTCATCGTTGCGGCTGTTGCCTGGAATACTCGAAATGTTTTGGCCTTCAGATAGCCGATTGAATACGTGGGTTATGGTACGAATAGGGCCTAAAATACGATAGGCAGTAAATATAGCGGCGATGACCGCAAGTAGAATGGCGACCAGTGAAAATATCTCACCATTACGTTGTGTTTCTTGCGCTACCAAATAGGTGTTGTGAGTAATAGATTCGGTTTTCGATGTTACTTGATTGGCAAGTTCGCCGCTTAAATATAAAAATTCATTCGCCGAACCGGCCATAACCACATTAACCAAAAACAAATTCCCTTGGGTTATTTGTGTTAGCTTAAATAGGTCAGCTTCGGCCTTTTCAAGTAACTCATTCACTTGGCTATGAAGTGTTTGATTGTTTATGGTAATCGCTTTAACTGCAGTAATTGCTTCATTGAATTGAGTGATTAACGCCATATCAGGCTTCATCAAATAGAGAAGGATTGCATTTTCCGCTTTAGCAATGTGGAAGTTAAGTTTATCAATGGTACTTTGAGGAAGCGCGAAGTCTTCATTGGCAGTATCAAATAGCCGCTTAATCGCCAGTAAATCTGACAATGACCCATCAATGATTAAGTCGTCTTTTCTAGAGCGTGCATCAATAACCTGGCGGAAATTTTCTTGGTAGGCACTAAGGTGCTTATGCATACGAGACAGCACATAGGTATCGTCAATCTCACCGCTTTGGGTAACTGGATCGGCAAGCTCATCTAGCCTTTTATTGATAGAGAGCATCAACCTTTCAAAACGCGTTACCGCAGATTGGCTCGCATTTTCTTTGTAGATAAGTACATTACGCTGTAAGTCGATAACATCTCTTTCGAGTTCTTTTACTATTCCTACATCAACCACAGCACGACTCGATGCCGCCATGCCGCTGCTTAATACAGATTGGTTCTCTCTAGCAATATACCCTTGTACTAAGAGCAGAGCGACTAAAGCAATTAATACGAGAATAAGTTGCGTTCGAATCGATGACAGCATAGCTATTATTGTGCCTTTGACTTAACCAATGGGGTTAAGACGTAATAAATTCATACCATTTTTGGAGGCTATATTCGTAGGTTGGCATGACAGTATTCCATACTGCGATGTTACTAAACCTATCTTCATAGCTTCCACCTGAGCGCTGTTCACCTTTTTGAACGCTAACCTTACCTGCCGGGCCTTTTAAGTTTTCGCTTGCAGGTAACCCTTTGTACCAATAATCCCATTCGGCTTGCGACAAATATTTTGCAGAACGCTCTGGATTAGATATGTAATAGCCCTGACGAGCAATAAACGCCCCGGGCCAGCCTGACAGCCACCAATTCATATATTCATAAGCCACATCTTTACTTCTTCCTTGTGAAGCTGACGATAAACACATTACCCCATGCCAGCCTCGGTAACCTTCCTTCGGCGCAGCAAATTTAACGGGGATGTTCTGGCTGTTTAACGCCGATACCGCAGGAGAGAACATGCTTTCTATAGAGACACGTTGGCTTTTCATAAATTGCACAGATTCAGGCACTGATGTCCAAAAGCCACTGAAGTGATTTAACTGGGATAACTCAATAAGAATACTGAATAAGTTATCTAGCTCTTGCGTGGTCATTGCCCCTATATCTTCAAATGTAATGTAGCCCTTTGCTTGTGCCGCCAACGCTAAGTCGAAAAGTCCAATGGTGGGATCATTTACAATCCCCACTTTGCCAGACAACCGACTATCGAGTAGCCATCCCCAGCTTTCTTCTTGGTTTTGCAGTTGTTCAGGAAATTGAGATGTATTGTAGCCAAACGAGTCTACGTTGTGCACATAGGGAAGGAAGCTAATGGTGTCTGTATGTTCTACACCCAAACTGCCATCAGCTTGTACATTAATAATCTTATGAGGGGCGTCACCAGCGCCTAATCGTGCTGCATCCGTCACTTTACCTGTTTTGGTTAAATCGTTTATTTCATCCCAATAGGTAAGCTTTTTCTTTTCGATAGGTTGAATAGCTTTTGAACGCCACAAAACATTAATGCTGTTTGACCATTGTTCATATAAATCGAAAGCATCAGGGTTCATTGATGCTTTTTGAAGTACGGTAGCGCTTCCACCCGGCTGAAACGCTATATTGATGCCTAGGTCGGCCATTGCATGTTGACGGATTTCTTCTTGCAGTGTGACATGAGTACCCATGACTTTTAACGTTGGCTTGGGTTTGCCAATAGCAAAAGGGGTTACCCCGGCAGTGACGCCAGCGGTTACTCCCAGCGCGGCCGCTCCCTTGATAAAACTACGCCGAGGGCGAGAAGATAAACGTTGGCTGGGTGGCATTAGAACGATTCCAGTTGTTCTTTATAGTATTTTTATTCTGGCATCGATTTTCGATATTTACCAAATTATTTGCCAATATGAGTAAAGCTTTAGACAAAAGAACGATAAAAATTAACTCAACATCCCTGTTCCCAGTATGTGATTAACTCACTGAATTAAATTCTGTTTTATCTTGTTTAGCTAGGCAAACCTGATTTCTTCCGTCCCGTTTAGCACGGTAGAGTGCTTCATCAGCCTTGCTTACGATCTCTTTTGTTTGGTTAGGGCTTATCTCGCTCACATAATAAGCCCCAATACTAATAGTTACGTTGTACCCCTTAAGTGAAGGAAGTGTACTTGAAATTACTTCAACCCGCTTCCTGAGACGCTCAAGAATATCTATGGGGTCGTGGGAGCCGGGTAATACCATGCAAAAAGCAAACTCTTCTCCGCCCACCCGGCCAATGCCATCTTCTTGACGAAAAAATTGTTTCATCGACTTCGCAATAGCTATCAGTACATCATCACCGAAGGCATGACCATAGGTATCGTTGAGTTTCTTGAAGTGGTCAACATCGGCAATGCCGATTAATAGGGAGTGTCCATGACGATGAGCGAAATGCACAGATTTATCTAATGCCTCTTCAAACGCCCGCCTGTTTGGAATGTCTGTGAGAGGGTCGAAATAGGCGAGCTTTTCAAGTTTCACGTTAACGTTACGAAGCTCTCTAGTGCGTTGGGTTACCAAGTTTTCTAAATTTTCTCGAATACTTTTTAGCTCAAAGTTACGGCTGTTCAGTTGCTCGGCTTGAAACTTAACGGCACTTACATCTCGTTCAACCGAAGCGAAGTGAGTCACTTCTCCGAGTTGGTTTCGCAAGGGGAATATACTCATTTCAACCCAGTAGGGGGTGCCGGTTTTAGTATAATTGAGGAGCGTTTCAGTAATGGGTTTTTGCTCTGCAAGGGCGCTGTGAATGCGATTGGTTGCCTCTTTGTCTGTAAGCGTGCCTTGGAAAATTCGAGGTGTTTCCCCTATGAGCTCTTCTCGAGAGTAACCTGTCAATTTACAAATCGCATCGTTGACGTAAATGATTTTAGGAGACAAAGGACCATCAATGGCTTTAGCTTCGGTAACTACAATCATGTCTTGTGCACTTTGCACGATATCGAGGAATGAGAAAGCGGCAATTTTTTCGGTGATTTCAGTAAAATAAACCACCACAAAGCCTGCATCATTACTATTCTCTGGGTAAGCACTTACACTTAACCAACACACTTCAGCACTGGTTTCGTCAACCAGTCCTATCACTTCATCAGTAATAGAGACATTGAGCGATATTACTTTATTGACCGGATATTCGTCTGGATGCAATCGACGATTTTGCCGGTCTATAAACTCCCACCCATCTTCCAAATGGTGCTTGTTTTTTAAGCTATCAATAGATGTTTTAAAAAGTTTCATCGCGGCAGGATTCGCATAAATAATCTGTGAATCCCAAGAATGTATCACTACGCCAATATGCGCATGTTCCAAAAGGTTTATCAGGTTTACATTTTCAATTTTCATCGCACGTATACCATCTCGACTTAACATATCGATGTGGTTGCCATTTGGTAACCACGTTCGTAAGTCATTATGCGGGCTGACCTTATTGCATAATGCTTATTTTTTGTTCTACTACTTTAGTATAGTAATAAACGGATAAAACACCGCTTTTCAATGAAAGTCTTTTTAGTAAACGCTAACGTACTATCGTTGAATTCCTCTACGTGCTACTAGAACAAAGGCGATGAATAGTAAACCGAAGATAGTGGTGCTACCGCCGTGCTCCTCTACCACTATGACCGTATCTTCGTAGATATACTCATGGTTGTCGCTTTCTAAACTTAAGTAAGCAAGGTCGGCATCATCATAGCCGTCAGAAAAAGCGACCAGTTGCTCTGAGTAGGCATCATATAGTTCGATGAGCACATCATAATCTGCCGCAGGGAAGCCTGAAAGCAAGTGGCTTTCCACCACAAAAGCATCTGAAGAATCTTCGCCATACAGCACAAATTCAGAGGTGACATGAATGGCTTCGTACCGATCGTTTCTACCTAAGTAAATAACCCCATATACAAGAGCACTGTCGTAAGCAGTATCTGCATCGAACTCAACGGTAAATTCAGAATAATATCCGTCATAATCAATATCACTATCTAAAGATACCCAGCTGTCATAAATCCAGTAATCGGGCAATAGTGTGGTTGATTGTGCTTCGGCATAGGACTTACTGGTGCCACTAAAAAGACTTTCACGTTTCGCTTTTTTCTCGGCCAGTGACGCCGCCCCCAACGTGTCAGATTTTGTAACGTTATTGCTTTTAGTATCGTTAATTACACTAGTAGTGGCAGTCTTGGCCGCCGCGTTAATTGTAGCCTGAGTAGATGCTTCAGTAGGAGAGTAAACCGCGCCGTAGCGATATTCTGTTGATTCAACAGACACAGGGTCACTTGATAGCGTTTGTTCCGCGTATGAAGTGTTAATCAACGAGCAAGGTAATAGGGCTAGTAGGCAGAGCTTTGCTAGGGGTTGAATGGGTGATTTCATTGTTAACATCCTTTCTAATCAAAATGACAGGTGCCATTGTTGATTAAATAAGATGAACAAAAACTGAAGCCACCCTTAATGTAGTGTTGAGTAAAGGGAGTAGACTGCGAGATTTAGTCTTCTAGGTAATCGTCTTCGTACTCATCTTCGTCATCGCCGCGGGGCATGAAATACGTTCCCCAGCCATCGTATTGAACGTCTTGTTTGTCAGCAATTTTAAGTAAAGCATCGGAATCAGCATTGAGTTTTTCAAGGTTTAACTCTCGCTCAACGATAGCATCGAAACAAAAAATTGTACCGCCATCATCAAGCATTAACTCTTCGGCGTCAGTCACTTCAAAACCTGCTTTGAACGTATCAACCGCGGCTTTTTCTAGCTTGTCGAAGTCGTTACTCGCAAAGTGATGCTCAATGGTGTATTCGGCATCGGCCTGACTACCGTCTTCTAGTAGCGCTTCTATGGTTTCCTCGTTAAAGGAATACCATTCTTCTCTTTCATCAAACTGACTCATAACGCAAAACCTCAATCATTTTTCGCAAGTTTACCTGCTTTTTTCCATTTCAGCGACTTCAGCATCCAACTCAGCCATCTTGTTTTTCATCTGGTCGTTGAAATACTGCATCCACGCTTTAAGTGGCTTGTCGTCGGTAAGTGGTTCAGGTGCACTAATATCGATAAGTACTACGCCATTGTTCCATCGGTTCCACTTTACTTTATTGTGTAGATTACTGGCAGTCACCATAACAATGGGTTCATTAGTGGTTTTCGCTAGCCTGAATGCACCTTGTTTGAAAGGCAATAAGCCACGTCCATAGCTTCTTGTTCCTTCAGGGAAGAACCATACTGAGGTACGCTTTTTGGCAATGCGGTTGGCAGCTATATCTAAGGTGTTTCTAGCTTTACCTGAATTTTTACGGTCGATGAGAATATTGCCTGATAGCCAATAAATTTGACCGAAAATGGGGATCCACTTAAGGCTTTTCTTTCCAATAGTCACCACGCCCGGTAACGCGGCCTTACAAATAGTCATCAGGTCGTAATTATTTTGGTGATTCGCAATAAATACGTAGGGCTCTTTGATTTTTACCGCAGGATCTCGTCGAACAATTACCTTCAAACCCATCACATACGACATTAATGAATAAAGTTTGCCTGCCGTATGTACGTTATCTTTGTGAAAAGGACGAAAAATGCATACTGCAAATAGGGCTAGATTAACTAGCAAAAAGGTGAGTAAAAGCGCGGGAACGCGTAGTAAAGCAATCAAAGTGGCTCCTGAATATAAATGACGCGCGAAGTATAAAGTAAGTTTCAGCGTACACTTGTCCGATGAGTTATTATAGATGCTTTAGCGGTTCTCTTGCCATGGTATAGCTAGAAATACGTTCAAATTAGGTAAGTTAATCTAAAATACTTAACTTTAGTATGAGGTAACTTTGTCGATAGCATCTTACAATAAGAGAAAGCGTAACCTCACCATCACCAACCCGGTATCTATAATGCAGACATTTGTACCTGACGACCTCGAAGAAGATATTCTTTGTGACTTAATGGAAGAAATTAATGAGCTTTACGAATCAAGTGAGCAGACATTAATCGAATTAGAGCTTCGTCCAGAAGACAATGAACTGCAACGTGCGTTGTTCCGGTCAATCCATACCATTAAAGGCGACCTTGGGTTAGTGAATTTCTCACCTATGATCCCCTTGCTTCAGCATGTAGAAGACTTACTCGATTACTTACGTAAAGGGCAGGTGTCGTATACCAGCACCATGAGTGACTTGGTGTTACTTACCATGGATAGGGTTAAGGCATTTGTAGAAGCTGTTATGGCTGAAGGAAAAGCCGAATATGACGATACCTTGCACCAACAGTTGGTCATGGCGATAAGTCGAATTACACCGGATAATGGCGATGAACATGAGAAGCGTCTTACTGAGGCGGTTTTGTTACTCAACCCCGCTTTAGATGTCATTACCGATGACAGCAACCCTGAAAATATCCAAATAAAACCGCCGACATTGGCAACGTCGGGCATACCCAAAGACATGAGTAATGAAAAGAAGCTGGATGTGCTTTTCTTTCGCGACCTTATGCAAACTATCGAAAAACGCTCAAATTTTTGGGTAGGAAGAGGGGATAGGGTTGCTAAGCTAGCGTTATATATTAATAGCACTGCGGGCAAACCAATTGATGAATCTCAGCTAGCCGTAGCCAGTTATGTACATGACTTTGGCATGGCATTCATGCCATTAAAGCTCTTGCATAAAAGCGAGGCATTAACCGATATAGAGTTTAACTTAATGCGGTCCCATGTATATAAAAGCTCTCGTTTGCTCGAACACTTAGACCAATGGGATTTGGCGCGTAAAATAGTGATGCAGCATCATGAACGTACTGATGGTACCGGTTACCCATTAGGCCTTAAAGAAGAAGATATTTGTGATGGGGCTAAGTTACTCGCCATTGTTGATACTTATGATGCGATGACACATTCTCGGGCTCATAATGATGAAAAGCAACTATCCAAGAAAGAGGCGGTTATTGAAATTAACCGCAGTGCCAAAGGCCAATTTAGCATGCAGTGGGTGAGGTTGTTCAACCAAGCGATGACAAGTTTGTTGAAAAAAGGCGGCTAGTCTCCGATTACTAACGAACCTATTTCTTGTTTTCAACAAACATAAAAAAAGCCCGCTATTTCACAACGAATAAAGCGGGCTTTTGTGTATTAGCAGGTCTTAAAACCTAGCGTAAACTAAGTAATACCTAGCTCTTTTAGCTTGCGAGTAAGAGTATTACGGCCCCAACCTAATCGCTTAGCGGCATCTTGCTTATGACCGTGAGTGTGCTGAAGGGCACGTTCCAACATGATTTTTTCAAACGTAAGCATGGCGTCATTTAGAATATTGTATCTGCCATCGCGAAGTTGTTTGTCGGTCCAACGGGCTAGTAAATCTGGCCAATCTCCAGCTTCGGCGGCGGGCTTTTCTATGCTGCTGTCAGAGTGGATTTCAGGAGGTAAGTCACTGGGTAAAACTTCTTGTCCGCTGGCCATCACGGTTAGCCATCGACATACGTTTTCGAGTTGTCTCACGTTACCTGGCCAAGGAAGCTGAGCCATCAACTTTTCAGCATCTTTGCTTAAGCTTTTTGCTTCTACATCTAGCTCTTTCGCCGCTCGGCGTAAGAAGTGACGCGCTAACAAATGAATATCTTCACGGCGTTCAGAGAGGGAAGGCAGATGCACACGTATAACGTTTAAACGGTGAAACAAATCTTCACGAAACTTTCCATCTGCCACACGCTTTTCTAAATTCTGGTGGGTTGCGGCAATAATACGTACATCTACTGCCACCGATTGGTGTCCGCCCACACGGTAAAACTGTCCGTCGGCCAATACCCGTAATAAGCGGGTTTGAACGTCTAACGGCATATCACCTATTTCATCAAGAAAAAGGGTGCCGCCATCAGCTTGCTCAAAGCGACCCTGACGCGCATTTTGTGCACCGGTAAACGCGCCTTTTTCATGGCCAAATAGCTCAGACTCAACCAAGTCGGCGGGAATAGCGGCCATGTTAAGTGCGATAAAAGGCTTGCTAGAGCGCGGGCTATGGCGATGCAAAGCGTGGGCAACAAGCTCTTTACCGGTACCAGACTGGCCATTAATCAATACACTAATTGAAGAGCGAGATAATCTACCTATGGCTCGAAACACTTCCTGCATGGCAGGGGCTTCACCAATAATTTCGGTTTCCGGATCATCCTGCGGGGCTTGCTGCGTTTTTGACTGTTCCCTTGCATGCGCTAGCGCACGTTGAGTAAGCGTGACCGCTTCATCTATATCGAAGGGTTTAGGTAAATATTCAAATGCCCCTTTTTGATAGGCGTTTACCGCACTGTCTAAATCGGAATGCGCAGTCATGATGATTACAGGCATCATGGGGTGGGTGGCATGCACTTCATTAAGCAGTGTCATACCGTCCATCTGCGGCATTTTAATATCAGAGATAATCACTTCTGGCGCTTGACCGCTTTGTAACTGAAGGAGTAAATCTTGCGGGTTTTCAAAACACAAGCATCCAATGCTTGCTGTTTGTAAGGCCTTTTGAAGCACCCAACGAATAGAACTGTCGTCATCGACAATCCATACTGACTCATTCGTCATTGCCTGTCTCCTTGCGGTCTATCGGAATATAAATTACGAATTCGGTGTGCCCAGGGTGGCTTTCTACATCTATTTTTCCGCCGTGATGGTTTATCAATGTTTGCGATATCGATAACCCTAAGCCGGAACCATTTTGCTTACTGCTCACCATGGGGTAAAAAAGCGTGTCTTTTATTTCTGAGGGAATACCAGGGCCATTGTCTATCACTTTTATTTTAGCGATTAGCGCATGGCGGTTTCCCTGAATTGTCATCTGTCGCTCAATCCGCGTTACTAAACGAATTTGAGGGTTAGGTGTTTCACTTTCAGTAAGCGCCTGAATGCTATTTCTAACGATATTCAACACGGCTTGCTGAATCATATCAGCGTCGATCATCAGTGGCGGAATACTAGGGTCGTAATCACGAATGATGGTTATGGGGGTTTCTGAGTCAACCCGCATTAGGCTTCTCACTTGCTCCAATGCTTGATGCACATTGCTCCAATTAAACCGAGGAAGTGAATTTGGCCCTAGCAAGCGGTCAACTAGATTTCTTAGTCGATCAGATTGCTCAATGATCATCTGAGTAAATTCTTTATGCTCTTCACTCAATTCTTTTTCAAGTAATTGCGCCGCCCCGCGAATGCCACCTAGCGGGTTTTTAATTTCATGAGCTAACCCACGGACAAGTTCACGCGCTGCATAATGTTGTGCGTTTTGTAAATTTTCACGGGATATTCTTTTTTGCTGGTCTATTTTTTTTACTTCAAAGAGTAGCCTAGCCCCTTCTTCTAACTGCAAGTTCGTTACGGTTAAATCAACCATGACATTGCGGTTGTCTCTAAAACACAGTCGAATTTCGTTTTCGGTAAAGTCTTCTCCGTGTCTTAGTGCTGCGCGTAAGCGAGCGGTGTCAATATTTCCAGGCAAGAAAAAGTCATCAAGACGATGGCCGCATAGCTGCTTTCTGCCTGTTTCAAACAGCGCCTCCCCTGCGTGGTTGGCGTAAACGATATTTAACCTATCGTCCACCATCACAAGCGCAGTATTCAGGCTATTTAAAAATTGTTGCGTGTCTAACTCGGTTGATTGCATCCGAGCTTATCTCCTCTGCACTATATAGGTGCATTGTAACGTATCAACAAAAATTGTAGGCACAGAATTGGTGTTACTTTTTTTCTGTTCCCCGCTATGGTGCGGGCTTTGCGCTACGATTGAACGTTAGTTGCTATTTATTAACGCTGATGCTTGATGCAGAAACAGCGTTTGTAGTGCAGAGGATGCAAGAGTCTTGCCCTTATTGTCTGTCAGCTCAACCTTATACTGATGTTCGCCCCGATTTATGCCATTTAAGGTAAATACGCCTGTTGTATTGCTCTGCAATAGGGCGCCATCGAAGATTAATTGATAGCGCGGCGCCTTTACTGAAGTCGGTTGGTTCGCACGTATGGTGAAGTTTCCGGCATTGTTTCGAAGGGTGGCGTTAGGGGCTGGAGAGGCAATAACCACTTTATAGGTTTTTGTCTTCGATTTAGTCGTTTGAGCCAGAATGGGTTTTGGTGCTGATGGGCTAGACACAACATTCTGTGTTTTCGCGTCAAACTCGACGGTATCGCTTTTTGGTGAAGGGCTATCCGTATAAAGGATAGTGCCATCGGCTTGCTTCACTTTATACACAGGTGTGCTTGTGGTGTTAGTCTCCTCTTGGACATTTGAGGTGCTTTGCCCATGGCTTTCATAAGGGATTAACGCAATCGCGGTAAGTAACGCAATATAAGGATAAATTTTCAATAGATAGGCCTGCTCATCGTTTCTTACTTATATAGTAGAAAAGCTTTGGCATAAAAAAAAGCCCGCATAAGCGGGCCTTTGTATATTCAAGCACTTAAACGTTGATTAAACGCTGTAGTACATATCGAACTCAACTGGGTGAGTTGACATGGCAAGCGTAGTCACTTCTTCAGACTTAAGATCGATGTATGCATCAATCATGTCGTCAGTCATAACGCCGCCAGCTTTAAGGAATTCACGGTCGTTATCCAATGCTTCTAGTGCCATTTCTAGCGAGCTAGCAACGGTTGGAATTTCTGCCGCTTCTTCTGGTGGTAAGTCGTACAAGTCTTTATCCATAGAGTCGCCAGGATGGATCTTGTTCTTAATACCGTCAAGGCCAGCCATAAGCATTGCTGAGAAAGCAAGGTATGGGTTAGCTGTTGGGTCAGGGAAACGTACTTCGATACGACGCGCTTTATCGCTCGTTACGTATGGAATACGGATAGATGCAGAACGGTTACGTGCAGAGTATGCAAGCATTACCGGTGCTTCGAATCCTGGAACCAAACGCTTGTAAGAATTTGTTGATGCGTTAGCAAAAGCGTTGATTGCACGAGCGTGTTTAATAATACCGCCAATGTAGAAAAGCGCTTCTTCAGACAGACCAGCATACTTATCACCCGCAAAGATGTTTACGCCATCTTTAGAGATTGATTGGTGACAGTGCATACCAGAACCGTTATCACCTACAAGAGGCTTAGGCATGAATGTAGCAGTTTGACCGTAAGCGTGAGCTACGTTGTGTACTACATACTTATATACTTGGATTTCATCTGCTTTTGTTACTAGTGTGTTGAATTCGCAAGCGATTTCGTTTTGACCAGCAGTAGCAACTTCATGGTGATGCGCTTCAATAACTAAGCCCATTTCTTCCATTACTAGACACATAGCAGCACGAATGTCGTGAGCTGAATCTACTGGAGGAACTGGGAAGTAACCGCCTTTAACACCAGGACGGTGACCCATGTTTCCGCCTTCAAAATCAGCGCCTGAGTTCCACTTTGCTTCAGCAGCATCAATCTTATAGAAAGATCCAGCCATATCGGTGTGGAATTTTACATCGTCAAACAAGAAGAATTCTGGCTCTGGACCGAAGAATACTGTGTCGCCAATGCCGGTAGATTTTAGGAATTCTTCTGCGCGGCGTGCAACAGAGCGTGGATCACGCTCGTAACCTTCCATTGTTGAAGGCTCTAAGATGTCACAACGAATGTTAACTTGTGTTTCTTCTGCGAATGGGTCGATTACCGCACTCGTAGGGTCTGGCATAAGAACCATGTCTGATTCGTTAATGCCTTTCCAGCCAGCAATTGAAGAACCATCGAACATTTTACCTTCTTCGAATGTCTCTTCGTCTACTGTACCAGCAGGAATAGATACGTGTTGTTCCTTGCCCTTAGTATCAGTAAAGCGCAAATCAACAAATTTCGCTTCACTTTCTTTAATTAGCTCTAATGCCTTTTCTACTGACATCGTGTCCTCCAGGTTTAATGTAAAAATGCGGAATGATCAGCTTCATCCCAACAGTGGAAAAACTAAAAGCGATTTTCATGCCATCTATCGTGATTCCGATTTTGCTGGCTTAGCAGCAAGAGGATTACTGAATGATTAATGGTGATGCACCCAAATGGTGCTAAATCGCTATATTTTGGTGCAAATTAAAATTAAGTAGCCGTTAGCTAGCCTAGAGTAACTCGTCTTCAGTTACCACCGAAAACAGGGCGCAAAAGTAATAAATTCGTTAATCAAAGACTATAATAATGAAAAACATGCCTCCCTTTAAAAAAAAGGTGCGCAAACGCCGTGGTTTTTCTGTACAATCCGCGCAAAATTTACTATCTGCATTTTTTGCAACAAATCTAATGCATGCTTATTGGCATGTAATGATTTACACAGGCTCCCTAGATGACTACCACTGATATTAATAAATTACGTAACATTGCTATTATTGCTCACGTTGACCACGGTAAAACAACTTTGGTTGATAAACTGTTACAACAATCAGGCACTCTTGAAACTCGCGGAGAGCAAGAAGAGCGCGTGATGGACTCGAATGACATCGAGAAAGAACGCGGAATCACAATCTTAGCTAAAAACACTGCTATTAACTGGAACGACTACCGTATCAACATCGTAGATACTCCAGGACACGCCGATTTCGGTGGTGAAGTAGAGCGTGTAATGTCAATGGCTGATTCAGTGTTGCTTCTAGTAGACGCGCAAGAAGGCCCAATGCCTCAAACGCGTTTCGTAACGCAAAAAGCATTCGCTCAAGGTTTGAAGCCAATTGTTGTTATCAACAAAATTGACAAGCCTGGCGCACGTCCTGATTGGGTTATGGATCAAGTATTCGATTTGTTCGATAACCTTGGTGCAACTGACGACCAGTTAGACTTCCAAGTTGTTTATGCATCAGCACTAAACGGTTGGGCTTCATTAGATGCCGACAAACCTGAAGATGACATGAATGCGTTGTTCCAAACAATCGTTGACCAAGTATCTCCTCCAGACGCAGATGCATCTGGCGCATTCCAAATGCAAATTTCTCAACTCGATTACAACTCTTATGTAGGTGTAATAGGTGTTGGCCGTATTAAGCGCGGTACTGTTAAGCCAAACCAACAAGTTACTGTGGTAACTGCTGAAGGCGAAAAGCGTAACGGTAAAGTTGGCCTAGTATATGGTTACCTTGGTTTAGCACGTCACGAAGTTGAAGGTGCAAGCGCAGGCGATATCATCGCAATCACAGGTTTAGGTTCGCTTAAAATCTCTGACACTATTTGTGATGTTAACCAAGTAGAAGCAATGACTCCGTTATCTGTTGATGAACCAACAGTAACCATGACTTTCCAAGTAAACACTTCACCGTTTTCTGGTAAAGAAGGTAAGTATGTTACTTCACGTAACATTCTAGAGCGTTTGAATGACGAACTAGTACATAACGTTGCACTACGTGTTGAAGAAACACCAGATCCGGATAAATTCCGCGTATCAGGTCGTGGTGAACTTCACTTGGGTATCCTTATTGAAAACATGCGTCGTGAAGGCTACGAGCTAGCAGTATCACGTCCAGAAGTTATTCTTAAAGAAGAAGATGGCCAAACACAAGAACCGTTCGAAACACTAACGGTAGACTGTGAAGAAGCGCATCAGGGCTCTATCATGGAACAACTTGGTCTGCGTAAAGCTGAAATGACCAATATGTCTCCAGATGGTAAAGGCCGTGTACGTATCGACTTCGTTATTCCTAGCCGTGGTTTGATTGGTTTCCAAACTGAATTCATGACGATGACGTCTGGTTCTGGTTTGCTTTACCATACATTCGATCACTATGGTCCGTACAAAGGCGGTATCATTGGCAAGCGTAAGAACGGTGTTCTTATTGCCAACGCTAATGGTAAAGCGCTAACTAACGCCTTGTTTAACTTACAAGAGCGTGGTCGTTTGTTTATCGGTCACGGTGTAGAAGTTTACGAAGGTATGGTTATCGGTATTCACAGCCGCGACAACGACCTAACTGTTAACGCCCTTAAAGGTAAGCAGTTAACCAACGTTCGTGCTTCTGGTACTGATGAAGCGCAAACTTTGGTTCCGCCGATCAATATGTCTCTTGAGCAAGCGCTTGAATTTATCGATGAAGACGAACTAGTAGAAGTAACGCCTGAGTCTATTCGTATTCGTAAGAAACTTCTTACTGAAAACGAACGTAAGCGTGCTTCACGCGAGAAAAAGTAATCACTTTTGCTTTGTTAGCCTCATAGGTTATTAAAAGCAGTAAAGATGATTCAAGAAACGCCAGCGTTAACGCTGGCGTTTTTTTATTTTGCTAAAGCATTTTGCATAAGCTTTTTGCTGAAATTTCGACGAAAGATGAGTTGGCAACATCGAGTTTGGCCTCTATCATCAAGTTAATGAAACTAAAAAGGCAAAGCCCGTGTTCTCTGTAGCAGTTATTGAAGACGATGTTATCACGCTCGATCTTATTACCGATGCATTAGAAACCCGCTTGTCGGCGACGGTTTACCCGTTTAGCCGAAGTAAAATTGCCCGTGAATTCTTACTCCAACAAACACCAGACACCCTTCAGCTTATTATCAGCGACCAAGTCATGAAAGAGTATGACGGGTTAAGTTTGTTAAAAGCATGCCGATCTGCGAATTTATCCGTTCCTTTTTTACTTATCACTAGCGATCCCAATAAAGAAGTCGTCATGGAAGCGCGCAAATTAGGTGTATCTGGATTTTTAGCGAAACCGCTGGAAATGGACGCCTTGGCCGCAAAGGCGAAATCCGTAGTGCTAGCAAATACGAAAAGTCGCGTTAGTTAATAACGAGCTACTCGTCAGTAAAAGTATGCAATGGTGCTAGCAAACAAATAAAAAAGTCCTAAATGGTCTAAGCAGCGCTAGTTTATATGCTTACGAATTATTACACTGGTGCCCATAATGTAATGGCAACAGGATGTATGTGTGACGATTAATTTTGACCAAACTCCACCTCGTAAAGATACCTATTCGTTTAAGTGGCAAAAATATAAAGGTAAGGACATTATTCCTGCTTGGGTTGCCGATACTGAATTTCGTTGCGCACAGCCTATTTTGGATGCAATTTCAGCACAAGTTGAGCACGGCAACTTAGGTTATGTACTACCGGGTCAGCATCAAGGCGCTATAAGCGCAATTCAGCGCTGGTTGAAACTCAAACATGACTGGGATGTGAAATCAGAATGGATTGTGTGGACACCAGGCGTAGTGCCTGCGTTCAACGTAGCCTGTAAAGCGTATTGTGAGCCAGGCGATAAGGTGCTTATTCAAACACCTAACTACCCCCCATTGCTAGCGGCGCCAAAATTAAATGAACTAGAGCGTATCGATATTGGCACTGTGATTGACCCAGAATCACAAGGAAAGCGCTATACGTTGGATTTCGAAGCTCTAGAAGCCCATGCGGCCGACCCCAAATGTAAGCTATTCATTCTTTGTAATCCAATGAACCCAGTTGGCTCGGTATTAACTAAAGCAGAGCTAGATCGGGTTGCTGATATTTGTAACGCCAATGACGTGCGTTTATGTTCAGATGAAATCCACTGTGATTTAATCTTAGAGCCAGGCCTTAAGCATATACCTGCAGGTCGTGAGGCTAACTTAGCCGACAACAGTGTTACCCTAATGGCTGCTAGCAAAACCTTTAACGTTGCGGGCTTAGGCACTTCTTTTGCGATTATTCCAGACTCTAAACTTAGGCAGCAATTTACCAGCGCAGCCGCGGGCATTATGCCTTGGGTTACCGTGCTGGGATTAGCCGCTACCGAAGCCGCATTTACGTTGTGTGATGATTGGCACAGTGCTCAAATTGACTATTTACGTGCGAACCGTGATGCCGTGTTTGAAACCATAAACGGTATCGACGGGTTATCAATGTTGAAACCTGACGCTACCTTTTTAGCCTGGGTTGACGCAAGTGGTTTAGGCGTAGAAAACGTGCAAACATGGGCAGAGGAAAAAGGCGTAGGGCCTTCTCCTGGCGCAGATTTTCATAAAGCGGATCATTTCAGAATTAACTTTGGCTGCAGCCAGTCGATGCTTAATGATGTACTACAACGTTTAGCTAAGTAGTTCACAAGTTAGCGACAAATTACACGCTAGCCACTATTTACGCGCTAATTACTAATTAAACGCTAGCATATAAAAAAAGCCCGTTTGCTTAACGCATAACGGGCTTTTTAGTGGCTAAAATTAGCGGATTAGATGAATAGGCTAGTCAGTTTATAGAGACCTAATCCCACCACAACCGATACCACTAAAACCCCTGCAAGATTGCTCCATAGGGTATTTTTGAAATCACCGAGAGCTTTGCTTTTATTCATCACTACTAACAAAAAAATAGCAATAATAGGCAGCAATAAGCCGTTGGTAGCCTGAGCAAATAAGATAGCTGGCAAGGGTTTAAATCCTAATGCAGCAACGGCAACGCCACACACAATGATTGCTAACCATACTGCGCGAAACCCTTTGCTCTTCATGTTGTCAGATAACCCCAGCGCACCACATACTGCATATGCAGCCGCAAGAGGCGCGGTTATGGCGCTGGTTAGCCCAGCCGCAAATAAGCCTAGTGCAAAGAACCACTGGGCTTTGTCGCCTAACACCGGCTTTAACTGTTCGCCCATGTTACCTGCATCCATGGTGGCGGCTTGATTGAAAAAAGCCATCATGGCCGTGGCCATCACCACAAGGGTAATTAAGCCGCCCATACTAATAGCCGTTGCCGATTGTTTTCTGCACGCTTTAATCGCATCGCTTTTATCAGAATTCGTTTTATCCGAGTTTTGGGATGACTTCGCCACAAGACTCGCATGAAGGAATAAGTTGTAAGGCACAATGGTGGTGCCTATTAACGCAAGTATGGTAGTAATGGAATCGGCGGCTAAACGGGGCTGCAGTAACTGGCTAAACATTAATGATATATCAGGCTTAGCTACAACAAGGGTAACGAAAAACACCCCAGCCATAATAAACACGAGGTACACCAGTACGCTTTCTATCCATGAATAGCTACCCGTCCAAAGCAGTGCGATAGCTAGCGCACCAAGAATAAGTGCCCAAGTGCCTGTGCCAATTTCCCAAAACGCATCCAGACCAATGGCGGCGCCGGTTAGGTTGCCTGATTCATAGGCGGCGTTCCCAATACCAATTGCGCTAACAATTAACGCAATAAAAAGCATTTTCAGCCATGGCGTAGACACCATATCTTTCATCGCTGATGCCAAGCCTTTGCCCGTTGCCACCCCTAGGCGAGCAGCCATATCTTGTAATACGATGGTGGCAAAAATTGAAAACAATAATGCCCACACCAAATGAAAACCGAAGTTAGCGCCTGCTAGACTTGCCGTTGTTACTGTACCTGGGCCAATGAAGGCGGCCGCGATAATATATCCTGATTTATCTTTTGCCATTGCAGTCACTCTTAGTTTAGTTTTGCTATCATGACAATAGGTTAGCTATTGCGCAACTACGCAAACAAACGCTATTGCTATTCGCTCACTATGTTCTCGTGCTTTGGATACAATTGAAAAAATACGTTTTTAGCCAACGTTTTTAATCCAACATGGTAAACGGGCGCGAAGGGTACAGGTTATAAATAGGTCATTTCAACCGCTAGTAGGAAATTTTAATGTCAGAAACGGCGCGTCCCATCGATATTCTTTTGCCTGTGTTTGAAAAGGGCAAATTAACGCACGTACTACCTAGCGCTTACAAAGCCGACGGTATGATATTCGCCGTTGCGGCATCACCAGAAATCCCTATGCCAGAGCAGTGGATGCCATGGTTGATTCAAAGCTCTTCAAGTGCACTAGTAGACAAAGATGTAGATGCTTTAGCGGATGTACTGATGAATAACTTAAGGGCTCACCTGCAGTGTATGACAGACGAAAAAACCTTAATGCCCACGCGCTGTGAGTATTCAGATGGTGAACTTGATACTGCGCCTGAAATCGCCCCTGAACTAGCCCAATGGCTTGAAGGTTTACTTTATGTGCACCAGCAACTTGAAGAAGTCTGGCAACAGGCGTGGGAAAAGCTAAGTGCAAAAGAGGCCCTGCCTGAAGATATCAATGCCTCAGATACCCCAGAGAAAAGGCTGTCTCGTTGCTTGAAGTTATTTACTACCCTAGCGAATGTTGAACTGGCGTTGCAGTATCGTAACCCCGGCCAAGCTCAACAGCTAAAAGAAAACTTACCCTTATTGTGGAAGCAGCTTCCTGCGATGATCCAAGATTATATTGCTCTGGCTGGAGAGCTGAGCGCAGCATTACCTAACCAGTTTGAAACCTTTACGAAAACCTCTTAACGGGCTTTCTGGCGTTGTAGGTGTTTGCGCTGAGAAAGCGTATTTCGCAACGACTTCATATAGGCGTCTAACTCAGCCTTAGCGCTGTCGTAAGCGTTACTCAACTCGCTAGAGCTAGGTTGGCGCATCAGCGCTTTAAACGCTAAATCAGTTTGCGACAACAAGTCTTTTAAATGCTGGTTACTATCATCCATGTAGTTTCCTTTAGGTTATTTAACGGTTATTCCATAACATCAGTCCGTGGTAATACGGCCTGTATAATTTATAGCGGTTTTACTACTGCTAAACAAACAATAGCCAATATTAGCAGTACCGGAGCTTCATTAATAATGCGGTAAAATTTGGCACTGTGACGGTTTTCATCACGGGAGAATTGTTTTACTAGCTTAAACAAATAGAAGTGATAGCTGTAAAGTGCAAGCAAAAGCATGAATTTAATGTGCAGCCAACCTGACATTTTAAACCACGTACTGCCGTAGCTTACGATAAGTGCGACGCCAAACGCTAAGGTTAAAAAAGCGAAAGGGGTGACAAAAAACCACAGCCTTCTCTCCATCACTTTAAACTGATCTTTCACGTCTTGCGATGTGGCTTCTGCGTGGTAAACAAAAAGCCGAGGAAGATAAAAAATTCCTGCCATCCACGCAAGCATGAAGAAAATGTGAAGTGCTTTAAACCATAAAATGTACATTGTTAATACTGTGCCTTTTGTAAAAAGCTTTGCAAAATATTCCAGGTAATAACGCCAATGATGTCGTTGTGTTCCTGATCGTAAATATAGACCGCGCCAGAGCGCGTATTTTTAAGATGTTCATACACTTCATGTAGAGTGCTTTGGGCATTCAAGCCTTCCATCTCGTGATAACTGAGAGCATTAGCATCGTGTTCTAAGCTCACATTATATTGGACCAGACGATACTGCACATCTATTTCAAATTTTGACTGCTGAATGACGATTTTTGTCGGGTTTTTCGACAAATAGTCTTCTAGCGCTTTATCTGGGGCATCATGAAAAAGCTTATAGTCTTTACTTAATGCCGCCAGTACACCGGTTTTTTCAAGGGCTTCGCGAATGGAAGAGATAGCATAGGGTAAGTTCTGATAGTCTAATTGGCGAATAAAAATAGACCGATTGCCGAAAAACTGTGTTGATGTCACATACGCAGGCACGATGACCAGCATAGCGGGCAAGATAATTTCAGGGCTGTAAGATAGCTCCATTACCGCAGATAAGGCCGCTAACGGCGCATGAAGTACGGCGGTAAGCATGCCAGCAATGCCTAATAAGGCAAAGCTGTTAGTAAATTCAGGCACATCGATAAAATATGACAAGGGCACCAATAGTACAGCGCCAGCAAGCATGCCGATAACCATGACAGGCCCAATAATGCCGCCGGGAATACCCAGCCCAATAGCAAATACAGCCAGTACAACCTTGCTCACTAAAATAGCACACAGCAAAAGGGTTTCTGGGTTACTGGCAAACAGCGTTTCAACATCAATAAAGTTCGCCCCTAATGCCTCGGGCAACAGCATACCCACGGTACCCGTTATTAGCGCCGCCAGCATGAGTCGCCACACCATAGGGACAGGTCTAAACCAGGTCATTACCCGCATAAGTTGGTTATTAAATAATGTAGCGAGCATACCGAGTAATACGCCTAGTAAAACGAGGTAAAGGTACATCCATTGACTAAATGCGGTAAAAGACAAAAATGACAGTTCGTTTACCTGCCCAAATACGATACGGGTTAGTACCGATCCGCAGGCGGCGGCAAGCATTACAGGCACAAATATATGTATTTTATATTCCCGCAGCACCACTTCCATAACGAAGATAACTGCCGCAAACGGGGTATTAAATGAGGCGGATATACCCGCAGCAATACCACATCCCGCTAAAATACGAATGCTGTTGTAGGGAAGCCGTAGCCATTGACCTAAGAAACTGCTGGCCGATGCACCTAAATGAACACAGGGGCCTTCTCGGCCTACCACGAAGCCGCCGGCTAAGGCCAACATACCGCCGAAAAATTGATTAATAGTGGTGCGAAAGGGAATATGGCCGTAGTAATATTTTACTCGGTGGATAACGAAGGGAATACCCATTCGATAGTGCTTAAAACCGGTGATATAGGCAATAAGCAAAATACACAGCACGCTAAGTAAGGGCATGAGAAACCAAACCGGCCATTCATCATTGAACCACTCCCGCAGTGCGCCGAAACCTGAAGCTTGGAGCCATTCCACGCAAAGACGAAACATGATGATCAGCGATGCAGCACTTACGCCGCCCACTATACCCAAGAGGCAAAGTTGTATAGACGTCCTCGGGTGAGCCACTTCTTGTCGTAAAGCCTGCAAACGCATGTTGTGATACAGTAGAGAAATCGTAGATATAAGCAGCTTACCACAAACACTTGAAATTCATAATGTTAAGAATTTTAATGTCTCTGGCTCAAGCAAATTAAGAACCAAAACTATTCATGACAACCGATAAATTGAAACAACTCCTAGGCGATTATAAGTGGTCATTGCTTGTCGCTGCTTTGTTACTGGTAATGATAGCGTTTGGCTACAAGTTAGCGCGAATAGTGGATGAGGGTGATAGCCTGAAGGTAGCCGCTCAAGATAAAACCATTGCGATATTAGTCAGTGAAAATAATCAATATGTGACTCAGGTTAATCAACTGGAAGTCGCGTTACAGTTAACAGAACTGGAAAATAAATCGATAGCTGAGCAGCTCAACAACGTTCAAATCGAGCAGGCTCAGCTACAACAGCAATTGGCTTTTTACCAGCGAATTATGGCACCTGAAACCACCCAAGATGGTTTTGTCATTGAAGGGGTAGAGGTTGTCTCACTGCCAGAGCCTAATCAATTTCAAATGCGTTTTGTAGTGCTTCAGCAGCGACAAAACAAAGCGTTAGTTAAGGGCAAACTTGCTGTCACCTTAGTAGGTGAGCGGGAAGGGAAGGAGTACACGGTTGCTATTGGTGAACCAGAGTTTATTCAGCAAGAAATTGAGTATAGGTTTAAATATTTTCAAGCCATTAATACAAGCTTTACGCTACCTGATGGATTTCAACCGACATCAATTACCCTTGAAACTACCGTGTACCAATATAATACTAAGCGCGGAGACTTAGCTAAAACGGTCAAATGGGAAGACGCATTAAACCGTGACAGTTTGTCGGAAGATACTCAGTAGCGCCTCGTCGATACATTAAATGCAAACCGACAGTATCTTGCAACGGTTAGCCTTACTGACATCGCTATCTCTCAAATAGAAAATAATACCCGTAACCTACTGCTATGGCAGGAACCGCGGAATAAACAGTGGCTAGAATGGCCGCTTTTGGCGATAGGGCGATGGCGGGAAACAATGCATCACCGTCGTTACTAATAGCATTACCAAGCTGAGCTGAAAATGGCACTGCACCATTCAAATACAGGCTGGTCACTAAAATTTGTGGACCACATCCAGGTAAAAAGCCAACTAAAATTGCTAGGCCTACAACGCTTGCGCCCATTGATGTTAGCGTGGCACCTATATCTAGTCCAAACCACAGTATCGATAATTCAAACAATAAAAAAGCGACGACAACCCAAGCTAATACAAATTGGGTGTCTAACGCGGCTTTACTCTGCCAGCGTGGTGGAGGCGTAATAGCATCTTCTTTGGTAAGCGAGGCGTAACCTGCACTGCCACCATTTAATGACCACAGTGTAATTGCCGATAGGCACAACACAGCACCAATAAGTTGCAACGTTGGTTCCGTAATACCTAGATATTCATGAACTGGAGATTGAAACGACAAGCCCAGTGCGATGGCAAGTGACGGTAACGCTACAATCAGCCAGAAGTAGGTAGAAAGTTTATCAATAGAAGAGGGAGCCGTGCTTGGTGCTTGCTCACTATCGTCACTATTGCTACCTACATGGCCATCGGTACTATTTAGTGCTCTAGTTGAGGACGGTGGTTGGTAATTGTGGAAACGGTTCACAATAACGCCGGTTAGGGTACCTACCACCATTCCAACACCCATGACCGTTAAACCGTCAAACGGCGCTTGTGCCAATAATAAGAACGCGGCGTCACCCATGGTACTTGTAAGTACAGCAACTACCGCACCAAAGCTTGTGACACCTCGGGTGTATTGAGTGACCACTATGATCGCGCCCCCGCAGCCGGGAAGTGCACCGAGGAAAGAGGCTAAGCCTACTTCATAAAATGGATGCTTGCGCATAAAGTCGCCGATGGCTTCAGCGGAGACTTTTAACGTGGCAATGTAGTAAATAGAAAGTGATGCGTAAACAAATGCCGCTACTTGAAAATAGGCATCAGACAAAACCGCAATGGTCGCTTCCTGAGTGAATGAGTAAACAAGGAGCATAACGACAAACGCCGGTAAGAAGAGGCGCTTGTTTAACATTAGTGTTTTTTGCCTAATGCTGAATTTACTGACTTTTTCAGTTGAGGTTAGGGAAGACACTCTCGATTCCAAATGATAGCAATATGTGGTTAACCCACGCGATATGGTAAAAAATAAAAGTTTTACCGAAGACTCTTACAACGTTTTTCGTTAGCGAACTGTATTAATTCCTACGAATACTTGCGTGTTCAGATCATGCTGTAAATGCCGCTAATGATAATAGTAATTATTATCATTCAATAGTGATCTGTCAATCTTCATCTTCAACGCTTATAAAACACATGTATCGGGCAGTGCTTCTATCAGTGCTTTTGATGTGGGCTTTGATGAATGTATTGACAGATGCACTGTTGTTGAAAGGTAAATAAGGATCCAAACCGTGCAGGGCGAAGTAGCCAAGAGTAGCAGTAAGATTTATTTCTTCAGATTAAGGGGATCGTTATGACAAATACCCGAACAGAAAGTGACAGTATGGGGGAGCTAGAAGTCCCTAGCGATGCGTTATATGGCGCCCAAACACAACGCGCAATTAATAACTTTCCAGTAAGTGGTGAGCGAATGCCGCTTACTTTCATTCGCACTCTAGTGACAATTAAAAAAGCCGCTGCACTTGCGAATAAAAAACTCGATACACTTGATGCCGACATTGCCGACGCTATCGAACAAGCCTGTGACACATTACTGAGTGAACCTGAGTTACAGCAGCACTTCCCTGTAGATATATTCCAAACAGGCTCAGGGACTAGCACAAATATGAATGCCAACGAGGTTATCGCAAACTTGGCGAATCAACAACAGGGGAAACGTGAAGGGGGAGTGGTTCACCCTAACGATCATGTGAACAACGGGCAAAGCTCAAACGATGTTATTCCCACTACTATTCACGCAAGTGCCGCCATTGAACTGAAAGAGTCGCTTATCCCTGCCATTACTAAGCTAATTAGTATCATTGATACCAAAGCGAATTCAGTGTCTGATTATTGCAAAACGGGCCGTACTCATTTAATGGATGCTATGCCGGTTAGGATGGATCAAAGTTTACGTGCTTGGTCTGCGCAGCTTGGCCAGCAGTTAGAAACAGTAAAAATGCTTCAACCTGCCATTCAAACGTTAGCGCAAGGTGGAACAGCAGTGGGCACAGGTGTAAATGCACATCCTGACTTTGCTGAAACCTTTGCTAATAAGCTATCTGAGCTTACTGGCATCGCATTTAGCCCTGCTGACAATTGCTTCGCATTAATTAGTTCGCAAGACACTGCGGTAACCTTATCTGGCGCGATAAAATCCCTCGCGGTCACCTTAATGAAAATTTCAAATGACTTACGCTGGATGAATTCAGGGCCACTTGCTGGATTAGGTGAAGTATCGCTACCCGCATTGCAACCAGGGTCATCTATTATGCCGGGCAAAGTGAACCCAGTAATACCCGAAGCGGTGGCAATGGCTTCGGCGCAGGTGATAGGGAACGATGCAGCCATAACAGTAGGCGGGCAGTCGGGTAATTTCGAGCTTAACGTTATGCTGCCCATGATTGCCGATAATTTGCTTTCGAGTATTAAGCTAATGTCTAATAGCTGTGTGCTGTTGGGCGAACAGGCCATTGAAGGATTTACGGTTAACCAAGAAAACCTTGAGAAAGCATTGGCAAAAAATCCTATTTTGGTGACGGCGCTTAACCCTATCATTGGTTATGCGAAAGCCGCAGAAATAGCGAAAAAAGCTTACAAAGATAAGATGCCTGTTATCGATGTTGCAGAAGCGATGACCGACTTGCCAAGGTCGGAATTGGAATCGTTATTAGATCCTAAAAAACTGACTGAAACTCAGCGTTAAGGTTGTTAATAGAGCGTTTAACTTGGGCTTTAATGCGCTGGTTGAAACGCTCTATGGACAAAATGTAGATATACAAAGCGTGGAGCCCCACGCTTTTTTTATGGGTTTCGAATGTTATTTTTGGTCGATACTAGATGCCCAGTGCAAAGGAATGTTAGATTGTGATTATTTTGTGAGCAGTTGTGCGCTTGTTAAGCGCTTGCCTATTGCCGATGAAGCGGAATTTGATAGAGTGCATACTCGCTTTAAGCCCTCATGGTTGGGCAGTTGAGCAATAAAAATTACTCAGGAATAATTAATGACAGATACATGCTTTCGCATGAAGGGCACTACACTAACCAGTATCGTGTTAGAAGTGATCGATTTTGATCCAGATACCTTTGAATCTCAGCTTGCTGAAAAGGTAAATAGTGCACCCCAGTTTTTCACTCGTTCATCGCTAATTTTGCATTTAGTCAAATTACTGAATGCCACCGAGTTCGAGTTGCTCGTTGCATTGTGTCGACGCTTTAAGCTTCAACCTATGGCTGTACGCGGTGAAGTAGGGCCACTGAGAAGTATCATCAACGACTTGGGCTTAGCGGATGTTAGCCAAAGTAAATTCACAGAAAGCTCGTTGAAAACAACAAAACCAGAAAGCACCACGTTAAAAGAGCAGGCCGCGAATGAGCCTGCAGCACCTACTCCAGTTTCTTCACCAGTGCCTACACCAGCACCTGTCACAAAACCAGTAAAAGTTATTAGTCGCCCAGTACGCTCAGGGCAGCAAGTCTATGCTGAAGGTGGTGATTTGGTCATTACCGCGGCAGTAAGTGAAGGGGCGGAAGTACTTGCAGATGGAAATATTCACGTTTACGGCACACTTAGAGGCCGAGCTCTGGCGGGCGTAAAAGGCAACGTGCATGCCCGTGTTTTTTGTCAGTCGTTAGATGCAGAACTTATCTCAATTGCTGGGCAATTCATTATGCATGAAACCGTAAAAGCATCATGCTGGAAACAGCCCGCACAAATCTATTTAGAAGAGGACACGTTACGCATTGAGCCTATCGCCTAAGTGTTAACGTATTCTACAAGGAATTAAAAATGGCAAAGATTATCGTAGTAACATCGGGTAAAGGTGGGGTGGGTAAAACCACCTCAAGTGCGGCTATCAGTACAGGTTTAGCCTTAGCGGGTCATAAAACCGTCGTGATCGATTTTGATGTGGGTTTGCGTAACCTTGATTTGATCATGGGCTGTGAACGCCGAGTGGTTTACGACTTCGTTAACGTAATAAATAAAGAAGCTACGCTGAAACAAGCGCTAATCAAAGATAAGCGTACCGACAACTTATTTATTCTGCCAGCATCGCAAACCCGTGATAAAGACGCGCTTACCATTGATGGTGTTCAAGCCGTACTTAACGAGTTGAAAGAAGACTTCGACTTTATTATTTGTGATTCGCCAGCGGGTATAGAGCAAGGCGCTCAGATGGCATTGTATTTTGCCGATGAAGCTATTGTGGTTACTAACCCAGAAGTATCTTCGGTACGTGATTCAGATCGTATTTTAGGTATTTTGCAAAGTAAGTCTTTGCGTGCTGAACAAGGAAAGCCGGTAAAAGAGCATTTATTGCTTACCCGCTACAACCCTCAGCGAGTAGAAAGTGCAGAAATGCTTAGCGTTGCTGATGTTGAAGAAATTTTAGCCATACCATTGTTGGGTGTTATTCCTGAATCAGAAGCCGTACTTAAGGCCTCTAACCAAGGTCAGCCAGTTATTCTAGATTTAGAAGCTAACGCAGGTCAGGCATATTCAGACGCCGTTCGCCGTTTGTTAGGCGAAACCATTGAACATAGATTTCTAGAAGCAGAGAAGAAAGGGTTCTTTAAACGCCTGCTAGGAGGCAAGTAATGAGTATTTTCGATTACCTACTCAAGAAAAAGGAAAAGCCGAGTACTGCGGCAGTGGCCAAAGAACGGTTACAAATTATTGTTGCGCATGAAAGACGCAAACGTACTGAGCCTGATTATCTGCCGATGATGCAGCAAGAAATCATTCAGGTAATACGCAAGTATGTGAGCATTGCAGATGACCAAGTATCGGTACAGTTGGAGAACAGTGACGATTGTAGCGTGTTAGAGCTAAACGTTACCTTGCCTGAAAGTTAAGACTCACACGGCCACGACTTGCCATAAAATAGTACTACCCATGTCTTAGTAACAAGGCATGGGTAAACTGCTGTCGTTTATTTGCTTTGGTCAAACGTAATACCAAGTTGCTGCTTCGCTAAATGCACCACGGTTGGGTCGATTGGCGGAGGTTCTACTGTCACGCCTTCACTCAGCGCCTCAACAATGGTTTTTAACACGCTAATACGAGCAAACCATTTACGCTCAGCCTGTATCACATGCCATGGCGCCATTTGAGTATCGGTTTTATCAAACATCTCTTCTATGGCAGTAGTGTAGTCATCTCGTCGGCCACGATTTCGTATATCTTCTTCGGTTAGCTTCCAGCGTTTGTAAGGGTTATTTAAGCGTTCTTCAAAGCGCTCTAATTGCTCGGCTGCTGAAATATGCATAAAGAGTTTTATAATTGTCACGCCGTCATCAATTAACAGTCGCTCAAACTCATTAATCTCCTGAAAGGCTCTTTCCCATGCAGGTTGTGGTGTGAAGCCTTCAATGCGCTCGACCATGACACGACCATAGTAAGAGCGATCGAAAATGGCAAGCCTACCCGGTGTAGGGAGTCGTGTTTGAAACCGGTAAAGGTAATGGCGACCTTGCTCTTCTGGGGTAGGTTTGGCAAAGGGGTGGACTCGAAAACCGCGAGGATCGAGCTTTTCGGTTACCCTTCTAATCGCGCCGCCTTTTCCTGAGGCATCCCATCCTTCAAATACAATAATTGCGCGTCGGCCTTGGTGGTAGTAAGCCTGTTGAACATGGAGCAACTTTTTTTGCCAGCTTTTCAATGCTTGTTTGTAATGTTCACGTTCATCGATAGCAGGTGCTTGTGCACCTTCTGGCAGCCTAAGCTTACGATTTTGAAGGGAAATAGAAGATACTGAATGCGTCATGTTAATCCCGCCGGTTTCTTTTTAGAGTATGCCTTAAGGCCAGTAGTGTCCATGTCGCCACGCATTTTCATGCTAAATGAAAGGCCGATAGCTATTGTTTCAGTTAGTTTCACCCCAATAGTTGATAGCATTACTCAAGTATTAGATAATTGGGTTATCAATGCGTGTACGTGAATCCGTGCAGGCGCACATGGTTAATGAAGAGGTGAGTATGTCCGTAGAAATGGCGTTGCCAATTGAGTTCTCTGATGCAGCGGCGACAAAAGTAAAAGCGCTCATCACGGAAGAAGAAAATCCTGCGTTAAAACTGCGGGTTTATGTTACTGGAGGCGGTTGCTCTGGCTTTCAGTATGGTTTCACTTTTGATGAGAAGGTGAACGACGGCGATATGACAATTGATAAAGATGACGTTACCTTGGTGGTAGACCCTATGAGCTTGCAATACTTAGTGGGTGGCGTTGTTGATTATGTAGAAGGTTTAGAAGGGGCACGCTTTTTAGTACAAAACCCAAATGCAACCACTACTTGTGGATGCGGCGCTAGTTTCAGCGTGTAAATGATTATCGGGCGTACACCGCATCTTGGTGTATGCTTGTCTCGCCTTTACGGTATAGTGCTTTTCTCCTCGTTAATTTTATGGCTAAACTAAGTGTGTAAGTAAATTCACTCAGGTTGAAGCTATGAAATTGTATGGTTCGGTAACATCTCCATTTGTACGTCGAATTCGCGTAGTACTTTCCAACACGCCCCATGAATTCCTCGATTTACAAATATTCTCTGGGGAAGACAGAGCGCTACTCGCATCACGAAACCCCACCTTGAAAGTGCCTTGCCTAGAAGACGATGGGCAACTCATTTTTGATTCTAGAGTTATTTATAGCTATTTGGCGAGCAAACTCGACCATGACTCTCTGTCATGGGAGGAAGAAAACCTGCTTACTCTGATAGACGCAGCTAACGATTCATTCGTGCAATTGATGCTACTTAAGCGCTCTGATATCGATATCAATCAAGATAAGCTCATCATTCGTTTGCAAAAAGAACGTATCGAATCGGTTTTTTCATCACTGTCTAAGCAGCTCGAAGCGGGTGGTTTTAGTGGCTGGACGTATCCCGAAATATGTTTGTACTCAATGGTAGATTGGGTGCTATTCAGAGAATTGCACAGTTTTAAAGACTATCCTTTGTTACTGGAATTCCATGAAAAACACCGCGACCGTATAGAGCTAACCGCTACCGATCCCCGTCAGTAGCCTTTGTTAAAATCAAATTGATATAGAAGCGGTTCGTTGGTCATATAACGCGTTGCATTCGTTACAAACACGCCAGCTACATCCTCAGGTGATGATACTGCCGCAGTATGTGCAGTAACCACCACCTTAGGGTGGCGCCAGAACGGGTGCTGCTCTGGCAGGGGCTCTTGGGTGAATACGTCAAGAACGGCGGCTTGCAGTTGCCCGCTGTTCAGTGCGTTTAAAAGCGCATCATCGACCATCGCACTTCCACGCCCTGCGTTGATAAACACACTGTGTGGCTTTAGTGCTTCAAAGAAAGCCTGGTCTAATACCCCTGTAGTCGCGGGGGTATCTGGCATCAGGTTCACTACATGATCGACTTCTTGAGCAAACTTGAGCAGGTCAGTTGCTGCATAGACGTTATCAAATCCCTCTACCGCTTGACCGCTTCTCGATAAGCCTATGACCTTCATTTCAAAGCTTTTAGCCACGGGAATAAGTGCTTGGGCTATTGAACCTGCACCTAAAATGCCAAAGGTTTTACCCGTAAGAGGCGCGCGAGGACTTTCTTTCCAAATTGGAGGCTGATGATTTTGGTTATGCGCGAACGCTGGAATATTGCGTGCGTATTGCAAAAGGTAGGCAAACACATATTCGCGCATTAGTTTTCCAAACACGCCTTTTACGCCAGTGAGTATGTAATCGCTTTTGTCCAAATTAAGCAGCGGTGCATTGCCAGCCCACGTGGATTGGCACCACTTCAAGCCCGTGCATTGGTCGATAACTTTAGCCGCCAAATTAGGGTCGGCAAGTAGTACCTCAACCTCGTCAGGGTTAATTTGTTCAGAAGTAGTAACGGCTTGGCAGATATGCAGCGAAGTAGGTTCGGCCCACGTGTTGGTTATTTCCTTTGCTAATGCGTTAGCATCTTTGCTGAGTATAGAGACGTTAAGTGTAGGCGATTGAATTGACATGGATGAGCCTTAGTAATCTTTAATAGTAGCTTTATGTGTTTCTAAGTACTTTAACTGCTAGGCGTTACCCTACCTGCTTTACCTAATACGACGAAAGGCATGATCATGCAATGTGCTAAACTTGATAGAGCGCGAATAGGTAACGGCGAGTTGCAACTTGCTAATGACGATACCCTAAGGTAATCATTCACATAAGGCAACGCTATTTGCTGAACTAAAGAAAATGTCGAACATAGCCGATAACATCTTAGAATTCTTTTCTTCTAGCGCCTAAACTTTCCAAGGCACTAGGCTTTTTACAGGCGACTTATCATGTTTCAATTCACCTTAAATGTCTCTCTTCATGCGCCCATTTCTTTTCTATTTGCTGCATTCCATGAACCTGAATACTTATCAGAGTGGTTCGCGCCGGGTAATTGTAAGGTATCGCAAATAATGAGTAGTTTTACAGAGGGCGGAAGGTATCGCATAAAAATGCTTGAACCCAGCGGTGTTGAAATGGCACTAACTGGCGAATATGTGACTATTTTAGCTAACGAGAGGCTTGTGTTCTCTTGGGCGTGGGAAGATGGTGTAGAAGAAACCGTTATGAGCTCAGTGGATATTTCATTTGAAGAAACGAGCGAAGGGGAAGTGGCGTTAACATTAATTCATAGTGGTTTCAGTAACCAACAAGAATGCGATCAACATCAATATGCATGGATGTCTTGCCTAGAAAAGCTCGCGGTATTAGCCGATAAACAAGTGGCGTTTAACTAGCGCAGTGTTACTCACGAAATAGTACTAACGCAGTATTACTAAAGATATAAAAAAGCAGTCATCAAATGACTGCTTTTTATCAACTGACTACAAGATATTTGTTCCAGCAATGAGGTTAACCTTGTAAATTAGGCTAACCCTATTATTTAGTTTAACCCTATTATTTAGGTTAAAGACTCCATGGCTGCTTTGCCGCTTTCTTCGCGGTAAGTATTGTAATCGGTGTAACCTTCTTCACCGCCACCGTACCATGTAGATGGGTCATCAAACGCTGCTAGCGGGTAGTTGTTTTTAAACCGTGTCGGTAAATCTGGGTTGGTGATCCAAGGTCGCCCGAAAGCAATCATATCGGCATCACCGTCGCTAATACGTTTCTCTGCCTCTTCTTGGGTATAACCACAGTTACCCATTAACATGCCGTCGAACAATGCACGAAACTCAGCAAGTGTCATCGGCTCACCGCGTTCATGGAAACCAAACGCTAGACCATCCATCACATGTAAATAGCCAAGGTTAAGTTTATTAAGTGCTTGGGCGACATAAGTGAACGTATCTCGGAAATCATCAGCACCCATATCATTAAATACGCCGTTAGGCGATAAACGCACACCGACTTGCTCTGCAGGCCAAATCTCTAATACCGCGTCCATCACTTCACTAAGGAAGCGATATCGATTATCTACACTGCCGCCGTATTCATCACTACGTTGATTGCTGCGACTGTCTAAAAACTGATTTAGCAGGTAACCATTAGCTGCATGCACTTCTATACCATCAAAGCCTGCAGCTTTAGCATTTACCGCCGCATGTTTGAAATCAGCAACCGTCCTACGAATGTCATCTTGTGTCATTGCTCGTGGCACTTCGTAAGGTTTTTTACCTTTGGGCGTGTGAATTTCATCGCCTTCAATGGCAATAGCAGAAGCAGAAAATGGCAAGTCGCCGTTATGAAAGTCACTGTGTGACGCACGGCCTGTATGCCATAACTGAAGGATAATTTTACCGCCAGCTTCATGCACTCTTTCGTTAATAGAGCGCCACCCTTCTACCATTTCATCGGTATAGATTCCGGGGGTGTCTACCCAGCCAATACCTTCTTCTGAGATAGCTGTCGCTTCGGTAATAATAAGACCAGCATCGGCGCGCTGTACGTATTGATCGCCCATGATTTTGTTAGGTATGCGGTCACTACCTGCACGGCCACGTGTCATTGGTGCTAATACCATGCGGTTTTGAAGCGTATTGTCTGCCCATTCTAAAGGCTTAAACAGAGATAACTCTGACATTTGTCCATCCTTTTAATACTGTGTGATAGTGATTACAGAAATGGACGCGACTTGGATTGATTCAAGATGAAAGGATATGCCGATTGGAACTAATAAATAGCAAAATGAGAGCAAGAGAGGCTAGGGGGAACCCTGCGTAGTTGGTAATGCAGGTGTTAATAGCGTAATACGAAAAGAAGCGTTAACTAATGAAAATGTGCATAAGCTAAAAAGAAAAAAGGTCATCAAAATGACGACCCGTCCGGTGGAAATGAGAGGGAAGTTTGCTGTAATTAGTGCAGTAGTAATCCAGCTAGGTTAACGTCAAACCGAACCCCGACAACCCATACATCATCTAACGATTGAAGGCGATCACGCTCGCTAAACTGGTCTGGATTGATAATATAATGCACGTTAGGTTGAACCCGTATGTTGTCATTAATATGGATGCCATAACTTAACTCCATCATGGTTTGGCTGCTTGCAGGGCGACCTAAGCCGCCATTTGCTTCGCGCAATATACGTTGGTCTTCAATGGCATCTTCATTGTAAAACTGTTGAGTGACAACAAAGCCTATCGTGTCCTTATCTCGTCCTTCGAAGGTACCGCGTTTAACAAAGCCAGCTTTAATATATTCATCTTCTATAAGCTCACCCGATGTGCCCGTTAACACGGCACCAAAAATCGTAACGCTGCGTTTAGAATTTAAATCTGGACGTAAAATGGTTTGCTCGAATCTGGCAAAAATACCAGAGCGCCCATTTAGCGTTGCATAGTCGTTGCCCGTGGCAGCCGCAAAATCACCATTCTCATCTTTAGCTGGATCGGTATAGTCAGCGCCATCGTACCAACCGCCAATTTCGTAACGTCTCGGGTAGTCGTCATTTTCCCATGTAGTCTGATAGCCCAATGTCACAGGTACGACTACGCCAGTAGATTCATCCGTTGACCAATCAAAACCATGATCACTCAAATCTTGGTGAGGAGTGTTCTCTTCATACACACCAGTATGAAAATAGATTTCAGGTGATAGCCAGTACTTTGCGTGGCCTCCCCAACTTGAAACAGGCCACCATGTAAAGTTACTGGTTTTAAATACAAAGGTGGGGTTACCGCAGGCAGAATTCGTTTGAAAGTACTGGCATAGCTCTGAACCAAGAAAGCTGATGTTAGCCACAGTTCTGCCAACTTCTACTTGTAGCTGGTCGTCAAAAAAGCTTTTTTCTACGGTAAGCCTGGCCAAACGGGAGTTTTGGCCACCATAGATTTCTTGAACAGACGTACTGCTTCCAATATGCGTAGCCGCTAGGTTTTGTCCGTGACGATTAGTAAATGCCACATGGACTTTAGTATTGTCCCAACCTGCAAATTTTTCTAAGTCTATTTCTGCGCCCAAAAATAATTGACCAGCATAAGCACTCCCTTCACGCTTACCCCCATCAACATTAGCAGCGGCTTCTCCCGTGTAGCTAGCCTGCCATTCTATGTATTCCGATGTATCTTGAGCAGACAATGTAGGAAAAGAAAAACTGACTAATAGATAGCAGGAAGTAAGTGTAAGTGGCTTTAAATCGAGCGTTTTTTGCTTTAACCAATGAAAATTATGCTTCATATCTTACCCTTAGAGTTGATTGAACGTGCTTATAACTTGCACTTATCTTTGTGCTCATCACGATGTTTACATTTGATTTCAATGCCTAGAACAGAGTGATCTTGAGTTACATTGTGTTAACAGTTTTCGTATAGGAAACGCAATTTAATGCAGATAAAGCAATAAATCAATCATGTTTATTTATTTTTATTTTACATGGGTGTTAATGGTTAAGGTGAGGCGGTATGACATTTTTTGAGTTCGGAAATGCAATTTTTATAGACTTTTGTAGTATCTTTTTCAGCTGGGAATACCTTTTAAGCCTTGTTTAATATAACGAATTTATAAAAATTGGAATAGTGTGGATAGTTGAAGTAATCGCATGAATGTGAATTTGATGAGAGTTTTACAGTTTGGTTTATTATTAAATAAGCTTTGTTGATTTATTGACATGAACATTTTTTGTTGGTTAAATTGCTCAACAAATTGTTTACAAGACGAGGTTGGGGTGATGCAAACTAAAGCGCCTATAGTTTCCAGAGATACGCTATTACCGTTTATTTTATTAACGGTGTGTTTTGCTGCATGGGGTGTTGCCGCCAACATGACGGATCCACTGGTAAAAGTCTTTAGTAAGATATTTACTATGTCGTCACTACAATCGGCCTTAGTTCAGTTCGCTTACTACGGTGCTTATTTCTGTTTAGCGATACCCGCAGCCTTTATTAATAAACGATACTCTTATAAAACGGGTGTGCTAGTAGGGCTAGGATGTGCTGCTGCTGGTGCCTTTCTATTTTATCCTGCAAGTCAAACAATGACTTATGGCTTTTTCCTGTTGGCCTTGTTTGTGATGGCCGGTGGGTTGTCTATTTTGGAAACGTCCGCTAATCCTTATGTCATGGCGATGGGCAACGAGCAAAGCGCCACCAGAAGATTAAACTTAGCACAGGCATTCAACCCTGTAGGGACAAACTTTGGCGTATTCTTAGCCGCAACGCTCATACTCCCTAATTTGAATCAGGCTTCAGCTGAAGAGCGAAGTGCTATGTCTATGACTGAGCTAAAATCTGTTATAGGTGCTGAACTGGATGCGGTGATGATCCCTTATGTTGCTATGGCGTGTGTGCTTCTTGTGGTTTGGGTTGCTGTAGCTTTGATTAAAACCCCTGTGGATGAAGCCACTGAGTCTAAAGCTGATGATATCGACATTGCAGCGTCATTGAAGCGCCTAGTGGCGAACAAACATTATCGTTTTGGTGTAATGGCTCAGTTCTTCAACGTTGGCGCGCAAACTTGTGTGTGGACTTTTACTATCCAATACGTCATGAAAGCGATTGGAGGTAATGAGGTACAAGGCGGCGATGTACTTCAATACAGCATGATAGTGTTTCTTATTTCACGTTTTGTGATGACGTGGGTAATGCAGTATCTCTATCCAGCACGACTGCTTATGGTGATGTCACTGGTGGCAGTAGGGTTGTGTATTGTTATGACACAATCGCCAAATATAGTCGGTGTGGTGGCACTAATTTCAATATCTGCATGTTTATCGCTAATGTTTCCTACTATCTACGGCATCGCGTTAGAAGGGCTAGGGAAAGATACTAAACTTGGCGCGGCGGGTTTGGTAATGGCTATTTTAGGTGGTGCAATTATGCCACTCTTCCAAGCTGCAATTATCGACTCAGCCGGTATCGTTATTTCTTATATTGTTCCTGCTGTATGCTTTATGTTTGTGGCTGGCTATGGACTGTTTGATATTAAAGCAGTTAAAAGTCCTCAGAAAGTATCCATTGACGATTTGAAGACCAACAATTTGAAGACAAACATGGCGAAGTAATACTTACTCTACTGTAGTGATGCTCATCATGATTTAAAAAAATGCCAGCCTTTGCTGGCATTTTTTATGTGAGATGAACAGCGAAGTCGCTTGTTTCAAGAAGCAAGGAGCTAATAGTTGCGGGCAACGTTGTGCGGACTGAAAACACGAGTAGATAAGATTGCTGTCTCAATATCAAAAGGCCAATTACATAAAATTCGAGTTGCGCGAAAAACTAGATTAACTGGCAATTTCGGTCGTTCATGCCAATACTAACTTAATGGTTTTCAACTGCTATTGAGATTATGAATAATTGGTCTGGTTCTATTAACTCCAATATCATCAGTCTTTTTTCGATATTTTTGATTCTATTTGGAAGCTATACGTTTTCGCTTGGCGTTTACGCCGATCAACGAAACACAATTACTTTAGCCACCTCAGAAGCGAGTCCATTCAGTAGCGCGCACGACCCTAAACAAGGGTACGTAAACGAGGTCATTCACCTTACATTTGAAAAAATGGGCTACATCCCCAAAATTGAATTCTTTCCGCATGCTAGAGCGATATATCTCGCCGACGGCGGACAAGTTGAAGGTGTTTTTCCGCTTCGCGATAGCACAGCACGTGTTGAGGGGATGATATATTCCGATGCTATCCGTGGTGGGAGCATCAACTATCTTATCCATAACAGTCGAAACATTCAGAGCTTATTAAACGCCGAATTAGGCGATTCGATTAAACAATTCAATAGCTTAGGTCTTTCCCGTCTTGGGGTTTTACGCGGCGCACAGTTGCCGTCGAGTCTTCGTGAGGCTGAAAATGTCGATGTACTTTTAGCCAAATCATTACCGACATTGTTAGATATGTTAGATAGGGGGCGAGTTGATTTCATTTATATCGATGAGTACAGCGCAAAACAAACAATAACTAATCATCGTCCCCATTTATCACAGAAATTTAAATTCATTAAATCGCTTAGGAAAAGTAATCCCCATTTCTTAGGGATATCTAAAAAACTACCCAACGCCCCACAAATTATGGCGCGTTTCAATCAAGCATTGGCTTCTCTAGAAGCTGATGGAACTATCGATACAATATTAAAGCGATACGGTATTTTCCTCGAGCCGGATAATGTTGTTAGGGAAAGAGGATTAATAGTTGGAGCGCCTAATATTAATGGTATTGAAACCGCTATTAGATACTTGAATGACAGTGGTACGCCTTTTTCAGAGCAAAAAATTCAGTGGCGTGTCATGGAGGAGAGCATACTAAGAAAGCACCTTCAGGGAGATTTTGCAGTTAACGAAACACAGTTTGACTTGGTAATGCTAGGTAATTTCGAAGTGCCTATTTGGGCTAGAAATGGTTGGTTGTTACCTTTCTCCGATCCGCCCTCGAACTACGATATGAAAGATATTGTACCCATCGCAAAGCATTCAAATACGTACGAAGGTGAGGTCTATGGTTTACCGTTTGTAGGAGAAACAACGCTGACCTTTTACCGAAAAGATCTGTTGCAGAACGCTGATATTAGTTTGCCCAAGCAGATGACTTATAAAAACCTAAGTGCCATAGCTATGGAAATTCAAGATCCCAAATCGCAACTGTATGGTGTAGGGCTGCGCACAAAAGTAGGTTGGGGACAAAATATGGCATTAATTGGCACCATGGTAAATACGTACGGTGGAAGCTGGTTTGATGAAGATATGAAGCCGTTGCTTACTTCTAGGTCGTGGGAGCGAGCAATCAAGGACTATGTTTCAATCGAGGTAAACAACGGTCCGCCAGGTGAATACGATTTAGGGTGGAAAGATAACCAGCAACTCTTTGCTGACGGAAAATTAGCATTCTTTGTTGATGCATCATCATTAGGTGGCTACATCCTAGATCCTTCTTCCTCGAAGGTTTCGGAGAATGTCGGTGTGACTTATGCGCCAATAGGAACAACACCAAAAGGAGCACAATGGTTTTGGTCGTGGAATTTCGCTATACCTCATTTATCTCAAAATAAAGAAATAGCACAGGAATTAGCTTATTGGTTAACGTCTAAAGCGTTTATAACTTCGGTTAAAGGTAAGTATGGTTATTACGCAGCGCCAGCTGGCACTCGTCATTCAACCTACAGTGACAGCTATATAAGCGCTATTCCTTATGCTAGCTATGAATACAACGCATTGCTAGCGACTGAGCTTGATAATATTAATATCCCCACGACTGGAAGCCAGTTTGTTCCAATCCCTGAATTTACGGCACTCGGTTACCTAGTGGGAGTACAGATAAATTTAGCAGTGAAGCGGCAAATTACTATTCAAGAGGCATTAAAAACAGCGCAACACCAATCTGAAGCTGTAATGAGGCGCGCTGGTTATTATCAAAACTAAAATTCCCACTTACATTTAGTTTGCAGGGCAAAAAACACCCAATACAGCCTCTCGCGAAGCGCCGGTAACAGCTGGTACGTTGCCTGGAATACTATTTCGATGTGCAAAAGCGAGCCACGCAAATGCGGCCCCTTCAACGTGTTGGGGGTGAATATTGATACTGTGGCTGTCACTCACTTGATAACTTGGCAATAAGTTGGCTATGCGTTGCATCAATACAGGGTTAAAGGCACCGCCCCCACAAACGATGACTTGTGCGCCTATAGGCATTTTTTGCTTGTTAATCTCATCGGCAATGCTTGTTGCTGTTAGCGCTAGTAGTGTCGCTTGCACATCTTGAGGGGGAAGTGTACTGGCTTGTGAACTGGCGAGCGTATCAAGATAAGACGTTAACCATGCTATATTAAAATATTCTCTGCCAGTGCTCTTCGGCGCGGTTTGATGAAAATAACTATCTGAAAGTAACTTTGTTAATAAGTCATCACTTACTTTACCGGTATTAGCCCATTGCCCCTTGTCATCATAGGGCTTATTCAAATGCAGCTTAACCCACGCATCCATTAGGGTATTGCCTGGGCCAGTATCATAGCCAAGAGGAGCAATAGTATTTTGTTTTGCTGCTAATACTGAAATGTTCGCAATACCGCCAATGTTAACCAACACTCTTGGCTGGATATCGTGCGCGAAGATAGCATTATGGTAGGCTGGAACTAAGGGCGCACCTTGGCCGCCAAGAGCAATATCTTTACGCCTAAAATCAGCAATAACATCAATACCTGTTAACACGGCAAGAGTATTAGGGTCGCCAATCTGACACGTAAAACCTTTTTGTTCTATGTCGTTTTGAAGTTCGATTCCCTGCGGAAAGTGCCTTATGGTTTGTCCATGAGAGCCAATTGCGGTGATATCGTTTGATGAAAGCTGAGTTTCTGATAGCAACACATTTACGGCTTGTGCAAAGCCTTCGGCCACCAACCTATCGGCGGTTGCCATAGCATTGAGTTCGTTAGGAGAAGGTGTGCAAAGTGAATGAAGTAAAGAAAGTAGATTGGCTGGATAAGAAATAGATACCGCATGTAAGGTTTGGCACTTATTGGCAGTGATATCGCAAAGGACGGCGTCAACGCCGTCCATGCTAGTTCCTGACATAAGGCCAATGTACTTTGCCATAAGTAGGCTATTTCATTGCAAGCATTATGCGTTTGTTGTTATTAAGCTGCTGTTGACGTACATGGGCAATGTCCATGAATGCTTCACGCTCTTCAGCGGCAATAGGTAATGCTTTTGGCAGCGAAACAGTGCGAGGGTTACGGTGTACGCCGTCTACCAAGAATTCATAGTGCACGTGCGGGCCAGACGCCAAGCCAGTGCTACCTAAATAACCAATAGTTTGACCCTGTTTTACCGTGTCGCCTACTTTCACTGCACGTTTTTTAAAGTGCAGATACTTAGTGGTATATTTTTCACCGTGTTGAACAAATACATGGTGACCATTGTATTTGTCGTACGCTGACTTAATGACTTTACCATCACCCGCCGCCATCACTGGCGTACCAACTGCAGCTACGTAATCAGTACCACGGTGTGCTTTCCAGCGTTTTTGCACAGGGTGGAAACGTGCTTTGGAGAAGTTAGAGCTCACGTACCTAAAATTAATTGGCGCGCGTAAGAAGCTCTTACGCATACTTCTGCCTTCAGGCGTGTAGTAAGTACCATCTTCATGCAAGATAGCGCTAAAGTCTTCACCTTGGTTAGTAAATTCTGCGGCGACTATGTCGCCATAGCCTACGAACTCACCATCGATGTATTGTTCTTCAAACACCACATTGAAGGTATCGCCTGAACGAATTTCTGTCGCAAAATCGATATCCCAGCCAAAAATACCCGCAAGGTTCATAATTTGATTGCTGGTTAATCCCGCCGTTGCCCCAGCATTCCAAAAGCTTGAATGAATTTCACCTTGTGCAAAGTTATAGCGAATATCAACGTCACGTTTTTCAAGATCGGCCGTTAAACTATTATCTTCGCTGGTGGGGTCGGGGCGAATGAATAAGGTTTCGGTAGAAGAAAGCTTATATTTAAGCTCACCAAAGGTACCGTCGTTATTAATTTTAAACGAAAGCTCATCACCAGGTAATAAGGTCACCAGTGTTTTAGCAAGGTCACCAGCTTGAGTAACATTGTAAACGTCACGAGAGGTAAAACCCGCACGCTTAAACAGTTTTGCAAGGGTATCGCCGCTGCGAACTTTATAGGTTTGCCAGTTCGACTCTTCTTCAATTGAAAACACGTCGGTTGACGGCATAATGTTCAAATCGAGAGGGTAACGAATACCGGTATCAAGTACCAAAGCGTCTTGATGACGACTCGCTTCTACCGTGTCAGACGGCAAAAGAATAAGCCCACCTAAAAACATACTAGCAATAGCTAATCCTGTTCGGTGTTGCTTTGGCAATTGTTTAAATATGTTTAGCGCCTTTAGGGCGTCTAGTTTGATTCTCATAATACTACCTACTTGAGAATTTTATGTGCAATGTACTTGTCACATAAGTTGCTCAAAAATGCAACTTTTCTCATTGTTTTTTAGCGCAAAAGTTAATTATTGAACGCAATGGCTATAATAAATAGCGAAAAGCGACTTTGACTGCTGGTAGCTATGCATCGAGGTCATGAGAAGGAGGGAGGGGGCTGTAGCAAACCCTCTATCGCATGGATGCGATGGCGGAGCGCCCATGTATGGGTTTACCGCGTGTTTGCGGAAGCCCCCTCCCTCCTGATCTCAATGCCCTCGACGTGCACCTTGATATGCAAAGTGCAGCAGTTAAAAGCCTGTAACCATTGCGTTCAATAACGAACGTGACGACAAGTCATCCGCTTTTTGACGCAGAAACCTTTTAATGGTTCCAATGTCCGCGTAAAATGCCATTCAAAATAGATTCTACAACATCAAGAGTGTGAAATAACCGATGAAAGACTGGCAAACAGCGCTAGCTGAAATTAAACGGGGAACGGATGAAATTCTCCCCGAAGAGGATTTAATTGAGAAATTAAAATCCGGCAAAACCCTAACCATTAAAGCGGGTTTTGATCCTACTGCGCCTGATCTTCATCTTGGTCACACTGTTTTGATCAATAAACTGCGTACCTTTCAGCAGTTAGGCCATACCGTTGTTTTTCTTATTGGGGATTTTACTGGCCTGATTGGCGATCCTACAGGGAAAAATGTGACACGCAAGCCCTTAAATAAAGAACAGGTATTAGAAAACGCGCAAACGTATCAAGAACAAGTGTTCAAAATTCTTGATCCTGAACTGACTCAAATTCGCTTTAACTCAGAGTGGATGGATCAGTTAGGCGCTGCGGGCATGATTAAACTAGCTGCCAGCCAAACGGTTGCACGTATGCTTGAGCGTGATGATTTCAAAAAGCGTTACAACAATGGCCAACCTATCGCGATACACGAATTTTTGTATCCACTCGTGCAAGGTTGGGATTCAGTAGCGCTTAAATCTGATGTTGAGTTAGGCGGTACCGATCAACGCTTTAATTTGCTAATGGGCCGCGAGCTTCAAAAAGAGCAAGGTATCAAGCCACAGTCTATTGTGATGGTGCCGTTACTTGAGGGCCTAGATGGCGTTCAAAAAATGTCTAAGTCATTAAATAACTATATTGGTATTACTGATGCGCCAAACGATATGTTTGGTAAAGTGATGTCGATTTCAGATGACTTGATGTGGCGTTATTACGACCTACTAAGTTTCCGTCCGCTTGAAGAAATTGCTGAACTTAAACAGCGTGTTGAAAACGGTGAAAACCCACGTGATATTAAGATATTGCTAGCGAAAGAAATTATCGCTCGTTTCCACGACGATGCGGCAGCAGAAGGCGCGCACCAAGACTTCATTCAGCGTTTCCAGAAAAATGCTATTCCGGATGAAATGCCAGAGTTTGAAATTGCACTTGGCGAAGAAGGTATTGCGATTGGTAACTTATTAAAAGAAACCAAGCTAGTAGGCTCAACGTCTGACGCTATGCGTATGATTAAGCAAGGTGCAGTTAAGATTAACGGCGATAAAGTAGAAGATACTCGTCTTGTACTGACCGAAGCTGGCGAAAACGTTTATCAAGTGGGTAAACGTAAATTTGCGAGAATTACGTTAGCCTAGTTTGGTATTAGCGCTTAGGCCTTAGCATTTTGGTGTTAATGCAAATACCAAAAAGCCCCGACTTATCGGGGCTTTTTAATGTCTGTAGGTTTTAGGAAAACCGCAGTAACATTTCTGCGCCTTCGCATTCGCAGGTTTCAGGGCACACAGGGCAGTCGTAACCTTCGTGGATTGACTCATAGCGCCATTTGTTTGGGTGTTTCTTAATGAGTTCGCCGCCGTTTTTAGTAAAGTATTTAAACGCACTATTACCTGGGCTAGAAAGCCAAATATGGGCAAGTCCTGCTTCAGCGCCTTGTGCTTTGGCCGCGCTTACCGACTTCGCTAATAAGGTACTTCCAATGCCCGCTCCTTGCATAGCAGGCGATACCGTATTGCATTTGAAATAGCATACTTTCTCCGGAGCCACCGGCCATAGTTCTGGGCTGCACCATTTATCACATTGCCACTGCGAATGAGCGTAGGTAATTCGAAAGCCAACAATGTCATTACCACAATAGCTTACCAAGCTAGCATTAATATTTTTGTGCCAGCTTTTATCGTACATGACCTTTAATGTATCAGGCATCAGGTAATTTTCACCCTGAACTTCATTGCCTAAGCGTATAACATCATCAAAATGTTCGGGCGCTAAAGGTAGGTACCTAACGCTATTTAAGTTTGGTGCTGTCATGTTGCTCTTTCATACCATCAAGGTGAAAATCTAATGCTTCTACAGAAATGAGTATTTCTTTTACCGACATCCAAAGTGAATATAGAAGAGACACTAGGCTTAATGCGAATATCCAATTCCCCACTTGTTGATAAGTAAGGTAAATCGCAAGCATAGATACGACACACAAAAAGAAACTGCCAACCCCTGCAATTTGCATCCGCTTAATAAGCTGAATACGCAGTCTCAAGTTCTTGATTTGGGCTAGGGTATTGTCGTCACGCTCTTCTTTTGAAAAGTTACGAATAAGCGTAGCAAGGGTTAAAAAACGGTTGGTATAAGCCAGCAACAGCAATGAGATTGCTGGAAAAAGCATGGCGGGTGTTGCGAGATCTATTTTCATGAATTGCCTGTCACCTTGGTGAATGCGTGTCAGTGTATCAAAAGTGTAGGGATGTTGTCGTCTGATAGTGAATAGCGGTGTAGAGGAGCGTTTAGCTGGCTGTCGAAAGTGAAACGCCGTTGCAAAGGCTCTATTTACAGAAGTTATATTTACAAAGGTTTTAATTACACAGGTTTTAATTACAGAAAGCTACATTCTGTCAATTGGCATTTGAGACGCATTCCAGCCCAGCATGTCGCCTTCTAAATGCATGACCTCAGAAAAATCTAAGTCTTTAAGAAACTTCATAGCAAGTTTAGCCTGAGTGCCAGATTGGCAATAAATAATAATAGGCTTGTCTTTATGGCCTTCTAACTCGGTAAGATAGTCGTTAATGTTTTCTTGAGGCATATTGATGGCACCAGGAATGTGTCCATCGACAAAGTCGCTTGGAGAGCGCACGTCTATAAGCATCCAGTCATTGTTTTTCACCCGCTCAATGAGGTACGGGGAAGCCGCAACCGATCCTTGAGAGGTTGCTTTCGCTGTGCATTGCATCGACACAAATAACGTGATTGCAACAACGCAGAGAAACATGACTAAAACGATTCGCATGAATAACCTTTAGATAAAATGAGGCAGTATTATACCTTGTGGCAGTGCTAGTTAATACCCTTACACAGTGTTTTTAGTTCATTAATTAACCGCAGTGAGAACCTGCTGGTAATGTCCGGATTGACGACAATTAAAGGGGCTGACATAAAGCGGCGGTGGGGATGCCAAAATTGCTCAAGATCGGACGCTGGCTGGTTGCTTGCCGCTACCAATGCAAAGGGCTGTCTAGATAGCACTTCTTGTACCGACACTTGTGGGTAATCGACTGGGCTGTCAGCAAATAAGGTTTGCGCACCACATACGTTAAGTAGCTTATTTGGCCACGCATTGTCACCTATGGTCATTAGTGGCGATGTCCAAGAGTAGTAGAACACTTCATGCTTTGATGGCGTGGCGTACTGGTCTCTTAATGCCGCTAAATGGCGTAAAAACGCATTGGTGAGCGCGTTGGCTTTTTCTTCTGTGTTAGTCGCTTTACCTAAACGCTTCAACTCACTGGCAATGTCTTCAACTTCGGTGATTTTGGCTCGAAACACCTTATAACCTAAGCTTTCTAAACGGTGCAAATCTTGCGGCTTATTGCCCCCCTCCCAAGCCAAAATTAAGGTAGGCTGCAGCGCCATTATTTGGGATAAATCTGCCCCTTGATAGTCGGCTACTTTAGGTAATAGCTGAGCTTCTTGAGGAAAGTTGCTGTAGTCGCTAACGCCAATTAAGTGTGACTCTAACCCAAGACTATAAACCCACTCGGTTAAATGAGGTGCAAGCGTGATAATTCGCGGCGTTGACTCGTTAGCAGAAGCACAATGAGGGGCTAGCGCGAGTAGCAATGTAGCGGTTATTGACGCAACTTGCGTGCGCAGCTTGTGATATACGCTTTTCACGTTAGAAGACCTCGCTTAAAGTTTGTGTTTGTACTGCGACTAATAACAAACAGACACTCGCGATGGCGGTAACTACAGCCATGGCACCGACTATTGTGCGCTTGCTGCGTATCATATCTGAATACTTTACTTGCTTGGCACCACCCACGCGAGGGTAGCGGTATTTACGGCCATGATAGATAGCCGGGCCGCCTAATTGAATGTTTTGTATTCCACCAAATAACGCGAGCAATAAGGAGGTTTTATCTCTTGCCTTACTTCGTTTTACCGCTCGAATGCCTTTTACAGGATGAGTGAAAAGAAGCACAGCAATACAACCGAGTAGTGCAGGGGGAATAACTAACAAAGAAACAAGCTTTCTCACCGGTTTAGCAAAATGCACCATTTTAGGATTTCGATAGTGCCATTGCCATGAGGTGAGCAATAACAGACGGTAGGTGAGCGCCCCAATCGGGCCAGCCAACATAAAGTAAAAAATAACGCCGCAATAAAGATATAAAAACTTAAGCCATAACGATTCGATAGCGGCTTTCGCAATACCTACATCGGTTAATTGGGTGCATTCACGGGCAACTATGGCGTCTACGGTTTCTCTGGTAAGTACTTTTTTATTTTTACCTACGGTTTTTAAAATTTGACTGAATTGATGGCGCTGATAGGCAAAGTCGAGCAAGGCAACCATAATCACGGCTTCGAAAAAAGCAGGGTATTGGGCCATGTATATGAGTATGGCAAGGCAAACAATTAAGGGCGCCAATAATACAATGGCGGCTAATGAACCGGAGATATAATGTTGAGAACGGGAGTAGCTTAAAGAGGGGAGAACTTTAAACCCCATCTGCCTAACCAGATAACGCATAAGGGTAAGCGGGTGGCTGCTAAGCGGCCACCGCCAAAGGGCATCTAAAATAACTGCCAACCATAACACCAGCACCGACTGATATGCTGATTGGGTCAGCAATGCTTCCATTTACCGCTACGCCAACGCTTTGATCATAGCCATAACGAGTTGTGCTGAATGCTTTGCCGCAGTATCTAAATATTCTTTGAAACTGACCGTTGATGTCTTGCCAGCGATATCCGACAACGAACGTATGACGAGAAACGGAACATCAAGCATGTGACAGGTTTGGGCTATAGCAGCACCTTCCATTTCAACCGCTTTCGTATCGGGGAAACTTTCACGCAGCGCTTCTACCGCTTCGTCGGTACCGATAAACGAATCGCCAGTACAAATAAGGCCACTGGTAGATTGGATATTTTCTAACTCGCCCGTAGCCGTTTTCGCAGCTTCAATGAGCGTATTGTCACAGCGGTAGTCTTCAGGCATACCAGCACATTGGCCAAGCTTGTAACCGAAATGGGTTAAATCCACATCGTGATGGATAACGTGGGTGGCAATCACCAAGTCACCAATGTTTAAGCTTTTATCAAAGCCGCCCGCTGAACCTGTATTTACTACAGCATCTGGCGCGTATTGCTCAATAAGTACCGTAGTGGCAAGTGCCGCTGCTACTTTTCCGATACCGCATTTTACCAACACAACCTCAACGTTATTAAGGCTGCCTTCATAAAAGGTTAAGTGCTTCCACGTGGTTTCTTTTAGGTTTGAAAGTGAAGCTTTAAGTAACGCAACTTCTTCGTCCATTGCGCCTAGAATGCCAATTTTTTTCATGCCTGTCTCTTTCATGTCAGTCTCTTTCACGTCATTAACGATTTAGTCAAATATGGGGGGAAGCAAAAATTGCTATATATATGGTAATGAATTGTATAAGGAAATGAGGAAAACTGACAGGAAAAAGCCTTTGTCACCTGCTATTACAGCAATAATGGAGCGCAACAAAGGCTAGGGGGAAATAGTAGTATTTTACGCAGCTGCCGCGCGGCTAGACCTTACTGGACGAGTAGGGCGCTTAGTCGGCTCAGGGTTGTGCGTAGGAAGCTGTGACATTTTTTGTTGAATTCTTCTATAAGGAATAAGCTTGTTTTCAAGGCATTCACGAATGTCGTCAACGGTATAACCCGACTTAACCTTAATGCGAGCATGGGGAACACCCGCTGCATCTAATGCGCCAGATACAAACCAATCGCGCTGGGTTTTGTAACCTTCCTTCCCTTGGTTGTGCACAAGGTCGATAGCCAATATCGGGCTCATGTCCTGCTTGTCGACTAAGATAAAATCGAGCTGGCGCGAAGAGGCTCTAGAGATAGCTTGGCTGGCCGTTTTCTTATTGGCCGATTGCCTTACTGACACTATGTCGCTCAAACGAACACGGCAAATGATACGAAACTCTCGCCCCATTGCTTGCTCAATAAGGTTTAAAAATGAGTGCTCTACAGGCGTGAAAAGCTGTGGCTTTCGGCGAAAAGGAAACGCTACGCCACCATCTGATAATTTTATGGCGCCTAATGCCACCACAATAAGTAACATCATTAAAATAATTGCCAGTTCCATCATATTCCTCGCATATCAACGTGTAATGCGCGTCATAAAAATGACGCTTTTTTTGACACCACTGTGGTTCTTTACTGAAATTGCAAAGGCAGTGCCACATTGAACGAGGAATGAAGCTAGGCGAAAATAAAACTTAGGGGAGGTTACGGCTTACTAATGATAAGTACATCAACTTGCGTGCCCATATTATCCGGTGACACCACAATACGAACTGAGTCATCTATTGCTGCAAGCATGGTGCGTTGATTGACCGGCGATTTTTTTACAAATTGCGGATAGGCATTTTGATAGTAGGCAATAACATCTTTAGGTGTGTGCTTAGTAAAATAAACCAAGCTAGCAGGCAAGCTATCGTCGAATTGCTGACACTGACGGGCATTGGCCATCAGCGAGACGTCAAAAAAGGAAGCAGGGCAAGACTGAACAACAGGTGCATCTAATGAACTGTTGGTGGTCACAGTATCGGCTAAAGTTTGACTGGCCATTGCTAGCCCGCCAAGTAAAACTATATTGATGCTTTTACGTAAACCGCTTGCCATTATTCTTGTTAACCTGTAATCACTCTTTGTATCGATAATAGTGGGCTAACTATATAAGAGCAATAGGTAAGTAGTTGCACAAGGTATGTTCATAACATGATGGGTATATAACGACTTTGCAACCGTTTTTCCCATTCGCACCCAGTATATAGCGTAATCTATACCTAAACATTAAACTTCAAAAATTATGCCCCCGAGACCTAACAAGACTATGCACCAATCGTTTTGCGCAAATGCTTAATATTAACAATTCACTCTCATTTTAATATTTATATAACACTTTTTTGAAATTGAGCTAACATATAATTGCCACCGGTAGCATTTGGTGGCTTAAGTAGATATTTTAAGTTGCATTAGAGCTTTTACTTTATTTTATCTTTAATGTCTTTTCTATAATCATTGAAGGTATTGTTTTCTAATATTTAGTAAAAGTTAATTGTTAATTTTATTAAATTAATTCAAGGGTTAAAGATGAATTTTAGAACTAAGATGAAGAATGGAAGGGCCTCGTTGGCCGTATTACTTATGTGTTCAATGTCAGGCGCTTATGCATCAGGTTTTCATACTCAAAATGGAGGTGCAACCGGTGGCAATGGCGGTAATGTAGTGCGCGCAACAACGGGCAAACAGATACATGAAGCTCTATGTAATCGGAACACCAGTGAAACACCGATTATTATCGAAGTAGAAGGCACTATAAATCACGGTAATACCGAAAAAGTGTCAGGAAGTAGCTGCAATACTGCAGATGATAAAATTGAATTAAAAGACATTAGTAATGTAACCCTCATAGGGGTAGGGCAAGGTGCCTTGTTTGATGAGCTTGGAATACATATACGGAATTCTACTAATATTATTATACGAAATGTTCATGTTCGAAATGTTAAAAAATCCGGCTCTCCAACGTCTAATGGGGGCGATGCCATCGGAATTGAAACCGATGTTAGAAACGTGTGGGTAGATCACGTAACATTAGAAGCAAGTGGCGGCGAAAGCGAGGGGTACGACGGTTTATTTGACGTAAAGGATAATTCAAAATACATCACGCTTTCGTACAGTCGCTTACTCAATTCTGGCCGAGGGGGTCTAGTAGGCTCAAGTGAATCCCAGGTCAACAATGGCCCATTAACGTATCATCACAATATTTTTCAGAATTTAAATTCACGTGTTCCCTTAGTACGTGGGGCAACTGCACATATTTATAATAATCATTACGATGGTATTGAATCGTCGGGCATAAATTCACGAGCAGGTGCTGAAGTAAAAGTTGAGAACAACTATTTCGAAGATGCTAAAGACGTGCTAGGAACGTTTTATACCACGACTGACGGTGATTGGCAGGTGGCAGGTAATGTCTTTGGAAGTGGTGTCACATGGAGTTCGTCTGATGATGATTATCAGCCTGCCGGTCCAAACGTAGTTTCTACCACGAGCGTAAGTATTCCGTATTCCTACACCCTTGATAACACTTCTTGCCTCCGTAGTATTTTACAGCAGACTGCTGGCGCGAATAAAAATCTGCAAGTATCTGATGGTAGTTGTGGGAGCACTGGAGGTGGTGGCGATAACGGTGGTGGCGATAATGGTGGTGGTGATAACGGTGGTGGTGATAACGGTGGTGGTGATAACGGTGGTGGTGATAACGGTGGTACCCCTACCGGTGTTAACCTCTCTCTATCGGCTGATGCTGACGGAAGCTCAAAAGCAAGCGGAACCAGCTATGGCAATGTAAAAGATGGTGATACCAGCACCTATTGGTCTCCCAATGGTTCAACTGGTCGAATTAGTATTAAAGGGTTAGATACCACGGTTAATGCGGTTCGAATTGTAGAGCGAAGCGGCGCTGAAGGACGAGTTACGTCTTGGAGGTTGGTCAATAACGACACAGGCGCACTCATTACGTCAGGAAATACTATTCCTGAACCGATAACGTTTTCAGATGTAAACGTAGGCAAACTTAACTTTGTCATTGATTCATCGTCATCAACACCTCAAATAGCTGAATTTGAAACTTATTTTGGACTAGACAGTAATGGAGGTGGGAGCGACGATGGTGGTTCGGGTGTCGTTAATGGCACAGTGAATGGAATTTATAGAATTACCCCAGTACACAGTGGTAGAAGTTTAGATGTAGCCAACTGCGGAACGTCAAGTGGAGTGAATATTCGCCAATGGCAATGGTTAGACAATAACTGTCAAAAGTTTACCATTTCTCAAGTGGATGGAATTTGGCATCGTATTTCACCACTGAACTCACCGCAGCAAAGTGTAGAGGTAACAAATAGCTCGGCGTCTGCAGGAGAAAATGTTCAATTGGGACAATACAGTGGCGCGCAGAATCAAATGTTCCGTTTTCAATCTGCTGGTTCAGGAAAATGGAGAATTATAGCTAGAAACAGCGAGTTGTGCCTTGATGTCGCGGGGCAGGGCGGGGGCAATGGCGCTAACATAATTCAGTGGGCTTGCATTGCTCAAGCAGATAATCAAATGTTTGAATTAACTAGGCAGTAAATAAATGTGCGCCCGATTCTTTGAATGGGCGCCTTAAGTGCCACCGGTAGCATTTTATTTAATTCATGTTAATATCGACTTCATTGTTCAAATATGGAGCAAATAAGCAATGGAGCGATATATCATTCCCAGTGTTTTTCAAGCAATTCAATTGTGCCAATTCATTGCCGAATCTAAGACTGGGCTAACGGCTACTCAAATTGAAGTGGCGCTTCACTTGCCACGGACATCTGTATTTAGATTATTAAAGACATTATCGAGTGAACGGATAATTGAAAAACGCGGAACTCGCTATTTTTATGGGAGTAGAGTTTACGAAATTTCTTCGGCTAATTCTCGTGCTCGCTATGTGCAAAGGCTTATCGCACCGTCACTTGCCTCTTTGTTAACATCTTCAGACTGCAGTGCCATAATATGTGTGCCAGGCGATTATTGTGCATTTGTTATTGATGTCTTGGATGCTCACCCTAGCCGTATTTCAAGTATTCGTCCTGGAAGCAAGCTTCCACTTTTTCACTCTGCACCCGGTCACATAATGTTAACGCACCACGACCGTTATGAACCCCATAGATACTCTGAAGAGACAACGTTTTTCGATCAAAACCTAGCTACAAAACATCGAACTGAAGTATGTACTCGTGGATATGCCATGAGCTATTACAAAAAACGGAATACGACCTTGCTCTCGGTTCCTGTATTTATAAAGGAAGGAGAGCTTGTTGCAATGCTAGCCGTGGAATTAGAGGGCGAGAAAACCGACTATAAGGCATTACAGGCATGGGGCGAAAAACTGAAGTCCATCGCTCGCATTCTCGTAACGTATAGTTTTACCGATGAAGAGGAAGTCGTGTGAAATATTTAGTATCTGCTCGTTTAATATTATCGTCTGTCATTTTCTTTTACGGTTTGTCTAACTGTGAAGCAACACCGCTGGCGTTTGAGGGAGCAAGAGGGTTTGGAAAGTATACCGAAGGCGGAAACCATGGAAGAGTACTGGTCGTTTCATCATTAAATGATAATGCTAAATCCCCTCAAAAAGGTACGCTTAGGTGGGCAGTAAGACAAGCTTATCCTCGGCTCATCGTGTTTAGCGTTTCAGGTATTGTTCACTTGGAAAAGGAGCTTGAAATAAAGCATGGGAACCTGACTATCGCGGGGCATACCTCGCCGAGAGGCATCGTTATTTCGGGAGCTTCCACTAGCATAAAGGCTAATCAAGTTATTGTTCGACACCTGCGTTTTCGACCCGGCCACCTCAGCAAAGAGGGTGATGCGCTTACGGTGCGCAATACGAAAGATGTCATAATAGACCATTGTTCGCTTAGCTGGTCTAGTGACGAAGTGGGCTCCTTCTATAACAATGAACGTTTCACTCTTCAAAACAGTGTTTTGTCTGAAAGTCTCAACAATGCGGGGCATCACAAGGGTAATCATGGGTATGGCGGAATATGGGGGGGGAGTCATGCTAGTTTTGTACAAAATTTACTTGCAAATCATACTAGCCGAAATCCTAGAATTAATGGATGGCGGCTTAAGCCTCCTTATGCTCAGAAAAATGAATTTGTTGACATCAGAAACAATATTATTGCCAATTGGCAGAGTAACTCTACCTATGGTGGGGAAAATGGGAAAGTTAACCTGGTGGGTAATGTATACATACCCGGACCAGCCACAAAGAAAGTATGGTTCTATCAAGTATGGGCCCTTGATAACCCCGCCACGTCGGTTTTTATTGCCGGCAATGTGATGCGTTCTCACCCCCAAATGACATCCAATAATCGTTTAGGTATTGTTGTTAAGAAACTTAAGATAAATACCCCAGTTGCACAGCTTATTTTAGACAATGTCTTAGAAGATAAACCGCTTAAAGCAGAGCTTATTGAAGCGTTAAAAGACCCTATTCTGAGTGCAGAAGAAAGTTGGCAAGCACTAATTATTAAAGAAGACATAGGGGCAAATCAAACCCGATATGGCTTGCAGTTAGATCCTGTCGATAGTCGCATTCTCGCTCAGCTCAGAGATGATGCTTATAAGTTTGAAAAGGGTATTATAGATAATGAGTTAGATGTGATGGATTGGGACGTTTATAGTGAATACTTTAACCTGAAAACGCCTTTTAATAATGAAAATCACCAGCCTATTAGTGAGACAAGGTGGAAAATCCTTGCTGGAATTACCCCACAGCAGAGTAAATGATTCATATATTAATATTTTGTTAATAAGCGGTTAAATTTTGTTTGCACTTCGATTGTTTTGATACATAATGCCACCGGTGGCACGGCAAAGGCAGCTTCGGCGCTGTGTTGATTTTGGCATTTAGGAGTTCAAAACATGAAAGTGTTTAAATGGACAGCGCTTGCGCTAGCGGTTTCCACAGCCTTTTCAGGCATGGCACAAACCAATGAATCGGTTGAAGAAAAAACCGAACAAACCCAAGTTAGTGACACCCCTGATGATATAGAAGTGGTTGAAGTAAAAGGGGTAAAGCAGGCCGATTTGAAAGCTCGTGATTTAGAGCGGATGAAAAGCGGGTTTAGCTCTGTGATTTCGACGGATGACTTAGGGAACTTTGTTGACCAAAACGTTGCAGAGTCTCTTAGACGATTGCCCGGCGTTACGCTTCAGCGCTCGGAAGGTGAAGGGAAGTATGTAACGGTTCGAGGTCTTGGTCCTGGCTTTGTTTCTATCAACATGAATGGGTCACAGATGTCTGGCGCTGGCGAAGAGCGTAAAGTAGGCCTTGATGCTCTGCCAGCCGATTTGCTGGGAACCATTGAAGTACTGAAAACGCTGACCCCAGATCAGAACTTAAATTCGATTGGTGGAACCGTTAACGTAAAAGCAATCTCGGCCTTTGATCGAGGAAAAAATACCCTAAAAATGCGCATTCAAGATGCATACTCAGATGCTCGTGAAGCTCATTCTCCTAAATTTAGTATCGACGGCACCCAGTTTTTTCTAGAGGGGGCCTTAGGAATAGGCTTTGCACTTTCTCATGAAGATCGAAAAAGCCAAATAGACGAAACGCGTCATCATAGTACTAATGAAATGAAGTTTTATACTGCTGATTTAGGTAAAACGGATGAAGAAATTGCAGCGGGAGAAGAAATTCTCGCCCCTGCTCAACTTGAAGTTCGCCGAGAGATAGCAGGAAGAACCAGACAAGCCGCAGCCCTCAATATTGAGTACAAGCCTTCACCAGATGCGTATTACTATGTTAAAGGGACTTACACTCAATTTGAAGATGATGATTTAGCTTTAAGAGAGTTCTACGATTTTCAAGATGCTGGTTCGGTAGGAAATAGCGAAATTGTTTACGTAAATAGTCAAACAAAAGAATTTATTCTCAGCGATATTGATGTTTTTCATCAGCATTTTATTCAAGAAAGTGAAAACAAGACGGCAACCTTCAGCATTGGGGGAGAAAATCGTATTGCCGATAGGTTTGTATTTGATTATGAGTATGCTCAGTCCCGCTCTGACGAGGACTCAAATGGCGACAGACGGGTGCAATTTCGGGAGCGGGACCTGATTGTATATGGTCAAGCATCTAGGGATAACATACGCGCAAAAACGCTTAGTCCAGATGAAGCAGCAAGTATCGCTGGTCTTTCTTATGACCCTAATAACAGCATCTTTGGCACGTCGGGAAGTGGAGACGGCTCTGACCTTTCCAATTATCAATTCGATAATTTGTTTCTCGAAGGAGGCAACCGCGTTGATGAGATTAAGACCTTCAGTTTAAATTTACGCACCGATGTATTCAACGACTGGTTAGACTTCATTAAGATTGGGGCCGAAGTTACCGAACGAGACCATGTGCGTGATAAAGACCGGTGGAGTTTCGATCCGTCCGCAGGTGATTGTAGCGATGAGGCGTGTATTGCGGCGGTTAATTCAACCCTAGCTGATTATGAAAGCAGTATTCCAGCTAACAGCGCCTTTCAATTGCCCTTCGAAAGTCGCAGTGTTGTTGATGACATTGTTAATGCTACACGGCAAACGGTCGTGCCCGCGACCAATGGTGAAGTATCAATAGAAAGTACTAAAGGCGACTACAGTATTGTTGAAGATACACAAGCGGTCTACGCAATGGCTGAACTTCCCCTTGGAGCTGACGCAACGTTAACAACGGGGGGTCGGTGGGCACAAACAGAATTTTCATCTGCGGGTTATATGTCACTTGAAAACGATGACTTTGAGTTTAATGGGGCAGGAGCGGGTACGTTAGATATTGCTATTCCTCTTCCTGATGCAACCATAAAATACAGTGAGTTTTTCCCAAGTGTGCACGTAAAATGGGAACCCTCTGAAACGCTGTTAGTTCGGGGAGCGGTATGGACCAGCTTTACACGTCCATCCTTTAAACAAGCCCGAGCATATGCCATTTTTGATAGTGATATTGAGCTGTGCCCACCGGGCTCTGACGACTGTGACGATAGCCAAGGTGGCGCTTCGTTACAGCAGCTCAGTCAGTTTGTATTGGGGTCTGACAATGCATTAGATGTTGGCAATCCCAATCTATTGGCAATGACGTCGATTAATTACGATGCATCAGTTGGATGGTATCCCAGCGAAAACTTATTCATGGAAGCGGCTGTCTTTTACAAAGACATCGATAATTTTATTGTTGATGTTAACGGCATAGGCATGTCGCTTGATGAGCTTCCCCTTACGTTACCGGTTAACCAAGTGACCGAGTTTGTCATTCCACAAGATTTATACCTCAACGAAATCAACATTACCGTGAATGGAGATAAAGCCACCGTATTTGGGATAGAGCTTAGCTATAACCAATACTTTGAAAACGGCTTTTTCTTGCAAAGCAACGCGACTTTGCTAGACAGCGAAGCCACTTTGGATAGCAGTATTCGACAAGGGACTGTGGCCTTACCCGATCAGGCTGATACTACATTTAACCTTGTTATTGGGTGGGAAAGTAAAACCTTCTCGGCTCGATTAATTGGCAATGTGCGCTCAGAAGTACTTGAGCAAATTGGTTCTTGTCCAGGTTCTGCTAATTTGAACGATGCTAAAGCGTGCAAGGTTTGGGGTGACCAATACCAAGATGACGTAAAAAGTCTCGACTTTAAACTTCAATACGACATCACCGATTATGCCCAAGTGTATTTCGATGCAATAAACCTTACCGATGAAGCCGATTTGCGTTATTTCGAAGGCAATGACCTAAGTGGTGGCAACGTGCTGTTTCAAAAGGAAGAGTATGGTCGCAGCTATCAGCTTGGCGTAAATATTAAATTCTACTAATTGTTTGTGCCGGAGTAACCCGGCCTTATCCACACTATATCGCTGGAGCGGACAATTTAAGGCGTAGTGCGCCCAGTAGAAAATGGAGATTGAGTACCATGAAACTCACAAAAATAGCAGCCCTTGTGGGCGGTGTTATTCTTATTAGCGCCTGCGGCGAAAAAAGCAGCACTAATGTTACCCTTCCGCCGGATCCTGCATTAACAGGGGTGTTTGTTGACAGTCCAGTGTCGGGACTGGGTTATACCTCTGCATCGGTCCCTAATGACATAACCAATGCCAGTGGAGAGTTTTCTTATTTTAGAGGTGAGCAATTAAGCTTTCATATCGGTGACCTCATATTTCCTGAGGCGCCAGCATCCAGTGTTATATCACCTTTAGATTTGTTCGCTACCGACAACCCATTTAATCAATCGGTAGTGAATACCATTCGTTTGCTTCAGTCGTTAGATATTGATGGCGATGCTAGTAATGGTATTACTCTTAGCGATAGTGCGGCTAATGTGGCAGTGGCCACTCTCGATGACGGACAGTCACTTGGGGATTTCTTTAATCAATCAGATACTGATTTTGCTGCCGACGTAGAAGTTTGGCTAGGCTCGGCAGGTGGGGCGAGTAATACCCTTGTTGATAAAGCAACTGCCGTCACTCACTTCGTCAACTATCTGGAAACTGATCTTGGTACATTGTTTCCCAATACGTTCGATGTGACAAAATTCACTGGTGACATATACGCCCCTAATACTGAAGGGCGCACGGTTTCTCAGGCCACTTATACCTTTACGCCAAGCGATGAAACAAATTTAGCGGGTGGTTTTGTGCGAGTTCATGGAGAGGCTAACGTTACTGGTACTTACACGTTTTCATTTGGCAGGAAAGTTATTACGCTAAATTATGACGATCAGACTGAGCACCTTATTTCTCGTGCATACAATACGGTAAACGATGTATACAGCCTATGTCTGGTAGCGGGCGAGGAAGCGACTTCTACCGCGTTGGCATTACATGTTGAAAGTTGTCTGGCCAAAGACGATCCCTCAGCATATTTGTTCGCTTTCACTTTAGCTCAGGCTGATGCGCAACGGGTGAAGTTAGAGGAGGCCGCGAACGCTATTCAAGCCGCACTAGAAGAGAATTTTGATACCGATACCGATACATTTTTTTCGTCTTCCTATAAACGACTAAATGACGAGCCCGACGCCGGTGCGCTTTATTATGTCACCGGTGGTAGCCCATTAGTGGACGCCTCTACAGGACAGCTTACCTTGGAAGGCGATCGCTTTAGCATTGGAAATGCCGCTCAAAACCCTGGTGCAAATACATCAGCATCTAATACTGTTGGCTCGGGAATTTACAACCTGAGTGAAGGTTTTACTATTAGCTTCGATGTTATTTCTCATAATAGTGGAGGGTCATTCTCGCTTTACGTCGACAACAACACTACTGGGCAAGATAACTCTGTCCATGGTGCTGCTTCTAAATTTGTGAGTGAAGGCTTAGCTGACGGCGCAATAGTGGCGGGTGAACGCTTCACCTACACTTACGAGCCTGGCGACGACATTGGCGGCGGTGATCCCGCAGCCCCTGATGCCAAAATACTTGACAGTACTGTCACTAATAGCTTCTTCCAATTACGCACAGACTCAAGTGCAACAATTACCATTGATAATTTAAAAATTGAGACGATAGCAGATGCGGTTGAACCGCCTCCGCCATCAGAACCCGATCCTACAGAGCCGGACGAACCCGTTATTATTCCAAGCGTATCCCTACCCCTGTCGTTCAGCTTTGCTGGTGAGAGCGAAGATATATTTTCAACTAATTTTGCTGCTATAGAGAATCAGGCTGGTGAGCAGGTTCCTATGCTTAATATTACCGGCGGCTCGGTAACACAGATTGCAACTGGTATTGAACTGGATGGAGGTCGTTTCACGTTAGGAAATACAGAGCCCGGTGTAATAAGTTCGCCTGACGATACATCTTCTACCGGTGCGCTTGATTTAAGTCGTCCATACATGGTGGTATTTGATGTTGTCTCAACGGAAGACACGGAAGGCGATAATAACTTTCAAATTTACGTAGATAATAATACTTCAGGTAGCGCCAACTCGCACTTAGGGAGCGATTCACGCTTCTTTAATGAACCAGTGGTTGATTTAGTGGCAGGGACTACCATGACCGTAGAAGGGCAGGTAGCGACACCAAATTCATACCTACAGTTTAGAACCGAAAGTGGCTCTGTTGTCGTCATCGACAATATTCATATTGAGTATATCGAAGCGAATGTTTTGTTAGATGAAACGTTTGAAACCGATATCGACACTTTCTTTAGTGCAGAGTATAAAGCGACCGATGCCGCTACCACGCCTTTTTATAGTGTTACTGGTGGTGGTTCAGGTATTACCATCACTGACGGCGAATTATCTATGGACAGCGCTCGATTCACGCTGGGTAATACCACGCCCGAAACCGATACCACAGCTGAAGATACCACCACGACCGGTGTGCTTGATTTAAGCCGTGAATACACAATTAGCATGGATGTGATTGCCATAGAAGATGCCGAAGCTAATAACAACTTCCAACTCTATGTTGATAACAATACCAGTAGTAGTGGTAAGTCGATACATGGCAGTGATTCTAAGTTCTACAGCGAACTCATTACCTCCCTCATACCAGGCCAAAGGTTAACGATAGAAGGATTGATTGCAACGCCCACATCGTTTATTCAAATGCGAACTGAAAGTGGCGGTAAAGTAGTGATTGATAACGTGGTTATCGCCTACGTTGGTGATGCGCCTAACACTAGTCAGTTCAGTTGTGATAGCGAGCCAGAACTTTATTTTTGTGACGATTTTGCAGAAGGTTCATTGGATAACTTAACCTTGATTGCAGACGATGCAGGCAATAACGGACCTCAAGGCGTATTCGATATTCTTGATGATAATGGCAATAACGTTCTTCGATATACCGCTGGTGGTGAAGGCGGGGAAATTTTGTTAGTTAAAGAAACGGCACTAGGTGGATTACCTGAAAGCGGCAATTATTATGTCGAAGCCCGTATTCGTCCGCGTCAGAATAGTACTACTCGTAACAAACAACTCTTCTTGATGGGGCGTTATGATAGTGCTGGCAACTGGTATGCTGGGGGACTTAATGTACAAAACTCATCGAGTAGCACGCAAGTTGAAGTAGCGATTAGTACCGATGGTAGCATTGCCCGTCCTGTGCAGAAAAAATCACCTATCTTGCTAGGTGAAAAAGAGGAAACTGATGGCACTTGGTATCGAGTACGTTTTGAAATGGATGGTGAAACCCTAACGGTTTACCTCGATGGTGAAAACATGGGTAGTACTGTGGATTCAACCTATAACGCAACGGGTTTAATAGGAATTTTTACCAACAACAGATCTTTTGAAATAGATGACCTAAAAGTGGGTAACCCGTCGATAAAACCGATTCAGCTTACGCTCGATTATAAAGAGCCTAATTGGGAAACCACTACCAGTAACGATCCGTTGTTTATTTATGTCACCGCTGTGCAAGATGATGGTATTACCGAAGATACATTTACCGTAACAACCAGTGATGCCAATGTAGTAACGATTGTGCAAGATGGCCCCCTTGTGACACTTACGCCTGCGGCTGAAGGAAATGCGATAGTCACAATCACGTCGGGTTCTGATCCTACTTTAGTAAAGCTCATTACTGTCACTGTCGAGGAAGGATTTACTATGCCTACGGCCGCTTATGGTGATTTGTCTGCGGATACGATCCCCAGTGCTGGCAATCAAAATGCGTATGTCGATACGCTACTCACCTTGACGTTTGACGATACGCCCACGTTAGGTAGTAGCGGTGAGGTTCGCATTTACAGCGCGGCTGACGATACGCTTGTCGATGTGGTGAACGTAGCTGGTGATACCGACTATATTGGTTTTAAAGGGCAGGAAAGACAGCGCAAAGTTAATTATCGGCCAGTTTATATTAAGGGGAGTTCAATTGTTATTAAACCTCATACAAATGCACTCGAATACGGTCATTCTTATTATGTGTCTATTGGGGATAACGTCTTAACCAGCGGTACGCTGAATGGTGAAACATTTGTAGGCCTCGGGAAAGATGCTAATTGGGCCTTTAGTACTCGAGAGGCCGCTCCTTCAGGTAATTCGATTGTCGTTGATGACGACGCTGAGGCCGATTTTCGTACGGTGCAGGGCGCGCTCAACCACATTATGCAAAATATACCTGTTGATACACCGTCGACCGTCACGATTAGAGAAGGTGAATATCAAGAAATGCTGTTCTTACGGGGTAGCAACAAGGTTACTTTGCAAGGAGAGAGCCGTGACAATACCCTTGTTTATTACGACAACTTTGAAAGTTTTAACAGCGGGAGTGGCAAAAGCGAAGCGCCCTCAACAGGTACTCCTTCAGGCGGAAGAAGTGTATTTCTTATAGAGGGGGTAGATGACTTAACCTTTAATAACTTTACCCTGAAAAATTCACATATTCGAAGTAATGCCTATTCAAACCAAGCAGAAACGCTTTATTTTAATAGCGATGCAGGAAGGTTAACTGCGGTGCGCATGAACTTCGTCAGTGAACAAGATACGCTCTTACTTAAAGGCTTCAGTTGGTTTTATCAATCGTTAGTGGCAGGCAATGTAGATTTCATATGGGGCTATGTTGACACTGCATTGTTTGAAGAGAGTGAAATCCGAACCATTGGTGATTCTAAAAATGGGGACCCAGAGGAAGACACCGCTGGCGGATACATTCTGCAGGCAAGAGTTCCTGAGATTACCAACAAAGGTTTTATTTTCTTAAACAATCAATTCACCAATGGTCCAGGTCCTATTGGTAATGGTGTACTTGATAACTCTACTTATATTGCACGCAGTGGCGGAAGTGCTAGTTACTTCGATAATGTCACCCTTATCAATAATCGACTTGATACTCACATTGCCACAACAGGCTGGGCGGGTGAAGGTGTCCGAGATCAACCAGCACCCAACCCTAGTCCTGCAACATCGACGGCAGGCTGGCGCGAGTATGGCAGTATGGACATTAACGGTAACCCACTAGATCTTTCAGCTCGGGAATTCGTGTACATTTTGTCTGATAGTGAGGTTGCTGCGCTTACCAATCGAAGCGATATTTTTTCTCATTATAACAATGGTGAAGGCTGGGCACCGCAAGCACCAGATGTACCTGAGGTGGCGCCGGCACCTACCTTGACGGCAAGCGGTTTCGCTCAGTATAGTTTTGATTTAACAGGTGGAGCGGGTGGAACTGTCGTTACCGTAGATAATGGGTTGGATTTAAAGGCCGCACTGGAAAATGCAAGTGCTGCGAATACACCGGTAACGGTCTATATTGACGGCACTATTACTGATGCCAACTCAGGAGGCACGGGGGCAGCTATTGAAATACGCGATATGAATGATGTGTCGATTATTGGTGTGGCGAACAGAGGTGAATTTGATGGAATCGGTATTTTAATTAAACGTGCCAATAATGTGATTATTCGCAACTTACGTATCCATCATGTACTCACAGAAGGTAAAGATGCTATCTCTATTGAAGGTGATAATGACGGCTCAAGCACAAGTAATATTTGGATTGACCATAACGAGCTATATAGCACCTTAGCGGTAGATAAAGACTTTTACGATGGGTTGGTTGATAGTAAGCGGGGCGCAAAAAATATCACTATTTCGTACAATTACCTTCATGATCACTGGAAGGCATCCTTACATGGTCATACCGAAACTGATACTGCAAGTGCAAACACTGAGCGCTTAATTACCTTCCATCACAACCGTTTTGAGAATATTGAATCTCGTCTGCCGCTATTTCGCTATGGCCACGGGCATTTGTATAATAATTATTATAACCAAATATCTTCTACCGCCATAAATTCGCGAATTGGTGCTGAATTACAAGTTGAGAACAATGTATTTGAGAATACCAAAAACCCAATAGTATCTTTCTACTCCGAAGTTATTGGATATTGGAACACGTCGGGCAATATATTTGGTGAAGGGGTTACGTGGTCTGAGCCTGCAGAAGGGGATGTTGTCGCTGGGCCAGATGCAACTCCCACATCAAGTTATGAAGTACCTTACGACTATGAACTTGATAACGCAGATGTTGTGAAGCAGCGTGTTATTAACCACGCTGGCGTAGGTAAGATTACCCAAGATGCGAGTGCTATCCCAGACATAAACTAATACGCAACGGGAAAAATTAGTTCAAAGCGCTATTATTGAGAAGATAATGGCGCTTTTGATTATCAGAAAAATATCTTAAAGCGCACGTCTATAAGGTATTATTTTTTGCGTATTAATGGCTTCACTCCTCCTCTTTCGAATACTGAAATACCTCATTAAACGGCTTATTAAATACCAAAGCAATTTTGAAGGCGACTTCAAGGGAAGGGGAGTATTTTCCTTTTTCAATTGCCATGATAGTTTGTCGCGTAACGCCCACCTTTGACGCTAGTTCTTGTTGAGTCATTTCATTTGAGAGAAAGCGTAAGGTTCTTATATTGTTGATAATTGTGTATTTATCAACCATTAACTTTCTTTCCGGCAATAGTAAATCTCAGTACCGAAGCGAGTTACTTCCGATAGCCAAAAAATAAGGACTAATTTTAGCTCGATAGGTGCAAGAGCATAATTGGTGTAGTTATTTTGCGCTTCAAAGTCGATGTTACTGTTGATCATGTGCTGTATCACGCAGCTCACGATACCAACTGACAGTACCCAGTAACCCGCATTGTTCGCGGTAAGTCGATGAAAACGCTCTCGTTCATCCTCAGGTGTGTTGGCGTCTTCTTGCTGGCTCATGGCTAACGCAATATGCAAAGCTACCTCTAAGATAATGAAGGCAATAGTAATTCGCACGATGAGGGCGGTAGTGTCACTAGGGCTAATATTTGGTTGCAAAAATATAAGTGCATATACGCTATCTCCATAAATAGAGGCGATCACCGCAGATACTAACAAAGACACCCACAAACTTTTCTCTCTGAACGAAATCATTATCTTTCTCCATGCCCTAATAATGGTGATTAAATTTTACTTTGTGTATGTTAAATTTAACTCAATGTTAAATATACTATACATTTGAGCTTGTAGAAAGCTAGCAGTAGGTTGTTACAAAGTATGTTATAGGTGAAGGCGCCCAGAGCGGATTTATTTGAAGGTTTAGATATATTGGCCACAAAAAAGCTCGCCTTAGCGAGCTTTTAAATAGATTACATGCGGCGGGGCATGGTTAACGTGCCGTTTTACACGTCGATATTAAACGCTAATATTAAACGCCAATATAATCCATGATTCCGTCTGCGGCTTTTCTGCCTTCGTCGATAGCGGTAACCACAAGGTCACTACCACGCACCATATCACCGCCTGCAAAGATTTGCGGGTGTGAGGTTTGGAAAGCATATTTACCGGCAGCAGGCGCGCGTACGCGGCCTTTTTCGTCTAGCATAATGCCAAACTCAGCAAACCAAGGGGCAGGGCTAGGCTGGAAACCAAACGCGATAATAATTGCATCTGCTTCAACCACGTGCTCAGAACCTTCAATTTCAACTGGACGACGACGTCCGTTAATATCCGGTGGGCCCATTTCGGTTTTCACGAATTTAACACCGCAAGCTTTGCCTTCGCTATCAACAGCAATGTCTAAAGGTTGAATGTTGAACATGAATTCAACCCCTTCTTCTTTTGCGTTAACTACTTCTCGGCGAGAACCAGGCATGCTTTCTTCGTCACGACGATATGCACACACTACACGGTCGGCTTCTTGGCGAATAGACGTACGTACACAGTCCATGGTGGTATCACCACCACCAAGTACCACTACGCGTTTGCCTTTCATATCAACAAAATCGGCTTCGTCTTTTTCAAGACCCATCACGCGGTTTGTATTTGAAATAAGGAAAGGCAAGGCATCGTGAACACCGTGTACATGTTCATTTTCAAAGCCGCCCTGCATTGATTTATACGTACCCATGCCTAAGAACACGGCGTCGTAGTCATCTAGCAGGGTTTGCATTTCAATGTCTTTACCAATTTCAGTCTTAAGTACAAACTCAACACCCATGTCGGTAAAGATTTCGCGGCGAAGCTTAATCACGTCTTTTTCAAGCTTAAACGATGGAATACCAAAAGTTAGCAAGCCGCCAATTTCTTCGTACTTGTCAAATACAACAGGCTTCACACCGTTACGAACAAGAATGTCGGCACAAGCTAAACCGGCAGGGCCGGCACCTACAATAGCAACTTTCTTATCCGTCCAAACTACGTCAGACATATCTGGGCGCCAGCCCATTTTAAATGCGGTATCGGTAATGTATTTTTCAATACTACCAATGGTTACCGCACCAAAATCGTCGTTTAGGGTACATGCCCCTTCGCATAATCTGTCTTGAGGACAAACGCGGCCACATACTTCTGGCAAGCTATTGGTTTTGTGCGACAACTCAGCCGCTTCAATAATACGACCTTCATTCGCAAGGTCTAACCATTGAGGGATGTAGTTGTGTACTGGGCACTTCCATTCGCAATACGGGTTACCGCAGTCCAAGCAGCGATCTGCTTGGCCTTCGGTTTGTGATTGACTTAACGGCTGATAAATTTCAGCGAACTCGTGTTTACGCACCATGATCGGCTTTTTCGGCGGATCGATACGTTCAACATCGACAAACTGGTATACGTTCTTTGCCATAAACTTTTCTCCTCCTACTGAGCCTGAATGCGCAATTCAGCGCTTGAACGACTGATGTGGCCTAATAGGTTCTTCACATCACTGGTCTTCGGCTTAATAAGCTTGAAGCGTTTCAGCGTTGCCGCGAAATCGGTTAGCAAGCCTAACGAATGGTCGCTGCCAGTTTCTTCGTAATGCTGATTAATAAGGCCACGTAAGTGCTCTACTAAAATCGCTTTACCGTCAACAGGCATAATCTCAATAAGATCTTGGTTTACACGGTTATCGAGGTCGTCGTTGTCGTCCATAAGGTACGCAAAACCACCTGTCATACCGGCACCGAAGTTAACGCCTACTGGGCCAAGTACTGCAACAATACCACCGGTCATGTATTCACAACCGTTGTCACCAATACCTTCAACTACCGCAATGGCACCAGAGTTACGTACACCAAAACGTTCACCAGCACGGCCCGCAGCAAATAATTTACCGCCCGTTGCACCGTATAAGCAGGTGTTACCCATAATGGCACTTTCATGCGCATCGTAAGTAATATTTCTTGGTGGATGAATAACAAGCTTACCGCCAGTCATCCCTTTACCTACGTAATCGTTTGCGTCACCTTCAAGATGCATGTGCAAGCCGCCCGCGTTCCACACACCAAAACTTTGGCCGGCAGTACCGGTAAGATTCACTTTAATCGGTGTATCTTCAAAGTCGTGGTTACCATGGTGCTTGGCAATTTCACCTGATAGCAATGCACCAACCGAGCGGTCGGTATTGCGCACAGGGTACTTCAATTCAATAGATTCGCTATCAACTACTGCTTGTTGCGCGTCTTTTAACATTTGTGCGTTAAGCACACCTTTATCAACGGGCTCATTGGTAGTTTGTGAGCAGAATAGACGGGTATGTTCACCTGCTTTCGGTCTTACCAACAATGGCGTTAAATCAAGGCGGTTTTGCTTCGCAGTCACACCATCTATCACTTTAAGTAGCTCAGTACGGCCAACAAGGTCGTCAAACTTAGTCACGCCAAGGGCGGCCATAATTTCACGTACTTCTTGGGCGATAAACTTAAAGTAGTTCATTACCATGTCTGGTAAACCAATGAAGTGGTCGTCACGCAGCTTTTGATCTTGTGTTGCTACACCGGTCGCACAGTTGTTCAAGTGACAAATACGTAAGTATTTACACCCTAACGCCACCATAGGGCCCGTACCGAAACCGAAGCTTTCCGCACCTAAAATACCGGCTTTAACCACGTCTAAACCTGTTTTCAGGCCGCCGTCAGTTTGTACGCGTACTTTATGGCGAAGGCCGTTTTCAATTAGGGCTTGTTGTGTTTCAGACAAACCTAATTCGAACGGGCTTCCAGCATACTTAACCGACGTAAGTGGGCTTGCGCCTGTTCCGCCGTCGTAGCCTGATACTGTAATAAGGTCTGCATAGGCTTTTGCTACACCCGTAGCAATAGTACCTACACCAGGTTCAGACACTAACTTCACTGAAATCAGTGCAGTAGGGTTCACCTGTTTCAAGTCGAAGATAAGCTGGGCTAAATCTTCAATTGAATAAATATCATGATGCGGTGGAGGCGAAATAAGGGTTACACCAGGCACTGAGAAGCGCAGCTGAGCAATATACTTATTCACTTTGTCGCCAGGTAACTGACCACCTTCACCAGGCTTCGCGCCCTGAGCCACTTTAATTTGAATAACATTCGCATTGACTAAGTAATGCGGTGTTACACCAAAGCGACCAGAAGCAACCTGCTTAATTTTTGAGTTCTTTTCAGTACCAAAGCGTGATGGATGTTCACCACCTTCACCTGAGTTCGACTGCCCGCCTAAGCGGTTCATAGCAATAGCCAAGGCTTCATGCGCTTCAGGGCTTAATGCACCAATAGACATAGCAGCGGTATCGAAACGCGGGAACAAGTTCTGCGCGCTTTCTACTTCGCTAATATCAACAGGCTCGTTTTGTGGGTCTAGCGCTAACAAGTCACGAATGTGCGCAGGAGAGCGCTCATTAACCAGTTTTGCATACTGCTGGTAATCGCTGTATTCGCCGGTCATCACTGCTTTTTGCAGTGTGCTAACTACATCTGGGTTGTACGCATGGTATTCGCCGCCATGTACATACTTAAGCAAACCACCGTGATCAACAGGCTTACGTTTCAACCAAGCAACGCGGTTTAGGTTAACCGTATCTTGTTGGAAGTCGTCGAAATCGGCACCTTGAAGGCGCGAGGTAACACCTCTGAAACACAGTTCCATTACCGCATCGTTAATACCAATCGCTTCGAATAGTTTCGAGCTACGGTAACTCGCCACGGTACTGATACCCATTTTCGACATTATTTTGTACAAGCCTTTATTAATACCTTTACGGTAGTTCAATGTGGCTTGCATTGGTGAAATGTCGAGTTCGCCTTTTTCACAAAGCTGCTCAATGGTTTCGTAGGCTAAGAACGGATATACCGCTGTAGCACCTAAACCTATGAGTACGGCAAAGTGATGTGGGTCACGGGCACTGGCGGTTTCAATGACTACGTTCGCGTCGCAACGTAGTGATTTATCAACTAGACGGCGCTGTACTGCACCAACGGCCATAGCAGCTGGAATAGGTAAGCGGTTTTGTCTGATGTTGCGGTCGGATAAAATCACGAACGCCGCACGCTTTTGTTTAACTAAGTGTTCTACTTCGTTACAAATACGCTCGATGGCTTTCTTCAAACCTTCTTGCGGTTGGTACTGAAGTTCAACCACTTCTGAATAGTAGTTATCAGGGTTAAATTCACGTAGCTGTTTTAAGTCGGTATACATAAGTATTGGCGAGTTAAACAATACGCGGTCTGCATAACCTGAGGTTTCGCTGAATACGTTTTGTTCGCGGCCGATACAGGTGGCTAACGACATTACATGGTTTTCACGTAACGGATCGATAGGCGGGTTAGTTACCTGTGCAAACTGCTGACGGAAGTAATCGTAAACGGTACGCTGGCGTGAAGACATGACCGCCATTGGCGTATCATCACCCATAGAGCCTACGGCTTCTTGTCCGTCTTTCGCAAGTACCTTGATAACTTGCTGAATTTCTTCATAGCTATAGCTGAACTGCTTATGGAATACTGAAATGGTGTCGTCATCAAAAACGCGCTTACCAATCAGTGAAGCATCTAGTTCTTCAATAGGGGTCAAATGACGAATATGTTTATCGAGCCACTCTTTATAAGGGTGACGCGCTTTCAAATCTTCATCAATTTCAGTGGAACGCCAGATTTTACCTGTGTAGGTATCAACGGCTAGCATTTCACCTGGGCCTACGCGGCCTTTTTCAATAACGTCAGCTTCTTCGTAATCCCAAATACCCACTTCTGAGGCAAGAGTGATGAAGCCATTTTTAGTGATAACGTAGCGGGCAGGGCGAAGACCATTACGGTCAAGGTTACATGCCACATGGCGGCCGTTCGTCAATACGATACCGGCAGGGCCATCCCACGGTTCCATGTGCATTGAGTTAAACTCGTAAAATGCACGTAGGTCGTTATCCATGGTTTTGTTGTTTTGATATGCAGGCGGCACTAATAAACGCATGGCACGGAATAAATCCATACCACCGGCTAAAAATAGCTCAAGCATGTTATCAAGTGACGATGAATCAGAACCTTCGGTATTAACGAAAGGGGCTGCTTCTTTCAAATCAGGAATAAGCGGCGTAGCAAATTTAGATGCACGTGCCATTGCCCAATCTCGGTTACCTTTAATAGTGTTAATTTCACCATTGTGGGCCAAGAAACGGAACGGCTGAGCCAACGGCCAACGTGGAAGCGTATTGGTTGAAAAGCGCTGGTGGAATACACAAATAGCACTTTTTAAACGCTCGTCGGCTAAATCTAAATAAAAGGCTGGTAAGTCTTTCGGCATTACCAAGCCTTTATATATCGTTACCAAACCAGATAGGCAGGCAACATAAAAGTCTGGATCGCTTTCAAGGCGCTTTTCAGCGCGTCGACGCACCATATAAAGGCGGCGTTCAAGATCGCGCTTGCGCCAACCTGCTGGTGCATTCACAAATACTTGTTCTATTTGTGGCACGCCGGTAAGAGCAAGTTCACCCAAAACAGAGCGATCGACAGGCACTTCGCGCCAGCCAACAACACTAAGGGTTTCTTTTTCAAGTTCTTCATTCAACACCTCACGCGCAGTTTGCGCAAGGGCCTGGTCCTGGCTTAGAAAGATCATGCCAACGCCGTATTTTTTGCTGAGTTTCCAGCCATTTTCTGCGGCGATAGTATGGAAGAACGCATCCGGTTTCTGCAGTAGTAAACCACAGCCGTCTCCGGTTTTCCCGTCAGCGGCAATACCGCCTCGATGCTGCATACGGTCTAAACCGTGAATAGCAGTTTCAACTAGCGCATGGCTAGCTTCTCCGTGGGTATGGGCGATTAAGCCAAATCCACAGTTATCCCGGGAATCGTTGGGGTTGTATAAACTCATCTCTTAACTCCTTCAACCTTTGACTGGGGCAAGGTGTGCGTTGCGTGTAGATGCGCCTAGGTATTGCGTATCACAACATTGTTCAGACGTCTTTTGTCGAGCTGGCACTATTACCGCTCTATGCGCCTTTTCTTGTCGTTATTTATTATTAGAGGATTCCAGTCGTGTTCCGCATTTTTATGCATTATTGCTTTGCGGGGCGTACAAAATACCTATATTGATATGTAAAATCAAACGCTAAAACAGGGGGTATAACAAAGATTTAGCATATAGTTTAAAATCTTCACTATTTTCATAGTGTTAAACTTATAAATTCATCTTTGTAATAAATTTGTTATAACCCGATATATCGTCTTATTGGTAGGCAATGTAATTATAGCAAGTATCATTAAATCACCAATAATGAATAAAAATTCACATAGAGGAGTTTAATATCTAGTCAAGGGCGTGTTTGCTGTATTTTTATGTAGTTGTAAAGCCTTTATTACACGATACCAGAATCACAATGCGTTGTACAAAAAATGCACCGTGTAATCAAGATTCATTTTGCCGCGCCATTGCTCATCAAGCGCGTCGGACCTCGTGAGCATTTCCGTAACGCATAAAGCCTGATAGGATATGCTGAAAATAATCCTAACAATAAGTCGTTCATGCATTCAGATTCTCCAAATGACTCTTGGGCTATTCGCTTTGCACAATTTGTGCAGCGCTTCGGTACGCTTAAGTTAAGTATTCTGTTCGTGGTGCTGTCGCTGGTTTTCACACTTGGTGGCTCTTACGTCATTCGCGTAAGCATGGGCAGTGCGGTACAACCTGATGACTTTATCAGCGCGGTTATCCTCACCATGCTTTCGGCACCTTGGGTGCTGTACTTTTTTAGCGAGCTGATAAAACAGTTAGAAAATTCACGTACCAATCTTAAAGAAGTGGTGAGCCAATTAGAGCGCTTGCGAGAAGAAGATGTTTTTCTTAACCGTGAACTGCAAACTAATATTCGCCAATTAAATCACGAAATTGAGCAGCGTAAATTAGCGCAAGAAGAGCGTGAAGCCTTATTTAAAGACTTAGAGCGTGAAATTCAGGATAAATCTGAACAAGAAGCGCAAGCCCGTCGTTTATCTACCTTGCTTCGCTCAATTATTGATGCCTCGCCAGATCTTATTTACTACCGAAACGAAGAAGGGCGCTTTGCTGGTTGCAACCGTATAGCAGAACTCATGACCGGTAAAACAGAGCAGGAGCTGTTGGGCTTAACCCCTACCGATGTTTATGAAGAAGACTTGGCACGCCAAATTGTTGCCAGTGATCACGAAGTACTAGAAACAAACGCCAGTATTACCGAAGAGTTATGGCTACGCTTTGCCGATGGCCGCCGCCGCTACTTCGAAATGAAGCGGGTTCCATTCTTCGATAAAGAAGGCAACCGTTTAGGCTTGCTATCATTTGGTCGAGACATGACTGAACGTAAACAAGCAGAAAATGCAGCAGCGAAAGCCAGTACCGATAAAACGCGCTTTATCGCCACGATTAGCCACGAGCTACGTACGCCGCTAAACGGTATTGTTGGCTTAAGTAGAATGCTGCGCGATACCGAATTAAGTGAAGAGCAATTTAGCTGGGTAAGTACCATTTATGCCAGTGCTATCACGCTAGGTAATATCTTCAACGATATTATCGACCTTGATAAGCTAGATAGAGACAAAGTTGAACTGAGCTTGAAGACCGTATCGCTTCGAGATTTTACCGAAGAGCTAAGCAGTATTATTCGACTGTTAGCCGGTGATAAACAGCTAGAACTTAAAACGACAATTAAAGAACCTCTTCCAAGGTTGGTTGAAGTAGACGGTACGCGCTTGCGCCAAATTTTGTGGAATATCCTGTTTAACGCAGTGAAGTTTACCCAAAAAGGTCACGTAAGTTTATCGATTGAAGCCACCAAACCTGAAAATGACTTAGCGTTCGTCACCTTTGTGATTGAAGATACTGGGGTAGGAATACCTGAAGAAGAGATAGAAAAAATCTTCGCCATGTATTATCAAGTTGACCACCCTGATCATCAATCAGCCACGGGTACCGGTATTGGTTTGGCTATTTGTAAGCAAATGGTCGATTTAATGAAGGGGAATATCAAGGTTACCAGTGTGGTAGGTAAAGGTACGCGCTTTGAAATAGAGCTACCGGTAGAAATATCGAAAAAGCCTATGCAAGTGGCGCAGCTTCAAGTTACCGATTTGAATATTCTGTTGGTAGAAGATATTGAGCTTAACGTGATGGTTGCCAAAGCCTTACTTGAAAAAATGGGGCAAAAGGTGGATGTGGCCATGACAGGGCAAGAAGCTATTGATAAAGCCCGCGAGAATCAATACGACTTAATACTGTTAGACATTCAATTACCTGATATGACCGGCTTCGACGTGGCCAGTACGCTGCATGAAGAAGACTTAGTGATGCAAACGCCTATTGTGGCACTTACTGCAAATGTGATTAAAAAGCGGGAAGAGTATTTGCAGAACGGCATGGACGATATTATTGCCAAGCCCATTAAGAAGTCTCGTGTGATTGAGGTGTTTAACGAGTTATTCCATGCGCCACCTGCACCGTTAGAAGTTGAAGGGCAGGTAGAGCGCCCACCAGAGCCTAGCAAAATATTAAGTAACATTTTAGATATGGACTTGCTCCAGATGTTAGTGGATACAATAGGCGATGACATGGTGCGGGCAAGCGTTAAAGTGTTTCAGGAAAAAATGCCTGAATACATGGAAATTTTGCAGTTAAGCCTAAGTGCCGATGAAAAATCTGAAGTGTGCTCACAAGCACACAAGATTAAAGGCGCGGCAGGCTCTGTAGGGCTTGCACGTGTACAGCGTATTGCTAATCAAATCCAACAGGGTGACCACCCTACGTGGTGGCAGAACGTCCACGATTGGGTTGAAGAGTTGCAAATGGCCGTTCAGCACGATATGAAAGCCTTACAAGAGTGGCTTAATCAGCAGCGGGTAGACGATTAAATCGTTTAACAAAAAACGGGGCTGATTAAGCCCCGTTTTTATTTGGAAGTCGATTTCGCTAGTTTACAAGGGGTAGACGTAATGACAATGGGCACCGACAACGAGACGTTTAGCAATGCTCAGCTAAACGCTGTAACAACTAATGAGCACAAGACTGCATCAGACATACCGCAACTTAACGAACTTAATTTAGAAGCTATTTCTCCGCGTTACCGCGTTATTAATATCTCATTGGCTTTTGGCATAGCGTTTGTTTTAATCATGGTTGCAAGCGCATTACGTTATCAGTCTTTCTTTATGCTGCCCGAACCTCTAGCCATAGCGTATCCATACATTATTATAGGAATTTGTGTATTGGGTTGTTTATGGGCGACCTATCATTTCTTTGCCGATCCGCTTATTAAATATGCCCTACGTGAACAAGACCTAAGCTTGCAGTCAGGCTTAATATTTAGGTCGTTGTCTTGCCAACCTATATTGCGTGTTCAACACGTTGAATTGAAAAGAGGGCCGCTAGCCCGATTAGCGGGGTTAGCTTCTTTGCAGGTATTTTCAGCTGGTGGCGCCACCCACACATTTGAAATTCCAGGTATAGAGGTGGAAGTGGCCGAGCGATTAAGGCAGTTCATTCTCGATCATAAAGATGTGAGTGCAAAATAGTGGCTTCCCCCGAAGTAGACACAGCGAAGCCTTCCGAAAGCAGGGCGGGAGGGCAAGCCGTCAAGGTGGACACCGGCGAAAACTGGCGAAGACTTTCACCCATCGCCATTGCGTATTTCACCCTTCGCAGCATTAAAAATATGGCGCAAGGCGCTATTTATGCCGTACCCGCCATTGCCGTAACGGCCAATATTACCGATAACATTCAATCGCCAAACACCCTATTAGGTATTGCGGCTATTCTCATTATTTTCTTTTCAAGCGGTGTTGTTAGCTTCTTTATGTACCGCTTTAGAGTAAACAATCAGCACGTTGAAATTCACAGTGGGGTGTTTTCAAGAAGTTATACTAATCTGCCTTTTTGGCGCATTCAGAATGTAAAAATTGAATTACCTTTCTACTACCGACCGTTCGGTTTTGCACTGGTGATACTTGATACCGCGGGAAGTGCCGGAGAAGAGGCCAAAATAGTTGCCGTTCCTTTGGCCTATGCCCATGCGCTAAGAAAGCAGGTACTAGCCGAGCATCAAGACCACAAGTTTGTAGAAGACAGCGAGGACAGTTCTCATACAAATCACGGCACTGCAGTTGCCAATGCTTATAGCGCTATTAATAGTGCGGTTAATGGCGATCAAGGCAAGCGTTATTCACAGACCAATGGAGATGGCGAAACCGTACTCAACAGGCGCTCTATCACCGATATTGTCATTCACGGCATTACCAACAACCGAGTATGGATTTTGTTAGGCGCCGCAGCCCCTTTTTACGACAATGCCTTTGGCTATCTATCGGAATGGTTGGCTGAAAAGGGCTTGCAGCTAAACCAGCTGGTTGGTGAGCAAACCATAGCCTGGTGGCAGTTTGGTTTGTACGCCTTTGTCATGCTGATGATGGCTATGGCAATAGTGGCACTTATTAGTATCGGCGGCGCGTTATTTACCTTTTACGACTATACGTTATCTCGTCAGCATGACAGGTACATCCGTAGAAGTGGTTTATTGAACAAACAAGAAGTGAGTATGCGGGCATCTCGCATTCAGGTTATCTCGGCAAAGCAAGATTGGTTAGACAGAATGCTTAAGCGCGTGAACTTGTATTTCGAGCAAAACGCATCAATTGGGCACAGTACCAATGAGCTAATGTCGCCAAACCGGCTTATTGTACCTTCTGTTACCGAAGACGAAGCGGATGAATTAAGCCAAGAGGTCATGCCGCAGAGTAAAATTCGCCGTAGCGATTACCAGCCCATTAGCAAGCGGTATATTTTACATTGGGTTATCGCCGGGCTTTCTATTCCTTTCGTGGTAGGTACTGGATTTGGTATCTATATAGAGCATTTAGATATTACCGCAGGCGTCACCTTTGTTAGCGCAGTACTGCTGGGTGTTATTGCGCTTAGATGGTGGCGCTGGGGCGTGGCAAGTGATGATAAATACATTTATGTAAGGCGAGGGCGCATAGGCGTGGATTATTTATGCTTCGAACCCTACAAAGTTCAGCAGGTGGTGGTAAAGCAAAGTGTATTTATGAAAAGGCGAAAGCTGGCAACGGTGCAGTTTGTATTAGCATCTGGCGCTATTTCAGTCCCGTTTTTACCTGAAAATTATGCGAATGAATTGGCGAATAATGTGTTGTTTGAAGTGGAATCGAAACGAAAATCTTGGATGTAGCGGCAACGTTGTTAAAAAGCTAAGTGCCGCGGCACCCAAGGTATTAAAGTGTGCCGCTGCATCCAAGGTATTAAAAAGTGATAATGCTACTATCAGCTATCTACTATTTATCAGCATTAAAGGTTAATGCGTCCATTACATCGTAGCAGGCTCCCATAGTATGGTAATCGGTTTTGCCGACTGGGCTTTTAGTGGTTTCTAACTTGCCGTTTTCAGGCGATAGAATTCTGAACCAGGCTCCATACTCATGATCGACAAAATGCGTCCACGCGTATTGCCAAATACGATGGTACCAATCCCAGTATTTATCATCTTGTGTGACGATAGCCAATCTTGCTGCACAGGCGAAACTTTCTGCCTGCACCCAAAAATATTTCTCGTTGTCGCATACACTGCTATCTGGCGCAAACCCATAGGCTATGCCGCCATTTATGCTATCCCAACTTATATCTATCACAGCATCAAACAGGCTTTGCGCTCGCTCAACCAGCCAAGGTTGAGGGCTATACTGATTAAGCTGTAACAAGAGTTTAGACCATTCAGTATGATGACCAGGCTGAAAACCCCATGGGCGGAATAGGTTTTTAGGATCGTCTTTGTTGTACTCCCAATCAACCTCCCAGCTTGAAGTGAAATGTTCCCATATGCGGTTATCAGCTTTTGCTGCTTGGCGTAAGGTAATATTTTCGGCAACCAGTAAAGCGCGTTTTAAGAAGCGCTGGTCTTGAGTGGCTTCAAAGGCCGCTATTAACGCTTCGCAGCTATGCATATTTGCATTCTGTCCACGGTAGTCACTGCAAATACTAAAATCAGCATTAAACTCGTCTTTGTAGAGCCCGTAATCCTTATCCCAAAAGTGGGTGTCCATTAACGCGAAGGTCTCGTCTAAATAGTCTTTCGCCTCAGTCATACCAGCTCGATATGCCCAGCTGTAAGCCAGCATCACGAAGGCTAATCCATAACAATGATTGGTAGCATCTTTAACGTTGTGCTCAACACCCTCTACATTTAACACCCACGCATAGCCTTGAGTTTCGGGGTTTAAGTGATACTCGCGAAGAAACTTAATTCCAGACGCTACTCTAGATAGGTACCGGCTATCACCAAACGTTAAATAAGCGCGAGCATAATTAAAAACAAATCTGGTTGAGCTAACCAAATGGCGTGTGTTTTCATCAAACACACTGCCATCATCAGAAAAGTTTTGATGGAAGCCTCCAGACAGGGCGTCAACATTCGGTTCATAAAATGCCAAAATACTTTTTATATGTTGGCTAAGAAAATCCGGTGATGAGAACGCGAGATCGCGAGATGTTTTATTCGTTGTCACTGAAGTCATCATTATTCCCTCACCTTGTTATTCTTGGTTGGGTAGAAGCCAATAAAGTGCCATGGCCGCTGTCCATGAAAAGTCAGCTCCACCACTTCTTGCGCCTGTTTCTGCATGGAAAGACTCATTAAACCCGCTAGTGTAAATAAGGTTTCTGCTCGCATCGGTCACTTGTTTAGCTTGCTTTAAGAAACCGTAGTCTTCTAATCCCAGCGTAATCATCCAGTTAATGTGTAACCAAATAGGTCCGCGCCAATAACGTTGTGGCTCATAACAAGGATCTTCAGGATGAGTTGACGATATAGCAAAGGGTTGATCGGTAAGCCAGTCATCAAGCACGTCGATAAGTTTTGGCGTGAGGTTTTCGTTTACCAGCCCTGCAAAAAAAGGCAGTAATCCAGCATTGGTTCTTGCACTGCACAGTTTGCCGCTGCGGGTATCAAAGCTATGAAACATACTGGTTTCGCCAGACCACAGTTTACCTATTGCCGCTTCGGTTAAATCCATACGATGGGCTAAATAGGCCGTTTGTTTGTTATCGATGTTTAGCGTGTCGCATAGGGCAAGGAGATCCTTTGTCCCGCGATGCAGAATCGAGATGATACTTACATCATTAACACGATAAGGGCAGTCTTGATAAATCAGCGTGTCATCAAAATTCATTTTGCGGAAGAAATCTACAAGGTATAGAAAACGGTCGTACTCTTCTTTGTGCGGACGCTCAGAGGCATCGATGTGATTAATATCGCGGCGGGTGTATTCCCAACCCACTTTGGGTACAGCGCGTAATGCATCATCCCACGCTGGGCTGTTATCCATGCCTGATTCCCATGGGTGATAGCTTACCACTAGCCCAGTGTATTCAGGATCGCGCTGCTTATACCACCATAAGTGATAGTCAATAAGTTGTTGAACAATCTGCGATATTTGAGAGTCGACTAGCGCTCTATCTTTAGTTTGTTCGAATAATTGGCGAATAACCGTGGCCAGCACCGGCGGTTGAGTAATCGATGTACTGTCGGGATTATTTTTAACACCCCAAATATCAGGGCCAGGGAAATAGGTATCAGAATGCTGGTGGAAAACAACGTGAGGCACCATGCCGTTTTTCCATTGAGCACTTAACAGTGAAGTGGTTTCTTCCCATGCACGAGGTTCATCAAACGGAAGCCAGCCTAGCGCCACAATGGCAGAGTCCCAATTCCACTGAAACGGGTAAAGGCCGTGAGTAGGCACTGTGTACCCACCTAAGTCGTTTTTAATTAGCGTAGCTTTTGCGTCAGCAATTAACTGTTCGTCAGTTTGTGTGGCGATAGTAGTCATCTAAATACCCATCTTGAGTTCGAATTAAGATGATTATTACACAATAGTTAAAAAAATAAACCCATTTTGGGTTGAAAGTAAGAAAAATGTGTTTTATTGTAAATGCGAAGTTAATTATAAATAGGTGATGTACGGCAAAGTGGGAAGCCGTTAGCAACACCAAATGCCAAAACATATTGGAGATACACCGTGAACAAACTACTTCTAGCCACTACCATTTCTTCGCTATTAGCAGGAAATGCATTAGCGCAAGACACAAATCAGCAAACCAAAGAAGAAAGTGTTGATAAGAAGAAAGTCGACTACGAACAGATTGTCGTAACAGGAACGAGCCGAGCGCGCCTAATTGCCGAAACGCCGCAATCGACAACTTCACTTGGTGAGGCTGAAGTGGCAAAGCTTTCGATGAGTAGCCAAGCAGATGTGTTGCGTTATGTACCAGGCGTTAAAGTTGAAGGTGGTGGAGGTGAAGTAGCAACTAACCTTCAAGTTCGTGGTTTACCTTCTTCAGGCCAGTTTCAATTCACGCCTTTGTTATATGACGGGTCGCCAACATTGAGTGCGTTTGGCTTAAACTCGTCCGCTTACGATGTTTACTATCGAAATGACCTAGGTATTGAACGGGTTGAGTTTGTGCGAGGCGGTGTATCTAATTTGTTTGGGCAAGGTTCTGTCGCCGGTGTCATTAACTACCTGTCTAAAAAGGGCACTGAAGAAGCGGAAAGCACAGTGCAACTTGAGCTTTCAGACAATAATCGTAAAAGAATAGATTTTGCGACTAGCGGCCCGCTTAACGAAAAAGGGCTATTTTACGCCCTATCAGGTTTTTATCGTTACGATGAGGGCCCCATTGATACTGGTTTACCTACAGAGGGCTATCAGCTTCGCGGTAACTTACACAAAGAATTCGATGATGGGAGTGGTTATTTCACTATTTATGGCCAAGCTATTGATGATCAAGTGCAGTTCTTTTTACCTATACCGCTGGATTCTCAAAGCCGAGACCGCGTAGCCGGTAATGATGGTAGCGAAGTAGAGTCGACACAAACCTTCTATGCTTCTGGCTTATCCTACGATACCGCGAACGGCAGATATACAACCCCCATTGAAGAAGGTGTGGCCACTCAGGGTGGCTCAATTTCTATGGAGTTTCAAAAAGAACTGGGCAACGATTTCAACGTGCTTGCTCGTGCTAAGTATGCCAGCTACGACCATCAATTTAACTTATTTCTTGATGGCGACGGTATAATCAACGTACCCGAAACGCAGAGTGAATATTTAGCAAGCCGTGGCTTAGGCGATGTTCAAGATGCGCAGTTTACCTATGCTGGTACCGATATTGCGTTACCTGAAGGTGACTTGTTATTTGCTAACCGTATTCTGGACCGAGACAGACCGGTTACCGACTTTTCATCTGAACTGAACCTAGTGAAATACTTAGATGTAGGCGACTTTTCTCACAGCATTACTGTGGGTACCTTCTTTTCTAGTTCAGAAGCAGAAGACAACAATGTTATTACCCGTTACTTAGGTGAATTTAACAACCAAGCAAGATTGGTTGATTTAACCATCACCGATGGCGACAACAACGACATTATTGTTAGCCAAAACGGGGTAACAGGCCCTGGCATAAGCTTCTCTGATGCCACTATTTCTGCTCGCAGAACCGCATTCTATATTGCCGATCAAATGCAAAGCGACGATTGGATTATTGACGTAGGTATTCGCTGGGAAGATATTGACGGCACCATAACACGCGAAGGAAGCCAAACAGTAATTGTAAATGATGACCCTTCTCTTTATACCGATTTACAGCAAAACGTCACAGGTAATGGTGCGCTTACACATGGCAACGTGTCTAATTCTGAAATCGCTTACTCGGTTGCAGCATTGTATAAAATGGCAGACAACTTCAATGTGTACGCCAACTATTCTCGAGGGTTCTTCTTCCCAGAACTGCGTGGTGTTGCGTTCGGTCCGAACGGTGAGCCAGGCACCTACGAAAGTGAAATTGTTAAGCAAGCGGAACTTGGAGCCAAATTCTTCTTCAACGATTTCGTGGGTACCGTAGCGCTGTTTAAAACCGACCTTGAAGATCGCCGCTCAGTCGACTTTGTAAATGATGAAAATGGCGTTGCTGTAGAAGTGCCCGTTTTTCAATCTACCGAGGCTTACGGGGTTGAGGTAGTGGGTAGCTACAATATTACCGAAGACCTTATTTTCGATGCTAACTTCACCTACACCGACCATGAGTTCACAGAGTATGAATCTGATCCAAGTGTGGTAGGTAACGAGTTACGCAGAAAGCCGAAAGTTATGTTCAACTCTTCACTACGCTATACGCTAGATGACTGGGACATCTCTTTTTATCACAACTACCACGGTAAAAATTTCACCAATGATGCGAACTCCGTTGAGCTAGATGATTTCCATGTGTTCCGTTTAGATACAGGTTACACCTGGGAGCTTGGACAAGGTGAACGCATTCGAACCAGTATCGCGGTTTGGAACTTGTTTGATTCAGATGGTGTTACAGAAGGTTCTCCACGTCTTGGCAATAGCCAAACGGCGGGCGAGTCTTATTTTGTAGGTCGTCCCATTTTACCACGCCGCGTATCGCTGCGTGTACGCTACGATTTTTAGTCGACGTTGACCTCCCCATTGCTGATAGTTCCGTATGGCGCTATCAGCATTTTTTATTACTAACGCATAATAAGAACCGCATATGAATTTACTAGATTATATTGTCGTGGTTGGCTACTTGGGTGCTTTGCTTGTAATGGGTTTTTCCATGCGACAACAAGAAAGCAAGGGTGATTATTTTCTTGGCGGCCGTTCATTAGGCTGGAAACCTCTTACTCTTTCAGTCATGGCGACTCAACTTTCTGCCATTAGCTTTATCTCTGCACCTGCATTCGTAGGCTTGCGTGAAGGTGGGGGCATGATTTGGCTTTCCTACGAGCTAGCAATTCCTATTGCGATGATATTGCTACTAGGTACTGTTTTGCCCACACTGTATAAGTCGGGCGTGGTTAGTATTTATGATTACCTTGAGCAACGCTTTGGCCGCGCAACGCGGGTGTTAATTAGCGTTGTGTTTCAATTTAGCCGCGCGTTTGCCACGGGAATAATGATTTATGCGGTGTCTATCATTCTACAGGGCACTATGGGTATTGAAGCGTGGCAAGCGGTAATATTGACCGGTATTATTACCGTGCTTTACTCGCTTCAAGGCGGCATGAAAGCGGTGGTTTACGCTGATGCCATTCAAATGGTTATTATAGTGCTTGGCACCATTGCTTGTATCGCCATTGGCCTTAATGCACTAGGTGGGCTAGATGTGCTTATCGCCGAGGTGCCAAAAGAACGTCTAGTGGCGATTAACTTTACATCATTCGGCTTCAATGGTGATGGGTTTGGCTTTCTACCTATGCTATTTGGTGGTCTTGTTTTATATGCATCTTATTATGGCTGTGACCAAACACAGGCGCAGCGCGCTTTATCGGCTAGGAATGAAAACGACCTAAGAAAAATGATTGTGGCAAACGGTATAGTACGTTTTCCGATCACCTTACTGTACTGCTTTTCAGGGCTTATTGTCGGTACGCTGGCGTTAACGAACTTAGATTTCTTTGAAAAAATTCCAGCCAATAACCCTGATTGGCTAATGCCCACGTTTATTCTTAATTATTTGCCACATGGACTTATCGGCTTGCTGATTGTAGCCATATTATCAGCGGCTATGTCTTCACTAAGTTCGGCCATTAATTCTTTATCTGCGGTTACCGTTGAAGACTATTGTCGCATTACCAATAAAGACTTAGAGCATTCTAACTACCTGCGTCTGGCTAAGTTTACAGGGCTGGTGTGGGGCGCTATTACTCTAGTGCTTTCACTGTTCGCAGGTAATATTGCGCCTACTATTATTGAAGCTATCAACAAAGTAGGCTCGGTATTCTATGGTCCTATTTTGGCGCTGTTCTTATTGGCAGTATTAAGTCAAACGCTAAAAGGGCGCCATGTGAACCTAGGACTTATCGCTGGCGTAGGCACTAATATCATAGTGTGGTTATTTGTACCCGAGGTTTTCTGGTTCTGGTGGAACGTGATTGGGTTCGTGGTGACATGTTCGGTAGCGTGGGTTACTAGCATTGCATGGCCTACACATCACCCAAAAGGGGTAGCACTGCAAAAATTAACTTTCCATTCAATTTTAACGTGGAAAGACATCATTTTACTAAGCGCATTTTTCGCTTTCATGGTGATAACCTGCATGATTTTACCATCACTTTTTAGCTAACAGGATGTGCTATGAATAAAGATTTCTTAACCTCGCTTTACCTGTCAGGGGTAGACGTAAGTAAACCTAAAGCGTGTCTTGGCTCCTATTTTACTGCTTTCTCGCCTTACGAGAAGGTATGCATACTCGGTGCGGGTAAAGCCGCCGCCGATATGGCGCAAGAGGCCTATCGTTATTTTGGCAACAATGCTTACGGCGCGGTGGTTACCCGTTATGGGTACGAAGCCACGGGGTCAACTGGGAATATAAAGGTAATGAGTGCTTCTCATCCGGTACCCGATGAAAAAAGTGTTATAGCGGCTAATACCTTAATGGATATCGCTAGCCGTGTGCCGAAAAACGAGCACGTTATTTTTCTTATCTCTGGTGGTGGCTCTGCGCTGGCCTGTGCACCGGCTAAGGGCGTTACTCTTGAAGAAAAACTAAAACTACATAAGTTCTTACTACGAAGCGGTGCCAGTATTGAAGAAATGAACACGGTACGAAAGCATGTTTCATTAATTAAAGGTGGGCGGTTAGCCGCAGCCAGCAAAGGTAAAAACACGTCTTTGGTGATATCGGATGTTGTGGGTGATAACCCCGCCTTTATTGCGTCTGGTTTAACGGTACAAGATAACTCCACCCCTGACGAAGCACTCGCTATATTAGAGCAATATGGTTGGGATGAAGTCAGTGGTATTGCCGAACATTTGAAGCACGCCCCACCGTTGCCCAGAATAAGTGGTGATTATCACATTGTTGCCAACGCAAATACAGCAATAGATGTTGGGGTTAAAAGAGCACAAACCGAGGGCTGGAATACGCACGTTATTAGCTACGCTGAAACTGGCGAAGCCGCCGAGGTGGCAAAACGTCATGCTGAGATAGCGTTAGACTATAAAAGAAAAGGTGAAACCTGCTTATTGTTTTCTGGTGGTGAACTCACAGTTACTTTGGGTGATACCGAGGGCGAGGGCGGGCCGAACCAAGAATATTTGATGGTATTGGCCGAAGCCTTGCGAGGACAAGCAGGTATATGTGCGCTTGCCGCCGACACTGATGGGGTTGATGGCAGCAAAGATGTAGCGGGAGGTTATATTGACGAAAATACGCTTTCTCGCGCATCAGAAAAAGGGCTAGACTTAAATAACCTTATTGAACAGCACAATAGTTTTGCGTTTTTTGATGGCTTAAAAGACCATATTGTCATCGGGCCCACTCGCACCAACGTAAACGACTTTCGTGTTATTTGTGTTTTTTAAAACTGTAACTGTGTGATGGCAAGGGTATAATTCGGTTTTATACCTTGCCCTCTTACGTTAATGAAGTGCTAATTATGCTTGCGTCTATTAAAAATAATCAGCTTTTACGATCGGCTTTTACTGTTAGCAAAGGTGATAAATTATTACCGGATAACCCTCGCGCTATTGTGCGTGAAGTGTTTTGGAACATGAACACCACGCAAAGCAAAATAGCAGAGCAGACCCAAATTCCTCAGCAAACCGTGTCACGACTTGTGAAAGGACTGATTGAACAAGGCGTACTTCGAGTTAACGAAGAAAAAGACGAAAGCAGCACTGAAACCAAATCATCGAAAGGCAAAAGTGTATCAGGTATAGCGCCCAATCCAGCGTTCGCCTATTCGTTTGGTTTATCGGTATTACTCGATGCAATTTCGGTAGCTGTGCTGGACTTTACTGGCGAGGTTGTCGATACCTTAATTCTTGAGCTTGATGATATGGGTATTGAGTCGGTATTGCGAAAAGCGGTAGCCATGGCGAATGAATTGATTGAGACCCACGCTATTCCTACTGACCGAATTTTAGGTATGGGAGTGGGGATCTCTGGCTTTTTCAGTTCTACTGATGGAAAAATGAATACCCACCATGCCATTGAAGAGTGGGCGGAAATTAATATTGCAGAAACGGTTGCAGAAGCCTTTCAACTGCCTACTTGGGTGGTTAACGATGGAACTGGCGCGGCAGCTGGAGAGGGTATTGCAGGGGTAGGGCGACAGTACAAAAACTTTGTGTACTTGTTTGTTTCAAGTGCGTTTGGTGGTGGGCTGGTCAATAACGGCGACATGATTCGTGGTACGCATGGCAACGCCGGTGAGCTCGGTGACATGCTTCCAGCCAAGCTTTATAGTCATCCTAACTTACAATTGCTACAGAGAATCTTGTCAAAGCACGGTGTCGACGTACCTTCAATCTATAAGTTAAATGAAACCTTCGATCCTAACTGGCCTGGGGTAGATGAATGGATTTATAAGGTTCAGGATTCTTTTGATTTGGTCGCTACCGCAAGCTCCGCGTTACTCGACAGCCAAGCTATAATAATTGGTGGTCATATTCCTACCCAGCTGGCTGAGAAGGTCATTCCTCGAATTGATGTTTATGCGCAGTTCAGGCGAGGCGCAAAGCGACCCTTACCTGAAATTGTGTGCGCGGAAGTCACAAGAAGTCCGGTTGCGGTTGGCGCGGCTACGCTACCTTTAAGGGAATGGTTTCTTTAGTCACCGGATCAATAGGATGTAGCATTGCTGTCACTGGCAATAATCCTATCTTTGCCAGTACGCTTGGCCTGATAAAGCCGCTTGTCGGCTATATCAATTTGCGTTTCAAGGTTAGTGTGTTTTTCTGCGCAAATACCAATGCTGCACGTTATGTTCAATTCGTGTTGCGTGAAACGTGAGCTCCGGACAAGGTTAATAAATTGCGAAACGTTTCCAAGGTGCTCCTTCAACGTGCGGGTAGATATCACCGTAAACTCTTCACCGCCGTAGCGAACCACCAAGTCTTCACCAAAGTGTTCTTTTAATAGAGTGGCAAACTCTTGAAGCAACATATCACCCGCTTTATGGCCTTGGTTATCATTCACTAATTTAAAGTTATCGATATCAATCATACATACGGTCACCCCTGAAGACGGAGTGCTCTGTGTTAATATTGCGCCACCTTGCTCGATAAGGTAGCGGCGGTTATAAACTTGAGTAAGGGGATCGATATTGGCAGATTGCCTGATGGTTTGAATCATTTCCTGGGCTTCTAAATTTTGCATCACTCGGCAAAAGAACTCTTCGTGGTAGAAAGGTTTAGACAGGAAGTCATTTGCGCCGCTTTTGATGAACTTAGAAGAAAGTACGCCATCGTTGGTACCTGAAAGCCCAATGAAAATTAAGTCTTGCATGCGACGCTCATGTCTTATTGCTTTGATGAGTTCGTATCCATCCATATTGGGCATGCGGTGATCGGAGATTACCATACGGATATCTTGATGCTCAGACAGCACATTGAGTGCGTCTATGCCATCATCTGCCTCATATATCTGGAATTGAAATTTTTTAAGGAGGCTACAAATATAGTTTCGACTGGTAACAGAGTCTTCAACAACCAGTACCTTAGTCGTGAGGTTTTTTCTCAAGCGATCAATGAGTTTAATAACCTGATTGTAGGAATAGCGAGATTCTTTGGTTACATAATCAAGTACGCCTAAATCGAGTAGTTGAGCACGTGTAAATTCATCAAAGTTTCCAGTTAACACTAAGGTGGGAATTGAATATGATAAGCTGAGATCTACGCTCTCACCGTTGGGGGCATCTGGTAAATTTAGGTCAACAATAGCGGCGAGAAAATCGCTCCCTCTTTCAAGTTCCTGTGTCGCCTCGGCAAAATCTTTGCAAAGGATTGGCGTTAAGTAAGGGTTGTCTTCTAACAGTTTACTTAAAATTTTGCGGACGGTTAGGCTGTCTTCTACCACCAATACTTTATTCATGACGACATCGGCTCTTAGAAACTAGACGTCAAGAATAACGAAAATGTAGGAACAATGCGCCCCTAGGAGCGCAATATTATACTGAAGTCTACCTTCGTGATAAGCGAAGAAAAGCCTTTACACCTCAATGGGTTGAATTTTGTACTGCCAACTAATTCTGCTCTTGGGGCACGCGAACCCAGCCTTCCATTAAAATTCGAGCGCTTCTGCTCATAACCGCTTGTTCAATGTTCCATTTATCATTTTCGAAGCTAGCTTTTGCGCCTACACGCAAGGTGCCTGATGGGTGCCCGAAAACAACGGCTTCACGATCTGTGCCGCCAGCCGCTAGGTTTACGAGTGTGCCAGGGATAGCCGCAGCTGCAGCAATGGCTACAGCGGCCGTGCCCATCATGGCGTGGTGCAATTTACCCATCGACATAGCGCGCACGAGTACATCAATGTCATTTCCTAAAATGTCTTTACCACTAGAGGCCTTATAGCCTTTAGGTGACGCAACCATAGCTACCTTGGGGGTATGCTGGCGTGTGACTGCTTCGCCAATATCGTTAATTAGCCCCATTTTAACTGCGCCATAAGCACGAATAGCTTCAAACTTGGCTAGGGCGGCATCATCATTATTAATATCATCTTGCAGTTCGGTACCCGTGTAGCCAATATCTTCAGCGTTAATGAAGATAGTAGGAATACCAGCGTTTATCATAGTGGCGCTGAAAGAGCCTACATCAGGCACTTCAAGGGTATCGACTAAACGGCCAGTAGGAAATATTGCTCCTTCACCATCGGCTGGGTCGACAAAAGCCACTTCCACTTCAGCGGCTGGAAACGTCACTCCGTCTAACTCAAAGTCGCCAGTTTCTTGCACTTCACCATTAGTAATAGGCACCTTGGCAATAATGGCTTTGTTGATATTCGCTTGCCAAATATTTACTAGGGCAACGCCGTTGTCTGGAATTTTACTGGCATCGACCAACCCATTATTGATTGCAAATGCGCCCACAGCGGCAGTTAAGTTACCGCAGTTACCGCTCCAATCTACAAAAGGCTTGTCGATAGAGACTTGACCAAACAAGTAGTCGACATCGTAGCCGTCGCGCTCGCTCTTACTAATAAGCACGGTTTTACTGGTGCTCGATGTCGCACCGCCCATACCATCGGTTTGCTTACCGTAAGGATCTGGGCTGCCAATCACTCGCAATAAAAGCGCATCTCGCGCCGGCCCAGGCTGCTGAGCCGCTTCGGGTAAATCAGATACGTTAAAGAACACACCTTTACTTGTACCACCACGCATATAAGTAGCCGGTACACGGATTTGAGGAGCATGCTTCATTGGTTATTCCTTTTTTGATTGGTGGCAATGGTTGGTTACGATGATTTGTTACGATGATTTGTTACGATTGCTGGTTGCAATGGTTGATTATGATGGTTGCTTACTAAAAGTGATAACGATTAAGCCCTGCTCAAAACACACCAATCCATACTGTAGTTAAGGGAGGTAAACATTTAAATTCTGAACAACCTCTAAATCTACCACCTAAATTCATCTTCTAATTAACGCTGTTGGATAATGCATGGGGAAAGGTAATGTCGGTTCAGGGCCCTCAATTCGCATGGATGCGAATTGGGAGCCTACAGGGACGTATTTACGGCGTGCCCTGTACCGACATTACTTTCCCCTATCCCAGCGATAACTACGTAGCTTCAGCTTCTAAGAAGTCTTTGGCAAAACGCTGAAGTACACCGCCTGCGCTGTAAATCGATACCTCTTCTGCGGTATCTAAGCGACAGGTTACCGGTACGTTTAAGGTTTCACCATTGGCACGATTCACCACCAAGGTTAAGGTTGCTCCCGGTGCAGGTTCACCTTTAACGTCGTAGGTTTCAGTGCCATCAAGCTTAAGAGTTTTACGGGTTGTGCCCGGTTTAAATTCAAGTGGCAATACACCCATGCCAAGCAAGTTGGTACGGTGAATGCGCTCGAAGCCTTCTGCGGCAATCACTTCAACCCCAGCTAAGCGTACACCTTTGGCAGCCCAATCACGTGAAGAGCCCTGACCATAGTCGGCACCCGCCACAATAATCAGTGGCTGCCTGCGCTCCATGTAGGCTTCAATGGCTTCCCACATGCGAACCACTTTGCCTTCAGGCTCAATGCGAGCAAGCGAACCTTGCTTCACTTCGCCATTTTCAAGCACCATCTCGTTGAACACTTTCGGGTTCGCAAGGGTGGCACGAAGCGCCGTTAAATGATCGCCCCTGTGGGTGGCATAAGAGTTAAAGTCTTCTTCTGGCAAGCCCATTTTCGCCAAATACTCACCGGCTGCACTAGCAGCCATAATCGCGTTCGAAGGCGATAGATGATCGGTAGTAATGTTATCGCCTAATATCGCCAGCGGACGCATGCCCGTCATAGTACGTTCAGCATCCATCGCGCCTTCCCAATAAGGTGGGCGGCGAATATAGGTGCTCATTTCACGCCAATCGTATAGCGGGCTGATGTCGCTGCCAGTATTCACTTTTAAGTCGAACATGGGCTCGTACACTTTACGAAAATGCTCTGGTTTTACGCTTTGCGCGACAATGGCATCAATCTCTTCATCGCTTGGCCAAATATCTTTAAGCGTGACCGGGTTACCGTCGTTATCAATACCTAGCACGTCTTTTTCAATATCAAAACGGACAGTGCCTGCAATAGCGTAAGCCACTACTAATGGCGGTGAGGCCAAAAAGGCTTGTTTCGCATACGGGTGAATACGGCCATCGAAGTTACGGTTACCAGAAAGTACTGCTGTGGCGTATAAGTCGCGGTCTATAATTTCTTGCTGAATTTTAGGGTCTAGCGCGCCGCTCATACCGTTGCAGGTTGTGCAGGCAAAAGCCACTACACCAAAGCCTAACTGTTCTAGTTCGCCCATCAAATCGGCTTCTTCTAAATACAGTTTTACCGCTTTAGAGCCAGGGGCTAGCGAACTTTTCACCCAAGGTTTACGGGTTAAACCACGCTGGTTTGCATTGCGAGCAATTAAGCCTGCTGCAATCACGTTACGCGGGTTAGATGTATTGGTACAACTGGTAATGGCAGCAATAATTACCGCGCCATCAGGCATTTTGCCTTCTTCTTGTTCCCAGGCACTAGCAACACCGCGCTGTGCTAAATCGCTGGTGGCTAAACGGGCATGTGGATTAGATGGGCCAGCCATGTTGCGACCAACAGAGGATAAATCAAAGGTGAGAACACGCTCGTACTCGGCACTGACTAATGAATCTGCCCATAAACCGGTGTGCTTCGCGTATTGCTCAACTAAGGCAATTTGCTTTTCTTCTCGGCCGGTTAAACGCAAATAATCTATGGTTTGCTGGTCAATGTAGAACATCGCCGCGGTAGCGCCGTATTCTGGCGTCATGTTTGAAATAGTGGCGCGATCGCCAAGGGTGAGGTGAGTGGTTCCCTCGCCGTAAAATTCCAAATAAGAAGACACCACGCGTTCTTTACGTAAAAACTCGGTAAGGGCTAACACGATATCGGTAGCAGTAATGTTTGGCTGAGGCTTACCAGTAAGCTCAACACCCACAATATCGGGTAGGCGCATGTAAGAAGCGCGCCCTAGCATGACGCTTTCCGCTTCAAGGCCGCCTACACCAATAGCAATAACGCCTAGAGCATCAACATGCGGGGTATGGCTGTCGGTGCCAACCAAGGTATCTGGAAAGGCTACGCCGTCACGTGATTGAATAACTGGTGACATACGCTCTAAGTTGATTTGGTGCATGATGCCGTTACCGGGCGGTATCACGTCCACGTTTTTAAAAGCTAATTTAGTCCAGTCGATAAAATGAAAACGGTCGTCGTTACGTCTGTCTTCAATAGCGCGGTTTTTTTCAAACGCGTCGGGTTCAAAACCCGCATGTTCAACGGCTAATGAGTGATCGACAATTAACTGGGTAGGCACGACTGGATTTACTTTCGCCGGATCGCCGCCTTTTGCGGCAATAGCATCCCGTAAACCAGCCAAGTCGACTAACGCGGTTTGCCCCAAAATATCGTGGCATACCACGCGGGCAGGAAACCACGGAAAATCTAAGTCGTTCTTGCGGTAAATAAACTGCTTGAGTGAATCTGTTAGTGCGTCTGGGTTACAGCGGCGCACTAAGTTTTCAGCAAACACACGAGAGGTGTAGGGAAGTTTGTCGTAGGCGCCAGGTTCAATGGCTTCCACTGCCTCGCGGGTATCGAAAAAATCGATTCCTGCGCCAGGCAAAGGTTTTCGGTATTCGTAATTCATATTACTCATGATTTTAAGCCTTAGTCGTTAACTACGTGCAGACATAGGAGGTACGTCACGAATATCTTCACCGGTGTATTCTGCTGACGGACGAATAATGCGGTTGTCAGCGCGCTGTTCCATTACGTGGGCAGCCCAGCCAGTTAGGCGAGACATTACGAAGATAGGAGTAAACAACTTAGTAGGAATACCCATAAAGTTATAGGCTGATGCATGGAAGAAATCAGCGTTACAGAACAGTTTTTTCTCGCGCCACATCACTTCTTCACAGCGCACAGAAACAGGGTAAAGCACATCGTCACCCACATCGGCTGCAAGCTTTTCAGACCAGCCTTTAATAATTTCGTTACGTGGGTCAGATTCAGAATAAATGGCATGACCAAAGCCCATGATTTTGTCTTTACGTGCCAGCATTGCCATCATCTTTTCTTCAGCGTCGTCTGCCGATGTAAAGCCTTCTATCATTTCCATGGCTGCTTCATTCGCACCGCCATGTAATGGGCCGCGAAGTGAGCCAATAGCACCAGTGACACATGAGTGCATGTCTGACAGGGTTGAGGCACAAACGCGAGCGGTAAAGGTAGAGGCGTTGAATTCGTGCTCTGCGTACAAAATAAGTGATACGTGCATCACTTGCTCATGCAACTCGCGAGGCTTTTCGCCATGTAGCATGTGTAAGAAATGACCACCGATTGAATCGTCATCGGTTTCTACATCAATACGAATGCCATCGTGAGTAAAGCGATACCAATAACAAATAATACTTGGAAAACAAGCTAGCATGCGATCGGTTGCGTGATCTTGCTCGCTGAAGTCGTTTTCCATTTCAAGGTTACCCAACATAGAACAACCCGTACGAAGTACATCCATAGGATGGGCGTCTTTTGGGATACGCTCTAGAACATCTTTAAGGGCCTGAGGTAATCCGCGCATACCACGAAGCAAGGTTTTGTATTCATCTAACTCGGATTGGTTAGGCAATTTGCCTTTCAAAATAAGATAAGCCACTTCTTCAAATTGGCAGCTGGCTGCTAAATCTTTTACATCGTAACCACGGTATGTCAGGCCAGAACCTGATACTCCTACAGTAGACAGTGCTGTTTTTCCCGCAACTTGGCCGCGTAATCCCGCGCCACTTAATTGTTTAGCCATCTTGTTGTCTCCGGTCTTGTGTATGTAAGGTACAAAAGTTTGTTTAGTTTTATTAATTATCGCAATTTGCTTGAGGCCGCTTTGCTGCAGAGGTATAGAGTGCGGCTCTGCCACGCCGTGAACCCATCCATGGGGGCTCCGCTTCGGCATCCATGCCTCAGAGGGGCAGCGCTCACACTCTCTACCTCTACATCAGCGGCCCAAGTGAAGTCGCTCTGCTGCAGAGGTATAGAGTGCGGCTCTGCCACGCCGTGAACCCATCCATGGGGGCTCCGCTTCGGCATCCATGCCTCAGAGGGGCAGCGCTCACACACTCTACCTCTACATCAGCGGCCCAAGTGAAGTCGCTTTGCTGCAGAGGTATAGAGTGCGGCTCTGCCACGCCGTGAACCCATCCATGGGGGCTCCGCTTCGGCATCCATGCCTCAGAGGGGCAGCGCTCGCACTCTCTACCTCTACATCGCCGACCTCAGCAGGACCGCGCATATCTGATGCAAAGATAAACAGCGTGGCAGCGCCGTATCCCTGCCTCCTCAGCCAAAGCGACCTCAGCCGTTAGCTTTTGCCTTTGGCAAACAGTTCGTCGAGCTTTTGCTCGTAGTCGTGATAGCCAAGGTAATCGTATAACTCCATGCGGGTTTGCATGGTGTCGACAACGGCTTTTTGATCGCCGTTATCAAGTATTGATTGGTACACGTTTTCAGCGGCTTTGTTCATGGCGCGGAATGCGCTAAGTGGATAAAGCACCATCGCGGCCCCCCATTCGCCAAGTTGCGCTTTGTTCCATAGTTCGGTTTGTCCGAATTCGGTAATGTTGGCAAGAATAGGTACGTCTAACGCTTCTGAGAATGCGCGGTAATGCTCTTCAGTTTTTACTGCTTCTGCAAAAATGCCGTCAGCACCAGCGGCTACATAAGCTTTGGCTCGTTCAATGGCTTTTTCTAACCCTTCTTGGGCGAAAGAGTCGGTGCGGGCCATAATGAAAAAGTCGGGGTCGGTTCTAGCATCTACCGCGGCTTTAATGCGATCGACCATTTCTTCTGTGCTCACAATTTCTTTGTTAGGGCGATGACCGCAACGCTTTTGCGCTACCTGATCTTCCATATGCACAGCCGCTGCGCCTGCTTTTTCCATATCGCGAATGGTTTTTGCAATATTAAATGCGCCGCCCCAACCGGTGTCTATGTCTACCAATAACGGTAAATCGCAGGCTGATGTGATGCGTTGTACATCAACAATCACATCGTTAAGTGATGTCATGCCCAAATCGGGTAAACCGTATGAAGCGTTGGCAACGCCGCCACCGGAGAGGTATATCGCTTTGTGGCCGATAGATTTTGCCATCATGGCGGTATAGGCATTAATGGTGCCTAATATTTGCAGTGGCTTATTGTCGGCCAGTGCTTGTCTGAATTTCTTTCCTGCACTCATAAATAACACTCTCTGGTTTCAAATTAGGTTGGTGTGGGGCTAAGTTTGTTTTCAATATTGTTCTTTGAATAAAGAATATGGCGGCGCATTAGCATTTCGGCTAGCTCTTCATCGCGATTCGCAATGGCATTCACAATGTGTCTGTGTTCATCAAAAGCAGTGCTTACCCGTGGGCCGGCCATACCGAGTTGAACGCGATACATGCGTACAAGATGATAAAGTCCATCAATTAACACGCTAATCAGATGGCTATTTTTACTGCCAGTAACAATACGGTAATGAAAATCCACATCACCCGCTTCTTGGTAATAAAGCTGTGCATCTTTTACTGTGTTGAAATGAGAATCTAGCAGCCCTTGCAGTGAGCCAATTTCTTCATCGCTCATATGTCTAGCGGCAAGACGTGCAGCCATACCTTCTAACGCTTCTCGCACTTGATAAAGCTGAATAAGCCCTTCTGGCGTAAGGGAGACAACTTTAGCTCCTACGTTAGCTTTTCGTTCTACAAGGTGGCAGGCGGCAAGACGGTTAATACCTTCGCGAATAACTGCGCGGCTGACTTCGTATTTTGTCGACAACTCAGTTTCACTGAGTTTGGAACCCGCAGGAATAACCCCTTCCACAATATCTTTTCGCAATTGAAAGAAGGTTCTATCCGCATTAGTTACGGGCTTTTCTAGCTCTATTTGCACCGACAAGTTAGGCACCATGAAATCAATGATATGTCGACAATATAGGCGCTAATAGCCATTTAGTCAAGCGAACTGCCTTATATTGTCGACAAAGTGATAAATATAAAGAAAGTGTACAAAGTGGTTTTATAGGGTTGGTTAATGCGAGTTTTAATGCATTTAGCTAACATCGCCTAATGCAATCAGTGCTACGTATAGTTATTACTAAAAATGACCATTTAATGAGGTATTAATCGTTCATCGGTAGCTTTAGCATTGACCAACGGCAACCCTGGTTGTTTGGGGGAGTCAGAGACAAGCGAAGTAATTATTGTCTGAATGGTCTAGTGAATCTAACGTAAATAGCGATCTGTTTAAACTCCTGCCACTATCTAACGGTATGATTATTTGAGATAAAGTTTAATTTAATGGTGGGTGAACTGAGTAGTAAATAGTCTAACCAATTGGTCTAATTTTAAAGTCTCAATTTAATAAAAGTGCAATATTTCGCTATGCAAGCTAAACGGAAGTCAGTATTATATTTTTCCAGTCTTCAAGCCAAAACTCCAGTCGTGAGTAGATGGGGGCTGGTAGGGTAGAGAAAGTGACATTAAAACCAGTAGGGATACACGCCACTTTCATCAGGATATCCATAAATCAGCTAAATGTTACGGTTCGTAACGCCCTCTATTTGTGAGTCAATTGGTTTTCAACGTTCCGTAGAGAACGGGAAGCAGCCTAAAAACAATAAATTTTCGACACTAAACACTCTCGCAAAGGGGTTACACATGATCACCAATACTGACGTGTCTAAGACACTAGCCAGTAAGCTTTCGCCTGTCGCTTTGGCAGTAGCACTAACTGTACCTGCTATTTCTCACACTGCATTTGCTCAAGAAGTTGAAGCAACTGAAGAGCAACAGTACGAAGCAATTACCGTTACTGCGACTAAGCGTCCTCAAGTTATTTATGAAGTACCAATTGCAATCAGTGCATTTGACGGTGATATGCTAGCTGAACAAGGCATTACTGACTTAACGGATGTTGGTAAGTTTGTTCCAAACTTAAACGTAACCGGCTTCTCAGCGGGTCACACTTCCTCAGTAAACCCTTTCATTCGCGGTATTGGTCTTCAAGATCATCTTATCACCACTGATCCGGGTGTGAGCGTGTATGTGGATGGCGTGTATTTAGGCCGCCAAGTTGGTCAAAACTGGAGCTTGAACAACATCGAGCGTATTGAGGTACTTCGTGGTCCTCAAGGTACGCTTTATGGTCGTAACTCTATTGGTGGTGCAATAAACATCATTACTAAAGAGCCAGATCAAGGCGATGTGACTAAAGTAAGTGCAGAATTTGGTACCCGTGGTCGAGTTAAAACTGACTTGTTCGTGAACCATGCATTGTCTGACACCCTCGCATTTAACATGAACCTTGCTTACAACACCCGTGATGGTTTGGGCGAGTTCATTAACGTACCTAATGCAGAATATGATGTTGGTGAAACAGAAGATATTTCAGGTCGTATCTCGGTAAAATTTGAGCCGTCTGATGATTTCCGTATGGTATTAACTGCCGATGCCAACAATGGTGATGGTGGTTTACGTCCATACACTGTGCTTATTGATGAAATGCCTGAAGGGCGCTTTTATGCTGGCACAAACAGCTTAGGGCTAGAGCTTAGAAATACCGATGTTACCCCAGAAGGTGCTGACATTTACGATAACGCTACTGGCACACCTGAAGTGACTAGCGTATCGAATGAAGCCCGCGGTGTGTCTCTAACTACCGAGTGGGATATTAGCGACGATTACACCGCGAAAGTGGTTGCTAGCCGCCGTACATCTAAGTACAAAGCTGGCCTTGATGATGATGGTACTATTTACTCGTTAGACCAATACCCAGAGCGCGGTGAAGCAGACCAAACATCAATTGAAGTTCAATTGAATGGTTACATCAATGAGTACACTGACTTCGTTGCTGGCCTTTATTACTTCAATGAAGAAGGTAGCAACCGCCAAGGTAGCGATTCAAGTTTCGATGGCGGTGGCAACACCCTTCAACTTGATCAAGAAACCACAAGTAAAGCGGTATACCTAAACCTTCGTCATGATGTAACTGACGAGCTTAGCGTGTCTGGTGGTATTCGTTACACTGAAGATGAAAAAGACGCGTCTGCAAACGTATTTGATGCCCTTGGTACTGTTTTCGACTCAAATGAGTGGGACGAAGTAACGTGGGAATTAGCGACTAACTACACCTTTGAAAATGGCATGACAGGTTATGCCACTATTCAAAATGGGTATCAATCTGGTCAATATCCAGCACGCCCTTATTGCTTGATTGGCGAGTTCTTTGGCGCTGGTGGTTTTGATGATTTAGACAATGCAGTAGCGGCAGTTAATGCAAGCAACTGTTTCGTTGCTTCTGATAACATCACTGCTGTGAACTACGAAGTGGGTGTTAAAGGCCGTATTAATGAATACTTCGATATGAGTGTTGCAGTATTTAATACTGAGTTTGAAGACCTACCGTACCAAGTTAGCCGAGTAAGCGAAGGTGGTTTTGATACAGCAAACTTAGTGGTTGAACAAACCTCTCGCGGTATCGAACTAGACACTACCTTGAACGTAGGCAACTTCAGCATGCTAACCAGCATTGGTTACATGGATGTTGAAGTAGATGAGCAAGACGGCTTTAATCCTGTTGCGCCATTAACGCCTGATTTAACGTTTGCGATTGGCCCGTCATATACCTTCGATCTTGAAGGTGGCGACAAAATTCGCGCACGTATCGACTATTCATACCGCGCAGATATGTACGGTGAGCCTAGCTCAGAGCCTGCTCGCATGACAGAAATTGAAAGCCGTGAATTAGTTAACTTTGATGTGGCGTACACGCCAGCTGATGAGGCTTACACAGTTGCATTGTATGGTCGTAACATTTTTGACGAGCGTTATGACAATGCTCGCTTGAATACGGGCGATTATATTCTGCAAGTATTAAGCAACGACGCTAGCGAGTTTGGCGTACGTTTCTCAACAGAGTTTTAATTAACGAATTGAGTAAGCTAAAAAGCTTAAGAGCAAAAAATAACCGCTGCATTTGTACTAAATGCAGCGGATATAGACAAACAAAGGCTGGTTTATAACCAGCCTTTTTGTTTTGCGATTCTGGCGGCATCGACACGGTTTGTTGCATCTAGTTTTGCTATAGCTTCAGATAAATAATTACGCACAGTACCTTCTGACAAAAATAGCGTTTTCGCGATATCTTGAGTTTTTAATCCATCTCCCGCGAGCTTCAACGCTTTACTTTCTTTTGCCGAAAGCGGGTTACTGTCATCCAATGCCATCAACGCAAGTTCAGGGCTAATAACCCTCTCACCTTTTGCTATTTTTTGTAGCGCATTCACTAGGTATTCACTGTCGGCCTCTTTTAGAACAAACCCTTTAGCGCCCAATGCCAGCGCTCGCTTTATATAGCCAGGTTTAGAGAATGTGGTCATTACCACCACTTTGCTGCTGATAGATAAAGCGTTTAGCTTTTCTGCCAAATCTAGCCCCGATACTAAGGGCATTTCAATGTCGGTAAGAATAATATCGGGTACATCGTTCTTGCCAAGCCAATCTAGTGCTTCTTGTCCATTAGCGCATTTTCCACTTATTTCAAAGTCGTCCTCTAACGACAATAAAGTGGCAATAGCATCACGCACTAAAGATTGGTCTTCTACCACTAAAATTCGATTCATTGCTGGTTGCTCGATATTAAATTAGTCATTTTTATCATGTGCACATGCACATGTACTATGCGCTCGGCTCGCTACTATTATGTTTAACAAGTAGCGGTAATTTAAGTGTGAGCACCGTAGGGGAGCCCCACTGAAACTCCACTGAGGCATTAATTAGTTCAGCCCGCTCGCGGATACCTTGAACGCCGTTGCCCTCTGTTTGGCAGTGGCTGTTTCCGTTGTCTGCAATAACAAGGTTCAATATATCGTTTGTGCATTGAAGGGTAAGCGTTACTTGATTGCCCTTGCTGTGGCGCAGAATATTCGTGGTCGCTTCTTTTACTATTAACGACAATTGGGTTTCTTGAAGGGGAGTAAGGTGAGTGAAGCTGCTCTTGTCTACATCGCTCACTGCATCATTCACCACATTAAAACCTTGCTCAGACAATTTAGCCATGTTCTTAGCTATTTCTTCGCGCAACGATAGGTGTTTAATGCCACTTACCGTTTGCCTAATCTCACTGAGCAATTGCTGAGAAAGCTGAGCCAATGCTTTTACTTCTGCTTGGGCTTCAGCAGTGCGGCCTTTAGTTAGTAGCTTGTCGGCCACTTGAGCTTTCAATGAAATACTACTTAATGCATGGCCAGCTACATCATGAAGATCACGACCTATGCGCTCTCGTTCGGCAATGGCACTTAAAGTGCCCAATGCGGCAGCGTGTTTCGCTTCCTTTTGTTGGAAAAGGGTTTCTTTGCGTTCCATTACGCCAAAGCCAAATAGTACAGCGATGTTTGCCCCTGCGGCGAGGAAGAAAAACAAACCGGTAGGGTATAGATACACTTTCAAAAAAATAAGCGACGCAGATACTGCCAGTAACAAGATAATGCCGATACTGAAGCGATAATAGTAGCCAACAATAAAGTTAACAAAGCCAAAAAACACCGTGCCACCCGGGTTAACCAAGCTGGTGGTATAGGCTAAAAAAAGCATTGCGGTTAGGTAATAAGGCAGGCGATTTAGGGGTTGATTTACACTCAGTACGTAAAGAATAACAAAGGTGACAAAGCCCATAACAATAAGCGCCATTACCCAACTGGAAGGCGTATCTTGCATAAATAGCATTGGCACAAAGTAAAACAGCGAAAAGACCAGAGAACTGTAAGACCACTTTTTCTTACGGCCATCTGCCAGCAAGGGTATTGCTGGCGATTGTAGGTTAGCGGAGGCTTCGCCAGCGTTGATACCTGCAACGCTCGTGGCCTTATCGCTGTTTTTTATTGAATTGCTATTCATCTAGGTATTTCGTCCTTATTGAAATACAACGGCAGACTTGCTGGTGATAAGCAAAGTACCTGAAACAATTAATATAATACCCATTGCAGCATAGAAGTCGAAAGTTTGTTTCCATAAGACTACAGAGGCTGCGGTGATAAGAGCGATACCCATTCCAGACCATATCGCATAAGCAACACCTACCCCCATATGCTTGAGCACAGCGGCAAATAAAATACCAGATACGGTATAAAGCGCGATGGCGCCATAGCCGAAGTACCATTTTCCCCAGCCATCCGAGGCTTTCAATGAAAGTGTCGCTGCTACTTCTGTCACAATGGCTAGGGCGAGTAATAAATAAGTCATGTTTTTCTCCGGTATAAGTCTTAGGTCGTTTAGCTGTTTCGGTTATTTAAGTTTGGCTTTGACTAAACCTGCCCTACTTTGAAAAGCCATAGTTTGAAAAAGCCGTAGATTAAGACGACTTTCTTCAGAACCGCTTCTTATCAAAAAGTAGCTAGTGACGTTTTAGTGGCAACTTTCGGATTGGCCTGTGAAGTACAGCCAGTGTCAGTAGCAGAGGTATTAGTAGCATTAGTTGCAGCACCGTCAACGGCGTTCGAAGTGGCAAGTTTAATATTCTGGTATCTAGACTCTAAAGTAACGAGTGAGACTAAATACACCGCAACAATAACCGCTGATATGGCTTCAATACGGGCTTCTGGAAATACAAACCAAGCAATGAGAATGCCCAAGGTACGGGCAATAGTGTGAAAGTAGCCAACCCAGTGTTGAATAGCCCATGATAGCGGCATCCACATGAGTCCGGTTAATATGCCAATACTGAGTGGAAGCGTAGTATGGTCGATAGCGGCAACGGGCAGGGCGATGGCAAATACCAGTAATGCCATGGCCATGCCAATAAAAAACA